>CAVSRH010000024.1:0-160355 GCA_963730235.1 uncultured Actinomycetes bacterium
GGGCCGGGAGCGATTTCCTCGTCCTGGTCCGCCTCTGGCCCGCTGCCCCTGGCCGTCTGACCCGGCGGGCCCGGCGGCCTCATGCCGGCGGGAGCGGCCCGCCGGTCAGGGGCCGACGCGCGGGCCCGGGCCGCGACCTTGCGGTCCTTGCGCCGCGCCGTAGCCCTGACCGCAGCGGAGCCCGCGGGCAGGGGCAGGTCCTCTGCAGCCGGCGAGTCCGCTTGCGGGCCGCCGGCGGCCTGGTCGAGCAGGGCAGTGACGGTGGCGGCGATCTCGGCCTCGGTGGCCGGGTCGCCGCCGCGCCGGGCCAGGACCTCCCGGGCGTGACGCCAGGCATCTTCGGCGAACGGCGCCGGGGCGGCGGACAGGCGCCGCCAGGCCGCCTGTATTCCACCCGCCGTTCCAGTGATCACGCACCCAGACGGGGGTCACGTCGTAAGGGTCGTAATGCACTTCCCAGCGGTGACCTCGCCCGGCCACCCCGGACCGCTGTCCCCGCAGCGGATTCAGCGCCGCGTCGTCATAGCTGCGGTGGCTGGATCCGGACCCCGGCCGGGCCGATCGCCCGCCGCAGCACGCCGGCAGCAACTCGATGTACTCATCAGCGGACAGGCAAACTGGCACGTAGCTGGCGATGGCCACCAGCGCGGCGTACTTCTCGTTCGGGCTCAGCGCCACCCCCGGGGACAACGGGTCACGCAGCCCTTCGTGCGGGCGGTGCTGCCAGCAGGCCGTGACCCATTCCTCCAGCAGGTCCTGCAGCGCGCCTGACGGCGAGGCCCCGCCTGGCCGGCGACATCGCCGCCCCGGTATTCCGCGCTGCGCCCGGCGTATCCGGCCACATGCTGGGCGAACAAGGTCGCCACCGACCCCAGAGTCCGCTCGATCACCGGCTTGTCCGTCGGAGTCCGCGGGTGCGCCCTGGCCGGCAACGAGATGCCCAGCGACTGGCACGCCGACCGGAACGCCGCCGAGACATAAACCTTGCCCCGGTCGCACACGATCGTCTCCGGGGCGATCACCGGCTGCGCCGCAGCGGCTGCCAGCCGCTCATCGATCCCGAGCATCGCCGGGTAAGGCAGCACCGAGCGGGCCATCCGCAGCGCATCCGGCCAGCCCGGCCGCAACGGCTGCGGGGTCAGCGCCCGGGCCAGCAGCAGCGCCCGCATCCGCCGCCTTGGTGGCCTGCGCGGCACCACCGCGGCGATCGTGCGGGTGGCCACGTCCACCAGCCCGGTCAGCTCCGCCCGGTCCGCCGAGCCGTCATCCAGCACCACCAGCACATCCAGCGGCGTCGAGTCGATCTCCATCAGCTCACCGGCCGCAGCGCGCCCACCACCGCATGCGGGCCATCGGGGCGGCCGGCCAGCGACCGGCGGGTGCGAGCCGAGCCGAACGTGGCCCGCCCGGCCTCCAAAGAGGCCACCAGCCGGTAGAACGTCGCCGGCGACGGCATCACCGGCGCATCAGTGCCGTGCCGCTCGCGCAGCTGGCGTTCCGCCCGCCGCATCACCGTCGAACGGGTCACCGTTGAGAGCCGGCGGCAGCGGACATCACGTCTTTGACTGCCTCGACGACCCGGGCATCCACCCGGCCTCCCGGCGGATAGGCACGTGTCGCCCGCCGGTCGACCAGGCCCATGATCCCGGCCTGCTGATAGCGAAGCCGCATCCGCTGCACAGTGCCCAGCGACACCCGCTCACCGCCCTCACGCAGCTCACGGGCCTTGGTCATCTCCCGTGTCCGCATCGACACGCTGGCCGGGTCGTACTCCGCCCGCCCAGCCGTCCCAGGGGCGGCGTCCGGGCAGCCCGGTCAGCAGCTCCACCACGTGCCGCTCCCACCATGCCGCCCGCGCGGCGGCCCTGGCCGGGACGCCCTCCAGCACGGCAGCCACGGCACTCGCGCACCCGGCCCCGCCGCGGACAGCACCGCGAAGTCTGCCGCGCCGAGCAGGTGCGTCAGCAGCACAGTCTGGAGCCCGCCAGCCCCGCCGTCAGCCGGAGCCAGGCGCACTCTCGTGCCGTCCAGCCCAGCGACGAGGTAGTCCGCGCCGCCGGACCGGACCCGGTCCCCGACCCGCACCACCAGGCGCCGGTTCATCCGGCCCGCCCTGTCACCAAGCACCGCGGCGCCGGGCGCCTGATCCCCGCCGCTGCCGCGCTGATCAACGTGGTCATCGACAACGGCGCCTGCCCCAGGCCGGCGGCGGCCAGTTCCCCGCGCCACAGCCAGTGGTAAACCGCGGCCACCACCGTCACCGGGTCGCCCAGCAGCCTGATGCCCTCGATCAGCGGCAGCCCTGCACCGAACGCCTCCTGGCAGGCCCTCGCCGCGACCCGGCCTGCGTTACGCGGATGCCGGTAACCCGCCATCCAGCGCACGTTCGCCAGCAGCACCGGATCCACCACGCCTGCCCGCCGGAACTGCCACCCCGCCAGGTCACAGGCCCGGGCCGTGACCTCGAACGCCGCCGCGTCCCGCGGCCCGATCCGGTCATCAGCCCGCACATCGACCACAACACCGCTGCCATCAGCCAGCCGGGCGAAGAAATCCGGGACATGCCGCCGCACCACCCGTTCCCGGCGTCCCACGACAACCGGAACGGCTGGCTCGACAACCCGGTCACGGCCCGGTCGAAATCCAGCAACATCACATGGTCGCGTTCCAGCCACGACTCATACCCCACATGCCTGCCCGTGGTCGCCGACCACCACCAGCCCGGGAAATTCGACTGCCCGCGGAACGACGGAAACCCCCGCCACGGCACCGCCAGCTCAAACGCCGCCGGCCACATCACCGGCCACGGCCCGGACCGCACGCCCCCAGCAGCCGACCGGAACTCCACCCAAACCCGGTCGGCAGCACCAGCGAGCGCCGCCACCGCCACACCGAGTAACGCTAGGCGCCCCGCCTCAAGTTGAGTGAGAAGCCACGCCGCGTGTCGCAGACAGAGTGAGAAACCCGGCCCGTGCCTCACCTGGACCGGGAAACCACCCACTTGCCTCAACCTCAATGAGAACGCCGCAGGTTGGGTGAGAACTGACAGCGGTCCAAGGTGCCGTTCTAGTGTCAGACTGGTCCGCTCGCGGCCGGGCTGTGCGGCCCGATCTCGCGGACGAACCACGGACAAAAGATCAAGAAGGCCTGATCGCCACTGGCGATCAGGCCTCTGACCTGGACTTCCTGGTAGCGGGGGCGGGATTTGAACCCGCGACCTCTGGGTTATGAGCCCAGCGAGCTACCGAACTGCTCCACCCCGCGTCGGTGTTTCTTCACTGTAGGGGCTCCGCTAGCCCGAGGCAAATCACGCTGGTCACCTGCCCGCCGGGCCCGTGCGCACCGCAAGCGGCGACGGGATGCGCTCACGATCCGACTACCGTCCCACCGGGCTGGGATATCCACAGGGTGTACCGGACCGGCCATGTCGACGTCGGCGGCCTGGTGAGCAGGTGCTCGTCCTGCTGGGTGGACAGGTTGACGATCTCGCGGGGCGACGCGCCGTAAGGGGTGAGTTCCACCGGCTTGGTCGCGATCAGCGCCGGATGCCGGCCCGCGCGTTCGATCCCGCCGATGACCGTGGCCACGTCCGCCGTCGCGGCGCCCGTGACGATTCCCGTGGGCACGCCGCAGGTGCCCCGGATGACCTCGGCAAACGCGCGGGCCGCGACCTTGTCGAGGAGCAGCACCGACGAGTGCGGCGGTATCGCCCCGCACAGTTGCGCCACCGCGGCGACCTCTCCCGCGCCGGTGGTGCGGAACGCCAGGCCGGACAGGGCCAGCCGGGTCGCGGGGTTCGCGGGCCGCGACAGCGCGATCCCGAACGTGATCGCGGCGGGCGGCACGCCCAACGCGACCACGAAGCACGCGGTGGCCAGGGCGACGGCTGTCCGGCCGGCCTCGCGGGCATGGGCGCGGCCGATCAGCCAGGCCGCCACCCACACGGCCAGCACGATCAGCCCGGGCAGCACGACCGGGACCAGTTGCCGGCTTGCCCAGGGCTGGTCCGGCACGGTATTCGGCAGCCAGAGCGCGGCGAACAGGCCCCAGCCGATGATCGCGGCCGGCAGGACCCACGACTGGGCCGCGCCGGTCGGATCCTGCCAGGTGATCAGGGCCCGCAGGCACATGCGGGTGACCATGGCCAGGCCGATCAGCCCGAGCAGCAGCGCGGGGACGCCCAGGTACCAGATCACCCAGTAGAGGCTGCTCTCCGAGTACACCCGCCCCGGATCGACGGGCAGTCCCTCCAGGCGCTGCAGCGCGGCGACATACGCGCTGGCGGGCCCGTGCACCTTCTCCACATAGGGGCGGATCGCCAGCGCGATCCCGGCGAGGACCACCAGCACCGCGCCGGCCTCGGGCAGCCAGCGCAGCGGCCGGGCGGCCAGCAGCTTGCGCGCCCGGCGGCGCGCCGGGCCGAACAGTGCGATGGCTACGCCTATCGCGGTCACTACCGCGAGCCCCCCGGCGATGGCGCCGATAATTCTGAACGATGGGGTCGTGCTGCTCAGCGCCGGAGCGTCCAGCCCGAACTCCGTGGCCAGACCACAGATGAGCCCGGCCAGCCATCCGGCGGCCAGGGGGATGGCCTGCGGCCTGCGGCCCGCCAGCAGCGCCCCGGCGATGACGATGACCGGCAGGAGTATCAGCAGGAAACTTGTCCCCGCCAGCACCGTGAGGCCCAGTGCCAGCCCGCCCAGGCTGGCGAGCGTGATCGGCCGCCGCGACGAGAACGAATCGACCACCAGGGCCAGGCCGCCGAAGATCAGCGCCTGGGCCAGGGTGTCGCTGAACGCCGACCGGCTGGTGTAGATCTCCGGCACGGTCAGGGCCAGCAGCAGCGCGCCCGCGGGAGCCCACTGCGGCCCGGCCAGCCGGGCGGTGAGCCCGCCCACGGCGAGTATCGCGAGCGCGCCGATCAACGGGCTGATCACTGTGGCACCGGATATGCCGTGCGCCCACATTCCCACGGCAAGGACGATCGGCAAGCCGGCGGTGAGGCCGGGGACCACATTGCCGGCGTGGGTGGTGAAGCCGAAGCTGGCGAAGGCCAGGCCGGGGTGGGTGCCGCCGAACGCGGCCACGGAGGCGGGGATGGGCAACCTGCCGTGGTCGGCGATCCAGTAGGCGAACTGCGCGTAGGCGCCGGGGTCCCGGCTCACGATGAACTGGGGTGAGTTCTCCATCAACTGCCAGACCGCGAAGCCTGCCGCGATCACCAGCGTGCCCGCGAGCCCCCACCAGGCGGCCCACGCACGGCCCGGCCGCTGGGCATCCTTGTCCTGCGTCCCCGTACCCGTGGCGGCCGGAGCGGTGCTGGGCACCGGCCAGCGGCCGGGAAGTTCCCGCGCGGCCAGGATGGCCAGGGCCACCGCCAGGGGCACCGCGATCAGCACCATGGGCGCGGGCAGGAAGGCGTGGACGAGCAACAGCACCAGCCCGGGCACCAGCCACGACACCAGCAGGATCACCGGCATCGCGGTGACCAGCGCGAGCGTTCGCGCGCCCGGGTCGGCGGCCTCGCGGACCCCGGGGCCGGGCTGCCACAGGCGGCTGACTCCGAGCCGGCCGATGGTGCGCTGCCACGGCGTGACGACGCCGCGCGCCCAGAGGGCGCCGGCCCGGGGGCCCAGCCCGATCCGGTCCCATTGCCGCGCGAGCCTGCCGAAGACCGCGGTCTGGGGGCCCGAGGTCACCGCGCCGGGCCCGGACGCCGCGGCGGCGGCCACGGCCTCGTCCAGGGAAACGGCCGGGACGTACTCCTCGTGGGCGACGGCGGGCACGTCCTCGGGCAGGGAAACGGCCGGGACGCTTTCGGTCTGGGCGTCGGCCGGCGGGTCCTGCGGCCAGGAGCCGGGCTGGTCCTCCAGCCCGGCGCTGGCCGGCGGGTCTTCCGGCCATGCGCTAGCCGGCGGGTCTTCCGGCCATGCGGCAGCCGCGGGTCTTCCGGCCATGCGGCGGCGGCCGGGTCCTGCGGCCAGGGACTGCTCTCGTCCGCCGCGGGCCCGGCGAACCGGGTCCCGGCGGGATCGCCGTCCGGCTGGCTCACCGCAGCCTGGTCTCCGGCCGTAGGCTGGTCATCGGCCTGCCCGGCGGCAGGCTGATGCTCGCCCTGGCTGGCGGCAGACTGGTCCTCAGTCTGGCCACCGGCAGGCTTGCTGCCGTTCTGCCGCAGAGTGAGGCGAAGTCCCAGGCGCACGTGCCCTACTCTAGAACGCGCTGGTAACCAGCGAATCCGCTCGGGCATACACACCGACGCGGGCCGAGGTCAGCGAGGCTGCGCTGACCGATTTCACCTTAATATCACTACATGCCCAAGCCTCTCCGGAGACAATGGACCCGATCCCCGCGTGAGCTACGATTCATGCCGAGGAGCGCTGAGCAGCAGCAATGAGCCGCTACGAGGATCCTGAAGGCACTGGCGAGCACCCCGCCGGGGGGAAACGGCGCTCGCTGCGGCGACGCAGCGGCCACGCCGCCGACACCGGCTATGGGGACGCCAGCGGCCGTTCTCGTCGTGGCCGCGGGCGGTCCGACCCGTGGGAGCCCGCCGGCCGCGCGCCGCGCGCTCCAGCCAGCCACCCACGCGCACCCGCCGTATCCTCGGCCGCCACCCGGTGGTCAGCGTCCTCGCCATCCTCGCCACGCTCACGATCACGTTCGTGTCACTGAGCGCCTACGCCGCCTACCGCAACGTCTACGACAGCATCCACCATGTCACCGTCACCAGCGGCGAACTCGGCAAGCGCCCGCCGAAGCTGAACGGCTCGGAGAACATCCTGATCATTGGCTCGGACTCGCGCAACGGCTCGCATGGTAAGTATGGCCGCGGCATCCAGGGATCCCGGTCCGACACGTCGATGCTGCTGCACATCTCGCCGACCCATACCGGCGCGATCGTGATCAGCTTCCCCCGCGACACGATGGTGCCGATCTTCCAGTGCGACCGCGACGACAACGGGCACCCCGGCCAGCAGGCACAGCCCGGCGTGCTGGAGCAGCTCAACTCGACCTTCTCCTACGGCGGCCCGGCGTGCCTGTGGAAGACCCTGGAGCAGATCACCCGCATCCACATCGACCACTTCGTCCAGGTCGATTTCGATGGCTTCAAGTCGATCGTCAACGACGTCGGCGGCGTCCCGGTCTGCCTGCCCTACGCCATCAAGGACCCCGCCTCGAAGCTGAACCTGCCGGCCGGGCGGAGCATCGTGCACGGCGACCAGGCGCTCGCCTTCGTCCGCGAGCGGCACATCGGCTACGGCTCCGACCTGCAGCGGATCAACCGGCAGCAGGTCTTCCTCGCGTCGCTGGCGCAGGAGATCAAGCGGTCCAGCTCGCTGTCCGACCCGACCAAGCTGTACGGCCTCGTGCACGACATAGCCAGCTCGCTGACCACCGACTCCGGGCTGACGCTCACCGACATGTACGCGATCGCCAACAGCCTCAAGGGCCTGAGCACCAGCGCGCTGCAGTTCATCATGGCGCCGGTGGTTCCCTACCCGCCCAACCCGAACGACCTGGTGGAGTTCAGCCAGCCGCCGGCGGACCGAGTTGTTCAGCGCGATCGCCCGGGACAACCACATCCTGAAGACCGCACGGCGGGCCGCCCACGCCAAGGCGCAGCCGCTGCCCACGGTGAAGCCGGGCAAGGTACAACTCCAGGTGCTCAACGGGACAGACCAGGAAGGGCTCGCGGCGATCACGGCCAGCAAGCTGACCGCCCGCGGCTTCAAGGTGGCCGGCACCGGCAACGCGACCCCCGTCAGCAGCACCACCATCGAGTATGCCTCGGCCGCGCAGATGCCCCAGGTGAACACGCTGCAGCAGGAAATCCCCGGGGCTCAGGCCAAGCAGGTGACCAGCCTCAAGGGCGGTACCCTCGACCTCGTGCTCGGCTCCGGCTTCAAGGGCGTCGCGCACAAGTCGAAGAAGAAGGCCAAGGGCCCGACGGCAGCGACGCTGAGCAAGAACTACGGCGGCGTCAACGGCTCGGCGAACATCTGCAAGCAGTCGTCCGCCTTCATCGGCCCGGACAGCCCCGTCGATGTTCGGCAACTGATCACGTGCAGCTCTTCACCAACTGGCACACCTGGCAGCAGGCCGAGCCCGGGCTCCGCGCGGCGCTGCCCGCGGACACTCTGGCGCGGCTGCATCGAGGCGGTCAGCTATGCCAGCGCCCATCACGGTGACCAGCAGCGCCCGACCGGCGCGCCCTACCTGGAGCACCTGCTGGAGGCGCTGGAGGTGCTGGTCCGCGGCGCGGGGGTGACCACCCCCGAGATCCTTTGCGCCGCCGTGCTGCACGACGTGGTGGAGGACACCGATGCCGCGGTGGACGACGTCAGCGCGGCCTTCGGCCCGCGGGTCGCCGAACTGGTGAGCTGGGTGACGATCCCGGAGCCCGGGCCGGGCCAGGACAAGGCCAGTGTCAAGGAGGAGTACCTGCGCGGGCTGCGCCACGCCCCGCCTGACGCCATCCTGGTCAAGCTGGCCGACCGGGCCAGCAACGCCCAGACGCTGCGGAATCTGCCGGAAGCCAGGCAGCGCGCCTACTACGTGCAGACGGTCGAGTACATCGTCCCGCTCGCCGCCGAAGTGCCGTGGTTCGCCGACTGGTACGCGGGCTGGGCGGCGGCCTTCGCCGACCTGGCCGCGCCCGAATCCGGCGGATCCCCGCCCGCGCCGCGGCTGCCGAGCCAGGAGATGCCCAGCCAAGCCAGCAAGCCCGCCGGGTAGAGGAAGTAGCCGAACCTCGTCGCCGGGGCCAGCACGAACATCAGGCTGAGCCCGATGACCAGGCGCCACGTCGCCGACGGCACCGTGCGCGGCGGCCGGACGACCAGCGACACGATGATGCCGAGGCAGGCCAGCGCGAGCAGGGCCACCGCGACGAGGTGCCCGGTGTGCCCGGTCTCGGCCAGCAGGCGGCCCGGCAGCGGGCTGACCGCCGCGGACTTGATGCTGGCCAGGCCGAGCGGGAAACGAGATCGTGTTCTGCACCAGGGCGTTCGGCCCCAGGATGGCCACCGGTCCGACGATCGCGGCGAACACCGCCAGCGCGGTCGCCGGTCATGATCCCGGCGGCACGCCTGCCGTCCCTGGCCGCGAGCAGCACCACCGCTATCAGCAGGGCGGGCCACGCGGTCGCCTTCATGGCGGCGGCGACGCCCAGGGCCAGGCCGGCCAGCAACGGCGTGCGGCTCGCCGCCAGAGCAGCGCCAAGCCCAGGCACAGGCAGGCGAGGACGGGCACGTCGGTGCCGCCCACGGCCAGCGAGAACGCGATCACCGGCGACGCGGTCACCAGCACGGTCCAGCGCACCACGTCCCGGACGCCGACGACGGCCAGCGCCGCGGCGAACACGATCACGAAGCCGACCCCGAACCAGATCCGCGGGTCGGTCAGCACCGAGAAGCCGAGCAGGGCCCGCGGCATGCCGAACAGCGTCATCAGCGGCAGGTAGGGGTCGAAGATGTTCGGGCTGTGCGCGGCGGCCAGCGCGGCCGGCCCGAGGTACGGGGTGCCGGTGGACGCAGCAGCATCGCCGACTTGTTGATCACCCGTACCTCGGGCTGCTGCAGCCGGGCGGCGGCCATCAGGCCCAGCGGCACGACCAGCGCCCCGCCGAGGCTGACCAGCAGCGCCGCGTCCAGCCCGCGCGACTTCCACGCCAGCACCGCCATGGCCGCGAGCAGGTAGGCGCAGGCGGCGAACATCCCCCACAGCCGGTGCAGGGATGGGTGGTCACCAGGGCCATCACCGCGGCGTACGCCGCGGATGCGGCGAACAGGGCGGTCATCCAGGACCGCGGGACCATCGTGGGCGACGGCCAGTCGAACCGGCTCGGCGCGGGGTCCTCGGCGGTACCTGCCTCAGCGTCAGCATCGACATGCACCCTCCAGCGAGGGCGATCTTAGCCGCTACCCCGGTATCGGTGCCGGACGGGCACGCAGGTCACCGGCTGCGGCCGGGTCGACCATGGCAGGTAACCGCCGGCCTCCGCTAGATGACCGGCGGGCGGCCCGCGCGGGTCATCCGCCAGACGGTGCGTGCCGACATGGCCGCCGCTCCCCCGGGATCCATCCGCCAGCCCGCCGCGAACCCGCGATGTCCAGGCGCGCACCGCGGGCATCCCCGATCGCTCCCGCAGCACGGTGAGCGCGAACCAGTCCAGCAGATAGGCGCAGGCCAGGGGCCAGGGCAGGTTCCGCCGGGCGAGCAGCACCCGGTTGCGGCCGTCCAGCCGGTAGAACGCGGCATGCCGGGCGTTCGGCTGCGCGTGGTGGCACACCGGGCCGCGGCGTCATACTCCAGCCGGTACCCCAGCCCCAGCAGCCGCCACGCCAGGTCGGTCTCCTCGTGCGCGTAGAAGAACGCCTCCGGGAGCCCGCCCGCCGCCGGTGAACGCCGACCTGCGGACGGCACACACCCCGCCCGCGAACGTGGTCACCACCGAGGACCGCGCCGGGTCGCCGGCGCGCAGCCGCGGCACGTGCCAGCGCGCCCCGGCCCCGGTGCCCGGATCCACCACCCGGAACGACAGCACCCCGAGCCCCGGTTCCGCGGCGAACCGCTCGGCCACATAGTGCGCCACGTCCGGGCCCGGGTACCACCCGTCGTCATCGAGGAACAAGCACCACGTCCCCGGCACAGCCGCCGCCACCCCCGCGTTCCGCCCCCCGGCCACCCCAACGTTCTCCGCCAGCCTGACCACCATGACCCCGCCTGGCGCCACCACATCGGCCCCGTTCCCCACCACAACGACCTCGACCTCGGCGTCCCGCTGCGCAAGCGCACTCTCAATCGCCCGCTCCAACTCCGGCTGGCCTGTCCCCCATCGTCAAGATCACGCAGAAAGCTTCACGTCACTGAGCCGCCGGGACGCGACGATCGACCAGCAGGTGGGCCGGCACCATGAGACCCGCGATGATCAGGCACGCGATCACGAGCACCCGGGTAGCGGTCAGGCCACCGTGGATCGCGTCGATAACCGCCGCCACGAGGATCAGCAGCGACAGTTCCACGGCCTGGATGGTCCGGTGCACCTGGAGCGCCGCGGCCAGCCGCCGGGCCAGGGCGAGCCCGCGCCGCGCGCGGCGCCAGCGCCGCGTCATCGTGCGCCCCGGACAGGCCGGACTTGGCCCGGGCCACGATCACGTTGTCGGTCTCCGCCTTGACCAGAGCCGCGAGCAGCGCCGACGCGAGCCCCACGGTCACGTACCCGCCGGTCAGCGTCAGGTGTCCCTGGGCCCGGATGCCGAGCCCGGCCAGCAGCGCGGTCTCGCCGAGGTAGTGGCCGATCCCGTCGAGGTAGACGCCGGTGACCGAGGTCCGGCCGCTCCAGCGGGCGAGTTCGCCATCGGCGCAGTCCAGCAGCAGGTAGGCCTGGACCAGCACGACCGCGGCGATCGCGCTGGCCGAGGCCGCCCAGCGCCACGACGGCGCCCGCCGCCACCCCGCACACGATGAATCCAGCCGTGACCGCGTTCGGCGGACCAGCCCAGGCGGGCGAAGATCCAGGTTGCCCCGGGTGACACCCGCCGCATGTAGGCCCGGCCAGCCCAGTGCTCATCGTTAAGCCGGCGAATAATCGCCTGGCGGCTGGCCGGTCGCCCGGACCTCAGCCAGCGAAGGACTGGGCATACTCCTCCACTCGCGCGGCCACCTGTGCCTCGGTGAGGGCGAGGTGCTCCAGAATCGTGTAGCGGCCGGGGCGGGTGGCCGGCGCGCAGAGCACCGCCTTGGTGAACTCGGCCAGCGACAGGCCCAGGTCGGCCGGGGTGACGCGGCAGGCAGTGGCGGGCCAGGCAGGCCGACAGCAGCGCCGTCGTGCCTGGTCGTCGCCCGCAGGAAGGTGCAGAACAGCGCGCCCACGCCGGCCAGCTCGCCGTGCGTGCCCGCGCCCGGGTAGAGCTGGTCGATCGCGTGCAGGATCTCGTGGTCGCCGCCGCTGCACGGGCGGCTGGAACCGGCCACGGTCATCGCCATCCCGGACAGGATGAGCGCCTCGGCCAGCACGGTGAGGAACCCGTCGGACTCGACTGCCCGGCTGGTGCAGCACCGCCTCGGCCGCGGAGCGGGCCAGGGTGACCGCGAGGCCGTCGATCGGCTCACCGCCTCCGCCGCGGCGAGCTCCCAGTCGGCGATCGCGGACAAGGTTGCTGACCACGTCGCCGATCCCGGACCGGACCAGCCGGGCCGGCGCGGCGTGGACGCTGTCGAGGTCCACCAGCACGCGCCACCGGCGGCGCCACGCCGTAGGAGCTCTTGCCGGACTCGTGCTCCAGCGAGCTGACCGGGGAGGCGATGCCGTCGTGGGCGAGGTTCGTGGCTACCGACACCATCGGGATGCCGGCCATGTGCGCGGCGAACTTGGTCACGTCGATGGTCCGGCCGCCGCCGATGCCCGCCACCGCCTCGTAGGCGCCGGCCCGCAGCCGCTTGCCGAGGTGGACCGCGCTGTCCACGGTGGCCGTCCTCGACCCGGAAGACCTCGGCCTCGTCGACGCCGGATCCGGGCGGTGATCCCGTCGCCGTGCTGGCCGGGCCCTACCGCGACCGCGACCCGCCCCGGGTCGCGATCCTGCGGTCAGCGAGCAGCGCGCCGAGCTCGGCGATGGCGCCGCGGCGGACATCCACGGCGAGCGGCGCAGGGAGCAGCCGGGCGAGCAGCGGCATGAGCCTCCGGAGAGTGGCGGCTCCCAGGAGCGGATATCGGCGTGACTCCAGCGCGGAACTCCGCGCGTTAGGCTGCGAGTTACCGGCTAGCAGCGGCCGGCGATCTCCCGGGCCCGGCTCAGGTCGTCGTGGTTGTCCACCTCGACCCAGTCCACGTCACCGATCGGCGCGACCGCGATCTCCCCGCCGCGGTCGGCGAGCTCCTGATAGCCGTCCTCGTAGTACAGCCCGGGATCGCGCCGCCAGGTGGCCTCCAGCGCGTCGGCGAGCCGCGCCGCGGCGCCTGGCCTCGATCAGCGTGGCGCCGATGTACTCACCGTGCGGCGAGCGCCGGGTCCATCCGCTTGGTGATCCTGGCCAGCAGCCCGCGCTCGTCGAGCACGACCTTCATCTCCTCGTCGGCCAGCGGCTTGACGTCGTCGAGGGCCAGGATCACCCCGGCCGCGCCGCGCGCGGCGAGCAGTGTCTTCTCCACGCTCGCCGGGTGCACGGTGTCGCCGTTGACCAGCAGCGCGCCCGGGCGAGGTGCTCCCGCGCCAGCCACAGCGAGTAGGCGTTGTTCCAGTCCAGGGCCCGGTCGTTGTGCACGAGCGTGAGCCTCACCCCGTGCGCGCGCTCCAGCGCGGCGGCCCGGCCCGCGATCGACCTGCGCCGGCGTGCCCGACCACGACCACGACGTCGTGAGCCCGGCCGCGGCCAGGTTGCGCAGCGCGATGTCCAGGATCGTGGTCGTCGCCCGCCACCGGCAGCAGCGCCTTGGGCAGCGCGTCGGTGTCCGGCCGCAGCCGCCGCCCGGCGCCCGCGGCCAGCACCATCCCGATCACCTGAAGCGACCCCCCTCGTTACACAGTCGTGCTAGAGGCTCCAGCGTAACGCCGGGGGCGGAGCGCGGGGGCGGGGCGAGCCGGGGATGGCCCGCGCAGGTGCGGCCGGCGCGGCACGGGTAGAGTCCCGCTCATGCGTACGGTCGCCGTGGTGCTGGCGGGTGGCACGGGTGAGCGGTTCGGCACCGGCGTCCCCAAGCAGTTGCTGCCGTTCGCCGGGCGGCCGTTGGTCGAGCACTCGGTGGCCGCCTTCGAGCCGCCCCGGCCGTGGACTCGGTCCTGGTGGTGATGGCGGCCGGGCACGCCGCCCAGGTGCGCGAGGTGCTCGCGGCGCGGCGGCTACCGCAAACTGGCCGGGGTCATCCAAGGCGGGGCGTCCCGGGTCGAGTCCACCCGGTGCGCCATCCGAGCACTCGGCGACGAGGAGTGCGACGTGCTGTTCCACGACGCGGCGCGGCCCCTGGTGGACCAGCGGATCATCGCCGACTGCGCGGCAGCGCTCGCGACACACCGCGCGGTCGGCGTGGCGGTGCCCTCGCCCGACACGATCGCCGTGGTCAGCGACGGGATCATGACGGCCATGCCGCGACCGGGACAGCCTGGTGCGGCTGCAGACCCCGCAGGGCTTCCGGCTGTCGGTGATCCGCCGGGCGCACGAACTGGCGGCCGCGGACCCTGGCTTCGGCGACCTGGCCGCGACCGACGACTGCGGGATCGTGCTGCGCTACCTGCCCGACGTCCGCGTGCACGTCGTGCCGGGCAGCGAGCGGAACCTGAAGATCACCTTCCCGCGGGACCTGGCGGTCGCCGAGGCCATGCTCCGCGACGCGCCTACCGGCTCGTTCCGGCCGTAACAACCGGCCCGCGGCCCGCTTCACCGGAAACCGGGGGGAAATCATGCCGCTTGCCCGGTTCAGCGCACGGGCACCGCGGCCCGCTGGCCGCCGGAAATCGGAGAAATGACGCCCGCTGACCGGTTAGGTGTTTAACTTCTTATTTGTAACTGTTGTGGCTCTCGTGACCATCGGTTTGCACGAGACCCAGCCCTGGGGGGCTTGATGTTATCTAAAAGTTATAGCGTTGGAAATTTCCAAGTAAAAATTTCGGTGTTAGCGTCCACATCGTTCCCCCGCGAAAAAGCCGTGAGCGGCTGACGCATGTCGCCGCCCGTTCTAAGGATGTTCATGCAACGACGCATGCCGAGGGCAGCGCGGCCAGCGCGTACCCGGAACCGGGCCCTGTCCCTTCTCGTAGCCGTATCCGTTCCCGCCCTCGTGGCGTCGCAGGCCATGATGGCCGCCGGGACCCCGGCGGCCGCCAGCACGCAAGCGGTCAGTGTGGCGCAGCAGCCGCTGACCCCGGCGCTCGCCGCCCAGTTGTCCAAGAACGCCAGCAAGCCCGTCGTCGTGATCATGAAGCACCAGTTCGCGGCGGCGCATGTGGGCAGCAACGCCGCGGTGGCCCGGGCCGGCGCGGTGGCCAGCGCCCAGGCGCCCATCGTGACCGAACTGCGCCAGGTGCACGCGGCGCACCTGAAGACCTACCGCCTGGTGAACGCGCTCGCCGCGACCGTCTCGGCGGGCGAGGTGGCCCGGCTGAAGGCCAACCCGGCGGTGGCCGAGGTCATCCCCGACGGGATCATCCACGGCGCGGCACCAAGCCTGCCGGCCGCACCGGCCGGTAAGCGCGCCAAGCCGCGGGCGGCGAACACCAGCAACCTCAGCACGAACGTGATCCCGGGCGCCTGCAGCGCGACCACGCCCCAGCTCGCCCCCGAGGGCCTGTCGCTGACCCACACCGACTCCGACACTCCTGGTGCGACGACCGCGCGGTCGCTGGGCATCACCGGCGCCGGCGTGAAGGTTGCCTGGATCGCCGACGGGATCGACCCGAACAACATCAACTTCATCCGGTCGGACAACGCCTCGGCCTTCGTCGACTACGAGGACTTCACCGGCGACGGGCCGGGCCAGCCGACCAGCGGTGACGAGGCGTTCCTCGACGCGAACACGATCGCCGGGCAGGGCCTGCACACCTACGACGTGTCGCAGTTCTCCGCCCAGCCCGACCCGACCGCGTGCAACATCCGGATCGAGGGCGTGGCACCGGGCGCGAGCATGGTGGGCCTGGACGTGTTCGGCACGTTCGAGGACACCACCACGTCCAACTTCCTGCAGGCCATCAACTACGCGGTGGAGACCGACCACGTCAACGTGCTCAACCAGTCCTTCGGCGGCAACCCGTTCCCCGACGTGCCCACGCTGCACGCGATCACGCAGTTCGACGACGCGGCCGTCGCCGCCGGCGTGGTGGTGACCGTCTCGTCCGGCGACGCGGGCTCGACCAACACGATCGGCTCACCGGCCACCGACCCGAACGTCATCTCGGTCGGCGCATCCACCCAGTTCCAGTTCTACGCGCAGACCAACTACTCCGCGATCGACTACTTCTCCACCAAGCACTGGCTGAACAACAACATCAGCTCGCTGTCCTCCAGCGGGTTCACCGAGTCCGGCCGCACGATCGACCTGGTAGCGCCCGGTGACCTGAGCTTCGCCTCCTGCGACGCGAGCCCGGTCTTCGCCGGCTGCGTCAACCTCAAGGGCCAGTCCTCCCAAGTCGAGGAGGCCGGTGGCACCAGCGAGTCCGCGCCGTTCGTGGCGGGCGCCGCGGCACTGGTCATCCAGGCCTACCGGCAGACTCATGGCGGCGCCACCCCGACGCCGGCCCTGGTCAAGCAGATCCTGGTCAGCACCGCCACCGACCTCGGCGCTCCGGCGGCCGAGCAGGGCACCGGGCTGGTCAACACCTACAAGGCCGTCCAGCTCGCCGAGTCGATCCATACGGCCGACGGCACGCCCGCGCCGACCGGGTCTACCCTGCTCAAGTCCGTCGGCCAGATCAACGCCGTGGCCCTGCCGGGGACCCTGGAGCACTTCCCGGTGACCATCACCAACACCGGTGCCACCCGGGAGAACCTGAGCATCATCGGCCGTACGTTCGGGCCGGACCGGAACGTGCAGACCGGCAGCGTCACCCTGAGCGACAGCAGCAGCCCGCAGTTCGTGAACTACCAGGGGATCACGAACAACTACGCAACCTTCACCTTCAACGTCACGCACGGCGAGAACCGGCTGGATGCCTCGATCGCCTACCCGGGCAACCCGGCCGACGGGAACAACGCACGGGTCCGGCTGATCCTGATCAACCCGTACGGCCAGTTCGCCGGGAACTCGCTGCCGCAGGGCGTGGGCAACTTCGGCAACGTGGACGTGACCAAGCCGGCCGGCGGCACCTGGACCGGTGTGATCTTCAGCGACGTTGCCTCGTCGGATGGCACCAACGGCGCTATCCCGTGGCGGGTCGCGACGCAGCGGTACAAGCAGTTCGGCACGGTCAGCCCCGGTTCGGTGGCGCTGAAGCCCGGCGCGAGCAAGACCATCAATGTGACGGCACGGACGCCGTCCTCCCCGGGTGACACCTCGGCCTCGATCGTGTTCACCCCCGCCTTCAACACCGCCACCGCCACCACGATCCCGGTGACGCTGCGCAGCGAGGTCAACGTGCCCGGGGGTGGCACGTTCAGCGGCGTGCTGAACGGCGGCAACGGGCGGCCCAATGGCGAGGGCCAGGTCGACTACTACGAGTTCAACGTCGGCGCCGGGGTGAACGACATCACCGCCAATGTGTCGCTCACCAACGACGCCGGTGACCCGGTCGGCGCCTACCTGGTCGACCCCAACGGCAACGTGGGCGGCTACGGCCAGAACTCCATCAACGGCAGCCAGACGACGTCACTGACGGCCTGGTCGGTCAACCCGATCCAGGGCACCTGGACGCTGGTCGTCGACTTCGCCGAACCGGTCGTCGGGGACGAGGTGTCCCAGCCGTTCACCGGCAACATCGCGTTCAACAACGTGAACGTGAGCGCCGCGGGAATGCCCGACAACACCAGCGTCACGCTGCCCGCGGGCGCGCCGGTGACGGTCCCGGTGAGCATCACCAACACCGGCGACCAGGCGCAGGACTTCTTCGTCGACCCGAGGCTGTCCTCCTCGACGACGCTCGCGCTGGCACCGTTCAGCCAGGCGATGGGGCTCGCGCTGCCGCTGACGGTCGGCTCGCCGCAGTGGTTCATGCCGACGGAGGCGTCATCGGTCGAGGTGGCGGCCACCGCCTCGCTGCCGGTCGAGTTCGACTACAACCCCAACGCCGGGGACCCGGACCTGGTCAGCAGCATCGGTACCTCGCCGACCGGGTCCTACACCCCGCCGGCCGGGAACCTCGCGGACGGGTTCTGGAGTGCCACACCGAGCGAGATCGGGCCGTACCCGTCCGGCGCGCCGGCGGGCACGGTGAGCATGACGATGGATGTCACCGCCAAGGCGTTCGACAGCGCCATAACCTCCAGCACCGGCGACCTCGAGCTGGCGGCGACCAACCCGGCGACCACCTTCTCGCCGGTCGTCATCAACCCGGGCCAGACCGCGACGGTCAATGTCACGATCACCCCGTCCGGCTCGTCCGGGACACAGGTCACCGGCACCTTGTACGTCGATGACTTCCTCACCAATGTCCCGCCGTACGGCCAGCAGGGAGCTAACGAACTGGCCGCGATCCCGTACGCCTACACGATCGGGTAAGGCGCCCGGCTAGCAAAACGGGAGGGCCGGGGATCCGCAGGGATCCCCGGCCCTTCCGCTCGTCTCGCCCCGCTACGCCGGGCGGGACCGCGCCCGGCCGGGCAGCAGGCGGCGCGGGCTGGTGAGGAAGCCGATCCCCCAGCAGACGTGCATGGTGACCAGCGCCGCGGGCAGCCGGGTGAGCACGCGGCCGGGCAGCCTCCGGGCGGCTACCCCGGTCACGCCCAGGATCCCGGCCAGATAGGCGGCCGGGATCACGAACCCCATCATCAGCCAGGCCAGCCCCGGCGCCCCCGCTCCGGCTCGGCTGGCCCGGCGAGCGCCACGGCCAGCCCGGCCGCACCCGCCACCAGCCCGGCAGCCATCGCCAGCACCGTGGCCGGCGGCGCCAGGTAGCGGAGGTTGACCGTGCCAGGATGCTCCCGGCTGACCACGCGGCGCCAGCGGCCGTAGTTGAAGTACTGGCCGGCCAGGGCCCGCACGCGGCCGCGCGGCCGGTAGGTGACCTGAGCCGGGGATCGAACCAGATCAGCCCGCCCCCCTGGCGGATCCGGTGGTTCATCTCCCAGTCCTCGGCGCGCTGGTAGGCCTCGTCATAGCCGCCGACCCGCTCCAGCGCCACGCGGCGGTACACGCCGAGGTAGACCGTGTCCGCCGGCCCGGCCTGGCCGCCGGTATGGAACGCGGCACGGCCGACGCCGGCCGGTGAGGTCATGGCCCAGGCCACGGCCTGCTCGAACGGCGTCACGCCGCGGGCGGCCATGATCCCCCCGACGTCGTCCGCCCCGGTCTCCGCCAGGATCTCCACCGCCAGCTGCAGGTACCCGGGCGAGAGGAGCGCGTGCCCGTCCACCCGGGCCACGATCGGGAACCGGGACGCCTTGATGGCCGCGTTGTTGCCCGCCGGGATCCGCCCGTTCGGGTTGTCCACCACGGTGATCCGCGGGTCGGCCGCGGCCAGGTCGCGGGCGATCCGCGCGGTCCTGTCGCTGGACGGCCCGACCGCGAGCACCACCTCGATGCCTCGCCGGGTAGTCCTGGGCGAGCACATGCCGGACCGCCTCTGCCAGGTGGCGCTCCTCGTTGCGCACCGGCATGATCACCGAGACCGGTGTGGTGGTGGAAAGGGCGATCTGTGCCAGATTGTCACTTGCTAGTGACAAATTGTTCATAACTGACGTACGGTACTCCGCTCACCGTCAGTGCGTTTCATAAATACGCATGGTAATAACCAAGCGATTCACCTGGCGAGCCCCGGCTCAGCCCGCCTGCTCCGCGTGCGGGCCAGGGATGCGGTGCCGCAAGGGCTCAGAGCGTGACGTCCTCCAGCATCTCGGTGACCAGCGCCGCGATCGGCGACCGCTCGGAGCGGACCAGCGTCACGTGCGCGAACAGCGGGTGGCCCTTGAGCTTCTCGATCACCGCCACCACCCCGTCGTGCCTGCCCACCCGCAGGTTGTCACGCTGGGCGATGTCGTGGGTGAGCACCACCCGGGAGCCCGGAGCCGATCCGGGACAGCACGGTGAGCAGCACGCCGCGCTCCAGCGACTGGGCCTCGTCCACGATCACGAACGAGTCATGCAGCGAGCGGCCGCGGATGTGGGTCAGCGGCAGCACCTCGAACATGTCCCGGCCGAGCACCTCCTCGATGACGTCCTGCGAGGTGACCGCGGACAGGGTGTCGTAGACGGCCTGTGCCCACGGGTTCATCTTGTCGGCCTCGGAACCCGGCAGGTAGCCAAGCTCCTGGCCGCCCACCGCGTACAGCGGGCGGAACACGACGACCTTCCGGTGCTGGCGGCGGTCCATCACCGCTTCGAGGCCCGCGCACAGCGCGAGCGCGGACTTGCCGGTGCCCGCCCGGCCGCCGAGCGACACGATGCCGATCTCGGGGTCCAGCAGCAGTTCCAGCGCGACCCGCTGTTCCGCGCTCCGGCCGCGCAGGCCGAACGCCTGCGCGTCGCCGCGGACCAGGCGCACCGACTTGTCCGGCAGCACCCGGCCGAGCGCGCTGCCGCCGCCGACTCCCGCCGGCGGTCAGCACCAGGCCCGTGTGGCAGGGCAGGTCCCGCGCGGCCGGGCAGTCGAGCGTGCCGGATCTCGTAAAGCTCCGCTGATGTCGGCGGTGGTCACCGCGAGTTCGGCCATGCCGGTCCAGCCGGAGTCGGCCGGGATCTCGGCGCGGTACTCCTCGGCGGTCAGCCCGAGTGGAGGCGGCCTTCACCCGCAGCGGCAGGTCCTTGCTGACCAGGACCACGTGCTCGCCCTCGGCGGCCAGGCTGCGGGCGACGGAGAGGATCCGGGTGTCGTTGTCCCCGAGCCGGAAGCCCGGCGGGAGTACCTGGGGGTCGCTGTGGTTCAGCTCGACCCGGACGGTGCCGCTACTGTCGCCGATCGGGCAGGTCATCATCGAGGCGGCCATAGGTGATCCGCAGGTCATCCAGGTACCGAAGCGCCTGGCGCGCGAAGAACCCCAGTTCAGGATGATGACGCTTGGCCTCCAGTTCGGTGATTACCACGATGGGCAGGACCACGCGGTGTTCCGCGAACCTGCCGATTGCGCCCGGGTCAGCGAGCAGCACGCTGGTGTCCAGGACGTAGGTCCGCCGCCGCGTGCCCGGTGCGCCGCGGTTGTCGGTGTCGGAGCCGGGTGTGCTTTGCCGCGCGGGGCGGCGGGCAGAAGAACTGGCCACTCGTTCTCCCCTGGGCGCCATGCTGGCGCCGCGCTCGGACTCCAGACGGGTCGGTGAGACCGGGCCGGCCCGCGAAGGGCCGGTCGCCGGCCCTTCGCTCGTCTCGCCTGCGTACCAGGACAACAAGCTCGAGGATGTCGAGGGCCTTCCCGGCGGGCGGCTACGCACCGCCCATCCAGTTCTGACGGTACCAGTCGCTGGATCGAATTACCCGGAAGTACCCATCAGGCGCTGAACCGGCGGTGCCGAACCGCCGGTGGCGGAGTCCACGCAGCGCCCGGAGGAAGTCCACCCGCCGGAAGGCCGGCCAGTAAGCGTCGCAGAAGTAGAACTCCGAGTGGACGCTCTGCCACAGCAGGAAGCCGCCCAGCCGCTGCTCCCCCGAGGTGCGGATCACCAGGTCGGGGTCGGGCTGGCCGGCCGTGTACAGGTGGTCGGCGATGTGCTCCACGTCGAGGATCTCGGCGAGTTCCTCGATGCTGGTTCCCTTGGTGGCGTGGTCGTAAAGCAGCGAGCGCACCGCGTCGGCGATCTCCCGCCGCCCGCCGTAGCCGACCGCGACGTTCACCAGCAGCCCGGGGTTGTTCGCGGTGGCTTCGGCCGCGTCCTTGAGCACCTGGGCCGTGTCCACCGGGAGCAGGTCGAGTGCGCCGACGGGCTTGACGTGCCAGCCCTGCGCCGACCAGTTCCCGCACGGTGCTCTCGATGATCCGGCAGCAGCGCCTCCACCTCGTCGCCGGACCGCGACAGGTTGTCGGTGGACAGCAGCCACAGGGTGACCACCTCGACCCCGGCCTGGCGGCACCAGCCGAGCAACTCGAAGATGTGGTCGGCGCCCTTCTGGTGGCCGTGGCTGACGTCGGACAGGCCTGCCAGGCGGGCCCATCGCCGGTTGCCGTCGAGGATCACCCCGACGTGCCGGGGGATCGAGTGCGTGGACAGCGACGATTCCAGCCTGCGCTCGTAGAGCTTGTAGACGAGATCGCGCAGTCCCATTTGCACCCCTTCTGCGCTCATGCCAGACGGCCCATGCCAGATGACGGTGAGGCTGGTGAGAGTGCTACCAACCTACGTTAACCCCGTCCCGCCGCAGTGCGCGGCAGGGACGGGGTCAACATTCGGCCAGGGTTCAGCCGATGGACTTGACGATCGCTTCGTCCAGGCCGGGGAACGAGGCGAGATACTCCCTGCGCTCGCGCTTCATCCGGTCCACCATGGCGTCGTACTCGGCGGTCCGGCCCTGCCGCGCGTACAGCCCGCGGGGCTGGAGGATCTCGGGGTCGTCCACGCCGGGCACGGTCGCGGCGATCTCGTAGCCGAAGTCGGGGTCGGTGACCCACTCGATCGTGTCCTCGACGATCGCCTGCACGAGGGCGGAGGAGATCGGGATCGTGACCTTCTTCGACCCCTCGTGGCCGTCGCCGCCGCCGACGCGCCCGGTGTTGAGCACGTAGACCTTCAGCTCATGGCTGTCGAGCAGTTCCAGCATCCGGTTGCCCATGTCGGCCATGGCGCGCGGGAAGAACGGGTTGGTGCCCGGCACGCGCAGGAACTTGCCCTCCTCGTCCTTGCCGCCCGCGGAGGTGCCCGTGGTCTCGCCGAGCATGAAGTAGGCCGCCGCCTGGGCCCGGTCGAGCCGGGCCACGCCCGGCACGATGTTCTCGTTCCGGTTCAGGATGAGCAGGAACTCCGCGAGCGGTATGTCGTTCGCGGGCCACGGGTCCACGTACGAGAACGGCCAGGTGGTACGGCCATTCTTGGTGTAGGAGGTGTCGAAGAAGTCGACCTTCCCGAGCGCGTCGACGGATACGTTTTCCAGGTAGGCGTCGGGCTTGGTGGTCGCGTTGTAGATGGCCGGCTCGATACCGCGGGTCGAGGCCGAACGTCTTGGCGAAGCAGCCGTTCTCCGTCGTGTACACCCGGCCGCCCGGCATGAGCGCGATGAAGTCGTCCTGGGCCGGCTTGCTGCCAAGCTGCGTGGTGAACGTCGTGGTCGTCTTGCCGGTGCCGGACAGGCCCACGATGAGCACGCCGCGCGGGCGGCCGCCGACCGGGATGACCTTGCAGCCCGCGTGCAGCGACAGGCCGCCGCGGTTGTAGACGATGTTGTTCCACATCCGCAGGCCGCCCTTCTTCGACTCACCGAAGTAGTCGGAGTTGAGCACCCTGGTGATGTTGCTGTTCAGGTCGACGGCGATGACCCGGTCGTCCGGGTAGCCGGGGGCGGGCAGGTTCGGGGTGTAGATGACCGTGGTGTCCGGCTCCCAGGTCTGCGGGTCGTAGTCCTCGCCCGCCGGGTAGTACAGCTGCTGCTGCATGCCGGCCACGTTGGCGTTGGCCGCTTCCATGATCAGCCGGGCACGCGTGCGGAACTGTGGGTCCGATCCGATGTAGCCGTCCACGACGACCATGTGGGCGCCGGCGATGTAGGCATCCTGCTCCGCGGCGATGCGGTCGAATTCCGCCCGGGGAATCGTTTGCTTGGTCGCATTGGTCGAGTCCTCGACGATGAACGTCGACTTCGTGCTGCGTGAGTCCACCCGCGCCTTGATGTTCACATTGCCAAACTCCGTGACCGAAGCGTTCGGCATTTTCTCCGATAGCTCACGAAGCCGTTCCGCAGTGGGATTCCATTCCACCGCTGCCGCATTCACCTGCTGCCCCACAGTTGCTCCTCCTCCTGGGCGCCCGGCCCGTGCCCGGTCCGGGGGTCTTGCCAGCCGCCGGGCCCGCCGCGTGCGCCCTACGCTGCGAGATCTGGGGAGTGTACCCGGCCAGGGCGCAACGAATGCAGGCCGGGTGGCCGTTACGCGGAGGCAGTCGCCGGGGCGGGCCGGCGTGCCGGGCGAAGTGGTCCGCGCGGCGCCCGCCTTACCCGGGCCCTGGCGGGGGGAGACGGCTGCGGAAAGTTCCCGGCGGGCGCATCGGTAAAAGAGCGCAAACGGCCGCCGGAAGCGGCGGCCGTTGCACATTCCGCGGGCTTTGGTTTAGACCTATGGTTTAAACCGCTCGGGGTAATTCACCGCTGGTCACGAGCGCGGTCCCTCGGCGCGAACCTGCTCTACGTGACGGAGTGCGTCGCGCAGCGCACCGAGCCAGGAGTCCTCGTGCTCGCCGACCAGGCGCACGCACCAGGCGAGCGCGTCACTGCGGCTCCGGGCCACGCCGGCCTCGACGAGGGTGTCCAGTACCCGGCGCTCGGCCTGGCGCAACCGGGTCATGACCGGAACCGAAATTGTGGTGAACATCACTTTCCGGCCCTCGCTCACCACGCCCCAGGAGACCTTGCGGCCGAACCTCCGCTCCGCCTCCCGGGCGATCCCCATCCGGGCCTCGCGCGTCTCCTCGCGGAACCGACGGCTCCGGCCGGCCGCCCTCGCATCCGCCCGGGCCTCGGCGTCCCCCTCATCATCACCCGCCGCCACCTCGGCAGCCGCTTCCTGCACCGGCGGAAGCTCCCCGATAACGGTGATCTCCTCCCGGTCCACGATCACCTCAGGGTCGCCGGCGAACCACCCATCCGGCAGCCGCCCCAGGAACCAAGCACGTACCTGCCCAGCCGCGTCCGCCGCCTTCTCTTGCCCTGTACGCATGTAATCATGATTACATGCGTTACGATCTTCGGCAATGACTGGTCCCGGCACGGGTGTTCGCCTGTGGCTGCCGCTCATCTCAGCGGGGCCAGGGTTGGTCTGAACAGCGTTTTGCCCGCTGTTCAGGGCAATGCTGGCACCGCGCTTACCGGCGGATGCGAAGGCTTCAGACGGAGGTGGCGGCTACTTGAGCCGCTACTGCGGGGGAGACGTCCACGGCGCCGGCGAACTCGTTGCCGACATCGACCGGGACGATCTCGACGTCCATGCCGGGCTCCGGGGCCTGGATCATCTTGCCGTCGCCGAGGTAGATGGCGACGTGCGAGATGTAGTCGGGCGCGGTCGGGT
This sequence comes from uncultured Actinomycetes bacterium, assembly GCA_963730235.1. Classification (GTDB taxonomy): domain Bacteria; phylum Actinomycetota; class Actinomycetes; order Streptosporangiales; family Streptosporangiaceae; genus DASXKD01. The sequence continues at coordinate 24,784 of CAVSRH010000024.1, forward strand.
CGGTGTGGTAGAAGAGCAGGTCACCCGGCTGCAACTGGCTCACCGGTACCGAGGGGCCGGTGCGGGCCTGGTCCGCGGCCACCCGCGGCATGACCACGCCGGCCTGGGCGAAGGACCACTGCACCAGCCCGGAGCAGTCGAACGACGTCGGCCCGGCCGCGCCCCAGACGTACGGCATGCCGAGCCGGCTCACCGCCGCTTCCAGGAAGGCGTGGATCACGGCCGCGGACGCCAGGCCGCCCGTGGTGGGCTGCACCGAGCCGGCCGCCGCCGAGGCGGCCGCGCTGGAGGTGCCGCCGGTGGTGGTCTGCACGACGAGCTGGTCGACCTCGGTGCCGTGCGGCACGGCCTTCTTGATCTCGCGGGTCAGCTTGGCGAAGTGGGTGGAGGACGCGCTGATCACGATCGCGTTGCGCACCGGGAAGCCGAGCGCGCGGGCGGCCCGGTCGGTGATCACCGCGTCCACGCCGCCGATGCCGACCGTGCCGAGCTTGCCGACGCGCATCGTCTGCACGCTGCGGCCGGTGACCGTGACCGGCGTGCCGGTGGGCAGCTTGTCCTGCTTGCCCATCTCGTAGGACAGGCCCAGCCCGCCACCCTCGACGCTGCGCCAGAACGCGGTGTCCTTGGCCACAGGCTTGGCGGCGAACCGGCGGAAGCTCGACGGATTGACGCCCAGGATCGCGGCGAACCTGCCGTTCACCCGGACCCGCGCCGCGTCCACGGCCTGCACCGCGCGCACGCCGGGCAGGCTGCGGACCTTGCTCACGGCCGCGGCCGGGAGCGTGCTTGATGAGACCGCGACCACGTCCACCGGGAGCACGTGGCGCAGCGGGGCCACGTAGGCATCGGTGTTGACGGCCGGCGCGGTGGTAGCCGGAAGCGGCGCGGGCGCGGTGCGCCCCAGCAGCCAGGGCTGCGCCGTAGCTGCCGGGCCCGGGCCCGGAGTGGTGCTGTGGACGGCGGCGGACGCCATGGCTGGCCAGCCCGCGGCCGCGACGACCATCGCGGTAAGAGCCCCGAGCGCGGGGCCGGGCAGCAGCGCGCGGCGCCTGGAGCGCGGGTGCTGCGCCGGGGTCTCCCCAGGGGGGCGGCTCCTGCCCAGTTCCACGCGCGTCACCATCCTTATCGCCCTATCGCCGTACGTCGCGTATACCCCATCTAATGCGCTCAGGAATTCCCACTATTCCATCGCGCTACTCGGGCTGCCAGGGCCGGAGGTCCCAATTTCTTCCCCGCCCCAGGTCACGGCGGGGTATCGGAGGGCCTCCCGCAGTTCCATGGGATCAGTGACGGGGGTACGGCAGGTGAAGTTCCGGCAGACATAGGCCGCCGGGGAGCCGTCAACCGGGTGACGCCCTTCGAGCAGCGGCACGGCGGCGGCGGCCGCGCCGTCCGGGCCGCCGTCACCGAGCGCCAGCACCGCCCCGGGCGGCGCCATGAGCAGCGCGGTCCGGTGCAGGGCCGCGGTGCGCGGGTCCGTGGCCGCCCCGACGACCGCGACCTCGGCCGGGCCTGCCAGCACCGCCTCGGCGGCGGCGAGGCCGGCCCCGGCGGCGCGCGGGAAACGGGCGGCGATCGGGCCGAGCACGCCCAGCGCCGCCACGGCCGCGTCCCGGTGCCGGGACGAGCCGGTGAGCGCGGCGTAGCTCAGCAGCGCCCCGGCGGCCGCGAAGGTGCCCGAGGGGCTGGGCCCGTCGGCGGGGTCGGCCGGCCGGTACAGCAGCCGCTCGCCGTCGTCGGCGGTGTCGTAGAAGCCGCCATGGCCGTCGCCGAACCTGGTCAGCGCCGTCTCCAGGAGCTCACCGGCGAGCGCCACCCAGCGGCCCTGCCCGGTCACCCCGGCCAGGGCCAGGAGCCCGTCGGCCAGGCAGGCGTAGTCCTCAAGCACCCCGGCACCCGGTCCCGCCTCGCCCTCGCGCGAGGTACGGCGCAGCCGCCCGCCCACCAGGTGCACCCTGGTGAGCAGGCCGGCCACCGCCAGCGCAGCGGTCACGAATCCCGGCTCGCCGAGGAGCAGCCCGCACTCGGCGAGCGCGGCTATCGCCAGCCCGTTCCACGCGGTGACCACCTTGTCGTCCCGCCCCGGGCGAACCCGCGCCGCGCGGGCGGCCAGCAGCGCGGCGCTGACCCGCCCGAGCCGCTCCTCGTCGCCGGGATCCGACCGGCGCTGGAGCACCGAGCGGCCGTGCTCAAACGTGCCGTCCGCCGTCACGCCGAAGACCTCCGCCGCGTAACCGGCGTCCTCGGCTCCCAGCACCTCGCGCAGCTCATCCGGGGTCCAGGTGTAGAACAGCCCCTCCTCGCCGGCACTGTCGGCATCCAGCGCGGACGCCAGCCCGCCCGCTTCGGTGCGCAGTTCGCGGATCATCCAGGTGCACGTCTCGTGTGCCACCCGGCGGGCCAGCGGGTCGGCGGTGCGCCGCCACCAGTGCGCGTACGCCCGGGCGAGCAGGGCGTTGTCGTAGAGCATCTTCTCGAAGTGCGGCACCACCCAGCCCGCGTCCACGCTGTACCGGGCGAACCCACCGCCAAGCTGGTCGTACATGCCGCCCCTGGCCATCGCCACCATGGTGCCGGCGGCCATCTCCAGCGCCCGCCCGGCACCGGGGGCACCGGGCCGCTCGGACTGCCGGAGCAGGAACTCGCACACCATCGACGGCGGGAACTTGGGTGCCCCGCCGAACCCGCCGCGCTGGGCGTCGTAGTTGCGCGCCAGGGTCAGCACCGCCTCGCGGCAGATGTCCGCCAGTTCGGCCGCCTCGCCGCCGCCCTGCCAGGGCCCGGCCTGCTCCGCCAGCGCGGTGGCGATCCGGCCGGCCTGTCCGGTGACCCCGTCCCTGTCCTCCCGCCAGGCCTTGGCGACACCGAGCACGAGGCGCTGGAACGCCTCGCGCGGGAAGTAGGTGCCGCAGTAGAACGGCGCACCGTCCGGGGTCATGAACACGGTCATCGGCCAGCCGCCCTGGCCGGTCATCGCCTGGGTCGCGGTCATGTACACCGCGTCCACGTCGGGCCGTTCCTCCCGGTCCACCTTGATGGACACGACGTTGTCGTTCAGCAGCGCCGCGGTCTGCGGGTCCTCGAACGACTCGTGCGCCATCACGTGGCACCAGTGGCAGGCCGAGTAGCCGACCGACAGCATTACCGGCACGCCCCGCTCCCTGGCCGCCGCGAACGCCTCCGGTGACCACGGCCACCAGTCCACCGGGTTGCCCGCGTGCTGCAGGAGATACGGGCTCGTCGCGTTCTTCAGCCGGTCTGCCATGCCTCCATCTTTACCCCTGCCCGCGCCCCGCCCGCCGGCCCGCCCTGCCCCTGCCGGGCCGGGCAACCGTGGTTTGACGGGCGTAGCCATAATGGTTATCGTTTTCATCAAGGGCCGGTGGGCGTGCCACCGGAGCCCTCCCCTCATGAGAAGGAACCCTGACCATGCGGAGTTCGCACCGCGGCCGCGGTGGCCGCGCTGGTGGGCGCGGGCTTGCTCGCGGCTGGATGCTCGTCGGCCCCCGGGGCGCTCACCTCGGCGGGCGGCGGCATCGACGCCGTGGGCGCGGAGAACGAATACGCGAACGTCATCAGCCAGATCGGCGGGAAGTACGTGCACGTCACCGCGATCCTGGACAATCCCAACACCGACCCGCACACCTTCGAGTCGAGCCCGTCGGTCTCCCAGGCCGTCAGCGCGGCCCAGCTCGTGGTGCAGAACGGCGTCGGCTACGACACGTTCATGAACAAGATCGAGGCCGCCGCGCCGAGCTCCACGCGCAAGGTCATCGACGTGCAGACGCTGCTGCACCTGCCGGACAGCACGCCGAACCCGCACCTGTGGTACGCACCGGCCACGATGCCCGCGGTAGCCAGGGCCATCGCCACCGGCCTGGCCGCGCTGCAGCCCGCGCATGCCGCGGTCTTCCGGGCCAACCTGGCCAGGTTCGACGCCTCGCTGCGGCCCTGGTACCAGGCGCTCGCACAGTTCAAGGCCGCCTATCCCGGCACGCCGGTGGCGACCACCGAGCCGGTCGGCGACTACATGCTCCAGGCGGCAGGCACCCGGAACCTCACCCCGTTCGGCTTCCAGCGGGACATCATGAACGGCGTAGACCCCTCGCCCCAGGACGTTTCCCTGCAGAACAGCCTGTTCTCCGGCCACAAGGTGCGGGTCTTCCTGTACAACCAGCAGGTGACCGACACGCTCACCCAGTCGTTCCTCGGCCTGGCCCGCAGGTACGGCATCCCCGTGGTCGGGGTGTACGAGACCATGCCGACCCCGGGATTCACCTACCAGTCGTGGATGCTGGCCGAGGTCCAGGCGCTGCGCAAGGCGGTCGCCGACAAGATCTCGACGGCGAGGCTGTGATGGCGGACCGGGACGCGGTGATCACGGCCGAGCCGGGCCTGGCCGCCGGCCACGGCGAGACGCTCGCCGTCGAGGGGGTCAGCGTCCGCCTCGGCGGCCGTGAAGTACTGCATGACGTGCGGTTCTCAATCCAGGCCGGCGAGTTCGTCGGCCTCATCGGCTCCAACGGCGCGGGCAAGACGACCCTGCTCCGGGTGATCCTCGGGCTGCAGAAGCCCTCCGCGGGCCAGGTGCGCTTCGGTGGCGCGGCGCGGGCCAGGCGGGCCCCGGCCGTCGGCTACGTGCCGCAGAAGATCGAACTGGACCCGGACATGCCGCTGCGGGCCAGGGACCTGGTCGGGCTGGGGCTCGACGGGCATCGTTTCGGCATACCGGTGCCGTCCGCGGGGCGGCGTGCGCTAGTCGATGAGGCGCTGCGCGCGGTGGGCGCCGCGGACTTCGCCGACGCGCGGGTCGGCACCCTGTCCGGCGGGGAGCAGCAGCGGGTGATGATCGCACACGCGCTGATCAGCGAGCCCCGGCTGCTGCTGATGGACGAGCCGCTGGCGAACCTGGACCTGCGCAGCGAGCAGGAGATCGTGAGCCGTCCTCGCGCGGATCTCGAAGGAGCGCGGGATCGCCGTGCTGATCTCCGCGCACGAGATCAACCCGCTGCTGCCGGTGATGGACCGTGTCGTCTACATGGCGGCCGGCCGGGCGGCCAGCGGGACGACCGCCGAGGTCGTCCGGCCCGAGGTGCTGACCAGGCTCTACGGGCATCACGTGGACGTCATTCACCTGCACGGCCGGGTCCTGGTGGTGGCCGGGCGGGGCGAGGAGATGGCGGTCGGCCCCCGCGACGACACGCACGTACTGCACGCGGACCAGTCGCCAGGCCCGGGCGGCACCGAGGACCGGCCGTGAACCCCATCCTCCGGGCGGTGTTCGAGCCGGGTTTCTTCACCAGCGCCCCGGTCCGGGTGGCCCTGCTCGCCGGTGGCATAGCCGCGCTGGTTTCTGGCATCGTCGGCACCTTCGCGGTCATGCGCGGCCAGTCGTACGCCGGGCACGCGCTCGCCGACATCAGCGTCACCGGCGGGTCCGCCTCCTACCTCGCCGGGATCACCCCGCTGTGGGGCTTCGCGGGCGTGGGCGTGGCGGCCGCGGCCGCCATGGACCTCATCGGCGTCCAGCGGCGCCGCGGCCGGGACCTCGCGACCGGCATCGTGCGCGGGGCCGGGCTGGGGCTCGCGGCGCTGTTCCTGTACTGGGACACCACGACCACGAGCACCACCGGGGCCACGATCACCGTCTTGTTCGGCTCCATCTTCACCATCAGCGCCGCCACCGCGGCGGTGGCCGCGGTGCTGGGCGCGGCCGCGCTGGGCATCGTCGCCGTCCTGTACCGCCCGCTGCTGCTCAGTTCGGCCAGCCCCGAACTGGCCTTCGCCCGCGGCATACCGGTGCGCGCCACCGGTGCCCTGTGCCTGGTGGCCGTCGCCCTGGCGGTGTCGCTGTCGGCCCTGACCATCGGCGCCATCCTCAGCACCGCGCTGCTGGTCGGGCCGGCCGCGGCCGCGCTGCGGCTGACAACCAGGCCCGGCGTGGCGGTCCTCTGGTCGGCGGTGATCGGCCTCGCCGCGACCTGGCTGGGCGTCCTGCTCGCCTACGACAGCTACTACTGGCCGCCCGCGCGCCAGGGCTGGCCGGTGAGCTTCTTCGTGGTGGCGCTGGTTCTGGTGTTCTACCTGCTGGCCCAGTTCGCCATCGCCCGCCCGGGCCGGGACCGGCCCGCCACGCGGCTGCTGGCCCGGCAGGACGAGGCAGGAGCCTGAGGCGATGCTGTCCGGCTTCATGGTCAACGCCTGGGTCGTCGCCGGCATCGTGGCGGTGGTGGCCGGCGCGGTGGGCTTCTTCGTCGTGCTGCGCGGATCGGCGTTCGTCGCGGACGCGCTGCCCACCGGCGCCTTCGCCGGCGCGGCCGGGGCGAGCCTGGTCGGGATCAGCACGCTGGCCGGTCTCGGGGTGTTCTCGGTCCTCGGCGCGCTCGGCATCGGCTGGCTGGGCCGCCGCAGCCGTCATGACGTCGCCACCGCGCTGACGCTGGTGACGATGCTCGGGCTCGGCGCGCTGTTCCTCAGCTTCAGCAGCCAGTACGCGCCGGAGATCTACTCGCTCCTGTTCGGCGAGGTGCTCGGCGTCAGCACCAACGAGATAGCTCCGGTGGCCGCCCTGGGCGCCGTGTCCGTGGCCGCGCTCATCCTGATCTACCGCCCGCTCCTGCTCACCTCGGTCATGCCCGCGCTCGGCGAATCCCGCGGGGTCCGGCCGGCCCGGGTCGAGATGCTTTTCCTGCTGGTGGTGGCCCTGGCCACGAGCATGGCCCTGCCCGTCGTGGGGGCGCTGCTCATCTTCAGCCTGATGATCGGCCCACCGGCCGCGGCCAGGTCGTTCACCGACCGGCCCGCGGTCGCCATCGGGCTGTCGGTGGCCATCGCCCTCGGCACGGTGTGGGCCGCGATCGCCGCCTCCTACCAGACGAACTGGCCGGTGGGCTTCTTCGTGGGGGCGCTGAGCGCGGGCTGGTACGCCGTCGGGCGGATCGCCACAGCCTGGCGCCGGAGCCGGCGGCGGGCGCGCGCGGTGGCGCCCGGCGAGCCGGCGGGACATGACCGCCTGGCTGCTAGTGTGCGGTTGTGACCACGCCTGTGCCGGCCAGGCGCCCTCTTGGCGGAACGCGAGTCCGTGGCACCCGGCAGGCCGAAGCACTCGCGTCGGTCCTGGATAGCCTGCCTGGTTTCTGGAGCGCCCAGCAGATCCACGCGGAACTGCGCAGCCGCGGCGAGCGGATCGGGCTGACCACGGTCTACCGCCACCTCCAGGTGCTCAGCGAGGACGGCGAGGTCGACACGATCCGCGATGCGGGCGGCGAGGCCCTGTACCGCCGCTGCCGGAGCGCGGTGCACCACCATCACCTGATCTGCCGGGTATGCGGGACCAGCGTGGAAGTGGAGGGGCGCGCGGTGGAGCAGTGGGCGGAGAAGGTGGCGGCCGAGGCCGGTTTCACGGCGGTGGATCACACCGTGGAGCTGTTCGGCCTGTGCCCGCGCTGCGGCGCGGCGCCACGCTCCGCCGCCGAGGGCTCCTGACCGGCTACTGCCCCGTCACGCCGTCGATGCGCTCGCCGTAGCGCCGCAGTTCGGCGTGAGTCTGCCGGGCGCGCGCCCTGAGCGGCTACTGCCCCGTCACGCCGTCGATGCGCTCGCGGAGCAGGTCGGCGTGGCCGTTGTGCCGGGCGTACTCCTCGATCATGTGCACGTAGATCCAGCGCAGGTCACGGATCCGCTCGGGGTGATGCCCGTGGCTCGGGACCACGTGGTCCAGCGCCAGGTCCCGCGTCGCGGTGCGGGCCAGGCCGACCTCCTCCCAGAACGCCGCCAGGACGGCCGGTGCGCCCGGCTCGCCCAGGTCGTCGAAGTCACCGTTCAGGTTGTCCTCGGTCTGGTAGCGGTACGACATGTCCTGGTTGGTGCCGTGCACCCGGAACCACCACCGTTCCACGTCGGTCATGTGCCGGACCAGGCCGAGCAGCGTCAGCCCGGACGGCGGCACGGCAGGCATCCTGAGCTGCTCCGCGGTCAGCCCCGCGCACTTGAGCAGCAGCGTCTCCCGCTCGTAGTCGAGCCAGGATTCCAGTGCGGCCCGCTCGCCGTTGACCAGCGGCGGCTCGCGGCGATCCACGTCGGGCGCGGTCCATGTCATCCGGACATCCTCGCACCCCGGCGTTTCGGCGCTTCGGCGCAATTCCCCGGTGCCGGGCGGCGGGCGGTCCGCCCGGCACCGGGAAGCGCACCCGCCGGGCTAGACCCAATACCGTTTACTTAATAGTCAGGATGACGGTTGCGGCTTCTGGCCGCTTGGCAGGCTGGGGCCAGTCGCGGTGGGTGGCGTGTTTGGCGCCGTAGTTGCTCATCTTGCGTTTGACCACGCGTGGGCTGGCCCGCAGCCGCCGCTGGCTGGGCAGCATCTCGGACAGGATCTCCTGGCGTGCCTTGGCATGGGCCTCAGCTAGGGCCTGAGGGGGAAAAGCCGGGGTGGGAGGCGGTGGTGCGGCGGGCTGCCCGCAGCGTGCGGGTGAAGCTGAGCCGGTCGGGGTCGGTATCGGCCTCCAGGGCGACGGCGTGCATGAGCCAGCGGATGGCGTAGTGGACGCACAGGTAGCCGTAGACCTCCTGGGTGACGCCATCGGGTGTCTTGGAGCGCAGCACCACACGGGGTCCGCGCTGGTGGGTTTTCAGCTCATCCAGGGCGGTCTCGAACTCCCAGCGCTGGGGGTAGAGGGCGGCCAGTTCGGCGGCCGGCGCGGCCGCGGGGTCCAGGATGGTGGTGATCAGCCGGTACCGCGGGGCGGCCTGGGGGCGGCCGGGGTCCTCAAGGGCGTAGTCGATCACCCGCACCCTGACGTCTGTGTCGCGCATGCGGCCGCGGGCTCTTTGCCGCAATCGCGCCAGGTACGAGCCATCCGCCAGCCGCTCGCGGGCGGGCAGGGCAAGGCCAGCTTTGGTGCGCCACAGCAACTCGGCCCCGCCGGCACCCGCGGCGTTCCACAGATCGAAGCCGTAGAAGTTCCGGTCCGCCAGCACCAGCATGCCCTCGCCCAGCGCGGGCAGCAGGTCCCAGGCCAGCGTGGTCTCCCCCGTGGTGCAGGCACCCACCGCGGCGGCCGTCAGCGCGTGGGTACCGCACTCGGCCAAGCCCACCAGGCGGGCCTGCGGGAACGCGCCCGCCCCCGCACCGCGGCCGGTGCCAGGCCGGCCGAACGCCGCCTCGTTAGCGGCGGTATCCGCGACATCCAGGCAGGTGCCATCGATGCTCATCAGCCGCCAGCCCCGATACCAGGCACCCGCGGTCCCCGTGCCCGCCAGCGGCACGGCCGCCGCCGAGAACAACGCCCGCAGCGGCTCTGGGCCCAGCCGGGCGCGCGCCTTGAACAGCGCCGCCTTCGTCGGCACATGCCACGACTGCGCCCACCCCGACGCCCAGGACAGGCCCTCCACCAGGTCCCGCATCACCTCCTCATAAGAGGCCTGCGAGAACAGCGCCAGGCCGAGCACGTAGTAGACCACCACCCGGGCCGGCAGCAGCCGGTGCCGCACCTCGCCGCGGCCAGCCTCCGCCACCACCCGGTCCACCAGCTCCGGCGGGAACACCCTGGTCAGCACCCCGATCGAAATATGATCGGGCAAACGCTGATCCGTCTGCGGCTTGACCCATCCGGCCCGGGGCACCCCGGCAGAATAACACCGCCCCAAGCTTAAGTAAACGGTATTGGGGCTAGACCGGCTCGGCCACCTTGCGGGCGGGCAGCGCGGGCGGCTGGGCTGCCTCGCCGGAGTCCTCCCGGATGCCGTAGCGCGCGTAGAGCCGCCGCAGCGGGCGCGGCGCCCACCAGGTCGCCGGCCCCAGCAGCCGCATGGTGGCCGGCACCAGCAGCACCCGGATGATCGTGGCGTCCACCACCAGGGCGATGATCATGCCGACGCCCATCAGCTTGATGAACGTGATGCCGGACGCGGAGAACGCGCCGACCACGATCACCAGCAGCAGCGCCAGGCTGGTGATGATCCCGCCGGTGCGCTGCAGGCCGCCCGCCACCGCCGCGGTGTTGTCGCCGGTGACGTCGTAGCGCTCCCGGATCCGGGACAGCAGGAACACCTCGTAGTCCATGGACAGCCCGAAGATGATGGCCAGCATCAGGATGGGCATGGTCGGGTCGATGGTGCCGGTCGGGCGTGAAGTGCAGCAGACCGGACAGGTGGCCCTCCTGGAAGATCCACACGACCGCGCCGAACGTCGCCGTCAGGGACAGCACGTTCATCACGATCGCCTTGACCGGCAGCACCACCGAGCCGAACGCGAGGAACAGCAGCACGAACGTGGTGACGCGCGACCATCAGCGCCATCCACGGCAGGGTGCGCGCCGAGGCTGGCCAGTTCGTCCACCAGTTCCGCGGTGGCGCCGCCCACGTAGACGTGGCGCCCCGGCCGGCGGCGGGACCGCCCGCACCTGCGCCACCAGCGCCCGCGCCGCCGCGGACTCGAGCGTTGGCGGTGAACCGCAGGTCCACCCGGCCACGTCGCCCGCGACGCCGGTGACCTGCGCGGCGATGACGCCGGGGACGTGGGCCAGGCGGGTGGCGTAGCCGGCCAGCGCGGCCCGCTGCGCCGGGGCGCTGGCCGGGCCGCGGAACTCGACCACGGCCTCGATCGGCGTGGTCGCGTTCACCGGGAAGTCACGCGCCAGCGCCTCGGCGACCACTCGCGGCCCGGCGCCGGACGGCAGCGCGCGGGCGTCCGTGCCGCCCCAGGTGATCGAGCGGAACGGCGAGCCGAGCGCGAGCAGGGCGATCACGATGACGGCGATGTAGGCGAGCGGGCGGCGCATCACGCTGCGGGCGATGCGGTACCAGGCGCCGCTGGCCGAGTCGGTGGCCGTGGCCCGGCGTACCGGGCGGCGGATGCGCAGCGCGTTCACCCGCGGGCCGAGCACCGCGAGCAGCGCGGGCATGATCGTCAGTGCGGCGAGCATGTCGACCAGGACGGTGGCCACGCCGCCGTAGCCCATGGAGCGCAGGAACATCTCGGGGAACAGCATGAGGCTGGCCAGCGCCAGGGCGACCGTGACACCGGACACAGCGACCGTCCGCCCGGCCGTGGCGACGGTCCTGGCCAGGGCCGCCTCGGTGGTCGGCTGGACGGCAAGCTCGTCACGGAACCGGGCCACCATGAACAGGCCGTAGTCGATGGCCAGGCCCAGGCCGAGGATCGTGGTGATGTTGATCGAGTAGATGGACACGCTGGTGAACAGCGTGAGCAGGCGCAGCGCGGCGAACGAGCCGAGGATCGCGGCGCCGCCGATGGCCAGCGGCAGGCTGGCGGCGGCCAGGCTGCCGAAGATCACCAGCATGAGGATCAGCAGCACCGGCATGGACAGCCCCTCGGCCCGGCCGATGTCCGACTTGACCTGGCTGTTGATGGCCTGCTCGGTCGGGATCTGCCCGCCGGCGACCGCGCGTGAGCCCTGGTGCGCCGAGCTTGCCGCTGATGGCCTGGTAGGCCTTCATCTGGGCGCTGTCTCGGCGCCGGCCAGCCGCAGCACGGCGTAGGTCTCGTGGCCGGCCGCGCCGGCGAACTGCGGCGAGTGCGCGGTCCAGTAGGTGATCGCGGACAGCACCTTGCCGTGCGGCAGGGCGGCCAGCGTGCTCGTCACCGCCCGCCGGTAGGCCGGGTCCCGGACGGTCATGCTGGTGCTGCGGTAGAGCACCACGACGTCCGCGGTGTCCCGGCCGAACGCCCTGGTGGCCAGGTTGCTGGCCTGCTCGCTCTGGCTGCCCGGTGCGGTGAAGCCCGCCGCCGGACTGCAGCGCGGAGAACACGCCGGTCCCCCAGACCGCGGCACCGGCCACGGCGGCCACCGCGGCCAGCAGCACCAGCCGCCGCCGGCGATAGATGAATCGTCCCCATGCCTCGAACACCGGTACCTCCGCGGCTAGACTGTTACCTACCGTTCACCTTGGTAAACGGTGTAAACTGAGAACAGTGTTAACTTCGCATACGGTGCTCAGAGTTGTCAAACGTGTTAAGCGTTTTCTCAGGTTCCGGGGAGGGCGACGTGGTCCAGGCACCAAGCCGGCGTGATCGCGTCCGGGCCGCCACCATCGAGGAGATCAAGGCCACGGCCCGCCAGCTGCTGGTCGCGGAGGGGCCGGACGCTATCAAGCTGCGGGCCATCGGCCGCGCCATGGGGATGAGCGCGCCGGCCCTTTACCGCTACTTCGGCAGCCACGACGAGCTGATCGAGCATGTGTGCGGGGACATCTTCACCGAGATCGCCGCCGACATCCACGCCGCGATCGTCCGGGCCGCCCGGGACAGCGGCGGGGATGTGACCGCCAAGCTGGTCGCGGCGTGCCAGGCGTTCCGCGGCTGGGCGCTGGCCCACCCGCGGGAGTTCGGGCTGCTGTTCGGCACCCCGCTGCCCGGGCTGGAGGCGCTGCACGACAAGCCGGGCAGCGACGTGGTGGCCGAGTGCGCGGGCAAGTTCAGCCTGGAGTTCCTCACCCTGTTCTTCGAGCTGTGGAGCAGGCACCCGTTCCCGGTGCCCGCCGACGGCGAGATCGACCCGGGGCTGCTGGCGCAGCTCATCCGCTACCGGGACGGGCTCGGCGCCGACCTGCCGGCCGGCGCGGTGCTCGTCTTCCTGCGCTGCTGGGTGCGCCTGTACGGCATGGTGAGCCTGGAGGTCTTCGGCCACCTGCACTTCGCCCTGGACGACCCGTCCGCGATGTTCGAGTACACCCTCGCCGAACTCGCCGGGATGCTCGGCCTGGAGTACCGCCGCTAGCCGTGGCCCAGCACCGGGTGGGGCACGTAGCGCTCCTCCATCCGGCGGATCTCCTCCTCGGTGAGCTCAAGCTTCACCGCCGCCAGCGCGTCGTCCACGTGGCCGGGCTTCGTGGTGCCCACGATCGGCGCGGTCACCCCGGGCCGCTGCAGCATCCAGGCCAGCGCGACCTGGGCGGGCGGCACGCCGCGCCCGGCGGCCACCTCCGCGACCGCATCGACCACGTCGAAGTCGGCCTGGCTGTAGAGGCTGTCACCGAACGGGTCCGTGCCGGCCCGGGTGGTGTGCCGCTGCCCGTCCCTGGTCCGGTTGCCGGTGAGCACGCCGCGGGCCAGCGGGCTCCACGGGATCACGCCGACGCCCTGGTCGATGCACTGCGGGATCATCTCCCGCTCCTCCTCGCGGTAGAGCAGGTTGTAGTGGTTCTGCATGGAGGAGAACCGGGTCCAGCCGTGCAGCTCGGCCACGTGCTGTGCCTTGGCGAACTGCCAGGCGTACATGCTGCTCGCCCCGATGTAGCGGGCCTTGCCCGCCTTGACCACGTCGTGCAGCGCGGCCATGGTCTCCTCGATCGGCGTCCGGGAATCCCACCGGTGGGTCTGGTAGAGGTCCACGTAGTCCATGCCCAGGCGGCGCAGCGAGTTGTCGATCCCGGCCATGATGTGCTTGCGGGACAGGCCCCGGTCGTTCTCGGCGTCGGACATCGTGCTGAACACCTTGGTGGCGACCACCACGTCGTCGCGGCGGAACAGCTTGCCGAGCAGCCGCCCGGTGATCACCTCGCTCGTGCCGTCGGCGTAGACGTCGGCGGTGTCGAAGAAGATCACGCCACCATCGGCCGCCGCACGGACGAGCGGCTCCGCGGCGTCCTCGTCCAGCACCCACGGCCTGGTGCCCTTGTCGCCGAAGCTCATCATGCCGAGGCAGATGCGGGACACGCGCAGGCCGGTCGAGCCCAGGTTGACGTACTCCATGAACACTCCTCGCTAACGATCCGACGTCAGATCATGCCCGCGGATGCGGATGACATGCGCCCGGCGGGGCAGCGGCACCACGGGGCAACAACGCCCGCGGCGGCCCGGGCATGCCCCGGCCGGCCCCGGTGTTGCGATTTTCGTACGCACGGACGAGAAGGAGCACAGATGCAGACGAGGACCATCGGCCCGGTCACGGTCAGCGCCATCGGCCTTGGCGGCATGCCCATGTCCATCGAGGGGCGGCCCGACGAGGCGCGATCTGTCCGGACCATCCACGCGGCCCTCGACGCGGGCGTGACGCTCATCGACACGGCGGACGCCTACCTTCTGAACGCCGGCGAGACCGGGCACAACGAGCGGCTCATCGCCAAGGCCCTGGCCAGCTATTCCGGTGACACCAGCGAGGTGCTCGTGGCGACCAAGGGCGGCCACGTGCGGCCCGGCGACGGGTCGTGGACGCTCGACGGGTCCCCCGCGCACCTGCGCGAGGCGGCCGAGGCGTCGCTCAAGGCCCTCGGCGTGGACGTCATCGGCCTCTACCAGTTCCACCGGCCGGACCCGAAGGTGCCCTACGCGGAGTCGATCGGCGCGCTCAAGGAGCTGCTCGACGCCGGGAAGATCAGGCTGGCGGGCATCTCCAACGCCAGCATCGGGCAGATCGACCTGGCCCGGTCCATCCTGGGCGAGGGGAACCTGGCCAGCGTGCAGAACGAGTTCTCCCCCGCGTTCCGGTCCAGCGAGGGCGAACTGCGGCACTGCGCCGGGGCTGGCATCGCGTTCCTGCCGTGGAGCCCGCTCGGCGGAATCGGCCGGGCCGGCCAGCTCGGCACCCGGCACGCCGCGTTCGGCGAGATCGCCGCGGCGCACGGGGTGTCGCCGCAGCGGGTGACGCTGGCCTGGATGCTGGCCAAGGCGCCGGTGGTCATCCCGATCCCGGGAGCCAGCCGCCCCGAGTCGATCACCGACTCGGCCCAGGCGCCGGAACTGGTGCTCTCACCGGAGGAACTGGCCCACCTGGACGCCTGACACAGTCATGATTGTCGTGGTTGTGGCAACTGACCGCAGATGGCCCCGCGTGACGAGGAGATGGCTGGGATGACTCATGGTGACCCGGTGGCCCAGGTGCCCGCGGCCGAGGTGCCTGCCGATGCCTACCTGCTTGACGTGCGGGAACCCGAGGAATGGGATGCCGGTCACGCACCCGGCGCGGTGCATATCCCGCTCGGCGAACTGGGCGCGCGCTACACCGAACTGGATACCAGCCGGCCGCTGTACGTCATCTGCCGGTCCGGCAGCCGGTCCGCGAACGCCGCGCAGGCGCTGGCCGGCGCGGGCTGGAATGCCAGCAACGTGTCCGACGGCATGTTCGGCTGGCAGGCCGCGGGCCTGCCCATGACCGCCGCGTCCGGCCAGCCCTACGTGGCCTGACGCCGCGCGGGCCGCCCCGGGCCGGCGGGGTGCGCCGTGCTGCCCGGCCGGCGGGCGCGGGCAGGAGTGACCGGAATGCCGCGGCCCCAGCGCCCGTTGCAGCCGATCGTGGACGTACGTGACGCCCAGCCCCGGGAGTTCGGCCGGATCGGCGAGCTGCGGGTGGCCGCCTACCAGGCCGACGGGTTCCTGTCCGAGACGTCCAGCTACGCGGACACGCTGCGCGTGCTGGGCATGGACGGCTCCGGCGAGATCCTCGCCGCCGTGGACGACGGGCACATCCTCGGCACGGTGACGCTGGTGCACTGGCCGCACGGCGGCGAGGTGCTGCGCGCTCCCGGCGAGGGCGAGGTGCGGGCGCTGGCGGTGGCCGCCGCGGCACGCGGCCGGGGTATCGGGCGGGCCCTGCTGGCCGCGGTGATGAACCGGGCCGCCATACGGGAGGTGCGCGAACTGCTGCTGCTCACCCAGCCGGACATGCTGGCGGCCCAGCACCTGTACGCCGAGGCCGGGTTCCAGCGCCTGCCGCACCGCGATTACGAGTACGCGCCCGGCCATCGCCTGCTGGCCTTCGGCCTGCCCATGGCCGGAAGCTGACCCTGGGCGCAGCCACGGGACGCGGTCAGGCCTGGGCCGACCCGTTGCGGCTGTAGTCGGGCTCCGGCTCGTCCTGCGGGCCATCCCCGCCGTCCCCCGGCTGCTGGCCTCCCGGCTCCTGGCCCCCGGCCTCATCGCGCCAGCGCGGCTCGCGGGCCACCTTGCGGAGTTGCTTGTTCATCGAGCGCAGCAGGAAGTACAGCGCCAGGCCCATCGCGGCCACCACGAGGAACCCGAGGATGCCGGGCACCACCTGGTTGGCCGCGGGAGAGGCCAGGATCGTCACCGGCTCACCAACTCCCGGACGCCAGCGAAAAGGTCATCTTCTGGAAGCTCAGTATCCACCAGCGACCTGGCCCGGTGGTAGTCCTCGGTGGGCCAGGCGGCCGCCGAGACCTCCAGCGGGATGGCGAACCAGGAACTCTCCGGGTCGATCTGGGTGGCGTGCGCCAGCAGCGCCTGGTCCCGCACGGCGAAGTACTCCGCGCACGGCACCCGGGTGGTGATCTCCAGCGGCACCCGGCCCTTCGGCGGGTCCTCCCACTTGGCCAGCCAGTCGGCGTACGGCGACTCCAGCCCGCGGCGCAGCATCTCCTCGTGCAGCGCGATGAGCCTGGCCTTGTGGAACGTGGCGAAGTAGTAGAGCTTGAGCGGCTGCCACGGCGCGCCGGTACCCAGATAGCGGTCCGGGTCGGCGGCCGCGTCGAACGCCTCGACCGTGACCTCGTGCGTCTTCACGTGGTCGGGGTGCGGGTAGCCGCCGTTCTCGTCATAGGTGAGGATCACGTGCGGCCGGAACTCCCGCACCAGCGCGACCAGCGGTTCGGCGGCATCTTCCAGTTTCTGCAGCCCGAAGCATCCGTCCGGAAGCGGCGGCAGCGGATCGCCCTCCGGCAGCCCGGAATCGGTGAACCCGAGGAATTTTTGCCGTACTCCCAGGATTTCCCTGGCCCTGGCCATCTCCTCGCGCCTGATCCGGGGCAGGTCGGCCCGCACCTCGGGGCGGTCCATCGCCTTGTTGAGGATGTCACCGCGCTCGCCCCCGGTCAGGGTGGCGACCATCACATCCGCCCCGGAACGTGCGTAACGCACCATTGTTGCCGCGCCTTTGCTGGACTCGTCGTCCGGGTGCGCGTGCACAGCCAGCAGGCGCAGGCCCGCGTCCGGCAGGGCGTCCCCTACGGGACCGGACGTGGCAGGCGGCGTGCCGGGCAGTGCCGCCCGGCCGGCGGTGTCGGTGTGCGAAGCAGGCACAGAAAATTCCCCCGGTGCTGGGAATAGCGGGCACGGTCGGGGCGCCGCCAGCCAGGCCTAACAGCAGCTGGCGGGCACGGCGCCGGGTCATTATCCTGCACGACAGCACCCCGGATAGGCGAACTTATTCCCGTGCTCGCTCCCGGCAGGTTATTGACTGGCGCGGTAATACCCCGCACCCTTGTAACCTCGGAGAGTTACCCCGAGGGCCGCATAGGCCCCCAATACCCCCATGGGGCCGCGTTGGCTCCAGCGGACCTCACCCGTTCGCATTGCAGGCAAGGAGTACCCGTGACCGAGACACGCGAGGACGTCACCTGGCTCACCCAGGAAGCCCATGACCGACTTAAGGCGGAGCTGGACTATCTGGCCGGCACCGGGCGTGTGGAGATCGCGAAGAAGATCGAGGCCGCCAGGGACGAGGGCGACCTGAAGGAGAACGGCGGCTACCACGCGGCCAAGGACGAGCAGGGCCAGATTGAGGGCCGCATCCGCCAGCTCCAGTACATCCTGGAGAACGCCAGGGTCGGCGACCCGCCCCGGACCGAGGGCGTGGTGGGCCCCGGCATGACCGTGACCATCCGGTTCGCCGGCGACGAGGACGAGGTCACCTTCCTGCTCGCCTCCCGCGAGGAAAGCGGCGCGCCCATCGACGTGTACTCCCCCCGCTCGCCGCTGGGCAGCGCGATCTCGGGCAAGAAGGTCGGCGAAACCGCCACCTACAACCTGCCGAACGGTCGCGCCGCCACGGTCGAGATCCTGGAGGCGGTCCCCTACGTCGGGGTCTGACCGGAGCCAGTCCCGCGCCTAGCGGGCGATCGCGATGGGCCGCCGCCCGGTCCTGACCGGCTTCCCGGCGGTGTTGGTCGCGGTGGCGACCGGCGTCACCGTGCCAGCGTGGTAGCTCAGCGCGTAGACGGTCGTCCCGTCGGGCGTCACGGCGAGCAGGTACGGGTCCGGCCCGACCCGGACCGGCCTGCCGGGCTTGCCCGTGGCGACCGGGATCGGCGTGACCGTGCCCGCGTCGTAGCTGGCCACATAGAGGGTCCGGCCATCCGGGGTGACCGCCAGCGCGCCGGGGCCCACATCTTCGCCAGCGTCGTCTGGGCCAGGTCCTCGGCGGTCTGCCAGTCCCCACATAGCAGGAACGCGGTCCGGCGCAGGCGCGGCGACGCGAGGGACGCGAATTCGATGAAGTCATCTGCGGAAGTCACCTGACCGGCGCTCCTCCCTGGACCCACGATCCGTTACGCCCATACAAATGCGCCGGCCCTGCTGCCAGGTTGCAGCCGGCGTGGTTTCGCCTCAGACAGAAGCGCCGGCCCCCGCAGCAGGCTGCGGGGGCCGGCGCTCAGGACGCGATGGGCTCAGCTGACCAGTTCGCGCGTCGCGGGCTGCTCCGCCGCGGGGGCCCGGCCGCTGCGCAGCGGGACCTCCTTGATCAGCCAGGCGAGCACGAACACGACCGCGGCCGCGGGCACGACCAGCCAGAACACCCCGGTGACCGCGTGCGTGATCGCCACGAAGAAGTCGTCGCGCACCAGCACCGGCAGGTGGTTCACCGTGGCCGGGTCGAGCTGAGCGCCGCCCTTCACGCTCACGTGCGCGCTGGGCAGATGCGCGGTCAGCGATTCGACCAGCCGCCGGGCGAAGACCGCACCGAACGCCGCCACCCCGAGCGACCCGCCGATCTGCTGGAAGAACGTGCGGGAACTGCTGGCCACGCCCATCTCCCGCGGGCCCACGCTGTTCTGCGCGACGAGCGTGGTGATCTGCATCAGGAAGCCCATGCCGAGCCCGATCACGGCGAAGTAGATCCCGATGGTGACCAGGCTGGTGTGCAGGCCGATCCTGGTGAGCAGGAACAACCCGATCGTCATCACGCCCGCGCCGACGATCGGCAGCGCCTTGTACCGGCCGGTCTTGGTCGTGACCTGCCCGGCGATCAGTGCCGTCACCGTGGAGCCGAGCATCATCGGGATCAGCATCAGGCCGCTTTCCGTGGCCGACAGATGCTGCACGGTCTGCTGGTACAGCGGCAGGAAGGTCAGCGCGCCGAACAGCACCAGGCCGAGCAGGAAGCTCATCGCGATGGCGACGGAGAAGTTGCGGCTGCGGAACACGTTCAGCGGCAGGATCGGCTCGGCCGCGTGCGCCTCGATGTACAGGAACGCCGCCGTGCCGGCGATCGCGAGCACGGCGAGCCCGAGGATCTGCACCGAGCCCCACGGGTACTGGGTGCCGCCCCAGGTGGTCATCAGGATGATGGACGTGGCGGCGATGGCCAGGGTCACGGCGCCGGCATAGTCGATCTTGTGCTGGACGCGGTGCCGCGGCATGTGCATGGTCGCGGCCAGGTACACCAGGGCGAGGCCACCGATCGGCATGTTGATGTAGAAGATCCACCGCCAGCTGAAGGTGTCGGTGATGTAACCGCCCACCAGCGGCCCGGCGATCATGGCCAGGGTCATCACGCCCATGATGTAGCCCATGTACTGGCCCCGCTCGCGCGGCGACACCAGGTCCCCGATGGTCGCGATGGCGCCGGTCAGCAGCCCGCCCGCGCCCAGGCCCTGGATCGCGCGGAACGCGATCAGCTGGTCCATCGAGTGCGCGAGCCCGGACAGCGCCGAGCCAGCCAGGAAGATGACGATCGCGATCATGAGCCAGCGCTTGCGGCCGTACTGGTCGCCCAGCTTGCCGTACAGCGGTGTGGTCACCGTCGTGGCCAGCACGTAGGAGGTCACCACCCAGGACAGGTGGGTCACCCCGCCGAGGTCACCGACGATCCGCGGCAGCGCGGTGGAGACGACCAGCTGGTCCAGCATGGCCAGCATGATCGCGAGCAGCAGCCCGGGGAGGATGATGAGCACCTCCCGCTTGGCGCCGGCGCTCTCGGTCCCCCCGTTTGGCGCTGCGGCGGCTTCGGTCTCCGCCATGCTGCATTCCCTCCTCCGGCCGGTCCCCCGGCCCATGACTGGTCCGCCGGCCCGTTGCTGGTCTGGCTGGCCGCCACGCCGGTCGCCCTCAGGCCCAGATTGCGCGCTACCTACTTGCCGACCGGTTAGTATGGCCGTAAGCTCATACGATAGATCGTGAACTAACCGGTCGTCAAGTAAGTTTTGATCCGCTCAGCACGGAGACCGGGCCTGGTCAGGAACCAGCGGAAGGCGGGAGGTGCGGTGCCCATGACCGAGACGAGCCAGGCGCACGCCCGCCACGACACCAGGCAGCGGATCCAGTCCGTGGCCCTGGAACTGTTCGCCGAGCAGGGCTACGACAAGACCTCGCTGCGGGAGATCGCCGAGCGGCTCGACGTCACCAAGGCCGCGCTGTACTACCACTTCAAGTCCAAGGAAGACATCGTGTCCAGCCTGGTCGAGGACTACTTCGGCCAGATCGACGACCTGGTCGCCTGGGGCCGGACGCAGCCCCGCACGCCCGAGGCGCGCGCGCAGGTGCTGGAGCGCTACTACCGCATCGTGGCGGAGGCCAGCGGTGTCTTCCGGATGCTGCAGCACAACCAGGCCTCGGTCAACAGCCTGGCGCACGCCAAGAACCGCAGCGAACTCTTCCGCGAGCGGATGGACGCCCTGGTCGGCCTGCTCACCGAGCAGGACGCCCCGCTGGAGAGCCAGGTCCGCGCCGCGGTGGCCCTGGCCAGCGTGAGCTTCGGCTGCATGTTCTACGCCGACCGCGCCGACGACCCGGAGAAGCTGCGCGCCGTCGTGCTCGACATCGCCTGCGGGCTCAGCGGCGCCACGCCGCCCAGCGCAACCGGGTAACGGCCCCGCCCGCCCCGCCCCTTCTCGCCGCACCCACCTCGTTTGTGATGGTTGCGCCAACCATCACATTCTTTTGTGATGGTTGCGCCAACCATGACATTAGGAGCCGGGCGGAGCGGAGGCTCATGTGACCGCCGGTGCGGTGGTGACTGCTGAGACGGCGGCTGGCCCGCGGCGTTTGTCGGCGATTACGCCAACGACCTGCCCGGGGTTCCTAACCGTGCCGCGCCGGGACGGGCCGGGCGACGGTCCGGACCAGCGGCAGGACGCGGTAGGGCACCGGCGTGGCCAGCGCGATCACCGTCGATGCCCGCACCACGCCGGCCGCGCCGACGATGGCGTCGATCACCCGCTGCAGGTCCGCGTTGGTCCGGGCGACGACCCGGCAGAGCATGTCCCCGGCACCGGTGATCGTGTGCACCTCCAGCACCTCGGGGATGGCCGCGAGCCGCTCCGCGACCGGATCGTGGCCGCCGGCCTGGCGGATCTCCAGCGTCACGAACGCGGTCACCGCGTGGCCGAGCGCGGCCGGGTCGATGTCCGGGCCGTAGCCGGTCACCACGCCCCTGGCCTGCAGCCGGTCCAGCCGCGCCTGCACGGTGCCCCGGGCCACGCCGAGCCGCCGGGATGCCTCCAGCACCCCCACCCGCGGCTCCGCCGCGAGCAACTCGATCAGGCGCGCATCCAGTTCGTCGATCACGGCCGCCCTCTCCATGCTGGCATGCTGTGCAGTTTTACGAACGTACTCCCGCTATGAATATACAAACCGACCAGTGTTAGACGGAACCCTTGCGCATCATGCTTGACCACTCGCATGCTGCCTTCAACGGACGGCCACGCAAGGGGGCGTGACCGGACCGTGGCGCGAAGGGAGCCGACGATGACGAGCAACGGCTGGCACGACAACCCCGGCACGGCGGACGGCTTCCACGTCACCGGCATGGACGCGGTCGTCTTCGCGGTGGGCAACGCCCGCCAGGCCGCCCACTACTACTCCACCGCCTTCGGCATGCGGTGTGTCGCCTACCGCGGCCCGGAGACCGGCTGCCGGGACGAGGCCGCCTACGTGCTGACCTCCGGCCAGGCGCGGTTCGTGCTGCGCGGGCCGGTCCGGCCGGGCACCGCGCTCGCCGCGCACGTGGCCGCGCACGGCGACGGGGTGATGGACCTGTCGATCGGCGTCGTGAGCGCCGAGGAGGCCTTCGGGTACGCGATCGCCCACGGGGCCCGGCCGGTCGCCGCCCCGCAGACCGTCGAGGACGAGCACGGCAAGGTCGTGCTGGCCACCATCGCCACCTACGGGGACACCACCCACACGCTGGTGGAGCGGTCCAACTACTCGGGCCCCTACCTGCCCGGCTACGTCGCGGCGGAGCCGCTGGCCACACCGGCCGGCCGGCCGTTCTTCACCGAGATCGACCACTGCGTGGGCAACGTGGAACTCGGCCACATGGACGAGTGGGTCAGCTACTACCAGCACGTCATGGGCTTCACCAACATGAAGGAGTTCGTCGGCGACGACATCGCCACCGAGTACTCCGCGCTGATGAGCAAGGTGGTCGCGGACGGCTCGCGCAAGGTCAAGTTCCCGATCAACGAGCCCGCGCCGGGCAAGAGGAAGTCACAGATCGACGAGTACCTGGAGTTCTACGGCGGCCCCGGGGTGCAGCACATCGCGCTGGCCACCGACGACATCATGGCCACGGTGCGCGCCATGAAGGCCGCCGGGGTCGAGTTCCTGGACACCCCGGACACCTACTACGAGCAACTCGGCACCTGGGTGGGCGAGACCCGGGTGCCGCTGGCGGACCTTGCCGCGGAGAAGATCCTCGCCGACCGGGACGAGGACGGGTACCTGCTGCAGATCTTCACCAAGCCGGTGCAGGACCGGCCGACCGTGTTCTTCGAGCTGATCGAGCGGCACGGCTCGGAGGGCTTCGGCAAGGGCAACTTCAAGGCGCTGTTCGAGGCGATCGAGCGGGAGCAGGCCCGGCGCGGCAACCTCTGACCCCGGCCGGCTCCGGGGCGGCCCTGCCGCGACACGTCCGGAGGCGGGCTCCGGCCCGTCCCGGGCGGCGGCCTGACCCCGGGCCGGCCGGTTACCGGGTGGCCCCGGCACGCCGCCCCGCCACGGCGGGCCGCCACGGGGCTGGCCTGGCGGGGGGCCAGGCCGGCCACGGGGAGCGTTCAGATGAACTTGAGGGTGTATCCCGCCCGCCGCAGCCCGGCGATGACCTCGTCGCAGTGGGCGGGGCCGCGCGTCTCCACCTGCAGCAGCACCTCGGCCTCATCGACCAGCAGCCGCGGCGCCACCCGCTCGTGCGAGACGTCGAGCACGTTCGCGCCGAGCGCGGCCACCTCGGCGAGCAGCGTGGCGAGCGCGCCGGGGCGGTCGGGCAGCTGGCACCGGAAGATCAGGTAACGCCCGGCCGCGGACAGGCCGTGCCGCAGCACCTTGGCCAGCAGCAGCGGGTCGATGTTGCCGCCGGACAGCACCGCGACGGCCGGTGTCTCGATCGCCTCCGGGTGCTCCAGCATCGCGGCCACCCCGGCGGCCCCGGCCGGCTCCACGAGTTGCTTGGCCCGCTCCAGGCACAGCAGCAGCGCCCGGGACAGCGTCTCCTCGGCCACCGTCACCACGCTGACCCCCAGGGCCCCGAAGATCTCACAGCAGATCTCGCCGGGCCTGGGCACCGCGATGCCGTCCGCCATCGTGGCGGACGGCTCGATCCGCACCGGGTGCCCGGCCGCCAGCGAGGCGGGCAGCGGCGCGACCGCCTCCGCCTGCACCCCGACCACCCGTACCGGCGGGTCGGCGTCGCCCGCCGCCACCGCGATCCCGGACGCCAGCCCCCCGCCGCCCACCGGCACCACGATGGTGCGCACCTCCGGGCATTGCTCGATGATCTCCAGGCCGAGGGACCCCTGGCCGGCCACCACGTCGGGGTGGTCGAACGGGTGGATGAACACCGAGCCCCGCTCCTGCGCGTAGGCCAGGGCCGCAGCCAGTGCGTCGCCGAACGTCTCGCCGCGCAGGATGACCTCGGCACCGTAGCCCCTGGTCGCCTCGATCTTGGGCAGCGTCGCGCCTTCCGGCATGATCACGGTGGCCCGGGTGCCGAGCATGGCGGCGGCGAAGGCGACCCCCTGCGCGTGGTTGCCGGCGCTCGCGGCCACGACACCGCGGCCCCGCTCGGCCTCGGTCAGCCTGCTGATCCGCACGTACGCGCCGCGCGACTTGAACGACCCGGTCCGCTGCAGGTTCTCGCACTTCAGGAACACCGGGCCGGACAGCCGGTCGGACAGCACCCGGGAATGCAGCATCGGGGTGGGTGAGACGATCCCGCGCAGCAGTTTCCTGGCCGCGGCCACGTCGTCGGGGCGCACCGGCAGGGAAGTCGTCATGCGAGCAGTCTCGCATCCGGGGACGGCCGCGTGGCCGGGCCGGCGGCGGTCAGTCGCCGGCCCAGTACCGGTCCGCCGCCAAGATCAGCGCCGCGGCCCCGATCAGCCCCGCGCTCTGGCCGAGCGCGGCGGGCACCACCGGGACGTCCCGCGCATAGGGCAGCCCGGCGTGCGTGCGCAGCGCCTCCTCCAGCGGGTCGAAGAGCAGCGGCCCGGCCTGGGCCAGCCCGCCGCCGATCGCGACCACCTCCAGGTCGCACAGGTTGGCGGCGGAGGCGATGGCGATACCCAGGGCCCCGCCGGCCCGGCGCATGGCGGCGACCCCGATCGGGTGGCCCTGCGCTGCGTCGTCGGCGAGATCCTTGGCGGTCACCGCCGTCTGGCCGGGGCGCCAGCCCTCACCCTGCGCCCAGGCGGCCAGCGCGGGTCCCCGGGCGATGGCCTCCAGGCAGCCGCGCCCGCCGCACACGCAGAACGGCCCGGTGGGATCCACCACCACATGCCCGATATGCCCGGCGTTGCCGGTCGGGCCGTTGATGAGCCGCCCGTCCAGCACCAGGCCGCCGCCCACGCCGGTGGAGATCACCACGCCGAGCATGCTGCGGCGGCCGCGCCCCGCGCCCCGCCAGTGCTCGCCCACGGTCATGCAGATGGCATCGTTGTGCAGCCGTACCGTGACGCCGCCGAAGCGCTCCCGGAGCCGCTCGCGCAGCGGGAACGAGCGCCAGGCCGGGATGTTCAGCGGCGAGACCCGGCCGGCCGGCCAGTCCAGCGGGCCGCCGCACCCGCACCCCACCCCGGCCAGGCCGTCCCGCGGGTCGATGTGCTCCTCGGCGAGCAGGCGGGTGCACAGGGCGTCCAGCGTCCGCCACAACGGTTCGGCCTCCATGGCACGGGGCGTTTCGGTCTGCGCCCAGGACGCCAGCCGCCCGCCGGGCTCGACCAGGCCAGCGGCAATCTTCGTGCCGCCGACGTCGATCGCCAGCACCGGATCCCTGCGTGCCATCTCCTCGCCTCTCCCGTGCCGCCGGCGGACCGGGCCGGTGCCAGCCCCGCCCACGTGGACATAATGTCGAATGGTGCACTCAGACAATCAGACTCACGCCGCCGCACCCGCGGCAGCCCATCCGGCCATCGCGACCGTGGCCGAACTGCGGGCCAGCGGGCACGCCTACGAGACCGTCAAAGCGGAGATCCGCCGCAACCTGCTGGCCAGGATGCGCGCGGGCGAGCGCCGGTTCGCGGGGATCATCGGGTTCGACAACACGGTGATACCGCAACTGGAGCGGGCGCTGCTCGCCGGGCACGACACGATGCTGCTCGGTGAGCGCGGCCAGGGCAAGACGCGCCTGATCAGGACCCTTCCCGAACTGCTTGACGAGTGGACGCCCGTGGTCGCCGGGTGCGAGATCAACGACCATCCCTACCAGCCGGCGTGTGCCCGCTGCCGCCGGCTCGCCGCCGAGCAGGGGGATGCGCTGCCGGTGACCTGGCGGCACCGCAGCGAGCGCTACGGCGAGAAGCTGGCCACCCCGGACACCAGCGTGGGCGACCTGATCGGCGACGTCGACCCGGTGAAGGTGGCCGAGGGCCGGACCCTGGGCGACGCCGAGACGATCCACTTCGGGCTGGTGCCCCGCACCAACCGCGGCATCTTCTGCCTGAACGAGCTTCCCGACCTGGCCGAGCGCATCCAGGTGTCGCTGCTGAACGTGCTGGAGGAGCGGGACATCGGGGTCCGCGGTTACGCGCTGCGGCTGCCGCTGGACCTGATCCTGGTGGCCAGCGCCAACCCGGAGGACTACACCAGCCGCGGCCGGATCATCACGCCGCTGAAGGACAGGTTCGGCGCCGAGATCCGCACCCACTACCCGCAGTCCCTGCCCGACGAGCTGGCCCTGGTCCGCCAGGAGGCGGAGATCGCCGCCGACGGCACGGACCCCGGCGCGGCGCTGCCCGGCCATCTGGTCGAGGTCATCGCGCGGTTCACCCGCCTGGTGCGCGCCTCGCCCGCGGTGGACGCGCGCTCGGGCGTGTCGGCCAGGTTCGCGATCGCCGCCGCCGAGTCGGCCGCGGCGTCGGCCGTGCGGCGGTCGGCGCTGACCGGCGAGGTGCCGCCGGTGGCCCGGATCTGCGACCTGCCGCCGGTGGTCACCAGCCTGCGCGGCAAGGTCGAGTTCGAGGTCAGCGAGGAGGGCCGGGAACAGGAGGTGCTGGAGCACCTGCTCCGGCGGGCGACCGCGGACACCTTCCGCGCCCGGCTCGGCAGCGCGGACCTGTCCGGCCTGCTGGGCCTGTTCGAGGGCGGCGGCACGGTGGAGACCGGCGAGCTGGTGCCCGCCACCGACCTGCTGGGCCGGGTCGGCGAGGTGACCGGGCTGGCCAAGATCATGCAGCGGCTCGGCATGGAGGGCAGCGAGTCGCTCGGGCACGCGGCCGCGGCGGTGGAGTTCGCGCTCGAAGGGCTCTACCTGATGCGCCGCCTGTCCAAGGACGAGGTCGACGGCGGGGCGGTGTACCGCACCTGACGGCGGCAGCTGACGGCGGCCCGGTCGGCGCGAGGAGGCATACGTGACTGGTTACCGGTACGGCCCGTACGACGGCGGCCCGGACCCGCTCGCGTCTCCCTACGATGCGCGGCGCGCGCTCGACGAGATGGGCGAGTCGGTGCTCGGCGGCGCCGACCCGGGCAGTGCCCTGCGCGACCTGCTCCGCCGGGGCATGCAGGGCCACCGCGGCCTGGACGACATGCTCCGGCGGGTGCGCGAGCAGCGGGAGGAGATCCGCCGCCGCGGCCGCCTGGACGGCATCCTGGAGAAGGCGCGCGCGCTGCTGGACACCGCGATCGGGCAGGAGCGGGCGGAGCTGTTCCCCGATCCCGGCGACGACGCCCGGATGCGCGAGGACGAGCTTGACGCGCTCCCGGCCGACACCGCGCAGGCGATCAGCCGGCTGGCCGACTACCAGTGGCGCTCGGCCGCCGCCAGGGAGACCTTCGAGGAGCTCAAGGACCTGCTCCGGCGGGAGGTGCTGGACAGCCAGTTCCGCGGCATGAAGGACGCGCTCCAGAACCCGGATCCGGAGGCCTTGCAGCGGGTCAAGGACATGCTGGCCGACCTGAACGAGATGCTCGACGCGGACGCACGGGGCGAGCACACCCAGGAGGACTTCGACGCCTTCATGGAACGTTACGGGGACCTGTTCCCCGATCGCCCGGCCAACCTGGAGGAGCTGGTGGACCAGCTGGCCCGCCGGGCCATGGCGGCCCAGCGGCTGATGTCGTCGCTGTCTGCCGAGCAGCGCGACGAGCTGGCCGGGCTGATGGACCAGGCGCTGTCCGACGCGGGCCTGGCCGCGGAGATGGCCCGGCTCGCGAACGCGCTGCGGGCCCGCCGCCCCGAGATCGACATGGCCGGACGGCAGCAGGAGTCGATGACCGGCGACGAACCGCTCGGGCTCGGCGACGCCACCACGGCGGTCGGCGACCTGGCCGACCTGGCCGACCTGGAGGCGGCGCTGGGCCAGGACTACCCGGGCGCCAGCCTCGACGACATCGACGAGGAGTCGATCCGCCGGTCGCTCGGCCGCCAGGCCGTGGACGACATGGACGCGCTGCGCCAGATCGAGCGGGAACTGGAGCGGCAGGGATACCTGCAGCGGACCGCGGGCCGGCTGGAGCTCACCCCCAAGGCGGTGCGCCGGCTGGGCGAGACGGCGCTGCGCCAGATCTTCGCCGACCTGCCCGAGGGCCGGTTCGGCGACCACGACCAGCGCGACGCGGGCCAGGCTGGCGAGCGCACCGGGGCGACCCGGCCCTGGCAGTTCGGCGACGAGCAGGCGATCGACACACCCGCGACGGTGCGCAACGCACTGCTGCGGGATGCCACCGCGGTCCGGGACCGGGCCGCCGACCGCCGCGACAGCACAGGCGGCGGCCCGGCGGACGGGCGGCCCCTGGTGCGGCTGTCCCCGGAGGACTTCGAGGTCGGGGAGACCGAGCGCCGCGGCGTGGCCGCCGTGTGCCTGCTGGTGGACCTGTCCTACTCGATGGCACTGCGGGGCACCTGGGGCGTGGCCAAGCAGACCGCGCTCGCGCTGCACGCGCTGGTGCGCAGCCGGTTCCCGCAGGACGCCATCCAGGTGGTCGGGTTCTCCAACTACGCGCGGGAACTACGCGAGACCGACCTGGCCGGGCTCGGCTGGGACATGGTGCAGGGCACCAACCTGCATCACGCGCTCGTGCTGGCCGGGCGGTTCCTGGACCAGCGGCCCGAGCACGACCCGGTCGTGCTCATCGTCACCGACGGCGAGCCCACCGCGCACCTGCGCCGGGACGGGCAGTATTGGTTCGACTGGCCGCCCGCGCCGGAAACACTGGAATTGACCCTCGCCGAGGTGGACAAAATGACACGGCGCCGGGCCGCGCTTAACATCTTCATGCTTGCCGATGACGAACGCTTGACCGAATTCGTGGAAGAAGTCGCGCGGCGTAACGGGGGCCGGGTGCTCCGCGCCCAGCCCGACCGGCTTGGTGAGTACGTCGTAAGGGACTTTCTTCGCACTCGCCGTAAGGGCAGGCGATAGATTTGGCTCGGGAGCATTGAGGACCTCGCACCCTAGCGCCCCTCTCCCGTAGTAGCGTTCGGCAGTCATCTCTGACGAGCGGGCCTGTGCAGCGGCAGGCGGAGCGGGGCCCGCGCATCTGTCTAGGAGGAACACGTGAGTTCTGTGAGCGCGTCTGGCCGGTCGTCCGGCAAGACGATCATCGCCGTCGTGCTGGCGGTGATCGCCGTTCTGGCCATCATGGCCGGCATCATCTACTTCATCGAGCCAGCGCATTCATTGCCCAGCATCATGGGCAAAATCACGCACCCGCCGGCCTCGCTGGGCCGGGCCAACGCGAGCCGTTCGCTGCGCGGCGCCGGCGCCCTGGTGGTCGGCGTGATCTGCCTCGTCGCGGCGTTCTTCGTGAACCGCAGCAACAAGTCGGCCGAAGACGGCAGCCGGGACCCCGTGGACGTCCGCAACTGACCTGCGCCGGGCCGCAAGGCCTAGCCGCCCACCGATGATCCCCTGGCACCCTGTGCCAGGGGATCATGACTGTCCGCTCCAAGCCCCCCTAGGATCGGCTCATGCCCCTCACCGACCGGATAGCCGCCAACCTGCAGCCCGCTGGCACATCGTTCCCAGACCGGCTGATCATCTGGCTGCACGTGGCCTTCGTGATCTTCACGATCGGGCCGGTCACCATCGCGATCCTGTCCACGCCCCGCTATATCAGGACGCGCAACGTCGCCGTGCTCCGGTACATGCTGCGGACGACCAGGATCTTCGGCATCGCCTCGCTGGGCGTGCTCGTCTTCGGGATCGCCGCGGCACAGGAACTGAACAAGCTGAGCTCGGCGTGGGTCACCACGGCGATGACGCTGTTCGTGGTCTCCCTGGTGCTGCTCGTGCTCATCATGCGCGATCAGCGGCGGGCCGTGGTCGCGCTGGAAACGGCGAGCGAGCACGAGGCGCTGGCCACGGCGAACACGCCGCCCGCGCCACCCCGAGCCGGCCGGGCCGGACGGCCAGGAGGACGCCCCCGACGCTCAGGCGATCCCCGTCACCCCGACAGCCCACACCGCGTCCGTGGAGCGCGGCCGCATCGCCTCCATGGCCGGGATCGTCACCCTGATCTGGCTGGTCGTCCTGGTCCTCATGATCTGGAACTCCTGACGCAGCCCCAGTGCGGGGCCCGGTAACCCGCAGCTCGCACCAGGGCCAAAGGCCACGCGACGAAGTCGCGGGGCCTTCAGGCCAGCGGGGGTTCCGGGGGGTCGCTCCCCCGGGTCAGCCGAGCGCGAACCTGAGGTCCTCGAGCAGGTCGCCGCCGGACTCGATGCCGACCGACAGGCGGACCAGGTCGCCGGGCACCTCCAGCGGCGACCCGGCCACCGAGGCGTGCGTCATCCGGGCCGGGATGCTCGATCAGCGACTCCACCCCGCCGAGCGACTCGCCCAGGGTGAACAGCCTGGTCCGCCCGCAGACCGCGACCGCCGCCTCCTCGCCGCCGCGCACCCGGAACGACACCATCCCGCCGAACCCGCGCATCTGCTTGGCCGCGACCTCGTGCCCCGGGTGGCCGGGCAGCCCCGGGTAGAGCACCCCGGACACCGCCGGATGGCCGAGTGAGCATGTCCGCCACCCGCGGGCGTTAAGACTGTGCCGGTCCATGCGGACCGCGAGCGTCCTGATGCCGCGCAGCGTCAGCCAGGCGTCGAACGGCCCGGCGACCGCGCCGGTCGCGTTCTGGTGGAAGGCCAGCCGCTCGCCCAGCGCGGGGTCGGCCACCACCAGCGCGCCGCCGATCACGTCGGAGTGGCCGCCGAGGTACTTGGTGGTCGAGTGGACCACGGCGTCCGCGCCGAGCGCGAGCGGGTTCTGCAGGTACGGCGAGGCGAAGGTGTTGTCCACCACCAGCAGCGCGCCCGCGTCGCGCGCAGGCGTGCGCGAGCGCGGCGATGTCCACGATCGACAGCAGCGGGTTGGTCGGCGTCTCCACCCAGCACGACGCGCGCCGGCCGCTCGCTGCAGGCGCCTGCTGGACGGCGCGTGGCGTCGCGAGATCGCACCGGGCGGTAGCTCAACTGCCCCAGGGCTAGGACCTTGTCGAACAGCCGGTAGGTGCCGCCGTAGGCGTCGTGCGGGATGAGGACGTGGTCGCCGGGGCGGCAGACGGTGCGCAGCAGGCAGTCCTCGGCCGCCATGCCGGAGGCGAAGGCGAGCGCCCGGCGCCGCCCTCCAGCGCGGCGAGGCACTCCTCCAGCGCGGTCCGGGTGGGGTTGCGCGGTGCGGGAGTACTCGTAGCCGCCGCGCAGCCCGCCGACCCCGTCCTGGGCGTAGGTGGAGACCTGGTAGATCGGCGGGACCACCGCGCCGGTCGCCGGGTCCGGCTCCTGCCCGGCGTGGATCGCCAGCGTCTCGAAACCGCCGGGCCGCGGCTGGCCGTTCCCGCTCATGCCCCCGCCCCCGCTTGCCGATGCCGCTCATGCCGCACCACCCGCCAGGAACGCGAGCACGTCCTGCGGGTGATCATGCCGGCCGGCCGGCCGTCCACCAGCACCACCGCCGCTCCGGCCTTCTCCAGCGCCTCGACCGCCCGGCTGACCTGCTCACCGGAGCCGACCATGCGGCAGCGGCGCGGACATGTGCTCGCCGATCGGGTCCTCCGGCCGGGCCCGGCCGGACACCAGCGCGTCGAGCAGGTCCCGTTCCACCACAGAGCCGACGACCTCGGCCACCATCACCGGCGGCTCCTCCTTCATCACCGGCAACCTGGGACACGTTGTACTCACGCAGAATGGCGATCGCCGCGGCGACCGTCTCGTCCGGGTGGGCGTGCACGAAGATCGGCAGCGCCGGCCCGCTTGCGCGCAAGCACATCGGCGATCTTGGGCTCGGCGGTCTGCTCGGTCAGGAAGCCGTAGTCGGCCATCCAGTCGTCGTTGAAGATCTTGCGACAGGTAGCCGCGGCCGCCGTCGGGCAGCAGCACCACGATCACGTCGCCCGGGCCGGCGCTGGCCGCGGCACCGAGCGCGGCGACCACGGCCAGCCCGCAGGAGCCGCCGACCAGCAGCCCTTCCTCGCGGGCGAGCCGGCGGGTCATGAGGAACGAGTCGGCGTCGCTGACCGCGATCACCTCGTCGCAGACGTCCGGGTCGTAGGTCTCCGGCCAGATGTCCTCGCCGACGCCCTCCACCAGGTACGGACGGCCGGTCCCGCCCGAGTACACCGAGCCCTCCGGGTCGGCGCCGATCACCTTGACCCGGCCGCCGGAGACCTCCTTCAGGTACCGGCCGGCGCCGCTGATCGTGCCGCCGGTGCCGATCCCGGCCACGAAATGGGTGACCGTTCCCGTCGGTCTGCGCCCAGATCTCCGGGCCGGTGGAGTGGTAGTGCGAGGCGGGGTTGTTCCGGGTTGGCGTACTGGTCCGGCTTCCAGCCGCCCGGGGTCTCGCGCGCCAGCCGGGTGGACACCGAGTAGTAGGAGTCCGGGTGGTCGGGCGGCACCGCGCCCGGGCAGACCACGACCTCGGCGCCGTAGGCGCGGAGCACGCTGATCTTGTCCTGGCCGACCTTGTCCGGGCAGACGAACAGGCAGCGGTAGCCCTTCTCGGCCGCCACGATGGCCAGGCCCACGCCGGTGTTGCCGGAGGTCGGCTCGATGATCGTGCCGCCCGGGCGGAGTGCCCCGAGGCCTCGGCCGCCTCCACCATGCGCAGCGCGATCCGGTCCTTCACCGAGCCGCCCGGGTTGAAGTACTCCACCTTGGCGAGCACGGCCGCGGCGCCGGCGCCCAGGTCCCGGGTGACCCGGTGCAGCCGGACCAGCGGCGTGTTGCCGACAAGCTCGATGAGCGAGTCGTGGACCTGCATCACCAGACACCTCCCCAGCGGCGCCGGACCTGGGACAACGCCGTCCCTGCCGGTCCTGCTGCACAGACGCTATCGGAAACCCCGCGGTGGCCTGGTCCTCTTCCCGCGCTCCCGGGACATGGCGCCGGCCCAGATAACGGCCCGGCCCGGAGCGGCCGCCCGGTGGCCCCGGCGGGCCGTCACGGTGGGCCCGGCGGGCCGTCACGGTGGGCCCGGCGGGCCGGGCGATGATAGGGCAATGACCCTCGACCGCAATGCCGCCCTGGACCTGATCGACTTCGTCGACGCCTCGCCATCGCCGTACTACGCCGCCGCCGAGGCGCTGCGCCGGCTGACCTCGGCAGGCTTCACCCAGCTCCCGCTGGCCGGGGAGTGGCCGTCCGGTCCAGGCAGGCACGCCGTGGTGGACGGCGGCTCGCTGTTCGCCTGGGTGGTTCCGCCGGGCGCGGCGCATCATGCACCGTTCCGGTTGCTGGGGGCGCATACCGACAGCCCAACGCTGCGGGTGAAGCCGCGCCCGGACACCGGCCGGGCCGGCGTGCGCCAGCTCGGCGTGGAGGTCTACGGCGGCCCGCTGCTGAACTCCTGGCTCGATCGCGACCTCGGCCTCGCCGGCCGTGTCGTTGTCCGTGCACCGGGCGCCACGGCGGTCCGGCTGGCTGCGGGTGCACCGGCCGGTGCTGCGGGTGCCGCAGCTGGCCGTCCACCTCGACCGTGACCTGCGTGCCGAAGGGCTGAAGCTCGATCCGCAGCAGCATCTCGTACCCATCTGGTCGCTGGGCACCCGCAGGCCGGTGCGTTCAAGGCCTTTCTCGCCGCCGAGCTTGACGTGCCGGCCGGCGACGTGCTGAGCCACGACATGGTGACCTATGACCTGGCCGGTGGCACGCTTGCCGGGGCCAGCGAGGAGTTCGTCAGCTCGGCCAGGCTGGATGACCTGGGCTGCACGCATGCCAGCGTGACGGCGCTGGCCGCGGTGGCCGGCCAGCCCGCACCGCAGCACGTCAGCGCGCTGGTGCTGTTCGACTACGAAGAGGTCGGCAGTCGGGCCGTGACCGGCGCATCGGGTGCGTGGCTGGGCAGGCAACTGGAGCGCACCGTGCTCGCCCGCGGCGGCACGCGGGATGAGTTCCTGCGGGCGATCGCCGGCTCGGTGCACGTCTCGGCGGACATGACGCACGCGACGCACCCCAACTACGCCGACCGGCACGAGCCGGACCACCAGATCGCGCTGGGCGGCGGCCCGGTCGTGAAGGTCAGCGCCAACGTCAATTACGCCACCGACGCGCCGACCCAGGCCGCGTTCCTGCTCGCCGCCGAACAGGCCGGCGTGCCCGTGCAGATCTTCGTCAACAAGAGCGGCATGCGCACCGGGAGCACGATCGGGCCGATCGTCGCCGCCGGCCTGGCGATGCCCACCGTGGACGTGGGCATTCCGTCCCTGGCCATGCACTCGGCGCGGGAACTGTGCGCCACCGCGGACCCCGCGATGCTGATTGCCGCGCTGAGTGCGTTCCTCACCCCCGCGTGAGCGGCGTGGGCGCCCCGCGTGAGCGGGCAGCAGGGAACAATTTGCCTGGGCGGGGCGCTGTCGTAAGCTACTGACCAGTAGCCAGAGTTGATCCGAGGGAGCAGGCATGACCGAGGCAGTGATCGTCGCCACCGCCAGGTCCCCCATCGGCAGGGCGTTCAAGGGATCCCTCACCACCATCCGGCCGGACGACGCTGGTCCGCCAGATGGTGGCCGCGGCCCTGGCCAAGGTCCCCCAGCTCGACCCCGCCGACATCGGCGACCTCATGCTCGGCTGCGGGCTCCCCGGTGGCGAGCAGGGCTTCAACATGGCCCGCGTGGTGGCCGTCCTGCTCGGCTACGACCACCTGCCCGGCACCACGGTCAACCGGTACTGCTCGTCTTCGCTGCAGACCACCCGGATGGCGTTCCACGCCATCAAGGCCGGCGAGGGCGATGTGTTCATCTCGGCCGGCGTGGAGTGCGTGAGCCGGTTCGGCAAGGGCAGCAGCGACAGCTGGCCGGACACGCAGAACCCGCTGTTCGCCGAGCGCGGAGGAGCGCACCGCGGCCCGGTCCGGGGAGGGCGCACCGGACTGGCACGACCCGCGCGCGGACGGCGAGGTGCCGGACGTCTACATCGCCATGGGGCAGACCGCGGAGAACGTGGCCCAGCTGCGGGGCATCACCCGGCCGGCGCAGGACGAGTTCGGCGTGCGGTCGCAGAACCTGGCCGAGAAGGCGCTCGCCAACGGGTTCTGGCAGCGCGACATCACCCCGCTCACGCTGCCCGACGGCACGGTCGTCGCCGCCGACGACGGCCCGCGGGCCGGCACCACACTGGAGAAGGTGGCCGGGCTCAAGCCGGTGTTCCGCCCGGACGGCACGGTCACCGCGGGCAACTGCTGCCCGCTCAACGACGGCGCCGCGGCCGTCGTGGTCATGAGCGACCGCAAGGCGGCCGACCTCGGCCTCACCCCGCTGGCGCGGATCGTGGCCACGGGGGTGACCGGCCTGTCGCCCGAGATCATGGGGCTCGGCCCGGTCGAGGCGTCCCAGCAGGCGCTGGCCCGGGCCGGGCATGACCATCGACGACATCGACCTGGTCGAGATCAACGAGGCGTTCGCCGCCCAGGTCATCCCGTCCTACCGCGACCTGGGCATCGACATCGACAAGCTGAACGTCAACGGCGGGGCGATCGCGGTCGGGCACCCGTTCGGCATGACCGGGGCGCGGATCACCTCCACGCTGCTGAACAGCCTGCAGTTCCACGACAAGACGTTCGGCCTGGAGACGATGTGCGTCGGCGGCGGCCAGGGCATGGCCATGATCTTCGAGCGGCTGTCGTGACCCGGATGGCACCGGCCGCCTGACCCCGCTGGTCACGCGCCGTTTCCCGGCAGAACCGGCCCAGGTCACCGCGAGGCGGGCGGCCGGATGCCGCAAGACTCCTCCACGTTTACTCAAAGCCGGCTCTGGGGGGTTGCCAGGAGCGCGGGCGTGATGCAGTCTCGACAGGAGCGGTGTCCGCCCCTCTGGAGGTGCCAGTTGACTCTGAACCACTCCCCGGAAACGCATAAGAACCTGATCGCGCGCATCCCGTCCGTCACCGGACGAGAACTCCCGGAGTGGTTCGCAAGCCTCGAATCCGGTCCCGCGTTCCTGCGCTGTGAAGAACGCGCACACTGGCTGGCCGACGAGCACGGGCTCACCCACGGCTACGCCAGCGCCATCGTGCACGAGTACGAGGTGCGCAGGCGGATCCGGCTCAACAGCGCCTGACGTGGACACCGGGCGGGCCGCCGGCTTCCTCGCGTACCCATCACCGGGCGGTCCTGGCCACCTCGCGGTCCGACGGCAGGCCTCAGTTGTCGCCGGTGGCGTGCGCCGTGGACGACGAGGGCCGGGTGCTGATCAGCACCCGGGAGACGGCGGTCAAGACAAAGAACCTGCGGCACCGGCCGCGTGCTTCGCTGTGCGTCTTCACCGACGGTTTCTTCGGCGAGTGGGTGCAGGTCGAGGGGGACGCGGAGGTCATCTCCCTGCCCGATGCCATGGATCTGCTCGTGGACTATTACCGGCGCGTGTCCGGCGAGCACCCGGACTGGGACGACTACCGGGCCGCGATGGTCCGCGACCGGCGCGTCATCGTGCGGGTCACCATCACCCGGGCCGGGCCGGATGTAAGCGGCTGACCGCGCCGCCCGGCCCTTTTATCCCACTCGCAAGGCACGATCACCGCCGAAGTAGGCACGCACGGAACGGGACTGCCGGCTGCTCCTATTGTCCGTTCAGTCAGCCGGGTGCCGCCGCCTCGTTGGGCGGATCGAGAAGAACATCCGGCCCGTTCTGCAACAGATCACGTGCACCTGTCCGCCCATCATGATCCGCTCGCCTGTTCGGAATTAATGATCAACTTCCGATGTCCGGAATTGATGAGGTGAGCACGGACCTGGGGCGCAGGCAGGAGGCCCGCACCGCCTCCCCCAGTTGGGCTGCCGCCGCACAACCATGCCGCTGTGCCGAAGCTTTGGGGGGGTCGCTGCAGGTACGAGGGGCGTGCCCCCGGTCGGAGTCGAACCGACACTGGGGACCCTTTTAGGGGGCCGGCCTTTTCCCTTGGGCTACGGGGGCTGGGTCATGATACCCCCGTGGGTCCGAACCATTCTTGCTCAGGCGAATAGGGGGAGAAAACCTCGCCCGGGTTCACATATTCAATTCGTACGATCCCATCCCTGAATGCGAAGCGTTACCAATTTGCCGCGTTTCGGAAGAGGTGCGCACACAGCGTAGCCGGGACTTGGGGGGGTGCCGGGATGACCGTGCTCGTGCAGGCCGGCGTGGGTTCTTACGCCGGTGCGGCGCTCGCGCCCGCAGCCGCTCCGCCGAGGCCGGCCGCGTCACCAGCGCGGCTGAACACCTGGTCGAGCATTGCCGGGGTGACACGGCCGGTGAAGGTGTTCTGCTGGCTCGGGTGATAGCAGCCCAGCAGCAGAACCTGGCTGCCCGGGCCGGCCGGGGCGGCGAGCGTGACCTCGCTGCCATGACCGAACTTCGGCCGCGGCCTGGGCACCGCGAAGCCTGCGGACCGCAGCATCGGCCATGCCGCCTGCCAGGCGAAGCCGCCAAGGCAGACGATGACCCTGACCGTGGGCGCGACCAGCGCGAACTCCGCCGCCAGCCAGGGGGCACAGGTGTCCCGTTCGGTCACGGACGGCTTGTTGACCGGCGGGGCGCACCGCACCGCCGCGACCATCCTGGCCCCGATGAGGCGCTGGCCATCCCCGGCCGCCGTGGAGGTGGGCAGCGCCGCCAGCCCGCATCGATGCAGCGAGGCGAACAGCACGTCGCCGCTGCGGTCGCCGGTGAAGATCCGCCCGGTCCGGTTGCCGCCGTGCGCGGCGGGGGCGAGACCAACGATCAGCACGCGCGCATCGCCGTCTCCCCACCCGGGCACCGGCCGCCCCCAGTACCGCTGGGTGCGCGAGGACGCGCGCTTGACGGCCGCGACCTGCTCCCGCCATTCGACCAGCCGGGGGCAGGCACGGCACACGGACTGCCTGGCCGTCAGCTCCCCCAGGCGGCCGGCCTGCAGGGCCCCGGCGGCGAGCGTGCGGACCTGTGCGGCGTCCGTGGCCACCGGGGTACCGGGCGAGGCCGGATCCTCGGGCCAGCCGCTTCCCGGCGGCACCGGCAGCCCCAGCGCACCCGGCAGCCCGGCCGTCACCGGCCCGCCGCCGCGGTCACCGGCCCGCACCCGCGCGCACCGGCCCCGCACCCCGCGGTCACCGGCCTGCACCCGTCGCGAGGGACCAGGCCAGGCCGTCGAGGATGTCGTGCTCGCTCACCAGTACCTCGGCCGAAACCGAACCGCTCCATGATCTGAGTCAGCACGAGCGCGCCACCGCCGATCACATCCACCCGGCCCGGATGCATCACGGCCAGCCGTTCCCGCTCCGCCCTGGTCTGCGCGAGCAGGCTCGTGGCCACCTCCCGCACCGCTGCCGCGCTGACCCGGGAGTGATGTATCCGCTCGGGCTGGTAGCTGTCCAGCCCGAGCACCAGCGCGGCCACGGTGGTCACCGATCCGGCCAGGCCGACCAGGGTGCGCGCCTGCGCCACCGGGATCTGGCCGGCCACCACGTCGAGCGCGGCGTCGATATCGGCCCGTGCCGCCGCGATCTCGCCGGCGGTGGGCGGGTCGTGGCGCAGGTGCCGCTCGGTCATCCTGACGCAGCCGATGTTCACGCTCACGGCGGCGGTCAGCGCTCCCGGGCCGCCGAGCACGAACTCGGTCGAGCCGCCGCCGATGTCGGTGACCAGGTAAGGAGCGGCCGCGCCGCCGGTCAGTTCGGCCGTCGCACCGGTGAACGACAGGCGCGCCTCGTCCTCACCGCTGAGCACCTCAGGCTCGATCGCGAGGATGTCGCGCACCCCGGCAACGAACTCGCCGGCGTTGGCCGCGTCCCTGGTGGCGCTGGTGGCCACCATCCGGACGGCCGACGCCGACGCTTCCGCGATGATCTCCCGGTACGACCGCAGCACCCGGAAGGTCCGGGCCAGCGGCTCGGCGCCAAGCCGCCCGGTGGCGTCCACGCCCTGGCCGAGCCGCACGATCTCAAGCCGCCGGTCGACATCGGACAGCCGGCCAGCGGCCCGGTCCACGTCGGCCACCAGCAGCCGGACGGAGTTCGTGCCACAGTCGATGGCCGCAACCCGGATGACGGCCTCGTTGCTCACCTGGCCCCGCCCTTCATGTCAGCGCACCACTCGCATACCGGCGCACCACCCGACCGGCCCCGGCCGGTCACGCGCTTCGGTCAGGCGCGGCCGGCCCGGCGGACACACGGGCCCGCCGCCCACCACGGCCCGGCCCGCTCCGCGGCCTCCCGGCCCAGCGGGTTGGCTCCCGGCACGGCAAGCTCGTGGGCGGTCAGCGCGTGCAGGCACTTGACCCGGGCGGGCATGCCGCCCGCGCTCTGGGTACCGGGCGGCAGCGGCGCCACGCCCGCGGCGCGGGCCACCTCGTCCCGCCGGGCCAGGTAGTCGCGGTGCGCGTCCTGGTGGGCCGCGCGCAGTTCCGGGTCGGCGGCCAGCCGGTCCTGCATCTGCCGCATGACGCCCGCCGCTTCGAGCCGTGCCATGGCCGCGGCCGCCCGGGGGCAGGTCAGGTAGTAGAGGGTGGGGAACGGGGTGCCGTCGGCCAGGCGGGGCGCGGTCTCCACCACGTCGGGCAGGCCGCACGGGCACCGGTGCGCGACGCGCCGCAGCCCGCGTGGTGGCCGGCCGAGTTGCAGCGCGACCACCTCGGCGTCGGTCGTCACCGGGTGCTGCCGCGGTTCGCCTGCTGCACGGACTGCCACATCCGCTCGTACCAGGGCGTGAGGCTGGCCGCGGCGGACGCGGTGCTGCGGTGGGCGGTGTGACCGCCGATGACGACGTAGCAGGTCTCGCCCTTCAGGCACATGTGCAGCTCACTGCGGGCCAGTTGCTCGACGTAGGCGGGGTCGGACAGCCGCTTCTGCTCGTGTTGCAGCGATTGCATCTG
The DNA here is from genome assembly GCA_963730235.1 of uncultured Actinomycetes bacterium. GTDB lineage: Bacteria > Actinomycetota > Actinomycetes > Streptosporangiales > Streptosporangiaceae > DASXKD01. Next base: position 64,454 of record CAVSRH010000024.1, read on the forward strand.
GCCGTTCAGCATCTGCCGTTCGGCCTGCAACTGGTCGATCTGCCGGCGCTGGGCGATGTACTCGCGCACCGGATAGGCGAGGCTGAGCGCGATCGCGCAGATCACCACGGCAAGCACCGCGGCCCGGCTGGTGAGCCTGGCCCGGTCCCCGCCCGGTGGGCGGCCCAGCGTCGGAATCACGGGCCTGCGGGAGTCCGGGGGAAGGCCGCGTGCCCGGCGTAGGCGGCGGCGTCATCGAGCAGTTCCTCGATCCGCAGCAGCTGGTTGTACTTGGCGACGCGCTCCAGCGCGCCGGGGCCCCGGTCTTGATCTGCCCGCAGTTGATGGCGACCGCGAGGTCGGCGATCGTGGTGTCCTCGGTCTCGCCCGAGCGGTGACTGATCATGCAGGCGGAGCCGCTGCGGTGGGCGAGCGTGACCGCATCGAGGGTCTCGGTGAGCGTGCCGATCTGGTTGACCTTGACCAGCAGCGCGTTAGCGCTTCGCTCGGCGATTCCGCGGCGCAGCCGTTCTGGATTGGTGACGAACAGGTCGTCGCCGACGATCTGCACCTTGTCGCCGAGCGCGCGCGGTGAGCGCCTGCCAGCCTGCCCAGTCATCCTCGGCCAGCGGGTCCTCGAGCGACACGATCGGGTAGGCGTTCAGCCAGTCCGCGTACAGGTCCGATCATCTCCGCGGCGGAACGCGCCGCCGCCCTCGAACTGGTAGGCGCCGTCGGCGTAGAACTCGGTGGCGGCCGCGTCGAGCGCGAGCGCGATGTCGCGGCCGGGCCGGAAGCCGGCCTTGCCGATCGCCTCGACGAAGAGGTCGAGCGCGGCCCGGTTGTGGGCCAGGTCGGGCGCGAAGCCGCCTTCGTCGCCGACTCCGGTGGACAGCCGTGCTGCTTGAGCACCGACTTGAGGGCGTGGTAGGTCTCGGCGCCCCAGCGCAGCGCCTCGCCGAAGGTGGCGGCGCCGACCGGCGCGATCATGAACTCCTGGATGTCGACGCTGTTGTCGGCGTGCGCCCCGCCGTTGAGGATGTTCATCATCGGCACGGGCAGCAGGTGCGCGTTCGGGCCGCCGAGGTAGCGGAACAGCGGCAGCCCGGCGGACTCGGCCGCGGCCTTGGCGACGGCCATGCTGACCGCCGATGATGGCGTTGGCGCCCAGCCGTGACTTGTCCGGCGTGCCGTCCAGGTCGATCATCGCCTGGTCGATCAGGCGCTGGTCGTCGGCGTCGAAGCCGAGCAGGTCCGGCTCGATCTCGTCGATGACGGCCATGACGGCCTTGGTGACGCCCTTGCCGCCGAAGCGCATCGCCGCCGTCGCGAGTTCGACCGCCTCGAACGCCCCGGTGGAGGCGCCGCTCGGGACGGCCGCGCGGCCTGCGTGCCGTCATCGAGCGCCACCTCGGCCTCGACCGTCGGATTCCCCCGCGAGTCCAGGATCTGCCTGGCGTGAACGGCGTCGATGGTGGCCAAGGCGGGTCTCCCGGATAGGTTGGCGCGGCGTTCCTGGCGAGGTGTCGGTATTGGAGCCTAGCCGAGCACGCGCGGTCCCTCGCAGCGGCCACGCCGCCGCGGCCCCGCCCCGCGCCGCCGCGGTTATGCCTGCCGCCGCACGCCATTGCTGGGCGCGCGGGCCGCCCGCAAGCCGTCAGCCCGGGTCGCGGCTCTGCGCCTCGGCCCACCGCCTGACCCGCTCGCGGTAGCTTCGCGCGGCGGCCCGCAGCTCCAGTTCGGGGTCGACCCCGGCCGCACGGGCCCGGGCCACAAGCGCGAACAGTGCCGCGCCGATTTCGCTGACGCCGTCCGGCTCGTGGCCGTCACCGTCAGGCCCGGCGGCATCGCCGGCGGTCCCGGCAGGCAGGTCGCTGAGCTCCACCGGTACGCCAGCCCGCTCCGCCCGGCGCTGCAACTGGGCAGCCAGCGACAGCGCGGGCTGCCCGAACGGCACGGAGCCCAGCGCCGTGGGCAGCGCACCATCCCGGCCGCCCCGCTCCGCGGCCTTGATCGCATCCCAGTTGCGCTTGACCTCTTCTGCGCCGGACACCTGCACGTCGCTGAACACGTGCGGGTGCCTGCGGATCAGCTTCTCCACGATGCCGTTGGCCACGTCGTCGATGGTGAACCCGGTGCCGTCGGTGCGCTCCGCCGCGACCCGGGCGTTGAACACGACCTGCAGCAGAACGTCGCCGAGTTCGTCGCGCAGCGCCGCCGGGTCACCGCCTTCGAGCGCCTCCAGCGCCTCGTAACACTCCTCCAGCAGGTACGGGGCCAGCGACTCGTGCGTCTGCTTGGCATCCCAGGGACAGGACACTCGCAGCGTGTCCATCACCTCGACCAGGCGCAGCAGGGCAGCACCCGGCTGCCCGCCGTCCGGCACCGGGCCGTCAGCCACCCGGTCGCCCTGCGTCCCCGCCACCCCTTCGCCCGCCGACCGTCAGCAGGGCGGGGTGAGCCGGGGCTTGGTCGAGGGCGCGGCCGCGGGCACGGTCGGTGCCGACAGCGGCGACTTCGCGGGAATCACCGAAAGCGTGCCGTAGTCCATCTCGCCGAACTGCGGGTTGACCTGGATGTTCAGGGTCTTCGCCGCGACGCACTCGCGCTCGCTGAACACCGGGCTCAGGGCCTGGATCCGGGCCTGGGTCTTGGGCAGCGTGCCGCCGTTCAGCCGGGCGAACAGGCTGTTCTGGATGGCCTCGTACCTGCCCAGCTCCAGCAGCATGTCCGGGGGCAGGCCGTTGGCCACGACAAGCTGGATGAACGCGGGCCCGGTCCGCCCGGTCTGATGGGCGAGTGAGGTGAGCGCCCGCTGGCTCTCCCCGTTGGTCACCACCACGTGGTTGCGGGCGGCGAGCTCGTCACGGATTCCGGAACCGCAGCATCCACCCCAGTACCTGCTGCGGTGCCTGCGCCAGCGGGAACTGAAGCTGGATCTTCGACTTGCCGGCCTGGTAGGCACTCTCCAGGTTCGTCACCTGGTCGCCCAGGGTGGTCGCCGTGATCCGCTGCCCGCCCGTGATCGCGGCCGCGCCCATCCGGACCGGGCCGCAGGCGGAAAGGGCGCACGTCGCGGCGGCGGCCGCGGCGATCACCAAGATGGAGGTGCGAGGCACGACTGCATCCCTTCCTATGTGGGCGAGGCGCTCGGCGTGACCGGGCCACTCTCGCCGAACACCGCCTCGATGAGCTGCCCGCACCAGGCGAGCAGTTCCTTGTCGCGCAGGAACGGGGTGCCCGGCGGGACTGGCGCCCCAGGGCGGGCGCCAGGCATGTCCCTGGGCACTGGTACGAGCATCGTACGCACTGCCGGCTTGAGCACCGTCTTCGGGTAGAGCCGCTGCGCCCGGACCTGTCGGGACTCGGGCAGGTCCACCGGCGCGAACCGGATATGCGTGCCCTGCTGGGTGATATCGGTCAGCCCGGCCCGGCGGGCCTGGGACCGCAGGCCGGCCACGGCGAGCAGGCCGAGCACCGGGTCGGGCAGCGGGCCGTAGCGGTCGGTCAGTTCCTCGGTGACGGCCGTGATGTCCGCACCGGAGTCGATCGCGGCAATGCGGGTGTAGGCCTCGAGCCGGAGCCGCTCCCCCGGCACGTAGGAGTGCGGGATGTGCGCGTTGACCGGCAGTTCCACCCGGACCTCGGCCCGCTCGGCCGGCTGGCGTCGCGCAGTTCGCCCACGGCCTCGCCGATCATCCGCACGTAGAGGTCGAAGCCCACGCCGGCGATGTGGCCGGACTGCTCCCCGCCGAGCAGGTTGCCTGCGCCGCGGATCTCCAGGTCCTTCAGTGCCACGTACATGCCCGCGCCCATCTCGGTGTGCTGGGCGATGGTGGCCAGCCGCTCGTGCGCCGTCTCGGTCAGCGGCTTCTCCGGCGGGAACAGGAAGTAGGCGTAGGCCCGCTCGCTGGCCCGGCCGACCCGGCCGCGCAACTGGTGCAGCTGGGACAGCCCGTACACGTCGGCGCGGTCCACGATCAGCGTGTTGGCGTTGGGGATGTCCAGGCCGGACTCGACGATCGTGGTGGACACGAGCACGTCGTGCTTGCGATCGAGGAATTCCAGCATGATCCGTTCGAGCGTGTGCTCGTTCATCTGGCCGTGCGCGGCGACCACCCGGGCCTCCGGCACCATCTCCGCGACCCTGCTGGCGACCTTGTTGATCGAGGAGACCCGGTTGTGCACGAAGAACACCTGGCCGTCGCGGAGCAGTTCGCGCCGGATGGCGGCGGCGATCTGCTTCTCCTCGTACGGGCCGACCATGGTCAGCACCGGGTGCCGCTCCTCGGGCGGGGTCAGGATGGTGGACATCTCCCGGATGCCGGCCACGCCCATCTCCAGCGTCCGCGGGATCGGGGTGGCCGACATGGACAGCACGTCCACCTCGGTCCGCAGCCGCTTGAGGTATTCCTTGTGCTCCACGCCGAAGCGCTGCTCCTCGTCGAGGATGACCAGGCCCAGGCGGGCGAACCGGGTGTCCGAGGAGAGCAGCCGGTGGGTGCCGATCACCACGTCCACCGTGCCGTCGGCCAGCCCGCGCAGCGTCTCGGCCACCTCGGCGTCGCTCTGGAACCGGCTCATCGTGCGCACCACCACGGGGAACGGCGCGTACCGCTCGCTGAACGTCGCCTGATGCTGCTGGGCCAGCAGCGTGGTGGGCACCAGGACAGCCACCTGGCTGCCGTCCTGGACCGCCTTGAACGCGGCGCGCACCGCGATCTCGGTCTTGCCGTAGCCGACGTCCCCGCAGATGAGCCGGTCCATCGGCACCGGCCGTTCCATGTCCTGCTTGACCTCGTCGATCGCGGCAAGCTGGTCGGCCGTCTCGATGTAGGGGAACGCGTCCTCCAGTTCCCGCTGCCAGGGTGAATCCGGGCCGAACGCGTGCCCGGCCGAGGCCATCCGCGCGGAGTACAGCCTGATCAGTTCCGAGGCGATCTGCCGGACCGCCTTGCGGGCGCGGCCCTTGGTCTTGGCCCAGTCGGCCCCGCCGAGCCGGTGCAGGCTGGGCATCTCGCCGCCGACGTACCGGGTGACCTGGTCAAGCTGGTCGGTCGGCACATACAGCCGGTCGGGCGGCTGGCCGCGCTTGCCCGGCGCGTACTCGATGACCAGGTATTCCCGGACCGCCCCCTGAATGCTGCGGCTGGTCATCTCCTGGTACCGGCCGACGCCGTGCTGCTCGTGCACCACGTAGTCGCCGGGGGTGAGCTGGAGCGGGTCGATGCCGCCGCGGCGGCGGCTGGGCATCCGGCGTGCGTCCCGCGGCCCCGCATGCTGGCCGACCAGGTCCGCCTCGGTGAGCACGGCCAGCCGCACGGATTCCCAGGTGAACCCGTGCGGGATGAGCGCGGTCGTCACGCTCGGCACGCCGGGCTCCGGTGGGTCGGTCAGGTCGCCGAGCCGGGCACCGAGGCCCTCGCTGCGGAGCATCTCGGCCAGGCGCTGCGCCGGCCCGTGGCCCTCGGTGACGAGCACCACCCGCCAGCCTTCGCCCAGCAAGCCCCGGACGTCGGTCAGCGCCCGGCTGGTGTCACCGCGGTAGGCAGGGGCCGGGCCCGCGCCCAGGCGCAGCGAAAGCCTGTCGCTGCCATACGCTCCCCCCGGCCCGTCGCCGTCCGCTTCGCCATCCCCGGCGCCAGGGCCATCAGCACCAGGACCGGCATCGGGGCCGATGCTGTCGAACGGTGCGATGGTCCACCAGGGCAGTCGCAGGTTGTCCGCGGCGGCCCGCACCTGGGTGATCGACCGGAACGCGGACGCCCCGAGGTCGATCGGCGCCTGGCCGCCCGCCGCCGCGTTCACCCAGGACGCTTCGAGGAACTCCTGGCTGGTGCGGACCAGGTCGGCGGCCCGGGCGCGGATCCGCTCGGGATCGCAGGCGAGCACCACCCCGCCGGCGGGCACGTGATCGAGCAGCAACTCCATCCGGGGGGCGAGCACCGGCGCGAGCGCCTCCATGCCCTCGACGGTGATGCCGTCGGCCAGCTTGCCGAGCACTTCGGCGAGCCCGGGGTGATCGGCGGCCAGGTGCTTGGCCCGGTCCCGCACGTCGGGAGTCAGCAGCAGTTCGCGGCACGGCGGCGCCCACAGGCCGAGAGCGGGCCCCAGGCTGCGCTGGTCGGCTACCCGGAAGAACCGGGTCTCCTCGACGGTGTCGCCGAACAACTCGACCCGCACCGGGTGCTCTTCCGCGGGCGGGAAGACGTCAATGATGCCACCGCGGACCGCGACCTCGCCGCGCCGCTCCACCAGGTCGGTCCGCGTGTAACCGAGGTCCACCAGCCGGGCCAGCATCTCGTCCAGATCGCAGGTGTCGCCCTCGGCCGCCGCGACCGGCTCGACGTCGGCCAGGCCGGCCACCATCGGCTGGAGCAGCGCCCGCACCGGAGTGACCAGGGCAGCGACCGCGGCGGTCCGCGGGCTGGCCGGATCGGGGTGGGCAAGCCGGCGCAGCACTGCCAGCCGCTGGCCAGAGGTGTCCGAGCGGGGGACAGCCGCTCGTGCGGGAGCGTCTCCCAGGCGGGGAAATAGGCCACGCTTTCCGCGGGCAGCAGTGAGCCGAGCGCCCCGGCCAGTTCCTCGGCCTCCCTCGCCGTCGCGGTGACCGCGAGCAGGAACCGGCCGGCGGGCCCGGGCAGGCCGGTGAGGGCCGCGGCGAGCAGCGGGCGGAGTGCGGACGGCGCGGTCACGTCCGCGCCATCGCCCGGATAACCTCCGTCGGAGTTCGCCGCGGCCTGGGCTACGACCTGGCGAAACTGGGGGTCGTCCGCGATGACGCTGAGGAGGCCGGCGAGGCTCATGGTGTCCCTGGGTAGGCAGCACGAAAGGCCCGCATTGACGTCGTGGGCGCATGGCGCGGATGCGGGATACCTCCACCTTATTGCCTTCCGGGGGGCGCTAGTCCCGGTCCCGGCGAGCCGTCGCGCGCCGGGCTGCGGAACTTTCTCTGCCGCTCTCCCACAAGTTCGCAAAAGCCTCAGGCTACGCTAAGGTGCCGTGACTTCGGAGAACGGGATCCCCGGGGATAGTTCCGCGGGAAGGGGGTCCGGTCCCGCCCCCCGGCGCGCCGCCAGCAGGCAGCCCGCCGGCACAATGAGCGAGGCACGGACGGGCAGCCGGGCACGCGCTGCCAAGGCGGTCGCAGCCGACCGTGACCAGGCTGGCGCGCTCGCCACCCAGCCAGACGTGCTGGCGGCCGCAGCCGACGGCGCGGCCCAGGCCGGAACGCATGCCGTGACCGCACCGGAGACATCCACGGCCGGGTCCCGGTCCGCGCAACCCGCCACCGGCGCCCCGGCGAAGACGGCGGCGGCCAGCCCACGGACCAGGACCACCGCCAGCGCCCGGTCCAGAAGCGCAGCGGCGAGCCCCGGCACGACGGCTTCCCGGGGCCGGGCGAAGAAGGCAGCCGCCGATCCGAGCACGCCGCCGCCCAGCCCACCCGCGGCCAGCACGAAGCCGGCCAGCACGAGAGCCGGGCGGCACAGCGCCGACCAGCACGGGGCCGGCCAGCACGGGGCCTGGCGAGCACGGGGGCCGGCTGCTGGAGAGCCGGCCAGCACACCTGCGGCTAGCACGGAGCCGGACGCGGGGCCGGCCAAGGCCTGGCCGGCGCACGGCATCTCGTGGCCGGTCCAGGACCGCAGGGTCCCGTACCGCGCCGAAGCCAGCGGGAAGCACCCGCCCACGAGCCGCGGCCGCCAAGCCAACGGCGCCAGCCGCTCCCCCAGCAGCAGGGACCGCCCCGGCCGCGATGCCGGGCGTGCCCGAAGCCGGTGCCGCGGCACCCACGGCCACCGCCCCGGCGGCGAGCCCCGCGGCCCCAGCACCGCCCGCCGCGCCCACGGCGAGCGCTCCGGCAGAAGCACCCGAGACCACAGTCGCCCGGCCAGCCACCACACCACCGCCCGGTGCACGGACATCCCCGGCCGTCCCGCCCGCGAGCACCGGCACACCGCAGACCCCCGCAGGCGCTGCCCGGCCAGAACCGGCCGCCACCACCACACCCGCCGCCGTGGCACCCGCTACCGCCACCGCACAAGAGACACCCGCAGGCGCTGCCCCGCCGGAACCGTCCGCCACCACGGCACCCGCGACCGCACCGCCGGCCACTGCACCCACGACCGTTACCCCGGCCCAGGCACCCGCTGTCATCGGCCGACCGGAACCATCTGCCACCGCGGCACCCGAAGCCGTGGCACCAGCGCGCGGCGGCACGCCGCCGACATCCGCGGGCGCTGGCCAGCCGGGGCCTTCCGCGGCACGTCTGGCGCCCAGCCCTCCTCCATCGGGCGTGGCGCCAGACGACCATGAGGGCGTCTCTGGCGCCGCGCAGGCACCGGCAGCCAGCGCCTGGCCGGGGCCGCCACGGGCCAGTGCGGCACCGGACCCATCTGCCACCGCCCCCGAGACCGAATCGCCCGGCGAAACCACCTCGCCGATCCCGCTCGTCGCAGCCGAGCCCGCCGTGCAGGCGGACGACGAATCCGAGGGTTTCCGGCTGCTGGCTGCACCCGCGGCGCCCCAGCGGGAGGCACACCACGCCGCGCCCCCGCCGGTGACACCTGCCGTGGGCACATCTGCTGCGCAGGCGCCTGCCGCGGACACGCGGGCCGGCGCACCCGCGGACGAGCCGGAGGCCGCGGGCTGGTACCAGCCCGCGGTGGCGAGCGCGATGCCCTACGAGTTCCCCAGCACCGGCAGCGTGCGGCTCATCCCGCGCCCGGGAGGCGAAGCCGGCACTCGGGCGCGGCACGTCAGCCGCGGCGGGCCCGTCAGCGGCGGGCACGTCAGCCGCCGGGGGCACGTCAGCCGCCGGGGGCACGCTGGCCGCGTCCGGCACCACGGCCGCGCCGACGGCCAGGCCGGCCGCAGGCGGGCCGGCCGCAGCCAGCAGCGCGGCTGGCCGGGGCGCGGGCTCATCCGCGCCGCCGGGACCGGTCAGGTCACCGGCCGGGCGCTACGACGACGACGCGCCCTCAGCCGGGGCCGGTTCCCCATCGGCGCGGCCCGGTTCCCCATCGGCACGGCCCGATTCCCCGCCGTTCCCTCGGCACGGCCCGGTTCCCCGTCGGCACGGCCCGGTTCCCCGTCGGCACGGCCCGATTCCCCGTCGGCACGGGCCGGAGCGGCGCGTGCTGCGGCGGACCGGTTCGTTTCGGAACGCGTCGTCCTGCTTCCCGCCGCGAACAGCGATCGGGCTGTCGCGGACCGCGCCGCCCCGGCCGGCACCGCGAGCCGGACCGGGACACCCCCGGCGGTGGTCCCGCGCCTGGCAGGCGGTGACCTGTTCGGCCGCCACACCCGCTCCTACGCCGCGGAGAACTCCGGGCAGCAGGTCACGATCCTGCAGGCCGGGTGCACCACCGCCGAGGATCTTGGCGTGGACGCCCTGCGCAGCGCCGGAGCGCGGCTGAATGTCAGCATGATCGACGAGGACAGCGAGGTCACCCGCGCGGCCGTGGCCTGCCATCAGGACATGAAGGATGCCATCCTCGGCGATCTCCGCACGGTGCCGCTGTCGCCGCGGGCCTACGACATCGTGCAGTGCGCCACGCTGCTGGACCGGATCGGGCATGCCGAACTGGTCCTCGACCGGCTCAGCGCGGCCGTCAAGCCCGGTGGGCTGCTACTGCTGCGCATCCGGGACCGGGACAGCGCGGCAGGCTTCCTGGACCGGGCGCTGCCCGCGGTGGCCCGGCGGATGATCTGGCGCAAGCGCCAGCCCGGCGAGCCCGGGCCCCACACGGCCGTGTACGAACGGCTCGCGTCGGGTCGTGGCGTGCAGGCCTACGTGACGATGCACGGCCTGGTGATCGCGGAACGCGGTGCGCTGGGCGGGCTGGCCGGTGGGCTGCGCCGCGGGCCGCACGGTTACCTCGCCGCGCAGAAACTCGTGGCCCGGCTGTCCCGCGGGCGGCTGACCGCGGCGCACGAGGATCTGCTCTACGTCATCCGCAAGCCGGAGGACAGGTTCGCCCGGATAATCTGAGCCTTGGGGGGACAGCGGGTGGCCCCGCACGGCGCGGATCTCCGGGCCTGGCACCGGGGCGGCACATCACCGCCGGACCCCGTGCACCACGGTGGCCGGCGGGCCAGGCGGATCCGCCTGGCCCGGTAGTCACTGTCCGTGTACCCTCGGCTTGCCTGGCGGGTAGCCGGGGCCCAACGGCGGCCCAGCACTTGGGCTGGCCCCAGACGGAGGTGGATGTGACCGCTGAGGCGGCGGCCGGGCCGGCCCTGGACATCACGGGCCTTCCCTCCTGGACACTCACAGAAGGCCAGCTCGGCGACCTGGAGTTGCTGCTGACGGGCGCGTTCGCGCCCCTGACCGGATTCCTCGACGCGGCCGACGTGGCCTGGGTGGCCGAACGCGGCACGCTCGCGGACGGCACGCCGTGGCCGGTGCCGGTGGTCCTCGACGTCACCGAGGATGCCGTCCCGCCCGCGGCGGGCAGGCTCACGCTCAACGACCCCGAAGGCACACCGCTCGCGATCCTGGAGATCACCGAGCGGTCACCGGCGCAGCCCCTCGGGCAGCCGGGCCAGCCCGGGCGGCACGCGCGCCCGGACGGGACGGGCCCCGCCATGATCCAGCTCAGCGGCCCGGTGACCGCCTTCCGCGAGCCCGAGCACGGCCCGTTCCGGCAGTTGCGGCGGACCCCCGCGGAGGTGCGCGCGGAACTGGGCGAGGGCCCGGTGCTCGCGTTCGCGACCCGGCGCCCGCTCAGCGGCCAGCAGATCGGGCAGCTACGGCACTTCGCCGGCCAGCTCAAGGCCAGGCTGCTGCTCCTGCCGCTGATCGCCGGCCCGGCTGAGGTGGTGGTGCGGCCGGAGGCGCTGGTCCGTGCGGTCAGCGCGGCGGCCAAGCACCTGCCACCGGGCACCCTTCTCGTGCCGGTGCCGCTGGCGCCCAGGGACACCACCATGACCCGCGAGACCGCGATCCGCGCCGTCGTCGCCGCCGCCTACGGCGCCACCCACCTACTCATAGACGAGCGGGACGCCGACCGCGGCGGCCGGCCGGCCCACGATGACGCCCACATCCAGACCCCGATCCCGGTGATGCCCGGTGGTGAATGGGCCTACGACCGGGCCGCCGAGGTGTGGCGCCCGCTGGCGCTCATCGAACCGGGCACCGAGCAGTCCGACCTGGCCGCGGGCGAACTGGAAGACCTGCTCGACCGTGGCGAGGACGTGCCCTCCTGGTACGCCCCGCCCGGGGTGGCCGCCGAACTGCGCCGGGCCCGCCCGCCGCGGCGGGACCGCGGCGTGGTCGTGTTCTTCACCGGGCTGTCCGGCTCCGGCAAGTCGACGATCGCCCGGGCGCTGCGCGACGCCCTGGCCGAGCGCGGGGACCGGACGGTGTCGCTGCTCGACGGCGACCTGGTCCGCCAGCTTCTGTCGGCGGGGCTCAGCTTCTCCAGGGCCGACCGTGACCTGAACATCGCGCGTATCGGGTACGTGGCCACCGAGGTGGCCCGGCACGGTGGCATTGCGATCTGCGCGCCGATCGCCCCGTTCGAGGCGGCCCGCGCGCAGGTGCGCCGCGTGGTCAGCGACGTGGGCGACTTCCTGCTGATCCATGTCGCCACGCCGGTGGCGGTCTGCGAGGCCCGCGACCGCAAGGGCCTGTACGCGAAGGCGCGCGCCGGGCTCATCGACCACTTCACCGGGATCTCCGACCCGTACGAGGAGCCCAGGAACGCCGACCTGACCATCGACACGTCGGTGATGAGCAGGCAGGAGGCGGTTCAGGCGGTGCTGGGGCTGCTCACCAGCGGCGGCTGGCTGAAGGACGCCGCGACCGGGTGACGACCGGCCCGGGCGCGCGGAGCTAGTCCTCGTCCTCCACCCGGGTGCCCGCGTCGAGCCTGGACCGGAAGGAGCCCAGCCGCCGGGTCAGCGCGCCCGCCATCGCGTCCCGCTGGCGGGACAGGAGGATGTAGCTGGCGGCCCCGCTCACCACCAGGGCCAGCCCGAGCAGCAGCAGCCCACGTGCACCGGCCAGGTAGATCAGCCCGGTCGCCGCGACGAACAGCAGGATCCGTGCGGTGGTGTAGGCGAAAGTCGCGCGCATAGCGAGTCCAGCCTAGGGCAATGCGCGACCCGGCCCGGCACTACCCAGCCGGCCCGGTCAGCTGGATACCGCACGCGGTCCGTTCGGGACCGCGGCGCCCGGGCGGGGCACGGGGCCCGGCGGGCCATCGAGGATCTCGCCGAGCAGAGCGGGGGCGATGTTGCCGCCCGACAGCACCGCCACCGGGGCCCGCGCGGGCGGCAGGTCCCGGCGGAACAGCCACGCGGCCACGGCCACCGCGCCGCCGGGCTCCGCGACCAGCCGGGCCCGGGTGGCGGTCAGCCGGACCGCCTCGCGGATCTCGTCCTCGGTCACCGTGACGATGTCGTGGACCTGGCCGAGTATGTGCCGCAGCGGCAGCGCGCCGATCTGCTCCACCCGCAGCGCGTCCGCGATGGTCCGCCCCGTGTCGCTGGGCGGCCAGGCAACCCGCTCGCCGCGCCGCAGCGACTCCCTGGCGTCCGCCGCGAGTTCCGGCTCGACGCCGACCACCTTGGCTTCCGGGCATGCCGCGCAGAGGGCCGCCGCAATACCCGCGATCAGCCCGCCGCCACTGATCGGGACCAGCACCATGTCGACGTCCGGGCAGTCGGCCGCGATCTCCAGGCCGATCGTGCCCTGGCCCGCGATCACCTCGCGGTGGTCGAACGGCGGGATGAGCGTGTACCCGTGCCGGTCGGCAAGATCTTGTGCGGCCGCGATCCGGGCTTCCAGCGTGGGCTCGACGGTCACGATCCGCGCCCCGTGCCGGGCCGCCGCCGCAACCTTCACCTCGGCCGCGTTGTACGGCACGACCACGACCGCGGGGACGCCCAGCGCCTCGGCCGCGTACGCCACGGCGAGGCCGTGGTTACCGCTGGAGTGCGCCACCACCCCCCGCGCGCGCTGCCCGGCGGGCAGCGCGCTGATCGCCGCGAACGCGCCGCGCAGCTTGAAGGCCCCGGTCGGCTGCAGGGACTCGGGCTTGATGAGCAGGCGCGGCTCGGTGTCGGGGAACGGAACCAGCGGCGTCCTGACGATGACTCCGTCCAGGCGCTGCGCCGCAGCCCAGATCTCCTCGACCGTGACCAGCGCGGTCACCGGTCACCCCGGTGCGGGCAACCGGAGCAGCAGCAGCAGCACCGCTGTCGCCGACGCGAATCTGACATCCAGCCCACCTTAGAGCAGCCCCCGCCGGTCACCGGACCGGCACCGGATATCTCCCGCAGGCGAACCGATTCACGCGGTTCATAGCGTCCAGCATCATGCGCAACTCCGCTTACCGGGATTGCCGGAAACCCGATGAGTGGCGCACGCTCCGCTATCGGCGAACTCCCGGAAATCACACCGGGCGCTTAATAGCGCCTTACACATTCCGTAATCGCGTGCTGCACATCCCGCGACACCCGGGCCCCAGGCCGGCACATCCCGCCACTTCCCGTGTACAGCCGGCGAGATCGCCCGGCAAACCCGTATCGCCACGGCCACATACCGGGGCAGCCAGCCAAGTCCGAAGCTGACAAGGCACACCAGCGGCCCATTTTTGGGGAAAACAAGGAAGTAAACGGATGTTTTCGCGACACTGAAGACACGCTCCGAAACGGAGATAGGAGGGGAGATCCGTGGATGGCAACAATGAGCGCCTTCTCACACCGGGTGAGGTGGCTGCGCTCTTCCGAGTAGACCCGAAGACGGTCACTCGGTGGGCCGCATCCGGCCGCATCAGCAGCATCCGGACTCCCGGGGGGCACCGCAGGTTCCGCGAATCGGAAGTGCGCGCATTGCTCCGCGGCGAGTCACAAGCGGCAGGGGGCGCAACGCCGTAACCGGCGCTGAGCTGGGAAACTGACGCGACGACAGCCCCCTGTAAACCCCAGGCCAGTTCCCCCCGGCCCCAGCGGCCGGGGACGGTCATACGCGGACCGCAACCAGGTCCGCGCGGGCCGCGGGCAACCACGGACGGGCACGGGGCACGCACCGGCGGGGGCACGCTGACGCGGGAGATGGGTGGCAGGCGTCAGGCGCCGGGGATCTACTCCCCGGGCGGCCTGGCGTTCTGCCGCCCGCTCGCGAGGTAGTCCTCGAACTCGCGGCGCAGCGCCTCGTCGTCATCCCGCCAGCGGCGCCGCCGCTGGTCCATGTCTTCCTCGGAGATCGCCTGGCTGGCCAGCCGCGCGTACTCCGGGTCCGCCGGGCTGACCTCGACGTAGGCGTCACCCACCACCCGGCCCTCGTGGTCCATGGCGGACTCGGGAGCGAGGAGATGTCCGTTCGGCAGCCTAATGACAAACATCACGAATCACTTAGATCCCGTAGCGCACATTGAAGTACAGCATGACATCAAGCGCGGTCCTTGTGTTGCCACCCAGCATGTCCACGAGCGCGGGCCGCTGACTGGACGCGATCGCCGCGAACGCGTCGGCGAAGAACTCACGCCGTCCCAGCGATCCGTCCTGCCGGTGAAAATCGCTCACCAGGCGTGACTGGCACCGCCCGTAGAGCGCGCGGAACTCCTCGGAGTCCGACTGCCACCTGCTGCCCGATCCGTCCAGGTCATCGAGGGCGTGCCCGATCTCATGGCAGACGACATCCGGAGCCGCGGAGGGCCGCGTGCCGATGATGATCTTGCGTTCACCGTAGGCGCCCGCGCAGGCATCCCACGTCGCGCGGCCGGACGGCAGCGGCACCCCGCGCAGCCGGCTCATGTCGTCCAGGTCGGGCACGCCACCGGGGCCCACGTAGATGGCGTCGACACCGTCCGCGAGGCGCTCGGAAACCGAGGCGGGCAGTTCGGCCAGGCGGTCGATGGCCCGCACCACCTCGGGCGGCGGGAGCACGCCCGCCGCCCAGTCACGGTGGAGTACCTTCTCCAGCGGGCCGCAGTGCCGGTAGCCCACCGCCACCCGGCGCGCGTCCGCGGCCTCGGACCACGACGCCCGGGCCTCGACCTTTACGGCCACCCGGCGGCGCGCCTCGGCCGCAGCCCTGGCCTCGGCGGCGCGGGCCGCAGCGGCCGCCCTGGGGGCGTCACGGACAGCCGCCCGGGCGGACCCGGCGCGGCGGCTGCCGCCACGGCCGGGTGCCTCGGTGGTACGGGACGGCCTGGCGGGCCGGGACGATCGGGGCGGGCGGGCCCGGGCCTCCTGGGGCGGTGAGGCGAACGGCCCACCGCCCGGCGGCTGCCCCGGGACGGCCTCCGCCGCGGGCGGTGCCGGCGGGGCCCGGTCGGCGCGGCGATGCCGCCCTCCGGGAGCCGCTGGTTGCGCGGTCACCCCGCCCTGCGCGGCTGCCTGTGCCCGGGAGCGTGCCCATCCTGGCCACAACAGCCGCCGGAGGCGGGCGAAGGGCCGCAGCCGCATAGTTGTACTCCCCGCGATCGGCGTTGCAGCCGCCAGGTTACGCCGAAATTACCCGCACCGACACCTGTCGTTACCGGCTGTCATGAGTTATGGGCCGACAGGTGAAGACGCACCAACTGCACACTTTTGCCCGCGAGGTCGCGATGCTGCGGTTAGGCTGCCGCCATGATGCTCATGGGTGCGGTATCTACGCTGGTCATCGCGTTGCTGATGGCCGCGACCCTGGGCATGATGCTGCTCACAGGGCGGATCTGGCGGCGGACCCGGCCACCCAGGCCACCCCGGCCGCCGGTCATCGACGCCGATGACGCACTGCGACGCCATCCCGCGGGCCGCGCCCTCGATTACCCGCGGCCGGTGCTCGGCCCGGACGACGATCCCGAGTTCATCAACGCGCTGGAATGGCTGATCCGCGGGGGCGGCGAGCAACCCTGACGTCGCCGGGGGGCCTTAGTTGATGCCGGCGTAGGAGTGCAGGCCGGTGATCCAGAGGTTGACGCCGACCAGGTTGAACAGCAGGCTGGCGAACCCGACCAGCTGGATGTAGGCGGCCCTGCGGCCCCGCCAGCCCCCGGTGGCACGGGCGTGCAGGTAGCCGGCGTACACGACCCAGGTGATGAACGCCCAGGTCTCCTTCGGGTCCCAGCCCCAGTACCTGCCCCAGGCCTGGTCCGCCCAGATCGCCCCGGCGATGATCCCGAACGTCCAGATCGGGAATGCGAAGATCACGGTCCGGTAGGAGAGGCGGTCCAGGGCGTCCGCCGAAGGCAGCCGGTCGAGCACCGCGCCGAAACCGGCCTCCGGGCTGGCGGCCATGCTTCCGGCCGTGCCGGTCCGCGACCAGGTACAAGACCGTGAGGGTCGCCGCGACGACATAGGAGCCGATCGCCACGGTCATCGCGGTGACGTGGATCCAGATCCAGTAGGAGTGCAGCGCCGGGACCAGCGGGCCGGCCGCCGTGTACAGGACGGTGGCGCAAAGCCCGAGCGCGAGCACGATCGGCGCCATGAGGAAGAGCCCGACCGCGTAGACCCGGAACCGGAACGACAGGCCCAGGAACGCGATCACCGCCATGCACGTGATCGCCATGACGAACTCGTACATGTTGCCCCACGGGACCCGGTGCTCGGCGATGCCGCGGGTGGCGATGCCGAAGATCTGGCTGCCGAGCCCGATCACGGTCAGGGCGAGCGCCGCCCGGATCCAGGGCCCGGCGGGCGGGCCGCCGGCGCGCCAGCGGCTCGGCGCGACCACGGCCGGCCCGGCGCCGCCGCCGGTGGCAGCCGCGACCGGGATCATGGCCGCGGCGGTCGCGGCCTGCAGGTCGGTGCCGCGATCTCCGGCGACACCGCCGCGGCCTGGGCGGCAACTCCCGCTCCCACCGCGACCCGGGCGCGGTCGGCCACCTCCTCGGCGGGCACCGCCGCCACGCGGGCCGCCTGCTTGCCCCCGTGCCGCCCAAAGGCGAAGTCGCCGGCGTAGGCCAGCATGGCCATGGCGTAGAAGAACACCGTGGCCAGCAGGAAATGGTCGCTGAGCTGGGCCAGCCCGACGTTGACAGGCACGGTCCTCACTCCCTCTCGTTCGATGGTGAGGGCGGGTCAGATGACTGGCGCCGGCGAGGGCGGCGGACACGTTCCTTGCTCGCAGGCCGGCGAACTCGGCGCCGAACGTCTCCGACGACTCGGTCCTGGCCAGGCCGCCGAACTCGACGCTTGTGCCGCCCGTCAGCGGCGGCGGCCCGGACGAACACCCGGCGCCGGCGGACCAGGAACGACACCAGCAGGCCGGCCAGCGCCGCGATCGCGGCGATCAGCGCGGGAAGCTGGCCGGGGTCGTAGGTGATGGCCAGGCTGATCCACTGCCGGTAGCCGGTGAAGGTGAGCGTGCCCGTCCCGTCCGGCAGCTTGATCGACTGGCCCGGCGCCAGCGGCCGCGGCTTGACCGCCAGCCGGTGCAGGCCCGCGGTGTCGAGCTGGTAGACCGACTGCGGCGGCCCGCCGTTCATGCCCAGGTTGCCCGCGTAGGAGACCAGGCTCACCGAGGGCCGGTACGGCGCGGGGAAGGCCGACTCCAGCTTGCCGCCGACGTCGACGGTGGTGGGCAGGAACACCCCGGCGAAACCAAGCTGCTGCGGATGGGCGTCCGGGACCTTGATCACGCCCTCGGAGGTGAGCCCGTTCAGGGAGACCGGGATGAACGGCACCGGCCCGTTGAACACCAGGTGGCCGGTCCCGTCGGTGACCCGGAACACCGGGGCGTACCCGTGGCCGATCAGGTACACCTTCACGCCGTCCACGTTCAGCGGGTGGTTCACCTGGAGGTCGTAGCGCTGTGTCGGCCGCCCCCGGCTGCGCCTGGTAGGCGAGGTAGGCGTTGAACGACGGCGGGCTCGCCCATGTCCGGCCCCGAGGTCACGTAGCGCGCGTCGAACCTGGTGAGCGCGATGCTGAACGGCTGCAGGTCCGCCGCCGAGACCAGCCGCCCCGGGCGGAACAGGTCGAGCGCGGTCACCGTGTTGCCGAACGACTGGCCGGCCACCAGCAGCCGGTCCGCCTTGTAGCCGAACAGGCCGCCCATGCCGACCGCGGCCAGCAGGGCCAGCAGCGCCAGGTGGAACAGCAGGTTGCCCGCCTCGCGCAGGTAGCCCTTCTCCGCGGAGACCCAGCCGTCTCCGGTGCGCACCCGGAACCGCTTGCCTGCCAGCAGCGCCGACGCCTGCGGCGAGCGCCGCATCCGGCGCGAGCGGCGAGGCCATCGTGCGCCGCCAGCGGCAGCCGGGACAGGTTGCGCGGGCGCCCGGGGCGGCTGCTGGCGGGCGGCGCCGACCTGCCGGAACGTCCGCGGCATCACGCACCCGGCGAGGGAGAGGAACAGCAGCAGGTAGATGGCCGCGAACCAGGGCGCCGCGAACACGTTGAACAGCGAGAACCGGGCCAGCCAGGGGGCCAGCGAAGGGTGTGCGGCGTAGTACTGCTGGACCGCCTGCGGGTTGATGCCCTGCTGCGGCAGCACGGAGCCCGGGCACGCTGGCGAGCGCCAGCAGGAACAGCAGGATCAGCGCGGTGCGCATCGAGGTGAGCTGGCGCCACCCCCACCTGACCCACTCGAATATGCCGAACGGTCCCCGCGTGGCCGGCCGCGCCGCCGTGGCACGGGGCCCGGGGCCTGCGGCTGCGGCTGGCCGCCCCGGCACCCTCGGGGCGCCCGGTCGCTGCCGGGATGCGAACCTCGGTCACCGGCCTGCCCCCCGCGGCGGTGGCAGGTCACCGTGGCACGCGGATCGCCCGGTCATGACGGCTGCGCCAGCGGCCTGGCTGATCAGCCCGCGCAGGCCCGGGTAGGACACCTCGCCGATGACCCGCGCGGTGATCCGGCCGTCGCGGCCGATGACCAGCGTGGTCGGGATGCCCGCGGGCGGGACGGTGCCGCGGAAGTCGAGCGCGATCTCGTCGCCGGGGTCGTTCAGGCTCGGGTAGCTGATGTGGAAGTCGCGCTGGAACGCCTCGCGCGCTGGCCGGGCTGTCCCGGATGTCGACGCCGAGGAACCGGACGCCGCTGCCGGCTGAAGTGCTGGGCCAGCGGGGCCAGGGCCGGTGCCTCCGCCCGGCACGGGGTGCACCACGATCCCCAGAAGTTCATCACCACGACATGGCCGCGGTACTGCGCCAGGCTGAGCTTGCTGCCGGACAGCAGTGGTCCCGGTGACCCGCGGCGCGACCGGGCCGCGAGCCAGCGCCGTACACGGTGGTGCCGGGGCTGCCGGAGACGAAGCTCTGGCCGTTGCTGGCCGGGTCCGCTGTTCCCGATCGCCCCGCTGTCGCAGGCGCCGGCCGTGAGCACGGCGCCAGCGCGCCGCAGCGCCAGGACGGCCGCTTGGGCACGGGCGCGCGGGCCCGCCGGAGCGGGCCTGCGGAGGATGCCCCCGTGACGCGGGCATCGCGGCAAACGGGACAGAGTGATCTCCTACAAGCGGTAGTGCCGGGCCCTATTGTGCCGGACCCGGCTTCCGGCCGCGACAGCGGGCCGGCGCTCCGCAGCTCGGTCAGGCGCCGTGGGCGGCGCCGGGGCTGGCGCCCGGCCGGCTCGGCGTAGCTGATGCCCACTATGGCTCGCGGCGTAGGTGAAGCTGGTCACGCTGCCCAGCGCGCACTCGCGGTGTGCCGGGTGATGCCACAGCCTGCGCCCCTCGGCGGCCCGGCGGGCCACCCAGATCGGCAACTGGTGACTGACGCACACCGCCTCGTGCCCGCGGGCGGCGCGGGCCGCGTCGGCCATGACCGCGTGCATCCGGGCGGCGATGCTCGCGTAGGGCTCACCCCAGGACGGGCGGAACGGGTTCGCCATGCGCGGCCAGTTGCCCGGCCTGCGTAGCGCAGGAAATCCGACATCGAACCGCTCGCCCTCGAAGTGGTTCGACGGCTCGATCAGCCGCTCGTCCACCTGTGCTTCCAGGCCGAACTGCGCGGCCACCGGGGCGGCCGTCTCCTGCGCCCGCTCCAGCGGCGAGGACAGCAGCAGGGTGACGTCACGGCCGGCCAGGAACGCGGCGGCGGCCTTGGCCATGTGCTCCCCGTCCGGCGACAGGTGGAAGTCGGGCAGCCGCCCGTAGAGGACCCCGCGCGGGTTGCTGACTTCGCCGTGGCGGAGCAGGTGGATCACCGTCATCTCGGGCATGGCGCGCTCAGCCTACCCGTGCCGTTCTCAGGCCTGGATCTCCAGGTAGCGCCGGCGCTCCCCGATCACCTCGCGGATCCGGCGGAGCCTGCCTTCCACGGCGGCCGGGTCGACCGCGTCGAGTTCCGCGATCTCCGCCAGGTCCGCCGCGAGCCCGTCCGACTCGCCGACCAGCCCCCAGTCGAACTGCATCAGCTCCGCCAGGCCCACGCCGCGGACCCGGTCCCATACCCGGTCGGCGTTCAGCACCGGCAGGCCGCGCACCGCCGAGGAGACGTCCTCGATGGCACGGCAGAGCCGCTCGCCGTTGCGGATCGGCTGCATCACCTCGGCGGGCGGGAAGGGCTGCTCCCGGGTGGATGGCGGCACCCGGTCGGCCCGCCAGCGGCTGATCAGTTCCCGCAGCCGCGTGGTCGCGTCGCCCAGGCCCCGGCCCACCCGCTCGCGGACCAGCATGTCATCGGCGCGCAGCCTGCCCTTCGCTGCTGTACACATCGGACGCGAGCAGGCTGCGCAACCGGTCACCCAAGGAGTCGGCCACGCCGGTCAGCCGCCGGCGACGGGTGCTGCGGTGCCGCGGCGGACTTCGCGCCACCAGCGGCCGTCCAGCCCTGGCATCGCGGCGAAGCTGGTGAGGCCGAAGTTGAACGGCTGGCCGACCGCCACGTTGGGCGCGGAAACCAGGCCGCGCTCGGCCATCTTCAGCGCCACGTAGTAGCGGACCGCGTCCAGCTCGGACAGCCCGAACGCGCGCAGCGAGATCAGCTCGCGCATGCGCTCGTCGCGTGGGCCGCATCAGGACCTTCACGTCGTTCAGCGTGATGCCGTAGATCGCGCAGGAACTCCTGCAGGTGGCCGCGGACCAGCTCGGTGATCTCGTGGATCCGCTCGTTGACCCGCTCCAGCGGCGTGACCTGGACAAGCTGGTTGATCGACCTGCTCGACCACCGGGCCCGCGTAGGCGTTCAGCGCCTCGGTGGTCAGCAGGTGCCCCGCGTAGGGCATGTGCGTGACCAGGTTGACCGCGTCCTCCTTGGTCTCCACGTGCACGTAGTAGTCCACGTCGTAGACCAGCTCGGCAAGCTCGCTGGACAGCGCCATGCCCTGGGCCTTGGCCACGCTCTTGGCGCGGGCGACGAACAGAGCCTCGTACTGCCACGGCGACTGCGCCGCCGTAGAAGGCCTGCTGGAAGCTGCCGATCAGCGGGCGCTGCGGGGTCTCCACCGGGTACTGGCCGGTCTCGTAGACGTTCAAGATGGCGCCGCGCGACTTCAGCACGCAGAAGTGGTTGCTCTCAACGGTCAGCAGGCTGCCGTTCATGATGTCGTTGCCGGGATAGTGGTACATGAGCACCCCGGGACCCATGACCTCGGTGCCGTCCGGAGTCAGCGTGCTGATTACATTCCGCACCGCCATTGGTGGTTCCTCTCGCTCCCAAAAAGGCGGCCCGGCCGCATCACCCGGGCCAATTGCACCGACATCCTGGCAGAGCCACCCCTCGTGGGAGCCTGAGTAGCGGCTACGTCAACTCCCCGGGCGAACGGGCTACCAGAGGTTACGCAAGGTGGTGACTGTCCGTATTCGCCAGGCTGCTCAGTTTAGACAGCCGCCGCCGCCCGGGCGGCGGCGGGGAGCGCCGCGGCGATCCGGCCCAGCGCCTCGTCGTCGTGCGCGGCCGACAGGAACCACGCCTCGTACGGGGACGGCGGCAGGTACACCCCGCCGGCCAGCATGGCGTGGAAGAACGCCGCGTAGGCCGCGCCGGACTGGCGGCGGGCGCCGTCGAAGTCGCGCACCTGGCGCAGTGCCGCCCAGGAAGACCGAGAACAGGTTCCCGGCCTCCTGCAGCCGGAACGGCACGCCCGCCGCGTCGAGCGCGTCCGCGGCCAGCTTGGCCACCGCCGGCGGCGGCCGCGTCCACCCGGGCGTACACCTCCGGCGTGCAGGCGCGCAGCGTGGCCAGCCCGGCCGCGGTGGCCAGCGGGTTCCCCGACAGCGTGCCCGCCTGGTAGACCGGCCCGGCCGGGGCGAGCAGGTCCATGATCTCGGCCCGGCCCGCCGAACGCCGCCGCGGGCAGGCCGCCGCCCATCACCTTGCCGAACGTCATCAGGTCCCCGGCCACGCCCTCCCGGCCGTACCAGCCTGACCTGGTGACCCGGAACCCGGTGAGCACCTCGTCCATGATGAGCAGCGCGCCGTGCTCGGCACAGATCCGGCCAGCAATTCGTTGAAGCCGGGCTCGGGCGGCACCACGCCCATGTTGGCCGGGCAGGCCTCGGTGATCAGGCAGGCGATCTCCGGCCCGTGCGCGGCGAACGCCTCCGCGACCGCGCCGGTGTCGTTGTAGGGCAGCACCAGCGTGTCACCGGCCGCGGCGCCGGTCACCCCGGGCGAGTCCGGCAGGCCGAGCGTGGCGACCCCGGAGCCCGGCCGCGGCCAGCAGCGCGTCGACGTGCCCGTGGTAGCAGCCGGCGAACTTCACCACCAGGCGCCGGCCGGTGAACGCCCCGGGCCAGCCGGACCGCCGACATCGTCGCCTCGGTCCCGGAGCTGACCAGCCGGACCTTGCTCCACCGGGGTGCGGGCGACGATCTCCTCGGCCAGCTCGACCTCGCCAGGGTCGCGGCGCCGAACGAGGTGCCCCGGGCCGCCGCCGCGGTGACCGCCGCCACCACCCCGGGATGGGCGTGCCCGAGGATCATCGGGCCCCACGAGCAGACCAGGTCCACGTACTGCGTTGCCGTCGGTGTCGGTGAGGTAGGGCCCGTGGCCGGAGGCGATGAACACCGGCTCACCGCCGACCGCGCCGAACGCCCGGACCGGCGAGTTCACCCCGCCGGGGATGATCGGCGCACGCCCGGCCGAACAGGCTGGCGGATCACCCTGGGTCTCAGCTCCGCAGTTCCAGGCCTCCTCGCAGGCGTCGGCCAGGAACTCCAGCAGCCGCAGGCAGTCCGGCAGGGCGTGCTCCCGGGATCCCGGATCCAGTGTGCGGCCGGGCCCGCGGCCGGCTGCGGGCGCGGGGCCACCACGTAGCTGTCCCGGCAGTGCCAGCGCAGCCCGGCCACCGGGGCGAAGCTGTCCGGCTCGCAGTCCAGGTGGCACGACCACCATTCGTCCTCGTCGGCGGGCGCGCCACGGGTGGTGGACAAAAAAATAGGCCCGGTGATCCGCGCTCAGCGCGACCGGGCCGGTGGCCGCCGGCGTGCGGTCCATCCGCTCCAGGGCGCGGCCGGCCCTGGCCGCCGGGACGTCGAGCACGTCGAACACGCGCCCCGTGACCAGGATGATGCTCGCGTCGGGACGGTCCCGCCACCAGCGGCTCACCTCGCCGGCGTCGCTGGACGCCTCGATCTGCCAGGCGGCGGAGAGCGGGTGGGCGCCGGGCGCCGGGCAGCCGATCCGGTCACAGGAGCAGGCGCGGCCGGTGTCCGGGCGACTGCGCCCCGCGGCGCCAGCGAGGGCGCCGGTGGCGGCTGGCATCCGCTCGCGCCGGGGCGGCGCCGGGGCACACCGGCCAGCCCATCTCCGCGAATTCGGCCGCGGCGATGCCCGCCTGCCCGCTTCCGCGCGGCGGCCACGGCGCAGCAATACGTCGACCATCGGCGGCCCCACTCCCTCTTCCGCCCATTGCTATCCCCGATGATGCCGGGTGTGCGGCCGAGCATGCAGGCGACCTCGCTGAGTAAGCCCCAGAAGATACCTAACGGTGACGTCGGCGAAAGCCTGTAGCCGGAACCCGGGGCGGTGGTGAGACGTTGTCCGGGCGTGCAGATATCGAGCATCGTGCGGTGGTTGCTGCAGAAGCCGGGAACAACGGAGCTGGCGCCGTTCCGGAAGCTGCTGCCCCAGGTCGGCGCGCATGAGCAGCGACTGCGCGGGCTGACCGATGGCGAGCTGACGGCGGCGGCGCAAGCGGCGCGTGACGACGCGGAGATCTGCGCTTGCGGCCGCGAGGCGGCGCGGCGCGCACTCGGCGAGCGGCCGTACGACGTGCAGGTGCTCGGCACGCTGGCGATGCTTTCCGGGCTGGTCGCCGAGATGGCGACCGGTGAGGGCAAGACCCTGAGCGGTGCGCTCGCCGCCGCCGGCTATGCGCTGCGCGGCCGGTCGGTGCACGTGATGTCGGTGAACGATTACCTGGCCCGCCGCGACGCCGAGTGGATGCGCCCGGTCTACGACCTGCTGGGCGTGACCGTCGGCTGGATCGGCCAGGCCTCAACGGCGGCGGAACGGCGGCGCGCCTACGCGGCGCAGGTCACCTACGCGCCGGTGAGCGAGTTCGGCTTTGACGTGCTCCGCGATCGCCTGGTCACCGACATCGCCGATCTGGTCGCGGGTGACCCGGACGTGGTCTTGATCGACGAGGCTGACTCGGTGCTGATCGACGAGGCGCGGGTGCCGCTGGTCCTCGCGGGCGCGGCGGAGATCGCGGACGCCGACCGCGAGATGGCGCGGATCGCGGCCGGGCTTCGCCCCGGGCAGCACTACGAGGTCGACGAAGACGCGCGCAACGTGTCCCTGACCAGTGCGGGGGCACGAGCCGCGGAACAGGCGCTGGGCGGCATCGACTTGTACACGACCGAGCACGCCGAGGCGCTGACCCGGCTCAACGTGGCCCTGCATGCCCATGCGCTGCTCCAGCGCGATGTGGACTACATCGTGCGGGACGGCGCGGTGCACCTGATCAACGAGTCCAGGGGCAGGGTGGCCCGGCGGCAGCGCTGGCCCGACGGCCTGCACGCGGCGGTCGAGGCCAAGGAGGGCCTGGCCGCGAGCGAGAGCGGCGAGATTCTCGACACCATCACCATCCAGTCCCTGGTCCGCCGCTACCGGACCATCTGCGGGATGACGGGGACCGCCGTGGCGGCCGGCGAGCAGTTCCGGGAGTTCTACGGCCTGGAGATCGCGGTGATCCCGCCGAACCGCCCGTGCATCCGCGCCGATGAACCCGACCGGCTGTACCCGACCATCAGGGACAAGGAGAAAGCGGTCGTCGGCCAGGTGGCCGCGGCGCACGCCACCGGGCGGCCCGTCCTGATCGGCACGCTCGACGTCGCCGAGTCCGAACGGCTCGCCGGCGAGCTCGACCGCGCCGGGTTGCGGTGCACCGTGCTCAACGCCAAGAACGACGCCCAGGAGGCCGCCATCGTGGCCGAGGCCGGGGCCTACGGCGCGATCACGGTGTCCACCCAGATGGCCGGGCGCGGCACCGACATCCGCCTCGGCGGCACCGGCGGCGACCGGGACCTGATAGCCGGGCTGGGCGGCCTGTACGTCATCGGCACCGGCCGGCACGCGAGCAGCAGGCTCGACCACCAGCTGCGCGGGCGCGCCGGGCGCCAGGGCGACCCGGGCGGGTCCGTCTTCTTCGCCAGCATGGAAGACGAGCTGATCCTCCAGTACGCGCCCGGCGAGGCGCGAGCCGGGCTCCCTGACTCAAGGGCGCACTGGGTGCTGGGCCACGCGCAGCGCGTTGCCGAGGGCGTCAACCTGGAGATCCACCGGAACACATGGCAGTACAACAAGCTCGTCGAGGACCAGCGGCGCATCGTCTTGGACCATCGCGACCGGGTGCTGCGGACCGACGACGCCCTGTCGGCGCTTGCCCGGCAATGCCCGGAGCGCCTGGCGGAGCTGAGCCCGGGCATCGACAGGAGCGTCCTGGCCAGCGCCGCGCGCCAGATCGTCCTGTTCCACCTGGACCGGGCCTGGGCGGAGCACCTGGCCTTCCTGGCGGACCTCCGCGAGGGCATCCACCTGCGCGCCCTGGCCCGCGGGACCGTCCCGCTGAATGAGTTCAACAAGGAAGCGATCCGCGCATTCAGCGCCCTGCTCGAGGAGGCAGCGGCGCGGTCCGCCGAGACCTTCCGGACCGCCGCGATCACCGCCGACGGCGTCGATCTCGAGGCCATCGGCCTGAAGCGCCCCACCGCCACCTGGACGTACCTGGTGCACGAGAACCCGTTCGGCACCGATATCGACCGGGCCATGCGAAGCATCGCCCGCCGCATCCGCAGGCCTCGCCGTGACTGATGGTGAGCATCGACTGGGCGCGATTGACCTGCCACAGAGGGCGGAACCGCGGTGCCCCGCTGGGCGTCCAAGAGGTATGCGACCACGTATGCGGTGCGCGCCGGGCACGACGCTCCTCCTGGCCGTCTGCGCGGCCATGGCGGCCGCCGGCTGCGCCACCCACACGGCCACGGGATCGGTAACGGCGGCGTCGTCCAGGCCGCGGGGGCGTGCCGTCACCGACGCGGCGGCCATTCTGAAGGCGTTCGTCGTGCCCCCGGGCGCGCGGCGGTTGCCTAAGGCGCCCGAAGCCCTCAAGGTCCCGATCTCCACCCTTGTCTCCACCACGCTGGTGGATGATGTCTCCTTCTGGCGGGCGCCCGGCCAGCCGCAGGCGGTACTCGCCTGGGAGCAGACGCACCTGCCCCGCCGTTTCACGCTCGGAGATGCCGATTTCGGGCCGCCGTCCTGGGACCGCACGTTCTCGCTAGCTCCGATTCCCGCCGTGCTGAACACCCGGGACCTGGTGGTCGAGGTGACCGGGGCGGGCAACGGCCAGACCGCGATCCGGGTGGACGCCCAGGTGAGCTGGCAGCCGCCCCGGCCGGCCCCGAACGGGTGCCGGCCGCTGCCCGCGTGGTCACGATCACCCAGCTGCCCAGCCTGGGCCCGCACGCCAGGCGCCCGCCCGCGCCGGTCACGATCAGCGGCCTGGCGGTCGTCCGGCGGATCGCGGCCCTTGTCGACAGCCTCCAGCTGTCCACGATCGGGCCGGGCGCCTCCTGCCCGGCGGCTTTCGGCGGCGGGATCCGGCTGACGTTCCTCGCCAGGGCCCGGGGGGCGCCGCTCGCGGTCGCGCAGGGCCCGGCCGCTTGCGGCACCGTGCAGTTCACCGCCGGCGGCAAGCGGCTGCCCGCGCTCCAGCTGACCGGCTCGTTCATCCCGCAGGTCCTCAAGCTCGCCGGCCTGCACTGGAAGGTCCTGTAGGACGCAAGGCCAGCGACGCGTAACAGTCATCGCCCGTTGAGCAGGGTGAGGAAGGTGTCGATCTGGTGGCGCAGGATGCCTAAATCGCTTTCGAACTCCGTGCGCCAGTCTGCGGGCAGGTGCCCGATGTGGTGCAGTCCGACGATCGCGCGGTCCAGGCCGTCTTCGGCGGTGCCCAGGCGGAGCCGCACGTGGCGCAGGGCGGCGGTGGCGGCGTCTGGCTGGTCCCCCATGGCCGGGCTCCTTCGCGGTAGGCCGGGCTGTCGCACCCACTCTACTGGATCAGTATAGACAGTAGTAGTTAGTTCAGTGAGAGTAGACAGTCTGCGCAGGCCAGCCAGTGTTGGGAAAGATCACCATGTGCCACCACGACCGCGCGAACTGCCTTCCCGCCGGGTCGAAGCTGACCTGCGGCGCCGGGTCGGCGCGGGCGAATGGGCTAGCGGCGACGCGCTGCCGTCCATCGCCGCGCTCGCGGAGGCCTACGGCACCAGTCGCGCCACCGTGGCCAAAGCATTGCGCCGGCTCGCCGATGACGGGCTGGTGGAGATCGTGCCGCAATGGGGGACATTCCGCACCTGACCCCCCAGGCCACGGCCGAAACCAGGCCAGGCGCGGTGAACGCAGCCGGGCTGAGGTCGGCGAAACACTGGCGATAAGGAGCGCGCCCGCCGAGCCGCTGCCGGCGCGTTCGTGAGTCAGGTGAGGCGGCGGGCTGCCTCGGCGGCCCAGTAGGTGAGGATGATGCCCGCGCCCGGCCCGGCTGATCGCGGTCAGCGTCTCCATGATCGCCCGGTCCCGGTCCAGCCAGCCGTTGCGCGGCGGCCGCCTCGGCCATCGCGTACTCGCCGCTGACCTGGTAGGCCGCCACCGGCACCGGCGCGGCCGCCGCGACCTGCGCGACGATGTCCAGGTAGGGCAGGGCGGGCTTGACGATGACGATGTCCGCGCCCTCGGCCACGTCGAGCATGGCCTCCCGGAGCGCGTCCCCGGCGCTCGGGTCCTGCTGGTAGGACGCCCGGTCGCCGAACTTGCGGCGCGCCCTCGGCGGCGTCACGGAACGGCCCGTAGAAGCAGGAGGCGTACTTGACCGCATAGGCGCAGATCGCCACGTCCGGCTCGCCCGCCTCGTCGAGGGCGCGCCTGATCGCGGCCACCTGGCCGTCCATCATCCCGCTCGGGGCGACCACGTGCGCCCCGGCCGCGGCCTGCGCCACCGCGGTCGCGGCGTACCGCTCCAGCGTGGCGTCGTTGTCCACGGCGCCGCGCGCCGGTCAGCACGCCGCAGTGGCCGTGGTCGGTGTACTCGCACAGGCACAGGTCGGCCATGACCACGACGTCGTCGCCCACCTCGGCGATCACGTCGCGCAGGGCGCGCCTGGATGATGCCGTCCGTCGTCATCGGCGGCCGAGCCCCGGCCGTCCTTGACGGCGGGGATGCCGAACAGGATCAGGCCGCCCACGCCGGCCTCGGCCGCCTCGGCCGCCGCCTTGCGCGCGCTGTCCCTGGTGTGCTGGACTACGCCGGGCATGGAGGGCACCGGCGCAGGCTCGGTGATCCCTTCCTTGACGAACATCGGCAGCACCAGGTCGGCGCCGCTGACGCTGGTGCGCGGCGGCGAGGCGGCGCAGTGCCGGCGTGCGCCGCAGCCGCCGGGGCCGGACCGCGGGGAAGCCAGTCAAACGACTACCTCCTTCAGCGCGCTCCTTCGGCGCGCTCCGTCACGCATTGAGGGCTGGGCGCTCCCGGCTACCGTATGCGGCGGCGGCCGCCTCGGCGGCGCTCGCTGGGCCTGCGCACCGGCTCACCCGCCGCCATCGCGGCGTCGCGCAGCCGGGCGCCGTGCTCGGCGAGCGCGTCCACCAGCGCGGTGCGCCGACGGCCTCGGGGCGGTGACGTCGACCCGCAGCCCGTATTCGGCGGCGGTCTGCGCGGTCTGCGGGCCGATCACCGCCACCGCGGTCACGGCGTGCGGCTTGCCCGCGATGCCGATCAGGTTCCGCACCGTGGACGAGGAGGTGAACAGGACCGCGTCGAAGCCACCGCTCTTGATCGCCTCACGGATCGGGGCGGGCGGCGGCGCGGCGCGCACGGTGCGGTACGCGGTGACGTCCTCGGTCTCCCAGCCCAGCTCGGTCAGCCGCGCCACCAGGGTTTCCGTGGCGATGTCCGCCCTGGGCAGCAGCACCCGGTTGATCGGGTCGAGCACGTCGTCGTAGGGCGGCCAGACGGCCGCGAGGCCCTCGCTGGACTGCTCAGCCTCCGGCACCAGGTCCGGCTTGATGCCGAACTCGCCGAGCGCGGCGGCGGTCTGCTCGCCCACGGCGGCCACCTTGATGCCGGCGAAGGCCCGCGCGTCCAGGCCGTACTCCTCCAGCTTTTCGCGGACGGCGCGCACCGCGTTCGCCGAGGTGAACGCGATCCACTGGTACCGCCCGGTGACCAGGCCCTTGACGGCGCGCTCCATCTGCTGCGGAGCGCGCGGCGGCTCGACCGCGATGGTGGGCACCACCTGCGGCACCGCACCGTAGGAACGCAGCCGCTCCGACACCGACGCGGCCTGCTCCTTGGTGCGCGGGACGAGCACCCGCCAGCCGAACAGCGGCTTGCTCTCGAACCAGGAAAGCCCGCGGTGGCCGGCGGCCTCGCCGACCACGGCGATCGGCGGGGCCGTCCTCGGTGAGCACGCTCACCCCGGCCGCCTTGAGGTCCGCCGCCACCGACGACAGCTTGGTCACCACCGTGTGCTGGTCGGTGGTGGTGCCGTTCCAGGTGATGGCCATCGGGGTGGCGTCGGCCCACCCGGCGGCCAGCAGCATCTTCGCGAGATCCACCGGCCCGGCCTCGGCGCCCAGGATGACCAGGCTGCCCGCCGCCTGGAAATCGGCCGCGGCACGGCTCACCTCGGCAGCGTGCATGATCCGCAGGTCTGCCGTGGCATCGCTGGTCAGCGGCAGGCCGGCGTAGGCGGGCACGGCCGTGGCGGGCGGCATGCCCGGCACGATCTCCAGCGGTACCGCGGCCCGTGCGCACGCGTCCGCCTCGGCGGCCGCCTGGCCGAACAACAGCGGGTCGCCGGGGCACAGCCGTACCACGATCTGGCCCGCCTGCGCCGCGCTGACCATCGCCGCGGTGTCGGCGCCGGCGCTGGCCCGCCTCGATCACCGTCGCCGCCTCGGGCAGCAGGTGAGCCACGCGGTGCGTCAGGTCCGCGCCGCCGACCACCATGTCGGCCTGGCCGAGCAACTCCGCGGCCCGCAGGGTCAGCAGGCTGGCGTCGCCGGGCCGGCCCCGGTGAAGGCCACCAGGCCCGGCCGCACCGGTGCGGCCGCCTCGGTGGCCGGCCGGCGGATCCACCGCCGCGGCCTCGGTCTTCCGCATCACGGGTGTGAGATTCACTGCGCATCGTCCCCGTCACCTGTCCCGCCCGGCGGCGTCGCCGGGTCCCGCGCCCTCTTGCCGGGCGCCTCCATGGCGGTCGAGCCCGCCACGATCGTTCCTGCTCCCTGCCGCAGCAGTTCGGCGGCCACGTCCCGGCCGAGCCGGGCCGCCTGCGCGGCCGGGCCGCTCATCGACGCCCGCAGGGCCGCCAGCCCGTCCCCCGCTATGACGGCGGCCGTGAGCTGCAGTATGTCGGTCCCGGCGGCGTATGCGCCAAGCGGCGCGCTGCAACCGGCCGCCAGCTCGGCGAGCACGGTGCGCTCCGCCGTCACGGCCGCGCGGCTGCCCGGGTCGTCCACCTCGGCGAGCAGGGCCGCCAGGTCACCCGCGCCGGCGAGGCATTCCACCGCCAGCGCACCCTGCCCGGGGGCCGGAATCATCGCGTCCGGCTCGAAGACCTCGCTGATCTCCTCCAGCCCGCCGATCCGGGCCAGCCCGGCGTAGGCGAGCACCACCGCGTCCAGTTCTCCCGACGCCACCTTCGCCAGCCGGGTCCCGGCATTGCCGCGGACCGGCACCGGGCGGACGTCCGGCCGCATCAGCCGCAACTGGGCCGCCCGGCGCGGCGAGCCGGTGCCGATCGTCGCACCGGATGGCAGATCGGCCAGCTTGACGCCGTCCCGGCCGATCAGCGCATCCCTGGGATCCTCCCGTGGCGGCACGGCCGCGAGGAGGATGCCGGGCAGCGGTGCCGTGGGCAGGTCCTTGAGCGAGTGCACGGCCAGGTCGACGTCACCGTGCCGGAGCGCCTCCCGCAGCGTGCTCACGAAGACGCCGGTGCCGCCGATGTCGGGCAGGTGGACCTGGGTGACGTCGCCGAACGAGGTGAGCCCGACGAGTTCGACCTGCCGCCCGGTGCGCGCGGTGATGAGCTGCGCCACATGGCCGGCCTGGGTCATCGCCATGGGGCTCTTGCGGGTGCCCAGCCGCAGCACCGACCTGCTCACCTGGCCTCCTGCTCGGGCGGCGCGGCAGCCGGCGGGCCGCCCGCCCCAAGCTGGGCATCGGCCCTCGTCACCGCCTCGACCGCCCCGGGGTCGAGATCAAAAAGCACCCGCAGCGCTGTCTCGTAGGAATCGCCGCCCGGAGACCCGGCCAGTTCCTTGACTCGCACTGTCGGCGCATGTAGCAGCTTATCCATGACCCGGTGCATGGCCTGAGCGATCTCGGCGCGGGTCCGGTCATCGATCTCGCCGAGCTTGCCCGCCAGCCGGGCCAGTTCCGCCTCGACCACCTCCACCGCCTTGGCCCGCAGCGCGACCACGGTGGGCGCGACCCGGGCCGCGTGCCGTGCGGACACGCGGGCGGCGAGTTCCGCGGCCACGATCGCCCGCACCGCGGCCACGTCGCCCGCCTGCGTCTCGGCGAGGGAGGCCCCGGCGTCCTGCAGCGACTCCAGGCCGATCACGCTCACGCCCGGCAGCTGGTCAGCCAGCGGGTCCACGTCCCGCGGCAGCGCGAGATCGAGGAACACGAGCCGGCGGCCCGGCTCCCGCTTCCCGCAGCGCCGCGGCGACCATGTCGGCCGTGATCACCAGCCCCGCCGCGCCGGTGCAGGAGATGACCAGGTCGGCGGCGGCCATGGCGGTTTCGAGGTCGTGCAGTTCGGCCGTGGTGCCACGGACTGTGGCGGCCAATCGTTCTGCCTTCTGCATGGTGCGGTTCGCGACGGCGACACCGGCCGCGCCCAGCCGGGCCGCGGTGGCGACGGCGAGCGCGCTCATCGAGCCGGCGCCCACCACCAGCACGGTCCGCCCGTGCAGCGGCGCCGCCGCACTGGGCACGGCCGGCCCGGCCAGCCTGGCCGCGGCCAGCCCGGTACCCACCGTCACCAGGTTCGCGCCCGCGCGGTCGATGCCGGTCTCCGTGTGCGCCCGCTTGGCCGTGCGCAGCGCGAGAGCGCCGAGGTCGTCGAGGGTGCGGCCGATCGTCTGGTGCTTGCGCGCCAGGGCGAGGGCCCGGCGCACCTGGCCGAGGATCTGGCTCTCGCCGACCACCATGGACTCCAGGCCGCAGGTCATCGACAGCAGATGCTGCACCGCCCGGTCCTCGTAGTGGACGTACAGGTGCGGGGTGAGTTCGGGCAGCGCGATGCCGCTGTGCCGGGCGAGCATCTCGCAGATGACCGACACGCCCCCATGGAACTTGTCGACCTCGGCGTAGATCTCGACCCGGTTGCAGGTGGACACGGCGAACGTGCCCGCGACGTGCTCGGCGTGGAAGACGTCGCGCAGCAGCTTGCCCAGCGCGTCACCGCCGACCACGGCCCGTTCCAGGACGGCCACCGGAGCGCTGCGGTGACTGAGCCCGACCACCAGCACGCTCATGGTGCCGTCACCGGCCCACCGGGGCTCCCTGCCAGGGCGGGCAGCCCGACCTCGCGGCGGTAGTGGCGCTTCCCGCCGGGCGCTACGCGCACGTCCGACCTCCGCTGCGCGTGGAAGGCGAGGATCTGCAACTCGATGGACAGGTCGACCTTCCGCACATCCACCCCGGCCGGGACGCTGAGCACGACGGGCGCGAAGTTGAGGATGCTGGTGACGCCGGCGGCGACCAGCCGGTCGCAGACGCCCTGCGCGGCGCCCGCGGGCGTGGCGATCACGCCGATCGACACGCTGCGCTGCGCCACCACCTCCTCGATGGCGTCGCTGCTGCCGACCACCTGGCCCGCGGCGATCTCGGTGCCGACGACGGCGGGGTCGGCATCCAGCACCGCGGCGATGCGGAACCCACGGGAGGCGAAGCCGCCGTAGTTGGCCAGCGCCCGGCCGAGGTTGCCGGCGCCGACGATGACCACCGGCCAGTCCTGGGTCAGGCCCAGTTCCCTGGACACCTGGTAGACGAGATAGTCCACGTCGTAGCCCACTCCCCTGGTGCCGTAGGAGCCCAGGTGGGAGAGGTCTTTGCGGAGTTTTGCCGAGTTGACGCCGGCCGCGGCCGCGAGTTCCTCGCTGGATACGGTGGCGATGCCCTGCTCCGCACAGGTGTACAGGACCCGCAGGTATATCGGCAGGCGGGCGATCGTCGCCTCGGGAATGCCCTGGCTGCCAGGGGCTGCGTTAGGGCGACGCGCCATTCGCCGGTGCTCCCAAGATCGGGCCGCGGGCACGCCAAGCCGAGCCTGAGCCCTGCCAGCCTCAGCCCGCCGCAGGACCAATTTGACATCACGGTACGCCCTTGTGAACGTTTGCACAAAGTCGGCCGTTCCCGCGGCCGTCCGGCGCGGGCCGGGGAGCTCAGCCCGGGCCGCGGCGGCCGCCCGCACCGGCCGCGGCCAGCGCCGCCCGGAGGCGCTGCTCGCTCACGTGCCAGAAGTCGTGCTGCACGCCGTTGATCAAGGTCACCGGGATCATCTCCCCGTAGGCGCGCAGGTCGTCCGCTGACTGGGTGATGTCGCGTTCCTCCCAGGGCACGCCGAGGTCGGCGGCGACCCTGGCGATGACTTCGCGTGCCTGGTCGCACAGATGGCAGCCGGGACGGCCGAGCAGGGTGATCACCGGCGGCCCGGGGTTACCCGGCATCAGCACCGCCCACCGGCCAGCCCGGGGCCGCCGCGGCCATGGTCAGCGGGCACCGCCGCGCGGCCTGACCTTCCGCGCCCGCGGCTGGCGCGGCGCCGCGAGCGGCGTGAACTTGGCGTGCCGCACGCCCAGTTCGATCACGTTGGTCGCCAGGATGTACTGCTCCCGCTCCTCTTCGAACTGCCGGATGTAGGGCTGGCGCTCGTGCCGGTCGAAGGCCGCCTCATCCCGGTAGATCGCGTAAAGGATGCGCTGCATCGGCGCCGCCGGGACTCCGTGCATGACGTAGACCAGCGTGTCCGGCTCCCTGGTCTTCACCTGCTCGACCACCTCGGACGCGAGCCGCTCGAAGTCCTCGGCCGCCTCGTCGAGCAGGGTGTAGATGGCTATCTGCCCGTACAGCCGGGAGATGTCCTCCACGGACGCCGTCTCCGGCAGCGGCTGGTACTCGGCCAGCGCCGGCAGCACGTCGCCGGTCTCCACGAGGCCGCCGCCGTTGCCCGCCGACCCGTTCTGGCCGCGCGGGGTGAAGGCGGAAGCGCCGCCAACCTGGCCGTAGGGGACCGGGCCCGGCGGCATGTCGTGCGCCACGTCCCCGGTGGCCGGGCCGGCGTCGGTGATCCCGTAACCGCCATAACCGCTGTCGGCGGCACCGGGCCGGCCGGGGACGCCGAGGCGGGCGTCGGGGGCGTCGCGGCGGGGGTCGTCGCCGCCCTCCGCACCGGGCCGGAACCATCCCCGCAGGTCGGTGTCCGTCACGTCGCGGCGGAAGCCGCCGGTGTCGTCGCCGTACCAGCCCTGGGCGTCGGTCTCGCCGCGGTGCCGCCGGAAGCCGCCGGTGTCGTCGGCGTAGCCGAAGTCCCCGGTGTCCTCGTCGCGGTACCGGACGAACGAGCCGGTGTCCTCGTCCCAGGCGAACCCGCCGGAGCGCAGTGACTCCAGCCGTACCGCGCCGGCCCGCCCGGCCGCGAACCAGGCGAGCGCCGCGGCGGCGACGCAGATCGCGGCGTAGGCGGAGTTCGCCGGCAGCTTCACCCGCATCGCGTCGGTGAGCACCGAGGCGACCGCGATTGCCGCCACGGCGAGGAACAGGGTGTTCCATCCGGGGCTCTGCCGGGCCCGCACGCCGGTCACGATCAGCGCGATCACGGCGACGAGCACGGTCACCGCGGCGATGAACTTCAGCACCCCGTTCGGGATGATCTGGTAGTGCACCGAGGCGGCGGGCCAGGTCTTGCTGAAGCCCGCGCTGGTCAGCGGGTCGGTGGCCAGCACCACCGCGCCGACGACGGCCACCGCGCCGAGCGCGAGCCGGGACGCGAACCTGGCGCCCATGCTCTTGCCGGTGAGCTCGGTCATCGCCCAGGTGAGCGCCAGCGGCGCGAGCAGCTGCGCGCCGAGCTGAACAGCCCGGAAGGTGGTCTGATCGAACCCGTGGTAGTAGCCGCCCGCCTGCGCGCCGAGCGCCACCGTCAGCCCGGCCGTCGCGAAGAGCAGCGCGACCGTGGCCATTCTGGGTGCGCGAACACACCGGCGCGCCAGCAGCCCGGCAAAAACCAGGGCGACGAGCGCGCCAGCCGCCGCTGCCCCAAATGAAATAGACATCCCTTCGTATGGTACGACGTCTGCCGAGGTTAGGGCCCAGATGCCTGACCAGCGATGCGAAGCATTCTGTCTGACCAGGGACCCCAGGTCAGACGGGTAGCATAGGTGCCGCTATGGGGGTGCTGCGTGATCGGTCAGTCGTGCCGGGCGGGGCCGCGTTGGTGACGCGCGCCGGTCGGCTGGTTGCTGGCACCCGCGCTGAGGGCCAGGGGTCACGCCGGCTCTGGGCGGGGGCCCGGGCGCTGGTCCAGCCGGCCCGCAGCGCCGCCGCGGTGGCGGGCGCTGCGTCGGCGGCCGCCGCGCAGGTGGAGCATCCGCCGCCGGTCCCCGACCCGTCGGCCGGGGCGTTCTTCGACGTGGACAACACCCTCATGCGCGGGGCGTCGATCTACCACTTCGCGCGCGGGCTGGCCGCCCGCAAGATGTTCGGCCCGCGGGATCTCGCCGAGATGGCGTGGAAACAGCTTTACTTCCGCGTCCGCGGCGCGGAGAACACCGAGCACATCGACGCCGCCAGGGAGGCCGCGCTCGCGTTCGTGGCCGGGCACAAGGTCACCGACATCGTCGCGCTGTGCGAGGAGATCTACGACGAGGCGATGGCCAACCGGATCTGGGAGGGCACCCGCGAACTGGCCCAGCGCCACCTGGAGGCGGGCCAGCGGGTCTGGCTGGTGACCGCCACGCCGGTCGAGCTGGCCAGCATCATCGCGCGGCGGCTCGGCTTCACCGGGGCACTGGGCACCGTCGCGGAGTCGGTGGACGGCGAGTACACCGGCCGGCTGGTCGGCGGGCTGCTGCACGGCCCGGCGAAGGCCGCGGCGATCAAGGCGCTGGCCGTCAGGGAAGGCCTGGACCTGTCGCGGTGCGCCGCCTACAGCGACTCGGCCAACGACATGCCCATGCTGGAACTGGTCGGCCATCCGGCCGCCGTCAACCCGGACGCGGACCTGCGGGCGCAGGCACGGGCACACAACTGGCCGGTCCATGACTTCCGGTCCGGGCGCAAGGTGACGCTGATCGCGCTGCCGCCGCCGCCGGGGCGGGGGCCATCGCCGGCGGGGTCGCGGCCGGGGTCGCGCTGCGCCGCCGCGCCCGCCGCTGACCGGGCCGCACCCGCCGCAGACCCTGCCCGCATCCGCCCTCACGCCGCCAGCTTTCTTTGCTCATGAACGTAGCGATCATCACTTTCGGGAAGAGTGCGCAGCCCGGCGCCTGCGGAAGTCAGCCGAAGGCGGGGCCGCGCTCTGCGAGCAGGTCGTCCAGCGTGCGCTGGATCGTGCCGCGGACCCGGCCGCTCAGGTCGGCGACCGCCGCGGGGTCGGCCTCGTCACCCGGCTCGTACCGCCGGGCGGCACCGGCGGGCAGAACTCGATGATCCACCGCGACGGCAGCGGGATCATGCCGACCGGGCCCAGCCACGGGAACGTCGGCGTGATCGGGAAGTAGGGCAGCTTGAGCAGTTCGGCAAGCTGCTTGGCGTTGCCGAGCATCGGGTAGATCTCCTCGGCCCCGATGATCGCGCAGGGGATGAGCGGCACCCCGGCCCGTATCGCCGTGGCGGCGAACCCGCCGCGGCCGAACCGCCGCAGCCGGTACCGGTCGGCGAACGGCTTGCCGATGCCCTTGAAGCCTTCGGGGAACACGCCGACCAGTTCGCCGGCCGCAGCAGCGCGTCCGCGTTCGCCGGGGCCGCCGGAATGTGCCCGCTCTTGCGGACCAGGGCGGACAGCAGCGGGACCTCGTACACCAGGTCCGCGCCCAGCAGCCGCAGATTCCGCTTCGCCGGGTGCTCGTCGTGCAGCCCGGCCTGGAGCATGACCGCGTCCATCGGCAGCGTCCCCGAGTGGTTGCGCGACCACCAGCGCGGGGCCCTCGGCCGGCACGTGCTCAAGGCCGCGGATCTGCACCCGGAACCAGCGCTGGTAGAAGAACCGCGCGATCGGCATCAGGTACCGGGAGTTGAAGGCCGGGTCGAACCCGAACTCGTCGACCGGCCCGCCGTTGGCAAGCTGGCTCTCAGCCAGCCGCAGCACGTCCCCGACGAGCT
Organism: uncultured Actinomycetes bacterium; assembly: GCA_963730235.1. GTDB lineage: Bacteria > Actinomycetota > Actinomycetes > Streptosporangiales > Streptosporangiaceae > DASXKD01. Next base: position 102,153 of record CAVSRH010000024.1, read on the forward strand.
GCCGCAGCCCTTGTGCCGACGCGGTGGCACCGGCCGGGCGTGCCCCGCCGTTCCAGGGGATGGCGGCACTCTGCTCGCCGCCGGTGACGGGGGCGAGCCACGGGCCCGGCGGGCGCGCGGGCACGCCGCGGCTGGCCCCGCCAGCGGCCGCATCCCGGAGGATGCCGCTGGCCACGGCCGTGAGGCCGCGCACCGTTCCCCCCGTCCCCGGTGTGCCCCTGGGCCGCCGCGCCCGCGCTCCGCGCTGGATGTCCCGGCCCGCACCTGGCCCGGCGCCCGCAGACGACCGGCCCGAGGGCCGATCCGAAGGCGCCGGGCGGGTCACTTCTTGTTCCGCCGCTGGACGCGTGTCTTCCGCAGCAGCTTGCGGTGCTTCTTCTTGGCCATTCGCTTGCGGCGCTTCTTGATGACGGAACCCACAACACCACCTCGCTCGACGTTCTCGGACCAGCAGGCATGCCTGCGCACGCCCGACACCCGCCGGCTGGGCACACGCCAACGTTTTTACACGCCAACGGCTTAGGTTACCGTCCCAGCCGAGGGTCCTGAGCCACAGGTAGCGGCCGCGGGGGGCTGCGGCACGGCTGGCCCGGCGAGCTAGCTCGCCGCGACGAAGGAGTCCCTGAGGTACTGGTTCACCGCTTGCTCAGGGACGCGGAAGGAGCGCCCGACCCGTATCGCTTCCAGTTCCCCGGAGTGAACCAGCCGGTAAACAGTCATCTTGGACACGCGCATGATCGAGGCGACTTCCGCCACGGTCAGGAACCTCACGTCACTCAGGGGGGTCTCATTAGCAGACATCGATGGCCCTCTTCCACAGTGTGCTGGCTACGCCTGGCCGTAAACGGCGCATCAGTCACCTCCGTCCCCAGCGTAAGTCCTGCCTGAAAAAGGGCAACCCTCCAATCAGCCTCCCTACCGTCACCCAAGACTCATACCTGTGGGCCAGAACGGCGGCCGATGGGCGGAAGGGTCAGCCGTTGCCGAGTTCGGCGCCCCGGTCCCGGGCGGCCTCGATGGCGGCGAGAAAGGCGGCCCGGACGCCGTGGCGCTCCAGCTCGCGGATCGCGGAGATCGTTGTCCCGCCGGGCGAGGTGACCGCTTCGCGCAGGATGACCGGATGCTCACCGCTGTCCCGCAGCATGCGCGCGGCGCCATAGACGGCCTGATTGACCATCTCCAGCGCGGTAGCCCGGGGTATGCCGAGCAGAATCCCCGCATCGACCATCGCTTCGACGAGGAAATACACATAGGCGGGCCCACTGCCGGACAGGGCCGTCGCCGCGTCCTGCTGCGATTCGGGTATCCGCAGCACCTTTCCGACCGGCTGCAGGAGTTCCTCGGCTCGGCGGAGGTGTTCCTCGCCGGCGTAGCGGCCGGCCGAGATGACGCTCATCGCCTGATCGACGTGGACCGGCGTGTTCGACATGACCCGGACCACCGGGACCTCGGCACCCAGCCTGCGCTCGATCATGGCGGTGGGGATGCCGGCCGCGACGGAGATGATCAGCCGGTCGGCGGGCACATGCGGCGCGATCTCGTCCAGCAGCGCGGTCATGTCCTGCGGCTTGACGGTGATGACCAGCGTGTCGGCGGTCTTGGCCGCGTCCGCGGCGGACAGGATCGCCACGCCGTACGTCTCCCGCAGTTCGGCCCCGCGGGCAGTCCGGCGCACGACGACGGCCACATCGGCGGGATCCGGCCGGCTCGCAGCAGCCCGGAAATGAGCGCCTCGCCCATCTTGCCCGCGCCGAGAATGACGATCACGCCTCGACACTACCGTCCCCGCGGGGGCCCGCCCGGTGCCGCGCTGCGCCCGGGCTCAGGACCGGGTGGCCAGCGACCGGGCGAAGAAGGCCAGGTTGGCGGGGCGCTCGGCGAGCCGGCGGACCAGGTAGCCGTACCAGTCGCTGCCGTACGGCAGGTACACCCGCATCCGGGCGCCGCCGGCGGCCAGGCGCTGCTGCTCGGCGGGCCGGATGCCGTAGAGCATCTGGTACTCGAAGTCCCCGGGGCCCCGGCCGGTCAGGTACGCCTGCGCCGCCGCGATCTCGATCAGGCGGGGGTCATGAGTGGCCAGCATCGGGTAGCCGTCGCCCCGCATGAGCGCCCGCAGGCACCGCACGTAGGAGCGGTCCACCTCGGCGCGGCTGGTGAACGCCACGTCCTGCGAAGCGTTATAGGCACCCTTGCAGAGCCTGACCCGGGAGCCAGGCGTGGCCAGCGCGGCGCAGTCGCCGGCGCTGCGCCGCAACTGTGACTGGATCACGCAGCCGAGGCCGGGGAACTCCGCCCGCAGCGCGGCCACGATGCGCAGCGTCGCGTCCACATGGCCGTGATCCTCCATGTCCACGGTGACCGTGGTGCCCGCCGCGCTGGCCGCCGCGCAGATACGGGTGATGTTCTCGGTGGCCGTCTTCTCGCCGTGGTCAGCCAGGCCAAGGCCGACCGCGGTCGGCTTGACGGAGACCTCGACGGCCCCGCCCGCGGTGAGGCCGGCCGTGGCGAGCCTGGCCAGCAGCGCGGTGTACTCGGCGGTGGCGGCCTCGGCCTGCCGCGCGTCACGGGTGTCCTCGCCCAGGTGGTCCAGGGAGACCAGCAGGCCCGCCTCGCGCAGCCGGGCGGCCACCGTGACCGCGTCGCCGGCCTCGTCCCCGGCCACGTATCGGGCCACGACGCCGCGGGCCACCGGCGCCGTCGTGACAAGCTGACGCATCCGGCCGCTGTCGGAGGCGGCCAGCAGAATGCGGCGCAGCACGGGCACTCCCCTGGGATCTGAACGGCCGCCACCTGCGGCGGCGCTGCCTGCTGCCGGCCTACGTTACCCCGCGGGGCGGGCCGGCCCGCAGGGGTCAGCCGGGCGGGGGCCAGCCTGGTGACGGGTCAGCCCGGTGGCAGGGTCAGCTGCCGGGGCGGGTCAGCTGCCGGGGCGGGCGAGGGTGCCGCGCCGCTTGAGCGTGATGGTCACGTTCGCGCCCGCGTCCGGCGGGACCACGATCTCCTGGGCCGCGGGCACGCCGCCGGCCCGCAGTGCCGCGTCCACCGGCACCATCCGCTTGATCAGGCCGAGCCCGACCGGGCCGAGCTCGAAGTGCCGCGCCGCGGAGCCCACGAACCCGACCGTCGTGTCGTCGCGGGTGACCGGATCGCCGTGCACCGGCAGCCGGTCCACGCTGCCGTCCAGCTGGAGCATGACCAGCCGGCGCGGCGGGTGGCCGAGGTTGTGCACCCGGGCCACCGTCTCCTGACCGCGGTAGCAGCCCTTGTTCAGGTGCACGGCCGTCTCGATCCAGCCCACCTCGTGCGGCAGCGTCTTGTGGTCGGTGTCCAGACCGAACCGCGGCCGGTGCGCCGCGATCCGCAGCGCCTCATACGCCGCCAGGCCGGCCACGGCGACGCCGCCCTGCTCCGCCGCCGCCGCGATGTCCGCAAGCCGGTCCCTGGGCACGACCACGTCCATGCCGAACGGGTCCGCCATCGCCACCACCGTGCCGTCCGGCGGAGCGGCGGGCCGGGCCGGGCCCATGAGGGTGAGCACGGCGAAGTCGTCGGTCACGTCGGCCGGGTCCACCCGGAGCAGGAACCGCATCGAGGCGAGGAAGTCAAGCAGCGGCCCGGCGGTGCCCGGCTCGACGTGCGCCCACACGGCGGTCCCGTCGTCGGCCAGGGTGAGGTGGTGCTCGATGTGGCCCTGCGGGCTGAGCACCAGCGCCTGCGTGGCCTTGCCCGGCGCCAGGTTCTGGAGGTCCTGGGTGGTCAGGCTGTGCAGCCAGGACAGCCGGTCCTCGCCAGCGATCCGGACGATCTGCCGATTCGAGCGATCCACCAGGCCGGCCGCGCGGGCCAGCGCCCGCTGCTCCGCGTACGGGTCCCCGTAGTGGGCGGCGACCCCCGCGTCGATTCCCTGTGCCGGGACCGCACCGGTCCGGGCGAGCATCGGGCTCTGCATGGAGTCCAGGCTATGCGGTGGGCCCGGTCTCCCCGGCAGCCGCGGCCGCGCGGCACGACTCGCACCGGCCGAATACGGTCAGGTGCCCGACATCGGTCTGGAAGCCGTGGTTGCGCTCCAGCGCGGACACCAGGGGCGCGACGGCCTCGGGCGGGATCTGGGTGATCTGCTCGCATTCGGTGCAGACCAGGTGCACGTGCTCGGCCTCGGCGGCCAGGTGGTACCGGGGCGCGCCGTGGCCGAGATGGGTGTGGGTCACCAGGCCGAGCTGTTCGAGCAGTTCCAGCGCGCGGTAGATGGTGGAGATGTTCACGCCGCTGGCGGTTTGCTGGACGTCGGCCCAGATCTCCTCGGGCGTGGCGTGCTCCAGCTTGGTGACCGCCGCGAGGACCAGCTGGCGCTGCGGCGTGACACGGTAGCCGCGGGCCCGCAGTGTCTTGTCCCACGCCTGGGTCATGGCCCGAGAGTAGCCCGCGCGCCGGCGCCGCGGGACCGCGGCCACCGCCGGCGGCGCGATAACCCTCTTGCCTGCGGCGGCCGAGCTGACATAGCCTCCCATCTACGCGGGAAAGGAGGTGGTCCAACAGCATGCATAGCAGTAGGACTCGCGAGGTGGCTGTCGGCTAGCCGCCGTCCCGCCGGGCGTGCTGGCGGTGCGTGCCCCATGGCACCGGCGCTCAGCACGATCTTCGGCCGTCGCGGGCCAGCCCAGATGGCTGGCGCGCGTGCCATATGGCGGCGGCAGGCGAATACACGGCAGACACCGGGCCCCCGGGCTGACCGGCCTAGTCCAGCCGGTCCCCGCGGCTCAGCCTCGCATCCCGCGGAACCTTTCCGCCACGGCAACTCCTGAAGCCTGGCGGGACGGGCGGGTATGCGGGTGCGGAGCGCGGGAGCCGCCCGGGGTTTACCCTTTTCTGTATCAGGCACATAGGCCGTTAAAACCGCCCGCGCACGCGGACCCGCTCCCAAATCGTGCGATGCAGGCTTAATTATGCATTACGCAGCATCGGGCATAAGGTAATCCCACGCATTTCCTGGTCCCAACGCAAGGTCCGGCGTAATGTCTCCCCCGGAAATTCTATTTCGTCAGCCCAATAATTTCGGGCGTTATGTCCGGCCGGTTCCCGGCCGACACGAATTCCACGGGGAAGGACCGAGAGACGCATGAGGAAGTTCGGCAGAGCCGCCGCCACCGCCGCCGGTGCCGCAAGCCTCCTGGCCATGACGTTCATGGCCAGCGCATACACCACCGGGTCGGCCGCCATGGCGGCACCGGCCGCCATGAAGGCAGGCACGCTGGCCCGGGTCAGGCCGGGTGGGCCGATGGCGCTGCCGGGGAACCGGCCGTCCGCGCCGGGGACCTTCTCCGGGAAAACAGTCAATGTGGTGTCGCAGAACTGGGGCGGTTACGTGGCCCAGCAGCACGGGGTCAAGTTCCGATATGTCAGGGCCTCCTTTTTCGTGCCGTACGTCGACTGCGCCAGCACGCCATCCAGCTTTTCCGGGCATTGGGTCGGACTGGACGGCGCGGGCAACGGCACCGTGGAGCAGGACGGGATTCTGGCCGCCTGCGAGGGCGCCACGCCGACGTATTCCGCGTGGTATGAAATGTTTCCGCTTCCGCCCGTCTATTCCACGATGACCGTGCGGCCGGGCAACTCGATCGTGGCCAGTTCCTATTACAACTCCGGCACTGGGCACGTTCACGCTCAGCCTGACCGACACCACCAACGGCGGGCACTTCACGCACACCCTGTCCTGCCCGTCCGGGTCGCAGTGCCAGCGCCTGTCCGCGGAGGTGATCAGCGAGGCCCCGTCCAGCGGATCCGCCATCCTGCCGCTGACCAATTTCCGCGCGGAAAGCTTCAACGACGTCGTCGTCACCGACTCTCAGGGGCAGCGGGCCGGGCTGCGCGCTCCCTGGTGGGGCACGTTCGCCGTGGCCACGGAGAACAGCGGCGGGACGTTGCTCGACCAGCCCACCCAGATCTTCCGCGGCAAGGACTTCGACTGCTACTGGATGGCCCAGAGCTGACCGGCTCCAGGCTGGCCTGAGCCCTCAGGCCAGCCTGGGCCCGGGCCGCCGGGCGGGCCTGGGCCCGTCAGCCCGGGGGGACCCGTTTGAGCTGGGCGGAGATGTGCGGCTGGAGCGGCTTGCCGACGGCGGCCATGTCGTAGGCGTAGGCCAGGTCCGCGCCAACCAGGCCGTAGAGCCGGTGGCCCGCGCGCACGTCCTTCGCGGACTCGGTCGTCGCCACCAGGTCGGTGGCCATCTCGATCTTGGTCCCGGTCACCTCGCCGAGGTAGATCTCGACGATGCCGGTCGGGTGCGCGAGCATGACTTCGAGCCGGCCGCCTGGCTGCGGGCGCCAGAACCCGGTCTCCGTCGCCAGCGGCCGCCCGGGCACGCCATCGGCGGCGAGCAGCCAGGTCCGGCTGACATAGCTGAGGTAGGGCTTGCCGTTGTGGGTGAAAGAAATCTCCTGGCCGAACTGAAAGCTCTCGATCGTCTCGTAACCGCCAACGCCGGCGCCCTCCCACCGGCCGAGCAGGTGGGCAAGCGGCGCCAGGTCCGGGTGCGGTTCCCCGGCCTCCGGCAGGTATCCCGCGGCGTCAGGCACCGGTGCGCGCCCCGCCGCGGCCCGGCCGACTTAGCCGGAACAGGCGCACAAGCAACACCAGCGCGACACAGGCCACCGCGGTGAAAACCACTGCGAGCAGCCCGCCGCTGACCGTCCCTAGCATGCACCGCAGTGTACGCAGCGGGCGGCGGCCCGGCGGGGATGCCACCGCCGGCACCGGGCACATTTCCGGACCCGGCCGGTACCGGTTAAGGTTCGCCCATGCCCGCACGCACTCTGGTCATCAAGGTCACCGCAGGCAAGGACGAGCCGGAACGCAGCGGCCAGGCGCTGAACGTGGCCGCCACCGCGCTCGTCAGCGGGGTGGCGGTCTCCCTGTGGCTCACCGGCGAGGCCGCCTGGTTCGCGCTGCCCGGCCGCGCGGCGGAGGTGGTGCTCGACCACTCGCCCCCGTTCGGCGACCTGCTGGCGGGCGTCCTGGCCGGGGGCACGGTGACCCTGTGCACCCAGTGCGCCGCCCGGCGCGGCATCACCGAGGAGGACCTCATCGACGGCGTGCGGATCGCCGGGGCGGCGACGTTCGTCGCCGAGGTGACCGCCGACGAGACCCAGGCCCTGGTGTACTAACCAGCCGGCGCCGGCGGCCGCGACGGCGTCCAGCCGCTGATCGCGCAGTTGCTGGGTCCAGTGCTCCTCACGGCCGGCGAGCGGGGGCAGCCGCCCGGCGACCCAGGTGAGCAGCAGGTCGGCCAGGCCCGGGTTGCGCACCAGCACCGGGCCGTGCAGGTAGGTGCCGAGCACCCGCCCCGCCCAGGCGCCCTCGGTGCCGTCGCCGTTGCCCACCCCGGTCAGCACGCTGGCCAGCGGTGCCACGCCAGGCCCGCGGTGCGTAACGCCCTGGTGGTTCTCAAAGCCGGTCAGCGGGGGCAGGCCGAGCGCGGGGTTGACCTCGGCCAGGATCTCCCCCACCCCGCGGCGGTCGCCGCGGCCGCTGCGCATGTCGAGGATCTCCAGCCCGGCGACCTGCTGGCCCTCCTCGCCGCCGAACTCGGTGCCCAGCAACTGGTAGCCCGCGCACACGGCGAAGATGACCGCGCCCCGGTCCGCCGCCGCGCGCAGCCCGGCGTCGCTGCGCAGCCGCCGGGCAGCCAGGATCTGCGGCAGGTCCTCGCCGCCGCCCAGCAGGTAGATGTCACCCTGCCGGGGCACCGGCTGGTCCGCATTGACCAGGATCTGTTCCACCTCGATGCCGCGCAGCCGGGCGCGGCGCTGCAGGATCAGCAGGTTGCCCCGGTCCCCGTAGGTGCTCAGCAGGTCCGGGTACACCCAGACCAGCCGCAGCGTGCTCGCCCCGCGCTCGTGCGCGCCGCGCCGTCGCGGAACCTCGGCCGTCACGATGCCCTCCGCCCTATTCCGCGCGCCCGAGCGCGACCCGGATCTGCTGGAACGCCGTGTAGTTGGCGATCACGTCCAGGCTGGTCCCCTCGACCTGGTCCACCGCCTCGTCCACCCCGTCGACCAGGTCGAAGGGCACCAGGTCGGCTTCCAGCCTGACCGCCAGGTCGAGCCGGCGCTCGCCGGAGACGAACACCGGCCGGCCGCGGAGCACCCGGTAGTCGACGTCCCACAGCCACGACGTGTCCTTGCCGTCAGGTACCTGGGCGTTCACCGCCAGCAGCACCGGAGACGGCGGCGGGGCGAGCACGTCGAAGGCCTCCAGCCAGCCGGCCGGGTTCTTGGCGAGCAGCAGCCGTACCTCCCGGCCGCGCCTGGCCAGCCGCGTGTACCGGCCCGCGATCGAGACCACGTTGCGCAGCCGGGGCAGGGCCTGAGCGGTGTCCACGCCGAACACCTCGCTCACCGCGAGCGCGATGACGGCGTTGGACCGGTTCGCCCGGCCGGGCAGGGACAGGGACAGGTCGCTGAGGCGGCCGGCCGGAGTCGATGACCCGGTCGCCGTCCAGCACCCACCGGGTGGACGGGCGCCGGAACGTGCATTCGCCGCACCGCCAGCCGAGTTCGTCGCGCAGCAGGTGCGAGCCGCACTCCGCACAGCACCAGGAGTCCTCGTGCCAGCGCTGGCCCGCGGCGACCCAGATGACGTGTTCCGCGCCGGAGGCGGCCCAGGCGATCAGCGGATCGTCCGCGTTGGCGACCACCCAGCAGCCCTTCGCGGCCGCCAGCGCCTCGCGCCACCGCCGCGCCACGAGCCAGATCTCCGCCGCCCGGTCCATCTGGTCGCGGCTCAGGTTCAGCAGGGTGACCACGCGCGGCTTCGTCGCCTTGATGACCGCGGGCAGGTACCGCTCGTCCACTTCCAGTACGGCCAGCGGTGCGTCGGGTGCCTTGCCGAGCGCCGCGGCGAGGCCGGCCTCCATGTTCGCGCCGAACGCGTTCGAGGCGACGTCCTGTCCCAGCGCGCCGAGCGCCGCGGTGATCAGCCGGGTCGTGGTGGTCTTCCCGTTCGTCCCGGTGACCAGCACGATCTGGCGGCCGACGGCAAGCAGGGCAAGCAGGTCAGGCTCCAGGCGCAGCCCGATGACGCCGCCGATCACCGACCCGTCACCCCGTCCCGCCAGCCGGGACATGGTCCCGGCGGCGCCGCCCAGGGTGGTGGCCAGGCGCGCGCGCATCGGAAGCTTGCCCATGGCCGATGATGCTATCCGGGGTTCCCGGCGCGTGCCTCACCCGCGAGCCAGGCGGCTGGCTGGTTGCGGGGGGCGATGAGCTGGCCGGGCCAGGACAGCACCACGGGCAGCCAGGCCGTGGCGCCCATCAGCGTGGCGGCGTGGCGGAGCTGGGCGGCGGGAGGCAGCCCGACGCCGAGGGCGGCCAGGTCGCGGCTGAAGACGCGCTGGTCGTCCTCGCCGAGCAGGGCGGTCCATGCGGCCAGCCGGTTGCCCGGCAGGTCCATGGACAGCGGATGGCGCCGCAGCGCCCGCAGCCGGTGCCCCACCCGGGCGCCCGGCCAGTCCGCGAGGCCGGGCAGGGCGAAGTCCAGCGGCGGCGCGCACCGGCCCGGATCGGGCGGCGCGCCGGGCGGGCAGAGCCGGCCGGTTTCGTGGAGCCAGCGCACCTGGGGGATGACCCAGCCCGGGCCCGGCCTGGGTCCCGGCCCGCCGCCCTGGCCCAGGGCGCCCGCCGCGGCCCGTGCCGCGGCCGCCGCCAGCCGCGCCGGGTCGTAACTGTGCCGCAGCGCCCGCGCCCGGACAGCCACCGCCCGGTCCACCACGGTGGCCAGCAGGCACTCACCGAGGCGGCCGTCCGGTGCACCCGACTGGCTGCCCCACTGGCTGCCCCACTGGCCGCGCAGCGGGCCCGGCACGGCGGGCAGGGCACGGCCGGTGAGGAACGCCAGCAGCAGCGCCTCGGCCCACACCCGCAGCCAGGCGCCGGCCGGTGACCCCGGGGCGGCCAGCACCTCGGCGGCGCGCATCTCGGCCGCGGTGCACGCACGCTCGCCGGTGCACCGCGGGCCGCACGCGGCGCTGCGGCGCGCCAGCATCGGCGGCACCGGGCCGGGCCCCGGGCACTCCGCGGCGCCGCCGAACGGCACCCGGATCCGGATCGGCCGGTCCATGCCGTCGGCGAATACCGCCGCCACCCCCGGCTCCAGCGACACCACCTGCCGGGACTGGGCCTCATCCAGGTTCATCGCGGCACCCACCAGGTCCCGGTCATCGGCGGCCGGGAGCCGGTGCATCACCTTCAGCGCGGTGTTCTTCACCACGTCGCTGACCAGCTTGGCCGGGATCTGCTCGGCGACCACCAGCCCCACGCCATAGGCGCGGATCTCCGCCAGCATCGCCGCGAACAACTCCACCGCATGAGCGCTGGCCCGGCCCTCACGCCCGGCGGCCAGCAGCCGGTGCGCCTCCTCAATCACCAGGACATGCCGCAGCCCCACCGCCCGCCCGGCCCGCGCCGCCAGCCGCAGATGCTCCACAATCCGGATAACCAGCGTCCCCATCAGAAACGCCTTGTCCTCATCGTTGGCGACGTCTTCGAGGCAGAGCACGACGTTGCGGCGAAGCAGCGCGGCGACGTCGGCGGGGTGGCCGCCCTCGAAGAACCGCCCGGCCGAGCCGATCCGCAGCGACCGCAGCCGCACGTCCACGAAGCCGCGCACGTCGGCCTGGAGTTCCCGGCCGTAGCCGACCTCCGCAATGACCTCCAGGGCGGCCCGCTGGAGTTGCGCGAGCGTGGGCACCGCCGGCTCGGCCGCGGCCCCGGCCATCCCGCCGCCGGTCACCAGGTCCCAGCCGTTGGCCTCGTAGACGCGCTGCAGCGCCTGCGCGATGATCTGCGGGAACGGCTCGTCGGCGTCGAACGCGGCGAGGAACAGCGCGCGGACCATGTCGATGTGCGCCTGCACCGGATAGCCGCGTTCCGGGGCGAGCGGGCTGACCGACAGCGGGACCGCTCCGGGGTCCGCCGGGTTCGAGCACGGTGACCCGGCCGGCCTGGGCCGAGGCCGGCCAGCCGCCCGGCCATGCCCGGGTATTCGGCCTTGACCGGCTCGATGGCGAGCCAGGGCAGCCCGGCAAGGGTCAGCTCGGCCAGCAGATGCCGCACCGTCTGCGACTTGCCGGCACCGGTGGCCCCGGTCACCAGCGCGTGCCTGTTGAGGGTCGGCAGCGGCACCAGGAACTGGCCGGCCGGCCGGTCGTGGGCGTCGAGGATCACGCCGAGGCGGACCGGTGCGCCGCTACCGCCTGGGCCGTCACCGCTGCGGCCGTCACCGCTGCGACTGTCACCGGCCCGGCTGTTACCGGCACCGCCGTCACTGGCCCGGCTGTCACCGGCACCGCCGTCACTGCCCCGGCTGTCACCCGCGCCGCCTCACCCTCGCTCGACTGCCCCGGCTGTCACCCGCGCCGCCGTCAGGGGCCGGGACGCCGGGCTCCGGTTCGCCGGTCCCGGTCTCGCTGGTCACATCGAACTGGCTGGCGCCGAGCACGCGCAGCCCGGGCACCTCGCGCTGGGGCAGCCCGGCAAGCGCGGTGAGCACGCCCGCGGTGGCCGGGAACGGCACCTGGGCCTCCGCCCCGGCGGGACCCGCCCCAGCCACACTGGCCCCAGCGGAACCGGTCCCGGCAGGACCGGTCCGGGCGGCTAACGCCGCGGCCAGCGAAAGCGCCTCCGGCCCGGCGCTGAGCCGGTAGGGATGGTGCCCGAGGTCGGCCGAGCCTGGCCAGGACAGGCGCCAGGCGGGCAAGCTCGCCGGGGGTCTGCGCCCCGACCAGCACCCGGACCAGCCAGAGGCCGCCCTCGCGGAACGCGTCCAGCTCCGCGAGGCGGCGTTCGGCGCGGTCGGTGCCGAACCGGAACCTTTCCTCGTCGTGCTGGCGCAGCACCGTCACCTGGGCGCGCAGTTCGGCCACCTCGGCGTCGAGCAGGCCGGTGGGCTCGGCCACCACCAGCCAGCCGAACGGCCGGCCGAGCGCGGCGGCCAGCGCGGACTCGAAACGGGCCGGTGTGCGGGCGGCGTCCCCGGCCGGCGGCGCGGGCTCGGCGAGCAGCGGCGGCGCCTGGCGGCCCGGGCAGGGTGACCACACCAGGGCCTCGCAGGCGGCCAGCCAGCCGGCGTGGACGGGCACGCCGCGGGCGCCGGGCGGGAACAGCAGCCCGGCCGGGCCGGCCGGGCCGTTTCCGGCCTGCGGGGCCGGCAGCACGGCATTGGTGAATAACTCCAGCGGAGCGCCGGGCGCGCGGCACAGCCAGCCCGCCACGAACGGGCGGCCGGCCCGGGCCGCGACCGAGGCGGCGGGCAGCACATCGAGGAAGTCGTGCCCGGCGGATCCCGCCCACGACCGCGTCACGATGGACTGGACCCGGAAGAAGGGCCCGGCCATCGCGTCACCCAGGACGGGGAGAGGCGCCACGATGCGTGCATACCAGCCCGGCCGGGCCGCCGCCACCGACACTGCAACTCTCGGCCGCCTGCCTGCCGCTGGAAGCCGCGGACGCACGCGGCACCGGACCGTACCGCCGCACGTGGGGGGGAAATCGTGCGGCGGTACGGCCGGCCGTTCAGTGTGGCAGCCGCGCTGTGCTGGCCGCCACCCGGTCAGAAGGCGCCGGTGCCATCCGGGGTGCCCAGCCCGGTGGGACCGTCGTAGCCCGTCTTGGCCACGCATAGGTAGTCATACCCGCACACAGCGCCGTGACTGCCCTCAAACCAGTCGTTGTTTCCCTTGGTGACGTCGAACAGCGCGCTGGCATGCGCGTACTCGAAGCCCGGCTGGACGGTGGACGCATTGCCGGCCAGGCCGTAGACCCCGGCGATGAGCGGGGAGGAGGCGCTGGTTCCCTCGACGGTGAGCCAGGGGCCGGTCCCCTTCGGCAGCGAGCTGTCGTAGAGGGCGACGTTGGTGGCGACCGCGGCCACGTCGCCCGACGTCCGGCCTGGGCAGTGCGTGTCATGCTGCCAGCTGGGCTTGGCGACGTAGGCCGAGCAGCCGCTGCCCGACGCGCCGGCGCTGTCGTTCCATACCGTTTCCGTCCAGCCGCGCGCGTTCTTGGCCGCGACGAGCTTGGTGCCAGCGGCGGCGGTCACGTTGGCCAGGTTCGCCGGGAACTGCGCCGCGGTGAACCCGAAGTCACCGGTGGAGGCGACGATGACATGACCCGGGTGCATGTAGTGCTTCGCCTCCGCCTGGGTGAACCCATCCTCCCGGCCGCCGTAGGAGTTGGAGACGACCTGGGCGCCCAGGTTCACCGCGGTGTCCTCGGCCGCCGCGAGGTCGGCGAAACTCGGCTGGGTGCCCTCCACCACGATGATCTTGCAGAGCGGGCACGCCGCCGACACCATCGACACGTCGAGGGTCTCCTCGACCCCCCACCCGGTCGGGTCCGGCGTCGGCAACGGCGATGCCTTGCCCTGCTGGTTCACGATGCGCAGGCACCCGCTCGCGGTCGTGCACGGCGGCAGCCCGTACTGCTTGCGGTACACCGCCAGGTCGGACGCGAGGTGCGGAGTGCTGAAGGCGTCCACGATCCCGATCGTCTGCCCCGCGCCCTTGGTCACCGGCAGCTTGTACGCGGACTCGATGTCCCCGGCGCCGATCCCCTTCGGGGTGGTCAGGGCGGCCGCGACGCGCCTGCCCGCGGCCTTCGCCGCGATCGCCCGGTTCACCGCGGTCTGCGGCGCGTACAGCGTCAGGCAGCGCGGGGCGTCCGGCCGCACGACCGGGCACGCCCGGCGCATCGCCGGGGAGCGACGGCCGCGGCGGCCGGGATCGCCGCGGAGAGCGTCCCGGCCACTGTCAGCACGGCACCGGCCGCGATGGCAATCCTGCTGATCCTCATGTGGCTGCTCCCTGGTCTGCTGATCGGGGTGAACTGGCGGCGGAATCCGGCGCGCGGCCGGGCCCGGGCGGGTCATGACGCGACCTGGTAGGCGTTGATGAGGGTCTCGGTGATGGTCCCGCCCGCGGCGTCGGCGGCGCTGGTCCGCAGCGACACCTTGGCCCCGGCCGGGGCCGTGAACGACGCCGTGTAGCTGCCGGCGCTGCCGGTCACCGTCGCCTGCTGCCAGGTCGTCCCGCCGTCGAACGAGACCGCCACCTTGGCGCCGGTCACCGTCGCGGCGTTCGCCAGCTGCAGGTGCCCGGCGGTGACATGCAGCACCTGCGCGCCGGCGGCGCGGACCCGGCCAGCGACAGCCCGGCCACCGCGTAACCGAGTGTCATCATCGGCTCGACCGCGCAGGCGTGGGTGGGATGCACCAGCCCCGCGACCCCGGCGGTGCAGGTCCACCCGGCGGCAGCGTGCCGCCGGACTCGTGCGCGGACCGCCAGGTCCACACGGTCTGGCTGGACGTGGTCAGCGCGAAGATGGGGCCCGAGCCGCCCGAGTCGAGGACGAACCGCACGGTCCCGGGGTGCGGGCTGAGCGCCACGTGCGTGTCGAACTCGCCGTGGATGCCGATCTCCTTGAACCCCGTCAGCGGGTTGCCCGACGCGATCGTTGTGCCGTTCTCGGCGATCAGGTAGTGGCCGGTGATGTGGTCCACCGGGCCGAACTGGCCGCCGATGAAGCCGCCGTTGCCGCCGTGGCCGGGGGTGCTGTCGCTGAACGGGGTCACGTCCAGGCTCAGCGTTCGCCGGCCCGGGACGCCGACGGCAGCGTGGGCGACAGGTTCGCCGGGCCGACCAGGTCCACGTTGTAGCCCTCGTGCAGCGGGTAGGCGTTCCAGTTCTCCGTGGCCTGCTCGCCCGCCGTGAACGTCCGCCAGCCGTCGGACTGGCCGGCGGCCATGGTGTTGTAGCTCAGCGAGTAGCTGTCGGTCCAAAGGATGGCCGGGTTGCCGGTCATGTACTCGGTCTCGGCGTTGGGCACGTGGAACCGGGGGATCAGGATAAAGACCCCGTCGTTGCGCTGGATCGGGAACACGCCGTACCGGTACAGCGCGCCGGTCCCGGTCACGTCGGAGTAGTAGCTGGCGTTCACCGTGGCGAGGCTGGCCTGGCTGATCACGTGCCGTCCGGCGGGATGAGCCCGCTGGTGCTGGCGAAGTCCAGGTTGTACTGGTAGGGGGTGCCCGTGGCGCTGGCCGGGGAGCCGAGCTGCGCCGAGGTGATCACCTGAAGCTTGCCCACGGTGGGGCGCTGCGTGGTCGGGTCGACGTAGATCGGGAAGTTGGCCTCCCAGCTCGCGCTGAACGTGGGCCCGGCCGCGGTGACCCGCCGGAACTCAACCGTGAGCTGCTGCAGCACCGTGGGGCGCGCCGTGACCATCTGGATCTCGCTGCTGGCCGCCTGCGCGGACATCACCACGGTGCTGTCCGTCGACACGGTGAACTGCGGGAGGACGTCGAGGCGCTCGGACGGGAGGCCATGGCCGCTCTGCGGGAGCACGAAGAAGTCCCCGATCGCCCAGTAGTGCCCGGCCGGGACGCTGAACTTCGTGACGCCGTGGTCGAAGAAGTTGTCCGTGGCGATGAAGTCGTCGAACCGCGTGGTGTTGTCGGCGCTCAGCACCAGCACGTCGTCACCGGTGTCGGGCTGGCCGGTGGTGTCCGTGGCGGTGACCGTCAGGGTGTGCATCCGGAACCGCGGCGAGTGCCGCGGCGCCAGCGCGGCCCGCGCCGCACCGGCAGGCGACCCGGCCAGGCTGACCGACACGCCATCGGCGAACATTCCGTCCTGGCCGTAGCTGCCCCGGGGATGGTCGGCCAGGAACTGCCTGGCCAGCGCGGCGCCGAAGGCCCGCGCTCCCGCGCCGGTCAGGTATCCGCGGGCGACCCCTCCGGACGCCCCGGTGACGTGCACGCCCGGCAGCGACGGCACCTTCCCCTGGTAGGTCACCGTCACCGGCACCTTCGCCCCCGCCCCGGCCGCCAGCAGCGAGCTGACCCGGAACAGCGCCGGGTCCAGCCCCCGGCCCAGGTAGGGCAGGGCCACCTGCGGGATCACCAGCCCGTTGCGGCCGGTGCCCAGCGCGACCAGCGCGCCGGCCAGCGAACCGGCGGCACCGGGGAGCACCCGGGCCGCCGCCGGGGCGCCCGGGGCACCCACCAGCAGCCGGTCACCGTTCACCAGCAGCACGC
Source organism: uncultured Actinomycetes bacterium (assembly GCA_963730235.1). Classification (GTDB taxonomy): domain Bacteria; phylum Actinomycetota; class Actinomycetes; order Streptosporangiales; family Streptosporangiaceae; genus DASXKD01. The sequence continues at coordinate 118,240 of CAVSRH010000024.1, forward strand.
TCCGCGTGGCGGCGCCCGGGCGGCCTGGCAGGCCTGGGCCGCCGCCGTGCTCGCGGCCGCCGCCGCGGTACCGGCGACGACCCGGCCGCCGTGAGGACTATGCCGAACCGGGCCATGGCCCGCCGTGCCGGATGATGACGCACGCTGCCTCCTCGGTGGGGGACCCGGGCGGGAACGGACCCGGGCGGTGACTTAGCAGACTGCTCATTATGTTTGCGATCCAGCGTCGTTGAAAGAGCGGTTCACCTGACCTGGTAGGCGCCGAGCAGGGTCTCCGTGATGGTCCCGCCCGCCGCGTCGGCGGCACTGGTCCGCAGCGACACCTTGGCCCCCGGCGGTGCGGTGAACGTCGCGGTGTAACGGCCGGCCGAGCCGGTCACCGCCGCCTGGTGCCAGGTCTTCCCGGCGTTGACCGACACCGCTACCGTCGCCCCGGTGACCGCGGCGGCCGTGGCCAGTTGCAGGTGCCCCGCGGTGACGTGCACCGTCTGCGGCACCGGCGGGCGCGGTCCCGGTCAGCGACAGCCCCGCCACCGCGTACTCCAGCGTCATCATCGGCTCCACCGCGCAGGACCGGCCGGTCACCGTGCCGAACTCCTGCAGCACGCAGCCCCACCCGGCAGGCAGCCGGGCACCGCGCCGCGGCGCCGACCGCCACGTCCACACGGTCCGGCTCACCGTGGACAGCGGGTAGATCTTCGCCTTCCGGGTCGCGTCGAGGACGAGCCTGACGGTGGCCGGGTGCGGGCTCAGCGTCACCTGGGCGTGGAACTCGCCCGCCGGGCCGACCGCCTGATCGTCCGTCAGCGGGTTCCCGGCGGCGATCGTCTTGCCGTTCTCGGCGATCAGATAGTGGCCGCTGATCTTTCCGTACGGTCCCGCGGCACCGCCGAAGAAGCCGGACCCGCCGACATGGCCCGGGGTGCTGTCGCTGAACGGCATCACGTCCAGGGTCAGGGCGTTGCCCGCGCGGGATGCCGACGGCAGGGCCGCTGCCACGTTGGCCGCGCCGATCAGGTTGCTGTTGTAGCCCGCGTGCAGCGGGTAGGCGTTCCAGTTCTCGGTCAGCCGCTGGCCGGCCGGAACGTCCGCAGCGCGTCGGTCTGGCCGCCGGCCAGGTTCTGGAAGGACTGCTGGTAGCTGTCCGCCCAGAGCACCGCGGGGTTGCCGGTCAGGTACTCGGTCTCGCGCCGCGGCACGCGCATCGGCTGGAACAGGACCGCGGAGACCTCCTGCCACTGCGGGGCGAACACGCCGAATCTGGAGAAGTAGCCGGTGGTCGGCACGTCGGAGTAGTACCGGGCGTGCACCGTGGCCAGCCCGGCCGGGCGGACCACGTGGCGCTGCGAGCCGATGAGCCCGTTGGTGTACCCGTAGGCGACGTCGTACTGGTAGGGCGTGCCCGCGGCCTTCGGCGGCGAGTCAAGCTCGGCGTTCACGTACATCTGCAGCGTCCCCACCGTGGGCCGCCGGGTGGTCGGGCTGAAATACAACGGCCCGCCCAGGTACCAGAGGTAGCCCACCGGGCCAGGCCGGGGTGGGATGCCGTATCTCGACGTGCAGGTTGAACTTGTTCGGCACCGACGGCCGCGGCGTCACCATCCGGACCTCGCTGTCCGCGGCCCGTGCGGCCATGTGCACGGTGACGTTCGCCGGACGCGTCGATCTGCGGTATGACCACCGTGCGGGTCGCGGGCACCGGCTTGCCGTGGGCCACGGGCATGAAGATCCCGAGGGCCCACAGGTGCCCGGCCGGCACGCTGAACTTCACCACGCCGTGGTCGAATTCGCTGATCGATTCGACGGGGTCGGCATAGCGCTGGGCGTTGTCGGCGTCGAAGACGAACACCACGTCCCCGGTGTCGGGCAGGCCGGCCAGGTCGGTGCCGGTGACCGTGAGGGTGTGCATGCGGAACCGCGGGGCGTGCCGTGGCGCCAGCGCGGCCCGCGCCGCGCCCGCGGGCCCGCCGGCCAGGCCGACCGACACACCGCCCGCGAAGATGCCGTCCCGGCCGTAGCTGTCCGCGCCGTGGTCGGCGGTGAACTGGCGGGCCAGCGCCGCCCCGAACGCGACCGCCCCGGTGGCCGTCAGGTAGCCGCTGGCCGTCCCGCCGCCGGCCCCGGTGATCGTCACGCCGGGCAGTGCCGGGACCTTCCCCTGGTAGGTCACCGTCACCGGCAGCCGGCCACCGGACTCCGCCCGCGCCAGCGCGCTGGGCTCGAACAGGCCGGGCGCCAGGCCGCGGCCCAGGTAGGGCAGGGCGACCACGGGGATCTCCAGGGCCGTGCTGCCGAGGCCCACCCCGATCAGGCGCCCGGCGGGGCCGGCCGCCCCGGGCAGGATGCCCAGGACCCGCGGGCCGCCGGCGGCGGAGGCGGCCAGCAGCCTGTCCCCGTTGATCATCAGAATGCTCCGCGCTGCCCCGCCGGCCCCTGTGGCGGCGGGGGTGCGCGCAGCGGGCCGGGCCGCCGCGCTGCCCGGCGCCGCGTTCCCCCCGGCGGCAACGACCATCCCGGCCGTGGCCAGTAACGCGACGGTGATCGGAATACGCAGTGGACGATGACGCACGGCTGCCTCCTTGACGCGGCGGAGCCGGGCCGGCCGGCCCGGCCGCGGTGAGCGAGCGGCACGGGATGAGCTCTGGCAGGTGCAGGTACGGGCAAACAGCGGGTGGGATCCTCCGCCATATAGACGACTTCCGGCACAGGGATGTTGCCCGCCAGGCCGGAAAATGTTTCCGCCGTGCGGCGGGCCATTACGGAGCATGCGGAACAGCAGTGGTCAGGCGCGTGTGAGCGGGCCAGGCGGGCCGGATCAGCCGCAGAGGGCGAGGAGCTTGGTGACCGTGGACCAGTTACGGGCGGTCCCGGCAGCGACCGGGCTGGCGGACCGGCCGAGCAGGTACAGGGCAAGCTCGCTGCGGCCGAACCCGTCCGGGGTGTGCACGAACAGGGTGCGGCCGGCGATCCGGGCGCTGTCCTTGCCGCTGCCCCGCTCCGCCGCGCGCCGCTGCCCCGCTTCGATGGCCTCGGCCGCACCCGCCGGGACCGCGCCGCGGAAGAACACCGCGTGCACCATCTTGGGGTTCGGCTCACCGGGATAGGGGTTGTCCCGCACCGCCTGCTCCAGCTCGGCGCGGGACAGCACGATCACCGCGGGCTTGACGGCCAGGCCGCTCGCGATGGCCTGCTCCAGGGCCGTGGCCAGCGCCTCGGTGTCGGTCTCGGCGCTGGTGAACACCACGTTGCCGCTCTGGATGTAGGTCGCCACGTCGGCGTGGCCGAGTGCGCTGACCACCGCGCGCAGGTCCGCCATCGCGACCTTGTTGCGGCCGCCGACGTTGATGCCGCGCAGCAGCGCGATGTGAGTGGCCATGCCCTGCATTTTGCCGCATGGCGGCCAGGCCGGGCCGCCCGGCAGGTCAGCGGCGGTGCTTGCGCCAGTCCGGGGGCTCCGGCGGCGGGCCCAGGTTCGGCGGCGGCTGGCGGCTGCCCGAGCGCCAGCCCACCGGCTGCGCGGCCGGCGCACTGGGCGGCGCGGGCTCGGTGGCCAGCCGCGCTTCGGCGAGGCTGCGCCCGGTGGCGGTGGGCAGCGTGGCGATGGCCGGGTTGGCGTCCGCCAGCACGACGTGCCGCCGGAGGCCGGAGGCGTAGCTGACGATCACCGCGCTGGGCGGGAGCCGCTGCAGTTCCTCTGGTTCCACGAGGAACTCCCGCGAGCGCTGCACGGTCCGGCCCAGCGACTCGTTCAGCCCGATCGCCCGCGACGTGGTGACCCCCCAGGACGTGCTGGTGTTGATCCCGTCGGTGAGCGAGCCGGTGTCACTGGTGCCGGCCGACTCGCTGGCCTCGGTGCTGTCCGACCCGGACCGGGGAGCAAGCGGCGCGGCGTCCGGGCTGGCCCGGCTCCGGCCGCGGCTGTGGCCGGAGGTCTGGCTGCGCGACCGTGACACCGACGCCGACTGGGCCGTGCCCACCGTGGAGGTGTAGGAGTCACCGGCGGTGTCGGTGACCGAGGCGCCCACGGTGTCGGTGAGCTGGCTCAGCACGAACCGGTGCTCGCTGCCGATCTGCTCGCTGGCCGCCTTGGCGTCCGCGGCGTTGCCGAGGCGCATCACCGCCAGCGCCGCGTTCCCGCGGCCGAGCCCCTGCGCGACGTGCGGCGGTATCGACCGGTAGGCGACGACCAGCCCGGTCCTGGTGGCCTCGCACGCGCCCGCGAGCCGGTCGATCACCTCCCCGGGCAGGGCCTGCGCCCCGGCCACGCAGACGGTGTGCCGCCACGGCCGCCCCGGGCGGGCCTGGCGGAGCAGGTGGGTGAGGGTCACCGTGACGTAGGCCGCGAGCACGCCGTTGCCGAACGCCCCGCCGCCGGGATCCACGGCCACCACCCGCAGCCTGCTCGGTGGCATCGGGGCCGGGTCGCTGCCGAGGCGGTCCAGCACCCGCAGCCGCGCCTCCAGTGCCCAGGCCCGCTCGATCACCACCCGGTCCGCGGCGCCGCGGCCGAACAAGGCGGTGATGCGGTCAAGCTGGCCCGCGGTGGGCCGGCCCCGGCGGACGTCCTCCCGCGGGTCCCCCACCTGTGCCAGCGCCCGCAGCCCCGCGGTCACCTGGCAGATCTGCGCCGCGTCCCCGAGCACCTCAAGCAGCCTGGCCAGCAGCGCGTGATCGGGCGCCGGATCGTGGCCGCCGGACGCGGCCCGGTCGGCGGACGCGCAGGCAGCCAGGATGTCCGCCATGGCCGCGCCGGGCAGGCCGACGCCGAGATCGAACCGGGGCAGGTCGCCGGGCAGCACCCAGACGAGCGGCCCGGCCCCCACCAGCCGGCCAGCGTGACCAGGTCACGGGCGACGGCGCCCTCGGACAGGTCGATGACCGTGATCGCGTCGCCGGCGGCCAGCCGCGGCAGGGCCACGCTGGTCAACAGTGCCGACCACCCGGCCATCGTGCCCCCGACGAGGTCCACCCGGTCGGTCTGCTCGGGCAGCGCCACGGGGTACCACAGCGCCTGCCCGCGGAACGCGCGCTGGCGGCCCTGCCAGGCCCGGAACCGGCGGGCGTGGTCCTCCTGCGCGGCGAACAGGTCCCGCTCCTGCGCGGCGCGGGCCGCGGCAACCCGGCGCGTCTCCGCCGCGACGGCGGCCTTCAGCGCCTGGCGGCCCCGCCAGGCGCTGACCGCGGCCGCGGCGGCCAGGCCGCCGAAGGTCACCGCGCCCAGCCCGGCCAGCGCCGGGTTCAGCCAGCCCGCCCGGCCGAGCAGGATCACCGCGCCGGCCAGCAGCGCACATCCGCAGGCGGCCCACCTGGCGGGGCCGCTGAGCAGGCTTTCCTCCCGGCGCTGTGCGGCCAGCCAGCCCGGGTTGAGCCGCTCCGGATCCGGGGGGACCGGGCGGCGCGGCGGCAGCCCCGGATCCGCGTGCAGCAGTTCATGCTGCCAGCCCACGCAGACCTGGCCGGTCATGACGGCCCCGGCGGTCACGCCGGCCGCCAGGGCGCGGGAAGATCGCCCGGGGCCGGCTCGGCCGCCCCACCGGCCCGCGGACCGTACGGCACGGTGCCCGGACGGTCACCGCGGCGCCGCCCGCCCGCGCCGCGGCCAGGCCGGTGAGAAGCACGAAGTCACGGCTGCTCAAGGCGCACAGCGTGGCCGCCTGCACCACCGGAACCTCCATGGTGCCTAACGGAACGGCGTGGCTGGCCCCGGCCTCCGGCGGATCGCCGTCCGCCCCGGCCGGCCCAGGCTGGGCCAGGACCCGGGAGAGGGGCGCGATCGTGGTGCCGGTGAGCGGGGCGAGCTTCGCGGCCAGGCCGGGGTCCGCCAGCCGGTGGAAGAGGCCGGCATTGACCTGGCCGGCGAGGCGGGCCGCGGGCTCCGGTGCGGTGCTGGCCAGCACCGCCGCCAGCCCGGCCGGGCTGCCCGCGGCGATGAGCCCGGCCAGGGCCGCCGGATCGACCCCGTCGCATTCGGTGAGCCAGCACAGGCCGTCGGGTGCGATCCCGCCGCCCTGCAGGCTCAGGTAGAGGCCGGCGACATCCGCGGCGACCAGCCCGGCGATCGTCCCGGCGGGGCCTGGCCCGTGGCCGCCCAAGGCGAACAGCGCGACGCCACGCTGCCGCACCACGTCGGCGATGGTGCCGCCCGGGCCCGCCGCCGGGGCGCCGCCCCGCGGCCCCCAGGGAACGGCCGCCAGGGCGGCGTGCTGCTCCGCGCCGGGCCGCACCCGCGGCTCGTACCGCGCGCCGCCGGCCGCGCCGAACTCGTGCAGCGGGGCGCGCGCGGCCGCGCAGAGGGCAGCGAGCGCACCGGGCAGGCCGGGATCCCCGGTGAGGTCCACCACGATCACCGGCTTGCGCCGCCGGATGGCCGCGTGGGCGAACTGCAGGCCCGACGCCAGTACCGCCGGGGGCGCCGCGCCGGTCACCAGCACGCCACCGCCGGCGTCGCGCCAGGACAGCACGGCCGCCCGCCCCGTGGCGGGCTCGACGCCCAGGCGCACCCCGTCCCTGGTGAGCACGCGCCCGGCCCGCAGCGACGCGGTGGCCCGTTTCCGGCGGGAGATGCTGACCAGGCCGGCGCGGGCCACGGGCGTGTCCCACTCGTCGGTGTGCAGCCAGTCCAGCCACCACGCCACGGCGGCCACGCCCGCGGCCAGGATCAGCGCAGCCGGGACCTGGCCGGGCAGCCCCCGCGCGACCACGCCGGGAAGCCGGGCCAGCGCCCCCGGGCCGGTGGCCAGCGCGCTCAGCGCGGCCGCCGGGCCACGGCGCAGGCCGGCCGCGGCGGGACCGGGGCCGATCGCGAGCGCCCAGATGAGGCCGCAGGCAGCCGGGACCGACAGCCACAGCGGGCGCCACCGGGTCGCCCGGCTCACGGCGTCGAAGGCCGCGCCGAGCAGCAGCGTCAGCGGCGCGAATAAGACTCCGGCCACCACGGCCGCGACGGCTACCGCGGCGAGCGCCTCACGGCGGCGCGGCGTGCCGAGCGGGACGAGGTAACGTGCCCGCCGGGGCGGTCGCTCCGGGGCGAGGGGGACGGCGGAAGGCATTTCGGGTCAAGGTTCCCAGCCGTCCGCCGTGTGTGTCCAGGCACTTGCCAAAGCTCCGGCAGCATCGGCGGGCCCACGCTGCGGGGCGGCCTCGACCACGACGCGGAACAGTTCCGGGCGCAGCATCGCCATGGTCAGCGCGGCCGGTGCGCCGGTGTCGGGCACGGCGAAGCTCACCGTCACCGTGGCCACCGGCTCTCCCGGCACCAGCCGCAGGGTCCGCGCCGCGGAGGGAGGCGGCAGGCCCATCTCGATCTGCACGGCGCCGGGGCGCGGGCTCTGCGCGCCCGGGGGGCGCCAGGGGAACGGGAACGACAGCGGGGATGGCACCTCGCCCAGTTCCTGCGGGCCCGCGGCTTCCTCCGCACCGGGCTTGGCGGGCAGCGCCACCCCCAGCGCGGCGGCGACCTGCTCGGGCAGATAGCTGGCGGCCAGCGCGCCGGGCTCCCCGCCGACCGTCCACACGCACCGGACGGACAGGACCGGCTCGCCGGGCGGCACGCCGAGCGAGCGCCCGATGTCCTCGGGCGGCCGGCGCATGGTCGTGTGCCGGCTCGCGCAGGCAAGCTGCCCGCCCATCGGATCGACGTGGGAGACCAGCCCCAGCACGCCCTCCAGCGGGACCCAGTACTCCGCCGGGCTGGCGCGGTACACCTGCCCGTCGGGGAGCCGCCGCACCAGGTGCCGCGCGGCGAGTTCGTCGATGGCCGCGTCGATCTCCGACGAGCTGACGCTGTACCGCCTGGCCAGCGCGGTGAGCCGGGGCAGCCGCCAGCCGGGCTCGTGGTGCACCAGCGCGGCGGCCAGCCGGTCAGCCAGGACCGCGGCAGCGGCCGCAGGCCGGTTACGTGCCTTGCCCCCCTCGTCGCGCAGCACCGCGCTCATTCCGCATGGCGCCGGGAGATCGCGACGACCACCCGTCCCAGGACGATGACGATGAGCACGAGCACGAACAGCAGCAGCGCCGCGTCGTAGGCCAGGTACTGCTGCAGCCGGGTACGGGCGAGTAGTAGTACGTCCAGACCGGGTAGGTGAGGAAGGCGACCGGCGAGTTGGTGAGCTGGTGCGTCGGGTCGAAGAAGGACCAGCCCGCGGTCAGCAGCAGCGGGGCGGTCTCGCTGATCGAGATCGCGATCGCGACGAGCATGCCGGTGACGATCCCGGGCATCGCGGACTTCAGCACGATCTTGCGCAGCGTCCAGGTGACCGGCAGGCCGAGAGCCTCGGCGCCGTCCCGGTAGGAGCTTGGCACCTGGGCGAGCGACGTTTCCGTCGCCTTGGTGAGGTACGGGATGGTGATCACCGACAGCACGAGCACGGCGGGCAGCAGGCCAAAGCCCCAGTGCAAGGCCGAGCACCAGCACGATGAAGCCGACATAGCCCATCACGATCGAGGGGATGCCAGCCAGCACCTCGTAGCCGCCGCGCAGGATTCCGCGGTACCTGCCGGTGGCGAACTCGGCCAGGTACAGGCCGGTCAGCACGCTGACGGTGCCACCGATGATCAGCGACGCCCGGCGGTGATGTAGAGCGTGCCAAGGATGGCTTGATGCAGGCCGCCGCCGGTGCCCGTGGTGTTGGTCGTGAGCACGCTCCACTGCCAGTGCGGCACGGCTCTGAAGATGATGCCGCCCGCCAGCCACACCAGCGGCACGACGATCACGGCCAGGCCGACGAAGCAGCAGCCCCAGAAGACCGCGTTCCAGATCTTCCTGGCGACCGGCACACGCGGCCAGCTGGCCGCATCGTGCCGGGCGGGCTTCATCGATCCCGGTGGCGTGGCTGACGACGATGCCGTGCCCATGCTGCCCAGCCTGGTCATTGCCTACAGCCCCCTGCCCACGGGCAGCGCGGTGCCCGAAACCCGGCGGACCATCAGCCTGGCGACCACATTGGTCGCGAGGGTGATTACCAGCAGCAGCAGGGCGAGTTCGGCATAGGTGCGCACGCCGAGCTGGTCGGTGATCACCGTGTCCAGGTTCTGCACGATGTTGGCCGCGATGGTGATCATGGCCGCGTACAGGTTGGTGGCCACCTGGCCGAGGGCGACGCCGCAGACCATGGCGACCGCGATCGTCTCGCCCAGCGCCCGGGCCAGCCCGAGCACGACCGCGCCGACCAGGCCAGCGCCCACCCAGGGCAGCGTGACTTTGCGGGCGCATTCGGCGTCGGACATGCCGAGCGCGATCGCTCCTTCCCGCGGCAGGATGGGCACCCCCCGGATCAGGTCACGGGCGGTTGACGCGACGATCGGGATGACCATGACGGCGAGCACCAGGCCCGAGACGAGGAGCCCCTGGCCGTGCCCGACATCGCCCTGGAAGAACGGTATCGGGATGTGGGTGAGGGCCGGGGCGATGTATTTGGCGATGAACGGCCCGAAGGTCAGCACGCCCCACAGCCCGATGACCACGCTCGGGATACCGGCCAGCAGCTCCAGGAAGCCCCCGATGACACTGGCCACCCGCCGGGGCAGCCGCTCGACCACCACCAGGGCCGCGCCGATCGACACCGGGACGGCGATGATCAGGGCGATCAGCGAGGTCTCCAGCGTCCCGATGATCTGGGGCAGGGCACCGTACTGCTGCCCGGAGAGGTAGGTGATGCCATGGCTGTGTACCGACGAGCCGTACTGCGCGCCGGTGTGCCAGACGCTCTTGGTGAAGAAGCCCCAGCCGTTGATCTGGATCGCGGGCCACGCCTTGACGAACAGGACCACGAGGATGAAGCCGAGCATCAGCGTGGGGATCAGGGCACCGCCGAGGCCGATCCAGCGGAAGAGGTACCGTTGCGCAGCCAGTTACGGAACCCGGAGCCCGCCGGGCGGGGGGACGGCGGGGCCGCCCCCCCATCCGGTGTCGTCGGTATCGATGCCATGGCTAGCTGATCTTGGCGATCAGGGCCTTGGAGATGGACAGGACATTGGCAGGCAGGGCCACGAAGTTGACCGGGGTGAGGAACTTCGCGCTGCTGCCCGAGGTGATGCCCCAGTTGAGGAAGGCCTTCACCGCGGCTGCCTGGGACGTGCTCGACTGCTTGTTCTTCACGATGGCGTACTCATAGTTGATGATCGGGTAGCCGGCCGTGCCATTGATCAGCGACTGGCCGCCGGATGCCGGCGTGCTGCCGGAGAAGGTCGCCAGCGCGGCGTTGATGGTGGCGGTGCTGGCCGTCACGAACTGCCCGCTCTTGTTGGCGACGTTCGCCGTGCCGAGCCCAGCGGCCCCGGCCTGGGTCAGGTAGCTGATGCCGATGTAGGCGATGCAGCCCTTGATGGCGCCACAGCCCTTGACCATGGCGCCGCTGCCGGTCTCGGCGGTGGCGCCGGCCACCGACGGCCAGCTCACGGTCGTGCCGACGTTGCTGGAACTCCACCCGCTCGGGTCCTGGGCGTTCAGGTAGGAGGTGAACAGGAAGGTGCTGCCCGAGCTGTCTGCGCGGTGCAGCGTGACGATCTTGGTACTGGGCAGCGAGATGCCCTTGTTGAGCGCCGCGATCGCCGAGTTGTTCCAGGTCGTGATCTTGCCGCTGTAGATGCCGGCGAGCACCGTGCCGTTGAGGTCGAGCGGCTTCTTCACGCCGGGCACGTTGTAGTCGATGTTCAGTGCGGCTACCGACAACGGGATGTTGAGCAAGCCAGGGAACTGGCTGAGGTCGGCCGGCGAGAGGTAGGCATCGGACCCGCCGATGTTCACCGTGCCCGCCGCAGCGTCGGCGATGCCCGTGCCCGAGCCGGTACCGGAGGTGGTGATGAGCACCTTGGAGTTGAGCTGGCCGTAGGCCACCTGCCAGGCGCTGACCAGCGGCAACAGCAGCGTGCTGCCGGTCTCGCTGACCGTGGTGCTGCCGGAGTTCGCCGCCGCCGACGATGAGGTGGAGGCAGGCGGCGGTGTAGAACTCGAATTACTGCTGCAGGCCGCCAGCAAGGCGAGCGGGACCACGGCGGCCGCCGTGCACACTACGCGGAATCTGTTCCCCACCGGAGAAATCTCCTTTGCTCCGCGCACGTCGCTCGTGCGCTGTTCTTCGTGCACGCCGCGCGTGCGAATCGGGGTCCGCACGGACTGTGCGGATCTTGGGCCTGCCCCGGCTGGCGGGCACCTGCCCCCAGCCAGGCAGGGTCGCCGGCTAGCCGAAGCGGCCGGTGACGTAGTGGGCGGTCTCCTCCTGGGCCGGGTGCTCGAACAGTTGCGTGGTCTCGCCGTGCTCCACCAGCCGGCCTTTGTTGAGGAAGACCGTGTCGTCGGAGACGCGCCTGGCCTGGGCGAGGTTGTGGGTGACGATGATGACGGTGATATCCGGCACGAGCGTGCGGACCAGCGCCTCGATGGACTCGGTCGCCACCGGGTCGAGCGACGACGTCGGCTCGTCGAGAAGCAGCACGTTCGGGTCGATGGCGAGCGCCCGGGCCAGGCACAGCAACTGCTGCTGGCCGCCGGAGAGCCGGAACGGGGAGTCCTTCAGCCGGGTGGAGACCGCATCCCAGAGCCCGACGTCACGCAGCCGCTGCTCGGCGATCTCCCTGAGCTTGGCCCGTGGCGCCATCTTGTGCGCCTTCACCCCGGCGACCACGTTGTCCATGATCGACATGGGGAACGGGTTCGGCCGCTGGAAGAGCATGCCGACCCGGCGCCGCAGGTTCATCAGCTCCATGCCCGAGCTCCAGATGCTGCGCCCGTCCAGCAGCACGTCCCCGTCGTGGCGGTACCCGGTGACCTTGTCGTTCATCCGGTTCAGCGTGCGCAGCAGGGTCGTCTTGCCCGATCCGGTCGGCCCGAGCAGGGCGGTCACCTTCCCGGCGCCGAACTCCAGGTCGATGTCGGACAGCACGGCACGCTGGCCGAAGCTGAGCGTCAGGCTCACGGTGGCCATCTCCGTCGCACCGTTGGGTGACAGCACGGTGCTGGTGGCGGTGACCGGGCCGGCCTGTGCGGCTGGGCTTTGCTGGGCGGACCCGGACCCCGCGGGATCGGGCTGATTGGACACGATGCGCCTCGCCGAATCGATCGTCACGGGACCTTCCGCGACCGGGAGTTCCGCCCCCGGTGACTCCAGTGATAGGCGGCAAAGGTGGCCAGCAGTTGAACTAGAGGCGTACGTAAATGCGACGAACGGGCGACGAGTTGTGAAACGAGCCGCACACGCGGGCCGTGACGGCGCCGCGGCACGGGAAGCCCGGAGGGGGCAGGCTGCCGGTCAGCCTGCCCCCTCCGGGCACTGTGCTCTTCCGGGGGAGCGACCCCCGGAACCCGTTAGCCCGCCGTGACGGCGATCGCCAGCGTGGTGGTGTGGCCGCGGTCGGCGGTCACCGTCTCGTCGGCGCGCGCGCCGCCGGGCGCGAGCACCCGCACCGTCCAGGTGCCCGGCGCGGCGAAGAACCGGAACCCGCCGTCGGCGCCCAGCGGGACCTCGGCGACGAATTCACCGTCGCCGTTGAGCAGCCGGGCATACCCGACGGACGCCGGCGTACCGCCGGCCGTCACGGTGCCCTCGATGATGGCCTCGCCCGAGGAGTTCTCGGTCACGGCCACCCCGCCGGCCGGCGCACCGCAGCCTTGCGGTTCCCCGGTCACCGGCCCGCACCCAGCTCGATCGGCACCCCGACGAGCGAGCCGTACTCGGTCCAGGACCCGTCGTAGTTCTTGACGTTGGCCTGGCCGAGCAGCTCGTGCAGGACGAACCAGGTGTGCGCGGACCGCTCGCCGATCCGGCAGTAGGCGATGGTGTCCTTGCCGAAGTCCAGGCCTGCCTCGTCGTCGTAGAGCTTGCGCAGGTCGTCGTCGTCCTTGAAGGTGCCGTCGTCGTTGGCCGCCTTCGACCACGGGACGTTCTTGGCGGTCGGGATGTGGCCGGCCCGCTGGGCCTGCTCCTGCGGCAGGTGCGCGGGGGCCAGCAGCTTGCCGCTGAACTCGTCGGGCGAGCGCACGTCCACCAGGTTGCGCTGGCCGATCGCGGCGACCACCTCGTCGCGGAACGCCCGGAGCGTGGTGTCCTGCTCCTGGGCCTGGTAGGAGGTCCTGGCCCGGCCGGGGACCTCGGTCACCAGGTCGCGCGAGTCGAGCTCCCACTTCTTGCGCCCGCCGTCGAGCAGCTTGACCTTGTCGTGCCCGTACAGCCGGAAGTACCAGTACGCGTAGGCGGCGAACCAGTTGTTGTTCCCGCCGTAGAGGATCACCAGGTCGTCGTTGGCGATGCCGCGGGCCGACAGCAGTTCCTCGAACCCGTGCCGGTCCACGAAGTCGCGCCGGACCGGGTCCTGAAGGTCCTTCTTCCAGTCGACCTTCACCGCGTTGGCGATGTGGCCCTTGTCGTAAGCGCTGGTGTCCTCGTCCACTTCGACGAGTACCACGCCAGGGTCACCGAGATGGGCCTCCACCCAGTCGGCGTCCACCAGCACATCGGAGCGGCTCATGCAGGTACCTCCTTGTCAGGCTCTGGCTGCCCCACGCCACGACTGGCTGGCCAGAAGCGTCGGATCATCACATACATCTCGCAGCCCAGGCACAGGCCGAAGGCCGCGTTGAGAAAAGCCGCCGCGAGCGCGAGCGCGGCCGCGACGATGCCCAGCGGGGTCACGCCGGTGGCGTACCCGATCACCCCGACGATGCTGATGACCAGGCCCACCCACTGGGAGAACCGGGGCGGCGCCTCGTCCTCCAGTTCCCGGGGCGGGCCGAGCCGCGGGCGGACCAGCCAGCGGTAGATCAGCCCGTAGGGCGCGTACTTCAGGCCGAACACGGCCCCGATGCCAAACACGGCGGCCTGGGCGGCCAGCACCCATGGGCTGCTGGTGATGAGCACCACCACGAGGACCAGGGCCGACAGCGCCGCGGCGAACCGCTGTCCCCTTGGATCGACCTTCATGGAATCACCACCTGTTCTGCTTCCGTCCAGCGATGCCTGGATCACCGGGAAACTGCCGGGGGAACACCGCCCCGTCCATCCGGCGCCGGGACAGAAGCGGGAGGCGGAGCCGGGGCTGGTGGCGGCGGCCGGGCCCGCTAGTCAGGCAAGGGGGTCCCGGCGCGGCAGCGGCGACACAGCGCCGCCGCCACCCGGCAGTAGTCGACCTGTCGGCGGCTGGTGAGCAACACCGGCCCCGGCCGTGAGGGAATGCCCGCTGGCCTGCTGGCGATCGCGGGGGCAAGCATGGCTCCGATGCTATGCGGGCCCATGCGGCCTGTCACTTCCCCGGCCCGGCTGCAGGCCCGCCGGTGGCCAGGGCCACCGCCGCCATCACTTCGTCCCGGCGCGGCAGGCCGCTCGCCCGGCCGGTGATCTGGCCCTGCGGCCCGAGCACGAACAGGGTGGGGGTCCGCCGGACGTCCAGGCGCCGGACCAGGTCCAGCCGGTCGGCCACGTTGATCTCCACATGGGTGACGCCGGCGTTGCGGGCGGCCACGTCGGCGAGCAGTTGCCTGGCCGCACGGCAGGGCGCGCAGAACGAGGAGGAGAACTGGACCAGGGTGGCCTGCGGCCCGATGGGCTGGCCAAGCTCGGTCGCGGTCAGCGCCGCGGACCGCCGGGGGCGGGCAGGCCGAGGGCCGGTGAACCGGCCGTCGCGGCGGCGCAGGGCGAACGCGCCCACGGTGGCGAGCACCAAGACGGCGGCCACCACGATCGCTCCGGCTAGCACGCCGTCTACAGCACCGATGGGTGCGCGGACATTCCCGCGGGCAGCGCTAGTCCGCCGGGGCGGTGGCGGCCACCTTGCCGTCGATGGTCACCTGGAAGCTGCGCAGATCCTTCTCGCCGAGCCAGACCGAGGCGGGGTACCAGGTGCCAGCATTCCACGCAATCCAGCTGCCCACCGGCGACGTCCTGCCGGTCGCGTCCTGCACCCGGAACTGGCAGACGGTGCCCGGCTGCAGGCCGGTGACGTTCACCTGCATCTGCGTGCCCCAGGGCTGGTTCCGGTACTTCACCGTGAGGTGCGCACCGGCCACTCGGGCCGTTGCCGCTGGTCTGCTGCCAGGCCGCTTGCAGGGGAGCCGCGCGGCGCCGGGCTGCAGTGCGCTGGCCACGGCGGCGCCGCCGCCGAGGGCCACGACCACCACGGCCGCGGCCGCCGCCACGCTGCGCCACCGGTGGATTCGCCGCACGTTGGCGGTGCGGGCGATCAGCGTCGTGAGCATTTCCGCGGAGGGCACTCCGGCGAGTTCGAGGTCCTGTTCCGGTGCCGCCAGGCGCTCGGCCTCGACGATCGGGACCTTGCGGAGCATGGCCGGCAGTCCGGCCAGGCTCGCCAGTTCCTCGCGGCATTCGAGGCAGGACGCCAGGTGCTCGTCCACCTGGGCCCGCTCGGCGGGATCGATGGCGCCCAGTACGTAGACGCCGAGTGCCTGCTTGATCTCGCGGCATCCAGCCATGCCGGTCACGGCGCCAGCCCCCGTTCTTCCAAGGCGAGCTTGAGCGCCCGGAGCGCGTAGAACGCCCGGGACTTGACCGTCCCGGCCGGCACGCCGAGCACGATGGCCGCCTCGGCTACCGATCTGCCCCGGTAGTACGTCTCCAGCAGAACCTGCCTGTGGTCGGGACGCAGCGCTGCCAGCGCGTCCGCGACCGCCCATGATTCGAGCACGCGATCGGCCTCATCGGGGACGGGGACCAGGTTGAGTGCGCCCTCGCCCACTTCCATGGGACGTGCCTTCCTGGCCCGATGAGCATCGACTGCCAGGTTACGTGCCACCGCGAACAGCCAGGGCCTGGCCGGTCGCTTCGCGATTGCCTCCGGGTGCAGCCAGGCGCGCAGCAAGGTCTCCTGCACGATGTCCTCCGCCCGCTGCCTGTCGCCGTCGGTCATACGCAGGGTGAACCGCAGCAGTGCTGCCGCATGCTCTGCGTAAAGCGCGCGCACGAGTTCCTCGTCAGTGACCTTGTTGGTCGGCCCGGACTCCCCGGCTGCCTGGTCGCGCGCCACACCCTTACCACGCAGGCGGGACGTGAACGGTTCACGGCGGGCGTTCAATGGCCCTCCCGGGCCGGTGCGAGCGAGTGGGCTTAGTTCCGGGCGAATTGGACATGCCGGGCGGCCGCGGCGATCCGCAGGCCGCCCGGGGTGACATGCACCGACGTGAGGTGCAGGTGCAGCGGCAGGGTGCTCAGCGGGACCACGATGCGCAGCCGCGAGGAGTAGGCGGACACGGGCAGGCCCGGCAGGCCGGGCACGCTGACCTTGACCGGCGTCACGCTGATACCGGAACCCGACACACCGAGCGAGACGGTGGCCGAGACCGGGATGTGGGCGCCGTGGTAGGCCAGCCGGCCGGACACGCTGAGGTTCTTCCCGTCCGGGTGGAGCTGGAATCCGCCGGGCAGCCGCCGGTCCACGGTGCCGAAGCCGAGCATGGCTGAGCCCGCGGCGTGATCGGCGGTGACCATCGACGATCCGCTCCCCAGCACCTGGCTGACCGTCGCGTGCACGCCGGTCAGCCGGACGTTCAGGTCATGCAGCGTGGCACCGCCGGCGGGCACCCGGCTGGCCGAGACATCGATCTGCCGGTAGTCGCCGATCGCGACCTGGGTGAGGAAGGGAAAGCCGGTGATGGACACCCCGGGCCGCTGCGGCAGCCCGTAGGCGCTGGTCAGCCGCTCGGAGATCTGGTTCTCCGCAACCGCGACCGAGATCCGGTCGGCGGCCACCAGCAGCACGGCGAGGGCGGCAATACCGATGATCAGCTTTCGCATGGCGGTGCCACACTACCCACCGGCCGCAGGGATATGTTCCGCCGCGCCGCGACCCGCCCGCGGTGGCGCGGGCAGCCCTGGTCAGCCGCCGGCGAACGGTGGCAGCACCTCGATGACGGCACCTTCGGGCAGCGCCACGGCCTCGGCCGGCCTGCCCGCCCGCCTGTTCGCCGTCCACCAGGAACGCGGACCGGGCCAGTACGGCGCGGAACTCGGTGGCCGCCGGGCGCCGCGCCACCGCCTCCGCCAGCGCCTCGGCCAGCGTGGCGGCGTCGAGTTCCTCCTCGGCCACCCCGGCGGCATGCTTCGCCGCGGCCCAGTAGCGCATAGTTACCATTGGCACGTCGGATATCCTCGCTCACATCGGCTCCGGGCGATGCTGCCTCGGGCCCTTCGGCAGATCCATGGTGGAGGGTCTCTCCACACACGGTAAGGCGGAGGTGGCAGCGGCAATGAGTGAGCTGTTTCTGCTCACCAACGCCGCCGAGCCGCCCGTGGAGATCATGCCCGCGCTCGCCCTGCTGCTACACACGGTCCGGACCGGGCCGGCCGACATGATCGCATTCGAGGACGCGATGGCAGCCGACGCGATCCTGGTCGACGCGCGCCGGGACCTGATCTCCGCCAGGCAACTCTGCCAGTTGCTGCGGAGGTCCGCCCCGCAGGCTCCCGTCCTGGCCCTGATGACCGAGGGCGGCCTGGCCGCGGTCACCGCCGAGTGGGGCACCGACGACGTGCTGCTCAGCTCCGCCGGACCGGCCGAACTGGAGGCACGGCTGCGGCTGGCCATCGGGCGCCAGGCGAGCGCCGCGCCCGAGGCGCCTGACGAGATCCGCGCCGGCGAGCTGTCCATCGACGAGGCCACCTACACCGCCCGGCTGCACGCCCGCGTGCTCGACCTGACCTTCAAGGAGTTCGAGCTGCTGAAGTTCCTCGCCCAGCATCCCGGCCGGGTGTTCACCCGGGCGCATCTGCTGCAGGAGGTCTGGGGCTATGACTACTTCGGCGGGACCCGCACGGTGGACGTGCACGTCCGGCGGCTGCGGGCCAAGCTGGGCCCCGAGCATGAGGCGCTGATCGGTACCGTACGCAACGTGGGCTACCGCTTCGTGCCACTCAAGGCCAGCGAGGACAGCCGCCGCGGCGCGGCGCGGGACGGCGCGGCCGCGGCGGCCGGGGCAGGCGAGCCCGGCCGGGCCGGTGATCGGCGCCCCGGCGAGCCCGCCGGAGCGCTGGCCGGCGGCCAGCGGAACGGCACTGGCGGCCACGCCGCCGGGAACCCGGCCAGCGGCCGCGCCGGCGTGCCCGGCAGCGCACGCGAGGGCTGAGCCCTGCGCGAGCCCGACGGCGGCGACGTCACCATCACCACCAGGGACCAGCTCGGCCGCGCCGAGGCCGGCCAGGTGCTCGGCCTTGCCGACGCGGCCGCCGCCGCCGACGGCGTCGGCCCGCTGTCCGAGCAGGTCCGGCTGCATCTGGCGTACGGCGGCGACGGCGGCGCCCGGGACCTGCTGCTGTGGCACGGTGCCGCCCTGGCGGGCTACGCCCACCTCGGCAGGCCGGACCCGGATGGGCACCGCAGCGGGGAACTGGTCATCCACCCGGCTCAGCGCGGGCGGGGCCTGGGCCTGGCCCTGGCGCGCGCGGCGGTGGCCGGGGCCGGCCCGCGGCCGGTGCGGATCTGGGCGCACGGGGACCTGCCCGCGGCGGCCGGGCTCGCCGCGGCGGCCGGGTTCACCCGGGTGCGGTCGCTGCTGCTGATGCGGCGCGCACTGGCGGAGGCACTGCCCGAGCCGCGGCTGCCCGCGGGGATCACGCTGCGCAGCTTCGTGCCCGGCCAGGACGAGGACGAGTGGCTCGCGGTGAACGCGGCGGCCTTCGCCGGCCACCCCGAGCAGGGCGGCTGGACCCGCGCCGACCTGGAACACCGCGAGGCGCAGCCGTGGTTCGACCCGGCCGGGTTCTTCCTGGCCGTGCGGGCGGGCCGGCTGGCCGGCTTCCACTGGACCAAGATCCACGAGGCGGCCGGCGGAGCCGGGCGAACCGGTGAGGTCTACGTGGTCGGCGTGCATCCCGCGGAACAGGGCACCGGGCTGGGCCGGGCGCTGACCCTGGCCGGATTGCACTATTTGCGCGACCGCGAAATCCCCTGGGTGATGCTCTACGTGGATGGCGAAAACACCGCGGCGATCCGGTTGTACGAGTCGCTTGGATTCGCGCACACCACCACAGATGTCATGTACGAGAGCGATGGCGGGCCGGGTCAGGCGACCGAGCGCACTCCGAGAACTTCGTCGAGTTCTTCCGCGGTGAGCACGTGATCGCTGGCGGCCACGGCGCTGAGGACTTCCGCGTAGAGTTCGATCTCGTCGAGTGCCACGATGTCGTGGACACGCAGATCGAGACGGTCTCCCACCGCGCCCACCTCCGTTGCTGAGCGGATCCGCGGAACCTCTTTGCGACAAGGCTACGACGCGGCCCGCCGCCCCCGCATGACCCACAAGGGTCATTCCTGGACCATCTTCGGGTGATTTTACCCAGGCCCCCGATAACAATTCCAGCAAGGTGACAACGCCGTGTCCCGACAAGCGGTATAGGCACATTGCGCCCATCTATACCGCCACGTACCGGGCGCACCGCCAGCCGCGCACCAGCCGCGCGGCCGGCCCCGGCACCGGCATCGCCGCTCCAGTGTTAAGCTGAGTAGGAAGTAACTGACCCCACTCGCCCGGTTACGCTCTGCGATTCGGGTAAATCGGGACAATCGTTCGTTTCGGTTGCGCCAGCGCGTAGTCGGGACAAGAGTCATGCTCACTCCCTCTTGTGGGAGAACCCCGCTTTCCCCGCTCAATCCGCTTCAGCCCGACCAGGCTGCGGGCGGCCCCGCACTACCCGCCCACCAGGGCGGTTTCGTCGACGACCGCCACCAGGCGGCCCCGTCCGTGCCCGCGCAGAGCGCATCGGGACGGCCTGGCTCATCCTCTCGGGTGCCACCATGACTAACGACTCAGACCTGATGCCAGACCTTGGGCAGGAAGACGCCTTCGAAGTCCAGATGCGCGGCTATAGCCGCCGCCAGGTGGACGAGTTCGTCGCCCGCACCCGCAGCCAGATCCGTGATCTCGAGGAGCGGCTGTCGCGTTCTCTTGACGACACCGAGCGCGTGCGCCTGGAACTGTCCGCCGCACGGCAGGACCTCAGCAACAAGCCCGCCCACGAGGAGATCAGCGAGCGGGTCGGCCAGATCCTCAAGCTCGCCGACGACGAGGCCAAGGCGCAGCGGACGCGTGCCCAGGACGAGATTGTCCGGCAGCGCGACGACGCCAAGAAGGAAACGGAGCGGCACCGCACCGAGGCCCGCGAGCAGACCGAGCGGATGCTGACGGCCGCCCAGGAGCAGGCGGAGAACGCCATCGCGGGCGCCCGCGCCGAGGCGGAGAAGCTGCGCAACACGGCCCGCATCGAGAGCGAGCGGGCCATCGGCGAGGCCACCAAGGAGTCGGAGGCCACGCTAACCTCGGCCAAGGCGCAGGCCAAGCAGATGCTCGACGAGGCGACCATGCGGGCCACCGCCATCCATGATGGCGCCGAGCGCCGCCTCAACCTGCTGACCTCCCGCCACACCGAGACCATGCGGCGGCTCACCGAGATCCGCGACGTGGTCACCAACCTGGTGTCCAGCGAGACCGCACGCGGCTCCCTGGAGGAAGAGGTCGCCAAGTCGGTCGCCACCGGGGTCGCGGCCGGTGCCGCACCTTCGCAGGCCCCGCCTGCCCGCGGCGCCACCGAAGGCAGGCGTACCGCCCCCGGCGGACAGCAGCTGCCTGGCCGCGGTGGCCGCGATGTCGCCGCGGAGGCGGCCCGGCCCGCACCGGCCCGCACCGCCCAGCGCGCGGCCGGCGGCGCCGAGGACCAGCCCAGCCGCACCGACGGCAGCGCGGCCGCCGACCCGGCCGCCGCCAAGCCAGCTCCCCGTTCTACTCCCGCAGGCGGCGGCGCCCACGCCGCCGGCACCGGCACCGGCACCCGCACCCCAGACAACCAGCCGGAATAACCACCCGCGCAGACGAGGGGCCGGCCGCCTAGCGGCCGGCCCCTCGTCCACGTCACGCCCGGGCGCCCGCATCATGGGCGGCGGGGTTCCGGCCACCCGCCCCGCCGGATGCTGGCGGGGCGCCCGCGTCAGGTGGCCAGGGTGTCGATGCGGCGCAGCAGGACGCCCTCGCGCAGCGCCCAGGGGCAGATTTCCAGTTCGGCCAGGCCGAGCAGGTCCATCGCCGCGTCCGCCACCAGCGCACCGGCGGCCAGCTGGGGCGCCCGCACCAGGGACACCCCGGGCAGCTCGGCCCGCGCGTCGGCGGGCATGGAGGCCAGGCGCTTCGCCAGGTCGGTCACGTCCGCGTGGGTGACGCTGCGCCGCACGTAGACCCCCTCCGCCGAGGGAGCGGCGCCGGAGATCCGCGCGAGCTGCCGGAACGTCTTCGAGGTGGCCACCGCGCGGTCCGGCGGGCCGGCCCTGGCCACGTCCGCGGCCCGCCGGGCGATCTCGGCACGCACATGCCTGCGCAACTGCCGCACCTGCTCCGGGGCGGGCGGGTTGCCGGACAGCCAGTCCCTGGTGAGCCGGGCCGCGCCCAGCGGCAGCGAGATCGCCACGTCGGGCTCCTCGTCGAGGCCGGCCGCGATCTCCAGCGATCCCCCGCCGATGTCGAGCATGAGCACCCGCCCCGACGACCAGCCGAACCAGCGGCGGCAGGCCAGGAAGGTGAGCCGCGCCTCCTCCTCGCCGGTGAGCACCCTGATCGCGACCCCGGTGCCGTCCTGGACCGTGGCCAGCACCTCGTCCCCGTTGGCGGCGTCGCGGACCGCGGAGGTGGCGAACGCGAGCAGTTCCTCCACGCCCTTGTCCTCGGCGATCTGCAGCGCCTCGTCCACGAACGACCCGAGTTGCCTGGCGACAGTGGCCGACAGCCGGTTCCCGTCCTCCAGGTGATCGCCGAGATGGAGCTCCGCCTTGTGGGAGAACACCGGCAGCGGCCGCCCGCCCCGATGGGCGTCGACCACCAGGAAGTGCACCGTATTGGAGCCGACGTCCAGCACGCCTAGTCGCATAGATTGACGCTACTTGGTCCGCCCGCCCGGGCCGGCATCACCGGGGACGGAGAGATACCCATGGCCGAGAAGACACGTGGGATCCGGGTCGAGCAGGGCCCGAAGCGGGTGCGTGCCTACCTGGCCGGGGAACTCGTCGCCGACACCAAGACCCCGTTCCTGGTGTGGGAGTGGCCCTACTACCCCACGTACTACTTCCCGGCGGACGACGTGCGCGCCGAACTGGTGCCGGCCGGCCAGGTGCGAGCACTCACCCAGCCGCGGGGACGGGCAGGTCTTCGACGTGAAGGTGGCCGGGGCCGGTGCCGACGGCGCGGCGCTGCGCTACCCGGATTCGCCGATCGAGTCGCTGCGCGGCCTGGTGCGGCTGGACTGGGCGGCGATGAGCGAGTGGTTCGAGGAGGACGAGCCCGTCTACACCCACCCGCGCGACCCCTACAGCCGGGTGGACATCCTGGCCAGCTCCCGGCACGTCCGGGTGGAGATCGACGGGGTGACCGTCGCCGACTCCGGCCAGCCGCGGATCCTGTTCGAGACCGGCCTGCCGCCCCGGTACTACCTGCCGCTCACCGACCTGCGGATGGACGTGCTGCGGCCCTCGGACACGCAGACCCACTGCCCGTACAAGGGCATGGCCAGCTACTGGTCGGTGGACACCGGCCAGGCGGTGCACACCGACGCGGTGTGGATCTACCGGACGCCGCTGCCGGAGAGCCAGAAGGTCGCCGGGCTCGCCTGCTTCTACAACGAGACCGTAGACATTTACCTGGATGGCGAGCTACAGGAGCGGCCCAGGACGCACTTCAGCTAGGGCCTCAGCCGGCGGCGCTCGCCGGCGGCGAAGCGCCTCGGCCGCGCGCATGACCCGCAGCACGTTGCCGCCGGCCAGCCGCGCGCAGTCGTCCTCGCTCCAGCCGCGGTCCAGCAGCTCCGCGAACAGGGCGGGGAAGCAGGACACGTCGGCCAGGCCCTCCGGCAGGTCGGTGGTGCCGTCGAAGTCGCTGCCGATACCCACGTGCTCCACGCCCGCCACCTCGCGGACGTGCTCGACGTGGTCGGCCACCTGGGCGAGCGTGGCCTTGGGCGGCGGGCTGGCCGCGGCCACTCCTGGCGGACCGCGACGGACCCCGGGCAGTCCTCGCGGTCCATGCCGCGCCGCCGCATCTCCGCCTCCACCCCCGGTCCCAGTCCCGGCACTCCTGGGAGACGAAGGCGGGCACGAAGGTGACCATGCACACGCCGTCGTTGCCGGGCAGCCGGCCAGGATCTCGTCCGGCACGTTGCGCGGGTGGTCGCACAGCGCCCGGGCGCTGGAGTGGGAGAAGATCACCGGGGCCCGCGGCGGTGTCCAGCGCGTCGCGCCATGGTCGGCGGGCGCCACGTGGGACAGGTCGACGAGCATGCCGAGCCGCTGCATCTCGGCGACCACCTCGCGGCCGAAGTCGCTGAGCCCGCCCACGTCGGGCTTGTCGGTGGCCGAGTCGGCCCAGCCCACGTTGCCGTTGTGGGTGAGGGTCATGTACCGCACCCCCAGCTGCGTAGAGCATCCGCAGCACGCCGAGCGAGCGATGCGATCGAGTGGCCGCCCTCGGCGCCGAGCAGTGAGGCCACCTTGCCGCTGGCGCAGATCCGCTCCACGTCGGCCGCGGTGAGCGCAAGCTCCAGCGCGCCCGGGTAGCGGCGGACCATGCGTGCGACGAAGTCGATCTGCTCCAGCGTCGTGGCGACGGCCGCCTCCCCGGCCAGCGTCACGGGCACAAAGACGGACCAGAACTGGGCGCCCACCCTGCCCTGCGCCAGCCTGGGCAGGTCGGTGTGGGTGAAGCTGAGCGGCGCGGCGAGGTCGGTCCGCGCGGGCCGGGCCGGCCTTCTCGCGAAGCTGCCAGGGCAGATCGTTGTGGCCGTCGATGAGCGGGGTAGCGGGCGAGCAGGGCGGTGGCTTCGGCCAGATGGTCGGTCACCGGCTCAGCCTACGCAGCACGCCCCCGCGCCGCGCATCGTCGTATCGCCACTAGCGGCCGGTTCCCTGGTCGTCCAGGATCAATACGCCCGCCCCGTGGATCCGGTTCGCCGGCCAGGTCAGCGAGCGCCCGGTCGGCCTGGTCGAAGGGGTAGGGGGTGGTGGTGACCTGGATCCGCAGCCGCTGGGCCAGGGTGAGGAACTCGGCGGCGTCGCCGCGGGTGTTGGCCGTGACGCTGCGCAGCGCCCGCTCCTGGAACAGGTGCCTGTCGTAGTCGAGCGGCGGTATGCCGGTGAGGTAGATCCCGGCAATGGCGCAGGTGCCACCGCGGTCCAGGGCCGCCAGGGCGGCGGGCACCAGGCCGCCGGCCGGCGCGAAGATGATCGCTGAGTCGAGCGGCACCGGGGCCGGGTCGAAGGAGTCCTGCGCCGACGCCGCGCCGAGTGACCGCGCCAGTTCGCGGGCGGCCGGGGCACGGGTGAACACATGCACCTCGGCACCCTGGCCCATGGCGATCTGGGCGGCGAGGTGCGCGGACCCGCCGAAGCCCCAGATGCCAAGGGTGCCGCCGGGCGGCACCCGGGCCTGGCGCAGCGCGCGGTAGCCGATGATCCCCGCGCACAGCAGCGGGGCAAGCTCGGCGTCGCTGAACCCGTCCGGCAGCGGGTGCGCGAACGCGTCCGCCACGGTCAGGTACTCGGCATAGCCGCCGTGCCGGTCCCACCCGGTGTACACCGAGGCGGGACAGAGGTTCTCCGCGCCGCGCAGGCAGTACCGGCAGGTGCCGTCGGTCCCGGCCAGCCAGGCGACGCCGACCCGGTCCCCCGGCCGGAACCGGCCCTGCCCCGGGCCGGTGGCGGCGACCTCACCGACCACCTCGTGCCCGGGGGTGATCGCCGGCGCCTTCGGCGCCAGGTCCCCCTCGGCCAGGTGCAGGTCGGTGCGGCAGACCCCGCAGCAGATCACCCGGACCAGCAGTTCGCCGGGACCGGGCTCGGGCACCGGCCGCTCCACCAGCCGCAGCGGTCCCGAGGCGGCCGGGCCAGGCTTGCCCACCACCCACGCGCGCATGCGATAAACAGTACGCTCCCGCGAAACGCTCGGAATTACATGGAAATATCTTGGTACGATACGGGGCGCATGGGGAGACCGGACGTATGTGGCGTGTATCGCCGCATACATGATCGTGGCGATCTTATTTCCCACAACTCTCGGGAGCTTTGCTTATGCGCACATCACTTCTGTCCAGGCCTGCATTAACAGCGGCTGCCGCGGGTGCTGCGCTTGCCGGGCTGGCTGCCTTTCCCAGCACAGCCGGCGCTACCGGCCTGGCCGCCCCTGCCGCCCAGCACAAGGCCGCTGGGTTCGCGAACTGGCCGATGTACCGCGGCAACCTGACCCACTCGGGCGTCTCACCCGAGACCGGGATCAGCACCACGACCGCCAGCACGCTGACGCCCGGCTGGTCGGCCTCGGTCGGCACCGCCAGTTACAGTTCCCCGGCCGTGGTCAACCTCACGTCCCTCGGCGAGGCCGTCGCCTTCGTCGGCGGCTCCAGCAGCTTCTCCGCCTACGTGGCGTCCACCGGCGCGTTGCTGTGGAGTTTCCCGGTGACCAAGATGGTCAACTCCTCGCCCGCGGTGCTCAACGGCGTCGTGTACTTCGCCGACACCGACGGCACCATCTACGCGCTCAGCGCCAAGAACGGCGCGCTGCGCTGCTCGTTCGCCACCGGCCAGTTCACCGAGACCTCCCCCGTGGTCGCGGCGGACCCCGACGGCTCCGGGCCGGTCATCTACCTCGGCACCTCACCGCCGCTGCCCGACCAGGGCTCCGAATACGCCATCTACGGCCCCGGCAACACCCACGGCTCATGCACGCAGGACTGGGCGTTTCACGGGTGGACGATCCACCCGGCCGGCAGCTGGTCACCTCCCGCTTATGGCACGAACGCCAACGGCACCCCTGTGCTGGTCTTCGGCAGCGAGAACATCGACAACTCGGTATACGCGCTGAACGCGGACACCGGCGCGAAGATCTGGACCTACCGGACCAGCAAGACCCACCAGGACAACGACGTGGGCGCGTCCCCGACCATCTCCCCGCCGGGGGTGAACGGCTTCGCCGACGGTGTCGCCTACGTCACCGGCAAGGACAAGGTCACCTACGCCTTCGACCTGACCACCGGCGCCCTGATCTGGCAGCACCCGCTGGACCAGGACAGGTCCGCCGACGAAGGCAGCTCCGCCCTGGTAGGGAACACGGTCTACGTCGACGCGAGCACCGGCATCTACGCGCTCAACGCCACCACCGGGGCGCAGGTCTGGCATGTCCTGCCCACGTCGGGGTTCTACTCCTCCCCGGCGATCAGCGGCGCACCGGGCCAGCAGGTGCTGATCACCGGGAGCCTTACCGGCCACCTGTACGCATTCAATCTGGCCAACGGGAAGACGGTGTATATCCACGAGGCCGACAGCGCGGGCTTCTGGTCCTCTCCGGCGGTCTCGCAGAACACCATTTACATCACCGGCAAGGACGGCCAGCTCCTGACCTTCACCCCGTCGGGGGGCTGACGCCAATCGGCGGCCATGAGAGCCGGGCCCGGCGTTCGCTTGCGCGGAACCGGGCCCGGCGGCTGCCAGGATCCGCCCGGCCAGGTGTAACGGCCACGGCGGCGTCGGGCGGTTGCCGGCCACCCGCCCGTACCGATCGGCCGGTTCGCGCTTTGCCGGAAATCAGGAATCCTGTGGAAATGTCTTGGTACGATCCACGCGCATGGGGAGACCGGACGCATGCGGCGCATAACGCTGCATACATGACCGTGGCGAGCTTTTCGCCACAACGCTGGGGAGCTTTGCTTATGCGTTCAACTATTCTGTCCAAACCTGCCCTGATAATGGCGGCCGGCGTCGCGGTGGCCGGGCTGTGCACCATGGCGGGCACCACCGGCGCGGCCGCCCGCACGATGCCCGCGGCACACCGCGGCACGGCACGGCCGGCCGGCCGCGGTAGCACCCGGCGGCAGGCCACCGGGTTTGCGAACTGGCCGATGTTCCGTGGCAACCTGACCCACTCGGGCGTCTCGCCCGAGACCGGGATCAACACCACGACGGCCAGCACGCTGACGCCCGGCTGGTCCGCCTCCCTCGGCACCGCCAGCTTCAGTTCCCCGGCCGTGGTGGACCTCAAGTCCCTCAGCGAGCCCGTGGTCTTCGTCGGCGGCTCCAGCAGCGTCAACGCCTACGAGGCGTCCACGGGCGCGCTGCTGTGGAGCTTCCCGGTAGCCAAGATGGTCAACTCCTCGCCCGCGGTGCTCAACGGCGTCGTGTACTTCAACGGCACCGACGGCACCCTTTACGCCCTCAACGCCAAGAACGGCGCGCTGCGCTGCTCGTTCGCCACCGGCCAGTTCACCGAGACCTCTCCCGTGGTCGCGGAGGATCCCGACGGCTCCGGGCCGGTGGTCTACTTCGGCACCTCCCCGCCGCTGCCGGCCCAGGGCTCCGAGTACGCCATCTACGGCCCCGGCAACACCCACGGTTCGTGCACCCAGGACTGGGCGTTCAACGGCTGGACGATCCAGCCGGGCGGCAGCTGGTCACCCCCCGCCTACGGCACGAACGCCAATGGCACCCACGTGGTGGTCATGGGCAGCGAGAACACCGACAACTCGGTCTACGCGCTGAACGCGGCCACCGGGGCGATGCTGTGGACCTACCGGACCAGCAAGACCAACCTTGACAACGACGTGGGCGCATCCCCGACCATCTCCCCGCCGGGCGCGAACGGCTTCGCCGACGGCGTCGTCTACGTCACCGGCAAGGACAAGGTCACCTACGCCTTCGACCTGACCACCGGGACCCTGATCTGGCAGCACGCGCTGGCCGTAGGTACGGCGGGCGACGTGTGCGGCAGCGCACTCGTCGGCAACACGCTCTACCTCTGCTCGGACACCGGCGTCTACGCGCTCAACGCCACCACCGGGGCGCAGGTCTGGCACGTGATACCGAAACGCGCCTTCTACGCCTCACCGGCGATCGTCGGCGCACCGGGCCAGCAGGTACTGGTCACCGCGAACATCAGCGGCGACATCTACGTGCTCAACCTGGCCAACGGGAACACCCTGTATATCCACAATGCCGACAGCGCGGGCATCTGGTCCTCCGCCGCCGTCTCGCAGAACACCATCTACATCACCGGCAAGGACGGCCAACTGGTGACCTTCACCCTCCCCAGCGCCGACCGGTAAGTTCCGCGCTCGCCGATCCGGGCCCGGTGTTCCGCCTTCGCGGACCCGGGCCCGGTTACTGCCCGGGGGCGGCGGTCTGCCCGGCAACCAGTTCCGTCTCACCGGTCAGCCCTCGCCGCCGACCCAGCGACCCGACCGCCCAGAACAGCACGCCCACCGCGACCATCACGCCGAAGGCGCCGAGCGTGACCGACTCGAAGAACACCCGGGACACCCCGTAGCCGCTCTCGATCGAATACGACTGGCCGAACCAGGAATTGATGGCCCCCGGCCACAGCAGCGTGACCGCGGTGATGATGACGAACAGTTCGCTGATGCCCGCCGCGACCCAGGCCCCGGCCGTGCCGAACGGCACCCGGTAGGGCCGGGGCGCGTCCGGGTACTTGCGGCGCAGCGCGATCAGTGCCGGGAAGACGAACACGTAGCTGACCGATGTGGTCGAGATCACCAGCGCGATCATCACCGAGAAGAAGTGGGCCAGGCTGCCGCTGGTGATCAGGAACACGAAGAACACGAAGGCCGAAGCGATGAGCCCGGACATGATGTTCACGGTGACCGGGGTGCCGAGGCTCGAGAACCGGCCCATCCACGACGGGGCGGCGCCGTCCAGGGCGGCGATGGCCTGGGTCCGGTCCGCCCCTTCCAGCCAGACCGAGCCGCTGCCGAGCAAGGTCAGAATGATCAGCACCCCGAACGTCACGTCGAGGGCACGGGAGTGCAGGTCGGCCGCGACCGCCTTGTACGCGTCGGTGAACCCGGACACGCTGGACAGGTTCGCCCTGGAGATCACCAGGATGATCCCGAGGATGGCGAGGCCGTAGAGCACGGCGGCGATGATCCCGGAGCCGACGATCATGCGCGGCACGTCGCGGCGCGGATTGTGCATCTCCTCCGAGGCGCCGCTGGACAGCTCAAAGCCCACCCACAGGAAGACCAGCACCCCGATCACGGTGAGGAAGCCGTTCAGGCTGGGCTTGAGGTCGGCGGCGGTTGAGGCGCCGGCCGGCGGCCGTGGTGCACCAGGAAGACGATGAACAGGATCGTGAAGATCGCGACGACGGCGATCTTGATGATCGTGCCGATGTTCGGCGCCCACTTGCCGTAACGGAACGCCACGATCGCCGTGCCCACGGTGACCCAGGTGAAGATCAGCCCGACGACGATCTCACCGGTCGTGCCGAGCGGCTTGCTCAGCACGAACGTGTTCAGCGTGGCGATCGTCGTGGCCGCCAGGGTGCCACCCACCCAGATCGGGTTGGACAGCCAGTACAGGACCGCGGTGATCGAGCCGGCCAGGCGGCCGAAGGACATCTTCACCCACTCGTAGGGCCCGCCCTCCACCGGGAACGCCGAGCCCAGTTCGGCGACCAGCATCCCGTACGGGATCAGGAAGATCACCAGCGAGATGACCAGCCAGGTGATCGCCTGCGCGCCGGCCTCCGCGGCGAACGCGACACTGTCCAGGCCCACGATGGCGCACGCGGTGAACAACACCAGGTCGCTGCGCCGGAGCACCTTGCGGAGCTTGGCCTTCTCCTGCGCGACGAGCGCGCCCGCCGTGATCTCGGTCATGCGCACCTACCCCTAGACTCCCGGCCCCGGAGCACATCTGGGCGTTTGAGGAGATCATGAAGCCCGCATGGGGAGAGCGCAAGACCAGGCCCGGGCGGCATCCGCACCGGCCAGGCATGCGAACGGCCGCGGCGCGGGGATTCCCGCGCCGCGGCCGCTGATGGTCGCTAGGCCTGGGTCGGCAGTTCGGTCACCAGGTCGTCGGCGGTCTCCATGCCGACCCGCCATACCGACCGGCAGATGATCTTGCTCGGGTCCACCCGGCCGCGGTACCTCGCGGCGACCTCCCGGCCCTCGGCGAGCAGGCCCTCGGACAGCGTGGTCGGCTTGAGGCCGAGCGCGAGGAACTGGTCGTTGCGCACGTTGAGGTCGTTCTCCTCGGCCTCGCGGCGCGGGTTCGGCAGGTAGGCGATGTCCGCGCCCATCACGTCGGCCACCATCTTGGCCAGGTCGAGCACGCGGTGCACCTCGGTCATCTGGTTGAGGACGCGCGGCTTGTCACCGGTCTGCGGCGGGTTGGTGATCGCGATCTCGATGCACCGGACCGTGTCGCGGATGTGGATGAACGCGCGGGTCTGCCCGCCGGTGCCGTGCACCGTCAGCGGGTGCCCGATGGCGGCCTGCATGAGGAACCGGTTCAGCACGGTGCCGTAGTCGCCGTCGTAGTCGAACCGGTTGATCAGCCGCTCGTCCCGGCCGGTCTGCTCGGTCTGCGTGCCCCACACGATGCCCTGGTGCAGGTCGGTGATCCGCAGCCCGTCGTTCTTCGCGTAGAACGAGAACATCAGCTGATCGAGGGTCTTGGTCATGTGGTAGACCGACCCCGGGTTGGCCGGGTGCAGGATCTCCCGCTCGATCTCACCGTCGGGGGTGGGCACCTTCACCGTCAGGTAGCCCTCGGGGATCGGCGCACTGCCGGACCAGCCGTAACCGTAGACGCCCATCGTGCCCAGGTGCA
The DNA here is from genome assembly GCA_963730235.1 of uncultured Actinomycetes bacterium. GTDB lineage: Bacteria > Actinomycetota > Actinomycetes > Streptosporangiales > Streptosporangiaceae > DASXKD01. The sequence goes on from CAVSRH010000024.1 coordinate 148,828, forward strand.
CCAGCGCCGGGTCCAGGCCGGTCTCGGTCAGGGCGGTGAGCAGGTTGTGCGTGGCGCGGACGTTGTTGTCCACGGTGTACCGCTTGGTGTGCGGGGTCCGCATCGAGTACGGCGCGGCACGCTGCTCGGCGAAGTGCACGATCGCGTCCGGGCGGATCTGCTCCAGCACCGCGACCAGCCGGTCGTACTCGGTCGCCAGGTCCAGGTTCTCGAACCCGATGGCGTGCCCGGACACCTCATGCCAGACGCGGATCCGCTCGCTCACCGGGCGGATCGGCGTCAGCGACTCAACCTCAAGCTCGACGTCGATCTTCCGGCGACTCAGGTTGTCGATGATGGTGACCTCGTGGCCGCGGTCCGACAGGTACAACGATGTCGGCCAGCCACAGAACCCATCACCGCCCAGAACCATTACGCGCATTCCGACTCCCATCACGCTGCGTCATCGAGGAAAGCCCGCGGCCGCGGCCGCCCGGGGGGGACCATTGGGACCGCCTGGGGTGGCGGCCCACCGGCCATGACGTCCCGTGGCGGTCAGTGTACCCAAGGGAAACTGTCACAACTGCAATCCCCACGCGACCGGAACGCAACATCACCACGAGTCACTTCGGTTACGCAAGCGACTCGCGTGTGAACCGCATGCGTACTGGGCCGACACTAATTGGCCACGCTTTTGCCGATTCCTTACATGCCACTGCCAGGCCAGTTACGATCCAGTTCACCTAGCGGTCATCTCTTCCAAATCTGGAGAAATTGATGCGTCGCATCGCTGCAACCGTCGCTGTGGCCACCGTCGTCACCACAGTGGCGATGGCTGGCGGGGCACCTGCCCTCGCCGCGCACCGGCCCTCGGCCACGACCACGGCATCGTACTACCTGTCGCTCGGGGACTCGCTTGCTCAAGGGGTTCAGCCGAATTCCTCCGGGACCGACGTGGAGACCAACCAGGGTTACCCGAACCAGCTGTACACCTCGCTGCGCCTGGGGAACCCGACGCTGAAGCTGGTCAAGCTGGGCTGCCCGGGCGAGACCACGGCGACCATGATCAACGGCGGCATCTGCAGCTACGCCAAGGGCTCGCAGCTCGCCCAGGCGGCGGCGTTCCTGGCCAGCCACAAGGGCGCGGTCCAGCTTGTGACGATCGACATCGGGGCCAACGACCTGAACCCGTGCCTCGCGCTGAAGGGCATCGCCGCGATCGTCAAGTGCCTGGAAGGGGTCTTCCCGCAGATCCAGGCCAACCTGACCAGCATCATGAACACGCTGACCACGGCCGACGGCAGCGGCCCGACGCCGCCGATCATCGGCATGACCTACTACGACCCGGAACTCGTCGCATGGCTGGAGGGCACCGCGGCCGGGCGCGCCTTCGCCAAGGACAGCATCGCGCTGGCCCAGGCCTTCGGCAGCCTGCTCAGTGGGGTGTACACGGGTTTCGGCGCCAAGGTGGCCGACGTGTACACCGCGTTCCACACCCCGGCGTTCCACACCAAGGTGACGCTGCCCGCGTTCGGCCAGGTGCCCACGGACGTCGGTTACATCTGCATGTACACCTGGGAGTGCGCGGCTCCCCCGGTGGGCCCGAACGAGCACGCCACCGTGCTCGGCTACGGCGTCATCGCCAACACGTTCCTGAACACCTACCTCGGCTGAGCAACCCGGCCGCAGGGTAACCAGCACGCACGGACAAAGGGGCCGCCCGCCTTGCGGGCGGCCCCTTTGTGTGCCCATGGCCGGGCGGTGCCACGGCAGCACCTTTGCCACCGGGCCTGCTGGGTCTTGCGACAGGTTCGGGTGCGCGTAAGCACGGAAATTCGTTTTGTCAAGAGTTGACAAGCCGGCCGCAAAGCGGAGGCTTGCCTCGGGGCCGGAAATTCACGCGCAACCTGATCATCGGTGATCAGCGTTGCCAGTTTCTGGAAGGGATGGACCTCAGCATGCGCCTTCGTTCTGGTTTTCGCCTGGTCGCGATCTTAGGGACCGCGGCTCTGATGCCACTCGCCGCCAGCGGCGCGGCCGTGGCAGCCCACTCGCCGGGCCGGGTCTTCAAAGGCACCAAATCCGTGCTCACCGCCGCTCAGGTCGAGCGCCTGGCGGCCCACGCGACCCACCGCTCGATCATCATCTTCAAGAACCAGCTCACCGGGCTGCCCGCCAGGGGCGCCACCGCGAATGCGCGGATCCAGGCGGCCAACTCCGCCCAGGCGGGCGTGCTGGCCGAACTGCGCCAGGTGCACGCCGCTGACGTGCACAGCTACCACATCATCAACGCGATCTCCGCGACGATCTCCGCCGCCGAGGCCGCGCGGCTGCAGCACAACTCCGCGATCCGGGCCGTGGTACCCGACCAGATGCGGCACTTCGCGTCGCTGGGCGGCGGCGCCGGGCCGATCTTCCCCGCCGCGGCGCGGCGTGGGCACCACGGCAGCGGGCCGGCCAACTCCGCGACCCAGCAGATCTGCCCGAGCAACCCGGCCCAGCCACTGATCGAGCCCGAGGCGCGCCAGGTGATGAACGTGGACGCGGCCAACCAGATCGTCACCGGGACCGGGATCAAGGTCGGCATCATCGCCGACGGCATCGACCCGAACAACGCCGACCTGATCAGGGCGAACGGCCAGCACGTCATCTTTGACTACGAGGACTTCAGCGGATACGGGCTCGGCGCGCCGACCGACGGCCGGGAGGCCTTCCTCGACGCCGGCACGATCGCCTCGCAGGGCAACCAGACCTACGACCTGTCCAAGTTCGTCAACCCGGCACACCCGCTGCCGCCGGGCTGCAACATCAAGATCGAGGGCATCGCTCCCGGCGCGAGCCTGGCGGTGCTGAACGTCGCGGGCAGCGCGGCGGGCTTCTTCAACTCGCAGATCATCCAGGCGGTCGAGTGGGCCGTGCTGCACGACCACGTGAACGTGCTCAACGAGTCCATCGGCGGCCTTCCGGTGCCCAATACCCAGGACGACCCGGTGTCCCTCGCCGACGCGGCCGCGGTGGCCGCTGGCGTCACGGTCGTGGCCAGCAGCGGCGACGAGGGCCCGTTCAACGACATTGGCTCACCGGCCACCACGCCCGGCGTGATCGGGGTCGGCGGGACCACCACCTACCAGGTGTACCGGCAGACCACCCGGTACGGCACGCAACTGTCGCCCGGCGGCTGGGAGAACAACAACATCACCGCGCTGTCCTCCGCTGGGGTCACCGAGTTCAACCCGCACACGGTGGACGTGGTCGCCCCCGGTGACCGTGGCTGGTCGCTGTGCAGCACCAACACGACGGCGTTCTTCGGCTGCGCGGACATCGACCGGACCGGTGCCGCACCGGGGATCTGGGCGGCCGGCGGGACCAGCGCGTCCGCACCGGAGACCTCGGGGACCGCGGCACTGGTCATCGAGGCCTACGAGAACACCCACGGCGGCAACGCGCCGTCCCCGGCGCTGGTCGAGCAGATCATCGTCAGCACGGCCACCGACCTGGGCGCGCCCGCCGACCACCAAGGCGCCGGGCTGGTCAACACGCTCAAGGCGGTCCAGCTTGCCGAGTCCATCAACAGCAACCACCCCCAGGGCAGCACGCTGCTGCTCAGCAAGACGAGCCTGAACGCCACGGTGAACGCCGGTCAGTCCCAGACGTTCAGCGTCGGCGTCACCAACGAGGGCACCGGCAGCCAGACGGTCACCCCGACAGTCTCCGGCAACCCGACGACGGTCTCTGCTAACACCGGCACCGTCAACCTCAGCACTTCGTCGCCTACCTACATCGACGGCGAGGGCAACACCGACTCCTACGCCCTGCACACGTTCAGCGTGGCTGCGGGGACTGGCAACCTGAACGGCGACATCACCTGGAACGCCCAGCAGATCGGCGGCGTCGCCTACGAGACGCTGTTCGACCCACAGGGTAACGTCGCCGCGTACTCGCTGATCGGGACGAACCAGAGCGGGTTCGGGCACGTCGAGGTGCACAACCCGATGGCGGGCACGTGGACCGCAGTGATCTTCACGGTCAGCACCGCGCCCTACTTCGGGCCGGTCCAGTTCAACTACTTCGGGCAGAACTTCCACGCGGCCGGGTCGGTGTCGCCGTCCACGCTGACGCTGGCACCGGGGCAGTCCGGCACGTTCCAGGTGACCGTCGCCGCCGGCCAGGCCGGAGACCAGGCGTTCAAACTGCACCTGGGCACCGGCGGCAGCACCGACGGGAGCATTCCGATCATCCTGCGCTCGCTGGTGCCGATCACCTCAACCGGCGGATCGTTCAGCGGCAACCTGACCGGTGGCGGCCAGCTCGGCAACGGCGGCCAGGAGTTCACCTACCAGTTCAACCAGCCGTCGGGGAAGGCGTCGCTCAACGTCGCCCTCCAGTTGCAGGACAGCGGCTACAACGTGGAAGGGTTCCTGGTCGATCCGAACGGCGAGCCGCTGGACATCCAGTCCACGGCGCAGTTCGACGCCAACGACAACTTCCTCGGGTTCGGCCCCACCATGCAGTTCTTCCACGGCTCACCGGCGCCTGGCCTGTGGACCCTGGTGCTGGTCGTGGCCGGCCCGGTCAACGGCGCGCACCTGAGCGAGCCGTTCACCGGGTCCATCTCGTTCGGCGCGCCGTCGGTGAGCAGCGCGGCCTGCCGAACTCCCCCAGCACGGTGCTGCCGGCCGGCCAGCCGGTCACGGCGACCATCACGCTGGCCAACACCGGCAACATCAGGAAGGATTTCTTCGCCGATGCACGGCTCAACGGCAAGACGCCGCAGGAACTGCTCGGCAATACCGTGAACAACGTGCCGCTGCCGCTGTCCACCTCCAATGTCGCCCAACTGGCTGGTACCGACCAACACGAACCTGCTGGCCGTGGCCGCCCAGGGCACCGTCCCGGTCACCATGGACATCCAGCAGGAGTTCGGCGACCCGGACGTGCTCGGCGTCTCGTTCGGCAACAACTCGGCCGCCGTCATGACCGACCCCGAACTCGCGCCCGGTTTCGACGTCGCGCTCCCGGACGCCACCGGGCCGTTCACCGCCGGCACCACCGGGACGGTGAACCTGGCGGCGGTGGCCAACACCAACCCGTTCGACTCGGCCGTCACCGCGAGTAGCGGCGACATCTGGGCGGCCAGCGTCAACCCGGCCGCCACCTACTCACCACTGAGCCTCGGGCCCGGCCAGACGGGCACCATCACGCTCACCATCACCCCGAACGCTGCCAAGGGGACGGTGGTCCAGGGCTTCATCGGCGTGGACACCTTCAACCTGGCCACCGACAGCGGTGACGAGCTCGTGAACATCCCCTACTCCTACAAGGTCGGCTAACCGCAGCCGGAAACTCCCGCCGGACGGGGGCAGGCCAAGCGCCTGTCCCCGTCCCGGCATTTGCCCGTCCGTTCCCGCGTTTGGTTCAATGCTGCGATGATCACTTGTGGCAGCTCCGGCCGATGACCGAGGCGCCCGGGGTCAGGGCTGCCAAGCTAACGCTCGCCCGGGTTGCGCTTGGGTGCGGCAACTTCGGCGGGGTCGGCTCGGCACCGGAGTTCTTCGGCCGCGGGCTGAGCGACGACCAGGCGCTGGCGTTGATGGACGCCGCCTGGGCGGCGGGCCTCACCCATTTCGACACCGCCGACGCCTACGGCGGCGGGCGCAGCGAGGCGGCGATCGGCCGCTGGATCGCCACGCGCGGGGTCCGGCCCCAGCTCACCACGAAGACGTTCAACCCGATGGGCGCCGGGGCCGATCACGGCCTGGCGCCCGGGCGGATCGCCCGCCAGTTGCGGTCCAGCCTGGATCGCCTCGGCGTGGACCACGTCGAGCTGTACCTGGCCCACGACTTCGACCCGGACGTGCCGCTCGCCGAGACCTTCGGCGCGTTCGAGCAGGCCCGGGCGCAGGGCGCCATCGGGGCCTACGGGATCAGCAACTTCGGCACCGCCCAGTTGCGGGCCTCGCTCGCGGCCGGTGCGCCCCAGGCCGTCCAGAACAGCCATTCGCTGCTGGACAGGGCGGACTCGGCCGGGCTGCTGGCGGAGTGCGCCGAGCACGGCGTCGCCTACCTGGCGTTCAGCCCGCTGGCCGGGGGCTGGCTGACCGGCAAGTACCGCCGCGGTGAGCCGTTCCCGGCAGGCTCCCGGATGACCCAGCGGCCGGAGCCCTATCGCGGGCTGGTCACCGGCGCGACCTACGAGGCGCTCGACCGGCTCCGGGCCCTGGCCGGCGGCCGGGGCATCTCGATGGCCGGCCTCGCGCTCGCCTGGCTGCTGGCGGACCAGAGAATCACCCAGGTCGTGATCGGGCCCGGCCGCCCGGAGCACCTGGCGCCGGTGGCCGAGGCCCTGCGCCATCCGCTCACCGGAGCGGAGCGGGCCCTGGTCGAAAGGACGGTCACCTGATGCGTGTCCTTGTTCTCAGCCACCACGACGTGGCGGCCGCACTCCCGCCGCGGGCATGTGCCGAGGCGATGGCCGCGGTGCTCGCGGCGCAGGCCCGGGGCGAGACCTACCACCCGCTGCGGTCGATCATGCGGGCGCCCGGGGCCGCCGGGCTGATGGGCCTGATGCCAAGCTGGCGCGGGGCCCGGCCGGACGGCGGTGCGGTGTTCGCGCTCAAGGCGATCTGCATCATCCCGGGCAACCCCGCGCGCGGCCTCGATGCGCATCAGGGCACCGTCACGCTGTTCGACGGTGAGACCGGCCAGCCCACCGCGATCCTGGACGCCTCCGCGGTCACCGAGATCCGTACCGCCGCGGTCACCGCGGTCGCCACCGGACTGCTCGCCCGTCAGGACGCTCGCACGCTGGCGATACTCGGGGCCGGCGTGCAGGGCCGCGCGCACCTGGACGCGCTGGCCACCGTGCGGGACTTCGAGGAGGTGCGCATCTACGCGCCCACCCAGGCGCACGCCCGGGCCCTGGCCGATCAGCCCGGCCCGCCGGGCGCACAGCTCAGCGCCGCGGCGACCGCCGAGGACGCGGTCCGGGGCGCCGATGTCGTGGTCGCGGCGACCAACTCGCGCGAGCCGGTGCTCGCACATGCCTGGCTCAAGCCGGGTGCCCACCTCAACGCGGTCGGCGCCAGCACCCCGGCTGCGCGCGAGATCGACACCGCCACCGTGGCGGCGAGCGCGCTGTTCTGCGACAGCCGCGAGTCGCTGCGCAACGAGGCCGGCGAATTCCAGCTCGCGGTCCGCGAGGGGGCGATCCCCGGTGATGAGCATGTCCGGGCCGAGCTGGGCGAGGTGCTCGCGGGAATCGCGCCGGGCCGCCGGGACGACGGGGAGCTGACGCTGTTCCGGTCGCTCGGCATCGGCGTCGAAGATCTCGCCGCCGCCGAGGCCGCGGTCGCGGCCGCCCGGGCACAGGGCCTCGGCACGGAGGTCGAACTGTGATCGCGCTGACCGAGATCGAGGCGGCACGCGACCGGATCACCGGAGCCGCCGTCCGGACCCCGCTGGTGCGGCTGCCCGTGGATGGCGCTCCGGCCGACATCTATCTCAAGCTGGAGAACCTGCAGCCGATCGGCTCGTTCAAGATCCGCGGCGCGACCAACGCCGTGCTGCTCGCGCCACCGGGCGACCGGGCCAAGGGCCTGGTCACCGCGAGCGCGGGGAACATGGCCCAGGGTGTCGCCTGGGCCGCGCGCACGCTTGGCGTGCCGGCCACCATCGCCGTGCCCGAGCACGCACCGGAGGCGAAGCTGGCGGCGATAGCCCGCCTCGGCGGCCGGGTGCTGAAGCTGCCGTACGACGACTGGTGGAATGTGATCGTCACGAGCCACGTGGCCGGGGCCGAGGGCCTGTTCGTGCACCCGGTGCAGGACCCGGGGGTGATGGCCGGGAACGGGACGATCGGCCTGGAAATCCTGGAGGACCTGCCCGGCCCGGACGCGGTGGTGATCCCGTACGGCGGCGGCGGGCTGACCGTCGGCATCGCCAGCGCGATCAAGGCATTGCGGCCGGAGACGAAGGTCTTCACCGCCGAGCCGGAGACCGGCGCCGCCCTGGCCGCCGCGATGGCCGCCGGGCACCCGGTCGACGTCGACTACAGCGCCTCGTTCGTGGACGGCTCCGGCAGCCGGCGCGTGCTGGACAGCATGTGGTCGCTCGTCTCACCGCTGGTCGACGGCGCCCTGACCGTCAGCATCGCCGAGGTCGCGGCGGCGGTGCGGCTGCTGGCCGAGCGCACCCGGGTGATCGCCGAAGGTGCGGGGGCGCTGGCCCTGGCCGCCGCCCTGTCCGGGCGGGCCGGTTCCGGAACGGTCGTCTGCATCGTCTCCGGCGGAAACATCAATCTGGGCAAGCTCGCCGAGATCCTCACCGGCGCTACCGCCTAGCCCCCGAGAACCGCACTCCTACCCCATGATCATGGCAACCCGGCCACTCCACCGGCAGTACTCCCATGATCATGGCTGACTCCCGTGATCTACCAGCGTGAACGTGGCGTTTCGGATTTGATGCGTCACACCGGCGTGGCATGCGGCCATGATCATGGTCGCCGATGTCCCGCCGCCGCCATGTCGCCGCAGCGGGGAGTCGTCCGCCTGCGCCGATGACCGGGGCCGCCTGGCCCGTTCAGACAAGGTATGTTGTCTGTATGCGGATCGGTGGGCCAGCGCGGAAACACGGCATTCCCGACGCTGATATCTGGCACGGCGTCCGCAATGCGACCCACAAGATCGACATGGGCGATGACCTGACGATGCTGATCGGGCCGTCCCGCGACGGTGCACCGCTGGAGTTAGGTGTGCTCGGGCTAGACAGCGAAGATCCGGTGATCATTCATGCGTTACCGCTGCGGGCCAAGTTCTACCGGTTCCTGGGATGAGGAGGTGATCACATGAAGCACACCGATGAGCAGATCGAGGAAGCCGCACGCCGGTTCGAAGCACTCGCCGACGAACTCGACCCGGAGACCGCTGAGGTGGAGGACCTCGCCGACCTGCGCGCGATCGCCGAAGCCGCCGAACGTGCCCGCCGGGATGAGGCGCTGCTCACCGAACGCGTCGCGCTGGCCCGGGCGCACGGGCGGAGCTGGAACCGGATCGCCGCCGCGCTGGGCGTATCCCGGCAGGCTGCCCGCCAGCGTTTCGGCGGCAAGGTCGGTGCATGACAGCCGCGCCCGGGTGCCAAGCAGACCGCAGTGAGGTCACCACCACGCTTGACATTGGGGCCGCGGTCCTGCCCAGCTGCCCTGGACGGCGAGGGGTGACCGCTGTATTCATGCACCCGAGCCAGCCAGGAGCCTTCAAATGCGCAGCGTCGGCGTTCTGATTCCCGCCCTCGATCCCCCGTGGCCTGATGCCCTGAAGATTGCGGTGGTCACCTCAAGTGACGTGCGACTCGGGTGGCGCAGGTTCGCGAACGAGGTGGCAGCCGCTGTTCAGCCCGGAGGTGATTCGTTCCCGCCCGTGGAACGATCTTCAGGCCGCGACGGCGCAGAACACGGCAGGACAGCTTTTCTTTATCGGCACGCGGACCGGGTTTGTGGGTACCTTTGCCTCGCCGGCAGGCTCGTCACCGGCTATCGCTCGCCTTCGGCGGGACACCGCCATGCGACTGACGCGGAACGCGTCATCAGCCCATGCGTCATGGTCGTCTGGGTGGATGACAACTGCGGAGGCGCGGTGTCGCTAGACAACTGGTCGATGCAGCAGCGCGGCATTCTGGCGTGACGCCATCCGGCTTGGCGTGGGCCGAACCATTCACCGACAAGGGCTACCTCTTGGCCCAATCCATCGTCCCTGACGGCTTGTGGATCGCGGACTACAGCTAAACATCCTGGCGCGCCGTCCGGGCTGGTCATAGGTCGGCTGTCCACTCAAGGAGTAGGCGGAGCGCCGGGCCGGCTGGATCGGGGGATTTGTTCTGCCGCCCCCCAGGTGCTTCGGTCCCGCGATCATGGCGGCATCCGGGCCGGCAAGTGCTTCCCGTGACTGCGGGACTGCTGTGGTCCCGGGGTGGCCGCGGGCGGCGCCGGATTTTCACATGGAACTCTCGCGCGGTCCGCGCGGTGTGCTGATGTTCGCCGCCGATGATGGTGCCCGGCACCGCCATCGGCTCAGCCGGCAGGAGAACGACGTGGAACAAGGCCGCCGCAGGGGGGTGCGGCCGGCGATGGTGCTGGCCGCCGCGGTCGGGGTCGCCCTGCTGGCAGTGGCGTGTGGCAGCGGCGGTAGCCCGCCCGCCGCGGCGGGGGTTCGGCCTACCGCAAGTCGCGTGCGTTCGCGCAGTGCATGCGCGCGCACGGCGAGCCGGGCTTCCCGGACCCCACCAGCCAGGGCCAGCTGGGACTTGCATGCGAACCTCCATGCTGCCCCGTTCGTGAGGGCCTGGAATGCCTGTGAGCACCTGCTTCCGGATAGCGGCCAGGTGACGGCGGCGCAGCAACGCCAGGCGGTGAGCCAGGCGCTGAAGCTGGTCGCGTGCCTGCGCGCGCACGGCCTCGGCCATGCGCGACCCCACCGTGAGTGCCCAGGGCATGGTGCTCAGCCCGCCGCCAGGGGTCCGTCCCTCGCCGCAGTTCCAGGCCGCGCTGAAAGCCTGCGGGAAGTTCCAGCCCGGCGGTGGATCGTGACCGGCGTTCACGCCGGGCTCACCCGCGGCCCGCGCAGTGGCCTCAGGCCGCCGTTGCAGCAGGGCCAGGCACTGAGCGCAACGCCGTTACAGCTCGCCGAGGCGCAGGCATCTGCGTCTCGGCGCTGGACTCTACAGGCCAGTCGTCCACTCGATGACCAGGCGAGAGGCCTCGTCGGCGGGGCCGGGGGTCACAACAACGCGCTCACCGTGCTCACCGACCTGGGCTTCCAGCATCTGATCTTGGTTCGGTGTGACCTTTCCCTCTGGCTCAGGCGTCCCCATAACGGGCGGTAGTCCAGATCGGCCATCCAGGTTAAATCGGGCGCAGAAAAGGCAGGCCATCGCCGCGTATCTGGCGACGGCGACATGGAGATCGCGGCTACACCAGAACGGTGGATGGGAAGGGTTCATGACATCAAGGGGCATAGCCATCGCGGTTGCCGCTCTCGCCGCGGCATTGTGGGGTGCGGTACCGGCGGGTGCCAGCACCATGTGGCGGACTCAGGCCGTACCAGAGCCGACCAACAGCACGATGGGGCTCAGTGACGTGTCCTGCCCGTCCACCGGGGTCTGCATGGCGGTTGGGCAGGCCAACGACATCACGACCCATGCCCCGTTCGCGGTCGCCGAGCAGCGTGCCGCTGGCCGCTGGACCGTCGTGCCCACGCCCAGCCCAGACAGCAGAGTTCTCCTCTCGGTTTCGTGCCTGTCGGCCACCGACTGCACCGCGTTCGGGACACGCTTCAGGCAGGGTGGCGAAAGTACCCTGGCCGAGCACTGGGACGGCAGCAGCTGGACGATCCAGGCCAGCCCCAATCCGGCCGGAGCCACCGAAGCCGAGCTCGATCATGGGACATGTGCGTCGTCCACCAGTTGCACCGCCGTCGGGACCTGGGCCAAGACCGGCACCAAGGACCAGCCGCTGGCCGAGCACTGGGATGGCAGTAGCTGGACCATCACGCGCCTTG
>CAVSRH010000025.1:0-322328 GCA_963730235.1 uncultured Actinomycetes bacterium
TCGCGTGGCTCGGGCGGCGCGGTCAGCCGCGGGTGATGTGGAAGTTGAAGTCGGCGTGCCCGAAGGAGCCCATCAGCCGCAGCCACAGCGGCATCAGCATCTCGGTGCCACGGGCGGCCGAGATGTCGCCCACGTCGAGCACCGACCCCGGGGGCCAGCCGAACGAGGCGATCAGCTCGATGGCGGCGGCCTTGGCGGCGTCGTCATTGCCGCAGACGAACACGTTGTGCTCGCCGGGCACCCGCCCGGGGTCCACCATCACCTGGCAGTTCATCGTGTTCAGCGCCTTGACCACGCGGGTGGCGGGGAACGCCCGCTGCAGCTGCTCGCCGAGGCTGTCGGTGTTCACCGGGTCCAGCGTGGGCGGCATGCCGCGGCTGTAGTCCAGCGGGTTGGACACGTCAATGAGCACCTTCCCGGCCAGCGCGGGCTCGCCGGCCGCGACCAGTGCAGCCATGGCCGCGGCCCCGGAGGTGGCGTTGAGCAGCAACTCCGCGGACGCGGCGGCCTTGGCGAAGCTCAGCAGCCGGATCCCGGGGTGCTCGGCCTGCCACTGCGGGTAGGGCGCGGTGCCGAACCCGCCGGGCTCGGTGCGGGCCATCGTCGCCGCCGGATCCCGGGTGCCGATCACCACGTCGTGGCCGAGCCCGTTCAGCCGGGCCGCCAGGGTCCGGCCGACCACGCCCGTGCCGAGTACCGCAATCCTCATACCGTCATTCTCACCTGCCCGGCCGGCCGGGCGGGCCGTTCCCCGGTGGGCGAAATCCGGCGGCCGCGCGCGAGGGCCGGGCCGGCGCGGGCCCGGCGGTCTGCGGTCAGTCGACCAGCGACTGGTGCGGGCGCAGCACGCAGAACTCGTTGCCCTCGGGGTCAGCGAGCACCACCCACGTGACGTCGTCGCCCTGGCCCACGTCGGCGTGCCGGGCGCCGAGCGCCAGCAGCCGCGCCACCTCGGCCGCCTGATCGTCCGGGTCCAGCTCGATATGCAGCCGGTTCTTGACGGTCTTGCCCTCGGGAACCGGGCCGAAGACCAGGCCCGGGTAGGTGTGCTCGTCGGCGCCGACGATGACCTCGTCCCCGACCTCGTACAGGATCGGCTGGTCCAGCACGGCGGCCCAGAACCTGGCCAGCGCGTGCGGGTCGTGACAGTCGATGGCGAGCTGATAAAAGCTGCTAGGCATGGCCCCGATGCTAGGCGCTGGCGGGATCAGCCGGCTTGGCGGCCTGCTCGATCTTCGCGCGGTGGCGCTCCCAGTACGCCGCGTCGTATTCCTGCGTGGCCGCGCTCTGCGGGTCGGTCCCGACCGCGCCGTCGAGCTGCTCGCGCAGGATGTCGGCATGCCCGGCGTGCCGGTTGGTCTCGGTGAGAATGTGGACCAGGATGTTGAACAGCTTCACGTCGGGGCTCGGCCACCACGGCACGTGGCCGGGGGCGTCGATGGGCAGCGCACGGATTGTCGCGTCCGAGTGCTGCGATGCGCGCCGGTAGAAGTCGATGATCTCGTCACGGGTTTCGTGCTCGGTGGCCCACAGGTCGGTGCCGCTCGCGGCCTGGTCGTCCCACCGGGGCAGGGGTTCGGGAAACGGGCGGCCGAAGACGTCGCCGAAGTACCTGGCCTCCCAGGTCGCCGAGTGCTTGACCAGGCCGAGGAGGTTGGTTCCGGTGGCGGTCAGGGGGCGGCGGATGTCGTATTCGCAGAGCCCGTCGAGCTTCCAGACCAGCGCCTCGCGGATCCAGCGCAGATCGTTGTGCAGGTACTCCTTCGCGAATTCATCGATCATGGGACATGACCCTAGGCCCGGGCCCAGAACCAATCGGTGCCGAGGCCGGCGCTGCCCTGCCACAGCTCGAACCCGGCCTCGATGTTCTCCAGCCACCACACCGGCTGGATCCAGCCGCGCTTCTCGGCACGGTGGATGAACGGGAGCAGGGGCAGCTTCCTGACTCTCAGCACCGGCCACACCCTGCGGAACTGGATGTAGTTCCAGCAGGTGCCGCCATGGCAGGCGCGCCAGTGCAGCAGGTAGAAGCGCACGTGATCGATGCGCACGATGTCCGTGCGCGGGGGCACCGCGATGCGGCGCGCGTTCAGCCAGATCATGATCTCGGCCCCGTCCGCCTGGCCGGTGGTCATCGGGTGCGTGCCGAACCAGATGTCGAAGGCCGCGTCCCACTCGCCCTTCGGCACCTGCGTGGTGTACCAGGTGGCCACCGGCCGCCGCAGCGCCGATACCTGCTTCGGCAGGCCGCTGTCCGGTGCCGAGCACGTTCCCCAGCTGCAGCCGCGCAGGATGAATGGGTAGGCCTGCGGCTTGGCGTGCCAGGCCGGCAGCTGAGACTGGATGACCGTGAAATTGGGCGAGTCGCCCCGTACCGCGAGGCATTCCGCCTGCCCGCCGTAATTGTCATTCTTGATCAGGAAATGCGCGCCCTGCGCGGTTACCACGGCGAAATGCTGGTAACGCCTGCACAGGCTGCTGACCGGGCCGGACCGGGCCTTTCCCGCCACCGTCGCCGCAGCCTGGGCCAAGGGCGCCGCCTGGGCCGGGACGGCGGGCGCCACCGTGGCCAGCAGCCCGGCAATGCCGATCAGGCCAAGCCGCGTCACGGTGCGCCGGACGAGCGGGGCGGGGGCATTCTTCACGTGGCAAGAATCCTTTCCCGGCGGCCGTGCCCGGACCCATAATTGACGTCTTGTAATACCTCGCACACGGATAGTAACAGCGATACCCGGCGCATGAATGGCGATTACGGTGAGTAATCTAAGGACGGATCGGTGGGGGAGCGGGGGAGCGGACAGGCGAGGGGAGCGGCATGACTCAGCCCGGCACGACACACGACTGGGCGAAGGACCTGGATGCCGGCCACGTTGAGCTGATCCGCCGGGACCCGGCAGCGTTCGCGCCCACAGGAGCGCTGCACCTTGTGGTCGAAGTGCTCGCCTACGCGGCGGACGAGGCGCTGCACACCGGGCAGGGCCGGGCCGTCGTGACCGTGCACGCCGACGGTTCGCTATCGATCGCCGACGACGGGCGGGGCACCGACACGCGCACGGATGAGCGCGGGCGGGCGAAACGGAAACCGGTCATGGCGACCAAGGACCTCCGCTTCTTCGACAGCCCGCAAGCGGCCGGGCTTCCGGACGGGCATCCGCGGCGGGGCATTTCGGTCACCGCGGCGCTCAGCGAATGGCTCCTGCACACGAACCGGCGACGTGGCGGCGCCTGGGCCCAGCGCTATGAGCGCGGCATGCCCGTCACGGGCCTTATGCCGGTTCCCGGCGACGGCACGACCGGGACGTGCGTCCGTTTCCTCCCGGACGCAAGCCTGATCGCGGGAAGCCTGCCGAAGGTGCCGGTGCGAGAGTTGCGCGACCTCGCCGGGGCGTTCGGCCCGCAGCTCACCGTCGAGATCATCGAGGCGAACGTCTGAGCCGTGGCCAGGAGCCTCATCTGGAGCCCCTATTCCCAAACGCCGATAATGTACATTATGTCAAGTAGCCGCCACGCGGGCTGCTTCGACGGTGAGTCCAGCCCCGTGGAACCGCTACGGTCACTTGCACACAGGGCCGGATCTCCCCCGCAGTTTCATCAGGTGTGGTAGGTGATGGTGACGGCGGTCCTGGTGGCCGTCTTGTTCGTGGCGGTGATGGTTCCGGTGGCTCCAGCGAAGGTGCCGGTTCCGCCGGTCACTGTGCCGTGGGTGACCGGGCCGCTGGACACATGCAGCGTGCCGTAGAGGAAGCCGCCGGCGGTGTCGATGGTGACGCCGGCCGTGAGCGTGCCGGTGGCCGGGTTGACGGTGAAGTTGAGCATGTTGAAGCCGGTGGTCTTGCCGGTCTTGCTGATGTCCAGCCCTGCGCTGCCGCTGGAGGTGGCGGAGAATTTCGCCTGCGACTTCTGCACGGCGGTGAACGTCAGGGTGTGTGTCACAGTGCCGGCGCCGGCGACGGCGGGCAGCAGGATCGTTCCGGTCAGGCCGAGTACGGCGGCGGCGGCGATGGCGGCGATGGTTGCGCGAATTTTCATGATGACCTCCGTGTGGGTGAAGTGCTGGCCCGCCGGGCGGCGAGCGCAGGTGTCAGAAGGGCAGCGCGTGCCCATGCCGTGCGCAGGCTGCTGTGCAGCCGGGCAGGCCGCTGTCGGGTGAGAGCGCCGGTCGGCCACTGCCGGATACACCGAGCAGGAGCGGCATGGCCGCCAGGCCGATCGCCCAGTGGCGGGGTACGTGCCGAGAGGGTATTGATCACCGGTGGCCTTTGTACGGCGAGGCGGTCGAACATGGTGAGACAACTCCTTTATTTGTGCGGACCCGAGGGTCCTGGCCCCTCCCCCGTATCTAGCCTTCCTCCAGCAGCGCCGGTGAGATCCGATCGAAATGGACGCCCGCGCGTGCGTATGCCTCCCGCGCGAGTTCCTCTGATGCGGCCTCGATGACGCACAGGAAGGATTCGTCGGCTGGCACGATTGCTGAGCGCATGTAACGGATCGCCTTTCCGGCCCGGGCCATCTCCGCTACCGCATCGCGGATGTGCGAGACGATCTGGCGAAGCTCCTCGGCGGCGAGCCCAGGATGGTAGTTCTCGACCAGGTAGGTCTGGTGTGGTTGCGCCGCAGCTCGCTGTGCCATGGACACGACGCTAGGGCGCTGCCCCCGGCCACCGAATCGGGCGTTTTCCTAGGTTCTTGGTGCGCTAGTCAGCCCTAGAGCGGCCACACGGGCGCCGAGCTGGGCCCGCGAGCGGATACCGAGCTTGCGGTAGACGCTGGCGAGGTGTGCCTCGACGGTCTTCGCGCTCATATAGGTCGCCTGCGCGACCTCGCGGTTGGTCATTCCGGCCGCGGCGAGCTCGGCCACCCGCAGCTCGGTTGCGGTCAGCTCATCCGGCGCGCGGCGCCGCGGACCGACCCGCGCCAGCTCGCTGCCGGCCTGTTGCGCCCATGTCGGGGCGCCGAGCCGCTCGAACATGGTGCGGGCCTCAGTGAACGCTTGTGCCGCCAGTTTCCGCTGCTTGAGCCGGCGATGCAGGCGTCCTTTGACCAGCAAGGCAGAGGCCAGCTCGAACGGCAGCCGCACGGCAGCGGTGAAATCGAGCTCATCCAATGCGCTCAATGCGGCTGCCGGATCGCCCTCCGCGGCGAGGATGAGCGCTCGAGCCCGGGGAACAGTGATATCGATCCATGCTCGCGGAATCGTCCGCCCCCGCTCCTCAAGCCGCGCGAGCACTTCACGGGCACGGCCGAGCTCCCCCAGCGAAATCAGCGACTCGACGTGGAATGGCTCGGTTCGCTCAAGCAGCCCGTCCTTGATGCCGATTCCGTCGAGCAGATCGCGCATCTTCGTCAAGGCATCATCAGCCGCCTCGTGATTGCCCGCGGCGAACTCCACGAATCCCAGCACGCTGAGCAGGATTGCCCCCCACCATGCCTTCTCCGTCCGTGCCGCCTCCGTGACGAGCGGCTGAAGCGTCGTTCGCGCACGGTCGACCCTGCCTCGGTAGGCATCGATCATTGACCGCCAGGCGAACGTGTGGGCGGATCTTCCGCTGACATCGCCCTCTCCGAGGGTTTCGCAGCTCCACTCGGCGTGCTGCTCGGCTTGGTTCCACTGCCCGGCGTGCAACTCCACCATCGCGAGGTAACCAAGACGATCCGCGCGCATCCGGTCGTCGCCACGCTCGCGCGCCCAGGTGTCCTCGCGGGCATGCCGGGCCACGGTGCCCTCGATGTCGTCCACGCACTGGAACCAGATGAGCGGGACAGGGTGCGGGGAAGCGGCAGCCCCTGCCCGGGCTTCGAGCGCCAGGCCCCGCTCATGCAACTCGCGCCGCGCGCCTCGTCCGAGAAACACCCCGGCCAGGAAGCGGTCGATGAGGATGGAGGCGAGCAGTTCCGGCTCGCGATCCTCGCTGAGGATGCCCATCGCCCGTTCGGCATGCCCGAGCGCCCGGGCCGGAATCCGCCGGCATGCCCGCCATGACCAGTCTGGTCAATATCACAGCGCTGAGCTCGCGGTCATCCCCCGCGGCCGCCAAGGCCCGCTCCAGATATTCGGTCGACAGCTTCGTCGCGCCGTCGTCCCATTCCACTTCCGCGAGCAGCCGGAATCTCTCCACATTCAGTGCCGACGGCAATCCGTCGGTGCCGGCGCTGACGGCCAGCCGGCGGGCGGTCGCCACATCGCCGGCCTTCAGGGCCGCGAGTGCATGACCAAGCGCCCGGCGCGCGAGGTCGTCCTGCCTGCCGGCAGGTGTGAGCTGGCGAGCGGCCTCGAAAAGCTCGGCAGAGGCGTCATACGCTCCGCGTAGTGCCGCCTCGCGCGCACCCGTCTCAACCACGGCCGCGGTCTGGTCGTCTGGAGCGGACGCTGCTTGGTAGAGGTGCTGAGCTCGATCTTCGGGATCGGTGACGACCTCAGCAAGGCGGCGGTGCAACTGACGGCGTCGCACGTCAGAAACTGATCCCTGCACCGCGGCGGCCAGCAGCGGATGAGTGAAACGGATGCGACCACGCTCGGTGACCAGCACCCCGGCGTCCTCTGCCTCGACGATCATCGGCGAACCTTGAGCGTCCCCGGGAAGCGCGGTCAGCGCACTGCTCACTGTCGCGATTGTCGGGTGTGACAGCGACGCGGCCACCAGGACCGCCTCCCGCGCTGCGGGCGAGAGCGAGTTGATGCGCTCCATTGCCAGCTTGGACACCCCAGGTGGCACAGGCAGTGGCTGGCCCGTGCTTGCGTCACGGGGCAGGCCTCGTGCGATCTCGACCGCATAGAAGGGATTGCCGCCCGATGCATCGGCGATCCGGGCGAGCACTGGCCGCGGGATTGCCGTTCCCAGCCGTTCGCTGATCACCTGGCGCAGCGCCGCCAGTGACAGCGGGCCGACGGCAAGGCGCTCAAGTCCTTCCTCGGGCAGCGCACGGTCCAGGCCAAGCGGCACGCCGGCGACGCCCTCGGTCCGCCGGGTCACCAGCAAGCCCAACCGCCGGGGGAACCGTCTCGCCACGAATGCGAGCGCTCCCGCCGAGGCGCCATCGAGCCACTGCACATCATCGATGGCGAGCAGCACCGGAGAGCCTTCGGCGAGCGCTGTCAGCACGGTCACGAGCGCGGTCGCTGTTACCCGTGCGTCGGCTGGCTCATCCGTCGCGACGCGCAGCAAGATGGTGGCGAGCGCACGCTCCTGAGGATCGGGCAAGGCTGCCCGGACCTCATCGAACGCGACGCCGGCAATGTCGGCGAGCGCTGCATAGGAAAGCCTTGACTCGCTCTCGGCCGGCCGGGCCTGCAGCACCCGGAATCCACGACCCTCAGCCGCCCGGACAGCCGCCAGCCACACGGTTGTCTTACCTATGCCAGCCTCGCCCTCGAGCAAAAGCGCACGTGGCCCGTCGGGCACAGCCGTGAGGACGGCGCCCACCGCCGCAAGCTCTCGCTCGCGGCCAACGACATCGCCAGGGCTCGTCCCCATCACGCCCCTCACCTGCATCGCTCACGCTATGGCAGACGAGCACGGGCGACAAGCGCCGGGACCGTCGTCGCGGCGCTGGGCGCGGGATCAGCCCGAGCGGCGGTAGCCCGGTGGGATCGGCACCCGCAACTGGGCCAGGCTGGCCTTGGTGGGCGGCAGGTAGGACCAGTTGCTGATGCCACGTCCCTTGGTCAGCACCGAGACCATCCGCAGCGGCAGGTAAGACGTCGCGCTGACCCAGAGGAGGAACGACCGCGGGAAAATCGAGTGACCGGTCCGTGTCTCGGCCAGCTTGATGGCCCGCTGCCCGTGCAGCCGGGTGTGGCCCAGGATGCGCCATTGCCCGCGGGCGATCTGCCGCGCGAGGCCGGGCCCTCCGGGGTTCGGTGCGTAGCCCAGGTACGTCAGCTTTCCGGTGTGCATGGACCAGGTCCCCGGTGGTGTTTCGTAGCCGGCAAAGCCACAGCCGGTCTGGCCGGTCCCGGCATAGCAGACGTCGATGAGCCGGGCGTAGGTGTTCTGCGCATACCGCGACGGGCGCGGGACCACGCCGGTGTAGCCGATGTCCTCGGTCAGCCTGATCCCGGCCCCCTTCGCGCTGCCCACCGCGGGCTGGCTGTAGGAGCTCCGCATGTATTCCAGCTGGCCGGGATTGGGGACGGCGGGCCAGCTCCAGAACTGGGAGCTGTCCGACAGGCTGCCGTTGGTAAAGTCGGCCTCGGTTTCCACGACCACGTCGCCGGCGGTCGCGCTGAATGCGGCCAGCATGGCCTTCGCCACCGAGGCGGTGGACGGGTCGTGGCCCGGTGCTGCTATGGGTGGAGCGGTGCCAGGTGACACGGCGCCCGGCGGGCTGGGCAGCGATCCGATGTTGGGGAACTGGCTGGATCCGTGGGCCCGGACCGGCGCGCTGCCGGGCACCAGGACGGCCGCCAGCACTATTGCTGTCGCGGCCGCAGCGACGGCCACGGCCAGCTGTGGCCACCGCAGCCACTGGGCCAGCGGCCGCCGCCTCCCGGGCAGACCGCGCGGTCCCTGCGCCCGCGGCAACCGGCCCTGCTGGTGCGCGCCGGCGTCGCGCATCGCGCTCAGCACGGCGCCGGCGCTTGGGGCCCGCTGGGCCAGCTCGGTGAGGGCGGCGCTGATGTCCGCCTCGGTGCGCACCGGCGCCTTCCCCCGGCCAAGCATCATCGTCCCTCCTTGATCATGACGGCCGCCGAGAGGGGCTCGCCCAGTTCCACCCGCAGCGCCGCGAGCGCCCGGAACACGTGCCCGCGGACCGTGCTCGGTTTGCAGCCCATGACCTCAGAGATCTCCGTGTCGGAGAACCCCTCGTAGTAGCGGAGCACCAGCGCCGTGCGCTGCAGGCGCGGCAGCTTCGCCATCTCGGCCAGCAGGGCCTGCCGCTCGACAAACCCGTCGGCCGGGTCGGGCGACGCGCCACGGGGGTCGTGACTGGCTGCCCCCCACGGGATCAGCCGCCAGGACCGGCGCCGCCACGACAGGTACTCGTTGACGATCATCTTGCGGACATAGGCCTCGGGGCTGCCGATCTGCGGCCACCGCTCGCTGACCCGGATCAGCACCTCCTGCACCAGGTCCTTGGCCAGGTCCGGGTCGCCGGTAAGCGCGGTGGCGAAGCGCAGGACCGTCGGCAGCCGGGCGGCGGCGAACTCATCGAAGGTCATCGGGCCCCTGCCTCTCGGGGGTGTCCCCTAATAGACGCTGCCCGGGCCCCGATCTGTTTGGTCACGCCTGCCGCTGGATTCCGGCGGCACCGCCCGGGGTGGCCCGCCGGGCCCGGTGAGTTCGGTGCCGCTGAGTTCGGTGCCGCTCTTGAATCAAAGGGCGGTACGGGTGTTACCTAACACAAGTACGGCCCAGGGTTACATCGAGGAAACCCGACAGAGGGCCGGAATGGAGAGCGGAATGTCCCTAACCCCCCGAAAGGCTGCTTCATGGCTCGGTGCCGCCGCGCTCGGCGTCGCCGCGATAACTGGCTCCGGCTGGGCAGCCGGTTCGGCTGCCCAGGCCAGTGTGGCGAGGCCCAGCTCCGCCAAGCCGGGGCCCAGCTTTCCTAAGCTGAGCCCGAGCCAGGTCAAAGCCCTCTCGTCCGGCAAGCGAGAGCACATGGTGGTCGTGTTCGGCGACCAGCTCACCAACCTGCCGGCGAACCGGGCCCACCGGCGCGCCCGCGAAGCGGCGGCCGCGTCCATGCAGGCTCCGCTGGTAGCCCAGCTGAAGCAGGTCGGGGCCACGCACCTCACGGCCCTTTCGCTCGTCAACGCGGTCGCGGCGACAATCCCGGCGGCCGAGGCACAGGCGCTCAGCCACACCCGCGGCGTCAAGGAGGTCGTCCCCGACATAACCGTCATCGTCGGGCAGGGCGGCAACTACAACACCAAGACGGTGGCCGCCGCCCAGGTGCGCAAGTCGGCCATCCCGGCAAGGGCGGCCGACGGGCAGCAACTGTGCAATACGAACCCAAACAAGCCGCTGGTGGAACCCGAAGCCCTCACCAGCATCCACGCAACTGGATCGTCCACAGCGGGCCGGGGCGTCATCATCGGTAACCCCGACGCCAGCTCACTGGCCGGGAACGTCAACATGATCCGGCCCAACGGGCAGCACGTGATCATCGATGCCCCGAACCCGAACGAGAACGTCTTCAGCGACGAGTTCAACGGAGACGTCTCCACGATGGCCGCCCAGGGCACGGTCACCTACACCTACGCCTCTCAGCTGCCCTTCTCGAACATCTCCGCGAACTGCAGCTTCCGCATCGTGGGTGACGCCCCCGGCGCCTCCATCCTCACCACCGGTGAGTTCAGCGACAGCAACAACAAGGGTCAGATCGTGGCTCCCGAGTCGCAGGTCATCGCCGGGCTCCAGCAGGCGGTGAACGAGGGCGTCAACGTCGTGTCGGAGTCCTACGGCTTCGGCGCTATTCCGGGTGCCAACAGCGACCTGATCGTACCGGCGAACGTCGCCATGGTGGAGGCGGGCGTTGTCGTCGTCGAGAGCTCGGGCGACAGCGGCTCGGACGGCACGGTCGAGGAACCCGCTGGTAACCCCGCCATCATCGACGTCGGCGGGACGAACGACCTCAGGCTCCTCGCCCAGGCCGACGGCTACACCCACGGCTGGGAAGACAACAGCATGACGACCCTGTCGTCGGGCGGCACCACACCGCAGAACGATCTGGTGGACCTGGTCGCTCCCGGCTACCTGGCGCTCGCTGTCGCCGGCATCAACCAGCAACCGGCACCGGCGCTTCCGACTGAGGCCTTTGGCGGCACCAGCCAGTCGGCCCCCTTCGTCTCCGGCGCCGCCGCCGACGTGATCCAGGCCTACCGTGACACCCACGGCGGAGCCACCCCGACGCCGGCCCAGGCGAAGCAGATCCTCACCGGCACGGCGACCGACATCGGGGCCCCGGCGGACCAGCAGGGCGCCGGCCTGCTGAACATAGCCGCGGCCGTCAAGGCGGCCCGCCAGATGCCAGGCACGTCGCTGGCGCAATCCAGCACCCCCGAACTGGTGAACAACCCCAGCCAGCTCGGCGTGCAGGGCGCGGGCGGCTCAACGGCCGACACCTCGGTCCAGCTGTACAACGCCTCCTCCAAGGCCGAAAAGGTCACCGGCACCTACCGGTCGCTGGGCAGCGAGACGGCCTTCGGCAGCCCGGTCACCGAGAGCGTCAGCGCCCCGCCGCCCCCGTTCCCCGCCCAGGGGGCGACCGCGGCGGCACCGGTCCACTTCACCGTGCCGAGCGGCGTCAGCGTGCTCGATGCCGACATGCGCTGGCCGGACCCGACCAACAACAATGCCAACATCCTGTCGTTCATCCTGACCGACCCGGCCGGGAAGGTGGCCCAGAGCTCGTACGACTATGGCGCCGCCGAATACGTCCCTTGTCCTAACGGAGGCTGCAGCCCGGACATCCAGCACGCCACGGTCCAGCATCCGATGGCCGGAACCTGGACGGCCCAGATCCTGTGGGCCAACGGCCGCGGCCACGCGCAAAGTCCGCCGGACACCCCAGGGCCCTACACCGGGACCGTGACCTTCCAGGCCAGTGGCCAGAACTTCACGACAAGCCCGGCGTCGGCGCCCGTCACCATCCCGGCTCGCGGCTTTGTGACCGTGCCGCTCAGCGTCGCTCTCCCCCAGGCTCCGGGCGATGCCCCTGAGTCGGTGCAGTTCACGGGGGCGGGCGGGCTGGAGAGCTCGGTGCCGATCGCCCGGCGCACCCTCATCCCGTCGGCCGGTGGCTCGTTCAGCGCCACCCTGACCAGCTCGGTGTCTCGCGGTGCCGGGCAGCTCCAGACGTTCTACGTGAACGTGCCAGCAGGGAAGAAGGACCTCGACGTGTCGTTCAGCGCGACGAACCACGCCGCCGACGACCAGGTGTTCTACTACCTGTTCTCGCCGGCCGACCTCTCGTCTCCTGGCCCCGGGGAACATTTCATCTTCCACGTCACGGCCGTCGACGGCACGCCGACGTCCGGCAACTCGACCGGAAACGCCTCGCTCATCGCCACCGATCCCCAGCCAGGTCTATGGGAGATCGACGTGATGCAGGGACCGACGACCGACGGGACGTCGTTCACCAATACCGTCACCGGGGTCCTCGCGTACAACCAGCTCAAGCCCGTCACCGAGAGCGGTCTCCCGACGTCGAAGTCGACGATCATCGACTCCGGCTCCAGCGTCCCGATCAAGGTGAAGGTCACGAACACGACAAACCACACCGGGTTGTTCACACTGCAACCGACAAACAACGACATCACTGGCGGCAATGTCGCCACGCCGAAACAGCTGGCGCCCGGGGCTACCGGGACGCTGACGGCGACGCTGTCGCCCATGGCGGCTGTGGGTACCGGAGTCACGGGCACCCTCAGCGTCATCGACTCGACGGATTACAGTGCCACTGACATCACCATCGGGTTCCATTTGTTCTCCGACTTCCACGATTTCGCCTACGCCTACAAAGTCGGGAGCTAGTTCGAGCAGCTAGCACCGGCAACAACGGCGACGGCCCGGGCCTCCTCGCAGGCCCGGGCCGTCGCCGTTCCGGCGGGACCCCTAGCCCAGCTGGCCGACCCGGCGGATCACGTCCTCGGCGGGATAACCCTCGGACAGGTCGATGTCGTCGACGACCGCACCGTCACGCAGCCGGATGAGCCGTTCGCACCGGGCCGCGATCTGCGGGTCGTGGGATGCGAGCACGACCGTCATCGTGCGCTCGTCGCGGAGCCTGGCCAGCAGGCCGAGGATCTCGGCCGCGTTCTGTGAGTCCAGGTTCCCCGTTGGCTCGTCGGCGAGCAGAATCGCCGGGGAATTGACCAGCGCCCGGGCGATCGCCACTCGCTGCTGCTCACCACCGGACATCCGGGACGGCAGCGACTCCTCCCGGCCGGCCAGGCCCACCGCCGCCAGCAGCGCCCGGCCGCGCTCGCGCTTGTTCCAGCCGGTCCGGTACGGCAGCACCGGCGCGATCACGTTGTCCAGGGCGGTGAGCGCCGGCAGCAGGTTGTAGCGCTGGAACACAAACCCCACGCTCCGCCGGTAGGCGGCCAGCGGGCCGCCGCGCAGCGCCGTGATCTCGGCGCCGCCGCACGAGGATCGTGCCGGAGTCCGGGCGCTCGAGCGCGCCGAGCAGGTGCAGCAGGGTGGACTTGCCGGACCCGGACGCACCGGTCAGCGCGACGAAGGCACCCGCCTCGATGGTGAGGCTGACATTGTCGGCCGCCGCGACCCGCTGGTCCTTGCTGATCCCGTAGTGCTTGCTGACGTGCCGCAGCTCGATCGAGGCAACGGCGGGTGCGCTGTCGGGCATGTGTTCACTCCTCGGCGAGCAGGTGGGCCATGGGCAGGCGGCGAAGCAACTGGGCGGGCAGCAGCGCGGCGGCGGCGGTGACGAGCCACGCCCACCGCTACCGCGGCGGCGGCGGCGGTGAGCAGGCGGCCGGAAGCTGGCCGGCGAACTCGGCCGCCGCGGCCAGGCCGAGTGCGGCTCCCAGCCAGCGACCCGGTGAGTCCGATCACCGTGCCCTCGGTGACGACGAGCCGGGCCGAGCGCCGATTCCCGCCAGCCGAAGCTGCGGATGGTGGCGAGCTCGGCGGCCCGCTCCCGGATGTTGAAGAACATCACGTCGGCGACGGCGAGCACGCCGAGCGCGATGGTCGCCGCGACCGCGACGTAGTCCACGCCGCGGACCTGGACGGCGACCGCGTCGTCCAGCAGCGATCCGACCACGACGCCGCGGAACGCGAGGGTGACGGCGGTCAGCAGGGTCAGCGCGGCCATGCCGACCGCCAGGCTGAGCGCGCCGATCAGGGCGCGGCCCGGGGCCCGGGTCACGTTCACCATCGCCAGCGCGGTGATGCCGCCGGGATGATGCGCCGCGCCGGACGCCAGCACCGGCGGGCGGACCGCGGCGACCGGTTCGCGCGCGCGACGGCCAGCCAGGCCGGCACAGCGCCCGCGACGACCGCGACCGCGACCGCGACCGGCACGGCCAGCAGCGCCCGGCCGGCGAGGCGTGCAGGCCGAGCGCGGCCGACAGCGGCAGGGCGGCCGCCGCGCCCAGCATGCCGGCCGCCAGCCCGATCGCCGCCAGCTCGCCCAGCACCACGCCGAACAGCCGCGGGCCGGGTCCAGCCCAGGCAGGCCAGCACCCCCAGCTCATGCCGTCTCGCCCCGGACCGCTGCGGTCGCCGAGTTGGCCACGAACAGCACGCAGACGACCAGGATCAGCGCGAACAGCGCCAGGCTGCTCTTGTCCACCGCTGTCAGGATCGCGACCGCGACGCCTTTCTTGACCCAGCCCTCGCGTCAGCGTCAGCGCGGGCTGGCCGAACTTCCCGGCGGGCAGGTCGATGGTCGTCGGCGTCGGCGACGAGCCGGCCACGATGTCGACGTCCAGGTGGGTGCGCACGCGCGATCTGCTGGGCGACCTCCCTGATCCGCTCCAGCGAGACCGGGTCCGGGCCGGTGACCCCCGCGACGCGGACCCGGATCACGCTGATCGGGTCGCTGACGGGCAGGTTGCCGCTGTAGCGGCCGGTGTTCTGCAGGGCGGGCAGCGCCGACAGCGTGGTGATCAGGTTGACCGGCTGGCTGACGTAGCCGCCGAGGTTCTGGTTCGGCAGCAGGTCGCTGCCGTGCAGCGCCGTCGCGGCTGGCCGCGTTGGCAGGCGCCGCGGCGACCGGCTGATAGGCGCCGAGCGGCACCCGCGAGAGCGGATCGAACGACTGGATCTTGGCCGGGTCGAAGATCCCGACGAGCCGCGGGCTGGCCACGGGCCCGGCGAGACGGCGTAGGTGCTGGACGGCGGGGCGTGCACGGTGATCGCGCGGTACTGGGTGTCCTCGTTGTCCATGGCCACGTCCGGAGCGCCGCCGGTGTACCAGACCGACGGCGGGTTGCGCACCGCGAGCGGCGTGAGCGCGCCGTCCGCCGCACGCCGGTAGGCGGTCGGGCCGACGGACCAGTACCCGAAGCGGGATGCCCCCGCCGATCCCCAGCCTTGCCTTGGCACCCGCCGTCTTGGCGCGCATCGCCCGTGAGCAGCTGCTGGTAGGCCTGCTGGGCCGTGCTGCGGCCGGTGGCCAGCGTCCGGCCCGGCGCCGCTGGCCTCCCTGGTCATCCAGCGCCACGTTCATCACCGGCGGGGGCCTTGGGCGGCGTGAGCCGCTGCAGCCGGGTCAGCGCGTACTCGTCCATGCCGCTGCTCGGACGAGGCCAGCACCGGGAAGGTGGCGCAGGCCGTCCGGCCGTCTTGTCCGCCGCGTTCTCGGCCAGGTAGCGCCCCGAGATCACCGCGCGGTCGAGCCCGTCCAGCTTCGCCTCGGCGGCCGGGTCGATCGCGGCGATCAGCACCGGGATGACCCAGCCGACGTCATACCCCGGGTTAGCCGTGGCGTCATGCTGCTTCGGCTGGCAGCGCGAACCCGTTGACCTTGGACCAGCAGACGGCGAACGACTGCACGGCCACGCCGAACGGGTGTCCCGGCCCGGTTTCTGCGGGACCAGCGGGCAGGCCTTCACCCGCGCGTGGCCGGGCACCGGCTCGGTGATCGCGCCGCTGTGGCCGTCGAAGCTGAGCGGGTGCGGCGTGACGTAGAGGTAGGCAGGTGGCTGTGCGACGCGGCTGGCGCCGGCCTCGCTCACCCACGTCGTGCTGACCCGGTAGAGCTGGCGGCCTGGCCGAGGCAAGCGCCGCGGCAGGCACCCGCGAGTACAGCGGCACGGTGAGCAGCGCGTAGCCGACCATCGCGATCGGCGCCGCGACCTGCACACCCGGGATGCTCTGGATCTGGTGGTACTGGGCCATGGTGATGCCGCCGTAGATCCCGGACAGGAAGTTCGGCTGCACCGTGCCGGTCTGCGCCTCCAGCCCGGTTCTGGCTCCCTTCGGGCGGACCAGGATGTCGTAGGCGGGCGCGGAAATGTGCCGATACCGTGCCGACCGTGCGCAGCTGCGAGGTCCAGGACGCGGCGGTCAGGACGGTGAACGCGGTCGCGGCCAGCAGCATGCCGAGCAGCAGCGCGAGGGCGCGTGCGGACCGGAACCGCAGCTGCGACCAGGCGAGCCTTCTCACCACCGCCACCTTCCGGTTATCCCCGCATCTGGCGCCGTTGCGAGATCGGTATTACTCTCGCTCCATACCTAGTGACAATGCAAGAGTGAGACCACACTGTTACCTAGTGACAGGGCAAAATAGGGAACCACTGGGATCACTGGAGACTGACGCATGCCGTTGCACCACGCCGTACTCGCCCTGCTGGCTACCAAGCCGGCCCACGGCTACGAGCTGAAGGGCAGCTTCGAGCAGGCCGTCGGTGAGCAGTGGGGCGGGCTGAACATCGGGCATCTCTACCAGATCCTCGACCGGCTGGCCCGCGACGGGCTGATCGAGTCCGAGCGGCAGCCGCAGCCGGTCAAGCCGGACCGCGTGGTCCATCACCTGACCCCGGCCGGCCGCGCCGAACTGGACCGCTGGCTCGACGAACCGAGCGTCCACGTCCGCGGCTACCGGGACGACTTCTTCCTCAAGGTGATGGCCGCCGTGCAGGCGGGCGAACCGGCCACGCTGTCTGGCGTGCTCAGCCGCCAGCGTGTCCACCTGCTCAAGCAGCTGCGCAGCCTCACCGAGGCGCGGGCGCTCGGCGCCCCGCCGACGGTGGTGTCGTTGCTCATCACCGCCGCTGAACTGCACGTCCGCGCCGACCTGGGCGTCGTCGACGCCGCGGAGAAGGTGCTGGGCTCCGAGCTGCTCGCGCACCAGGCCGGGCCGTCGGCCGCCGCGCCGGGCGCGGCCGCGCTGGAGGCGGAAGCCGGCTGAGAATGGGGCTGGTGCTTGTTACCTACCAGTAGGTAACATATCGCTGCGGGGCCGAGCCAACGGGAGTTGCGATGTGGGTGCGGATCGGGTCCAAGGCGGCGGCAACGACGACGGTGGCGGCCCTGGCGGTGGCCGGCCTTGCCGGGGCGACGGCCCCGGCGGCGCAGGCGGCGGCCACTGCGGCCCGGGGCTCCTTCTATGCCTACACGGGCAGCACACCACTGGCCAGGATCGCGCCCGGCACCGTGCTGAAGACCCGGACCCTCTCCTACCACGTGGCCGGCATCGCGCTCCCGGTCCAGGTCGTCCAGTTGCTGTACCGGTCCGCCGGCGCGCTTGGCCAGCCGACGGCGAACGTCACCTCGGTGCTTGAGCCGCCCGTGCCCGCCCTCTCCCCCCGTGTGGTCTCGTACCAGTCCTTCTACGACTCGCTGAACCCGGCCGACGAGCCGTCCGTTCAGATCGCCGGGGACGTCACCCTGGGCGGGCTCGTGACCGACGCGGAGGCGGTCGTCGTCGCTCCCCTGCTGCTCCAGGGCGACATTGTCATCGTTCCCGACACCGAGGGCCAGACCGCTGACTTCTCCAGCGGGCCGGAGTACGGGGTGAACACCCTCAACTCGATACGGGCCGCGGCAAACTCCCCGCTCACGGGGGTTACCAAGGTCACCCCGGTGGGCTTGTTCGGCTACTCGGGAGGTGCCATCGCGACCGACTGGGCCGCCCAGATGGCGCCGTCCTACGCCCCCGACGTCAACCGCCAGCTGATCGGCGCGGCCGAGGGCGGCGTGCTCGTCGACCCGGCCCACAACCTCACGTACGTGGACGGCAGCAGCATCTGGGCCGGCGTCATTCCCATGTCCGTCATCGGTATCGCCCGGGGTTTCCACATCGACATCACGCCCTACCTGAACAGTTACGGGCGCCAGCTCTTCAGCACGCTGCAAAAGGCCTCGATCGCCAATGTCCTGGGCCAATACCCTGGGCTTACGTTCGCGCAGCTGGTCAAGCCCCAATACGCAAACCCGGACAGCATCCCCGTCCTTGTCAAGGTCGAGAATGAGCTCGACACCGGCCTCCTGCCGTCCCCCACGATTCCGATGTTCATCGGCCAGGGGGCCGACGGCACGCTCGAAGGCACCCCGGGCAACAAGCCCGGCATCGGGCCCGGCGACGGGGTGATGATCGCCGGCGACGTCCGTACCCTGGCTCGCGACTTCTGCGCCTCCGGCACCGCGGTGGACTACACCCAGTACGACGCCCTGAGCCACATCACCACCTTCCCGGTCTGGACTCCGGCCGCGCTGGCCTGGCTCGGCGGGCGCTTCGCCGGAAGCCAGGCGCCGAATGACTGCGCGCAGATCGCGCCCGGCAACTCCCTGGCCCCGGCGCACCGGGCCGGCTGACCGCGGCATCGGGAATGAGTCCGCCGGTCGCGGGCCGGCGGGCCCACGGCGCTCAGCGCACGGTGCCGGCGCCTTCGCGGGCGTCCCTGGCCTGCAGACCCTGGTCCACCACCTCGAACAGGGCCGCTGCCCGCCCGGCGGTGGCCAGGGCCCAGCGCCCGGTGCTGAGCAGCGCCAGGACAGCGATGCCGGCCCCCAGCCCCAGCACCGTCCACCACACGCCCTGCGCCGCGCTGGTGAACGCCGGCCCGCCGCGGGCCAGGGCCGGGCCCACGATCGTCCCGGAGATCGCGATGCCCAGGGTGGTGCCGGTCTGGCGGCCTGTCGACGCCAGCGAGGCGGCCACCCCCGCCATCGAGGCGGGCATCCCAGAGACCGCCGAGTTGGTGATCGGCGGGTTGACGGTACCCACGGCGATACCGAACAGCACGTAGATCGCGAGCACGGCCGGCAGCGGCGTGGCCGGCCCGAGCCAGAGCGAGGCCCCGCCGCCCAGGGCCAGCGCGGCCCCGGAGACCACCAGCGGCAGCCGGGGACCCCGCCTGCCGACCAGCCGGCCGGTGACCGGGGACAGCACCACGACCAGCGCCCCGACCGGGAGCAGGCACAGCCCGGCCGTCAGGGCCGGCATGCCGCGCACATCCTGCAGGTACAGGGTGGTCACGAACAGGAACCCGCCGAACGCGCACAGCGCGCAGAGCGCCATCAGGATCGCCGCGCCGAACGGCACGCTGCGGAACAGCCGCAGTTCCAGAAGTGGGTCGGCGCGGCGCGGTTCATAGCCGAGGATGCCCGCCACGGCGAGCGCGGCCACGGCGAACAGGCCGAGGATGACCGGCGAGGCCCAGCCCAGCCTCGCAGACTCGATGATCGCGCAGACCACGCTGCCCAGGACCAGGACCACCAGGGCCTGCCCCACCGGGTCGAACCGGCGCGCCCGGGCGGCACGCGACTCGGGCACGAACAGCGCGGTGCACACGAGCGCGGCGGCCACGATCGGCACGTTGACCCAGAAGATGGCGCGCCAGCCGAAGCCGTCGACCAGGGCGCCGCCGAGTACCGGCCCGAGCCCCAGCGACAGCCCGGACACCGAGGCGAACACGCCGATGGCCCTGGCCCGCTCGGCCCGGCCCGGGAACGTGGTGGCGACGATCGACAGCGCCACCGGGTTGAGCATCGTGCCACCGGCGGCCTGCAGCACACGCGCCGCGGCCAGCCAGCCGATGCCCGGTGCCAGGCTGCACAGCAGCGAGCCGAGCCCGAAGACGGCAAGGCCGGCCTGGAAGACGCGCCGGCGGCCGAAGCGGTCGGCGGTGGATCCGGCCAGCACCAGGAAGCTGGCCAGCACCAGGGTGTACGCGTCAACCGTCCACTGCAGGCCGGGCACCGAGGCGTGCAGGTCGCGGCGCATGGCCGGCAGCGCGACGTTGACGATGGAGATGTCCATCACCACGACGAGGATGCTGGCGCAGCAGATCGCGAGCACCAGGAGACGGCGGCGCCGGCTGAGGCCGGGTGTGGGGGCAGGGTGGGCACTCATGACCGCGAGGCTAGAATTTAGAGCGTGCTCGAAGTCAAATCCGCTCCCGCCGGGCCCCAGACGGGCCTGAGCATCGCCGAGGCCGCCCGCCGTACCGGGGTCAGCGTGCACACGCTGCGCTATTACGAACGGGCCGGCCTGGTCATCACCACCATCGACCGCACCCACAGCGGCCGGCGGCGCTACCAGCAAGAAGACCTCAAGTGGATCTCGATCTGCACCAGGCTGCGGGCCACCGGCATGCCCATCAGAGCCATCCGGCGGTACGCCGAGCTCGTCTGCGCGGGACCTGGCAACGAGGCGGAACGGCTCGCCCTGCTGGAGTCGCACCGCGCCGAGGTGACCGCCAAGCTCGCCGAGCTGGCGGAAAACCTCAAGCTCATCGACCACAAGATCGGCGTTTACCGGGGGCGGCTCAGCGCCGGCGACGCCGACCAGCTCTGGGCGCCCAAGCGCCCCGCGGCCGCCCGCTGAGCCACCCTCCCACCAGTAGAAGGATGGCAGGGTCCAGCACGGATTGCGCTCCCCGACGAAGGCGGTTGCCCCATGTCTGTCCGGTCCCGGGCTCGTGCCGCGGGGGCGCTTGCCACCGCCACGGCCGCTGCCCTCGCGGTGATCGCCCCGGCCGCCGACGCGGCAGCGGCCCGTGCCCCCCAGACATTCACCTGGTCGGGCACCGACTCGGCCGCTGGCGTGAACGACCACTGGTCCGACCCGGGGAACTGGCAGGGCGGCGTCGCGCCCATGGCCGCGCAGCCGGTGAACCTCGTCTTCCCGCCGCTGCACTGCCCGGCAACCGGGCCGTGCGGCAATGGCAGCGTCAACGACCTCACCGGCGTGCAGGTGGGCCTGGCCCACGATCCAGACCGCGGCGGTGACCGGGCAGGCGGCGGTCGGCCCCAACTATGAGCTGTCCGGCAACGCCATCTCGCTGTCCATGGGCCTTGTCATGACGCGGCAGCCATCGAAACGGCTGCCCAACGATCCCGCCCTCTCCCTGCCTATCCAGTTGGCCGGCAGCCAGACCTGGAGCATGGACCGCAGCGGCCTGTTCGACTACGCGCCGGTGACCGGCCCCTCGGCCACCCTCACGCTGAAGGTCGCGCACGGGTCGGACCTGCTCATGCAGAGCGGCGGGGCCGACCTGGGCGGCATGAACCTGATCGGCGCGGACCCCGCCGACACCGGCCTGCGTGCCAGGGACAATGGGCAGGTGGTCGCCACGGGCGGGGCGTCGTTCACCGTCACCGGCGCGGTCACCGTCACCGACGCCGCGGCCGTCCTGCATGGCACCGTGGGGCCGCTGTCCCTGCCAGGCTCGCAGCTCTGGATGGGCACGAGCGTCGCGGCCGGCGAGGAGACCGTGTCCGCCACCGGCAATATCGCCTTCGGGTCCCAGAGCATCCTGCACATCAACGGCCTGTTCCCGGGGCAGGCCGGCCAGTCCTACCCCCAGGTCAGGGCGACGGGATCGGTGGCGCTCGGTGGTGCCGTCAGCACGATCTCGGCCGGGTGCGCGCAGCGCAAGGGCACGCTGTACACGCTGATCACCGCCAAGGGAGGCGTGTCGGGCACGCTGAGCCGGATCGACCACGGTGTGATGAAGCCAATCTCCCAGGGAGCGGTCATCCAGACCCAGGAAGACGATGACGAGGGAAGCTGCGAAGGCCCACCGCCGCAGTGGGTTCAGATCCACTACAACGACGCGGCCGGCACGGTGACCGCCACCGCGGTACCGAGGCCGTAGGCGCCCGCTGGCGGTCCGCGCCCCCGTGACGGCCCGGCGGCCCTCTCCCCCGGGCCGCGCTCCCTCGGCCCTCAGCCCGGCACGCGCAGCGTGTCCGGCAGTTGCAGCGAGCGCAGCATCGCCATGACCTGCTTGACCTGCCGTGAGGTGCGGGCGGCCCGCACGCAGGCGACCATCCGGTCGACGCTGTCCGGGCCGAGGCTGACGGCCGCGGCGACCAGCCAGCTGGCGTGCAGGCTCTCGCAGGTGCCGGCACCGTAAGACGCGGAAGCCACCGGCCGTGCCGAGACCACCCGGGCCGGCTGCCCGGCCAGGATGGTCATCCGGCCGGGCTGGCCGGACAGCAGATCGCTTCCGGACCCGGTGTTGGTCCAGGTGACGAAGACGCCGCCGGGCGGCAGCGCGCTGATCGGCGTGTGGCACGGCCCGCGGTGGGTGCTGCCGTTCTTCGCCACGGTGATCTTGCACGGTTCGCGCAGCGGCACGGTGCTGAGGAACAGGCTGGACGTCGGGTGGTCCACCCCCCAGAAGGAGTAAGGCGGCGCCAGTGACTTCCAGGCGGCCGGGTAGTCCAGGGCCATCCCGTAGCCCAGGAAGTGCGACAGCCCCGGGCGTGCGCTGGTGACTCCGGCCGTAGCGGGCTGTACCCGCGGGTCGACCCAGGCGAACAGCGTCCAGGACGCGACCGGGCTGATCTTGATGACCGGGAGGAACGCGCCAGGCTCGTTGGGCAGAGTCATGAGGTTGACGTTCTGGCCCGGGCACACCCCGTTCGCACATCCGCCCATCCGGTCGGGAGTCGGGTTGCAGGTGACGCTGTTCGCCGTGCCATCAGGGCCGTGCCACAGCGCCCACCCGAGAATCGGGAAGCCCGAGGCGTTAACCCCGTCGCAGACGAAGGCGAGGGCGATGGTCCCGCCCTTACCGGCGAGGCGTCCGAGGGTCCCGTAGTTCCGCGGGACCGGTCCGCTCCCACTCAGCGGCGCCGACATGAGCGCCGTGCCGCCGGGCGGCAGCATGGCGGCGAGATCGAGGTCGCTGACCTCGTGCTGCACGGGCCGCACACCAAATGAAAGCTCCCCCACGGGCGACTGCGGGCCCAGGATCAGGGCCTGCCGTGAGGAGCAGGATGGCACCAGCAGCACCAGTACGAGCGGCAGGAGCCAGGCATGCCAGCGACGGCCCCGGATCCCCATGGAGCCTCATTCTGCGCATTCCGGGCGCGGAATACCAGCGATGTATAGCTGGAACCAGGAGGCGGGAATGGCCGACGAGAGTGCGGGTGCTCAGCCGGTCGTCCGCCGCATCGGCGAGGACGGCTGGCGGGCCTGGCGGGATATCCGTCTGGCGGCGCTGGCGGACGCGCCGGCTTGTTTCGCGGACACGGCCGAGGAGGCCGAGGCGCTCGGGGAGCAGGACTGGCGGGCGATGGCCCGGGACGGGGCCATCTTCATCGCCACCGTGGCATCGCGGGCCGTCGGCGTCGTGGCGGGCGTGCCCCGGGCGGCAGAGCGGGAGCGCGGGCTGGGCGCGATGTGGGTGGCGCCGGACTGGCGCGGCCGCGGTGTCGCGCCGCTGCTCGCCGGGGCGGTCATCGCCTGGGCGAGGGCGCAGCACTGCACGCGGCTCGGCCTGTGGGTGCCGGCCGACAACTCACGGGCGCGCGCGTTCTACGAACGGCAGGGATTCCGGCCAACCGGGCGGACCCGGCCGTTCCCCGGCGCCGCCGGGCGGTCCATCACCGAGATGCGCCTCGAACTGCCATCCGGACGGTGAGCGCCCGCCCGTCCGGCCGCTACTCCCCGCTGCCAGGTTCCGGGCCGGCCAGCAGGGCGGCGATGAGGGTGGCGCGGACCCACTCCTCCAGCTGGTCGTAGCCGTAGCCGGCCTGCCGTACCAGCAGGTCGTGGATGTCGGGGCTGGCGATGGCCCAGGCGGTGTCGGCGGCGGCGGCGTGGCTGAGCCCGGGCCGCAGCGCCCCGGCGGGCACCCGGGCGATCATGGCCCGGAACGCCTGCCGGCGCAGGTCGCTGAGCTGCTGCCAGTCGGCGGCGATGTCCGGGTCCACCGCGGCGCCGTCCCGGTAGGTCTGCCAGCCCACCGCCGACCGCTCGGCGAGCCGCCGGTAGTGGCGGCTCAGGTGAGCCAGCAGCCGGCGCGGGTCCGCGGCGTCCTCGGGATCGAGGGAGGCCGTGATGATGGTGGGCGGCCGCCCCGGGACCAGCGGGACGTCCTGGTCGCCGGTGACGGAACTTTCCATCACGGCGCGCAGCAGGTTCCGCTTGTTGCCCCAGTTGGAGTAGAGCGTCTGCACGGACACGTCGGCCCGCTCGGCGATGCGGATCACGGTCGCTGCCGCGTAACCCCGCTCGGCGAACTCGGCCTTGGCGGCGGCAAGCAGTCGCCTGCGGGTCTCCCGCCTGGTGACCTCCCCCGCCTCGCGCTGCCGGCTGGCCCGCCGGGCCCTGGGCTGCTCCCCCGCCTGCGGCTGCTCCCCCGCCTGCGCGGTCCCTGGCTCCCCCGCTCGCGGCTGCAGGCCTGTCACGCCGGTCTTCCCTGAGTCGCTCACGGCACCATCATAGCAAGCACTTGACTGTCGTTCCAGAGATATGTAACGTCATTCTAGAACATAACGCTGGAGTCAGGAGCCGGAGATGACCACCGTGACCTTCCCCCCCGTGAAGTCCCCGGCCGCGGGTGCCGTGCGCAGCGGTGCGGTGACCGCCGTCGTGTGCGTGGCCCTGGCCGCCGTGGTGGCGGCGATGTCGTCGCTGAACGTGGCCCTGCCGGGCATCGCCCGGGCCACCCACGCCAGCCAGACCCAGCTGGCGTGGATCATCGACGCCTATTCGCTGGTGTTCGCCGCGCTGCTGCTGCCCGCCGGGGCGTTCGGTGACCGCTACGGCCGCAGGCTGGCGCTGCTGGCCGGCCTGTCGGTCTTCGGGGCCGGCTCGGCTGTCGCGATGACCGCGCACTCCGCGACCGAACTGATCGCCCTGCGGGCCGTCCTGGGCCTGGGGGCGGCACTGGTGATGCCCGCCACCCTGTCCACCATCACCGGCACCTTCGCCAGCGAGCAGCGCACCCGGGCGGTCAGCGTCTGGGCCGCGGTCGCGGGCGGGGCCGCGATCCTCGGGCTGCTCACCTCGGGACTGGCCCTGGAGATCTGGTCGTGGCCGTCGGTGTTCGGGCTGAATGTGGTCCTGGCCGTGGCGGGCATCGCCGGCACCCTGCGGTTCGTGCCCGAGTCGGCCGACCCGCATGCCCCCCGCCTCGACGGCAGCGGCGCCGTGCTTGCCGTGATCGGCATGGTCGCGCTGGTGTACTCGATCATCGAGGCACCCAGCCACGGGTGGCTGTCGGCGCGCACCCTCGCCGGCCTGGGCGGCGGCATCGTGGTCCTCGCGGGTTTCGTCCTGGTCGAGATGCGCCGCCGCAACCCACTGCTCGACCCCCGGGTCTTCGCCCGCCGGGGCCTGTCCGCCGGCAGCCTGTCGATTTTCGTGCAGTTCTTCGCCTTCTTCGGCTTCATCTTCCTGGTCCTGCAGTACCTGCAGCTCATCCGTGGCGACTCCGGGCTGGTCTCGGCGGTCAGCATGCTGCCGATGGCCGCCGCGATGATGCCGTCCGCCCGGCTGGCCCCGGCGCTGACGGCCCGGATCGGGGCCCGGGCGACCTGCACCGCCGGGCTGGTGCTCATGGCCGCGGCCTTTGCCGTGCTGGCGCAGCTGACCGGCACCAGCAGCTACTGGCTTCTCGCCGCGGGGCTCATCCCGCTGGGCGCCGGGATGGGCCTGGCCATGACCCCGGCCACGAGCGGCATCACAGCGGCCCTGCCCGCCGCCCAGCAGGGCGTCGGTTCGGCGATCAACGACCTGTCCCGTGAGGTCGGCGGAGCGGTCGGCATCGCGGTGCTGGCCAGCGTCCTCACCAGCACCTACCAGAGCCACCTGCACCTGGGCCACCACCTGCCCGCCGCGGAAGCGGGCCAGGCGCGCGCCTCGGTCGCCATCGCCTCCCACCTGGGCGGGGCCGTGGCCGCCCAGGCGCACACCGCGTTTGCGGACGGGCTGCACCTCGCGCTGCTCATCGCGGCCTTGATGGCCGCCGCAGCCGCCGTCGGGGTCGCCACGCTGCTGCGCGGCCACGACCGGGCGTCCCCCGGCACCCCCGCCTGACCCGGCGGGCCCCGCCCAGCCTGGGCCGCAGCCGGCACCCCCCGGCTGCGGCCTATGCCGTACGGCGCGAACCGGACATACTGGAGCCGGCAGCCCGAGTCTTGCCCAGGGACGGTGACAGCTCATGCACCGAACCGCGATGCGGCACCGCACCCCCGGCACGCTGCTCGCCGTCACCTCGGCGGCCTTGACCGCCGGCTGCCTCTGCCTCGCCCCGCCGGCCGCCGCGTCCGCCCGGGCGGCCACCGAGAAGGTGCTGTACAGCTTCGCCGGGGCCGAACGGCGCCGGGCCGCTCAACGGCGTGATCGGTGGCCCGGCTGGCACGCTCTACGGCACCACGGTGTTCGGCGGCCGCCACGGCCTCGGCTGCGTCTACTCGCTCACCCCGTCCGGTTCCGGCTACACCGAGAAGGTGCTGTTCAGCTTCGATAACACCGACGGGGCCAAGCCGGGCGGGAACGTCGCTGCCGGCGCCCACGGCGACCTGTTCGGCGAGACGGTCATCGGCGGCGCAGACCAGAACGGCGTGGCCTTCGAACTGGTCCCGGCCGGCTCGGGGAGCTATACCGAGAAGGTGCTGTACACCTTCACCGGCGGCGCCGACGGCGGCCAGCCGATCGGCGCGCCCGTGCTCGACCCGCGCGGCGACGTCTTCGGAGTGACCCAGTTCGGCGGCACCGGAGGCCAGGGGGTGATCTACGAGCTGACCCCGTCCGCGGCCGGGTACACCGAGCATGTGCTGCACAGCTTCGCCAGCGGGGCCGGGCAGCCCCAGGCGGGCCTGACCATGACCAGCACCGGGACGCTGTTCGGCACGCTGTACGGTGCCAGCGCGGTGAACACCAACGGCACCGTGTTCCGGCTCCGGCTGACCAGGGCCGGCCCGGTCTACACCGACATCTACAACTTCAAGGGCGGCACCGACGGGTCCGACCCGTATGCCGTGCTGACGGTGGACGGCGGCACCGGGGTGATCTACGGCACCACCGAGTACGGCGGCGGCAGCGGAAGCCTCGGCACGGTGTTCTCGCTCACCCCGGCCGGCCCGGGCTACACCGAGCGGGTGCTGCACTCCTTTACCACGCACCTGGGCGGCTTCCTGCCGCAGGCCCCGCTGCTGCGCGAGCCGGACGGGGACCTGTTCGGCGTGACGGACATCGGCGGCGTCAAATGTGCGGGCATCGGCTGCAGCACGGTGTTCGCGCTGGCACCCGCCGGGACGGGCTACACCTTCCGGGTGCTCTACCGCTTCACCGGCCCGCCGGACGGCGCCGAGGCGGAATGGGCCGGGCTGATCCCGGGCCCTGCCGGGACGATGATCGGCGCCACCCGGTCCGGTGGGACGGCGCGCGACTGCTCCGACGGCGGGCCCGGCGGGGCCATCGGCTGCGGCACGATCTACCAGATCACCCCCTGAGCCGGCGCCGGTGCCGGCGAGGGGATCGGGCACAATGCCCGGATGGACAGCATGCCCGGGGCCGCCGCGGTGCCCGCGGAGTTCCTGCCGCCCCCGGCGGCCGGGCGGGTGTTCACCGCCGGCTACCCGATCCGGCGCACCGATGTCACTCCCGGCGGCAGGCTGCGGCTCGACGCGCTGGCCCGTTATCTGCAGGACGCCGCCGAGGACGACGTCGCGGACTCGGGCCTGCGCGAGCCCTGCGACTGGCTGGTCCGCAAGGCGGTCCTCACCGTTCGCGGCTACCCGCGGCGCGGCCAGCGGCTGCGGCTGGCCACGTTCTGCTCGGCCATCGGGCCACGGTGGGCGGAGCGCACCACCACCGTGACCGCGGGCGGCACCGGCCTGATCCAGGCCAGGATGGTGTGGGTGGCGGTGGACCCGGCCACCGGCGAGTCCTGCCCGGTGGGACCGGACTTCCACCGGCTGTACGGGCCGTCGGCGCAGGGCCGCCGGGCCTCGGCGCGGCTGTCCCACCCACGGCCGGATCCGTCGGCACCCGGCCGGGACTGGCCGGTGCGGGCCAGCGATTTCGACACCGCCGGCCACGTCAGCAACACCGTGCACTGGCAGGCGGCCGAGGACGTGCTCGCCGGGCTGGACTGGCTGCCGGCCCGCGCCGAGATGGAATATCACCATCCGGTGCTGCCCGGCGCCCGGTTGCGGCTTGTCTGCCGGCTCGCCGCCGGCCGCGCCGACCTCTGGCTGCAAAACGATCAGGCCCGGCTAGCGTCCGCCCAGCTCAGCCGGTCACCGGAGGGAGGGTGACCATGGACGACACCCCGGATGGCGGCCAGCCACTCCCCTGGCTCGCCCGCCCGCAGGCCCGGTCGTGGGCCTGCGGCATCCCGGAGCAGGTGCGTTCCGGCGCGGTCCGGGCCTTCCATGCCAGCCTCCCCGGCTACGCGCCGACGCCGCTGGCCGAGGTGCCGGCGCTGGCCGCGGAACTCGGCGCCGGCCGGGTGTTCGTCAAGGACGAGTCATCCCGCCTGGGCCTGCCCGCGTTCAAGGTGCTCGGCGCCTCCTGGGCCGTGCACCGAGCTGCTCACCGGCACCCCGGCCGGTGAACCGGCTGCCGCTGCTCCCCCGGATGGTCTCCCCGGGCTGCGCGAACTCGCGGCCAGCCGCCCGGGCCTGATCTTCGTCACCGCCACCGACGGCAACCACGGCCGGGCGGTCGCCCGGATGGCACGGCTGACCGGCGCCCCCGCGCGGGTGTTCGTCCCCGCCGCGACCGAGCCCGCCACCCGTGCCGCCATCGCCAGCGAGGGCGCCGCTGTCATCCAGGTCCCGGGCAGCTACGACGACGCCGTCGCCGCGGCCCGCCAGTGGGCCCACGACCACCCCGGCGCGGCCCTGGTCCAGGACACCGCCTGGCCCGGCTACGAACAGGTGCCCGCCTGGATCGTGGAAGGTTATTCGACCCTGTTCGCCGAGCTGGATGCCCAGCTCGAAACGGCGCGCGCCGGGAGGCCGGCCCTTGTTGCCGTGCCTGTCGGCGTCGGCTCGCTGGCCCAGGCAGCCGTCGCCCACTTCCGGGCGGACGGCGGTCAGGGTGACGCGACAGCCGAGGGATGGCTTCGGCGCGGACAGAACTCCGCACCGAAGCAACCCTCATCCCGCACGGCTGTGCTTGCTGTGGAGCCGGACACTGCCGCGTGCCTGCTCGCCAGTCTCCGGACCGGCCTGCCGGTCACGGTGCCCACCGCGAACACGATCATGGCGGGGCTCAACTGCGGCACCGTCTCCTCGATCGCCTGGCCGTACTTCTACGCCGGCCTGGACGCCGCCATCGCGGTCACCGACAACGCCGCCCGCCGCGCGGCCGCGGACCTAGCCGCCGCGGGCATCTCCTCCGGCCCCAGCGGCGCCGCATCCCTGGCCGGCGCCCGCGCCGCCGTCACCGGCCCCGGCAATGCCGGTCGCCGCGAATCCCTCGCTGTGACCCCCGGCTCCGTGATCGTCCTGCTCAGCACCGAGGCCAGGCCCACCCGGATAGCTCCTCACCTGCCTCAGCCGTTCCCGCGGGCACAGGGATTCCATTCCCCGGCCTGAACCGGGCAGCTACCCGCACGCGAAACTCTGCCCGCGCCCGACCCATCCCCCGGGCCGTCCCCGAGGCAGCACCACTGCCCGCCGGTTTGCCTGTCCGAAAATCGAGATATA
Source organism: uncultured Actinomycetes bacterium (assembly GCA_963730235.1). Taxonomy (GTDB): domain Bacteria; phylum Actinomycetota; class Actinomycetes; order Streptosporangiales; family Streptosporangiaceae; genus DASXKD01. Next base: position 29,322 of record CAVSRH010000025.1, read on the forward strand.
TCGTATTTGGACTGGCGGGGAAACCCGCACTGCGCGAGATCGCGTAACGGAGGCAGGCATGGACAGGTCGGGCGACTGGGACCCGGGCACGCCGGAGCACCGCGCGTGGACCCAGGGCCCGTGGCACGGGACTCCGGCGGATCAAGGTCCGGGGAGCCAGTGGCCGTGGCACGAGGGCCCGTCGCAGGATGGCGGCGTGTACTCGGGCCCGTGGGACCCGGGCGCCGGGGACGGTGCCTTCACGGGTGACTGGAGCGTTGCCACGGTGGCCGCGCGGACGCTGGCGCGCCGCATTGTCCGCTTCCTGCTGCTGTCCGCCCTGGCCGGGTTCGCCGTCGTGGCGGGCCTGATCGCCCTGGCGGTGGCGGTGTGGCCGCACGGGCTGCTCACGGTCCTCCTGGTGCTGCTCGCGGTGCCGGCACTGCTGGTGACCCTGGCCCTGGCCGGGGCGGTCTGGATCGGGCGCCGGGCATGGCGCAGCGGTGCCTGGCTGGAGGCCGTGCCTGTGGCAGCGGGGGTGCCCTGGCTGAGCCGGGTTATCTGGGCGGTCCGTGCCGCGCTGGCCGGCAGGGCGTTCTGGCGGCTGGGGCGGCGGGGACGGCGGCCGGGGTATCAGCCCCGGGCCGGCGACCTCAGCGGCACCACCAGGTAGCGGAACGCGGGGCGCGGGCCCTTCGCCTCGCCGTCGTCCGCGGCATCTCCGTCATCGGGGTCTTCGGGGCCGTCGCCGCCGTCCCCCGGCCAGCGTGATCAGCGCGGCGCGGGCCGGGCTGGTGAACTCCAGCCGGATGGTCGCCGATCCGGCCGGAGCCGGCCGGCGCCGCTCCCGCGTCGGCATCGGCGGTGCCGTCCTCCGCCGCCTCGCCGGCCGGCGGGGCAGGGTGCCGGGCAGCCGCGGACCCGCCCGCCGCGGCGGTGATCCCGTCGAGCAGGTAGTGCGGGTTGAACGCGATCGCGGGCTCGTCGCCGTGGAAGCTCGCGGTGACCCGCTCGATCGCCCTGGCCCGTCCCTCGGTCTGGGCCTCCAGCGCCACGGTCCCGGAACCGAACGTGAGCCGGACAGGGCTGGCCCGGTCGGCGACCAGGGAGACCCGCCGGACCGCCTCGATCAGCGAGGCCGCGGGCATCTCCGCCCGGCAGCCGTATCCCGTCGGGGAACCGGGATTCGTACCTGATGAACTCCCCCGCGATCAGTCGGCCGGTGAGCCGCCGGCCCCCGCTGTCGAACGAGATCATCCCCTCGACCGGCCGCGGATCCCCGCGGCCGGAGGTCCCCGGCTCCTCCGGTGCCGCGAACGACACCGACACCGGGACCCCGGGCACCATGACCCTGGCTGCGTCGGCAAGGGTGCGGCCGGGCACCAGGGCGACCGCCGCAGATCCCCGGGTCCGCGGGCGCCCACCGCAGGTCGCGCACGGCCAGCCGGTACCGGTCGGTGGCCGCCAGCGTGACCACGTCGCCACGGATGTCCAGGCACACCCCGGTGAGCATGGGCAGGGTGTCGTCGCGGCTGGTGGCCGGGAGCACCTGTGCCAGTGCCGTGGCCAGGTCACCGCCGTCGACCGTGCCGGCCAGCGGCGGGGCGGGCGGCAGCTCCGGGTACTCCGCCGTGGGCAGGGACACCAGCGCGAACTCGGCACTCCCGCAGCTGAGCGTCACCTCATCCCCGTCGGAGTGGAACTCGGCCGGCTGCCCGGGCAGGCTGCGGGTGATCTCGGCGAGCAGCCGCCCCGGCACCAGCGCCGAGCCCGGCTCGGCGATGTCCGCGGGCAGCCGCGTGGTCGCGGACAGCTCGTAGTCGAAGCAGGACAGCGTCGAGCCCCTCGGCCGCGTCCAGCCGCAGCCCGGACAGCACCGGCACCACCGGCCGCGACGGGAGCGCCCGCGCCACCCAGGCGACCGCGTCCGCCAGCGCGTCATGCTCGACCCGGAATTTCATGCCACCACCTTCCACCCCGATCCTGGCACCCCCCACCGACATAACACCCAACCCCGGCATTAGGCGCACTCAGGGACGGCCGGGGAGTTGCCCGGCGCGGAGTTCTGTCCGCGCCGGGCGATCCTCGGCCGTCCCGACCGCGTGGGCGGCCTAGACGAGCAACCCCGGCGGCACCGCAGCCAGCGCGGACTCGATCGCCGCGGCGAGCGCCCGCGCGGACTGCGGCGGTCAGCTCCACCGCGACCCGCGCCGACGGCCCCTGGCCCGGGTTGAGGAAGTCGATGTTGAGCGTGTGCTCGGCCCGCGCGTGCTGCGGGTGGTCGAAGTAGACCGTCGCCTCGGTGAGGCCGAACCAGCCCGCCGCGCCCTTGCCGCTTCCCTCGACGTCACCTTCTCGGTGAGATACGTGCACATGGCACGGCCTCCGCTCAGCCGGCCAGGTACCGGCCGTAGAAATCCCAGATCTTCTGCCAGCCGTCCACCGCGGCCTCCGGCCGGTAGCGGGCCGGTCCACGGCGAAGAAGGCGTGCCCGGCGCCCTCGTAGCTGTGGAACTCGTGCGCCTTCCCTGCCTCGGTGAGGGCCTTGTCCAGTTCGGCGACCTCGTCGGGGGTGGGGTAGGAGTCGTCGGCGCCGAACAGGCCGAGCAGCGGGCAGGACAGGTCCTTGGCGAGGTGCACGATCGGGCCGACCTTGAGCGGCATCCCCTCGGGCGGCGTGCCGACCACGAACGCCCCGTAGCAGTCGACCGCGGCGTCCAGCGGGAGGCTGCACGCGGCGAGGAAGGACTGGCGCCCGCCCGAGCAGTAGCCGATCGTGCCCGCCTTGCCGTTGGAGGCGGGCATGGCCCGCAGGTAGGCGACAGCGGCCCCGACGTCACCCACCAGCCGGTCGTCCGGCACCCCGCCCTGGGCCCGCGACGCCGCCGCCGCGTCGTCCGGGCTGGCCCCCGGGGCCTCCCGGTAGTGCAGGTTCGGGCAGATCGCCAGGTAGCCGTGCGCCGCGAACTTCCTGGTGATCTCCTTGCTGCCCTCGTCGTAGCCGGGCATGTGATGGATCACGACCACGCCGCCGTACGGGCCGGGGCCGAGCGGCCTGGCCAGGTAGGCCTCGATCTGGTCACCGCCATGGCCGGTGATGCTTATGGTCTCGGCCATCATTGCGTCATTCATGCATGCTCCATCGCTCGTCTGCCTCGCTGGCCCGGTGTGCGCCCGGGCGTCCCCATCCTGCCAGCCTGCACGCGCCGTTTCCTGGGCGCCGGGCAACGGGGGGTTGCCCGGCACGGGGCCGGTGAGAGACTGCCTCCATGACCTACATCGCGGCCGACGACAGGTATGACGGCAGGCACTACCGCCGCTGCGGGCGCAGCGGCCTGAAGCTGCCCGAGGTGTCCCTCGGGCTGTGGCAGAACTTCGGCGACGACGACCCCGATAGACACCCAGCGGGCGATCCTGCGCCGGGCGTTCGACCTGGGCGTGACCCACTTCGATCTCGCCAACAACTACGGCCCGCCGTACGGCTCGGCCGAGATCAACTTTGGCCGCATCATGCGCGAGGACCTGCGCCCCTACCGGGACGAGCTGATCATCTCCACCAAGGCGGGCTACGACATGTGGCCCGGGCCCTACGGCGACTGCGGATCCCGCAAGTACCTGCTGGCCAGCCTGGACCAGTCCCTCGCCCGGATGGGCCTGGAGTACGTGGACATCTTCTACAGCCACCGCGCCGACCCGGACACCCCGCTGGAGGAGACCATGGGCGCGCTGGCCACCGCGGTCAGCTCGGGCCGGGCGCTGTACGCGGGGATCTCCTCCTACTCCCCCGCCCGCACCGAGGAGGCGGCGGCCCTGCTGCGCGAGATGGGCGCGCCGCTGCTGATCCACCAGCCGTCCTACTCGATCCTCAACCGGTGGATCGAGGACGGCCTGCTGGACACGCTGGAACGCGAGGGCGCCGGGTGCATCGCCTTCTCGCCGCTGGCCCAGGGACTGCTCACCGCGCGATACCTGAACGGCGTGCCGGAAGGCTCGCGGGCCGCGCGCGGCGACAGCAGCCTGTCGGCCGACCAGCTCAGCGAGCAGAACCTGGCCCGGGTCCGCGCGCTCAACGACGTCGCCCGGGCCCGGGGCCAGTCGCTCGCGCAGATGGCGCTCGCCTGGGCGCTGCGCGACCGCCGGGTCACCTCGGTGCTGATCGGCGCGAGCAGCGTGGCCCAGCTGGAGGAGAACCTGGCCGCCGCGGGCCAGACCGGCTTCAGCGCGGAGGAACTGGCCGCGATCGACCGGCACTCCGCCGAGTCCGGCATCAACATCTGGGCCGACTCCAGCGCCGACTAGGGTCGTGCTGGCCCGGCCGGCCCGGGAAAATCCCCCCAAACCGCCGGTCGCCTGGCGGCCGTGCCCCGACACGCCGGTAATTCAGCGGAAAGCAGTGGAACTGCCACCGATCATGCGCGATGCTCGGGGCGGGTCACTGCGCCGGTCAGGGTCACCGCGCAGCCGTGGGGTCACCGCGCAGGGAGGGTCGGCGCAGTGGGGTCAGCCACTGTCTTGGTCGTGCTCGTCGTTCTGGTCGTCGGCTGCTGGGCCGGCTGGCATGTTCGCCACGCCTACGGCGCCAACTCCGACCTCAAGGTGCACAAGAACCGGATCCCGGCGTTCCGGAAGACCCGGAACCGCAGCGGGCTGATCTCGCTGGGCCTGGTCGTGCTCGTCCTGCTCCTGCTGCGGGTGCTGCTGAAGTAGCTCGATCTTCGAGCTACTCAGATGTTAAGCCGATAAAAGTTTGACCTACTCAACCTTCCTCGGATATGTTTGAGCTACTCAACTGTTGAGAAGCTCAGGCGAGGAGGCCAGGGTGCGCACGCGATCTGAGGAGGATCTCCTAGACCTCGAGATCCTCGACGCGGTGGCCGGGCTGTTCGGGCGGCTGGTCGCCGAAGGTGAGGCGCTCGCCAAGAGCCTTGGCATCCCGGTGTTCGTGATCAAGGCGCTGCACATGCTCGACACCCCGCTAGCCATGAAGGACCTGGGCCAGCGGATGCACTGTGACCCGTCCTTCATCACCAGCATCGCCGACACCCTGGAGAAGTACGGGCTGGCGGCGCGGGAGGCCGACCCCGGGGACCGGCGGGTCAAGCGGCTCGTCCTGACCCCGGCCGGCGCGGATCTCAAGGGGCGCATCGAGGACGAGGTGCTCAGCCACACACCGTGGCGCCGGTCCCTCACCCAGGAGCAGCGGGCCAGCCTGCTGGCCCTGATCCGCACCATGAGCCCGCCGCTGTCCGCCGCCGAGGCGGAATGCCCAGGCGAGGAGGTGAGCAAGCTCCTGGCCGGCGCCGCAGCGCAGATCTCTGCGGCCGCGGCCGCCCAGTAACCGGCGGCCGATCACTCTCAACTCCCAAAAGAAGACTTCACGCCCGGCGCACCGCCGTCGCGTTTGTTCAGTACGCCCATCACGCAAGGAGATCACATGTCCACCGCACAGCCCGCGATCGGGCGAGGGGGCCCAGGAGCAGCGGCTGGCGCTCGCCAGCGCAATCTCGGCCTGGCCCTCGTCGTGATCGCAACCGCGCAGCTCATGGTGGTGCTCGACGCGACCATCGTCAACGTCGCACTGCCGCACATCCAGCACGCGCTCGGCTTTACCGGCTCCGGCCTGGAGTGGGTCGTCAACGCCTACGCGCTGACCTTCGGCGGGCTGCTGCTCCTCGGCGGCCGGGCCGGCGACGTCCTGGGCAGGCGCCGGGTCTTCATCGCCGGCATCATCCTGTTCTCGCTGGCGTCCCTGCTCGGCGGGTTCGCCACCACCCAGGAATGGCTGCTCGGCGCCCGGGCGCTGCAGGGTGTTGGCGCGGCCATCGTCGCGCCGGCCGCGCTGTCCCTGATCACCACCACGTTCCCGGAGGGCCCGCCACGCAACCGGGCGATGGGCGTCTACGCCGCGATGAGCATCGGCGGCGCCGCCGTGGGCCTGATCGCGGGCGGCCTGCTCACCACCTACGCCTCCTGGCGCTGGGTGCTGTTCGTCAACGTGCCGATCGGCATCATCGTCGCCCTGATAGCACCGCGCGCGTTCGCCGAGACCACGCGCAATCCCCGCCGGTTCGACCTGCCCGGCGCGATCACCAGCACGCTCGGGCTGGCCGCCCTGGTGTTCGGCTTGTCCAACGCCGCCACCAGCCCCAACGGTGTCTCGCACTGGGGTGACACCAAGGTCGTGGCCTCGCTCGTGGCCGCCGTGGTGCTGCTCGTCTCGTTCGTGATCATCGAGGCGCGCAGCCCGCACGCGCTGATGCCGCTGCGGATCTTCCGCAACCGGGACAGGTCCGCCGCGAACCTGATCATGCTCTGCGTCGGCACCGCGATGTTCGGCATGTTCTTCTTCCTGACCCTGTTCGTGCAGATCGTCTGGGGTTACAGCGCGCTGAAGACCGGCGTGGCCTACCTGCCGATGGTCGCCGTGATCATGCTGATGGCCGGGGTCAGCTCCCAGCTGGTCGGCCGGATCGGCGCCCGGCCGCTGCTGATCGCGGGCTCGGCGATCGCCGCGGGCGGCATGTTCTGGCTGTCCCGGATCACCGAGCACAGCACCTACGCGGGCGGCCTGCTCGGCCCGATGATGGTCACCGCGGCGGGCCTGGGCATGCTGTTCATGCCGATCACGCTGGTCGCGCTGTCCAAGGTCGAGGACCGGGACGCCGGGCTGGCCTCCAGCCTGCTCAACACCGGCCAGCAGGTCGGCGGGGCGATCGGGCTGGCCGTGCTCGGCACCGTGGCCTGGACCGTGGTGTCGAACAGCGCCCGCAGCCAGGTCACCGCCGCGGCCGCAGGCGGCCGCCAAGGCGGGGCACGCGATCCACGCCACCGGCGTGGCCAGATCCCCCGGGCCATCTACGACAGCGCGCTGGCGACCGGGTTCTCCCGCGGGTTCCTGGTCTCCGCGGGGATCGCGGTGATCGCGCTGGTGATCACGCTGGTCGGGATCCGGGTCAAGAAGGAGGACCTGGCGGGCGATCCGATGGCGCTCGCCGCCAGTGCCGCCGCGAACCTGGACGACGCCGGCGACCTGGAGCCGTCCCAGGCCTGACCACTACCAGCAACCCCATGCCGGAGCCCGGGCGCCCGAACGGCGCCCGGGCTCCGGCACGTCTGGCCAGCCTGTTCCCCAGCCGACAGGGCCACGGCCCGGTAACGAAGGAACCGGGCCGTGGGCCACCGGGGGGTTCCGGGGGGGGCGCTCCCCCGGGCCAACACAGCAGTCATCCGGGCAAATAGGGTTTGGGTCGCAGTCCGAGTTCGAGGGAGGCGCAGCGATGCTGGACGGGATGCCGCTGATCGACGCCCACCAGCACCCGGTGCGGCTGTCCACGGTCAAGCCCGCCTGGCTGGACTGGGCACAGCGGTTCGGGCAGCCGGGCTGGCGCGAGACGTACACGGCGGACGGCGAGATCATCCCGCGGGCATTCGAGGACCTGATGCAGGCCGAGGGCGTCGATCACGCCCTGGTGATCTGCGAGTACAGCCCGAAGGCGACCGGCATGCAGCCGGCCGAGGACCTGCTGCCGCTGACCGCCCACAGCCCGGCCCGGTTCTCGCTGGTCGCCAACATCAACCCGCACCTGCACTACCCGGTGGACGCCGAGCTGGCCCGGCAGCTCGGCCTCGGCGCGATCGCGCTGAAGGTGCACCCGGTGCACGGCGGCTTCAGCCCCGCCGACCCGGCGCTGTATCCCGCCTACCAGGCCTGCGCGGCCGAGGGCCTGCCGGTGGTGGTGCACTGCGGCACGAGTTCGTTCCCCGGGTCCGCGAACGAGCTGGCCGACCCGGCACTGCTGCTCCCGGTGCTGCGGGACTTCCCGACGCTCACCGTGGTGCTGGCGCACGGCGGCCGGGGCTGGTGGTACGACGCGGCGGCGGCCATGGCGCTGCTGCACGAGAACGTGTGGATCGAGCTGTCCGGGCTGCCGCCGCAGCGCCTCCCCCACTACTACGCACGGTTCGGCCTGGGCCGGCTGGCCCGCAAGTTCATCTTCGGCACCGACTGGCCGGGCGTGCCCGGCATCGCCCGCAACGCCCGTGCCCTGGGCGCGCTCGGCCTGGGCGACGACGTGCTGAGCGGCGTGCTCGCGGGCAACGCGCTGGCGGTGTACCCGCGGATCCGAAAACATGCCACACATATTTGACGGTCACTGGACTACGAGTACGTGCGGGTTCTGAGCCAGGCGCTGACCGGGCATGCGGCGCGCCGGGTCTGCCCGATCGGCGCGCCGCACGCCCGGGGCCCTCCCGGACGTGCCCCCTCTAGAACGTCCGGATGGCGATCTCCGCGGGCGCGTCGAGCAGCCCGTTGATCTCGGGGTCGAGCCGGGACAGGGTGATGGAGGTCCCGGCCATGTCCAGCGACGTGCAGTAGTTGCCCACGTAGTTGCGCCGCACGTTGATGCCGCGCTTGGCGAGCTGCTCATGCGCGTACCCGTAGATCAGGTACAGCTCGCTGATGGGGGTGCCGCCGAGCCCGTTGACCATCAGCGCGACGTCGTCGCCCTGGCCGAACGGCAGGTCGGTGACCACGGCCTCAAGCAGCTCGTCCACGATCGCGTTGGCGCTGGCCAGCTTCTCCCGGCGGCGGCCCGGCTCGCCGTGGATGCCGACGCCCATCTCCATCTCGTCGTCCCCGAGCTCGAACAGCGGCGAGCCCTTGGCCGGCGGGGTGCAGGAGGTCAGCGCCATGCCCATGGTCCGGGTGACCGAGTTGACCTTGTTGCCGATGCGCAGCAGCTCGTCGAGTTCCGCGCCCTGCTCGGACGCGGCGCCCACCGCCTTGATCACGAAGAAGTTGCCGGCCACGCCGCGGCGGCCCACGGTGTAGGTGGAGTCCTTGACCGCGACGTCGTCGTCGACCAGCAGCGTGCCGATCGTGATGCCGTCCGCCTCGGCCATCTCCTTGCCCATATCGAAGGCCATCCGGTCACCGGTGTAGTTGTTGACGATGTGCAGCACGCCCTTGGGCGAGTTCAGCAGCTTGCTCGTCTCCAGCACGTAGTCCATCGGCGGGGCGGCGAACACGTCGCCGGGGCAGGCGGCGTCGAGCATGCCCCTGCCGACCACCATCACGTGGGCCGGCTCGTGCCCGGACCCGGATCCCTGGATGACCGAGACCTTGTCATCGCGGGGCGCGTCGGTGCGCATGATCAGGTTGAACTCGGGGACGTACTTGAGCGTGCCCGGGTTGGCCAGGGCGATGCCCTTGAGCATCTCCGGCACGAATTCCCGAGGGTCGTTGACGAACTTCTTCACGCCGCCACCTCCAGGCGAAGTCAGGTCCGGGCCGGTTGCTCCGGCCACAGATCGGCAAGTGCTTCGAACATCACGGCGACCGCGACGGCACCGGCGTCCAGCGTGCCGATGCTGCGCTCGCCGGTGTAACTGGCCCGGCCACGCATCGCCTGCATGGGCCGGGTCGCCTCGGCGTGCTCGCGGGCGGCCGCTGCCGCCGCGCGCAGGGTGGTACCCGCGTCATGGCCCTCGGTGGTCTGCTCCTCGATCACGTCGACCGCGGGCACCAGGGCATCGAGCAGTGTCTTGTCCCCCACGTCGGACTGGCCGCGGGCCTTGATCCCCCCGATCGCGGCGCGGAGCATGGCGACGATCTGGGCGGGCTCCAGCTTGGCCGCGGTCCCGGCGGCCGCCCCGGCACGCAGGAACGCGGTGCCCCAGATCGGGCCGGACGTGCCGCCGATGCGGCTCGTGATGACCAGGGCGACCTTCTTGAGGAAGGTGCCGATGTCGGCGCGGTCGAACGAGTCCCAGTCGCGCAGCACCAGCTCGAACCCGCGCGCCATCGAGTAGCCGAAGTCGCCGTCGCCGACCACGGCGTCCAGGTCACCGAAGTACTTCTCGTTGTCGACCGCCACCTGTGCGATCGTGCGCACGACGATCTCCACGTCGCCGAGACTTGCTGTGGGCATGGCGAGAGCTCCTAAGTCGGGGAAACATGCGGCCAGGTCATCCAGGGTGACCCAGTCCCCGGGCGCGGCCCGGCTGCGGTTGGCGAGCACGGTCGTCCGCTCTCCCCCCGGGTCGCCCAGCGAGGAGACTACGAGGGCAGCTTCACCGAAATCCTCGTCCGAGGTGAAGTCGTTCACCGTGATCACGCAGGCCAGGCCCGCCCCGGAGGCGGCCATCAGCCCATTGCGTGAGTCCTCGACAACCAGGACCTGGCCGGGCGGCAGGCCCAGCCAGTCCAGCGCGAGCAGGTAGATGTCCGGGGCGGGCTTCTTGTGCGCGACGACGTCGCCGGCGAAGACCATGATCTGCGATGGCGCGGTCCGGCCCCACCGCCCGCTCCAGGGTCGCGGTGACCGAATCCTCCGCCGAGGTCGAGGCGACGGCCAGCCGCCAGCCTGCGTCCAGCGCCGCGGCGGCCATCCGGGCGATGCCCGGGCGCGGCGGAACCGCCCCGGCCGCGACCAGCCCGGTGTAGATCTCGGTCTTGCGGCGGTGCCAGGTGGCCAGCATGTTCTGCTGCCCCGCCGGGTCGGCGGGCAGGCCGGCCGCGGCGACGAACTCCGGCGTGAGCAGGCTGGCCATCCGTTCCTTGCCGCCGCCGATGCGCAGCTTTTCCTCGTAGTCCGCCGGCGCTCCACCGGACCGGCAGCCCGAACTCCTCGAACACCTGGTTGAACGCCGACCAGGTGCCCGTACCGCTCGGTGTCGGCCAGCACCCCGTCACAGTCGAGGATCAGGGCCCGTGCCGCCCGGTCGGCCACGCCGGGCTCACCAGGCCTTGCCCGCGCTGCCGAAGCGGCGCATGTGGTCGGCGGCCATCTGGGTCACCGCGGCCCGGGTGGCGCCGAACAGCGACGGGGGATCCCAGGAGTCGCGCTCCTCGGCCTGGCGCAGGTAGTCCAGGCTGGACTTCATGAAGACGACCTTGAGCGCGGTGGAGATGTTCACCTTGGCGCAGCCCCGCGCGATGAGGTCGGTGAACTGGGCGTCGGTCATGCCCGTGCCGCCGTGCAGCGCGATCGGGACCGGCTGGGCGGCGACGATGTCGGAGACCCGCTGGGCATCCAGTTTCGGCGCGGCACGGTACACGCCGTGCGCGTTGCCGATCGCCGGGGCGAACACGTCGACGCCGGTGACCCTGATGAACTCCAGCGCGACCGGCAGGGACTGGCGCTGGGCCACCTCGTCGGAGCCGACGCCGTCCTCCACGCCGGTGATGGACTCGATCTCGCCTTCCACGTGCGCGCCGTAGGACCTGGCCTCGGCCACCACCTCCACCGTCTGCCGCTGGTTCTCCTCGACCGGCAGCCTGGACGCGTCGAACAGCACCGAATTCCAGCCCTTGCGCAGGCACGCGCTGAGGACCTCCCGGTCCGGGCAGTGGTCGAGGTGCAGGCTGACCGGCACCTCGATGCCGGCGGTCATCTCGTGCCACATGGCGAACAGCAGGTCCAGGCCGATGGAGCGGACGGTCTTGACCGAGGTCTGGATGATCACCGGGGCGCGCTCGGCCACCGCGGCGGCCAGCACCGCCTCCATGGTCAGGTCGTTGACCACGTTGATCGCGGCGACCCCGTAGCGCTCGGCGAACGCCCGATCGACGATCTGCTTGAGCGAGACGACAGGCATGCCTCTCCTCACGGGGACAAGGCGAACCTATGCGCGCGAGCCAGTGAAACGGATCGGTGGAAACCCCCAAATCGGGGGAGGAATTCCCCTACCCAGGGCCCGGCCAGGGCCGCCGGGCGGGGATCACCTGGACCGGGTGCGCCCGGCGAGCGCGGCGAGCTCGGTGCGGTTGCGGGCCCCGGTCTTGCGCAGCACCGAGCCGGCGTGCTTCTCCACCGTCTTGACCGACAGCACCAGCCGCTCGGCGATGATCTTGTCGGGCAGGCCCTGCTCCATCAGGACGCGGACCTCGCGCTCCCGCCCGGTCAGCGCCGCGTCGCCGTCCTCGGCCTGCAGCCCGCGGTGCAGTTGCCGGAGCACCGGGCCGGACAGGATCGCCTGGCCGCGGCCGGCGGCCACCACGGCACGGGCCAGTTCCGGGCCGTCCGCGCCGGCCGCCACACAGCCCCGCGCCCCTTCCCGCATCGCGCCGGCGACCTGCTCGTCATCCCCAGGCTCGCAGATCCCCACCACGGCAAGCTGCGGGCTGCGGCGCAGCAGCAGCCCGGTCACCCCCGGAGCCGGGCCGGCCGTCAGGCCGAGGTCCACCAGTGCCACGTCGGGCCGCAGCGCGGCGCACGCCTCCGCGGCCTCGGCGGCGGTGCCCACCTCGCCGACCACTTCGATCCCTGGCTCGGTCCAGGTGAGCAGGCGGGCCAGGCCCGCCCCGAGCACCGGGCGCCCCGCCGCCACCAGTACCCGCAGCCGCGGCCCCGGCTGCGGGTCCCGCTGGTAGGGAAACCGGGCCCGGATCCGGGTGCCCCACCCCGGCACCGAGTCGACGTCGATCGTCGCGCCCAGGTTCCTGGCCCGGTCGGTCATGGCGCGCAGCCCGTAGCGCTCGCCCTGCCAGCCGGACTTCGGGTCGAAGCCCTGGCCGTCGTCCTGCACCAGCAGCGACACCGCACCGGCCTCGTACAGCAGCCCGAGCCGGACGCTGTGCGCCTGGGCGTGCCGGACGATGTTGGTCAGCGCCTCCCTGGCCACCCCGAGCACCTCGCGGGCGAGCCGCGCTTCTACCGGGACCGGCGGTCCCGCGGTTACCAGCCGTACCTCCAGCCGGCCGATGCCCTCCGCCCAGGCCGCCTCGGCGCGCAGCGCCGCGTCCAGCGGCTGCCCGTCCAGTGGCGCGTCTGCCAGCCCGAGCAGCATCAGCCGCGCCTCGGCCAGGGCGTCCCTGGCCGCCGCGCCGGCTTCCGCGATGCCCGCGGCCCCGGGGGCCTCCGGGCCGGCCTCGCGCCGGGCGGCGTCCAGGTGCACCTGGATGCTGACCAGCCGCCGGGCCAGCGTGTCGTGCACCTCGGCCAGCAGCCGGTCGCGCTCCGCCGCCGCCGCCTCGGCCCGCGCCCGTTCCTCGGCCGCCTCGTGCATCCGGGCGTTAGCCAGCGCGATCGCGGCGTGCTTGGCGAACAGGCTGAGCAGTTCGGCGTCGTCGGGCCCGAAGGTGCGCGCGTCATCCCGGCTGAACACGATGCACGCGCCGATGATGCGCCCGCGCCATTCCAGCGGTACCCCGATGACCCCGCGCAGCGCCGCCCGTTCCTCCGGGGCGACGTGGCCGCCCGGCACGTCGGCATAGCGGGCGAACCAGACCGGGCCGCGGCGCGCCACGACGGCCCCGGTCATCCCCTCGGTCAGCGGGAAGACCCGGCCGGATTGGCAGGCCACGCCGATGTCGGCCTCTTTGCGGTAGGTGCCGGCCGCCTCGTCCACGCTGCAGATCGACCCGGCATCACAGCCGAGCAGTTCGGTACAGCGGCGCAGGATCCGCTCCAGCAGCGGGCGCAGCGAGAACTCGCAGGCCAGATCCTCGGCGACGGCGATCAGGCCGGCGGCACGGGCCGCCGCGCCGCCGTCGCTGTGCGGCGGCCACGGATCGAGCCGGGGCCCGTGCACGTGCTCTCCGATTCCGCAGCCTGGCGCTGCCGCTGGAGTGACCACGGCCCGACGGTCGCAATCGGTTACAGGATCGCGCCGCGCGCCCGGCGGCGTCAACCAGCACGGCCACGGCCCGGTGACGGAGGAACCGGGCCGTGGGCCACTGGGGGGGTTCCGGGGGGTCGCTCCCCCGGGCCAGCACAGTACCTGCCACAGGTCATTGACGATGCGCCGGCGGCGTGTGGAGGATATGTCCCGTCGTGTTCCCTTACCCGATCGGACCGGGCATGTCGGCAGAGTCGTTCAGCGCCTGCGAATATCTCCTCGACCGGCGCGGTGCGGCCGGGGACGTCGGGCACCGTGGTGCCCGGTTACGAGGCCGGCTCGTGGACGACGCCGGCGCGCCGGTCGCCGACGACGAGCCCGGCCACCTGCTGGTGCGCGGCGACTCGATCGCCACCGGCTACTGGTGCCGCACCGCCACCACCCGGGAGGTGTTCCAGGGCGAGTGGCTGCGCACCGGTGACACCTACACCCGCTCGGCGGACGGCTTCTACACCTGCCTGGGCCGGTCCAACGACATGATCAAGGCGGGCGGCATCTGGGTATCCCCCATGGAGGTGGAAGGCCGCCTGCTGGAGCACCCGGCGGTCGCCGAGTGCGCGGTGGTCGGCCACCGGAACGACGCGGGGCTGGAGGAGGTCGTCGCGTGCGTGGTGCCCGCGGCGGGGCAGCCGCTGGATGCCGGCGGGCTGATCGCGTTCTGCCGGGACGGGCTCGCCTCGTTCAAGCGGCCACGCCAGGTGCTGGCCCTGGACGCGCTGCCCAAGACGGCGACCGGCAAGATCCAGCGCGGCGTGGTACGTGACGTGGTAGCGCAGCAACTCGCTGCGCCCGGGAGGTGACGGCGTGCCCGTTTACGCGCTCGACGACCAGATTCCCGCCATCGACCCGGAGGCCTTCGTGCACCCGGACGCGGTGGTCATCGGAAACGTGGCACTCGGCGCCGGGTCGTCGGTGTGGCCGGGCGCGGTGCTGCGTGGTGACCACGGGCTGATCCGGGTGGGCGACCGGACCTCCATCCAGGACGGCACGGTCATCCACACCACCAGGCAGTGGCCGACCGTGATCGGCGCCGGCTGTGTGGTCGGGCACCGGGCGCACCTCGAAGGGTGCGTGGTCGAGGACGGCTGCCTCATCGGCTCCGGCTCGCTGGTGCTGAACCGGGCCCGCGTGGAGGCGGGTGCCGTGGTCGCCGCGGCGGCGCTGATCCGGGAGGACATGGTGGTACCGGCGGGTGCGCTGGCCGTGGGCGTGCCCGCCACCATCAGGGCCGAGGCCGGGCGGCGCCAGCAGGAGCGGATCGCGGACGCCGTGCAGACCTACCTCGGCCTGGCCGCCCGGCACCGCGCCGGGACCCGCCGGATCCACCTTTAGCCCGCGAAGCTGTCATCCCGCGGCGCTGCCCAGGCGTCGTTCCTGTGGGGGATTCACACTCCCGGCACCACCCTCATCGTCGGCAGGGGCTATCTGGGGGGACCAATGTGTGACGACCACTCGCCCATGCTTTCCCGGCGCCAGGTGCTGCATAGCGCGGGTGCCTTAGCCGCTGCGGCAGCGGTGCTCGGCCGCCTTCCGCGCCGGCTGGCGCCACGGTCACCGGCCCGCCCGGCCGCCCTCGACGGCTCGCTGCTCGCCTACTCGATGGCGATGCACATCCACTCCTCGTTCAGCGAGCAGAGCGGGTCCATGGACAGCCAGTTCTTCCAGGCGGCCACCAACGCGGTGGACGTCCTGTGGCTGACCGACCACGACCATCGCATGGACGGCGTCAACTACAGGAACACGGTGCATTTCACCAGCCTGACCAGCGAGAAGGGAGCGCCGGGCCAGGGCGGGAAGTGGCTGTGGCAGGAGCGCGAGAGCGGCCCGGTGGCCGCGGCTTCGGCCGGGAAGATCGTCACCACGCCTTGCTCGCCCAACGACCCGGTGGCCGGCGGGGCGCTCAGCCTGACCGTGCGGTCCACGGGCGCGGGCACGGCCAAGCTTGGTTTCTTCGCCAACTGCCAGCCCGCGGGCTGGAACTACCGCGACAACCTCACCGGCCAGTCCCTGTCGCTCGACGTGATGCTCGAGCCGGGCTGGGTGACGGGCTACCTGGAGTTGCTGATCGACACCTCCTACCATGAGGCATCGGCGGGCCGCCCGGCCGGGCTGTACTCGCTGTCCTACCGGATCGTCCCCGCCAAGGGCCAGCCGGGCACCAGGACCGCCCGGGCAACCAGGGCATCATCACCCTCCCGGTGACCGCCGACGGCGCCACGTGGACGACGGTCACCATCACCCCGTCCGATGACATCGCCGCGCTGTGGCCGGACCTGGACTACCGCGACTTCGCCCTGTGGGAGCTGTACCTGAACGCGGCGAGCACCGGCGGTCACGTCGCCGGCGTACTTCGACTACCTCGAGTTCTACCGGACGCTGTCGGGCGGGGAGTTCTTCAGCCAGCAGGCGGACATGATCAGCGCGCTCAGCGCGGAATACGCGGCCGTCATCGCGCAGCAGGGCCTGGAGGTGTCCCGGTTCCTGCCGCACCTGAACTGTTTCGGCGAGCACTATCACGGTGCCCGGCTACCAGGGCATCAGCGCGTCGAACTACTCCGCGTTCCTGGCAGGCAGCGTCGTCCCCGGGATTCACTCCTCCGGCGGCCTGGTCAGCTACAACCACCCGTTCGGGTACAGCGACATCCCCGCCTACCCCCAGGCCACCCAGGACCAGATGCTCACCCAGACCGCGGGTGCGCTGCTCGCGGACCCAGCGCTGGGCTGCGACCTGCTGGAGGTCGGTTACAACCTGCGCGCAGGGCGTCGACCTGGCGCACCACCTCGCGCTGTGGAACATCATTCTCGCGCAACGCCGTCTTCCTCACCGGCAACGGGACCAGCGACGACCATTTCGGCACGGACTGGCCCGGCATCAGCAACAACTGGATCACCTCGGCGTGGGCCGCGAGCACCGGCACGGCGGACCTGGTGGCGGCGCTCGCCGCTGGTCAGGCGTGGTGTGGGTCCCTGTCGGAGTTCGGCTCCGGCGCCAGCCTGAATCTGGTCGTTGACGGTACCTGCCCCATGGGGTCGGCCAGCCTGTCGTCGCTGCCCCAGCGGCAACTCGCGGTGAGCGCCACCGGGATACCGGCGGGCGGGTCGCTGCTGGTCCTGCAGGGCGCGGTGGACTACGCCGGTGCGGCCGGCCTGGCCGACAACACCCAGGTCATCGCCAGCTACTCCGGCACCGAACTGGCCGGTGACGGCGGCGCGGCAACGCTGGCCGCGGACACGAGCGGCGAGAGCTTCGCCGTGCTGCGCGTCACCGACGCCAGCGGAGCGACGGTCGCCACGTCCAACCCCGTGTGGATGTTGCAGAACATGCCACCGAACGGGATTCCGGCGTCCCGGCAGACGTAGCCACCCGGGATCATGGTGCGGCGGACCGGTCCCGCAGCCATAGCTGCTCGCCGTCCTCGCTGACGCCGGACGGCCGCAGCCCGGCCCGCCGGGCCACCGCGGCGGACGCGGCGTGGCCCGGGTGGATGTGCGCCTGAATGACGCCGACCCCGCGGCCATCCAGCCAGCCGGCCAGGGCCTGCGCCGCCTCGGTGGCGTAGCCCTGCCCCTGCCACTCCAGGCCGACGACCCAGGCGATTTCGGCACACCGCCCCGCGCCGGTGATGGTCGCCTGGACGTAACCGACCGCCTGGCCGCCGGGGTGCCGGCGCAGGATCCAGTTGTGCCATTCCGCGCCGCCATCAGGTGACCGCCCGGCCGCCTGCCTGGCATACCGGCTGCGCAGCTCGTCCAGGCCCGGCGGGGCGCCGCCGGTGAATGCGTACAGGGCGTCCCCGCTCAGCACGCCCACCATCTCGGCGGCGTCGGCCACCGTGAGCGGGACCAGGCGGAGCCGCGCGGACGACAGCGGGTCGGTGGTCATGCTCCCCCGGCATCCGGGCGTTGCACGTACGAGCATGGGCAGGCCACACCCTGGCAGCAGGTTACATATGGCACCATAACGGCTACGCCGGGCTATCGAGAAACCCGGCTAAAGAAAGCAAAGTCATGGTGACGCCATGGCAAAGTAGAGAAATTACCATCATTCAGTAGCGAAGCTGTCATCTAAGAGCTCCGCCCAGGCGTCGCTCAGGCGGGGGGATTCACGCTCCCAGTGTGAGCGTAGCTGCCGGATCGGACGACCTGGGGGGTCATCCCATGAGCATTGAGCGTCGTGTGCGCCTGCGCGGTCTCGGGCCCGCCAGCACGGCGGTCCTTTTCTCGGCCGCCCTGGCAACGGGCATGACGATGCTGGCCGGAGCCGGGCCGACCGCCGCGGCGGCACGCCCGGCCGCGGCGCCCGGTGTGGGCGCGGGCCTGGCGCCACGCGCCGCGGCGCAGGGAACGATCACCACGGTCGCCGGCGGCGTGGGCGGGCCGGCCGCGGGCACCGCGGTGAACCTGGGCGTGTCCACGCCGATCGCCGGCACCGCGAACTCACCGTGCGGTGTCTCGTTCGCCGGAGGACAGCTTCTCGTCGCGGACAACTGGACCGTACGCAGCATCAACCCGTCGTCGGGCAGGCTGACCACTGCGGCGGGGACCGCCGCCAGCGGGCCGTTCAGCGACGGCGGGCCGGCCGTCAGCACCCCGATGGACACCTGCGCCGTGGCCGTGGACCCCGCGGGCAACGTGGTCCTCGCCGACGTGGCGAACGACCGGATCCGGGTGGTCGCGGCGAGCAGCGGCACGTTCTACGGGCAGCAGATGACCGCGGGCGACATCTACACGATCGCCGGCACCGGGAGCTACGGGTTTTCCGGTGACGGCGGCCCCGCGACCAGCGCACAGCTCAGCGACCCGGCAGGCGTGGCGGTCGACACCTCGGGCAACGTGGTGCTCGCCAGCACGTTCGACAACCGGATCCGGGTGGTCGCGGCGAGCAGCGGCAGCTTCTACGGCCAGCAGATGACCGCCGGCGACATCTACACGATCGCCGGCACCGGCACCGCCGGGTACACCGGCGACGGCGGCCCCGCCGCGAGTGCCGCGCTCGACAACCCGCAGGGCGTCACGGTGGACGGTGCCGGGAACCTGGTCATCGCCGACACCGGCAACAGCGCCATCCGGGTGATCGCGGCCAGCACCGGCCCCTTCTACGGCCAGCAGATGACCACCGGCGACATCTACACGATCGCCGGCACCGGCACCGCCGGGTACACCGGCGACGGCGGCCCCGCCGCCAGCGCCCAGGTCAACGTCCCGGGCGGGGTGGCGGCCGACGGATGCGGCAACCTGGTCATCGCCGACACCGGCAACAGCGCCATCCGGGTGATCGCGGCCAGCACCGGCCCCTTCTACGGCCAGCAGATGACCACCGGCGACATCTACACGATCGCCGGCACCGGCACCGCCGGGTACACCGGCGACGGCGGCCCCGCCGCCCAGTGCCGAACTCAACGGCCCGCAGGCCCTGACGGTCGACGGGTCCGGGAACGTCGTGGTCGCCGACACCGGCAACTACCGGGTGCGGGTGATCGCGGCAGGCACCGGCACCTTCTACGGCAAGCAGATGACCACCGGCGACATCTACACCGTGGCCGGGGGCAGTCCCAAGGGCCTGATCGGCGACGGCGGGCCGGCCGCCGCGGCGCGGCTCAGCCTGCCCTATGGCGCCGCGGTCGACACCAACGGGAACGTGGTCATCGCCGACACCGGCAACAGCCGGATCCGGGTCGTGGCCGCCGCCACCGGGTCCTTCTACGGCCGGCGCATGACCGCGGGCCACATCTACACCGTCGCCGGCACCGGCACCGCAGGCTTCGCCGGCGACGGTGCCGCCGCGACCGCGGCCAAGATCAACGCCGCCGAAGGGGTCGCGGCCGACGCGGCGGGCAACCTGGTGCTCGCGGACACCGGCAACAACCGGATCCGGGTCGTGGCCGAGGGCACCGGCACCTTCTACGGCCAGCAGATGACCGCCGGCGACATCTACACCATCGCCGGCACCGGCACCGCCGGGGACACCGGCGACGGCGGCCCGGCGGCCAGCGCCCGGCTGGACGCCCCGGCCAGCGTCGCGGTGGACAGCGCCGGGAACCTGGTCATCGCCGACAGCGGCAGCAACGTCATCCGGGTGATCGCGGCGGCCACCGGCACCTTCTACGGGCAGCAGATGACCGCCGGCGACATCTACACCATCGCCGGCACCGGCACCCAGGGCTTCTCCGGCGACGGCGGGCCCGCCACCAGCGCCGCGCTCTACTACCCGCAGGGCGTCGCGGTGGACAGCGCCGGGAACGTCGTCATCGCCGACACCGGCAACAACGTCATCCGGGTGGTCGCGGCGGCCACCGGCACCTTCTACGGGCAGCACGATGACCGCCGGCGACATCTACACCGTCGCCGGCACCGGCACCCAGGGCTTCTCCGGCGACGGCGGGCCCGCCACCAGCGCCGGGCTGGCCGTACCGGACAGTGTCGCGGTGGACCCCGCGGGGAACCTGGTCATCGCCGACTACGGCGACAACCGGGTCCGGGCCGTGGCGGCCAGCGCCGGCACCTTCTACGGCCAGCAGATGACCGCGGGCGACATCTACACGATCGCCGGCACCGGCACCCAGGGCTTCTCCGGCGACGGCGGGCCCGCCGCCAGCGCCACGCTGTACTACCCGCAGGGCGTGGCGGTGGACGGCAGCGGCAACGTGCTGGTGACCGATTCCGGCAACAACCGGCTCCGGATGATCACAGGCTCGAGCTCAGGGAACGCGGCGGCCCGCCCGGCCGGCCGGGCCGCCGGGCGCCCCCGGCGGCCGGGCCGTGCCGCCGGCACCGGGCGAGCCACCGGCACCGGCCGGGCCGCCACCTCAGGTCCCTTCGTGACGCTGCTGTTCTCGCGCAGCGAGATCGGCGCGTCCGACGGCTGCGTGCCCGACGACAGCGGGATCGCACCCCTGGACACCGTGGTGGCGCCCTATCTGCAGTCACTGGGCTTCACCGGCACCGGCAGCCTGGTCACCGGTGTGACCCAGGCCACGGCCCCGAACTGCACGCACTCCGGCGACTCGCTCACCTCGTCCTGGGCCGGGGCGGCCAGCCTCGCGGCGAACTTCGGCTGGTCGTTCGTGTCCCACACCGCGACCTACCCGGCCCAGCTCGGCAAGCTGACGCCGACCCAGTCGTACGCGCAGACCTGTGGTTCCGCGGCCGCCCTCGACGCGCACGGCCTGCCCGGCGCGCACGGGCTCATCGCGTACCCAGGTGTGCAGGCCCCCCCGTCCGCGCTGCAGAGCAACTACGGGGCGAACTGCTTCGCCTGGGGGCGGACCTACAACAAGTCGGGGACGACGCTGGCCTCGGCCGGCACCACCCCGCCGTACTGGCAGCAGACCGAGGCGATCAACGGTGGCGCCTGCCATGTCAAGACCGCGCCGTGCTACAACGTCGCCGCGGGGCCGGCGGCCATCTGCGCTACGACGAGCCGAGCACGATCATCGCCAAGATCCAGGCGCTCCAGCCCGGCCAGTGGTTCACCCTGCAGGCATACATCCTGGTCACCGGCAGCAACCCCAGCTACGCGCACAACGCGACCCGCTGGGACTGCACCTCGTCGAACCCGGCACTGCACTGGAGCAATGACAACGAGCGGTACTGCTACTCCGACTGGCAGCAGATCGTCAACGCCATCGCCGCCATGCCGGACGTCACCGTGACCGACCCGCTCACGGTCGGCGTGGCCTTCGGCCGCCCGGCCACCTACCCGTAAGCCCGGGCGGCCGGGCCCGGACGGCCGGCCGGCACGGCCGCTGGCCGGCGCACGGGGGCACGCGCTACCGTCGTGCCGTGCCGAACAGCGATTGTGACGTCCTTGTGGTGGGCGCCGGGGTGATCGGGCTCACCACGGCGATCTGCCTTGCCGAGGCCGGGGCCCGGGCGGTCATCCGTGCCGCCGCTCCCCCGGCGGACACCACCTCGTCGGTCGCCGGGGCGATCTGGGGGCCGCACCTGGTCGAGGAAAGCGCGCGGACCGCGCGGTGGGGCCGGGAGACCCTGGCCGTGCTGCGGGAACTCGCCGCCGACCCGGCGACCGGCGTGCGGACCGTGACCGGCGTGGAGGGGACCCGCGGCGTCCCGCCGGCCGGGCCGCCAGCAGGCCCCCCGGCAGCGCCACCGGACTGGCTGGCCGACCTCGGGGGCGCCGTGGAGTGCCGCGCCGCGGACCTGCCCGCCGGGTTCGCCAGCGGCTGGCGGTACACCGCCCCGCTGGCGCACATGCCCACCTACCTCGGCTACCTGCGCGCCAGATTCGAGGCAGCGGGGGGGCGCATCCAGGCGGGCACGGTGCGCTCGCTGCCGGCGGCGGCCGCCGAGCACGGCGCCCGTGCCGTGCTCAACTGCACCGGAACCGGGGCCCGCGACCTGCTGCCGGACCCGGCGCTGAAGCCGTTCCGCGGCCAGGTGGTGATCGCGGAGAACCCGGGGCTCAGCGAGTTCTTCATCGGGCCCTCGGACGACACCACCGAACTGGTGTACCTGTTCCCGCACGGCGACACCGTGGTCCTCGGCGGCACCGAGGTCGGCGGCGACTGGAACACCGAGCCGGTCCGGGCGGTGGCCGAACGCATCCTGCGCGACTGCGCCGCCATCGAGCCGCGGCTGCACGGCGCCCGGGTACTCGGCCACCGCGTCGGGCTGCGCCCGTTCCGGCCGCAGATCCGGCTGGAGGCCGAGCCCGCCGGCCAGGGACCGGGCGGCACCGGCCACGGGCCCGGCCCGCTGGTGGTGCACAACTACGGCCACGGCGGCGCCGGCGTCACCCTGTCCTGGGGCTGTGCCCGCGAAGCCGCCGCCCTGGCACTCGGCTGAGCCCGTAACTACATCCCCGGGAACACCGCGCGGGCCCGGTCCAGGATGCCGGGCTCCCCGCTCTCCTCCACCGTGGGGGTGTGCGCGGGGTCGAGCCGCCCGTACACCAGCCGCAGCAGCGCCTCGGCGGGCAGCTGGATCTGGCCGTCGGCGGTGGCGCCCGCCGGGCCTTCGCCCGGCCACGGCCCCAGGCTCACCTTGTCGGCCACCTCCAGCAGGAAGTCGGCCTCGGGCTCGGTGCCGCGCAGCCGCAGCCGGAACGGCCCGCCGTCGGTCTTCCCGGTCCACCCGGCGACCATCGGCAACTGCGGCAGGAGCAGTTCCACCGCGTCCGGTGCCACCACGGCCGCGTCGTCGAGGGCCACGGCCACGTCCCAGGTGTGCGCCGCGTGCTCGGACAGCCGCATCCGGACCAGCCCGGCCGCGTCGAGCTTCATGCCGAAGAAGTCGGCGGAGATCCCGTCCAGTTCCGCGTCGGACAGCCCTTCGAGCCGCTTGATGTGCGCCTCGTCGGCAGGCAGGCAGTCCGCCACCTGCTGCTGCGGGGTCTTGGCGTTCCAGGTGTCCCAGATGGGGCCCATGGCGTCCCGGTCCATCGGCTCGCCCGCCAGCGTGGCCTCCAGCATCAGCATCGCGATCTCGGCACCGCTGCCCAGATGGGACAGCACCTGCGCGACGGTCCAGTCCCGGCAGTACGACTGGCCGGTGAACTGGTCCCCGCCCATGGCCGCGGTCAGCGAGGCGAGCCGCTCGTGGGAGTTGCGCAGGGCGGCGATGTAGCTGCGGGCATCGTGGTCCACGAGGGCTCCGTTTGGTCAGAAGGTACGGGGGCGGGGCCAAGGTGGCCTCGCCCAGCATACGGTCACCGCCCGCGGCGCGAGGGCGGGTCCTGAGGTTGCCGGTGGGCGCTGGCCCTAGGGTTGTGCCATGAGGATCGGTTTCGGCGCGCCGGTGTCCGGCGCCTGGGCAACTCCGCAGTACCTGAGCCGTTTCGCCGCCGAGGCGGAAGCGGCCGGTTACGGGTCATTGTGGACATTTCAGCGGCTGCTGGTGCCGGAGGGCTCGGCGATGGAGCCGGTGTACCACAGCGTGCTGGACCCGATGGTGGCGCTCGGCTACGCGGCGGCGGTGACCTCGCGGATCCGCCTTGGCGTCGCGGTGGTCAACATGCCCTACCTCGCACCCGCCTACCTGGCGAAACTCGCCGCCTCCGTGGACGTGCTGTCGAACGGCCGGCTGGACCTGGGGCTCGGCCTGGGCTGGATGCCCGAGGAGTTCGCCGCGGCCGGCGGCGTCATGGCCGGGCGGGGCGCGCGCACCGCCGAGTACATCGAGGTGCTGCGCAGCCTGTGGGCGGGCGGGGTGGCCGAGTTCCACGGCGAGCATTACACGGTCCCGGCGGGCCGGGCGGCACCGCTGCCGGTGCAGCGCCCCGGCCCCCCGGTGCTGCTCGGCGGGACGGTGCCCCGGGCGCTGCAGCGGATTGGCAGGCTGGCCGACGGGTGGATCACCTCCAGCCGGGCCGATTTGTCGCGGATCCGCGAGGGCGTCGACGTGATCAGGGCCGCGGCGGCCGATGCGGGCCGGGATCCGGCCGCGCTGCGGGTCATCTGCCGCGGGGTGGTGCGCTGGGGCGCCCCGGTGACCGTGCCGGAGGGCGGCGGCCGGGTGCTGCTGTCGGGCAGTTTCGGCGACATCCGCGCGGATGTCGAGTGGCTCGCGGACCAGGGCGTGACCGAGGTCTTCTACGACTTGAACTGGGACCCGCTGGTGGGCGCGCCCGACGCGGATCCGGCCGGGGCGGCTGCCCGGGCGGCCGAGATCCTCGAAGGGCTCGCTCCAAGCCGTTGACCTGCTGTTTACCGCTCAGCAGGTGCATCGGGCCACAAGCGGGTAAGAACCCCTCGGACGGCGAGCGAGTCTCATCGGGGAGGAGATGGCGCCGCATGGAGACCGAAACGGCCGTTTCCTATCGGGCCGCGGTAGCCGGAGCGCCGGTACTGACCCGGTCCGGCAAGGAGATCGGCACACTCGAACACGTGCTCGAAATACCCAGTCTGGACATTTTCGACGGGATCGTCGTCGCGACCGACTGGGGCCTGCGCTTCATCGACGCCGGCCGGGTCGAGCTGATCACGATCCGGAGCGTCCGGTGCAGCCTCGACGACGCGGAGGCGGACCGGCTGCCGCCGCCCGACGGTGCCGCCGTCTACACGGTCAGCGCGCTGGACGAGATCGGCGACTCGCTGCACGAGCGGCTGGGCCGGATGTTCCGCCGCCCGCACTGGACCCGGGAGTAGCCCCTGCCGCCCGTGACGCCGGGGCCGGCCCGGGCGATAACCGGTGACGCCATCCTGGCCGCCTCGGCTATCCTAGGCGGCATGAGTGCCGACTCCCATGCGCGCGAAGCGCGCCAGGCCAGCCTCGTGCCGGGCAAGCCCTCGCTTGACGGCATCGAGGAGAAGTGGTCGCGCCGGTGGGAGAACTCGCGCGTAGTACAAGTTTGACCGCTCCGCGTCGCGTGGCGAGGTTTTCGCCATCGACACTCCCCCGCTGACCGTCAGCGGGAAGCTGCACATCGGGCACGCCTGCTCGTTTAGCCACACCGACATCGCCGCGCGGTACCAGCGCATGCGCGGCAAGCAGGTGTTCTACCCGGTCGGGTGGGACGACAACGGGCTGGCGACCGAGCGCCGGGTGCAGAACTACTACCACGTGCGGTGCGACCCAACGCTGCCCTACGACCCGGGATTCTCCCCGCCTGCCAGCAACGGCGGTGAGCAGATTCCCATCTCGCGCCGCAACTTCATCGAACTCTGCCGCCGGCTCACCGACCTGGACGAGCAGGCCTTCGAGGAGGTGTGGCGGCGGCTCGGGCTGTCGGTGGACTGGTCCACGATGTACCGGACCATCGACGACGGGTCGCGGGCCATCTCGCAGCGTGCCTTCCTGCGCAACCTGGCCCGGGGCGAGGCCTACCTCGCCGAGGCGCCGTCGCTGTGGGACGTGACGTTCCGGACCGCGGTGGCCCAGGCCGAGGTCGAGGACCGGGAGGTGGCCGGCTCGACGCACACGATCGCGTTCCGCCGCCCGGACGGGACGCCGGTCCCGGTCGTGACGACCCGCCCGGAGCTGCTGCCCGCGTGCGTGGCGCTGGTGGCCCATCCGGGGGACGAGCGGTATGCCGCGCTGACCGGGACGACCGTGCGCACCCCGCTGTTCGGGGTCGAGGTGCCGGTGCTGGCGCACCACCTGGCCGACCCGGCCAAGGGCACCGGGATCGCGATGGTGTGCACATTCGGTGACAGCCTGGACGTGACCTGGTGGCGTGACCTGCGGCTGCCCGCCCGCCCGGTGATGGGGCGCGACGGGCGGCTGCTGGCCAGCCCGCCCGCGGCGATCACCTCCCGCGCGGGCCGGATCGCCTACCGGCAGCTGGCGGGCGACACCGCGCAGGCGGCGCGCAAGCGGATCGCCGGGCTGCTCAGCGTCGCCGGTGACCTGCTGTCCGGCCCGGATCCGGTGCGGCACCAGGTGAACTTCTACGAGAAGGGCAGCCAGCCGCTGGAGATCGTGACCACCCGGCAGTGGTACATCCGCAATGGCGCGCACGACGACGGGCTGCGGGCGGCACTGCTGGACCGGGGCGGGCAGATCGACTGGCATCCGCCGTTCATGCGGGTCCGCTACGAGAACTGGGTGAACGGCCTGGCCGGGGACTGGCTGATCAGCCGGCAGCGGTTCTTCGGCGTGCCGATCCCGGTGTGGTACCCGCTGGATGGCGAGGGCCGACCGCGTTACGACGCGCCGATCCTGCCCTCCGACGGCGCGCTGCCGGTGGACCCGGTGGCCGACACCCCGCCGGGCTATGAGCCGGGGCAGCGCGGCCAGCCGGGCGGGTTCGCCGGGGATCCGGACGTGATGGACACCTGGGCCACGTCGTCGCTGAGCCCGCAGCTCGCGGCCCGGTGGACCCTGGACGGCGACCTGCTGGACCAGGTGTACCCGATGGACCTGCGGCCGCAGGCCCACGAGATCATCCGGACCTGGCTGTTCTACACGGTGCTGCGGTCCCATCTGGAGCGCGGCGCGCTGCCGTGGCGGCACGCGGCGATCTCCGGCTGGGTGCTGGACCCGGACCGGAAGAAGATGTCCAAGTCGGTCGGCAACGTGGTCACGCCGATGGACTCGCTGCGCAGCTACGGCAGCGACGCGGTCCGCTACTGGGCCGCGGGCGGCCGGCTCGGCGCCGACGTGACGTTCGACCCGGCACAGCTGCGGGTCGGCCGCCGGCTGGCGATCAAGATACTGAACGCAAGCCGTTTCGTGCTGGGCCTCGCACCGCCGGAGGGGGGCCGTGCCGATGACGGCGGTGCCCGGGATGCCGGCACCATCAGCGAGCCGCTCGACGTGGCGATGCTGGAGCGCCTGGCCGGGGTGATCGGGCAGTGCACCCGGGCCCTGGACGGCTACGACCACACCGCGGCGCTGACCGCCGCCGAGGAGTTCTTCTGGTTCTTCTGCGATGACTACCTGGAGCTGGTGAAGGGCCGTGCCTATGGTGAGCGCGGCGCCGGCCCGGGTGCCAGCGCCCGGGCTGCGCTGCGGCTGGCCCTCGCGGTCATGCTGCGCCTGTTCGCGCCGTTCCTGCCGTTCGTCACCGAGGAGGTGTGGTCCTGGTGGCAGGACGGCTCGGTGCACACCGCCGCCTGGCCGGACCCTGGCGAGGTGACGCCGGAGCCGGAGCCGGCGGCCGGGCCGGGCCCGGCGCTCAGACCGTCCCCGGAGACGCTGGCCGCGGCGTCCGGCGTGATCGCCGCGATCCGGGGGGCCAAGTCGGGTGCCCGGGTGTCGATGCGGACGCCGGTGCGGACGCTGGTGGTAACGGCACGACGGGATCACCTGGACGCGGTGCTGGCGGTACTGCCCGACCTGCAGGCGGCGGGCCGGGTGGAGCACACCGAGCTACGGCCCGGTGACCAGGCCGAACCGGCCTACCAGGTCACCTTCTGAGCCGGGCGGAGCCGGGGGCCACTGGCCCTGGCCCGGCGGTGGGCCGGGGTGGCGCCTACTCATCCACGGGGTCGGCGGTGAGCAGGCTGATCCACTCGTCGGCGGCGTCGGGTTCCGCGGGCAGGTCCGCGGCGGCCCGCCTGGACCTGGCCCGGCGCGCCTCCCTCGCCGACAGCGTGGGCTCCGGCTGATCCGGCTCGGTCTGGCCAGCCTCGCCGGCCTCGCTGGCCTGCGGCGGTGCCGGTGGGCCAGTCTCCGCCCCGCTAGGCTCGCCCGTGGCCGGGCGAGGCTTGGGCAGTCCCGGGTCGGTCTGGGCGTCGTCCACGGCCTGCTCCCTGGACAGCCCCCGGCCGCCGTCGCCGCCAAGTAGGCCGTTGCGCATCGCGGTGCGCAGCGGCGGGCCGGGCCATTCGTTCGCCACGTCGGTGTCGGCCTGCGCGCGCCACCTCACGGCCTGGGCACCGGCGGCCTGCGCCTGGGCGGCTGCCTGCGCGCCCGCGGCAAGCTGCTCCCAGTCCGCTGCCGGGTCCACCTCGGACGCCGTGTCGCCGACGGGCGCCCCGGTCCAGTCGCCGGTGACCGGCGCGGGCGACCAATGCGCGCTGTTGCCGTTCTGGTCCGCGGCGTCCTCCGCCGCAGGTTCCTTCGCCTGGGCTTCGTCCGCGGGGGTTTCGTCCGCCGGGGCGGTGTCCCGCCCCGGCGGCTCGCCTCCGGCCGGCCCGGGTCTCCCGGCTCTGGGCGCACCGGCTCCGGGCGCACCGGCTCCGGGCCGGCCAGCGCCGCCGCGATCGGCCCCCGGGCGGGCTCGGCTCCGGCCGGCTCGGCCCGGGCGGGCTGGGTCCCGGCCGGCTCGGCCCGGGCGGGCTGGGTCCCGGCCGGTCGGGGGAATCCACCGCCGCGGCCTCGTCCACCCCGGCACGTTCCTGGCCACCGGCCTCGGCCGCCGCTGGCGCCGCCGCCCAGCCGGGCTCGTCGTCTTCGTCGGCGGCGAGCGCCGCCACCCACGCGGCATCGTCGTCCCCGGAGGCCAGCCAGCCCGGGTCCTGCTCTCCGCCTGCCGTGGCAGGCCAGGCGGGATCGTCGTCCGCGGCCCTGGGGGCCGGCCACTCCGGTTCCTCGTCACCGGCCGCGTCGCCCGGCCAGCCCGGGTCCTCACCGGCCGCGGGAACCGGCCAGGCGGGCGGTTCCTCCGTGGCCGGGGCTGGCCACTCCGGGGTGCCCTCCCCCGCCGCCCCGGGCTCCGGCCAGCCGGGCTCACCGTCCGCGGGAGCCCACACGGGCTCCTCGGCGCCCGCCCAGCCGGACTGGTCGTCCGGCCAGGCCGCGGGCCCCTCGCCGACCGTGCCGGACCAGTCCCGCTCGGTGATGTGCAGGTCGTGGAACGTCACCCGGAATCCCGGGCCCTCCGGTGCGGCGGCCATCACCCCGGCCAGCACCTCGCGGTCCGGCGGCATGAACACCAGGGCGGCCAGCTCCGCGGGGCCATCCTCAATCACATACCTGACCTCGACCGCGTCCCCGCGGCGGGACACCCGCAGCACGATCTCGTCGGTGCCTGCGGGCAGGTCGGTCACCATCCAGCTGGACCGGCCGTGCGTCAGCACGGTGCTCAGCCGGGCCCGGCCCTCGAAGAATTCCACGCCGGTCTTCAGCCAGGTGCGCTCGTCGGCCCGGAGCATGACGCCCGCCTGGTCGTACTGGGCGCCGAGCGTGCAGCGCAGCCGTACGGATACGTCGAGGTCCCCGGCGAGCACCTCGCCGTACACATGACCGCTGTCCCTGATGTAGCCGTAACCGGTCTCACGCCAGAAATCTGTGCCTGGATCGACACTCACCGTGAGCACATCACCCGTCCGCTGCCAGCTGGCGGGCTCGTTAAGCCACTCCATGAGGCCCTCCGCGGTGTCTGTCGTCTCCACGGTATCGGTATCCGGCGAGGTAGTCTCGGCCACATGGACAAGGTCCAGCGAACCGAGGCGCAGTGGCGCGAAATGCTTACCCCGGATGAGTACCAAGTACTCCGGGAGGCAGGCACCGAGGCACCCTGGACCGGCGAGTACACCGGCACGAAGGTCGAAGGGGTGTATCGGTGCCGGGCGTGCGGTGCCGAGCTGTTCCGTTCCGGGGAGAAATTCGAGTCCCACTGCGGCTGGCCGAGCTTCTACCAGCCGACCAGCGACGACGCCGTCGAGCTGATCGAGGACCGCTCCCTGGGCATGGTGCGCACCGAGGTCAGGTGCGCGCGGTGCGACTCCCATCTCGGCCACGTGTTCGAGGGTGAGGGCTACCCGGTACCGACCGATCAGCGCTGGTGCATCAATTCGGTCTCGCTGACCCTGGAGCCCGTGCCGGGCGAGTGACCAGCTAGCCGAGTGCGGCGATCAGCTCTCTGGGCGGCTTGCGCCGGCCGGTGTAGAACGGGATCTCCGCACGGGTGTGCAGCCGCGCGCGGGCGCCCCGCAGGTGCCGCATCAGGTCCACGATGCGGTGCAGTTCGTCGGCTTCGAAGCAGAGCATCCACTCGTAGTCGTTCAGCGCGAAGCAGGCGACCGTATTGGCCCGGACGTCCGGGTACTCGCGGGCCATCATGCCGTGCTCGGCGAGCATCTCCCGGCGCTCCGCCGGGTCCATCAGGTACCACTCGTAGGAGCGCACGAACGGGTACACGCACGCGTAGGCGCGCGGTTCCTCCCCGGCCAGGAACGCGGGAATGTGGCCCTTGTTGAACTCGGCAGGCCGGTGCAGGGCCATCACCGACCACACCGGCTCGCTGGCCCGGCCGAGGCCGGTGCGCCGGAACCGGGCGTAGACCTCCTGCAGGTCGTCGGAGTTCGGGGCGGTCCACCAGAACATGTAGTCCGCGTCCGCCCGCAGTCCCTGCACGTCGTAACAGCCCCGGGTGACCACGTCCTTGCCCGCCGCCTGGTCGGCGAACTCATCCAGTTCCGCCGCGAGGCTCTCGGGCCCGCCGTCGGCCGCCTGCAGCGCGGGCCGGTCGCTGACCCGGAACACCGACCACATGGTGTAACGGATCTGGTCGTTGAGGTCGCGGGCCCGCGGCCGGGCGGCCGCCGCGCTCTTGTCAGTGCCTGCCATCGCTCCTGCTCGGTGTTGGTCCAGGGGGCGACCCCCTGGAACCCCCGCTGGTGGCCCGGGGCAGCCTGTGCTTGCTGGCTTTAGCCATCGTTCCTGCTGTCCTATTCTCGGCCATCGCGAAGGTATGCCGCGACCTGAGCGGCGGCGGCCTGGGCCGTGGCGACGCAGGCCGGGATGCCGATTCCGTCATAGGCGGCGCCGCACACGGCCAGGCCGGGCTGGCCAGCGACGGCGGACCGGATCCGCGCCACCCGGTCCAGGTGGCCCACCGTGTACTGCGGCAGCCCGCCGCCCCACCTGGTCACCCTGGCCGCCACGGGCGCGCCCCGGGCGCCGGTGGCGGCGGCGAGGTCGGCAGCGGCGAGGCGGGCCAGTTCGGCGTCGCCGGCCTGCAGCAGGGACTCCTCGCCGACCCGGCCCAGCGAGCACCGGATGATCTCCAGTCCGGCGGCGGCCGCCCGCAGGTGCGGCCATTTGACGGTGGTGAACGTCACCGCCTTGACCGGGTGGCCGTCCGCGGCGGGCACGAGATAGCCGCTGCCCTCCAGCGGGCCGGGAAACGCC
The DNA here is from genome assembly GCA_963730235.1 of uncultured Actinomycetes bacterium. Classification (GTDB taxonomy): domain Bacteria; phylum Actinomycetota; class Actinomycetes; order Streptosporangiales; family Streptosporangiaceae; genus DASXKD01. The sequence goes on from CAVSRH010000025.1 coordinate 60,402, forward strand.
GATGCCGGGTAGGCCAGGGTGACGATCGCCATGCTGGCGTAGCGGATCTCCCCCAGCGCTGTCGCCGCGGCCGAAACCCCTGCCACGCTGCCGAGCAGCCGCGCCGCCGGGCTGGCCGGTACCGCGAGGATCATCGCGTCCGCGTCCAGGTATTCCTCGGCGTGCCTCGATCCGACGGTCAGCCGCCAGCCGCTGGGCGTACGGGCCAGCCCGCGTACCGTCGCGCCGGTGCGCACGCGGGCACCGGACGCGGCGGCCACCGCGGCGGGCAGCGCGCCGAGCCCGCCGGTCACGGTGGTGAACACCGGCGCGGGAGCCGCGGCCCCGGGCCCGGGCGGGCCCGGCAGCAGCGCTCCGGCCGCCTCGGCCAGGGAGGCGTGCTTGCGCGACTCGGCCGCGAGGGCGGGCAGCGTGGCCTCGAAGGACAGTTCGTCCGACCGGCCGGCGTAGACCCCGGCGAGGAGCGGATCCACCAGGCGGTCCACCACCTCCTGGCCGAACCGGGCCGCCACGAACCCGGCCACCGGCACGTCGCCGTCCCGGCCGGTGGCCGGGAGCCCGAGATCCTGCCGCGCCCTGGCCATGCCGCCGCTGGACAGCAGCCCGGTGGCGGCCAGCTCGGCCAGATCGGCGGGCACCCCGAGCAGCTGGCGGCGCGGCAGCGGGCACATCTGCCCCCGGCTCCAGACCCGCGCCGCCAGCGTGCCGGGCAAGGCCAGCTGGCCGGCGAGGCCCGCCGCGGCGGCCAGCCCGGTGCCCTCGGGACGGCGGGCGAGCAGCGCCTCCGCGCCCTCGTCCACCATGATCCCGGCGATCTCGCTGACGCTGAGCTTGCCGCCGAGCCGAGGTGAGCCTTCCAGCACGGTGACCCGGCACGGGGCCTCGCGGAGGAAGAATGCCGCGGCCAGCCCGGCGATGCCGGCGCCGACGACCGCGACGTGCGGCTGCCCAGGACTGCTCACCGTTCTACCCTGGCAGAGATCCCGGCGGCATCGCGGCCAGGGTCGGCCGGTCCCCGGCGGCGCTGCAGCCAGGCCGGCCTGGACCGCGGCGGGCGCACCAGTCTCTCCAGCCACTGCCATACCGGCACGTCTGTGACCATTGTTAAAGCAGAGCCGTTCTCAGCGATTTTTAAGCCGCTGACCTCTTGATGGTTTTTGGGTCATTCCTGCCATACTTCTGTGCCATGGCCTCGGAACCTGGAGTGACGGTGCGGCAGGCCAGACCCGAGGACGTCGGCAGGCTCAACGCGATCCAGCTGGCCGCCGGCAACGCGTTCCGCGACATCGGGATGCCTGCCGCCGCGGACACGTTCCCGCTCCCGGCCGAGTCACTGTCCGGGTACCGGCGGGCGGGCCGTGCCTGGGTGGCGGCCGACGAGCATGACGAGCCGGTCGGTTTTGTGGTCTTCGATGTGGTCGACGGCTGCGCGCACATCGAGCAGGTCAGCGTGCATCCGGCGCATGCTGGTCAGCGGATCGGGGCCATGCTGCTCGACTACGTGGCCGACTGGGCGGCCGGCCAGGACATGCATGCCATGACCCTGATCACCTTCCGCGGGGTGCCCTGGAACGCGCCGTACTACGAGCGCCTCGGCTTCCGCGAGCTGGCAGCGAGCGAGGTCTCCCCGGAGCTGGCAGCCCGCAACGCGGACCAGGGCGGGAACTTCGCGGCGCGGGTATGCATGCTCCGCGAGCTGACCTCGGCCGATGGCAAGCAGGACAAGGACTGATACGGCAGCTGTGGCACAGGCCGGGCGCGACGTCGCCCCGTCAAGGTCCTGCGGCGCAGCTTCGGTGCCCCGCGTGCTTATCTGCGACCTGCTCGAGCGCGGTAACGGCGGCGGCGGTCGGCGGGAGCGCACAGGCTTCGTCGCGCATGTGCCGTGCCTGCTCGCGGTAGGAGGGATCGCCCAGCACCGTGCGCACGGCTGCGCGGATCGCCGCGGCGCTGCGCTCGGCCGGCCCGATGACGCGGCCGACCCCGAGGGCCTGGCAGCGCTTGGCGCAGTAGGGCTGATCGCCGGCGATCGGCACGATAACCAGCGGAACGGCCTCGGCGAGTGCTTCTTTGACGCTGTTGAAGCCGCCGTGGGACACCAGCAGCGCGCATCGTGGCAGCAGTGCCACCTGGGGAAGCGCGGGCTGGACCCGCACGTGGGGCGGCAGCGGCCCCAAGCGCGCGGGATCCTGGTCGAACCCGAGCGCGATGAGCAGGTTGACTGGCTCGTCGCGGAGCGCCGCGAGGATGGTCTCATGCAGCCCGGGCGTGCGGTGGAACACCGTGCCCATGCTGACCAGCACGGTGGGGCGTCCGGCGAGATGATCCAGCCAGGGCGGCAGGTCCTGGTGCGGTGCAGGGGTGCTGTGGTGGGCGAAGAAGCGCGCTGTGGGCGGGAACCGGGCCCCCGGGCCGTCAAAGCTGGGCGGTGTGAAGCACAGGTGAAGGTGGCGGAATGCCATGTCGCCGTCCGGATCGGCCAGCAGGCCCGCCTGCCGGCGCAGCCCGGTGAGCGGCCCGGCCAGCTCGCGGCGGCGGTCGAGCGCGGAATCGGCCGCGGCGGCCACGGAGGCGTGGGGCAGGCCGAGTGCCTCCGCAGCCACACAGCCGGCGAACTCAAGGGACTCCCGGACGATGAGATCCGCTGACCATTGGCGCGCGACACCGATCAGCTCGGGCAGCATGCGCCGGGCGGCCGCGCCGATGAACAGGTTGGCGATCACCCAGGCAAACCGCTCCTCTCCGGCCAGCGGCGGGAACGCCAGCCCGCCCGCGGCCTCGCAGAGCACCGCGATGTAGTCCGGGTCGGAGACGTGCCAGTCCGGTCCGGCAGGCAGGAACGCCAGACCGTGTGCCTCGACGTCGTTGCGGAGGCGCGGTGAGGAGCACAGCGCGACCTGGTGGCCCCGGGCCCGCATCGCCTCCGCTACCGGAAGCAGCGGCTGCAGGCTGCCCCTGGCGGGCAGCAGGGTAAATAGCGCACGCACCGGGCCACCCATTCGATGGTAACAACGCTAACATGAAAATTTGATGTTATCTTTGGTAACATGAAGTCTGGCCAAAGTCAAGAGCCGCGGCAGCGGCCCTACCGCATGAAGGTTCGGGCCCAGGCCGCCGAGGCCACCGCCCAGGCAATTATCGCCGCCGCCCGCGCGTTGTTCGCGGAGCGGCCATACGACCAGGTGTCCCTTCCGGCCATCGCTGAGCACGCTGGAGTGACCGTCCAGACCGTGCTGCGCCGATTTGGTTCCAAGGAGGAACTGTTCGCCGCCGCCGCCGATGATCGTTCCGGCCAGATCCGCGCCGATCGCGAGGCAGCTCCGCCCGGAGACGTCACGCACCTCGTCGCCCACTACGAGCGCTGGGGCGATGAGCAGGCATACCTGCTGGCACAAGAGGCCAGGGTGGCGGCGATCCGGGCCATCACCGACGCAGGCCGCCGTTATCACCGCGACTGGGTCACCAGGGCCTACGGGCCAGCCCTGGCCACGCTGCCCCCAGCCACCCGCCGCCGGAAGCTGGCTCAGCTCACCGCGGTCACCGACCTTGCCACCTGGCGCCTGCTGCGCCGCGAACTGGGCCTGGGCCGGGACCAGACCACAGCCGCGATCCGCGAACTCGTCGATGCCTGCCTGCCATGACGCCAGGCGCGGGCCTCGCTGAGTGCACAGCTCCAGCAGTTGCCAAGTCGTGACTTAACCATGGGAACCGGTATGCCGGGGCCGGCGTCCCATCGGCATGACTGCGCTCGTGCCCCGTTTGACCGCTGCTTCCTCGCGCCGCCGCCACGCCCGGACCGCCGCTGCCTGGACGCTCCTGCTGACCGCCGCCGCCGGGCTGCTGGCCGCCGGCTGCTCCTCGGGCGGCGCCTCACCGAATGGCACCTCGGCCGGCGTTGCTGCGGCGGGCAGTGGTGTATCCGCCGCTCACGCACCGGCCGCCGCGCCCCTGCCCGGGCGCCTCAGCGGGGGGACGGCCCATTCCGGGGCGGCGGGCACCGCGGGACTGACCGCGGTGCCGCTCCTCGGCGGGCAGTCGGTCATCTTCACCGCCACGCTCAGCCTGCGCACCACGAACGTCCAGGCCACGGTGGCCCGGGCGACCCGCCTCGCCGAGGCGGCGGGCGGCTACGTGTCCGGTGAGCACGCGAGCATGACCCGGTCCCGCCGCACCCCACCCATGGTCAGCATCGAGTTCAAGGTCCCGGCCGCCGTCTACCAGTCCACCCTCGGCGCGCTCGGCTCCCTGGGCACCAGCCGGTCCGAGACCCAGCAGGCGCAGGACGTCACCGGCACGGTGGCCGACGTGAACAGCCGGGTGGCCTCGGCGCAGGCCGCGATCGCCCAGTTGCGCAAGCTGCTCACCCGGGCCGGGACGGTCGGCGGCCTGCTCAGCGTCCAGGACCAGATCAACCAGGAGGAGGCCGGACTTGAGGCACTCCAGTCGCAACAGCGCGCGCTGGCCCGCGAGACCACCTACGCGACCATCTCGCTGACGGTCGTCGGCCATGTCACGGGGGCCGCCAAGAACCACCCGCGCAAGGCAGCGGCTGGCTTCCTCGGCGGCCTGGCCGCGGGCTGGCGGGCACTGCGCGTGGTGGTCTCCGGGCTGCTCACCGGCGCCGGGGCGGCACTGCCCTTCGTCATACCGCTGGGCCTGGTGGCGCTGGCCGGCCTCGCCGGCCGCCGCTGGCTGAGCCGCCGCCGGTCCGCCACCGCCCGCCCGGCGGGCTGACCCGCTCGCAGCCTAGGAAGGCTCCCGGGCTGACGCCTCGTGCACCAGGTCGGTGACCCGGGCCAGCGCGCCGGGATCGGTCTGCGGCAGCACGCCGTGGCCGAGGTTGAATACATGCCCCTCGGCCACCCGCCCCTGGTCAAGCACCCGCCGTACCCGCTGTTCGAGCACTGGCCACGGCGCCAGCAGCAAGGCGGGATCCAGGTTGCCCTGCAGCGCCTTGCCCGCGTCCACCCGGCGCGCCGCCTCGTCCAGGCCGACCCGCCAGTCCACCCCGATGACATCGGCGCCTGCCTCCCCCATCAGCCGCAGCAGCTCGCCAGTGCCGACGCCGAAGTGGATGCGCGGCACGCCCAGGCCATCCAGGGCGTCGAAGATGCGCCGGCTGTGCGGCAGCACGGCCGAGGTGTAATCCTCCGGGCTGAGGACCCCGACCCAGGAGTCGAACAACTGCACCGCGGCGGCCCCCGCGTCCACCTGGATTCGCAGGAACGCGGTGCTGATGTCGGCCAGCCGGGCGAGCAGGGCATGCCACATCGCCGGGTTGCCGTACATGAGGGCCCTGGTGCGCTCGTGGTTCTTCGACGGGCCGCCCTCGATCAGGTAGGACGCCAGGGTGAACGGCGCCCCGGCGAACCCGATCAGCGGTGTGCCGCGCAGTTCCTTCACCAGCATGGTGACCGCGTCGGTGATGAACGGCACGTCGCCCGGTTCCAGGTCGCGCAGCCGCGACACGTCCTCGTCGGTGCGGAACGGCTGGCCTGTCACCGGGCCTACTCCCGGCTTGATGTCGATATCCAGGCCCACGGCGCGCAGCGGCACCACGATGTCGCTGAACAGGATGGCCGCATCGGCGGCGAACCGGCGCAGCGGCTGCAGCGTGAGCTCGGCGATGACGTCCGCCGTGGTGCATGCCTCCAGCATGCTGTACCGGTCCCGGACGGCCCGGTACTCCGGCAGCGACCGGCCCGCCTGGCGCATATACCAGACCGGGGTGGCCGGCACCGGCTCGCGCCGGCAGGCACGCAGGAACAGCGATTCTTCGGGGGCGGCTGTCACGAGGGGGATCATCTCATGTGCGCACCGCCACCGGGGGGTTCCGGGGGGTCGCTCCCCCGGGCTAGCAGGGCCCCGGCCCGGTGACGGAGGAACCGGGCCGTAGGCCAGCGGGGGTTCCGGGGGTCGCCCCCCGGGTTAGCACCGTGCCAGCATGTCCCAATCCGGACACGCCGTGTGAGGTCCCGCATCCTGACGGCACCGCGTGCCACCATCGTCACAGCCGGGTTCTGGGTATCCGCCGTTACGGCGCGGCACACCCCCGGCGGTGGAGGAGGTCGCCATCATGGCCCCGAGGTTCCGGCCCTGCCAGGACTGTGGCGGGGAGCAGCTGTTCGAGCAGCCGCACGCGACGCCGGGCAGCTGCCCCGACGTCGCCCGACAGGATGTGCCCCGAGTGGTCCTGCACGCAGTGCGGCGCCGCACTGCTCGACCTGGTGCTGCCGCGGCCGTCCCGGATGGCCGCCTCGGCATACGTGCCTGGCCGGGTGGCATGAGCGGGGCGCAGTCACGGCGTACGCTCGGACTATGAGGCAGGTCGGCAGGGTCACGGAGCCGAGCGAGGAAGCGTCCGCCACGTTCAGTGCCGCGGTCGCCGGGCTGCGTTCGTGCCAGGATCAGGTGCGCCAGATCCGGCCAGAACTGTGCTTCGAAGAGATGCCCGCCCCACGGACACTGGCGCCGTTCGCGACCGCCGTCGGCGCGGCCGTCCGGGTGGACGGGGCCGAGATAGCCACGGGCCGGTTCGTGCTGCTCTACGATCCCGCCGGGCAGCGCGGCTGGGCAGGCCCGCTGCGGGTCATCGTGTACATCCGCGCGGAACTGGAACCGGAGATCGCCGAGGATCCCATGGTCGGTGAGGTCGCCTGGTCCTGGCTGACGGAGGCGCTCGATGCCCGCACCGCGGGCTACGCGGAACCGAGTGGCACCGTGACCCGGGTGGTCACCGAGGGGTTCGGCGCCAAGCGGACGGAGCCCCGGGCGACCGGCTTCGAGCTGCGCGCCTCGTGGTCGCCGCTCGGCACCGAGGCAGCCGAGCCCCCCGTGGAGGACGGCGCGAACGATGGCCTGGCTGGGCACATGGCCGCGTGGTGCGGGACGATGTGCGCCGCGGCGGGGCTGGCGCCGCTGGCCGCGGGCGTCAGCGCGCTGCGCCCGGCCAGCCGGCGGCGGAGCCCATGACGGGCGGCACGCAAGCACACGGCGACAGCACGGCCGGGGGGCACGACACCACGCGCCCGGCCAGGCGCAGCACACCAGAGCCCCTGACCGGCGGCACGCGGGCACACGGGAGGAACAGGCCGGGGGCGGCGGGCGACGGCACGCGGCCGGGCGGGCAGGATCCCCCGACGACCCGGCGGCGAAGGACGCATCACCTCAGCTGACGGGCTCGCCGGCACCAGGCCCGGATCGCAGGCTCAGGCCGTGGACCCGGCCGGGCCGGTGCCGCTGCTCGAGCCGCGGGACGGGCCGCGCCATGCTGGTCGCCTCGGTCGCCGACCTGGGCCGGGCGGTGGCGGCACTGGCCGCGGGCGAGGGGCCGGTCGCCGTGGACGCCGAGCGCGCGTCCGGGTTCCGCTACGGGCACCGCGCCTTCCTGGTCCAGTTGCGGCGCGACGGCGCGGGCACCATGCTGATCGACCCGATGGCCTGCCCGAACCTCACCGGCCTCGACGCGGCGCTGGCCAGGACTGCGAGGTCGGTGCTGCACGCCGCCTCCCAGGACCTGCCGTGCCTGGCCGAGCTGGGCTTCCGCCCGCGGGCGCTGTTCGACACCGAACTGGCCGGGCGGCTGCTCGGCTTCCCGCGCGTCGGCTTGGGCGCACTGGTCGATCGGTGCTGGGCTGGACGCTGGAGAAGGGCCATGCGGCGGCGGACTGGTCGGTCCGCCCGCTGCCCGGCGAGTGGCTCCGCTATGCGGCACTGGACGTGGAACTGCTGGTGGAACTGCGGGACGCGCTGGCGGCCGAGCTGGCGGCGCAGGGCAAGGCGGAATGGGCGGAGCAGGAGTTCGCCGCGGTGCTGGCGGCCAAGCCGCCCGGTCCCCGGCCCGGACCCGTGGCGGCGCACCTCGGGCATCCACCGGGTGCACAGCCGCCGGGGGCTGGCCGATCGTCCGTGAGCTGTGGCAGGAGCGGGACAAGATCGCCCGGCGGCGCGACCTGTCTCCGGGCCGGGTGCTGCCCGACTCGGCCATCGTCGAGGCCGCCCGGGCCTTGCCCGGCTGCCAGCGCCGCCCTCACCGAGCTGCCAGGGTTCCGGGGCCGCGGCGCCCGCCGGCACGCCCCGGATGGCTGCGCGCGGTGCAGCGGGCCCGCGGCCAGGCCGACGCCGGGCTGCCCGGGCCCAGCTTGCCCGCTGCCGGAGGGCCCCCCGCCCGCGCACCGCTGGCAGGAACGGGACCCGGTGGCGGCGCAGCGGCTGACGGCGGTGCGCACGGTGGTGGCGGCGCTGGCGCGACGAGCATACGGTCCCCGCGGAAAACCTGCTTCCGCCCGACATGGTGCGGCAGGCTCGCCTGGCGGCCCCCGCGCCGGCCAGCCCGGACGGCGGTGGCGCCGACCTGGCCGCCACGGCGCCCGGCCGTGGCAGGTGGCGCTGACGGCGACGCCGATCAGCCGGGCGCTCATCCGCCTCCTGGAGACAGGACGAGGACCAGCCCGAGGGCCGCCAGCCCGGCTAGTGGCCGGGCAGCCAGCCAGCCACAAGGTGCACCGCGGCGGTATGAGTGACCGCTGTCCGCCATCGGGCCCTGGCTGGGCTGGCCTGGACACCCAGCCGCGCCAGGCCTAACTGCCGGCCGCGGTGAAATGGCGCCGCGACTACCGGGCCGCAGGCCAGCCGCAGGGCTCACTATCGGGGGGCAGAACACGGCAACGCGCCTGTCCCAGCCGCGCTGGTGCCCGCGCTTGCGGGAGCGGCGGCGGCCAGCATGAGGCCGAGAGCGGCGGTAGAGAGCACACCAGATGCCAGGATCCTGATCCGCGAGTTCATTCCTTGCCCCGTTCCTTTCTGTTGCCGGGAGGTCACCCGGGCCTCGCCGGCCAGGTGGACTCTGGCGGTGCGCCGCGCAGAGCCGCAGCGGAGCGGCGCACCTACAGGGTGAGGATCACCGGCGCCGCTAGCATCCCGTTAGCACCGCGCTAGCACCGCAGGTGGGTGGGTGGCGCGGGCGCGGTGGACGGTTCTGCCCCGCGGCCGGCCGGGACTGTCGGTGGGGCCGGGGAGAATGGGGGCTGGACAGCCAGCCGCAAGTGGAGCCGCAAGCAGCTGAGCAGGAACTCGGATGGGGCTGCCTAGATACCCCGGTCGGCGAGGTATCCGTGGCCTGCAGCGAGGCCGGGGTGGCCAGGGTCCGCTTCGGGCCGCCGCCCGGCCGCCGGCCCGGCCGGGGCGGCTCGCTGGCACCGTGACTGCTGGAGGCCGCTCTGAGGAACTCGCGGAGTACTTCGGCGGCCACCTCAAGAGCTTCAACGTGCCGGTGGACTGGTCGTGCAGCTCCGGCGCCCGGCCGCAGGTGCTGTCGGTGCTGCTCGACACAGTGGCACTTCGGCGAGACCATGACCTACGGCGCCCTGGCCGGCCGGGCGGGCCTGGATGCCGCCGCCGAGCCGGGCAACTTCGTGCCCCCCGCCCGGGTGGTCGGCCAGGTCATGGCGTCCAACCCGGTCGCGATCATCGTGCCGTGCCACCGGGTGGTCGCGGGCACCGGGCTGGGCGGGTACAGCGGCGGCACCGGGACGGACGTCAAGCAGTGGCTGCTGATGTTCGAGGGGGCGATCCCGGCCACGCTGGACTGGGATCCGGCGGGCCTGCGCGCCCCGCGCCCGGCCCAGGCTCAGCCGGCCGCCCCGGTCCTCGGGCTGATGCTGCTCCGCTGAGGCGAGCCGCCGGTCCCCGCCGATTTGCAGCACCCAGAAGGCGCGCTTGCGGCAGCGGCGGCCCGTCCGGCACGGGCGCGCCGAGGCATCTCGCACGTCTGGGCGCAGGAGCCAGGGCAGGTTCTGCCGGTGCGCGCAGATCGATCACCGGCCGCCGGCGATCTGGCCGCCTCGGTGATCCGCTGCCGTCGCGCCCTGCGTGGCCGTCCAGCCGGCATGGTCCGGGGCGGTGCTGTCCACGGTGAACGCGGGCGCGGGCTCCACCGGGACGCCGGTCCGCTCGGCGTAGGGCAGCACGGTATCCAGGCAGCGGCCGCGTGGCGAGCTGATCACCCGGGCGGGCGCGAAGGCAGCCCAGCAGCCGGGCCAGGGCCTCAGGCCTGTCCCTGCCCGAGTCGGGTCAGCGGCCGGGTGAGGTCGTCGGGGTGACCGGCCTTCCGCCACGCCTTCTTGCCGATGGGGCTCGCGTGCCGGAGCAGGACACCGGGGCGGAGTGACTCGTGGGCACTGCGGCGGTGGTAGCTGGCCGGCACCGCGAGGTCAGCGGCGGGTAGCTCAGCCGGCTACTCCGCGTGGCGGGCAGGGACTCGGCGGGCCAGGCGACCCGGGGGCTCGTCCAGCTCGTCCGCCCGGCGTGAACTGCTCCGCCGCGACGGGCCGCGCGGCCCAGTAATCCACCTGCTTGGGCCGGCCGTCGCTGACGGTGGTAACGCGCGGGGCGAGCCGCCGGGCGAGGGCGAGCCCGACGCCGGTCTCCTCGGCCGACCTCCCGTACGGCGGTGATCAGCACATGCTCCCCGGGCAGGCTCTTGCCCTTGGGGAAGCTCCAGTCGTCGTAGCGGGGCCGGTGGACCAGCGCGGTCTCGATGCCCTGCCGCGCCGGCCCGCCACAGCACCGCGCCCGCGGCCCGTATCTCGCCTTCTGCCGGCGTCAGCCATCAACGGGCCTGCTGCGCTGACCAGCGAGACAGGTACTGCTGCAGGTCGCGCAGGGGCTGACCGGACGGGTCCCGGTGATGCCTGGTCCAGGTGCCGTCGCCGGCCAGCCACCAGGACGAGGTGCCCTCGTCCATGGCCAGGTCGATGAGGCTGCGCAGATCGGCCTGCTGCAGCCGGGTCCTTCACCCGGACCAGCGCCTCGACCCGGCGGTTCAGGTTGCGGTGCATCAGGTCGGCGGAGCCGATCCACACCTCGCTGTCGTCGTCCTCCCCGGGCCGAACGCGTAGATCCGGGAGTGCTCCAGGAACCGGCCGAGCACGCTGCGGACGCGGATCGTCTCCGACAGGCCCGGCATCCCCGGCCGCACCCCGCAGATGCCGCGCACCCACAGGTCCACCGGCACCCCCGCCATCGAGGCCCGGTACAGCGCGTCGATGACCGCCTCGTCGATGATCGAGTTGCACTTGAGCTGGATCCGGGCCCGCTCGCCGCGGGTGTGCCGGGCCGCTGCTGCTCGATCCGCTCCAGCAGGCCCGGCCGCAGCGCCGGCCGGGGCGACCAGCAACCGCCGGTAGGCGCTCTTGCGGCTGTAGCCGGTGAGGTGGTTGAACAGGTCGGTGGCGTCCTCCCCGACCGCGGGCTCGGCGGTCAACAGGCCGAAGTCCTCATACAGCCGGGCGGTCGTCGGGTGGTAGTTGCCGGTGCCGATGTGGCAGTAGCGGCGCAGCGAGCCGTCGGGCTCCTCCCGGACCACCAGCGCCATCTTGCAGTGCGTCTTCAGGCCGACGATCCCGTACACCACGTGGCAGCCCGCTTCCTCCAGCTTGCGCGCCCAGATGATGTTGGCGCGCTCGTCGAACCGGGCCTTGAGCTCGACGACCACCACCACCTGCTTGCCCGCTTCGGCGGCGTCGATCAGCGCGTCCACGATCGAGGAGGTGTCGCTGGTCCGGTACAGGGTCTGCTTGATCGCGAGCACGCCCGGGGTCGGCGGCGGCCGCCTCGATCAGCCGTTCCACGCTGGTGGTGAACGAGTCGTAGGGATGGTGGACCAGCACGTCCTGCCGGTCGAGGGTGGTGAAGATGTCGGTGTCCTGCGGCAGGGCCGACTCCGACGGCACGAACGCCGGGTACTTCAGCTGGGCAGGTCCAGGTCGGCGATGACGCTCAGGCCGGACAGGTCCAGCGGCCCGGGCAGGTGGTAGACGGCGCGGTGGTCGATCCCCAGCTCGGTGACCAGCTTGTCGAGCACGTCGCTGGAGATGGAGTCCTCCACCTCCAGCCGGACCGCGGGCTCGAAACGGCGCTTCTGCAGCTCCCGCTCCAGCGACTGCATCAGGTCCTCGGTGACGTCCTCGTCCACCTCAAGGTCACGGGTGCGGGTGACCCGGAACACGTGGTGCTCCAGGATGTCCAGGCCGGAGAACAGCTCGGTGAGGTGCGCGGCGATCACGTCTTCCAGCGGCACGAACCGGCGCTGGCCACGGTGAGGAACCTGGGCAGCAGCGGCGGCACCTTGACCCTGGCGAACATGGTCGCGCCGGTGCGCGCGTCGGCGATCATCACGGCCAGGCTCAGCGACAGGCCGGAGATGTAGGGGAACGGGTGGGCCGGGTCGACCAGCAGCGGCGTCAGCACCGGGTAGATCCGCTCGCGGAACAGCCGGTGCAGGTCCTGCTGCTCGGTGTCGGACAGTTCCTTCCAGCGCAGCACCTCGATGCCCTGCTCGGCCAGGGCGGGCAGGACGGCGTTGCCGAAGCACTCGGCGTGCCGCAGGCTCAGCTCGCGGGCGGTTTCCAGGGTGTTGGCGAGGATCTGCCCGGGCGGCAGCCCGCTGGCTCCCTCCACCGGCAGCCCGGTGGCCATCCGGCGGATCCGCCCCGCGACCCGCACCATGAAAAACTCATCCAGGTTGCTGGCGAAGATGGACAGGAACCGGACCCGTTCGAGCAGCGGCATGCGCTCGTCCTCGGCAAGTTCGAGGACCCGCTGGTTGAACCGGAGCCAGCTCTCCTCGCGATCCAGGAACCGCCGGTCCGGGAGTTCCTCCGGCTCCGCGCCCGCCGCGCGGCGGCCCGCCCTGGTGGCCTGCATCGTTTGCCCGCTCTGCCGCGTCGCGTCCTGTTCCATGCTCACGCCTTCATTGTCCCCAGTGCCCCCGGTCGTACAACTTGCGGGATCCACCCCGGCGGACCGCCATATCCGGCTGACCGCCGACTGGCTCAGCCCGGTCACCGCCGCCATCGTCCGGGTGGTCCAGTGATCCCGGCCGGCCGGCGGCGGCTCACCCCTGGTGCGCGCGAGCACCTCGCGGACCTGCGCATCGGTGATCTTCCGCGGGGTGCCCGGCCGGGGCATGTCCCGCAGCCCGGCCAGCCGGCCCGCGGCGAACCGGGACCGCCATTTGGCGACCGTGGCCCGGGAGACCTGCGCCGCAGCGGCGACGTGTGTGTCCGGCCGGCCTTCCGCGCAGGCCAGGACGATCGCGGCGCGCAGGGCCTGCCGGCCGCCATCCCGGGCCGCCCATTCCGCCAGCCGTTCCCGCTCGCCGGTGCTCAGCACCAGCGATTTGCCTGCCCGGACCGCCATGCGCCACAGCCTACGGCGCAAAAGCTATTTTTGACTCACCCGGCCGGTTCTGTCGCAAAAGGGGATCAGTCAGGACTCGGCGCGGCAGCGGGCGTCGATGTCCGCACGGCTGGCCAGCTTCACCCGCGCGCCGCGGCCCAGCGATTCGGCGAGCTCCGCCTCGGCCCGTTCCACCTTGAGCCAGTCCGCGTAGCTCACCGGCGTCACCGCGCGCCCCGCCAGCAGGTCCGCCAGCGCCGCGGCGGGCGCCGGCTCGGCGGCCCGCGCATCGCCCGGGCACAGGTCGGCCAGCAGCGCACGGACGGTCTGCGCCGCGTCGGACTTGTTGGTGCCGATCACCCCGGTGGGGCCGCGCTTGAGCCAGCCGGAGACGTACTCCCGGGGCAGCGGGGACCCGTCCGGCCCGAGTACCCGGCCCTCGGCGTTGGGCACGGTGTGGCTGCGCTCGTCGAACGGCACCCCGGGCAGCGGCACGCTCTGGTACCCGACGCTGCGCAGCACCATCTGCGCCGGAATCGTCTCCAGCTCCCCGGTCCCGGTCAGCGCCCCGTTCTCATCAAGCCTCGTCCGCTCGACCGTCAGCCCGGTGACGTGGTCGGTGCCCTCGACCCGGACCGGCCGCAGCCAGAAGCGCAGTACCAGCCGGCGCGAGTGCCCGGCGGGCAGCCGGGCCGCCCAGTCGCCGATCACGGCCAGGTTGCCGCGCACCCGGCGGTCGGACTCGGCCAGCGCGGCGCTCCCGCCGGTGGCGTCGAACGCGTCCGGGGCCGCCTCACCGGCGCCGACCACGATGTCGACGCCGGCGAGTTCCCCGAGTTCACGCAGTTCCTTGGTGGTGAACTTGGCCTGCGCCGAGCCGCGCCGGCCGATCACGTGGACCTCGCGGACCTTGCTGGCCATCAGCGTTTCCAGCACCGGCTGGGGCACGTCGGTGCGGCGCAGCTCGTCGGGATCGCGGATCAGGATCCGGGCCACGTCCACCGCGACGTTGCCCACCCCGACCACGGCGACCGACTCGGCGTCCAGGGTGAACGAGCCGGCGTCGCTGTCCGGGTGGCCGCAGTACCAGTTCACGAAGTCGGTGGCCGCGTAGCTGCCGGGCAGGTCCTCGCCGTCGATGCCCATCCGCCGGTCCCGCATCGCGCCGGTCGCGTAGACCACCGCGTCGTAGCAGCCGAGCAGGTCCTCCCTGGTGACATCGTCGCCGAGGTGCACCCCGCCGAGGAAGCGCACGTCCTCGTGCTCCAGGACGCCGCGCAGGTACTCGGCGATGGACTTGATGGACGGGTGGTCCGGGGCGACGCCGTAGCGGACCAGGCCGTAGGGCGTCGGCAGCCGGTCGAGCACATCGACCGAGACCCGGCACGGCACCTCAAGCGCGGCCGACTGCTTGACGAGCGCCTCTGCGGTGTAGAGCCCGGCCGGGCCGGAGCCCACGACCGCGACGGACAGGGTGGTCATTCCGGAGAACTCTCCTGCTGTCAGGCCTGCGGGTGGTCCGCAAGCTCCGGGGTCAGCCGCGCTACGGCCTCGGTGATCCGGCGGGCGAGGTGCTGCGGCACCAGCCCGGCGTCTTCCAGGATCTCCTCGCGCTTGCCGTGCGTCAGGAACTCCTGCGGCAGGCCGTAGGTCTGCACCGGCGTGGCCACGCCCGCGTCCCGCAGCAGGCGGCACACCGCGTCCCCGAAGCCGCCCGCGCGGCCGTTGTCCTCGACCGTGACCACGAGCCGGTGGTCCGCGGCCGCCCCGGCCAGCGCCGGATCCACCGGCTTGACCCAGCGCGGGTCCACGACGGTGACGCCGATGCCCTGGTCGGCCAGCCGGGCCGCGGCCTGCACGCACATCACCGCCATCGACGCCGGCGCCGGCCAGCAGCACGTCGGAGGCGGCGCCGGCCGCGGGCTCGTAAAGCACGTCCATGCCGCCCAGCTTTCCGGTCGCCTCCGCCTCGCCGCCCACCGTGCCCTTGGGGAACCGCACCACGGTGGGGCCGTCGGAGACGGCCACCGCCTCGTTGAGCAGTTCCGCGACGCGGGCGGCGTCGCGCGGCGCGGCGATCCGCAGCCCGGGCACCACCTGCAGGATCGACCCGTCCCACATGCCGTGGTGGCTGGCACCGTCGGGGCCGGTGACCCCGGCCCGGTCCAGTACCACGGTCACCGGCAGCCGGTGCAGCGCCACGTCCATGAGCAGCTGGTCGAAGGCGCGGTTGAGGAACGTCGCGTAGATCGCGACCACCGGGTGCATCCCGCCCATGGCCAGGCCCGCCGCGCTGGTCATCGCGTGCTGCTCGGCGATGCCGACGTCGAAGACGCGGTCCGGGTAGGCGCGCGCGAACGGGGCCAGCCCGGTGGGGTGCAGCATCGCCGCGGTGATCGCCACCACGTCGGGCCGCCGCGCGCCGATCGCGGCAAGCTCGTCGCCGAACACCTCGGACCAGGTGCGCTGGGGCGGCAGGCCGCCTGCGCGGGCGAGGGGGCGGCCGGCACCTGGTGCAGGCAGTCCTCCTCGTTCTGCTCGGCGAGCGGGTAGCCGAAGCCCTTGCGGGTCATCACGTGCACGATCACCGGGGCGCCGAAGTCGCGGGCCCGGCGCAGCAAGTGCTCGACCAGCTGCTCGTCGTGGCCGTTCGACCGGGCCGAGGTACTTGATGCCCAGGTCCTCGAAGAGCACCTGCGGCTGCAGCACGTCCTTGAGGCCCTTCTTGAGGCCGTGCAGCGTCTCGTACAGCGGCGGCCCGACCAGCGGGGCGTGCGACAGCGAGGTCTTGATGTACTCCAGCACCTGCTCGTACCGCTGCGAGGCGCGGACCACGGCCAGGTGGGTGGCCAGGCCGCCGATCGTCGGCTGGTAGGAGCGGCCGTTGTCGTTGACGACGATGACCAGCCGGGAGTCCTTGGCGACCGCGATGTTGTTCAGCGCCTCCCAGGCCATCCCGCCGGTGAGCGCGCCGTCGCCGACGACCGCCACGACGCTGCGGTGGTCTCGCCGCGCAGCCGGTAGGCCTTGGCCAGCCCGTCGGCGTAGGACAGGCTGGTGGAGGCGTGCGAGTTCTCCACGATGTCGTGCTCGGACTCGGCCTGGGACGGGTACCCCGACAGCCCGCCGCGCTGCCGCAGCGTGCCGAACTCCGGGTACCGCCCGGTGAGCAGCTTGTGCACGTAGGACTGGTGGCCGGTGTCGAAGACGATCCGGTCCGACGGCGAGTCGAAGACCCGGTGCAGCGCGATGGTGAGCTCCACCACGCCGAGGTTCGGGCCGAGATGGCCGCTGGTGCGCGACACGGTCTCGATCAGGACGTCACGGATCTCGCTGGCCAGGGCGGGGAGCTGGTCAGGGGTGAGCGCTTTCAGATCTCGCGGGCTTGCGATGGACTCCAGCATCCGCACGTGAGCGGCTCCCTTGGCGTCGGCCCCGGGGCGGATGCTGCTGCCCGGGCAGGGGCGGGACTACAGCTGAGTCTATTTCCGCCCCTGCCGCACTCGCACGAAAGGTCCCGATGTCAGCGCGTCCGGGCTACGCCGCCTCCGGGCCCGCCTGTGCCGCCGGCACCTCCGCCAGGGCCTCGGGCCGCTGCGCTACGGCAGCCGGCTCGGCGCGCATCCGCCGCACCTCGGGCGCCAGCAGGGTGAGCGCCGAGGCGACGATGATCAGCGCGGCGGCGCCGTACTGGGTGGCGGGCACCCCGGTCACCGCCGCGATCGGCCCGACCACCAGCGCGCCGAGGGGCATCGCCCCCACCGATCCGAGGACGTCGTAGGCGGACACCCGGGCCAGCAGGTCCGGCGGGACGTTCCGGGCCACGGTCACCGTCCACTGGACCATCATCACCTCGACGGCGATGCCGAGGCCCGACCGCCGCCACGCAGATCACCGGCAGCGGCCACAGCGCCGCCAGGGCCAGCGGCGTGATCGCGACGGTCGCGCCGACGAGCACCACGAACCGGATCGGCCGCTGCGGCGGTGTACCGCAAGCCGATGACGCCGCCGATGATCAGGCCCACGGCGTCGGCCGCGGTGATCAGGCCCCAGGCCGCGGCACCGCCCAGGTGCGCCCGGGCGACCACGGGACCCAGCACGTCGAACGCGCCGAACCAGGCGGCGAGGACCACGCTGTACTGGATCGTGGTGGCCCACAGCCAGCGGCGGGAGGCGAACGCCGACCAGCCTTCCCGCAGTTCCCGCAGCACGCTGGGGGACTGCGCCCGTACGGCGCCCGGCGCGCGGATGGCCAGCAGCAGCGGCACCGTGCCGAGCATGCCGATGCCGCAGGTCGCCAGCGCCCAGCCCGGCCCGGTCGCGGCCACGAACAAGCCCGCGATCCCGGCGCCAGCCATCTGCGCCGCGTTCATCGCCAGCCGGCTCATCGCGCTGGCCTCCTGGAGCAGCCGGTCCGGCACCAGCCGGGGCAGCAGCGCCTGGGAGGCGGGGTAGAAGATGGCCATGCCGGCGCCGCTGAGCGTCTCCAGGCCGATCATCTGCCATAGGTGCGGGTGCCCGAGCAGGACAAGCAGGCCGAAGCCGCCCTCGCCGACCGCGATCATCACGTTGGCCGCGACGATCACCCGCTGCGCTGCGAACCGGTCCGCGAACACCCCGCCGACCAGGGCGAACACCAGCGACGGGAGGATCTGCGCGGCGAGCACGTAGGACAGGTCCGCGGTGGACCCGGTCGCGTCCAGGACCGCGAACGACACGCCGACCATGGAGAACGCGAACGCCCCGGGCGCGAGCAGCCGGTCGGCCAGGAGCAGCCGGAAATCCCGGTACCCGAGCGCGGGGAACCGGCGGGCCAGGCCACGCCACGGCATGACAGACATCCGTTCTGGTAGTTACGTGCCGGGGACGGGCAAGGACAAGACCGCCGGCGACGGGGTCATAGGACCCTTTGACGGTAGCCCTGCCGCAACAAGCCGGGCAAACGGATTATTCCGTGCTGACCCAGGGGGACGACCCCCTGGAACCCCCGCTGGCCTGTAGGCCCGTGCGACTCCGCCGCGAGGGCCTGGGCCCCGCCGGCGTGCGCGCCTCTGGCCGTGCCGTGCCGCTACCGGACGCCGTAGAGGTGCTCCAGGGCGAGCTGGTCGAGGTGCTCGAAGGCCATGCCCCGGGCGGCAAGCGCCTCGATGTCCGGGGTGAAGCCGGCCACGTCCCGCCAGGTCTCCCCCGCCGCCAGGGTGGGCTCGGCCAGCTCAGCCACCCGCGCCGCGGCCAGCGCCGCCTTGACCTCGGGGTCGGCGCGGAACGCCCGGGCCTTCTCCCGCAGGATCAGGTAGTTGCGCATGCACGCGGCGGCGGAGTCCCATACCCCGTTGTCGTCCTCGGTGCGCGGCGGCTTGTAGTCGAAGTGCACCGGGCCGTCGTACCCGCCCGCCTCCAGCGCGTCCACCACCCAGAAGGCGCCGCGCGCGTTGCCCGCGCCGAACCGCAGGTCCTGGTCATAACGCGGGCCGTTCTGGCCGTTCAGGTCGATGTGGAAGAGCTTGCCGTGCCACAGCGCCTGGGTGATCCCGTGCGCGTAGTTGAGGCTGGCCATCTCCTCGTGCCCGATCTCGGGGTTGATGCCGACGATCTCGGGGTGCTCCAGCTCGTTGATGAACGCCAGCGCGTGCCCGGCGGTGGGCAGCAGGATGTCGCCGCGCGGCTCGTTCGGCTTGGGCTCGATCGCGAACCGCAGGCCGTAGCCGTGGTCGAGGACGTAGCCGCCGAGGATGTCGAACGCCTCCTTGTACCGGTCCAGCGCGGCCCGGACGTCCTTGCTCGCGCCCGATTCCGCGCCCTCCCTGCCGCCCCAGCACACGTACACCCCGGCGCCCAGCTCGGCCGCGAGGTCCAGGTTGCGCATGACCTTGGCCAGTGCGAACCGCCGCACGTCCCGGTCGTTGGCGGTGAACGCGCCCTCCTTGAACATCGGGTGCGAGAACAGGTTGGTGGTCGCGGTGGTCACCACCAGGCCGGTGTCGGCAAGCGCGCGGGTGAAATCGCCGATCCGGGCATCCCGCTCCCCCGGGCTGGCGTCGAAGTCGAACACGTCGTTGTCGTGGAAGTTGACCCCGTAGGCGCCGAGCTCGGCGAGCTTGCGCACGGCACGGTCGGCGGGCATCGGCGGCCGGACCGCCGGGCCGAACACGTCGACCCCCTGCCATCCCACCGTCCAGATGCCAAACGAGAACTTGTCGGCCGGCGTGGGCGAGTAAGCATCTGCGGTCACGGCGAGACGTTCCTTTCTGCTGAACGATGGCCCGCGCTGGCCTGGCCCGGACGCGGTTGTGATCAGGGGTCTGTGCGTTCGCCGGGGCCGCCGTCCCAGCCGGTCGTGGCGTCCCGGAGCGCGGCGAACCGCTCCCTGATGCCGGGCTGGGCGGGGGCCTCGTAACGCTGGGCGGGGCGGCGCGGCCAGGAGGGCGGGCCCGGGGTGCCGGCCAGCGCCCAGGCGGCCTGGCGGGCCGCCCCGAGCGCCACGTACTCCTCCGGCTCCGGCACGTCCACCGGGGCGCCGAAGATGCCCGGCGCCACCGCGCGGACCGCCTCGGACCGGGCGCCGCCCCCGATGAGCAGCACTCGCTCCGGTGTGGCCCCGTGGCCATGTGGCAGCAGGGCGGCCACCTCGGCGAGCGAGGCGAGCACCGCCTCCACGGCAGCGCGGGCCAGGTTCTCTGGCGTGGCGTTGTGGGTGGTCAGGCCGCGCAGCACGCCGGTGGCGTCCGGCCGGACGGGGGTGCGTTCCCCGTCGAAGTAGGGCAGCAGGGTAAGGCCACCGGCGCCGGGCCGGGCGGCCAGCGCCCGTGCGGACAGCCCGTCGGGGTCGGTGCCGAGCAGCGCGGCCACCGTGTCGAGCACGAGCGCGGCGTTGATCGTGCAGACCAGCGGCAGGAACCGCCCGGTCGCATCCGCGAAGCCCGCGATCGCGCCGCTGGGGTCGGCGGAGGCCACCGTGGTGACCGCGTAGGCCGTGCCGGAGGTGCCTACCGACACGGCGATCTCGCCCGGCGCCAGGCCCAGGCCGAGGGCCGCGGCCATGTTGTCCCCGGTGCCGGGTGACACCACGGCGCCCCAGCCCGTCTCGCCCACGGCCTCGCCGGGCCGGGCCACCCGGGGCAGCCGGACCTCATGCCCCAGGGCGCCCGCCGCGACCTCAGGCAGCCACGTGCCGTCGGCGGGCGAGAAGTACCCGGTGCCGGACGCGTCGCCCCGGTCGGTGACCGGTTCGTTGCCGAACCACGGACCGGCCAGCAGCCGCCAGGTCAGCCAGTCGTGCGGCAGCATCACCCGGTATACCCGGGCCGCGTTGCCCGGCTCGTGCCCGGCCAGCCAGCGCAGTTTGGTCACGGTGAACGAGGCGTTCGGCACGCTGCCGGTGCGCTCCGCCCACCATCGCGGGCCGTGCTCGCCGACCAGTTCCGCCGCCGCGGCGGCCGAGCGCAGGTCGTTCCAGAGCAGGGCGGGCCGGATCACCTCGCCGTTCTCGTCCAGCACGACCATGCCGTGCTGCTGCCCGGCCACGCCGACCGCCGCCGCCCGGCTGAGCAGGCCGTCCCCGGCCTTGGTGAGCGCGTCCCACCAGGCCTGCGGCGGGCATTCGGTGCCGGCCGGGTGCGGGGCGCTGGCCTGGGCCACGATGGTGCCGTCCGCCGCATCGCAGAGCAGCACCTTGGTGGACTGCGTCGAGGAATCCACGCCGGCCACGAGCATGCGGCAACCTCCCCGGCAGCGACACGCCAACGCTAACTGGTGATCAATAAGCTACCTGGGCCCATGCCGCTCAGCCCAGGATGCTGTGCGCGATGAGGACCAGCGCCGACCCCGCGGCGGCGGCCAGCACCGCGATGCGGGTCCGCCCGGAGTCGAGGAACCGGCGCAGCCCGGCGGCCACCGCGAAGCCCGCCGCGCCGCACCCGATGAACACCAGGCCGACCACGATGTCCCGCTCCGGCAGGTGGCCGGACAGGGCGAGCGCGACCAGCGCGACGGTGTTGCCGACGATGAAGTAGAACGACAGGGTGGCCCGGACCCGGGGGCCGCTCTCGTCCTGGTACAGCAGCGCGACCGGCGGCCCGCCGATGGACGTGGCGGTGCCGGTGACACCGGAGATCACCCCGGCGGTGAGCAGCGTGGCCCGGTTCCTGGGCACGACGGCCGCGCGGATGGACAGGACGACCACGGCGAGCACCATGCCGCCCACGACGATCCCGAGCGCGCGCAGCGACACCGCGGCCAGCACCCAGATGCCGCCCAGCGTCCCGGCGACCCGGCCCGCCAGCGCCCAGGACACGCCGTGCCAGTCGGTGTGCAGCGCCTCGCGGGCCAGGATCAGCAGCGGCAGGCTGGCCCCGGCCACCAGCAGCGAGCCGGGCATGAGCGCGGGGTCGAGCAGCGTCACCATCGGCGCGCCGATCAGGCCGAGGCCCAGCCCGATCCCGCTCTGCACGAACCCGCCAAGGGCGACGAACAGCCCGGCAACGGCGATCACGGCATCGGGGCTCATCTCTGGCCCCGACGCTACCGGCGCCGCCCGGGCCGCACCGCGTGGCGTTGGTCACACCGCCCGGCGGCTTGCGCGCCATCCCGCTCGATGATGCTGAATGCCGACTGTGGCCCGCCGGTCATCGCCCCGGTCACGCCGGCTGGCCCGGCGACCTCCCGGATACGGTCGTCGCCGGTGTCGCAGATCAGCACGTTGCCCGCGGCGTCGGCCAGCACCGCCCCCGGCTGCAGGAGCTCCGCGCTGGTGGCGGGGCCGCCGTCGCCCAGGCCGCCGGTGCCGCCACCAGCGATCGTGTAGATGTCCCCGGCGGCCATCGCCTGCCCGTAGTAGGTACCTGTGCGGGCCGCGACCACCCGGATCAGGCCGCCCTCCCTGTCGGCGATCAGCAGGTTGCCCAGGCTGTCGAGCGTCACCCCGGCCGGTTCGCCGACCTCGGCCCAGGTTGCCGGGCCGCCGTCGCCGCCGGTGCCCCGCTTGCCCGTGCCGGCGATGGTGTAGATGTCCCCGGCGGTCATCGCCTGCCCGTAGAACGTGCCGGACTTGACCGCGACCACCCGGATGCGGTTGTCACGCTCGTCGCAGATCACCAGGTTGCCCGCCGCATCCACGATCACATGCAGCAGCTTGTACAGTCCGGCCTTGGTGGCCGGGCCGCCGTCACCGGAGTACCCCGGGCTGCCGTTCCCGGCGATGGTGTAGATGTCCCCGGCGGTCATCGCCTGCCCGTAGAAGGTGCCGGACCTGACCGCGAGCAGCCGCAGCCGCCAGTTGAAGGAATCACTGATCAGCACGTTGCCCGCGCCGTCCACCGTCACCCGCAGCGGCGTGTTCAGATCGGCCGCGGTGGCGGGACTGCCGTCGCCGGAGAACCCCTGGGTGCCGTTGCCGGCGATGGTGTAGATGTCACCGGCGGTCATCGCCTGCCCGTAGAAGGTGCCGGTCTTCGCCGCCACGACCCGGATCCGGCTCACTGTAGGAGTCACTGATCAGCACGTTGCCCGCGTGGTCCAGCCCGACCCCGGTGGGCCGGTTCAGCCGGGCCGCCGTCGCCGGGCCCCCGTCCCCGCCGAACCCGGCCGCGCCGGTCCCGGCGATGGTGTAGATGTCCCCGGCGGTCATCGGGTGCCCGTAGAAGGTGCCGGTCTTCGCCGCCACCATGCGCACCCGGTTGTGCCCGGTGTCGGCGATCATCAGGCTCCCCTGGCCGCCCAGCGCGATGTCGGCCGGGGCGGAGATCTGGGCCTTAGGCGCCGGGCCGCCGTCACCGGAGAACCTCGTCTGGCCGTTGCCGGCGATGGTATACACGTCCCCGGCGGTCCGCTGGTAGGAGCGGCCGGTCGTGGCCGCCGCGGCCAGGCCGGCGCCCTGTCCGCCCCCGCACATCAGCGCCGTGGCGGCCAGGAGCGCGCGCCGGCCATAGCCACGCCCCGCCGCCCGCCGTGAGCGCCAGCCATTCGCTCATCACGCATCGGGTACACCCCCAGCCCCGGGCACCTCTGTCCGTGCCCGGCATCTTCGGCACCTGATCCGTCTCTCCAACCGGAGCAGAACTAATCAGCCGGTTTGACACCAATTTGTCACCCCGCGCGGGTGACGTGCCCCGGGTGAGCGCGGGTGGATCGTGAGGGTAGTCCGTGCCCACTGGCATGCCCGGGCGGCGCTCCGCTGCCCGTTATCAAGGGAGAACAATGTCTGAACTGATCGTGATCGGCTACGACAACGAGGCCAGCGCCACCCAGGCCTACAACAAGGTGCTGGACCTCAACAAGGACTACGTGGTCAAGCTCACCGGCTTGGCCATCGTCAACGTCGACGCAGAGGGCAAGAGCCACGTCCAGACCCCGCAGAAGATCGTCGGAGTTTCGGCGGCGAGCGGGGCGCTGTGGGGCATGCTGATTGGCCTGCTGTTCTTCGTCCCGGGCGTCGGCCTGCTGCTGGGCGGCGCGATGGGTGCCCTGTTCGGCAAGCTGGGCAAGAGCGGCGTCAACGACCAGTTCAGGTCGCAGGTACAGGACATGCTCAAGCCCGGCTCCGCCGCAGTGGTGATCATGGCTGAGAAGATCACGGAGGACAAGTTCGGCGACGCGATGGGGCCATTCGGCGGGCAGCTGCTCAAGACCTCGCTGTCTGAGGAGGATGAGAAGGAGCTGGCCAGCGAGCTTGCCGACGGCAGCTGACCTCCCCGGCCGGCCGTTAGGCGGTCCCCGGCAGGGTGCGGGCCCGGGCGGCCTGCCAGCCGATCGCGCCCTCGAGGGCGATCACGACGAGCATGACCAGCACGGAGGTGGTCCACGTCCCGGTCACCGCGTGCAGGAAACCGACCACCAGCGGGCCGGCCGTGGCCACCAGGTAGCCGGCCCCTGGGCGAACGCCGACAGCGAGGCGGACGTCACCGGGTCGGGCGCCCGCGCGGCGGTGAAGTAGATCGCCAGCCCGAGCGCGGCACCCTGCCCCAGGCCGAGCAGCAGCGTCCAGGCCGCCGCACCGGCCAGCGGCGCGAACCACACCCCGGCGAGCCCCGCCGCGCTGATCACGACCGTGACGGCGATCAGCCAGCGCTGGTCCCGGACCCGCTGCGCGATAGTCGGGCCAGCAGCGCGGTGAGCCCATTGCCGAGGTTCATCAGGGCGAGCAGGCCGCCCGCGTGCACCGCTCCCGCGCCCCGGTCCCTCAGCAGGATCGGCAGCCACGAGAGCGCAGAGTAATAAATCAGGCTCTGCAGCCCCATGAAGCCCATGACCTGCCAGGCCAGTAGGTGCCTGGATACCCGCACCAGCGGCTGGCCGCCCGCCCGGCCGCCGCCCGGGGTGTCCGGTGTGGTCCGGAACCGCCACTGGGGCAGCCAGGCCAGCGCCGCGGCACAGCGCCGGCAGCGCCCACAGCCCCAGGGTGAGCCGGGACCGAGCCGCCGGAGGACTGGAACACCGGCACCGCGATCAGCGAGCCGAGGATCGCCCCCACGGCCATGGCAAGCAGGTAGACGCCCGATCAGCAGGCCCGCCCGGCCCGGCTCGGCGACGCTTGACCAGGCTGGGCAGCAGCACGTTCATCAGCGCGATCGCGCCACCGGCCACCACAGTGCCGGGGAACAGCACGGCTCCGGGCAGCAGGCGCCGCGCGCGAGCAAGCCCGCAGCGAGCAGCAACAGGGCGGCCAGCAGCACCCGCTCCTCGCCGAACCGGCGGCGACAGCGGGGCAGCCACGAACGAGAACACCCCGAAGCAGAGCACCGGGGTGGCAGCGAGCGCGCGATCGCCACGGACGGACAGGTGCAGCGCCGATGCCAGTTCCGGGAAGACCGGGGGCAGGCTGGTGATCGCGGCGCGCAGGTTGAACGCGAGCGCGAGGATGCCGGTCACGAACAGCTGCCGGCGCCCGGCACGACCGCCGGTCCGGGCCTTGCACGGACTGGGCGCACAGCGGGCTCGGGCATCTCCGGTCACGTTACCGCCTGGCCACAGCACCACGCGCATGCAGCCCTCGGCACTGGCAGATGACATAGTGGGCATTTCCGGTTGCGTTACCCGTCCTTCCGTGAGCCGTGGGCCCCGGCCACGTGTCAATCCTGAATAAGCAGGAACGCAGAACGTACTGCATGATCCCGCCATGCCGGTAGTACTCGGCCTCACCCGGGGTGTCGATCCGGACCACCGCGCGGAACTCCCGGCCGTCGGCCCGCACGGTGACCTCACGTGGCGAGCCGGCCCGGAGTTCATCTCCTCGATGCCCGGTCACATCGAAGACCTCGCGGCCGGTCAGCCCGAGCGAGGCCGCCGACTCCCCCGGGCGGTACTGCAGCGGCAGCACGCCCATGCCGATCAGGTTGGAGCGGTGGATCCGCTCGAACGACTCGACCAGCACCGCGCGCACGCCGAGCAGCAGCGGTGCCCTTGGCGGCCCAGTCCCGGGACGAGCCGGAGCCGTATTCCTTGCCGCCGAGCACGATCAGCGGGGTGCCTTCGGCGCAGTACTGCCGCGACGGCGTCGTAGATGCTCATCTGCTCGCCGCCCGGCAGCTTCACGGTCACCCCGCCCTCGGTGCCGGGCGCCAGCTGGTTGCGCAGCCGGATGTTGGCGAACGTGCCGCGGATCATCACCTCGTGGTTGCCGCGCCGGGAGCCGTAGGAGTTGAAGTCGCGCCGCTGCGACCCCGTGCTCGGTGAGGTACCGCCCGGCCGGGCTGTCGGCCTTGATCGCGCCGGCCGGGCGAGATGTGGTCGGTGGTCACCGAGTCGCCGAGCATGGCCAGCACCCGCGCGCCGTGGATGTCGGTGACCGGCTCCGGGCTCCGCGGCCATCGCCCTCGAAGTACGGCGGGCGCCGCACGTAGGTGGAGTCCGCCGTCCCAGGCGAACGTGTCGCCGGCGGGCACCGGCCAGCGACGCGCCACCGGTCGTCGCCCTCGAACACGTCGGCGTAGTCGCGGGTGAACATCTCCGCCGCCACCGCGGTCCCGCACCACCTCGGCGACGTCGGCCGGCGACGGCCAGATGTCGCGCGAGGTAGACCGGCGTGCCGTCCGGCGCGGTGCCCGAGCGGGTCGTTCTGCCATGTCGATGTCCATCGTGCCGGCCAGCGCGTAGGCGACGACCAGCGGCGGGGAGGCGAGGTAGTTCATCTTCACGTCCGGGTTGATCCGGCCCTCGAAGTTGCGGTTGCCGGACAGCACCGAGACCACCGCCAGGTCGTTGTCGGCGACCGCCTGCGCTGATCGCCTCGGGCAGCGGGCCGGAGTTGCCGATGCAGGTGGTGCAGCCGTAGCCGACCAGGTTGAAGCCGAGCTTCTCCAGGTAGGGCAGCAGGCCGGCCCGCTCGTAGTAGTCCATGACCACCTTGGAGCCGGGCGCCAGCGTGGTCTTCACCCAGGGCTTGCTCGCCAGGCCCGGCCTCGACCGCGTTCCTGGCGAGCAGCGCGGCGCCGACCATGACCGACGGGTTGGAGGTGTTCGTGCACGAGGTGATCGCCGCGATGACCACGGAGCCGTGGTCCACGGTGGTCTTCGTGCCGTCCTCCAGCGTGACCTCGACCGGCGCGGATGGCCGGTCGCCGAGGCCGCGGCGCGGCTCGGCGGGTGCCTGGGGGTCCTCGCCGTTCTCCCGGTCCGGGAGTGAACGGATCCGAGGCCGGGAAGGTGCCGGCGATGCTCGTCGTCCAGCCGGTCGAGCTCCACGTAGGACGCCGAGCGCCTCACGGAACGCGGTCTTGGCGTCGGCCAGCGCCACCCGGTCCTGCGGCCGCTTCGGGCCGGCCAGCGACGGGACGATGGTGGACAGGTCGAGCGTCGAGCTCCTCGGAGTACCGGGCGGGCCGGCCCGGCTCGTGCCACAGGCCCTGCTCCTTGGCGTACGCCTCGACCAGCGCGACCTGCTCCGCCGGGCGGCCGGTGAGCCGCAGGTAGGTCAGCGTCTCGTCGTCGATCGGGAAGATCGCGCAGGTGGAGCCGAACTCGGGGCTCATGTTGCCGATCGTGGCCCGGTTGGCCACCGGCACCGCGGCCACGCCGTCGCCGTGGAACTCGACGAACTTGCCGACCACGCCGTGCCGGCGCAGCAGCTCGGTGATGGTGAGCACCAGGTCGGTGGCGGTCGCGCCGTCGGGCAGCTCGCCGGTGAGCCGGAACCCGACCACCTTCGGGATGAGCATGCTGATCGGCTGGCCGAGCATGGCCGCCTCGGCCTCGATGCCGCCGACGCCCCAGCCGAGCACGCCGAGGCCGTTCTGCATGGTGGTGTGCGAGTCGGTGCCGACGCAGGTGTCCGGGTAGGCGGCGCCGTCGTCGCCGGTCATCACGACCCGGGCCAGGTGCTCGATGTTGACCTGGTGCACGATGCCGGTGCCCGGCGGCACGACCTTGAACTGGCTGAACGCCTGCTGCCCCCAGCGCAGGAACGCGAACCGCTCCCGGTTGCGCTGGAACTCCAGGTCGACGTTGCGGTCGAACGCGTCCGGGCGGCCGAACACGTCCGCCACCACCGAGTGGTCGATGACCAGCTCGGCCGGGACCAGCGGGTTGATCTTGGCCGGGTCGCCGCCCAGGTCGCGCATGGCCTCGCGCATGGTGGCCAGGTCGACCACGGCGGGCACGCCGGTCAGGTCCTGCAGGATGACCCGCGCCGGGGTGAACTGGATCTCGGTGCGCGGGCTCGGCCTGCGGGTCCCACCCGGCGAGGGCGGTGACGTGGTCCGGCGGTGACGCTGCCGCCCGTCCTCGTTGCGCAGCAGGTTCTCCAGCAGGATCTTGAGGCTGAAGGGCAGGCTGTCCGCGCCCTTGACCGCGTCCAGCCGGTAGATCACGTGGTCGGTGCCCGCCGGTCCGCAGCGTGGCCCGGCTCCCGAAGCTGTTCGCCGTCATGGCGTCGCTCGCCTCCTCCGACTGAGGTGCTCTTCCCGCGGTGTCCCTTGCATCCTGCCGCAGTGCCGCGGCCGGGGTGGTCCCGGGCCTCCAGCGCCGCGCCCGCGCCCGCCGCTTCGCCCGCGACCGCGGTCCCGGCAGGAAGTATCTTGATGTCAAGCTATCTGTTTCCACCGTAGGATCAAAGTGTCTCGACGTCAAGCTAAACCGCCAGGCTCGGGGCACCTTCGCCAGTTCCCACTGCCCCGCCTTGGCCTTGACCATTCACGATCACAGCCTGACAATCCGTAACACACGTACCATGGAGGCGCCCGGGGTGCCTCGGCCGTTAACTGGGCACCGGTTTCCGGGTAGGACAGGCGGAACGCGAGGCGGGCATGCACCTGCGGGGGCTATTAGGCACGTTGGCGCCGGCCGTGCTCGCCGGTGCCCTCGTGGCCGTCCCGCAGGCCGCCCAGGCGAGCGTGGGGGTCGGCATCCAGGCCTGCGCGGTGCGGCTGTCTGGCGCGGCGCACCCGGGCCAGAGCGTCGCGCTTCCCTCCGTGTCCGTGGTCAACGCCGGGACCAAGCCGGAGTCCATCCGGGTCGGGGTGCAGCGCGACCCGCGCGGCGGCGGCCTGCCCGTGCCGCCGTCCTGGGTCCAGCCAGGGGTGCCGTCGGTACAGCTTGCCCCGCACCACGCGATCCGCATCACGCTGCGGCTGACCGTGCCCGCGGGCGCCAAGCCCGGCGCCTACCTCGGCGAGGTCGTGGCCACCGCCTCCGGGAACCTGTCCGTCGGGCACGCGCACCTCGGCGCGGCCGCCGCGACCTTGCTGGAGTTCCGGGTGACGCCGGACCCGGCACCGGGGTTCTGGTGGTCGGTGTTCACCCAGACCCTCTGGGCCCTGCTCATCGTGATCCTCCTGGCGGCGGTGGTGCTCGTCGTGCGCAGGTCAGGGATCCGCGTCCGCGTGGAGCGCGAGGCGGCCGGCGATGGCACGGCCGATGAATACGGAGGCACGCATGCGTAGCCTGCTGGTGATCGCCGCGATCGTCATCGGTGGCTTCCTGGTCATCCATATCGGCAAGGCGGTCACCGCCAAGGATCCGCCGCCCGGCGGGCACAGCGGCAGCACCGCGGTGTCGCTCAACACCATGCAGACCTTCCGCACCATCACCGTGTCGCCCACCACCGTGTTCTGCGGCGGCTACGCGCGCGGGACGTACCCGAACAGGTCCAAGGGCGCGCTGGGGTTCCCCAACGGCACCTGCGCGGTCGGCAACCGCCTGAAGGGCAAGGACCCCATCACGATCAAGTACAACGGCATGCAGGGCTTCGTGTACGTGCACGCCGGGTGGGCCATTCCCAATAGCAATGACGTCGGCACGCCGTGGAAGCCGTGCAGCAGCAACGGGCACGAGGTGGTCCGCTGTCACGGCAAGAAAGGCCTGCCTGGCTACAACCAGTACATGGTGCGGACCTTCAGCCCACAGGCGCAGGTGCTGACGCAGGTAACCGGCAACAACGTGTGTGACGTGAACTTCCGCCCGGTCGGCGGCTGCTATGCCTCCCGCGGCAACGCCCAGAGCGAGGGCCTCTACATCACCGGGCCGTCCAAGCTCCCCGGAGACTCCACCGCACAGTCGTGGACGGCCTGGGTCATCTGGACGGCCGAGCCGCAGAGCATCCGCCACCAGCACCACGACGACTAGCGGTTCCGCGCCGGATAGAGCCCTGGCGGCGGGCCGCTATGAGGCCAGCAGATCGACGGAGACCTGCCATAGCAGCGCAGCGGAGTCCGGGTCCAGCGCATAGGCCGCGACGCCACGCCGGCTGCCCGGCTGGTTCGGCTCCGCCTCTGCCCGGCGAGATCGAGGGCGAGATAGTCGTCCAAACCCAGGGCTGGGGCTCCTCGCGGTGCAGGGCCCTCGCAGCCGCGGTGAGCACGGCGGTGCGGCTGGGACCCCGACGGACTTCCCCCACGCGAAGATTGTAACGAAGCCCTGCATGGATTAAGGCGACCTGACCGGCGACTTCTGGCATGCGCCAACTCTGGTGATCAGCGATCGATCACGTAGATGCCACGGCCGGGGACGGTTACAACCAAGCCTTCGTCTCGCAGTACCCCGAGCGCTTTCTCGGCGGTCCCTTTGGCAACCCCATACTGCTGGGTGATGCTCTTGATCGACGGCATCGGCTGGCGCGGTGCTACCTGACCTGAGGTGATCATCTCGCGCAGGATCCGGGCGAGCTGCAGGTAGGCAGGCTCGCCAGTGAGATGATCAACAGTCACCTGGCCAGCGTAGGTATCCCGTGGCAGACATGAGACTCAGGGTCTCCTTAGGAACCTTGGGTACCCTAGGTCGCCTGGGATAGCATGACACCATGACCGATGCCGATGAACACCACGCTCGCCAACGGGAGCTGTCTGACCTCCAACAAGACTTCCCTGGTTACCGGATATGGCAAGAGCCCATGGGTGCCCGGATCCGGTTAGTCGCCGTCTGCCGCCACCCCGGGATCAGCCCACACACTGTGGTCACTGCCGACGTGGCCGAGCTGCGTGCTGCACTGGCCAACTCCACGTCGGTATCTGGCACGTCATGACTGGCGGACGCCACCCCAGCCTGGTCCAAGACCCTCCATGACGACCTCCGACGAGCCGAGCGCGGGAGCCGTTCGCCTCCATCAGGTCGCCGCCGGGCTTACCAAGCTCGGCTTGATAACCCGGATACACCGGACACGGGCCGGGACGGACCTGACCGCGACCTTGCACTCGCCAGGTCGCCGCGATATCCAAATCATCGTCGATGAGGATGGGTACACCGAGCTTCGTTACTGGGCCAGTCTCAACGGCACCCCGGCCGCCGCCGTGACCGCTATCGCCGGTGTCGTTGAATCACTGACCGCATCGCAGTCCCTCGCCAATCGCGAGGGGCCGACAGGTGGCTCGGTAGCCGGTTACGATGGCGCGGTCACCGAACGTGCGGAAGGCAATGGCATGACGGGGCCCCAGGACCATCTGGCCGAGCAGGGACGAATCCCCGACCAGGCGCGCCCGTACGCCGCCGACAACCCGCATGACGCCCAGGTGCGCCCGGATGACCTGCAGGCCCGCCTAGAACGACTCCCCCTCAACCACCCGTCATCCCCCTACCGTGACGACGGCTCCCGCAAGCCTTCTCCGCCAGACCTCACCAAGTACGAACTCCCCCTCCCCGACGACCCCGACTCACCCGCCGACAGAGTTACCGACCCAGCCCGGACCCCCCCGATGGCTCCTGGGACTGGAAGGGCCGCCACCTCACGCCCGAGCAGTCCGGACGGGCCGATGAGGCCTCGCCGAAAGCCGCATAGCAGAGGGGCGTGACGCAAGGGCAACTACGGTGAACACGGCCTCACCCCGGCGATACGCCGTATCGAAGCTCAACTCGAGTCACGGCCACCTCGTCCAAGACACCGAGAAGTTCGCGCTCAAGGAGCCGACCGTTTCAAAGAGAAGTTCGCTGATGCCATAGTCGCGATACCTGATCAATCTCTGCTTGAGCTGGCGAGGAAATCACAGGACGCAATCCGATATACCTTTATCTCCTCCACCGAATCCTACAGCGACAGCTTGTGGGATGCGGAAGGACAGATAGAGACTGCAGGATATGAACTAGAGGTTCGACAGGAACAGCTGGGATAGCGAAGAATACAAAGGCATCAACACTCGTGGCTCGATCCGGTCAGTGGAAAGCGGTTCGAAATTCAATTCCATACGCAGGAAAGCTGGGACGCAAAACAAGAGACACATGGGCTTACGAAAGGATAAAGGATCCCAGAACACCGCCAGCCGAGGTTAAGAGTCTTACGCGAATATCAGCAGCAAATATCACAAGAGTACGAGATACCGCATGGTGCACCAGATATTCCGGAGTACCGAAGAGATGGGTAGGTAGATTATGGAGGCGCGGTTAGATACTATGCCATTGTAGGGTCTGGTCGACACCTCAGAATCCTTCCGGCCTTGCTCGTCGAGTTACAAGTCACGGACGGTCCGATGGACGAGGCACTGCGACGCGATCTGACCTGGAACGCGACACAGCAATCATCGAGTGGGAAGCCGGTGACGCGGGCGCCGATCTGGTCGAGGTCAGTGAGGCTGATGCCCTAGAACTGATCGAGCGGTTTCGGGAGAAGTGGAGTCGGGAGGACTGAGCCGGGTGGCTCAAGATCGCGAACGGAACCGCGGGAGCCCAACAGCGCTGACAGGCCGCATGAAGCGCCAGCGCCAGAGGCTGACCTAGATGCACGGCTAGAACGCCTTCCTGTTGGCCATCCGTCCTCCCCATATCGCGACGACGGTTCTCGCAAGCCTCCGCCGCTGGACCTGTCCAAGTACGAACTCTCCTTCCTCGACAAGTCCGACCCTCCTGGCGCGCCGGATACTCCCGCAGAAGACAAGTCCGGTATCAGGCCCGACGGTTCGTGGGCTTGGAAGGACTGCCATCTGACACCCGAGGAATCCCATGCCGCCGACCAAGGGCTTGCCAAACGTCACGATGCCGAAGGACGCAATGCGGACGACAACTACGGCGATCGCGGTCTCACACCGGCCATGCGCCGGGTCGAGGCCGGACTCGACTGTGGCGCCCTGGTCGAAGACACGGAGAAGTACGCCCTCAAAGAGCCTGATCGATTCAAAGAGAAACTGTACGAACTGATTAGAAGACGAACCAGACAAGCCGGTTGAGCAACACGTAGACGAGATTCATGATGGAATTAGGTACACATTTGTTTCTGAGCGCGAGGATTATGTTCGGACCGTGAGACAGGCCACAGTGATCCTCAAAGACAATGGCTTTGAGCTTGGCGTGCGAAAGAACACGTGGGCGAACGATGAGTACAAGGGAGTGAACACCCGCTGGCGGGACCACGAAAGCGGCTGCCGTTTTGAAGTTCAGTTCCACACCCACGAGAGCTGGCAGGTGAAACAGGCCACCCACAGCGCCTATGCACGGATCCACGACACAAGAACCCCGGCGGACGAAAGAGAGAGGTTACGCGCCTACCAGCGCGAGATAAGTTCGAGTCTTGAGTTACCGCTCGGCTGGGAGACCATTCTTGACTACCGTAAGGAGGGCTGGTGACAGAAACGGAGCGGGTTGAACACTACGCGATCGTCGGCGTCGGCCGCACGCTTGCCAATCCATCGGGACTTGCGCGGCGCCGATTCACCCCAGAGGGACGGGTAGACGAGTCTCTGCAGCGCGACCTGTCATGGCGACCGACCTCCTCTATTACGCAGTGGGAGTACGGGAACCTGTCGGGCGAGCTTGCGCCCATCGGCGAAGCCGAGGCAGATCAGCTGATCGAGCGGTTTCGGGAGAAGTGGGGTCGGGAGGGCTGAGCTGGGTGGCTCAGGGCCGGAGGCGGAGGCGGGACAGGGACTCGGGCAGGTCGCCTTCGTGGACGACGCCGAGGCGCTGGGTGGCCCGGGTGATGGCCACGTAGAGGTCGTTCAGGCCGGAGGCGAGTCGGCCACGATCCGCGCGGGATCGGCGACCAGGACCGAGTCGAACTCCAGCCCCCGTACCTGCTTGACGCTGAGCACCACGACGGGCCGGTCCAGGGACGGGTCCTCCAGCACCACGTCGGGCACGCAGACCCCGACCGCGCGGGTCAGCTCGTCGAGGCGGTCGGCGGGCACGATGACGGCCAGGTGGCCCGCCCCGATCGCGGCCGACTCCTCCCCGGTCAGCTCACCGAGGACCGCGCCCAGTTCCCCGGGCGGCGCCTGGGCCTGCCACGGCGAGATCCCCGGTTTCCCGGACCGGGCGCGGCGGGTGCAGTTCTGGGTCGATGGCCTGCCAGCACGTCGGCGGCCACCTCCGCGATCTCGGCCGGGGTGCGGTAGTTGATGGTCAGCCGCTCCATCCGGTAGCGGTCGGCCAGGTTCGGGCCGAGCACCTGCTGCCAGGATGAGCCGCCGCCCAGCTCGCTGGCCTGCGCCATGTCCCCGACGATGGTCATCGACCGGGACGGGCAGCGCCGCATGAGCATCCGCCACGCCATCGGGGACAGTTCCTGCGCCTCGTCCACCACGATGTGCCCGAACGCCCAGGTCCGGTCGGCGGCGGCGCGTTCCACGGCGGTCCGGTC
Source organism: uncultured Actinomycetes bacterium (assembly GCA_963730235.1). Taxonomy (GTDB): domain Bacteria; phylum Actinomycetota; class Actinomycetes; order Streptosporangiales; family Streptosporangiaceae; genus DASXKD01. Next base: position 94,567 of record CAVSRH010000025.1, read on the forward strand.
GTCGTCCTCCTCGTACCGGTCGGCCAGCCGTTCGGCGTCGAGGATGTCGTAGGCCGAGAGGATCTCGGCCTCCTCCGTCCGGGTTCAGGTCCAGGTCCACCGACCGCGAGCCGTAGGCCAGGTCCAGCACCCCGCGCGCGTAGGCGATCCGCCTGCGCCGCTCCTGCCGCGCCCGGGCCGCGCACGGTCCGGTCGTCCTCGCCGAGCAGTTCCGCCGCCTCGTCCAGCAGCGGGCACATCCGCCGCGGTCCACCCGCCGCTCGGCCTCGCGCAGCAGCGCGTCCCGGTCGGCCGCCTCCAGCCCCGCGCGCGGCCGTCTCCAGCCGCTCCTTCGTCTCGAACAGGTCGCCCAGCAGGCGCTGCGGGGTCAGCGCCGGCCAGAACTCCTCCAGCGCCGATCCGCACCTGGCGGGTCTCACGCAGCTCCTGGCGGATGCCGGCGACGTCCTCCTCGCTCAGCAGGTTGCCGCCGCCCAGGACGTCGTAGCCGATCTTGTCGGCCACCTGCTGGGCGAGCGCGTCGATCAGCAGCCGGTGCGCAAGCGGCCGGGCCTGGTTGTGCGGCAGCCTGGCACGGCGGGCCCGGTCCCGGATCCGGACGCAGGTGCGCCGGTCCAGCCGCAGCGTTTCCCGCTCGAAGGTGACCTCCAGGCCGCCGGTCGCCGGTCCCTGCCGGTCCCGCACCGCGGCGGCGATCACCTCCGCCATCTCCAGGCCTGCCCTTGAGCCGCGCGGTCGGACGTCGGCTCCTCGCGCCGCGCGGTGATGCCCGGGTACAGGTCCGCGATCGTGGACAGCAGCACCGAGGTCTCCCCGAGCGAGGGCAGCACCTGCCCCACGTACCGCAGGAACGTGGGACTGGGCCCGATCACCAGCACCACCCGCCGGGCCAGCTGCTCCCGGTGGGTGTACAGCAGGAACGCGGCGCGGTGCAGCGCCACGGCCGTCTTGCCGGTGCCCGGGCCGCCCTGGACGACCAGCACGCCCTTGTGCGGTGCCCGGATGATCCAGTCCTGCTCGACCTGGATCGTCTCGACGATGTCGGCTCATCTGGCCGGTGCGGCTGGCGTTCAGCGCGGCGAGCAGGGCCGCCTCGCCGTTCAGCCCGCTGGTCTGGCCGGTACTGCCCGGCCGCGGCGAGGTCGAGCACCTCGTCGTCCAGCCGGGTGACCTCACGGCCCACGGTCTTGATGTGGCGCCGCCGCCGGACCCCTTCCGGCGATACCGGGGTTGCCAGGTAGAACGGCCGTGCGGCCGGGGCGCGCCAGTCCAGCAGCAGCGGCTTGTAGTCGGCGTCCTCGTCGCGGATGCCGAGACGGCCGATGTAGCGCGGATCCCCGTCCTCGGAGTCGATCCGGCCGAAGCACAATCCGCTCTCGGCCGCGTCGAGCTGGGCTATCCGCTGGGTGTACATGCCCACCATGACGTCCCGCTCGGTGCGTGCCTGCGGGGTGCCGCCGGTCTGCCGCAGCGTCTGGGCCAGCCGCCCGGAGGCGCGCTCCCGTAGGCTCATCGAGATGCCCGTAGAGCATGGAGACGTAGGCCTGCTCCTGCTCGACATCTCGGTGAGTCACACGCTCCAGGGTAGACAACGGCTCGGACTGCGCCACCCCGCACAGCCTCAGAGGCCGTGCCGGGCGGCGCTCATGTCCAGGTCGCCCAGGCCCTGGTCGACCAGCCGCTGCCAGCGGTCCCGCAGCGCGGCCAGCACGTCCAGCGACCGGCCGGGCGCGGCGTCCAGGGCCAGGGTGAGGTCCTTGACCGCCCACTGCAGGGCGAAGTCCGGCGAATCGTCGCCGCTGTGCATCTTGGCGGCCTTGCCCCCCGCCACCGGCGTGCCCATCCGCCCGGTGCCCACCAGGTCCAGCACCTCGGACCGGTCCACGCCGACCGCGTCGGCGAGCGCCATCACCTCGGCCGCGCCCTCGATGAGGAACATCAGCCAGGTGTTCATAACCAGCTTGAGCCTGCTGCTCGCGCCGGCCTCGCCGAGCCATCGGGTGGCCCGCCCGACCGCGCCGAACGCCGGTTCCAGCAGCGCCCTGGCCCGCTCCGGGCCGGAGGCCAGGATGACCAGTTCGCCCGCTTCGGCGGGGGCCCGGGTGCCGGATACCGGCGCGTCGACGAACAGCACGTCGGGGCGCTGCCGGGCCACGGTCCCCGCGAGTTCCTCCGTGGCGGCGACCCCGATCGTGCCCATCTGCGCCCAGACCGCGCCGGGTGCCATCGCCGCGAGCATCCCCGCGTCCAGCGCCACCGACCGGGTCGCCGCCGCTTCGGACAGGATCGTGATCACGACCCCGGCGTGCGCGACGGCGCTGGCCGGGTCGGTGTGCGCCACGGCGCCAGCTTCGGCGAGTGCGGCGGCCCGTTCCGGGGTCCGGTTCCACACGTCGACCGGCAGCCCGGCGCGCAGCAGGCTGCGGGCCATGCCCGCGCCCATGGTGCCCAGTCCCAGCACGGCGATCCGCCCCGCGCCCGGCGCATAGTCTTCTGCCACGACGGTCATTATGGCCGCTCCCCGCCCGGCCCCGTGAAGGACCTTCCGCGCATGACCGCACGGACCAGGACACTCTGGCGTCACACCGCAGGCACCGGCGCCGTGTGCCTGCTCCTGGTCGTTGCGCTCGCGGCGGTCTGGTACCGGGCGACCTACCACGTCTTCCCCGGCGTGGTGCCCAGGGTGGTGCACTGGTGCGGCCGGGATTACGAAACCGAGGGCGAGCCGGTGACCTGGGCGCAGGTCACCGCGGCGGAACGGCCCAGGAAGGTCCGGCTGGTCGGCTCCTACCCGCCGATATTCGGCTTCGGCCGCCCGCTGCTCGCGGCCGCCACCCCCGGTCCGGCCCGCCCGGCCCCGGCGAGCCCTGCGCGATGGGCGTATACGTGCGCACCGGCCCCGCCAGATACCAGGCCTACACCCTGGAAGGAGGGCCGTGACCGCCGCGCCCCGTTAAGCGCGCGTCAGGCCAGCCGCACGGTCACCGGGCCGCCGCCGGGGTCGGCCCGGCCCGTCCAGGAGGCGCCGAGCCGCACCGGCCTGTCCGGTTGCATGCCGAACGAAATGCCCGTGGCCAGCCGCCGCCCGTCCTGCCAGACTTCGAGCCGGGCCCGCCTGGCGAAGATGTCGCTGCGCAGCACGAAACGCCCGCGCGGCGGATCCGGGCCCCCGGCGCGCAGCACGTTCGGGGCGATCCACAGCAGCGGCGGCGCCACGGTCACCGGCAGGCGCACGGGTTCCGTGGCCAGCCCACGCCCGCCCCGCTCCCCATCCCGGGCGGCGGTACCGTCCCGGGCGGATGCGCGGTCCCCGGCGCCGCTCCCCCGCCGCAGGAACGCCGCGATCCCCCGCGCCGCATGCCTGCCGCCCAGCGCGGCGATGTCCGCCGTCTCCGCGGCGTGCACCAGGTTGCCGGCCGCGAACACGCCGGGCACCGAGGTCTCCAGCGCCGTGTCCACGGCCGGGCCGCGGGTGCCCGGGTCCATGGCCAGGCCCGCCGCCCGGGCCAGTTCGTGATCGGGGATCCAGTCCCCGGTGAACACCACCAGGTCACACGGCACGAAACGGGTTTCCCCGGTGCGCAGGTCCGCCAGTTCGACGCCCTCCAGCCGGCCCCGGCCGTCCACCCGCCGGACCACGGTGGACGGCCACACCGGCACGTGCCAGCGCCACGACGCGGCCAGCCCGAACCCGGCGTAGCTGGTGTGCCGTGGCCGGCCGGTGACCAGCGCGACCACCTGCGCCCCGGCGTGCGCCAGCGTGACCATGGCGGAGAAACTGACGTGCTCCGCGCCGACGACCAGCGCCCGCCCGGGCAGCCGCTGGCCGGCCAGGTACACCCGCCGCTGCAGTTCCCCGGTGGTCATCACCCCGGGCGGCCGGTCGCCGGGCACCAGGCGCGCCGTCCGGGGCCGCTCCCGGCAGCCGGTGGCCAGTAGCACCGCTCCGGCGGCCACGGTCTCGATCCCTGCCGAACTGGTCAGGGTGACCTGGTGCGGGTCACCGGCCTGAGACGGGCCGCGGCCCGGAGTACCGCCCCAGGCGGTCACGGTGGTGCCTACCCGGATGTCCGCCCCGGCGTCAGCCGCCGCGCTCGCGTACCGGCGCGCGTAGCCGGGGCCGGTCAGCACCCGGCGCAGGTCCCGCGCACCGAACCCGGTGTGCGCGCTGTGCCGGGGAATGCCGCCCGCTTCGTCGTCCCGGTCCACGACCAGGACACTGCCCACGCCGAGCTGGCGCAGTTCCACGGCGGCGGCCAGCCCGGCAGGCCCAGCCCCGACGATGAGCACGTCCGCGGTGCTTGCCCGGGGGAGCGACCCCCCGGACCCCCCGCTGGCCCGCGGCCCCTGCGACTCCGTCGCGGCGGCCTTGGCCGTGCCAGCCCGGGGGGGCAGGTGCTGGCCGGCGCCGCCGCGGGTCATGGTGGAGGCTCCGCTGCCGCGTGGCCGGTCACCCGGGACTCCGCGACCGGGGACCGGCCAACCGGGGCGTTCGCCGGGCACCTTAGCCCGGACCCGGCGAACAACTGAGCAACCGTGGCGGCGCAGTAGAAGCCCTGGCAGCGGCCGTTGAGCACCCGGGTCCTGCGGCGCAGCCCGTCGGTGTCGGCGGGCGGCAGCGGGCTTGCCAGCGCGTCCCTGATCTCGCCCCGGGTGACCCGCTCGCAGTGGCACACGATCGCGCCGTACTCCGGATCGGCGGCGATCCGCGCGGCGTCCTGATACGGCCGGGTCCCGGCCTGCCCGATGTACGGCATGACCGGCGGGTCCGGGTCCGGGCGCCCCGCGAGGCTCAGCCCGGCGTCGGCCAGCAGGCCGGTGACGTACTCGGCGATGCCCAGCGACGCGGACAGCCCGGTGGATCGGATCCCGGCCACGCACGCGTACCGCCGGGAGCCGTCGGCCCAGATCTGGTAGTCCCGGTCGGCGGTCGCGGCCCGCAGCCCGGCATAGCTGGCGGTGACCTCCTCCGCGGCCAGGCCGGGCAGGATGCGGCGGCCGGCCTCCAGCAGCGCGGCGAGCCCCGCCCCGGTGGTGGCGACGTCGCCCCGGTCGGGGACGTCCTCGGCGGTGGGCCCGAGCAGCACGTTGCCGTACACGGTCGGCGCGACCAGCACGCCCTTGGTCCTGGCCGTGGGCACCGGCAGCAGGATCGAGGACAGCAGCGGCCGGGCCAGCTTGTCGAACACGATCAGTTCGCCGCGCCGCGGGCAGATGGTGAACCGGTCCCCGCCCATCATCGCGTCGATAGCGTCGCTATACAGCCCGGCCGCGTTCACCACCCACCGGCAGTGCACCACGCCGGTACTCGTGACGACCTGGTGCTCCACGTCCCCGGACCGGATCCCGGTGACCCGGCTGCGCAGCCGCAGCCGCGCCCCGGCGGCCAGCGCCTCGGTGGCGTAGGCCAGCGGGGTGGTCCACGGGCAGATGATGCTCTCCCCGGGGACGACCAGCGCGCCGAGCGCCCCCGGGCCAAGCCGCGGTTCGCGCCGGCCCAGTTCGCCTGCGCCGATCCGGCGGACGTCGGTGACGCCGTTGCGGCGGGCCTTGTCCTCGATCGCGGGCAGCTCCGCCAGTTGCTCGGCGGTCCAGGCGATCAGCAGCGCCCCGGTCCGCTCGACCGGTATCCCGGCGCGGCGCGCGTACTGTCCCAGCAGCGCGTAGCCGCGGCGCAGCAGGCGGCTCTCCAGGCTGCCGGGGACCGTGTCGAACCCGGTGTGCAGGATCGCCGTGTTCGCCTTGCTGGTCCCGGTGCCCACGTCGTTCGCCGCGTCGATGAGCACGCAGGACACGTCCTGGCAGGCGAGCGCCCGGGCGATCGCCGTGCCGACCACGCCGGCCCCGATGACCGCCACGTCGGCCGGCCGGTCGTCCGGTGTTCCCGCGGCCCCGGTCACCGTGGTGCGGTCCCCCGGGCGGCGAGCACCGCCTGCACGGCGCGGTCGAACCCCGCCAAGCGTTCTGCCGCCTGATCCGGCGTGATCGCCGGCTCGGCGATCCATTCCACCTCAGCCTGGCCGACCGCCTCGGCCAGCGCGGTCTGCTCCCCGGTGCCCAGCCGGGCGAGTGCGGCCACGCCCAGCGCGGTCGCGTCCTGCGAGCCGCTCACCTCGACCGGCGCCTGGAGCAGGTCGGCCTGCGCCTGGACCAGCAGCCGGGACCGGGTCAGGCCGCCGTCGGCGCGGAGCCGGCCGAGCGGGGCGCCGGTGTCGGCGGCCACCGAGGCGGCGAGCAGCGCCACCGACGCGGCGATGCCCTCGGCCACGGCGCGGGCCAGGTGCGCCCGGGTGACCCCCAGGCCCAGGCCGAGGAACGCGCCGCGGGCGTCCGGCCGCCAGTGCGGCGCGCCGAGCCCGGCCAGGGCGGGCACGAACACCGCCCCGCCGGAGTCCGGCACGCTGGCCCCGGCGGCGTCCAGGCCCGCCGCCCCGGGCACCAGCCCGAGATCGGTGAGCCAGCGGAGCGCCGCCCCGGCCGTGTACACCTGGCCGTCGAGGCAGTACGTGGCGACTCCGCCCAGCCGCCAGGCGACCGAGGCGGACAGCCCCGCCGTGGACCTGACCGGCGCCGGCCCGGTGGTGGCCAGCAGGAACGCGCCGGTGCCGTACGTGCACTTGGCTTCGCCGGCGGCGAAGCACCGCTCGGCGAGCAGCGCGGCCTGCTGGTCCACGGCCAGCCCGGCGACCGGCAGCGGCGGGCCGAACGCGGTGGTCTCCCCGGCGACCCCGGCACAGTCGCGTACTTCGGGCAGGGCCGCCGGGTCGATCCCGAACACCGCGCACGCCTCCGCCGACCAGTCCGCGGCCTCCAGGTCGAGCAGCAGCGTGCGGGACGCGGTCGCCGCGTCGGTCACGTACCCCGCGCCGAGCCGGGCCAGCAGCCAGGCGTCGGTGGTGCTGACCACGCCCTCGGTGGTGAGGTGCTCGCGCAGCCAGGTCATCTTCGGCGCGGCGAAATACGGGTCGAGCGGCAGGCCGGTGAGGGCGGCGAGGCGGCCGGCCGAGCCGGAAAGGCGCCGGCAGATGTCCGCGGACCGCCGATCCTGCCAGACGATCGCCGGGGTCAGCGGCCGTCCCGAACGCCGGTCCCAGGCCAGCACGGTCTCGCCCTGGTTGGCCAGCGCCATCGCGTGCACCGGGGCCCGCGCCGCGGCCACGGCGGCGGTCCCGGCGCCGATCACCGACCGGTACAGCTCCTCCGGGTCCTGCTCGACGCCCCCGTCCGGGGTGCTGGCCGGGTGCACCGGTTCCTCGGCCGACCCGAGCACCTCGTTACCCGGGCCCAGCACGAGTGCCTTCGTGGCCGAGGTGCCCTGGTCGATCGCGAGTATGTTCACTGGCCCGCCGGCGGCCCGCCCGTGGCCGGGGCCGCCGTGTCGGTGAGCGCGTCCGCGCCGTGCGCCCCCGCCTCGGTCCGCATCGCCTTGGGCTCGAGAATCCACTGGAGCGCGTAGAAGACCACGCCGAGGCCGAGCGAGCCGAGCACGTAGTACTGGGCGTCGCGGAACTCGGCGGGGCCGATCAGGACGATCAGCTCGTAGGCGAGCCAGATCAGCGCCCCCGCGATCACGGGTATCTCGAACCGGCCGAGGGAGAAGCCACCCCCCTGGGCGCGGTGCCGCCGCGCGGTGAAGATGTACAGCAGCACGGTGGACGCGTACAGCAGCGCCGGCATGATCGTCGAGGCGGTGAACAGGGTGACCAGCGCGGCGGTGTGGGTGCGCAGCACCAGGGTGATCAGCGCGCCGAGCACCGCGGCCAGGACCGTCGCCCAGGTGGGCCCGCCGGTGGCCCTGGGCACCTGGCGCCAGAGCTGGTATCCGGGCAGCCGCCGGTCCCGGGACATCGACCAGATCAGGCGGCCGTTGGTGACCATGATCACCAGCCCGCAGGCGAAGATCGACACGCAGACGAAGATCAGGAAGATCTTCTGGACGAAGCCGCCGAGGACGTCCTGCACGATGAGCGCCACGGGGGCGGCGCTGTGCGACACCGCCGGGATCGAATGGATCGCGTAGACGAGGGCGATGAGGAACACCATGCCGACGACGCCGGACAGCACCACGGCGCGGACCATCGCCCGCGGCACCGTCTTGTGGGGCTCGACGGTCTCCTCGGCGAGGTTGCTCGCCGACTCGAACCCTACGATCGTGTAGGCGCCGAGCAGGGTGGCCAGCATGAACGGGCCCAGCCAGTTGTAGTACCCGACCGGCGAGACGATCCCCGTGGAGCCCAGATTGGACCAGTGCCCGAGACCGCGGACCGCGGCGACGATGATCAGCAGCACGGTGAGGCCGACGATGCCGATCACCTCGGTGGCCACCGCGGTGTTGTTGACCCGGGTGGTGGCCCGTGTCGAGGCGATGATCAGCGCGGCCTGGAGCGCGAGCACCACGAGCGTCTCCAGGGCGGCGCTCGTCGGGGTGTAGACCTCACCGATCAGCGGCTGGAACGCCACCTGCACCAGGCCGTAGTCCACCGACACGGTGACGATGGACAGGAACGCGAAGGACATCCAGCCCAGCCACCAGCCCACGTGCACGTTCGCCAGCCGCGAGGCCCACTGGTAGGAGTAGCCCGACAGCGGCACCCGCGCGGCGAGGGCGCCGTAGACCAGGGCCACCAGGGTCTGCCCGACGATGACGATGGGCCAGGTCCAGATGCCCCGCGGGCCGCCCGTGCCAAGCACGAACGCGAACGTGGTGAAGATTCCGGTGGTGATCGAGATGAACGAGAACGCCACCGCGAACGACTCGAAGTTGCGCAGCGAGCGGACGAACTGCTGCCGGTAGCCGTACCTGTCGAGCTGGGCGTCGTCGTCGTGGTGGGTGAGGGTGGCCACTGTCATCACATCCTCGGGTGCCTCTGCGGGAGGCGGTCTTGCGGCCGGGCTGACGGGCGTCAGCCGGCCTCGGTCAGGGGTCGGCGCTGCGGGCCAGCGGCCCGCAGCACGGTGACGCCAGCGGAGGTGAGCGCCTCGTGGGCGCCGGGCTCCCCCTCGTCGTCGGTGAGGACCGCGGTGACGCGGTCGAGCGGGCAGACCCGGTGCACGGCGATGGCGCCGAGCTTGCTGGAATCGGCCAGCACGTAGGAGGCGGCGGTGTGCCCGATGATCGTGCGGCGGACCACCACCTCGGCCGGGTAGTAGTCGGTGAGCCCGGCGTCGGGGTGGACCCCGCCGGAGCCGAGGAACGCCCGGTCGGCGTAGAACTCGGCGAAGAACGCCTCGGCGTGGGCGCCGGCGCAGGCGCCGTCGCCGGGCCGCACCTGCCCGCCGCACAACAGCAACTCGATCTCCCGGCGCCCGGACAGCTCCATCGCCACCGGGACCGAGTTGGTGAGCACCCGGCCCTCGAACGTCGCGGGCAGCGCCCGGGCCACCTCCAGCGCGGTGGTGCCGACGTCGATGATCACGGTGTCGCCGGGCTCGACGAATGAGGCGGCGAGGTTCGCGATGGCCCGCTTGGCGGTCATCCGGCGGACGCTGCGCGCCGCGAAACTGCCCTCGCTGGACCGCCCCGCCGGGCGGGTGGCGCCCCCGTACACCCGGTCGAGCAGCCCCTTGTCACCCAGCCTGCGCAGGTCGCGGCGGATCGTCTCGACCGACACGCCGAACTCGCGGGCCAGGTCGTCGGCGGACACGGTGCTGTGCTTGCGCACCTTGGCCAGGATCGCCTGGCGCCGCTGCGTCGGCAGCATCCCAGCCGCCTCCCCTCTGCCCATCGCGCCCGGCCGACAGGGCCAAGGCCCCGTGACGAAGGAACGGGGCCGCAGGCCAGCGGGGTTCCAGGGTCGCCCCCTGGGCTAGCACAGTGCCCGTTATTGACCGATCTTGTTGTGATGATGACCGGTTGTCAAGGGTTTCGGCGCCGGCCCGTCTGCCGGCCGGGATCTCCCGCTGGGCGCGCCGAGCCGCTAATGTCGCAGTGATCACACCAGCCCTGGCTCTAGCGGGAGGCTTGCCATGGATCACCAGGTCAAATACCTGCTCGACGAGTCCGAGATGCCGCGCCAGTGGTACAACGTGATCCCCGACCTGCCGTCGCCCCCGCCGCCGCCGCTGCACCCGGGTACCGGGCAGCCGGTCGGCCCCGAAGCCCTGGCCCCGCTGTTCCCCATGGCGCTGATCGCCCAGGAAGTGTCGCCAGATCGCTTTATCGACATTCCGGAGCCGGTCACCGACGTCTACCGGTTGTGGCGGCCCACCCCGCTGTTCCGCGCCCGGCGGCTGGAGAAGGAACTCGGCACGCCGGCCCGGATCTACTACAAGTACGAGGGCCTGTCCCCGGCGGGCTCGCACAAGCCCAACACCGCCGTACCGCAGGCGTACTACAACGCCGCGGAGGGCGTGACCAAGCTCACCACCGAGACCGGCGCGGGCCAGTGGGGCAGCGCGCTCGCCTTCGCCTCGGCCGTGTTCGGGCTTGCCTGCGAGGTGTGGATGGTCCGGGCCTCCTATGACCAGAAGCCGTACCGCCGGCTGCTGATGGAGGCGTACGGGGCCACGGTGCACCCCAGCCCGTCGGACCTCACCGCGGCCGGGCGGGCCATCCTGGCCGAGAACCCCGACTCCACCGGCAGCCTGGGCATTGCGATCAGTGAGGCGGTCGAGGTCGCGGCCCCCGATCCGGAAACCAGGTACGCGCTTGGCAGCGTGCTCAACCACGTGCTGCTGCACCAGACGGTCATCGGCGAGGAGGCGATCAAGCAGCTCGCCATGGCCGGGGACACCCCCGACCTGATCGTCGGCTGCACCGGCGGCGGGTCCAACTTCGCCGGCCTGGTGTTCCCGTTCCTCCGGGAGAAGCTCGCCGGGCGGATCAACCCGGTGTTCCGTGCCGTTGAGCCGGCCGCGTGCCCGTCGTTCACCCGGGGCGTGTACGCCTACGACTTCGGTGACACGGCCGGGACCACCCCGCTGTTCAAGATGCACACACTCGGGCACGAGTTCGTGCCGGACCCGATCCACGCGGGCGGGCTGCGGTACCACGGGATGTCGCCGCTGCTGTCGCACATCTACGAGCTGGGCCTGATCGAGGCGGTGGCCAAGCCGCAGTCGGAGTGCTTCGAGGCCGGGCTGCGCTTCGCCCGCGCGGAGGGCATTCTGCCCGCCCCCGAGCCCACGCACGCGGTCGCCGCCTGCATCGAGGAAGCGCTGCGGTGCAAGGAGACCGGCGAGGAGAAGGTCATCCTGACCGCGCTGTGCGGCCACGGGCTGCTGGACCTGGCCGCCTACGCGAACTTCCAGTCGGGCGAGATGACCGACCTCGCGCTGCCGGAGCAGGCGGTGCGGGACGCGCTGAGCCGGCTGCCCGCCGGCGTGGGCTAGGGCGAAGGCAGGCCCGCCGCGGCCCAGCCGGTCCACCGCTCGACCCGGATCCGGATCACCGGGCCGGCCGGCGGGTCCGCCCGGTACTGCGGGTAGCGCGCGGCCAGCATTTCCAGCGGCCGCGCGATGCCGGCCTGCGGCCGGCCGGGGCTGCGGCCCGGCCGGCCCGGGCGGCCCGAGTATCTCCGCGCGCCCGTCGGCGCGGGCCCACCACAGCCGGGCCCAGTCGTCCTCATAGTGGTCGGCGAGCAGGGTAACCCTCGGGTCGGCGGCGATGTTGCGCAGCCGCCGCAGGTTCGTGGTCGTCTTCGGCTTGGCATCGACGACCGTGTAGATACGGTCGCCGTCCAGCGCGAACGTGACCGGGACGAGGTGCGGGCGGCCCGCCGGGCCCGATGGTCGCCAGCCGGGCGACGGCGGCCGTGCCGAACCGCCGCCGGGCTTCGCTCGTGCCGAGGTTCAGCTGATTCGCCCTGGCAACTGTGACTGGTGTGACACCCGGCACCTCCTGACGGTTGCAGACACACTCATGGCCGGGGATTAGTCTTGTCTTGACGGTCTTCCCAGCCTTGGTGGGAAAGCCATGCCTGTTCTGTCCGTGCTTGCGTACAAAGTCCGGGCCACGGTTGCGGTTTCCGCTGGCGCGCTCATGTTCATCATCCCGGCCGCACCGGGCCCCGTGGGGGCACTCGGTGATGCCGGGCTGGACCATCACCAGGCCACCGCGGTCCGTCCGCCGGACAGCACCAGGGTGGTCCAGAGTGCCGGGCTGTCCTCGATCGCCTGCACGGCCGCCGGGTGGTGCGTCGCCGGCGGCGACTATCAGGCCGCGGGGCGCCGGATCGAGCCCATGGCCGCCAGCCAGTCCCGCGGCCGGTGGTCCCGCGGCGTTCCGCTCGCACTGCCGGCCGGCGCCGCCCCGCAGCCGTATGCCCAGGTCAACGGCATTGCCTGCCGCAGCGCCGGGAACTGCGTGGCGGTCGGCGACTACGAGTACGGCAGGTCGAAGAACCTGCAGGCCTTCATCGCCACCGAGTACCGCGGGAAATGGGCCCGGGCGTTCACGCCGCGCCTGCCGCGGGGCGCCTCCTCCCCCGCGTCGGCCCAGCTTGAGGCGGTCACCTGTGCCGGCGACGGGTACTGCGCCGCGGTCGGCAGCTACCAGGACTCCTCCGGCAATGCGCAGACCATGGTGCTGGCCAAGCCCGCGGGCGGCCCGTGGCGCCAGGCCACGGAGATCGCGTCGCCAGCCAACGCGGCCGCCAACCCGGACGCCTTCATGACCGGGATCTCCTGCTCCGCCCCCGGCACGTGCGCGGTGGTGGGGAACTACAGCCTGTCCCCCAGCAGGTTCGCGGCGATGGGCGCCGTCGAGTCACGGGGCACCTGGCACCGGGCCACCGCTATCGCCGCGCCGCGCGGTGCCATCGCGAGCACGTTCACCGCGATCACCTCGATCTCGTGCCTGGCGACGGGCCCGTGCCTGGGCGTCGGCCAGTACGCGGTCTCGGCCACGCAGAGCCGCGCGATGGCGGTGACCGAGTCGAAGGGCCGGTTCGGCGCGGCCGTGGCGATCACCGCCGTGCCGCGGGGCGCCAGTAAGCATCCGAGCAGCTACCTGCAGGGCGTCTCGTGCCAGGCCGTCAGGCATCTGCCTCGCGGTCGGCGGCGGGCGGAACCAGGCAGGCCGTTCGGTGGCCATGTATCTGGTCAGGGCCGACGGCCGCTGGCAGGCGGCATTCCTGCCCGCACCGGACGGGGCCACGGCCGGCGCGGGGCAGCTTTCCGCCCTGCAGGCGGTGTCGTGCACCGGCCGGGCGCAGTGCAGCGCGGTCGGCTACTACCACGACCGGCACGGCGCCGCCCGGGCCGAGGCGGCCTCCACGCCCTGACCCGGCCCGCGCAGGTCAGTCCCGGCCTGCGCAGGACGCCGGCGGGGCCGCACGGCCGGGCAGGCGAGGCTCAGCTCACCGGGACGATCCGCGCCTGGATCAGGTGGCCGTCGGCGATGTCCAGGAGCCCGAGCGTGCCGTGCGGCTGCCGCCGCCGGTCGGTGGGTGACCCGGGGTTGAAGATCCGCTGGCCGCGCTCCGCGTGGTCCATCGGAATGTGCGAGTGGCCGTACACCACCAGGTCCGCGCCCGGGAACCAGCGGCGCAGCCGGGCCGGGCGGCCGGCCGCCGGGCCGGAGTCGTGCACCATGGCCACCCGGAGCCCGCCGATCTCGGTGTCCAGCCGGTCCGGCGCTCCCCAGGCGGCCACGTCCCTGCCGTCGTTGTTGCCCCTGACCGCCAGGACCGGCGCGTACCCGGCCAGCTCCGTGAGCACCTCCGCGGTGCACACATCGCCCGCGTGCAGGATCAGGCCCGCGCCGCGCAGGTAAGCGGCGACCGGGGCCGGGCACTGCTTCCACCGGCGCGGCGCATGCGTGTCCGCGAGCACGACCACCCTCACGGTCCCCATTGTCCCGCCACCGGCGTGCTCTGCCCCGGCTCGCCCGGCCCGGCCGGGGGAGCCGGGGCCGCGGGCCGTCAGCCGGGGAACTGGCCGAGGGAGAACCGGATGCCCTGGCCGTCGGTGCACTCGGCCATCAGGCCGTACGGCTCGCGGTGCGGCTCGGTGGCCGTGCCGCCGTCCGCCCGGACCCGGGCCACGGCCGCGGCGACGTCGGTCACCTGCCACACCGGCACCGCGCGCGCCGCGGCGTGCCCGCCGCTGACCCCGATCATCGGCGTGGTGCCCTCGACCTGCCAGCCGCCCGGAGTCCGCCCCGGGCGGGACCGCCAGCCGAGCACCGCGCCATAAAAGGCAAGGGCGCGGGCCGCGTCAGGCACCTCCAGGGTCACGTAGACCAGGTCACCGTCGTGCCCGGCGGCTGCGCTGGCCGGACCCGGCCGCGCCCCGGCGGCGTGCTGCTGGTGCAGCGCGAACCGGGCACCGTCGGTGTCCACACAGTCGGCGGACAGCCCGTACAGCCTGCGCACCGGCTCCTCGGCCCGGCCGCCAGCGGCACGGACCCGCGCCACCGCCGCCGCGAGGTCATCCACGACGTAGGAGCAGAACAGCGTCGTCAGAGCCGGGTGCTCCCACAGCCCCTGCGGCGGCGCCAGACCGGGAGCCTGCCGGCCGCGGTTGTCATGCGCGGGCTCGTAGGCCAGGCCGAGCACGGCACCGTAGAACGCGGCGGCGCGCGCCACGTCCGGCACCCACAGCGACGCGTAGCTGATGTCCCCCTGGCGCAGCGGTGCCGGAGCGGCGGCGGTGCGGCCCGGGGGCGTGGCCGGCGTGCCGCGCTCGGCCGGGGTCGGGGCTGTCTCGGTCACGGCGACTCCTTCGGGCAGGCCGAGGGCACGCTCCAGGCGGGCCCGCAGGCGGGTGGCAAAGGCGGGATCGGGATCGGCCGGCGTGACCGGCGCCCGCAGCACGTCCAGCGGATCAGTCATCGCCGTCCTCCGCTCCCCCGGTGGCATACGCGGCACGGAACGCCGACCTGGCCCGCACCAGCAGCGCCTCGGTGGCGTGCACGGTGCGGCCGAGGATCGCGGCGACCTCGCCGACCGGCAGGTCGTCCACGTACCGCAGGGTGAGCGCGGCCCGGTGATGCGGGCCGAGCCGCCGAGCACCGCCCGCGCGGTCACCGCGTCGAGGGTCTCGTCCCACGGGTCGGCCGGGCCCGGCCCTGGCTCGGCCGCCACGGCGCGCAGCGTGCGCTCCTCCCTGGCCTGGCGCCGCCAGTGATCGCTCAGCTTGTGCCTGGCCACCCCGATCAGCCATCCGGTGGACAGCGGCACGGGCGCCGGGCCGCCGCGCACGCCCCGGACGGTGTCCACCGCGGCGAGGAACGTCTCCGCGGTCAGGTCCTCGGCGACCGCCCGCTGCCCGCACCGGGACAGCAGGTAGCCGTAGACCTGGGGCAGGGCCCGGTCATAGAGATCGAGGAAGGGCCCCGCAGGGTCCTCCCGTGCCAGCCGCTGACCGCTCACACCCCTATCGTCGTCCGGGCGCCCGGAACTCCGACGGGCGGCCGGGGTGCCTCCGGTGGGCCGGTTCCGGCGGGCGGCGGGCACGCCGGGGCGTCGTAGCGCATGTCCCGGGGCTGACCGGACGGAATCCGCCCGGTTACTGTGGCGGCATGGCTGAGGGGAAGCAAAGCCTGGATATCGGGGGCACGACCGTGGTGGTCTCCAATCCTGGCAAGGTGTATTTCCCGCACACCGGGCACACCAAGCTCGACCTGGTCCGGTACTACCTGGCCGTGGCCGGCGGCGCGCTGCGCGGCGCCGGCGGGCGGCCGAATGGTGCTCAAGCGGTTCGTGAACGGCGCCGACGGCGAGCCGTTCTTCCAGAAGCGGGCCCCGGACAAGCGCCCGGACTGGATCGAGACGGCGCTGCTCAGCTTCCCGTCCGGGCGCACCGCCGAGGAGGTCGTCGCCCGCGACGCGGCGCGCCCTGGCCTGGATGGCGAACCTGGGCTGCATCGACCTCAACCCGCACCCGGTGCGGGCCGAGGACCTCGACCATCCCGACGAGCTGCGGGTCGACCTGGACCCGGTGCCCGGCGTGGCATGGCCGCAGATCCTGCGACGTGGCCCTGGTCGCCAGGGACGTGCTCACGGACTTCGGACTGACCGGCTGGCCGAAGACGTCCGGCTCGCGCGGCTTCCACATCTACGCCCGGATCGAGCCGCGCTGGGGCTTCACCGAGGTCCGCCGCGCCGCCGTCGCGCTGGCCAGGGAGATCGAGCGGCGGGCCCCCGACCTGGCGACCGCGCAGTGGTGGAAGGAGGAGCGGCACGGCGTCTTCGTGGACTACAACCAGAACGCCAAGGACCGCACGGTGGCCTCGGCCTACTCGGTGCGGCCCACCCGCGACGCCCGGGTGTCCACGCCGCTGGCCTGGGCCGAGGTGCCTGGCTGCGACCCCGCCGCGTTCACCCTCGGACACGGTGCCCGCCCGGTTCGCCGAGATCGGCGACCCGTGGGCGGGCATGGACGACGACGGCGGGCTCGCTGGAGCCGCTGCTCGCCCTCGCGGCTGAGCACGAGGCGGCCGGCCTTGCCGACGCGCCCTGGCCGCCGCACTATGACAAGCAGGCCGGTGAGCCGCCCCGGGTCCAGCCGTCCAAGCGCGGATGGGCGCGCGCCCCGGCCGGGACGGTGGCGCCGCCCGCACCGGGCAAGTCGAGCGGCCCGACCGGGCGGCGCCGGTCCACGATGCCGCTCATCGAGGTGGCCCGCGCCGCCAACCAAGGACGAGGCGATGGCCGGGCCTGGAGCGGTGGAAGCAGCGGCACCCGGAGGTCTGGCAGCTACCTGGAGCCCGCGGACGTGCTGGTGGACTCGATGCGCGGGCGCAGCTCCAGCTGGACCCGGATCCGGCTGAACCTGCGGCACGTGCCCGAGGCCGAGCGGCCGCCGCAGGAGGCGCTGGAGATGGACTATGACCCGTGGACGCAGGGCGAGGGGCGCGGCGCGCGGCTGAGCGGAGCGGCGGCGGCACAGGGCCCGGCGGGGCCGCCGCGATAGCCTCGCTCACGGTAAGCGTCCGCGAATTGAGGAGACGCCGATGCGCTTCGCGATAAAGACCAGGCCCGAGCACCCGACGTGGGCGCAGATCCGTGACGTGTGGGAGGCGGCCGACGAGGTCGAGCTGTTCGAGTCGGCCTGGAACTGGGATCACTTCTACCCGCTGACCGAGCCTTACGACGGGCCCAACTTCGAGGCCTGGACGATGATCGCCGCGCTCGCCCAGGCGACCCGCCGGATCCGGCTCGGCTGCCAGGTCACCGGCATGGTCTACCGGCATCCGGCGGTGCTGGCCAACATGGCGGCGACCATGGACATCATCTCCGGCGGCCGGCTGGAACTGGGGCTCGGCGCCGGGCTGGAACCAGATGGAGTGCGACGCCTACGGGATCGAACTGCCGCCGCTGCGCGAGCGGTTCGACCGGTTCGACGAGGGCGTGGAGGCGATCGTCGCGCTGCTCAGCCAGGAGACCAGCACGCTGAACGGCCAGTACGTCCAGCTCACCGGGCGCGCTGCGAGCCCAAGCCGGTGCAGCGGCCGCACCCGCCGATCACCATCGGCGGCCGCGGCCGGACCAGGACGCTGCGCACCGCGGCGCGCTGGGCGCAGCAGTGGAACGTGATCACCCCGGACCCGCAGGACTGGCTCGACCTCAAGGAGACGCTGGTCAGCACTGCGCCAGCGATCGGCCGTGACCCGGGCGAGATCACCTGCTCGGTCAACATCCGGGTCGAGGGCGCCGACGGGATCAAGCAGGCCGCCGAGCTGGCCGCGGCCTACCGGGACGCCGGTGCTGACCTGGCCATCATGAACCTGCCGCTGCGCCGCCGACCCGGCCATGCTCGTCCCGCTGGCCGAGGCGCTCGCGCCACTTGGCGTCTGACCGGCCGGGGCGCGGCGGGCCCTGGGTCACGCCTTGCCGAGGACCAGCAGGAACTCCAGCACGCCGTGTCTGGGTGGTGACGAAACTGCCGAAGCTGGGGTTGGGGATGCCAGTCGGCGAAGTTCACCGGGATCGAGCCGGAGACCTCGATCTGGCCGCCGGTCCGTTCCGCGTTCAGCCGGAACGTGACCACGCGGGTGTGGCCGTGCAGGGTGAGGTTGCCGGTGGCGTGTAGTCCCTGACTTCCCGGTGGCGGGCACCGGTGCCAGGCTGATGGCGCGGGTGAGGGTGAACGTGCCGACCGGGTAGGCGGCTACGTCCATGATCCGGCCGTCGAACTGGACGTCGCGCTGGCTCTGGTCGCTGTGGATGGTGGCCACCTTCACGGTGAAGCGAGCCGCCGTCACGGTGGTGCGCTTGATGACCAGGCGCCGGTGATGGGGCTGGTCCGGCCCACGGCGATGTTGTTCTGGCCGAGCAGGACCTCGTGCACCCGGTAGCCCACGCCTGGATCCGGTGGTGACCGTCCAGGTGCCCGGCCAGCGGCGCGCCGCCGCTGGCCGGGTCCCGGGCCGCCGGCGGACGCGCCGCCGACGGGCTCGCGGCGGATCGCAGGGTCAGCGGCGCGGCCGCCGGGCCCTCGACGAAGTGGATGTACACGAAGGCCCGCCGACCGCGAGCACGACGACGGCGGCGGCCGGCCACCAGGACCCACCGCAGCCAGCGCACGGCGCACCTCCTCCTGGGCCCGCCGCGGGCAGCGGCGGATCAACTGTTTTGCCGGCCACCGGCCAGCGGCGGCCCTATCACGGACACAGACGAGCATCGTGCAGCGCGCTGCGCCCGCGCTCGGGGTTTCTTCTGAATCAGCTCTGCGGCCGTGCGGAGCCCGGCTGCCCTTGGTCACTGCGGGACGAGTGCCGCCACGCATTCCACGTGATGCGTCATCGGGAAGATGTCGAACGCGCGCAACTGATCCAGCCGCCAGCCCAGCCGGGCGAATACGGCGATGTCGCGGGCCAGGGTGGCCGGGTCGCAGGACACGTAGGCCACCGTGCGCAGGCTGCTGTCGCGGCCGCCCGGCGCCGAGCCCGCCTCGTCGGCGGGGCCCCAGCAGCCGCTCGATGACCTGGCGGGGCACCCCGGTTCGCGGCGGGTCGAGGACGGCCAGCGCGGGCGGCGGCCAGCCGCCCCGGGCCAGCGCCGCCGCCGCGTCCGCGGCGTGCACCCTGGCCCAGGGGGTGTCGCGCAGGTTGTGCCGCGCGTCCCGGACCGCCGCCCGGTCGGTGTCCACCGCGACGACCATGCCGTCCGGCCCGACCGCGGCGGCGAGCGCACCGGCGAACAGCCCGGCGCCGCAGAACAGGTCGAGCGCCACCTCCCCCGGCCGCGGCCGGAGCACGTCCAGTACCGCCCCGGTGAGCGCGTCCGCCGCCCCCGGGTGAACCTGCCAGAACGCGCCCGCGCTGACCCGCCAGGACCGCCCGGCCGCGTCCTGGCGCAGCGAACCGCGGCCGCTCAGCGCGGCGAGCCTGCCGCCGCGCCCGGCCCGCAGCACCGTGTCCGCCGTGGCGGCCAGGGCGGCGCCCGTCTCCTGCGGCCCGGGGCCCGTGCCGACGATCAGCGCCCGCTCCCCCGAACCCGGGGACACCACGACCTCCACCGACCGGGCCCTGCCGCCAGTCCCGCCCGGTCACCTCGCGCGCCCGCACCAGCGGGTGCGCGATCGGGCAGTCGCCGACCTCGACCACGTCGTGGGAACGGTGCGCCAGCAGCCCGGCGGTGCCGCCCGGGCCGACGGAGAACCTGACCCTGGTCCGCCAGCCGAGGCCGCCGTAGTCACCGGCCACCGGCTCACAGGTCACCTCGCGGTCCACCCCGGCGATGCGGCGCAGCTGGTCGCGGACCACCTCGGCCTTGAGCCGCGCGCTGCGCGGCCAGGTCCGCGTGCTGCCAGTCGCAGCCACCGCAGCCGCCGGGGCGGGCGTGCGGGCAGCGCGGCGCCACCCGGTCCGGCGAGGCACGGAGCACCTCGATCGCCTCCGCCCGGGCGAACGAGGCCGTGGCGTCGGTGACCTGGGCACGGACCCGCTCCCCCGGCAGCGCGTGCCGGACGAACACGACCCGGCCGCCGCCGTCCCTGGCCACGCACCAGCCCCCGTGGGCGACCCCGGAAATGTCCAGTTCCAGCACTTCGGCGGTAGTTACCGGCTCCATTGCCCTCCCTGCTGACCCGGGGGACGACCCCCCGGAACCCCCCGGTGGCCCAAGGCCCCGTTCCTCCGTCACGGAGCCTTGGGCCCTGCCGTCGGAGCCCAGTATGCCGGCCTGGCGTGATGTATGCGCAGCGGGGGGATTACCGTGACGGGCAGCGGATCCACTGGAGGCGGCCGTGCACATCGTGATCATGGGATGCGGGCGGGTCGGTTCCACGCTCGCCCACATCCTCGAAGACCAGTGGCCACTCGGTCTCGGTGATCGACCAGGATCCCGAGGCGTTCCGCAAGCTGCGGTCGTCGTTCAAGGGCAGGAAGATCACCGGCATCGGCTTCGACCAGCGGGTACTGGAAGAGGCGGGGATCGAGGAGGCCGCCGCGTTCGCCGCGGTGAGCAGCGGTGACAACTCCAACGTCATCTCCGCCCGGGTGGTGCGGGAGTCGTTCGGCGTGGAGCGGGTCGCGGCCCGCATCTACGACCCGCGCCGTGCGGAGGTGTACCAGCGGCTCGGCATCCCGACGGTGGCCACCGTCCGCTGGACCGCGGATCAGATGCTCCGGCGGCTGCTTCCCGAGGGCGCCGAGGAGCTGTGGCGGGATCCCACCGGCGAGGTCATGCTCGCCGAGGTGGCCTACACCACCGCGTGGGTCGGCGAGAAGGTGCACGAGCTGGAGGAGGCCGACCAGGGCCCGGGTGGCCTTCATCACCCGGCTGGGCGAGGCCATGCTGCCGGGGCCGGGGACGGTGCTGCAGGAGGGGGACGTCCTGCATGTGATAGCGGCGCAGACGACCTGGAGGAACTTCAGGCCGCGCTCGGCACGCGTGACGGCCCCCGCCGGCGCGGCAGGAGAAAAGGGCGCAGGATCGCAAGCCGCAGGGGAAGGGAGCACACTGATGCGGGTCGCCATCGCCGGCGCCGGCGCGGTTGGCCGCTCGATCGCGCGCCGAACTGCTGGAGAACGGGCACGAGGTGCTGCTCATCGACAAGAACCCCCGGTCCATCAAGGTGGACAGCCTGCCGCGGGCCGAGTGGCTGCTCGCTGACGCCTGCGGAGATCACCTCGCTGGACGAGGCCGCGCTGGAGCGCTGCAACGTGGTCATCTCCGCCACCGGCGACGACAAGGCCAACCTGGTCGTCTCGCTGCTGGCCAAGACCGAGTACGGGGTGCCCCGGGTGGTCGCGCGGATCAACCACCCCAAGAACGAATGGCTGTTCAACGAGTCGTGGGGGGTGGACGTCGCGGTATCCACCCCGCGGCTGCTGTCGGCGCTGGTGGAGGAGGCGGTCAGCGTCGGTGACCTGGTCCGGCTGATGACGTTCCGGCAGAGCGAGGCGAGCCTGGTGGAGCTGACCATGCCCGAGGACGCGCCGCTGGCCGGGTCGCGGATCGGGGACATCTCCTGGCCCGCCGACACGGCGCTGGTGGCGATCCTGCGGGAGGGGCGGGTCATCGTGCCCCAGTCCGACGACCCGCTGGCCGCCGGCGACGAGCTGTTGTTCGTGACCAGCGAGGACGTCGAAGATGAGCTGGGCAGGCTGCTGGCCGGTCACTGACCGGGGCTGGGTCCAACTCGTACCGCGGGTTGTACATCACCGGGCGGCCGCGCCGCAGCGCGAGGGTGCCTTCCACCGGACGGCCCGCCCGGGCTCGATCCCGGTGATGCGGGTTCGGCCCAGCCAGATGACGGTGACGCGCCCGGTCCGCCGCCGAGTTCGGCGCGCAGTATCGGCGGCCCGCCGGCCGGCCCGGCCTGGACGCGGCTCAGCGACCCGGACATCCGCACCCGTGGCCGCGCGCCGGCGCTGCCCGTCGTGTCCACGGCACCACGGTATCGGCCCCGCGTTAACTGCGGGTCACCGATCAGTCTCCGATGTTACAAAACGGTAACACGCGGCGCTGGCGCGACTTCGACGCGTGCCGTGGCGGCGCGGCGAGGGGCGGCCAGCCGGGCGGGGACCGGCCCGGCGGTTAACGCGTCTCGGTGATCTCCGGGCCGCGCTCGAACGGGTTATCCCGCCCCGCTTGTTCCCCTCGGCCTCGGCATCGGCCTCGGCCGCCTCGGCCTCCTCGGCGAGCGCCTGAAGGGCCTCGTCGGGAAGCCGGATCTCCAGCAGGTCCCGTGGCGGCACCGGGTGGTCACCGCGGACCACCACGACGTCGGCGAACACCTGCTCCAGCGGCTCGGCGATCTCGGGCTGCCGGGCCGCGCGGGCCGCTGATCACCCCGCGGAGGAACCAGCGCGGCCCGTCCACGCCGAGGAACCTGACCGGGTGCAGGCCGCCGGGGGCGCCCGGCGCTGCCTCCGGCGGCGCGATCAGCGCATGCACCTCGACGCCGAAGGGCCCCTCCGCCTCCTCGCTCTGGCCGCCGGCCTTCGCTACCTCCTCGGCGATCTCCGCGCGGACATCGGCCCACAGGCCGCCGGTCTTGGGCGCGGCGAAGGCCTGCAACTGCAGCCCGCTGTCACCGTGCACGACGGTGATCCACGCGGCCTGCTCGTCGGCCATGCTGACCTGGACCTCGCAGCCCTCCGCGACGGGCACGTGCAGGCTGCCGAAGTCGATCCGCTCGGCAGGGGCACCTCGCCGTCCACATCCCACGGGCCCGCCTCCAGGCCTTCGCCCGCTTCGTGGCCGGCGCTCGCCGGCCAGCCCCGTCTCCTCGGCCTCCGCGGGCTCCTCGCCCTGGCCGCGCCGCCGACGCAACACGTCAAGCTCCCAACTGCCTCACTGTGCATTCGCCCCGCTGTGGCCGCCGGTCGAGCCGAACCCGCCTGCCGCGCGGGCCGAGCCGGGGAGGGTCTGGACCTCGTGGAACTGCGGGCAGGCTACCTGCTGGATGACCAGCTGGGCGATCCGGTCGCCGCGCTCGAACCGACCGGCTGCGCCTGCGTCGGTGTTGAGCAGCGTCACCTTGATCTCGCCACGGTACCCGGCGTCCACCGTGCCGGGCGCATTGACGATGGTGACGCCGTGCCTGGCAGCCAGGCCCGAGCGCGGGTGCACGAACGCGGCGTAACCCTCGGGCAGCGCGATCGCCATCCCGGTGGGACGAGGGCCCGTTCCCCGGGCGCCAGCACCACGTCCTGCGCGGCGCACAGGTCCAGCCCGGCGTCGCCGGGGTGGGCCCGGGCGGGCAGCGGCAGGCCCGTGATCCAGCCGCTTGATGAGGACCGGAAACGGCGTCCACGGCGGGGCTGCGGGTGCCAGCTGGCCCTGGGGGCGCCCCCCCGGAGCCCCCCGATGGCTGGTGCCGGGGTCACGCGGCGACCTACCCCGCCCGGGGCCTGCTCCCGGCGGATCCGGGCCGTCCGCCGCGGCGGTGCGCCGGCCCAGCAGGTAGGGCACCGCCCGGAACAGCGCGGCGCTGTCGGCACGGCCACCACCGCCCCCGCGATGCCGCCCGACCACACCGCCGACGGCCAGCGCCAGGATGATCGCCAGCGGGTGGAGGCGGACCATCCGGCCGACCACGAGCGGCTGCAGCAGATGGCTTTCCAGCTGGTTCTCCAGGATGAAGATCGCCACCAGGACCAGCGCCGCCACCCAGCCCCGGGTGCCGAGCGTGACCGCGACCGCGAGGGTGCCCGCCACGAGGATGCCCACCAGCGGGACGAACGCGGCGAGGAAGACCAGGATCACCAGCGGGACCAGCAGCGGCACGCCCAGGATCCACAGCGCGGCACCGATCACCACGGCATGGATGGCCGCCACCGCCATAGTGCCGCGGACGTAGTAGGTCAGGGCCTGCCACGCCGCCGAGCCCGCGCCCGTGGCCCGCGCCTCGGGCCCCGGGCCCGAGAAAGGAGGTCAGCCAAGCCCAGATCCGCTCGCCGTCCTTCAGCAGGAAGAACGTGACGAACATGGTCAGGACCAGGCCGGCCAGGATCTCCAGGAAGATCTTCCCGCCGGACAGCACCGTGCCGGCCACCGCCGACTGGTGGTGCTTGAGGAACGTCGAGCAGGCGCTGGGAAAGCTCGGCCAGGCCCGCCCGGCGCAGGTGGAACGGCGGCCCGGCCAGCCACCGCTGCAGATCGCCGGTGGTGTCGCCGACGTCGCTGACCAGCCGCTGGTAATCGGCCGAGGTCCGGGTGGCGGCCAGGGTGGCCACGCCGGCCAGTACCACGAGGGCGGCGAGCATGGTGCACCAGGTCGCCGCCAGGGCGGGCAGGCCGAGCCGCCGCAGCCGGCTGGGTGAGCGGCTGCAGCAGGGCGGTGAGCAGCAGTGCCGCCACGCATGGCAGCACCACCAGGCGGAGCGTGCTGATCACGCGGAACGTCACGTAGAGCAGCGCGCCGAGGATCAGCAGCCGCCAGGCCCAGCCGGCGGCGCGCTCCAGCCAGCCCGGCACCCGCGGCTGCGCGGGCTGCCCGGCCGGGCCGGCCTGGGCGGCCTGCGGGCTGGCCGGCGCCCCGTCCGGCTCCGGCTCCGCCGGCCCCGGCCGTCGGTACCGGCGCGGGCCTGGTCTCCGGGAACCGTTACGGCGGGAGCGCCGCGGTCCCAAAGGCCGCGCCACCTCTGTCGCCCCATCATGTCCTCATGTAACCAACTACCGTGGTCTCATGCGTGTTTACCACGAACGGCTTCGCACGCCGTTCTCCTGGTGGCTGTTTGGCCTCGCCACGATGCTCCTGCTGGCCACCGAGGTGGTCGCCGGGATGGGCCTGGCCGATAGCGGTGGCCATTTACGTGGTCCTCGTCGGCCTGGTCGTCGCCGTGCTGTGGTCCTGGGGACGGCCGACGGTGGCGGTGAGCGACGGGGAGCTTCGCGCTGGCCCGGCACGGCTGCCGCTGGACGCAGTGGGTGAGGTGACCGCGCTGGACGAGGCACAGACCCGGTCGCTGCGCGGGCCGCGCGGGGACCCGGCCGCCTTCCTGATGCTCAGGCCGTACCTGCGGGAAGGCGTGTACGTCGAGGTAGCCCGGCCCGGAGCCGAGACCCGCCAGGGACGCAGGCGACTGCGCATGCGCGGGTTCCGGCTGCATGTCGAGGTGACCCGCCCGGCGGCGGACAGCCCTTACTGGCTGGTCTGCACCCGTCACCCGGCCGGACTGGCGGCCGCGATCAACGGGGCGCGGGCCGCCACCCCGGCCGGCGGCGCCACCATGGGATGATCGATCGTCGAACGAGCACCGCTCCCGCAGAGCGGGAGCGCAGAGAGGAACGGGCATGTCAGACAATCGCGGGGATGGCGTCAGCAAGGCGATGGGCTCCTTCGCCGCTATTGCCGCGGCCATGGGCACCCGCAAGCTCGTCATGGCCGGGTGGAAGAAGGTCACCGGCAAGGAACCGCCCAACGATCCGCACGACCCCCATGTGGGCATCGGTTGAGGCACTGAGCTGGGCGCTCGTCCTGGGCGTCACGATGGAGACGGCCCGCCTGCTGGCAACGCGCGCCGCCACCCGGCGGATGCGCCGCGACGCGATCGGCAGCGGCACCGGCGACTAGCGCCGGCCGTCCGGACCGCCTCCGCCGTCTGGGCCGCTCCGCCTTCCCTGGACCGCTCCGCCCGCGTTGGCCCGGACTCGAGGTGGCGGGCCCGCTGCTCCTTGGTTAAGATATATCGCGAAATCTCGCCCCGCCCCTGGAGGGAGCGGCATGTCCGAGCTTGACAGCGTCCGCGCGTCCGATTCCGAGCGTGACGCGGCGGCCGGGCGGCTCCAGGCCGCATTCGCCGAGGGCCGCCTGAACGACATCGAGTTCGACGAGCGGATGCGGACCGCGCTCACCGCACGGACGCGCGCGGACCTGGCACGGTTGATGACCGATCTGCCCGCGGACGCGCCAGCGCTGCGGCCGGCGCCGGCCGCGAGCCAGCCCGGGCGGTTCGCGCTCACCTTCAAGAGCAGCCTGCGCAAGGCAGGCCGGTGGCGGGTGCCGGAGCACTTCACGACCGTGGTGTACAAGGGCGACGGCGTGCTCGACCTGCGTGCGGCAGAACTGACCGCGCAGGTCACGACGATCTCAGCGGTCGCGTACAAGTCGCGGATCGACATCCTGGTCCCACCGGGGGTGCGCGTGGAGACCGGCGGTCTGGGGGTGTCCACGGGCAGCGCGGGCCAGGAAAAGCAGCTGTCGCCGAACGCTCCGGTGGTGCATGTGCGGGGCTACAGCTACAAGGGTGCCGTGGAGGTCGCCGGCCGGCCCCCGGAGCGCTGAGCAAGCCGGTCAGCCGGGCCGGGCCCGGCCGGCCCGGCCACACCGGAGACCTTCATCGGGGGTCTGCCGCGTCTGCTGCCAGGAGTGGGAAGAAGTGGCCGGCGACGTGCCGGAGGGCGCCGACGATGAGCCGGGGTTCTAGCCCGGCTTCTGGGTTGCTGAGTTCGGCCGGGAGGGACACGCCCATTTCTTGGGCTCTGGTGATGATGGCGGGTGCGATGCCTTTGCCCAGGGTGCTCAGGGCCTTGCCGACGACTTCGTGGTCCATTGTCCATGCGGGCACGGGACGGGGGTGGGGGCCGCCCAGGTGTGCGGGTCGCGTGGGGTGGTGCGGGACAAGACGTGGTCGAAGGTGCGCGCGGCGGCGTCCCGCTGGGTGAACGCCTCGCCCAGGTCCCAGGTTTTCCGCAGCGTGGCGATCAGGGAGGTGTGCCGGTATTCCTCGTTGTACACCGATCCCGGTTCGACCCACGGCGAGGCGATGATGGCTGGTACCCGGTATCCGGAGCGGTCGAAGGTGAAGCCGAACTCGCCCGCGGGCGCCGCGGGGTCTGGTGGCGGGACTGGCCCGGGCGGGACGTGGTCGTAGGTGCCTCCCGGTTCGTCCCAACCGATCAGCAGGGCGGTGTTCCAGACGTTGGCGCCGGTGGGGGAGGTGGCGGACCGGTAGGCGCGGTACACCCGGGCCAGGAAGGCGTCCCCGGACAGCATCGAGGATGGGCTGTCCATGGCCAGGTCGACGGTGTCCGAGAAGGAGCGGCCGAACGCGGGGTGGTAGTCGCCGTGGCCGCCGAGCATGTTCGGCTCGATGAGGGAGAAGTC
The DNA here is from genome assembly GCA_963730235.1 of uncultured Actinomycetes bacterium. Lineage (GTDB taxonomy): Bacteria > Actinomycetota > Actinomycetes > Streptosporangiales > Streptosporangiaceae > DASXKD01. Next base: position 121,513 of record CAVSRH010000025.1, read on the forward strand.
TGGCAGGGTGCCCGCGGCGGCGTCCTGTTTCGAACTCGGTGAACGGCACGAAGTGGGTGGCGAAGCGGTCCTTCAGCCGGGGGAAGTGGATCACCCCGGTGAACGAGAGCGGCATCGGCTCCATGACGTAGACCTTCCAGGTCTTGCCGTGGGCCTCCAGCCGGTCGAAGATCGTCTCGGCGTCGTTCCTGGTGAACCACTTCCTGATCGGGCTGTTGACGACCAGCCCCGAGGAGGTGGCCGCCGTCCAGAACGACCGGTTCATGAAGGTCTGCGACGGTACCTCGCAGAACCAGTGGTCGAAGACCCCGAAGTCGCGGGCGATGCCGTTGAGCACCGGCAGCTGCGTCCGGGGTGCAGCCGGTCATGATGTGGGCGTACTCGTCGTAGGTGGGCTGGCGGCCGGTCTCGCCGGTGAAGGTGGAGATGTAGTCGGTGACGAACCCATCCATCGTCGGCACCGCCCCCGGAGGCGGCGCATTCCACGGGGCCTCGCCCTTCGCCGATCTTGAACCGGTTGTGGTCGTCGAGGATGTTGTACAGCTGGGTGTTGGTGTGGAAGTACTCCTCACCCGAGTCCGGGTTGGGGGAATCCATGTCGGTGGCCACGGTGTACGGGACCACCTTGCGTTCCGCGCCGTGCTCCGCCCACGCGGGGATCGGGTTGCGAGGTTCTTGCCGATGACCCCGTCGAAGTTCTTGCCGTCCCCCGGGCCGTACAGGTGCCCGAGCACATTGTCCAGGGAACGGTTCTCGAAGAGCACCACCACGATGTGATCCAGCGCGTGCGACCTATCCAGTGCGGGCATCAGCCACGCCTCCTCACCCGCCGGCCGTGATCACGGCCAGTTCATGACACCAGCAGTACCTCATCCACCACAGAGTCACTTTGGCGCACCGCAACTGGCATCCCCCTACAGGGGGGAAATCTTCAAGCATCGCCTAGTTTGGGCAGGCCGATGGCGGGGTTGATGACCCAGTGGTTGGTCCGCAGAACACGGCCGGCGAAGGTTGTATCCCGCGCACCGGTGAACGTGAAGCCAAGGGAGCGGCAGATGCCGTTCGATGGGCCGTTCGTGGTCGCCGGAAACGCGTGCACCAGCCCCCAGCGGCCGTCATCGCGGGCCGCCTCAAGAAGCATTCGGACGGCCCGCTTCGCGAGCCCGCGTCCCTGGAACTCCGGCAGCACCATCCAGCCAATCTCGGCTATCGGCTCACCGCCGTCCTCGTCGTGGGACCACAAGGCGACCGACCCCGCCACCGCTTCCGCCTCGCCGCAGACGATCATCTTGATCCACGCGCCGCCCGCCGCAGCCGCCTGGACATCGCGGGCGACCTTCTCCTCGATGCCCTCGCGGGGCAGCGGGCCGCCCAGTTCGGCCGTCATGACCGGGTCGCAGCGCATCCGCACATAGGCGCCGACATCGGCCAGCTCAACATCCCGCAAACGCACCTGTCTACTCCTCGCCGGCCAGAGCCCTGCTCCGCTCCGGTGGTCACCCCGGGATCTTCCCATCATCTACCGGCACCCACCGAGACGGGGGTACGGGTGCGTGACGCTGGACGTCACCCTCGGCCCGCCATACCCGGGCCGAATTCTGACTAAATACAAAGGTTTGCAAAGACGAATGCCCGGACGACGCCTCGGCTGGAAAGTGAAAATAGAGGCCAAATTGGTCGCCGCGCTTCCGGCAGCAGCCTGGATGGCCGGCAAGGTGCCTGGGGGTGCGGTGCGGTCAGGGCTGGAAACCGGGCCCGTCGCGGCCGGGAAGATCCCGCCCGTGACCGGTTCGTACATACCGCGCCAGGAGACCGGCCTCAGCCTGCCCAGCCTGCCGGTGGGCCGGACCACCGTCTTTGTCCCCGCCGAGGGCACCGGCCCCGGCCAGGCCTGGCTGGGCGGCACCGGCAAGACCACTTTGGCCTGCGCCCTCGCCCACGCCCAGCGTGCCGACCAGGCAGCCGAGCTGGTGCTCTGGGTCACCGCCACCGGCCGGGACGCCGTGATCAGCGGATACGCCCAGGCTCTCGCCGAGCTGGACGGCGCGGAGCACCAAGGCGAGCCCGAGCAGGCGGCCGAGCGCCTGCTAGACCGCCTGGCGGCGGCCGAGCGGCCCTGGCTGGTCGTCATCGACGATCTCACCGACTCCTCGGCGGTCGAGGGCCTGTGCCCGGCCGGGCCCGCGGGCCGGGTCCTTCTCACCGCACGTCAGCCGGATGCGGCCGCGGCGATCCACCGGGCCGAAGTCATCCCGGTGGGCGGGTTCAGCCCTCGCGAGGCATTGGCATACCTGTCGGCCAGCCTGCGCGCCGACCCCGGGCAGCGGACGGGTGCGCTCGATCTCGCCACCGAGCTGGGGTTCGAGCCGGCCCCGCTGAGCCTCGCTGCGGCGGCGATGGCCTGTACCGGGCTGGACTGCCGGCAGTATCTTGCCTATTTCAGCGAACGCAGGCAGGCGCTGAGCCGCTCGTTCAGCAGCCCGCCCGCCGCGAGCCTCGCTGCGGCCTGGTCGCTGTCCTGCGAGCTGGCCGACCAACTCGGCCCGGACGGCATGGCCCGGCGGGCGCTGGCCCTGATCTCGATGCTGGCGCCGCACGGCGTCCCGGGGGCGGTACTCGCCAGCGACGCCGCGCGCGCCTATCTCGCTGGCGGACGGGGGTTCCTCGCTGAGGGTGCTCAGGTGCGAGCAGCGCTGAACGGTCTCGCCCGGGCGGGCCTGGTCACCGTGGATGACGCCAGCCCGGCGCGCACGGTGCTCGTGCGTCAAGCGGTGCAGGTGCTTGCCCGGCAGCACATGACCACGGCAGAGTGCGAGCAAGCCGCCCTGGCGGCCGCCGACGCCCTGGTCCAGGCCTGGCCCGACGAGGACGCCCGGCTCCCCGGCCGCCCAGGCGTTGCGGGACTGCGCCTGGAAGCTCCGTGAGATCGCGGGGACCTTGCTATGGCAGCCACGGTGCCACCCAGTGCTGGTGCGCTACGGGCAGAGCCTGGATACCGCCGGGCTCACCGGCCTGGCCGTCACCTACTGGCAAGCGATGCTCGGCAACGCCCGGCAGATGCTCGGCGCCGACCACCCTCAGACTGTCGCGACCCGCGGGCTCCTCGGCGCCGCGTGCGAGGCGTCCGGCCGCACCGACGAGGCTATCTCGGTCTATGAGGCCGTACTCGGCGACACCGAGCGGGCGCTGGGCGCCGGTCACCCGGATACGCAGAACGCGGGTGAGCGCCTCCTCCACGGCTACCTGAGCGCGGAGCGCCGGGACGAGGCGATCCGCCTGGCGGAGAGGATGCTGGCCGGGCGCGAGCAGGCGCTCGGGACCGATCACCCGGACGCTCTGGCCGCCCACGCGAAGCTGGCCAGCACCCTTCTTGCGGCGGGCCGGCCCGCCGAGGCGTGCGGCACGTTCGAGCGCCTGCTGGCCAGGAGGGAGCGCGTGCCCGGGCCCGGCCACCCCGACACCATCGCCGCCCAGACCAGCCTCGCAGACGCCTACACCAGGGCCGGGCGCTTCAAGGACGCCATCGTGCTGGGCAAGCGCGCCCTCGCGGACTCCGAACGCGCCCAGGGCGCCGGCCACCCGGACACGACCGCGGCCCGGGCCAGCCTCGCGTCGGCCTACCGGGCCGGCGGCAAGCACAAGGAGTCGCTGCGGCTTTACGAGCGCGTCCTGGCGGACCAGGAGGGGGCGCTGGGCCCCGGCCATCCGGAGACCATCCGGATTCGCAGTGACGTCGCCCTGTCCTATCTGTGGCTGCGCAAGTTCAAGCTCGCGATCGTGGCGTACGAACGCGCCCTCGCCGACGCGCAGCGGGCTCTCGGGAGCAGCCATCCGATCACGGAGCAGGCGCGGCAGGACCTGGCCGAGGCGGCCGCTGTCGCCACCGCCGCGCTGGGCATCGACCTGCGGTCGGTGGAGCGGTAACGCTTCCGGAACGATCCGCGCGTAGCGTTGCAGCCCGTGGGGGAAGCGCAGCCAGCGGGCGGGCGGCCACCGGTGCAGCCGGGCGGCATGGCCGGCCGATTCCGGTTGGCGTCGCCGGCGACCTGGGCAATCCTCCTGGGAGGTCTGGCTGCGCTGTCCTTGGCGGCCATGATCCCGCTGACCTTCCTGTCCGGCCAGGTCTTCAACGGTGCCATCCCGCTGGTGATCGGCGTTCCCTGCGCGGGGGTCGGGATACTCGTCGCCCGGCGCCAGCCGCGCAACCCGATCGGGTGGCTGTTCCTGGTAACCGCCGCCTGCCTGTTCCTCAGCACCGACGGCGGTGACTACGCGTTCCTGGCCTACCGCACCGGGCATCGTCTTCCGCTGGGCCCGGCCGGGCTGGCTCTGGACCAGCTGTGGGGCGCCGGCCTGGTGCTGTTGTTCGTGGTGATCCTGCTCTTCCCCGATGGCAGGCTGCCCTCCCGCTTCTGGCGCGCGACCCTGTGGATATTCGGCACGGTATACGCGGTGATGCAGGTAGCTACTGGCGTGGTGACCGCCGCAGCGCTCGCCGCGCACCCCGTCCGTGCCGACTCCAACGGCGGGCTGTCCGCCGTTGACCATCCGGCCGGGTGGTACAACCTCATCCAGGGAGCCGCCATCGTCGTGCTCATCGCACTGACGCTGTGCTTCGTCGCCCGGCAGGCGCTGAGCTGGCGGCGCTCGTCCAGCGAACGGCGCCAGCAGCTCAAGTGGCTGGCCAGCGGTGCGGCCGTCACCTTGGTCTGCGGGGTCCTGTCACCGACCCTCAGCTCATCAAGCTCCACGATCGTGAGTGACGTGGGCAACTATGCCTGGTTCGGCTGGGCAGCGCTGCCGGTGAGCATCGGGATAGCGATCTTGCGGTACCGGCTGTACGACATCGACCGGATCATCAGCCGGACCCTGGCCTACGCGATCGTCACCGGCCTGCTGGTCGGGGTCTACGCGGGCCTGGTGCTGCTGGCGACCCGGGTGCTGTCGTTCCACACCCCCGTAGCGGTGGCCGCCTCGACTCTTGCGGCGGCGGCGCTGTTCAACCCGCTGCGGCACTGGGTGCAGCGGGCGGTGGACCGGCAGTTCAACCGGGCCCGCTACAACGCCGGCAAGACCGTGGCAGCGTTCGCGGCCCGGCTGCAAGACGCACTGGACCTGGATGCGGTCCAAGAGGACCTGACCGGCGTGGTGCACCAGGCCCTGGAACCCGCCCACGTCTCGGTGTGGATCAGCCAGCGTGACCGAGGCTGACGCCGCCCCCGCCTATCCGCATCGGCGAGGTCTCCACCGCCTCCGTGAAGACCGTAGGCATCCTCGGCGGCGGCACCGCGATCGAGGCATTCTGGTCCAACGCGACCGGGACCAAGGTCATCGTCCTGGAGGAAAACGCAGCGGGACAGCGCAAACTCGGGATCGTCACCGCCAGGGGAAGGTTCACGCTCTCCCGGCGCCGCGGGCAGTCACGGCGGGCTGGCAGTACCTCACGGCCTGGTAGGCGTGAAGAAGTCAGGGGTGTGGCCGGAGCGGCCTGTCGGGCAGGCGTGCACGGCCGGTGCCCGGCCCTGGGCTGCCGCCGGCTGACCGGGCGGGCGGTCAGGTGACCGAGCCCGCGGCGGCGCCGGTGGCGCGGTCGCCCCAGCGGGCCACGGCCCCGTCCAGGTCCAGCGGGGCGATCATCGGGCCGCTGGCGAGTTCGGCCGCCCAGTCCTCGGCCGGCACCCGCCACATCACCTCGAACTCGATGCCGCTGGGATCCTTGGCGTACAGCGACTTGGACACCCGGTGGTCGCTGGCGCCGACCAGGGCACCGTGGTCGGCCAGGCGGCGCCGCACCTCGTCCAGCTCGGCCAGCGTGCCTACCTCCCACGCCAGGTGGTACAGGCCCACCCGCGGCGCGGCGTCCCGCGGGATCGGGGCGCTCCCGTCGATCGCGAACAGGCCCAGGTCGTGGTCGTTCGCGGACCCCGCGGCGCGCAGGAAGGCGGCCCGGCCGGCCATTTCGGCCCGGACCTCGAAGCCGAGCGTCTCGGTGTAGAACCGGACGGCGCTGGCGAGGTCGTGGACGTAGAGGACGGCGTGGTTGAGACGGCGCACGGCCATGGCAGGCTCCTGTTCGCGAGGACGCTCTACCCTCCATCAAAGCGGCGGCGTGCCGTCCTGATTCCCGCCGGCCGCCGGGTAATGCGGGCCGGTGTAGCGGGCCCGGGGCCGCAGCGGTGCATGCCGCGCGTACTCCTCCAGCGCGTGGCCGATCCAGCCCGCGGTGCGCGCCACCGCGAACACCGCCTCCGCGGCCCCGGTCACCATGCCGGCCACGCTGGCCAGCACCGCCAGCGCGAAGTCGATGTTCGGCGTGGGCAGGCCGCGGCCGACCACCTCCCGCACCAGGGCATCGGCCACCTCCAGGCGGGGCGAATCGGGCGCCCTGGCGCGGATCTCCGCCAGCAGGAACGCCGCCCGCGGGTCGCCGGCCTTGTAGACGAAGTGGCCGAACCCGGGAATCCGTTCCCCCCGGCGCAGCAGCGACCCGACGACCCTGGCCACGTCCTGTGGCCCGGCCGCGGCGGCCAGCATGGCCTCCACGCCCAGGGACGCCCCGCCGTGCAGCGCACCGCCCGCCGCGCCCAGGCCGGTGGCCACCACCGCGTACGGGTCGGCGCGCACGGACGCGGCCACCCGGGCGGCGAACGTGGACGCGGCCAGCTCATGGTCGGCCAGCAGCACCAGGGCGGCACGCAGCGCACCCTGGAGCCCCTGGTCCGGCGGGCCGGGGCACAGCTTCGCCCAGAGTCGGCCGGTGAGGCTGGCACCGCCGCCGGAGGCCGCCCAATCCGCAGCCGCGCCGGCCCGGCCGTTCGCCACCGCGTCAGCATCTCCGGCAGTGCCAGTTCCGGCCGTGCCGGGCCCGCCGGCCGCGGGCAGGCAGTCCACCAGGCCTGCCATGATCGCCTGGCCCGCCGCGATCACCGCGGGCGGGTCAAGCTGCAGGCGCAGCGGATCGGCGGCGGCCAGCGCCGGGACGATCACGCCGAAGCGCTCCAGCGGCAGGGTGCCCGGCGGCAGCGCCGCCTGCGCCGCCCGGCCCGCCCGCAGCGCGGCCTCCGCGGCCCGCCAGGAGCCACGCTCGCGGCCGGCGAGCTCGCCGGTCCACAGCAGCCAGGCCGCGTCCTCAAGCTCGTACCGGGCGGCCAGGGCGGTGATGTCCCGGCCGCGGTAGCAGGTCCGGTCGCTGGTGATCTCGGTCAGGGCCGACTCGATGACGAACTCCCCGGCACCCGGATGGCGCGGCCGGCCCCGCCGGGCCAGCGATTCGACCTCCCCGGCGTCGAACAGGCTGGTCCGCCCGTCCTGGCCGGTGCGCCGCCGCAGCACGCCGCGGCTGACGTAGGAGTACAGCGTGGCCTGCTTGATCCCCAGCCGCCGGGCCGCCTCCCCGGTCCCAATCCACTCCGTCACCCCAGCCTCCAGTCCTCACCCATGGCGCCCTGATGGCACCCCGTCGGCCCCGGAACCCGCCGCGCTCCTGCTCCCCCGCCCGTGTCCACCACGACCGCCAGCCGCGAGCCGCGGCATGGTGGGCGCCCAGCCCCAGCCACCAGAACCACCCGGCTCCCACCAGCCCCGGGGAGCGTTCAGCTTGATTTTAATCAATATTGATTCATATAGGCCAGCCAGTCCACGATGGTGCTGTCAGCCACGACCATGGAGAGGACGCAGCGTGCCCGTCATCCATTTCCTCGACGTGACCAACCGGGACGGCGTGCAGACCGCGCGCACCGGCCTGTCGAAGTTCGGCAAGACCATGGTGAACTTCTACCTGGGCAAACTGGGCGTGGCCCAGTCGGAGATGGGGTTCCCGTTCCTGTTCCACGAGGTGCCCTACATCCGGGCGAACCTCGCACTGGCGGAGGCGGGCGCCTTCGGCCCGCTGCGGCTGTCCGGCTGGTGCCGGGCGGTGACCGCCGACGTGGACCGCGCGGCGCCGCTGGGGCTGCACCACTACAACCTCTCCCTGTCCACGTCGGACCAGATGATCGCGCACAAGTTCCGCGGCAAGCTGGACCGGGAGTCGGTGATCAGGGAGATGACGGCCGCCGTGACCGCGGCCAGGGCCGCCGGGGCGCAGACCATCGGCGTCAACGCCGAGGACGGCTCCCGCACCGACGACGGGTTCCTGCTGGAGTTCGCCCTGGCCGCCAAGCAGGCGGGCGCGGACCGGCTGCGTTACTGCGACACCATCGGCGGGGACACGCCCGAGCGGATCCGGGAGCGGCTCGCCAAGCTGGCCAGCGCCATCGCGATGCCGGTGGAGACGCACTGCCACAACGACCTGGGCATGGCGGTGGCGAACTCGGTGTCCGGCGCCCTCGGCGACCTGGACGCGGGCCAGGACGCCTGGATCAACACCTGCGTCAACGGCATCGGCGAGCGGGCGGGCAACGCGGACCTGCTGTCCACACTCCTGGCGCTGCGGCACGGGTTCGGCCTCGCCGGGCGCGCCGAGATCGGCGACCCGGTGGACGAGTCCTGGGCGCGCAGGTTCGCGCTGTGGGCCAGCTACGCCTTCGGCCAGCCACTGCCCGCCAGCCAGCCCGGCGTCGGCCGCAACGCGTTCGCGCACGAGTCGGGCATCCACGCCGACGGCGCGCTGAAGGACCGGCACAACTACGAGCTGTACGACGACGGCGCGCTGGGCCCCTTCCCCGCCGACTGGCACACCCGGTCCGGCCGGGTGGTGCTGACCGGCGAGTACGGCGGGCTGGCCGGGTTCCGCCACGTACGGGACGGCCTGGGCATCGAGATTGCGGCCGGGGACGAGGACCTGGTGTTCAAGCTGGTCCAGCTGTGCGCGGCGGCCACCGGCAAACCACTCACCGACGACGAGCTACGGCTGATCGCCGGTTACCCGAATCAGCTCGCGCTGCTCTACCCGGGCCTGCTGAACTGACCCGGCCCGGAACCGCGCCTCAGCGGATCTGCCTTTTGCGATCCTGGATGTTCTTCAGCCGCCGCCGCTGGGAGGGGTCCAGCATCAGGTAGGCGCCGACCGGCACCGCTATCGCGGCGGCAATGACCACCAGCGCGATCCACGGATTTATGAAAAGCAGGATGAGACCGATGATGATGCCACCGATCGCAATCTTCATCCGACCCGACACGTCGCCTCCTCACGGCTAAGGACGCGGTCGTTAGCCGCTCTGGCCCAAGTCCACCACATCCCGGCCGCTACTAGGTGAACGCTGCGCGATCCCAGGTTAGTTCCGCTGCTGCCCGGGGGCTGCGGTCGCGCCCGTGACCACGGCCGGCCAGGATGTCAGCAGGACCCGGGGAGGCACCGATGCCGTTGTCACTTCCGATCGACGCCGACGCCAACGAGCTGCTGTCGGCCAGCCCGCTCGCGCTGCTCATCGGCATGCTGCTCGATCAGCAGGTGACCATCGAGAAGGCGTTCACCAGCCCGCGTGACCTGGTGCGCCGGCTCGGGCACGAGCCGACGGCCGCGGAACTGGCCGGCTTCGACCCCGAGGCGCTGGCGGCGGTGTTCAGCGCCCGCCCGGCCCTGCACCGCTACCCGCGGTCCATGGCGGGGCGGGTGCAGCAGCTGTGCCAGCACATCGTGGACCGCTACGGCGGCGACCCGGCCGGGATCTGGGCGGGCGCCAAGACCGGTGCCGAGCTGCTGGCCCGGCTGCGCGAGCTGCCCGGGTTCGGCGCGGACAAGGCGCGGATCTTCCTGGCGCTGCTGGGCAAGCAGTACGGTGTGCGGCCGAAGGGGTGGCGCGAGGCGGCCGGCCACTTCGGCGAGCGGGGCAGCCACTGCTCGGTGGCCGACATCGTGGACGCCCAGTCGCTGGCCGCCGTCCGCGCGTACAAGCAGAACATGAAGGCGGCCGCGAAGGCCGCGGCGGCGGGCTAGCCGCTGCCCTGGCGCCCCGGTCGCGGCGAGCCGGGCGTGGACCCGATCGGCTAGCTGATGCCGTGCCGCTTGAGGATGGCGGCGACCTCGCCGAAGTCCTCGTCGTCCGCGCCGCCCTTGCGCTTGGCCGGGACCGGGGCCGCCCTGCGGCTGACCGTCGCGGTCGTGGGCGGGGCGGTGGCCAGCGCCCTGGCCGGCGGCGGCTGGCTGTCCTGCTCGGCCTTGGCCCGCTTGCGCTTGGCCCGGCCGCGCAGCCCGCCGGTGACCACGAACAGCACCACCGACACCCCGGCGATGATCACGCCGGACCACACCTTGGGCGAGAACGCCAGGCCACTGAAGAAGTCACCGATCGCGATACCGAAGCGCCACAGCACCTGGAGCACGCCGACCAGGTAGGCGGCGATCGGCAGCAGCGACCAGGCGACCCCGCGCAGCGCGGCGCGGGCGCCGCGGCGGCGCAGCGCGAACCAGCTCCCGACCAGCCCGACGGCGGTCAGCCCACCACAGAGAAAGAACCATGGGATCTGGCTAAAGGACATTGCCTTCTCCCCTCAGCGGAGCCATCTCTTCCATCGTCGCATACGGCCGCCGATGCCCCGGCCGTGCTGGCCCGGGGGGACGACCGGCCCCGGGTGGTTCAGGCCGTGGCAGTGTTCTCTGGGAAGTGGCAGGCGACCTGGTGGCCGGGCGCAAGCTCCCTGAACGGAGGCGGTTCGGTGCGGCACACCTCCTGCGCCTTCCAGCAGCGGGTGTGGAACCGGCAGGCGGGCGGCGGGTTGAGCGGGCTCGGCACGTCACCGACCAGCCGGACGCGCTCGCGCCGCTCCCGGGCCCCCTCGGCGGTGCGCTTGGCCGGCTCGGGCAGCGGGACCGCGGACAGCAGCGCGACCGTGTAGGGGTGCCGCGGCCGCTCGTAGAGGTCGTCGCGGCTGGCCAGCTCCACCAGGTTGCCCAGGTACATGACCGCGACCCGGCTGGCCACGTGCCTGATCACCGACAGGTCGTGGGCGATGATCACGTAGGTCAGGCCGAGCTCGGACTGCAGGTCGTCCAGCAGGTTGATCACCTGGGCCTGGATGGACACGTCCAGCGCGGACACCGGCTCGTCGGCCACGATGAGTTTGGGCCGCAGCGCGAGCGTGCGCGCGATGCCGATCCGCTGCCGCTGCCCGCCGGAGAACTCGTGCGGGTACCGGTTGTAGTGCTCGGGGCTGAGGCCGACGAGCTCCAGCAGTTCCTGCACGCTGCGCTTGGTGCCCTGCTCGGTCTTGACCTTCTGCAGCCGGAACGGCGCGCCCACGATGGCGCCGACCGTGTGCCGCGGGTTCAGCGACGAGTAGGGGTCCTGGAAGATCATCTGCACCTCGCGGCGCAGCGGGCGCATGGCCCCGGGCCGCAGGTGCGTGATGTCGCGGCCGTCGAACACGATCTTCCCGGCGGTCGGCTCGATGAGCCTGGTCAGCATCCGCGCGGTCGTGGTCTTGCCGCAGCCCGACTCGCCGACGATGCCCAGGGTCTCGCCCCGGGCCACGTCGAACGAGACGTCGTCCACGCTGCGCACCAGGCCGACCCGGTGCCTGATGATGATCCCGCGGGTGACCGGGAAGTGCTTGGTCAGCCCGGCCACCGTCATCAGCGCGTCGGAGGACGTGGCCTCGGTGGCGCTGGGCTGGCTCAGCGGCGCAGTCACGCGTCCTCCTGGTCGTAATGGCGGGCAAGCGGCGAAAGCTGCATCCTGGCTGCCTGCTCGCCCCAGATCCGGCGCTGCTCGTCGGTGCTCAGGTGGCAGGCGACCTCGTGGCCGGGGCCCACGGCGCGCAGTAGCGGGATCTCGTTCACCGAGCGCCCGTTGGTTTGCGCCGCGTAAGCGCAGCGCGGGTGGAACGGGCAGCCGGACGGCACGTTGATCAGGCTGGGCGGGGTGCCGGGGATCGGGACCAGCCGCTCGATGCGGGCCCGGTCCAGCCGCGGCATCGAGGCGAGCAGCCCCCACGCGTACGGGTGCCCGGGCCGGTCGAAGATGTCCTCGCTGGTCCCGTATTCGGCCATCCGGCCCGCATACATGACCAGGATGTCGTCGGCAAGCTCGGCCACCACACCGAGGTCGTGGGTGATGATGATGACCGCGGAGCCGAACTCCTGCTGCAGGCTGTTGATCAGGTCGAGGATCTGCGCCTGCACCGTCACGTCGAGGGCGGTGGTCGGCTCGTCGGCGATCAGCAGCTCGGGGTTGCAGCTCAGCGCCATCGCGATCATGGCGCGCTGGCGCATGCCACCGGAGAACTGGTGCGGGTAGTCGTCCACCCGGGTCTGCGGGTTGGGAATGCCCACCCGGTTGAGCATGTCGACGGCGTGCACCTTGGCCGCCTTCTTGCTCACCTTATTGTGAATCAGGTAGGCCTCGGCGATCTGGTAGCCCACGGTGTAGTACGGATGCAGCGAGGACAGCGGGTCCTGGAAGATCATCGCCATCTTGCTGCCGCGGAGCTCGCGCACCCGGCCGGCCGACGCGGCGACCAACTCCTCCCCGTCCAGCCAGATCGTGCCGCTGATGTCCGCCCTGGTGCCGTGGTGCAGCCCCATGATGCCCAGGCTGGTGACGCTCTTGCCGGATCCGGACTCACCCACGATGCCGAGCGTCTTGCCCCGGTCCAGGGTGAACGAGACGCCGTCCACGGCCTTCACCAGGCCGTCGTCGGTGGGGAAGTAGATCTTCAGGTCGCGGACGTCGAGCATGGCCGAGGTCGCGGGCGCCGAGGTGTCCGTCACCGTAGGCGCCACGCCCTGCGCCTGCCCCTTGGCGCGCCCCCGCCGGACCGCCATCAGTGCCTCACTCTCGGGTCGACAACGGCGTACAGGATGTCCACGGCCAGGTTGGCGATGATGATGAAGAAGGCCGCCAGCATGGTGACGCCCAGGATTTCAGGCAGATCCTGGTTATTGATCGCCAGGATCGTGAACTGGCCGAGGCCGTTGAGCGAGAACGTGTGCTCGGTGATGACCGCGCCGCCCAGCAGCGCGCCGAGGTCCATGCCGAAGATCGTGACGATCGGGGTGAGCGCGGCCCGCAGCCCGTGCCTGACGATCACTATTCGTTCGGGCAGGCCTTTAGCCCGGGCCGTCCTGATGTAGTCCTCGCTCATCGTCTCCAGCATGCCCGCCCGGGTCAGCCGGGCGTAGAGCGCCGCGTAGAGGAAGGCGAGGGTGACCCAGGGGAGCACCAGGTTCCGCGCCCACAGGAACGGGTTGGTGAACAAGCTCACGTACGTCACATTGGGGAAGATTGGCCATTTGTAGCTGAACAGCTCCAGGGCGATCAGCCCGGTGAAGAAGATCGGCAGCGACACGCCGGCCAGGGCCAGGCCCATAGAGAACCGGTCGAACAGGGTGCCGCGCCGCAGCGCGGAGATGACCCCGATGGCCACGCCACCGATGAGCCACAGCACCGCCGCACCGGCGGCGAGCGAGAGGGTCACCGGCATGTCGCTGACCATCTGCGGCCACACCGGCTGCTGGGACTTGAAGGAGTAGCCGAAGCACGGCGGCGGGCAGTAGGTGGTGCTCGTCCCGCTGTTGTAGTGCTCGCCGAACACCAGGCCGCGGATGAACCTGCCGTACTGGATCCAGATCGGCTGGTTGAGGCCGAGCTTGTCCTCGATCGCGAGCACGGCCGCCCGGGTCGGGTTGCGGCCCACGTACTGGGTGGCGAGCTGGTAGGAGTTCTGGCCCGCGATCCGGGGGATCAGGAAGAACACGCCATACGTGACCATGCTGACCACGATCAGCAGGAAGACCGTGGCGATCAGCCGCCGGATGATGAAAGTGACCACTATCGGCGGCACCGGTGCCCGGCCGGGTTGCCCCGGCCGGGCACTAGTGCCTTCACCTGCTCTCTATCTGCTGGTGGTTACCGCTTCCGCGCCGCTACTTCAGGCCGAGCACCGCGTAGTTGTACATGCCGTAGTACGGCTGCACGTACACGTTGGTGAGCTGCGGGCTGCGGTACAGCAGCGACTTGGCGTACACCTCGGGCAGGATGCCCGCGTCCTTCATGATCTGCAGGTCGATCTTGCTGGTGAAGGCGTTGCGCGCCGAGTCACTGGTGGCCAGCGCCATCTGGTTCAGGTCGTTGTTGACGACCGGGTCGTTCAGCTCCTCGATGTTGGTGTTGCCGGCCGCGCCGATGGTGTCGCCGGCGCTGATGAAGTCGAAGAAGCCGTAGCCGTCCGGCCAGTCCGGCGCCCAGCCACCGAAGTCGATGCCCAGGTCGTGCTGGTGCACGTACTTCGGCACGCCCGCGAAGTTGGCGTAGTAGGTGCCGGCCGGGTAGCCGTGCAGCGTGGTCTTGATCCCGACCTGGGACAGTGCCTGCTGCAGCGCCGTGGCGGCCGCGACCTCCTTGGGCCGGTCACTGCGGTAGGCGATGCCGGTGGTGAACCCGGACGGGTGCCCGCACAGCTTCAGCTGCGCCTTGGCCGCCGCCGGGTCGCCCTGCGGCTTGCTCAGCGCGTCGTACAGGTCGAAGGCCTTGTGCCCGATGACGTTCGGCGGGGACACCGTGCTGGCGATAGCGCCGCCCGCGTAGGGGCCGCCGTACGCGGTCTGCAGGTTGACCTTGTTCGCCGCGTACTCGACCGCCTCGCGGCAGTGCACGTTGTTCATCGGCGGCACCACCGTGTTGAGGTAGGCGAACCACAGGAACCCGCTGATCGGGTTGTCGGCCTGCGACTTCAGCGACGGGCTGGACAGGATCTTGGCCCGCGCCGCGGCCTGCACGCCGGTGCCGGCCATGTCCACGTCCAGGTCACCCGCGAGCAGCCGGTTGTCGACGTCGTTGGCGTTCATGTTCATGGTGACGGTGATCTTGCTGGCCAGCTGCTTGGCGTTCGGGTCGGTGGCCGGGTTCCAGAAGGTGTTGGGCACCAGCACCAGCTGCTTGTTCAGCTGGTAGCTCTGGAACTTGTACGGGCCGGTCGACATCGGGTGCAGCTGGTAGTTCGCGCCGGTGTCCTTGTTCGGCGGCACCGGGGCGGACTGCGGGATCGCGGCCACGTAGTTGAAGTCCGCGAACGGGTGCGCCAGGTGGAACACGACCGTGGTCGCATTCGGCGTGCTCACCGCGGTCAGGCCCATGATGTTCTTGGACCGGTCCTTGTAGGGACCCGGGTAGGTCTTCGCGTTCCCGCCCAGCAGCAGCGGGTAGTAGGACGGGCCCAGCGGGAACACCGCGCGGTCGAAGGTGCGCTCGACGGCGTACTTGACGTCCTGCGAGGTGACCGTGGTGCCGTCCTCGAACTTCACGTTGGGCTTGATGTGGTAGGTCCAGGTCAGCCCGCCGTCCGACACCGCGCCCGGCGCGGTCGCCAGGTCCGGCACGACCTTGAGGCCGCACGCGCCCGGGCAGGACGCGTAGGTCATCAGCGGCATCGTGTACAGCCGCGTGAAGTTCCACATGAAGGCGTAG
Organism: uncultured Actinomycetes bacterium; assembly: GCA_963730235.1. Lineage (GTDB taxonomy): Bacteria > Actinomycetota > Actinomycetes > Streptosporangiales > Streptosporangiaceae > DASXKD01. The sequence goes on from CAVSRH010000025.1 coordinate 136,857, forward strand.
TAGGTGTTGCCGGGGTCGGTCGAGTCCGGCGTGCTGGAGAATCCGAAGGTCAGCGTCCCGCCCTTGTGGCTGGACGGGTTGACGACCTTTGTGACGGCGGCGTTGAAGCCGGCACCGCTCGACGAGCCGCCACCCCCGCCGCTACTGCTGCTCCCGCCGCCACAGGCGGCCAGGGCGAGCGTGGCCACCGCGCCGACTGCGGCCAGCCCCATAAATCCGCGTCTCTGCATGAGATGAAACGCCTCCCGTCGTGTGTGATAACCGGCAAGATTCGGCATTGGCTCACCGGCTGCTTCTCGGGTCGAGCGCGTCGCGCAGCCCGTCTCCGAACAAGTTGAATGCCATGACCGTCAGGAAGATGGCCAGGCCAGGAATGATCATGTACATAGGGTCGATCTGGTAGTACCCGTTGTTGACCGCGTCCGACAGCATGCCGCCCCAGCTCGGCGTCGGCGGGATGATCCCCACCCCGAGGTAGGACAGCGCGGCCTCGAACAGGATGTTCACCGGGATCAGCAGGGTGGAGTACACCAGGATCGGCGCCACCAGGTTGGGCAGCAGTTCCCGGAACAGGATGTAGGGGCCCCGGGCGCCCAGGCTCCGCGCTGCGTCCACGAACTCCCGCTCGCGCAGCGACAGCGTCTGGCCGCGGACGATCCGGCCCATGTAGGGCCACGCGAAGAACCCGATCACGAAGATCAGCAGGCCGATGCGCAGCGAGTTGCCGGACAGGCCGAACGCCGAGGACGGGACCACCCCGACCAGCGCGATCGCGAACACCAGCAGCGGGAACGCGAGGAAGACGTCCATGGACCGGGCGATCACGGCGTCCACCCAGCCGCCGAAGAAGCCGGCGACGATGCCCATGATCACGCCGATGCTGACGGCGAGCGCGGTGGCCAGGAACGCGATCAGCATGGAGACCTGCGCCCCGTTGACCACCCGGCTCAGCACGTCGCGGCCGGTGACCGGCTCGACGCCGAACGGGTGGGCGAGGCTGATCCCGCCGAGCGGGCCGTTCGGGCGGCTGAAGGTCGGGTTGATCAGGTTCGCGTGGTAGACGTCCGGGTTCTGCACCAGGTGCGGCCCGATGACGGCCACCAGGATCAGGAAGATGATGAAGATCCCGCCGCCCATCGCGACCTTGTCGCGGCGCAGCCGCATCCAGGCGATCTGGCCCAGCGAGCGCCCCTCGATCGCGGCTCCGCTGACGCCCTCGAGGATTGCCTCGGGGGCAGCGGGCTCCGACGTCATTTCCAGTGGGGCGGCCATATTGGGCAGTATCTCCAGGCTGATCCTCGGCAAGCCCTGCCCATCGCATGGGCAGGGCGGGCTTGCCATACCTTTACCGGGAGGATGTCTCGGGCGGCACCCCTAGCGCCAGAGGGCAACGGGGGTCGTTCCTGGATTGTGACCTAATTAGAATTTTTCCGTCACAGGACGCCCGGGGCCCGCAGAGTTTCCTGTCACAACCCGCTCCAGCAGGTCAAATCCCACTTCATCGAGGGATTTCACGCATGTCATCCCGGGCGCCGCCGGCACCGGCACGCTGGGCACCGCGATGACAGCGCAGCCCGCCGCACGGGCCGCCGCGATACCGGTGGGCGAGTCCTCCAGGACCACGCATCCGGACGGCGGCACGCCGAGCCTGGCGGCGGCCAGCAGGTAGGGCTCCGGGTCCGGCTTGCCCCGGCGGACGTCCTGGCCGCACACGGTCACGCCGAAGCTCAGCCCGGTCACCTTCAGTACCGCGTCCATGATCGCCCGGGAGGAGGCGGTGACCAGCGCGTACGGCACGCCGACGGCATCCAGGGCGGCGAGCAGCCGGGCGGCGCCCGGCTGAAGGGGCAGCCCGCGCGCCAGCACCAGCCGGGCCATGCCATCCACCAGCCAGCGCGCCACCTCGTCGCGGCTGGCGGTGACCGGCCCGCCGGCCGGCCGCCGGGTCCTGCCCGCCGGCCGGATCGTGCCCGGCGGCCGGGTCCTGGCCGGCGGCCTTGGCCAGCAGCCAGGACACGGTCCGCTCCAGCGAGCCGCCGATCAGCGCCTCCTGGTCCGCCTCGCCCCACGGGGCGCCGAGCCGCCCGGCGACCTCACGCTCGACCACGAACCAGAGCGGCTCGGAGTCCACCAGCAGCCCGTCCATGTCGAACAGGACGGCGTGGAGTGCTGGCCCAGGGGGGACGACCCCCCTGGAACCCCTGGTGGCGGGCGCGTCGGCCGGGCCGCCGGGAAGCGTGGTCACGCGCTGAAGTACCTCGCCTCAGGGTGATGCGCGATCAGCGCGTCGGTGGACTGCTCGGGGACCAGCTGGAACTCCTCCGACAGCAGCACCCCGATCCGCTCCGGGCGCAGCAGCCGGACCAGCTTCGCCCGGTCGTCCAGCTCCGGGCAGGCCGGGTAGCCGAACGAGTAGCGGCAGCCCCGGTAGCCGACCTTGAGGATGCCGTCAATGCCGGGCGGGTCAAAGGCGGCCAGGCCAAGCTCCTCCCGCACCCGGCCGTGCCAGTACTCCGCGAGGGCCTCGGTGAGCTGGACGGACAGCCCGTGCAGCTCCAGGTAGTCCCGGTAGGCGTCCTTGGCGAACAGCTCGCCGGCCGCCTGGCTGAGCTTCGTCCCGACCGTGACCAGCTGGAAGCCGACCACGTCCGGCTCGCCCGCGGCAGCGGGCCGGAAGAAGTCGGCCAGGCACAGGTGGCGGTCGTGGCGCTGCCGCGGGAAGGTGAACCGCTCCCGCTCGGCGCCGGCCTCGTCCAGCACCACCAGGTCGTTTCCCTCGCTGACGGCCCGGAAGTACCCGTAGACCACCGCGGCCTCGACCAGGCCCTCCGCCTGGATCCGGTCCAGCCACATCCGCAGCCGGGGGCGGCCCTCGGCCGCCACCAGCTCCTCGTAGGACGGCCCGGTGCCGCCCCTGGCGGGCTTGAGCCCCCACTGGCCAAGGAACGTGGCGCGCTCGTCCAGGAAGGCCGCGTACTCGCTCAGGGCGATGCCCTTGACGATCCGGTCGCCGTAGAACGGCGGAACCGGAATGTCGTTGTCGGTCGCGACGTCGGAGCGGGCGGGCATCGCCGCGGGCTCGGTGAGCCGCAGCCGCGCCCCCCGCTTCACCCGGGCCTCCCGCAGCGGGGGCAGCGCGGCGCCCGCCTCGCCGCGCTTGACGGCCATGAACGCGTCCATCAGCCGCAGGCCCTCGAAGGCGTCCCTGGCGTAGCGGACCTCGCCGTCGAACAGGGCGGCCAGGTCCTGCTCCACGTAGGCGCGGGTGAGCGCGGCGCCGCCGAGCAGCACCGGCCAGGTGCGGGCCAGGCCGCGGGAGTTCAGCTCCGCCAGGTTGTCCCGCATCACCACGGTGGACTTGACCAGCAGCCCGGACATGCCGATCACGTCGGCGCCGTGCTCGGTGGCGGCGTCAACGATCGCCGACAGGGGCTGCTTGATGCCGATGTTGACGACGTCGTAGCCGTTGTTGGACAGGATGATGTCGACCAGGTTCTTGCCGATGTCGTGCACGTCGCCCCGGACGGTCGCGAGCACGATGCGGCCCTTGCCCGACTCTTCGGACCGGTCCATGTGTGGTTCGAGGTAGCCGACCGCCAGTTTCATGACCTCGGCGGAGGTCAGCACGAACGGCAGCTGCATCTGGCCGGAGCCGAACAGGTCGCCGACCGTCTTCATCCCGTCCAGCAGCACGTCGTTGACGATCTCCAGGGCCGGGCGCTGGCCCAGCGCCTCGTCCAGGTCGGCCTCCAGGCCGACCCGCTCCCCGTCGATGATCCGGCGCTTGAGCCGCTCCCAGAGCGGCAGCCCGGCAAGCTCGGCCGCCCTGGTGGCCTTCAGTTCGGTCGCGTCCACGCCCTCGAACAGTTCGAGCAGCCGGGCCAGCGGGTCGTAGCCGGCTCTCCTGCGGTCATAGACCAGGTCGAGCGCGACCTGCAGCTGCTCCCCGCCGATCCGGGCGATCGGCATGATCCGGGACGGGTGGACGATCGCCGAGTCCAGCCCGGCGCGGACACACTCGTCAAGGAAGACGGAGTTGAGCACCGCACGGGCGGCCGGGTTCAGCCCGAAGGAGACGTTGGAGACCCCCAGCGTGGTCTGCACCTCGGGGTAGCGCTGCTTGACCGTGCGGATCGCCTCGATGGTCTCCAGCGCGTCCCGCCGCGTCTCCTCCTGCCCGGTCGCGATCGGGAAGGTCAGGCAGTCCACGATGATGTCGCTGACCCGCATGCCCCAGTTGCCGGTGAGGTCCTCGATCAGCCGGGTGGCCACCGCAAGCTTCCACTCCGCGGTCCGCGCCTGGCCCTGCTCGTCGATGGTGAGCGCGATCACCGCGGCGCCGTGCTCGGCGACCAGCGGCATCACCGTGGCGATCCGCGAGCCGGGCCCGTCCCCGTCCTCGTAGTTGACCGAGTTCACCACCACGCGGCCGCCGAGCATCTCCAGCCCGGCCCGGATCACGTCGGGCTCGGTGGAGTCCAGCACCAGCGGGAGGGTGGACGCGGTGGCGAGCCTGCTGGCCACCTCGGCCATGTCGGCCGCCCCGGCCCGGCCCACGTAGTCCACGCACACGTCCAGCAGGTGCGCGCCGTCCCTGGTCTGCTGGCGGGCGATCTCCACGCAGTCGTCCAGGCGCCCGGCCAGCAGCGCCTCGCGGAACGCCTTGGACCCGTTGGCGTTGGTCCGCTCGCCGATCGCCAGGAACGCGGTGTCCTGGCGGAACGGCACGTGCTGGTACAGCGAGGAGACCCCGGGCTCGGCCCGTGGCCGGCGCCGGGCCAGCGGCCTGGCCCGCACCCGGTCCACCACGGCGGCCAGGTGCTCCGGTGTGGTTCCGCAGCACCCGCCGACCAGGGCCAGCCCGAACTCCGCGGTGAATGACTCGTGCGCGTCGGCCAGGCCGGCCGGCTCCAGCGGGTAGCGGGCGCCGTCGGCGGTGAGCATCGGCATGCCTGCGTTCGGCATGCAGGACAACGAGATCGGCGAGTGCCCGGCCAGGTAGCGCAGGTGCTCGCTCATCTCGGCGGGCCCGGTCGCGCAGTTCAGCCCGATCAGGTCGATGCCGAGCGGCTCCAGCGCGGCCAGGGCCGCGCCGATCTCGGTGCCGAGCAGCATCGCGCCGGTGGTCTCGATCGTCACCGAGGCGATCAGCGCCACGCTGGCCCCCGCCGCGGCGATGGCCCGCTTCACGCCGATGATCGCCGCCTTGGCCTGCAGCAGGTCCTGGCAGGTCTCGATGACGATCCCGTCCACGCCGCCGCGCAGCAGGCCGGCCGCGTTGGCCTGGTAGGCGTCCCGCAGCGTGGCGAACCGCACGTGCCCCAGGGTGGGCAGCTTGGTGCCGGGCCCGACCGAGCCGAGCACCCAGCGGGAGCGCCCGGGCTCCGCCCAGGCGTCCGCGGCCTGTCTGGCGATCCGCGCGCCCGCCTCGGACATCTCCCCGATCCGGTCCTCAAGACCGTACTCGCCCAGGTTGCCCAGGTTCGCGCCGAAGGTGTTGGTGGTGATGCAGTCCACCCCGGCTTCGAGGTAGCCGTCGTGCACCGACCGGACGATGTCCGGCCGGGTGATGTTGAGAACCTCGTTGCACCCCTCGTGGCCGTCGAAATCGCTGAGGGTCGCCGGGCTGGCCTGGAGCATGGTGCCCATCGCCCCGTCGGCCACTACCACCCGCTGCGCCAGGGCGGCCCGGAGCGATTCCGCCGGCCCTGCGGCCCCCGGGTGCGGGTTGCGGGCCTTGCGGTCGTTCCTCGTCATAGGGTTCCCAGTCTAGACACCTGCCCCGGTGCATCTCCGTGCCGGAGTGGGAACCACGTAGGCTGGGAATGGCATCGCCAGCAGGCCGCGAGGAAGGAGGTGGTGCGCGATCGAGCTCAACGGCACCGGCAAGCTCAGCGCACCTGTCATCATCGCTGCTTTCGAGGGCTGGAACGATGCCGGCGAGGCCGCCAGCGGGGTGATCACGCACCTGACGGCCGCATGGCAGGCCGAGCCGGTCGGCTCCATCGACCCGGAGGACTACTACGACTTCCAGGTCACCCGCCCGGTCACCGAGGTGACCGACGGGAGCACCCAGAGCCTGATCTGGCCGACGACGCGGCTGCTGACGCCTGCGAAGAAACCGGGCGACCGGGACATCGTGCTGGTCCACGGGATCGAGCCGAACATGCGCTGGCGCCGCTTCAGCGCCGAGCTGGTGGGCGCCTTCGGCGACCTGAACGCCGAGATGGTGGTGCTGCTCGGCGCGCTGCTGGCCGACTCGCCGCACACCCGCCCCGTGCCGGTGACCATCGGCGCCTCCGACCCGGGGCTGGCCGCCGGGCTGCGCGCCTCCCCCTCCGACTACAAGGGCCCGACCGGGATCACCGGCGTGCTGCAGCACGAGTGCACCGAGGCCGGCATCCCGGCCGTGTCGCTGTGGGCGGCGGTGCCGCACTACGTGGCCCAGCCGCCGAGCCCCAAGGCGACCCTGGCCCTGCTGCGGGCGGTGGAAGACCTGCTGGACTCCTCCCTGCCGCTGGCCGACCTCGCCGAGGAGGCCCGGGCATGGGAGCGCGGCGTGGACGAACTGGCCGAGCAGGACAGTGAGGTCGCCGACTACGTGCGCACGCTGGAGGAGGCCAAGGACGCCACCGAGCTGCCCGAGGCCAGCGGGGACGCCATCGCCGCCGAGTTCGAGCGGTACCTGCGGCGCCGGCGGGACCGCGGCGACCGCGGCGGCCGTTCGGGTTAGACGGGCGGCCAGGGGACGGCGGGCCAGTTCTCCGGCGGGTAGGGGTGCACCCGGTGCTTGATCAGCAGATCCACCCGGGACCGCGTCGCGGCCACCTCATCGGGTGACAGCAACTCCTCCAGCGTGGCAGCCAGCGAGCCGCCGTCCAGCTCACCCTTGAGCAGGCCCAGCGCGGTCAGCGCCCGGCCGGGCAGCTTCTGCCCCCGCCACTGCCACAGCACGGTGCGCAGTTTGTACTCCTCACCGAAGCAGACCCCGTGGTCGCAGCCGTAGAGCCGCCCGTCGGTCACCGGCAGCAGGTGGCCGATCTTACGGTCGGCGTTGTTGACCACGGCATCGAAGACCGCCATGTCCCGCAGCTTGGGCTGGTCCCGGCTGCGCGCCAGGGCGACCAGGTCGGTGCCGGCGTCGGCGTCGATCCACAACTGGCACATGCCGGGGCCGTACGGGCCGTCCCGCATCACCGTGGGCGGCACCAGGTTCCAGCCCGCGGCCCGGGACACCGTGTAGGCGGCCACCTCGCGGCCTGCCAGCGTGCCCAGCGGGAAGTCCCACAGCGGCCGCTCCCCCGCCACCGGCTTGTACACGCACGCCGCGGTCTGCCCGCGCAGCCTGACCGTGCAGTACATGGTCGCGTTGGAGGCGGCCACCAGCCGGCCCTCGATCTTCAGGCTGCCCCCCGACAGCAGTGCGAGCGCGGCCTCGTCGTCACAAGGCCCCGACGCCGGGGGGTACTGGAAGGTGACCACCCTGCCCCGGCGCCGGTTGCGGGACGACCGCTGGGCCGGCTTATCGTCGGGCTCGTCAGGCATTACTCACCCGGTGGCCGTTCTGGCGCGGGCAGATGTGCCCCTCGGCGTCCAGCGGCAGCCCGCACAGCGGGCACGGCGGGCGGCCCTGGCCGACGATCTGGATGGCGCGCCTGGAGAACGCCCGCGCGGCAGCCAGTGACAGCCGCACCCGCAGCACGCCCGGCCCGTTCTCCGGCACGTCCTCGGCGAGCGGCTCGATGGGATTCTCTGTCTCCTCCTGCGCCTCGATCACCACCTGCTCCTCCTCGCCGTCCCAGCCGAGGGCGATGTTGCCGACCCGGAAATCCTCGGTCAGCGGCAGGTCGAGCGGGCCGTCGTCGGCGGGCGCGGCGGTGGGCGGCGCGTCCGCGCTGTCGCTCTGCACCTCGTCCAGCAGTTCGTCGATCCGCTCGGCCAGCAGGCTCACCTGGAATTTCTCCACGAGCACGCTGGTCACCCGGCCGCCGGCGCTGGCCTGCAAATAGAAGGTGCGCTGCCCCGGCTGGCCGACCGTCCCGGCCACGAACCGCTCCGGAGAGTCGTAGGAGTAGACCGCCATGTCCTTATCCTCCCGCCCCGCCACCAATAACCGCATCGCCGTCGTCCACCCCGGACCGCCCGGCGGCCGCGCCGCCCGGCTGGCTGGCCCCGCCCGCGGCGGGCGCCGCCCTGGCCAGCCCGCCCAGGCCGGCGCCGGTGTCGTTCATCCGCAGGACGAACGGGCGCAGCGGCGTGTACCTGATCACGCTGACCGAGCAGGGATCCACCTGGATCCGCTGGAACATGTCCAGGTGCAGGCCCAGGCTGTCGGCGATGATCGACTTGATCACGTCGCCGTGCGAGCAGACCAGGTACACCGCCTTCGGGCCGAGCCGGTCGTTCCAGTCCCTGATCGCCGCGACCGCGCGCTCCTGCACGCCCGGCAGGGACTCACCGTCCGGGCCGGGGAACCGCACCGCGCTCGGGTGCGCCTGCACCACCCGCCACAGCGGTTCCTTGACCAGCCGCTTGATCGGCTTCCCGGTCCAGTCACCGTAGGCCACCTCGGCGAACCGGTCGTCCTGCGTGACCGCCACCTGGTTGCCGTTCCGCGCCGCGGCGATCGCGGCGGCCGTTTCCCGGCAGCGCTGCAGCGGGCTGCTGACGATCGCGTCCAGCGGCACCTCGGCCAGCCGGGCACCCACCGCAGCCGCCTGGCCCTGGCCGCGATCGTCGAGCCCGATGCCCGGCATGCGGCCGGTGAGCACGCTTCCCGTACCTGCCGTCAGGCCGTGGCGCACCAGAAGAACCAACGTCACGCCCACGACTCTAAAGGGTGATCAGAGGGCGGAACGCCGCAGCCTCAGGCCAGCGGAGTCCCGGGGTCGCCCCGGCCGGCAAGGCCGAAGCAGCCGCGACGGAGTCGCGGGAGCTTCGAGCCAGCGGGGGGTTCCGGGGGGTCACCCCCCGGGCTAGCACAGTTAGCCGCCGACGGCGTGTACCCCGCCGTCGGCGTGCACGATCTCACCGGTGGTCGCGGGGAACCAGTCCGACAGCAGCGCCACGCACGCCCGCGCGGCCGGGCTCGGGGTCAGAGATCTTCCAGCCGAGCGGCGCCCGGGCGGGCCAGACGTCCTCGAACGCGGCGAAGCCGGGGATGGACTTGGCGGCCATGGTGCGCAGCGGGCCGGCCGCCACCAGGTTCACCCGGATGCCGCGCGGGCCCAGGTCACGGGCCAGGTAACGGGCGCACGACTCCAGGCCAGCCTTGGCCACGCCCATCCAGTCGTAGGCGGGCCAGGCCACGGACGCGTCGAAGTCCAGGCCGACCACGGCCCCGCCTCCGTCCATCAGCGGCAGCGCCGCCATGGCCAGGGCCTTCAGCGAGTAGGCGGACACATGCACCGCGGTGGCCACGTCCGCCCACTCGGTGTCCAGGAAGTTGCCGCCGAGTGCCGCCTGCGGCGCGAACGCGATGCCGTGCAGCACCCCGTCCAGCCGCGGCACGTGCTCGGCCACCCGCCCGGCCAGGGAGGCCAGGTGCCCGGTGTTGGTCACGTCCAGTTCCAGCACCGGCGCCGGCTCCGGCAGGCGCTTGGCGATGCGCTCCACCAGGCTCATCCGGCCGAACCCGGTGAGCACCACCGTGGCGCCTTCCTGCTGGGCGATCCGCGCCACGTGGAACGCGATCGACGCGTCGGTGAGCACGCCCGTCACCAGCAGCCGCTTGCCGTCCAGGATTCCCATCACGCCGCTCCGTCCGTGCTCAGTGCCCCATGCCGAGGCCGCCGTCGACCGGGATCACCGCACCGGTGATGTAACCGGCCTCGTCGGAGGCCAGGAATGCCACCACGGCCGCGACCTCGTCCGCCGAGGCCAGCCGGCCCAGCGGCACGCCGGCCAGGATGGCCGCCTTGCGCTCCTCGGGAAGCGACGCGGTCATATCGGTGTCCACGAACCCCGGCGCCACCACGTTCGCGGTGATGTTCCGGGAGCCCAGCTCCCTGGCCAGGGACCGGGCCAGCCCGACCAGGCCCGCCTTGGAGGCCGCGTAGTTGGCCTGGCCGGCCGAGCCGAGCAGGCCGACCACCGAGGAGATGAAGATCAGCCGGCCGTGCCGGCCCCGCATCATGGCGCGCACCGCCCGCTTGGCCACCCGGTAGGCGCCGGTGAGGTTGGTGTCCAGCACCGCGGTGAAGGCGTCCTCGGACAGCAGCGCGAGCAGCTGGTCCTTGGTGATCCCGGCGTTGGCGACCAGGATCTCCACCGGCCCCTGCCCGGCCTCGACCTTCTTGAACGCCGCGTCCACCGACGCCGCGTCCCTGACGTCACACGCGACCGTGGCCAGCCCGTCGACCGGGTCGCCAGAGCGCGAGGTCACGGTGACCCGGTCGCCGCCGGCGGCGAGCCGCCGCGCGATCGCCAGGCCGATGCCCCGGTTGCCGCCGGTGACGAGCGCGGACCTGGCCATGAGCGTGATACCTCCTGCCGAGCGGCCGATTCCCCGCGAGCGTACCGCCTCTCAGGCGTGAGATAGGTTGCCTTTCGTGGCTGATACCGCTGGTAGTCCGAACGGCCGGATCGACCCCGAGTTCACCGCCTACCCGTTGCGGGCGCTCGCCGATACCGCGCTGCAGCGCGCCGCCGAACTCGGTGCCCAGCACGCCGACTTCCGGGCCGAGCGCATCCTGGCGCAGCGGATCGGGCTGTCCGACGGCACGCCGGAAACCCTGTCCGACACTGACATCCTGGGGCTCGCCGTGCGGGTCATCGTCGACGGCACCTGGGGGTTCGCGGCCACCGTGGACATGACGCCCGATGCGGCGGCCCGTGCGGCCGCCGAAGCGGTGCAGGTCGCGCGGGTCGCAGCGGCTATCAATTCAGAACGCATCGAGCTGGCTGGCGAGCCCCCGCACGGCGATGTGAGCTGGGTGTCGGCCTATGACGTGGACCCGTTCGGGGCGAGCCTGGCGGACAAGGTGGAACTGCTGGCGCAGTGGAGCTCGGGGCTGCTCGCGCACGAGCGGATCGCCCACGTGGACGCCATGCTGTTCCAGGTTCGCGAGTGCAAGTTCTACGCCGACGGGGCCACCACCGCGCTGCAGCAGCGGGTCAGGATCGCCCCGGAGGTCAGCTGCGTCGCGGTCGAGCCGGACGGGCGGTTCGAGACGATGCGCACGCTCGCCCCGCCGGCCGGGCGCGGCCTGGAGTACCTGGGCGGCAGCCCGTGGAGCGGCGCGGGCGCCTGGGACTTCCCCGCCGAGCTGGCGGCCATGCCCGGCCTGCTGGCCGAGAAACTGGCCGCGCCGAGCGTCCCGGCCGGGCCGCTACGACCTGGTCATCGACCCCAGCAACCTGTGGCTGACCATCCACGAGTCGATCGGCCACGCCACCGAGCTGGACCGGGCGCTCGGCTACGAGGCCGCGTTCGCCGGCACCTCCTTCGCCACCCCGGACAAGCTCGGGAGCCTGCGCTACGGCTCCCCCGTCATGCACGTGACCGGGGACCGGACGGCCGAGCACGGGCTGGCCAGCGTCGGCTACGACGACGAGGGGGTCGCCGGCCAGTCCTGGGACCTGATCACCGGTGGCATCTTCACCGGGTACCAGGTGGACCGGCGGATGGCGCTGATGCGCGGCCTGGACCGGTCCACGCGGCTGCGCGTTCGCCGACTCCCCCGGGCACATGCCCATCCAGCGGATGGCCAACGTCTCGCTGCAGCCCGCGGCCGGCGGCCCGTCCACCGAGGAGCTGATCGCCGGCGTGGACGACGGCATCTACATCGTCGGCGACAAGAGCTGGTCCATCGACATGCAGCGGTACAACTTCCAGTTCACCGGGCAGCGCTTCTACCGGATCGCCAGCGGCCGGCTGGCCGGCCAGCTGCGCGACGTCGCCTACCAGGCCGTCACCACCGACTTCTGGAACAGCATGGAAGCGGTCGGCGGGCCACAGACCTACGTCCTCGGCGGCGCTTTCAACTGCGGCAAGGGCCAGCCGATGCAGGTCGCGCCGGTCAGCCACGGCTGCCCCGCGGCGGTGTTCCGCGGTATCCGGATCCTCAACACGGCGCAGGAGGGGGCATGACTCCGCAGCAGACGGTGGAGCGGGCGCTGGCCGCCGCCCGGTGCGACGACTGCGTCGTGATCGCGGACGAGACCTCCGCGGCGAACCTGCGCTGGGCAGCGAACTCGCTGACCACCAACGGGGTGTCCCGGTCCCGCCAGCTCACCGTCATCGCGATCATCCGCGGCGCCGACGGCGCCCGGGCCGGCGTGGTGTCCCGGGCCGGGGTGCGCGACGACCAGGTGGCGGACGTGGTCTGCCGCGGCCGAGCAGGCTGCCGCAGGCGAGGGTTCCCCGGCCGAGGATGCGCAGGAGCTGCTCGGGCCAGCCGACGGGCAGGCGTTCGGCAGCAAAGCGGGGCGCGCGGCCGGGACAGCCCGGCTGGGACGACGAGCCGGGCAGCACCGGCATCGGCGTGTTCGGCACCTTCTCGCCGGCGCTCGGCGAGGCGTTCGAGGCCGGCGGCGGCCGCCGGGCGGAAGCTGTACGGGTACGCCGAGCACTCGCTGACCAGCACCTTCCTCGGCACCTCCAGCGGGCTGCGGCTGCGCCACGACCAGCCCACGCGGCAAGGCCGACATCAACGCCAAGACGGCCGCGCCCGGCGGCTCGGCCTGGGCTGGCCAGGCCACCTCCGACTTCACCGACGTCGACGTGCGCGGCGATCAGCCGCCGACCTGGGCCGGCGGCTCGGACTGGGCCAGCGGCAGGTGGACCTGCCCGCGGGCAGGTACCAGACGCTGCTGTCGCCAGGCGCCATGGCCGACCTGTTCATCTACCTCTACTGGTCCACCGGGGCCAAGGACGCGCTGGACGGCCGGACGGTGTTCAGCAAGCCCGGCGGCGGGACCAGGGTCGGCGAGCGGCTGGCCAGCCTGCCGGTGACCCTGCGCAGCGACCCCGGGGCCGCCGGGTATGCGGTGCGCGCCCTTCGTGATCGCCCGCACCTCCGAGCGCGAGGCCTCGGTGTTCGACAACGGACTGGCGATCCCCCCGGTCACCTGGCTGGACAACGGCGTGCTCAGCGCCCTGACGCAGACCAGGTGGACCGCGGGGCTGTCGGGGCTGCCGCCCACGCCGGAGACCGGCAACCTGATCCTCGAGGGCGCCGCGGGACGGCGGGCGTCGCATGGACGAGCTGATCGCCAGGACCGCGCGCGGCCTGCTGGTCACCTGCCTGTGGTACGTCCGCGAGGTGGACCCGCAGACGCTGCTGCTCACCGGCCTCACCAGGGACGGGGTCTACCTGGTGGAGAACGGCGAGGTCACCGGCGGCGGTGAACAACTTCCGGTTCAACGAGAGCCCGGTCGGCCTGCTCGGCCGCCTCGCCGAGGTGGGCGCCACCGTCCCCGCCCTGCCGCGGGAGTGGGGCGACTACTTCACCCGTTCGGCGATGCCCCCGGCGCGCTTCGAGGACTTCAACATGTCCTCGGTCAGCCAGGCCAGCTGAGCTAGACCCCTCAGGTGTCCTCGAGCCGGAAGCCGACCTTCAGGCCCACCTGGTAGTGGGCCACCTGGCCGTCCCTGATCTGGCCGCGGATCTCGGTGACCTCGAACCAGTCCAGGTGCCGCAGCGTCTGCGCGGCCCGGTGCACCGCGTTGCGGATCGCGGGCTCGATCCCGTCGGGCGAGGTGCCGACGATCTCGGTCACCCGGTACGTTCGGTCGGTCATGATCCCTCCTAGCGCATCGAAGGGAGCGGCTGTGGCAGTCGACATCGCCGAACTGGAGCGGCGGGCCAGGCGCGTGCTCACCCCCGAGGTCTACGACTACTACGCGGGGGGCTCGGGAAGCGAGCGGACACTGCGGGCCAGCGTGCGGCGCGTGGCAGCGGCACTGGCTGATGCCCCGGGTACTGCGCGACGTGTCCGCGGTCGACACCAGCGTGCGCCTGCCCGGCCTGCCGGAGACCGCCGCCGGACCCCGGTCGCGGTGGCGCCCACCGGGTTCCAGGGCCTGGCCCACCCCGAAGGCGAGCTGGCCACCGCCCGCGGCGCCGCCGCGGCGGGCGCGCTGACGTTGCTGTCCAGCCGGTGCAGCCGGCGCATCGAGGACATCGGCGGGCCGCCGCGGACGGCGGGGGCGCCTGGTGGTTCCAGGTCTACGTGCTGCGCGACCGGGACCTCACCGCCCGACTGGTCAGCCGCGCGGTCGCCGCGGGCGCGCGGGCACTGGTACTCACCGCGGACACCCCGGTGGTCGGCCGGAAGCGGCGCGACCGGGGCGAGGGCGTGGTCAGCGAGGCCGAGTTCACTATCAACATCGGGCCGCTGGACGGACCAGGCCCGGGCCGACCAGGCCGCCGATCTGACGTTCGGCGACATCGGCTGGCTGGCCCGGCTGGGCGGTGTGCCGGTGCTGGTCAAGGGCGTGCTGCGCGCCGACGACGCGCGTGCCTGCGTGACGGCGGGCGCGGCCGGGGTGATCGTGTCCAACCACGGCGGCCGCCAGCTCGACCGGGCGGTGCCGACCGCGCTGGCGCTGCCCGCTGTCGCCGCAGAAGTGGGCGGCTCCGCCGCCGTGTTCGTGGACGGCGGGCTGCGCACGGGTGAGGACGTGCTCGCGGCGCTCGGGCTCGGGGCGCGGGCGGTGTTCCTCGGCCGCCCGGTGCTGTGGGCCCTGGCCTGCGGCGGCGCCGACGGCGTACGGGATCTGCTCGCCGCGATGACCGCTGACCTGGCCCATCTGATGGCGCTCGCCGGGGCACCGGACCTGGCGGGCCTCGCGGGGGTGACGCGCGCCCCGGGCAGCGCATAGCTTGGAGGGGTGAGGGGCCTGCCCAAGAGCCGCCGCGACGACGCGGTCCTGGTGACCGAGGCGCGCAAGCCGCGCTCGGAGGACATCGCGTACCGGGAGCGCCGCTACCTGATCATGATGGGCATCCGGGTGGCCTGCTTCGGGCTGACGATCGTGCTGTTCGCTGCGGGCGCGGGCTGGTTCGCCGCCATTCCCGCGGTCGGTGCTCTCGTGATTCCTTACTTCGCGGTGGTGTTCGCCAACGGAGGACGGGAGCCCACCAGCACGCGGGGTTTCCGCGCTTACGAGCCGAAACTTCCGGAGCGTTACTCCGGCCCCGGCCCTGACGCCCCGGGGGGCTCCCCCGGCGCAGGTCAGACCGGTGACGGCGGCGTGACCGGCCCGGGCCAAGAATGAAAGTCGAAAGCGGGCCCCGGCGCGCAGTTACAGTGCGCACTCATCGGGCGTTCCGGCTGCCTTGAGCGGCACCGCAGAGCAGCCTCACACGCCCCGAATGTGTTCCGGGTTTGATGCATCGTGGGGGGAATCGTAGTAGCATTCAAACCGGTGCTCTGGTCCCCCGTCGGAGCACCTGCCGGCGTTCCGGGCCCCCGTCGGAACGCCGATGAATGCGACGCCGGGTGGTTTGCCCCCGTAGCCACCCGGCGTCGCTCTATCTTCGGCGCCTTTCAGGCGCCTTCGCCCCGGCCCGCAGTATCCCCTCGGGGGGACGACCCCCCGGACCCCCCCGATGGCGCGCCAGCTACGGCCCGCCCCCCACTTACGGCCAAGCGATGGCGGGCCCCCTCGCGGCCCGGAGGGCCGCCTCGGGCTCCCGGAACCGGTCAGCTCGATGGCCCCCGCCCGCCCCAGCTCCCCTGCCGCTCCTCTCCCCCATGCTGCACCCGGAAGCCCAGCTAGCAGCGCTGTCCGGACAGCTATGTCGCACGCGGGCGGGCCTGCACGGCCCCGGCAAGCGCGGGGCTCCAGGACCCGTCGCATGTGTCCACCGGAACCTGCCGCAACGCCTGGCCGGAGGTTGCCTGGGCGCGGAGCTCTGTCCGCGGCCAGGCCATCCTCCGGCCGGCGTCCCCCCGCAGCCGGGACCCGTGCACAAGCGGCCGGTGGGTCAGTTGGGCGCGGAGTTCTGTCCGCGGCCAACTGACCCACCGGCCGCCCCATCCCCCGCCGCCGAATCGCGAACTACACCCACCCGTCCGGGCCACGATGATCCGGCCACGATGACCCTGTCAAAACCCTTCCTTCGCAGCCACCCGCGATTGAAAGGTATAGACTATTTACGACGGCCCCGAGATGCTTTCTTTATAGTCTCTTTACCTTACCTTGAAAGTAAGGCAAGCCTTTCCTAATAGTTATGCCGACAGACTTCCCGATTATTCGGGCTTACTGAACGTAGCGATCGCCACGCCCATCATGGCGAGCCCCATCACCGCAACGATTCCGAGTGACAGCAGAATCGGCACCGGCCAGCCCGCCCAGGTAATGCTCGGCGAGAGGGCGTGCACCGCGGCGGGGTCCAGCGGCAGGTGGCTGAGCACCGCGTGCCGCATCGGCCCGACCACGTAGGTCAGCGGGTCGATCCGGGTGAGCACGCTCAGCCAGCTGGGCAGCCCGTGCAGCGGGTACAGCGCACCGGACAGGAAGAACAGCGGCATCACGAGCATCTGGGTCAGCGCCATGAACGCCTGGAACTGGGTGATGCGGGCCGCCATCATCACGCCGAACGCGGTGAGCGTGAACGCGAGCAGCAGCATCTCGCCGACCAGGGTGAGCATCAGCACCGGGTTGTAGGGCACGTCGGCCAGGCCGGCCAGGGCCAGGATGATGATGCCCTGCATGGTGGCGATCGTCGCGCCGCCCAGGCACTTGCCGATGACGATCGAGGCCCGGCTGACCGGTGCGACCAGCATCTCCCGCAGGAACCCGAACTCCCGGTCCCAGACGATCGAGGCGGCCGAGAAGATCGCGGTGAACAGCACCGACATCGCCAGCACGCCGGGGTAGATGAACGTCTTGAAGTTGATCCCGGGAGGCATGCCGCTCTGGGCCAGCGAGGACAGGCCGGTGCCGAGCACCAGCAGGAACAGCAGCGGCTGGATCAGCGAGGTGATCGTGCGCAGCCGGTCCCGCTGGAACCGGATCAGCTCCCGGCGCCACACGATGCTGACCGCGCGCAGGTCGGTGCGCAGGCTGTGCTCCGGGACCGCGACCCGGATGGTCCCGGCCAGCGCCGCCTGTTCGCTCGCCTGCGCTGCCTGGGTCGTCTGCGTGGCCATGCTTACCGCCTCCCCCGGAACGCCGCGGCCATCTGCCGCATGTGGTCGGCGCCCGACGCTTCCGCGTCCCTGATCGTGGAGCCGGTGTAGGACATGAACACGTCGTCCAGGGTCGGCCGGGACACGCTGACCGCCTTGATGGGCACCGACAGCCCGGCGAACAGGCGCGGCACGAACTGCTCGCCCGAGGCCACCGAGAACGTCACCGCACCCTCGTGCACCGCCGCCTCGATGCCGAACTCGCGGCCCAGTTCGGCGATGGCCGCCTGGTCGTCGGCGGTGTGGATCTGCACCCGGTCCTTGCCCACGCTGGCCTTCAGCGCCTCCGGGGTGTCGATCGCGACGATCTGGCCGTGATCGATGATCGCGATGCGGTCGCAGTGCTCGGCCTCGTCCATGTAGTGCGTGGTGAGGAAGATCGTGATGTCCTCACGGCTCTTCAGCTCGTTGATGTACTCCCAGATCGACGCGCGCGTCTGCGGGTCCAGGCCGACCGTGGGCTCGTCCAGGAACAGCACGTGCGGGGCGTGCAGCAGGCCGCGGGCGATCTCCAGGCGCCGCTTCATCCCGCCCGAGTAGGTCATCACCACGCTGTCCCGGCGCTCCCAGAGGCCCACCATCTCCAGCACCTGGCGCATCCGCGGCGCCACCGCGGCGGTGGGCACCCCGTACAGGGCGGCGTGGAAGCGCAGGTTCTGCGCCCCGGTCAGATAGTTGTCCAGGGTGGTGTCCTGGAACACCAGCCCGATGTTGCGGCGCACCGCGTCGCGCTCCGAGGTCACATCGTGGCCCGCGACCCTGGCCGACCCCGACGTGGGCCGTGCCAGCGTGCACAGCACCTTGATCGTGGTCGACTTGCCGGCGCCGTTGGGGCCGAGGAACCCGAAGGTCTCGCCCACCGGCACCTCGAAGTCGATCCCGCGTACCGCTTCAATGTCGCCGTAGTTCTTGGTCAGGCCCGCGACGATGATCGCCGCTTCCCGGTGCCCGTCCCCGGCCTGCTGGCCCGCCGGGCCGCCATTATCCTGCCCTGCCACCACCGTGCCTTGCCTCCTCAGGTCCAGTGCTGAGCCTAGCCGCTGCGGGCGGCCCGTCCGGGCGCCCGGCCGGTGGGCCGGTGCAGCGCCAGCCCGGGCCGCAAAGCCGCCCCCGGTACTGGCCCGGGAGACGACCCCCGGAACCCCGATGGCCGAAGGCCCCGCTGTGTGTCACGGGGCCTTGGCCAGGGCGGCCCGGGAGGACGGCCCCCCGGTCCTGCCGGGGTCACTCGGCGGTGTCGTCATCGGCAGCGAGGATCGCGTAGAGCTTGCGCCGGGCATCGGTAAGAACCTGCCGTGCCTGCGCCGCCTGCGCCGCGGTGCCGACCTGGGCGACCTGCACGGCCGCCGCCGCCACCGCGGCGATCAGCCGGCGGAGCTCGATCGCGTCCGTGCCCACGCTGCTGGCCACGTCGTCCCACGGGGCGCGGACCTCGTCGGCGTGAGCGGTCACGTACTCGCGCCCTTCGGCGGTCAGCGCGTAGCGCTTGCGCCCGCCCTCCGGCGTCTCCGCCTGGATCAGGCCCTCGTCCTCCAGTTGCTGGAGTGCCGGGTACACCGACCCGGGGCTGGGCTGCCAGACGCCGCCGCTGCGCTCGGCGATGTCCTGGATGAGCTGGTACCCGTTGCGCGGCTCCTCGGCGAGCAGCGCCAGAGCCGCGGCGCGGACGTCACCGCGCCGGACCCGCGGGCCATGGTGGCGCTTGCCCTCCATCGCCCAGGGCCCGAAACCGAAGCCCATCGGGCCGAATCCGGGCGGGCCGCCCCGGCGCCCCGGGCCGCCAGGCCCGCGACCGCGCGGACGGCCACGTCCCCGGCCGCGGCCCCAGTCTTCCTCGCCGGGGGCCCAGTCCTCGTCACCGTGCTCATGCCGGTGTTCGTGATGTTCATGCATCTTCGTACTCCATACTCTTCGTAGTAATCCGACAGTCTCAAGAAGCATGTTTCCTTCTTAGACATCTCGACGATATATCGATAACAGTCGGAACGCAAGACTTATTTCAGGCGCGGTGAAGCAGCAGGCCGACCGTTTAACGGGGCGTGGGTGGGGCGCAGGCGGGCTGGCTCAGCCGCCGATGGCGGACATCGGCCTGGCCGGCTGCAGGAACCCAGGCTCGTTGATGCCGTGGCCGGGCAGCTTGGCGGAGACCGCCTTCTCCCATAGCGCGGCCAGCTCCTCGTCACCGGCCCCGGCCCGCATCGGATCGCGGAGGTTGCTCTCCTCCTGCGCGAACAGGCAGTTGCGGATCTGGCCGTCGGCGGTGAGCCGGACCCGGTCGCACGCCCCGCAGAACGGCCTGGTCACCGAGCCGATCACGCCGACCCGCGCGGGCCCGCCGTCGACCAGGAAGGTCTCCGCGGGCGCCGCCCCACGAGAGGCCGAGTCGTCCGGCGTGAGGGTGAACTCCGCCGACAGGGCGCCGAGGATCTCCGCGGCGGTCACCATGTTCTCCCGGCGCCAGCCGTGCTGGGCGTCCAGCGGCATCTGCTCGATGAACCGGAGCTGGTAGGAGTGTTCCAGGCAGAACCGGAGCAGCGCGACCGCCTCGCCGTCGTTGACGCCGCGCATGAGCACCGCATTGACCTTGACCGGCGTCAGCCCGGCGGACGCCGCGGCGGCCAGCCCGCGCAGCACATCGTCGAGGCGGTCCCGCCGGGCGAGTTCCTGGAACACCTCGGGCCGCAGCGTGTCCAGGGACACGTTCACCCGGTCCATGCCCGCCTCGGCGAGCGGGCCCGCGAGCCGGTCCAGGCCGATCCCGTTCGTGGTGACCGAGATCTCCGCACGGGGATGCAGCGCCGCGGTACGGGCGACGATGTCCGGCAGGCCGCGGCGCAGCAGCGGCTCCCCGCCGGTGAACCGGATCTCGGTGATGCCGAGGTGCTCCACGCCGATCCGGACCAGCCGGACGACCTCGTCGTCGGTGAGCAGCTCCGGGCGCGGCAGCCAGTCCAGGCCTTCGGCGGGCATGCAGTACGCGCATCGCAGGTTGCACCGGTCGGTAAGGGACACCCGGAGATCGGTGGCGATCCGGCCGTAGGAATCAGCCAGCACCGGGGCATCACCTCCTTGCTACGACAGGGGTTCGGGTGTGCCTCCAGCGACACCAGACTACTTCCGCACAGCCGCATGACGGATTGTGGTGCCAGGTGGTGACCAAGTGGGGAGACAATTGGGTCATGGTCGCTGAGACTCCAATCTGGCGGGACCGGCTCACCGAGGAAGATCGGGCACAGCTCGGCCGGGGCGCGGGCAGCATCTCACTGCCGCGCCCCGACATCCTGGTGATCGGCGGGGGAATAGTCGGCGTCGCCACCGCGGCCGCCTGTCACGCGGCCGGGCTCGGCTCGGTCCTGCT
The DNA here is from genome assembly GCA_963730235.1 of uncultured Actinomycetes bacterium. GTDB lineage: Bacteria > Actinomycetota > Actinomycetes > Streptosporangiales > Streptosporangiaceae > DASXKD01. The sequence continues at coordinate 157,358 of CAVSRH010000025.1, forward strand.
CATCGAGGCGGGACGGCTGGGCTCGGGCGCTACCGGCGGGGCGGCGGGGCTGCTTACGCCGGAGATCCACGAGTGGAGCGACCCCGAGCCCTTCGTTGACCTGGCCCGGACCAGCCTGGAACTGTGGGGCGAGCTGGAGCGGACCTGGCCGGGCGGCGTCGGGCTGATCGAGCTGGACTGGATCGGGCTGGCACCGGATCCCGACGGGTTCGCCCCGCACCAGCGCCCGGCGGTGGAATGGCTCGACCACGACCGGGTCGCCGAACTGGTTCCCGGCCTGGCCCGCCCGATGGCGGGTGCGCTGATCCGGCGGCAGGCGCGGGTGAACCCGCTGCGGTCGCTGGCCCGCCTGGCCGCGGTGCTGCCCGCGGTGGCGACCGGGACCGCGGCCACCTCCATCACCACCACGGGCGGCCGGGTGACCAAGGTCACCACCACGGCCGGGGACATCCACCCGGGCGCCGTCGTGTTCGCCACCGGGCTGCCGCCGCTGCTCGACGGGCTGGCCCTCGACCTGCCGTCCAGCCGGGTCAAGGGGCACCTGCTGGTCACCGAGCCCTCGCCGGTGCGGCTGCCCGGCACGGTGGCGCCGGTCGCCACTCAGCTCGACGACGGCCGGCTTCTGGTCGGCGGCACGTTCGACATGGGCGACGAGACGCCCGCCGTCCGCCAGGACGTCATCGACTCCATCCTGGAAGCGCTCTACGCCACCTTGCCCGCGGTGCGCGGGCTGCCGGCCGCCTACCAGTGGTACTGCTTCCGGCCCCGGCACCCGGACGGCCGCCCCGTCATCGACAAGGTGCCCGGGCTCGACAACGCGTGGCTGACCTCTGGGCACTTCCGCACCGGCATCCTCATGGCCCCGGTCACCGCGGCCACGATCGTCAGATGGATCTCGGCCGGCGACCCGCCCGCCGAGGCGGCCGCCTGGAGCACCGACCGGTTCACCGAACGGCGGCACGTCCGGCACTAACCGCCGCGGTGCGCCCGCCGCGGGCGCGCCCCGCCGGCGCGTCAGGCCGCCCGGGCAGCGGCCTGTCAGTGCGGCGGGCGAATCCGCGTGCGAATCCGCGCATGGCCGCCGCGACCGCGGGTAGTGGCGAGCGCAATATCGACTGGAATGTGCTCAGGGAGTGATTCCTCATGACAGCGATGATGCGAGTGCCGCGCACCCGTGGCGTCGGCAGCGGCTTCCTGCTGATCCTGCTTGGTGCGTGGGGCGCGCTGATCCCGTTCGTCGGCCCCTACTTCCACTTCGCCTACACGCCCGACACCGCGTGGACCTGGACCTGGGGCCGGTTCTTCCTGGAGATCGCGCCCGGGGTGGCCGTCGCGCTGGGCGGGCTGATCCTGATGATCAGCGCGTTCCGGCCGGTGGCGATGTTCGGCGCGGTGCTGGCCGCCGCCGGCGGTGCCTGGTTCACCGTGGGCAGCCTGCTGGGCCCGGTGTGGACCAGCAGTACCACGCTGGGCGTGCCCGGTGGTATCCCGGCCGCACTTGACCCGGGCCAGCCGACCGGCGGCCCGCTGCACATGGTGGCCGAGCACCTCAGCTTCTTCACCGCCCTGGGCGTGGTCATCGTGTTCCTCGCCGCCGTGGCCTTCGGCCGCCTGGCGGTCGTCGGCGCGCGGGACGCCCAGCTCTCGGGCGACGAGGTGACGTGGTCCAAGCCGGGCCGGCGCGCGAAGGCGGAGAAGCCGGCGAAGCAGGAGCCCGCCACGGAGCAGGACGAGCCCGGCACGGAGCAGGACGGCGACCGGCCAAGCGTGTGGCGCCGGCTCACCGCCGCGCGGTAACCAGCGGCTGGCACGGCACGAGGCGGGCCCCGGAAGTCCGGGGCCCGCCCTTGCCGTCGTGCGCGGGGTCAGCTGGGCGGCATGTTCTTGTAGCGGAAGTCGTTGAACAGGCCCACCTGGTCGCAGAGGTGCGGGCTCGGCGTGCCCGCCGCGGAGATGAACGCGCTCTGCCCCGGCGGCAGCTCATCCTGGCCGGTGAGCGTGCGGGCCGACGTCCACGCCCATCATGAACGTGCTGCGGTTCTGGCTGGCGCTGGTGCCGCAGTGGGTGGTGATTCCCACGGCCAGCGGGTCGAGGCTGTCCCAGTTCTGGTCCTGGGCCGGCTCGAAGCCCCACTTGGCGATGTCGGTGGTGCCGAAGCCGGGGACGTTCTGGCCGAGCTGGGTGCCGGTGCCGGACAGGATCGTGATCGCGTCGTTGAGGCTCTCCACCAGCAACTGGTCGCGGTGCCCGGCGAAGTAACCGCCGTGGTAGCACAACGTCAGGCAGGGCAGCACGCCGTCGGTGTTGTTCAGGATGTGGTACAGCAGGTTGTAGGTGGCCATTCCGCCGAGCCCGCCGTAGGTGCCCAGGCCCAGGCTCCCGTCGCTGAAGTTGATCTTCCCGGTGTACTGCTCACCGGGGCTGAGGCCGCCCTCGAACACGTTGCGCTCGTAGGCCTCCAGGAAGTTCATGAAGATCGACATGGCCGGGCTGCCCAGCGTGGTGACACCGTTCCAGTGCTCCAGTGCGCCGATCGCGGGCTGCAGGTCGGGATGGGTGGCCGGGCTGACCAGCGGGTCACCGGACTTCACCAGCGCCTGGTAGGCGCTGACCAGGTAGGGGATGAAGTAGCCGGCGGCGGGCCTGGTGTTGTCCCCGTTGTCGATCGTGCCGATGGCGTGCTCGATGCCCTCCAGGTACTTGATGTTGATCGACGTGCTGGCCTTGGCGAGCTGGCTGATGAGCTGTGACCGGAAGATCGTGCCCCAGTACTCGTCACCGGAGTTCTGCTGGTAGAAGGCCTGCTGTGAGGGCTTGGTGTTCCAGTTGTCCAGGAAGCCCTGCCGCGGGTTGATGCTGTGCGGCATCTGCGCGAACGGCACGAAGCCGGTCCACTGCTGGGTGCCGTCCCCGGCCCCGGGCAGCCGCGGGTCCACGCCGCGCGGCTCGATCGGGACCAGCCCGTCGCCGAAGTAGGCGATGTTGCCCTTCTGGTCGGCGTAGAGGAAGTTGTGCAGGGTCGTGACGAGGCTCATCGAGTGCCGGAACTGGGCCAGGTTGGTATCCCCGCCGAGCTGGGAGAACCCGGTCAGGGTGCCGGTCTCGCGGTTCCACGAGGCGAACCGCACCGAGATTGCCAGGCCGTCGGTCGGGATCGGCCTGGACCACGGGGCCGTCGATGGTCCGCAGCACGGTGAAGCTCACCGGCGGCTGGCCGGCCACCTGGATCGTCTCCGGGATGGCCTGCATCGGGACCTGCTTGCCGTCGAACTCGTAGGTCGGCGGGCTGGCCGCGTAGTTGACGTTGTGCTCGATGTAGATCCGCTGGTCGACGAGTTCTTCGCTGGTGGTGGTCCAGGCGACGTTGGCGTTGCGGCCGATCAGGATGAACGGCTCGCCGGTGATGTACATGCCGCCCGCGTCGTAGCCGGGAGCGTGCAGGTACTCCTCGCCGTCCACGCTCGGGGTGCCGAAGCCCTCCTGGGGCGCGCCCCACAGCAGCGCGTGGTGGTCTGCCGAGCGCCACGGGGCCACCGCGAGCGCGTTCGACCCGCCGTGCGACAGCACCCGCAGCGAGACGCCGGTCTTCAGGATCGTCGCCCGGTCGGCGGCCAGCTTCGCGGCCGCCTTGGCGAGCACCGCGTGGCTCAGCGCCGGCAGGGCCGCGGCCGCGTGCAGCAGGGCGGCGTCCGCCTTGGCCGGTGACGCGCCGGCCGGCGGGGAGAGCGGCGGCTGGGGCACCGTGGTGGGAGCGGTGAGGTCGTTGGTCCAGCGGGCGTCGTTGAAGATCGCCGCCGCGGTGTTGAACGGGCTCTTGGACCCGGTCTTGATCAGCTCGTTCTCCAGGTACTGGAGGAACTGAAGATTGCTCAGCTCGCTGCCACCGCCGCCGCCGAACTCGCGGGCCAGGTAGTTGCCGATGGCCACGGTGTCCTCGGGCTGCCATGGCGCCGGCTGGTACGGGCCGGACAGCCCGAGCAGCTTGCCGAGCACGAAGAACTCGTAGGGAACCTTCTGCTGCTCGCTGGTGGCGCTGGTGTACGCGCTCGCCTCGTAGGCGTTGATGCCGGCGGAGAACTCGGTGACCGCCGTCCTGGTGGCGGCGGGCAGGGACTGGAACTGGGCGGTCAGCTCTGCCGGGGTGTAGAAGAACGTGCGGGCGGTCTCGTCCTGGCCCAGCTCGCTCGAGCCGAAGATCGCCGACAGCGTGCCCTCCACGGCGCGCCTGGTGAGCTCAAGCTGGACCATCCGGTCCTGCGCCTGTGCCCAGCCGGCGCCGAACCACATCCGGGCCTGCGACGTCCCGGTGATGGTGGGCACCCCGTAGGAGCTGCGCGCGATCGTGAAGCCCTGCGTGGCCGGTGCGGTCCCGGCCGCCGCGGCCGCGCCGAGGGCTCCCGGCACGACTCCGGCCACGGCCAGTGCCACGGCACCGCCCACCGCCGCCAGCCGGAACCTGGTCACGCCATGCCATGCCACCAACCGACTCACCGCCCCACTCGCCGCGCCCCGGAGCCGGGGTAAATCGCTACATTTCTGCGCATCAAACCCTCGGAACGTAGTGCGGTCCGCTGGCCAGTGTCAACAGCCCGCGCGCGGCGGCGCGGATCACTTTCGCCCGCCGCCCGGCCGGGACTGGTCAGGTCCGGGCCGTCCCGGGTGCCAGGTCGTACAGGCCGCCGGACTCGGTGGCGACGAACACGCTGCCCTGGGCGAAGACCGGCTGGGCGAAGACCTTACCCGCCGTGACCGGCAGTGTGGTGAGGATGGCGCCGGTGGTGGCGTTGATCAGGTACGCCCCCGGCGTGGCCGGCTTGACGCAGCGGTAGGTGCCGGCCGCGAGAACACCGGCACCGTCCAGCGCCGGTGTGCCCATCACCGCGCAGGGCAGCCCGGTACGCCAGCGGAACGCGCCGGTGGACGGGTCCACCTGGCCGACCGATCCGCCGAAACTCCTGCCGCCGATGGTGGTGCCGTTGCCGCTGAGGTACAGCGTGCCGGCCGGGCCGTCCCAGACCGCGCTGGAGATGCACACGCCCCGCGCCCCGCCGGGCACGCCCAGCCGGTCGGTCCACACCGGCGAACTGCCCAGCGGGTTGTCGGCGAGGGTGTAGTAGAGCCCGTCCTTGTTGCAGGCGCCGACGTCCGGCGGGATGCCCAGGCTGCCGAACAGGGTCGGCGAGGAGCCGAAGTCCCAGTCGTGCCCGTGGCCAGCGGTACCGGGCGCCTGCCAGGCCTGCAGCAGGCGCAGCGACGCGGACAGGTGCACGATCGACAGCGAATTCCCGATCTTGTCGCCGGACGGGCACTTGTTAATCGTGGGATCGCACTCGTTCCCGGTCGACACCCAGACGTCGCTGCCGGTGGACGAGACTGCGACGCTCGACCAGACGCTGCCGCCGATCGAGCCGGCGGGCACGGTGTACCAGGTGTGCAGCATCTGGCCGGTGTGCTGGTCGAGTTCGACGACCCCGCCGCGAACCAGCGGGTTGTCGCAGTTCGACGCCAGGCCGACGTAGATGTGGCCGCCCGCCACGGTCGGGGATGACCAGTTGTAGTACCCGTCCGGCTGGGCCTTGTCCGGCGGCCCGATCTCGGTCTTCCAGGCCACCGCGCCGGTGGCGGCGTTCAGCGCGTAGAGGAACCGGGCGCCGGACACATAGACCGTGGACGTGCCGGTGACCGGGTCGGGCAGCACCGCGGCGGTCGAGGTGATTCCCTGGGCGGTGCAGGTCGCCGCGGGCTGGGTGTCGAGCCGGCGGCTCCAGATCACCGCCCCGGTGGCTTCGTTCAGCGCGTAGAACCCGCCGCTCTGCGCACCGATGTAGACGGCCCCGGCGACCACCGTCGGGCTCGCGTCCAGCGCGGGCGCGGGCTCGCCACTGATGCGCGGTGGCTGCCAGTGCCACACCTGCTTGGCCGACGCCGCGTTCGACACGGTGAACGCCGTCGCGTTGCTCACCGAACTGTGCTGCGGGCCGTGCAGGTACTGGGGCCAGTCCAGGCTCGGCGCGGTACCGGCCGGGCCGGCGCTGGCCGCACCGGCCGCGGGCGCGAGCACCATGGCCGCCAGCGCTAAGGCTGCGATCAGCAACATTGCCCGCTGCCGCGGGCCGACTTGGGACATCATGGACTCCTCTTGATTACTGTCACTTTTGCCGCTTGACACAGATCTTCCGCATGCCCATCAGGACCGCTGCTCCGCGGAGGCCGCGGCGGCGAGGAACACGCGACCACACCGACCCGATCACATCCTCGGCGGTGCGGCTAGGGGGGACCATGAAGGCAGTTCCGCTTGCCCTCGGCGCCGCGGCGCTGGCCGCGCTGAGCCTGAGCCCGGTGAGCCTGAGCCCGGTGAGCCGGGCCGCCGCGGCCACCGGCCCGACGCCCGGGGAGGTGCAGCACTGGGGCAGCTACTTCGGCGACTCCATCGCCGGTGACGCCAGCTCCCATGGCTGGCCGACCGGGGTGAGCTTTCCCGACCCCGCGCCGGTCGTCCAGGTCGGCACCTCCAACGCGGCGCAGTACGCGCTACTGGGCGATGGCACCGTGTGGGCCTGGGGCCAGGGGACCCAGGGGGAACTCGGCGACGGCACCAGACTGAACTCGTTCACCAGCGCGGTGCGGGTGCAGTTCCCCCCGGGGGTGCAGATCGCCTTCCTCGCCACCGACGCCATGCCGTATGACACCGCCCTGGCGGTGGACACCAGCGGCAACGCCTGGGGCTGGGGCCTGAACGGGCACGGCGAGCTGTGCCTGGGCAACACGACCGCCTACACCCAGCCGGTACAGCTTCCGCTGACGGATGTGACGACGCTCGCCGGAGCGTCCGGGCACGCCGTGTATGACTCGGGGGGAACCCTCTACTCCTGCGGCTCGAACTGGAACGGGGTGCTCGGCACCGGCGGGAAGGCAGGCAGCGCCACGCCGGCGCCGGTGGCCGGCCTGAACGGCCAGGACGTGACCGCGGTGGTGTCCTCGTTCAGCAACGCGGGAGCGCTGCTGTCCAGCGGCGCGTTCTATGACTGGGGGTACAACGCCGCCGGGCAGCTCGGCGACGGCCAGCTGGGCACCGGCACCTCCTCCAAAGTGCCGGTCCGGGTGACTCTGCCGGATCCGTCCCCGGTGACCCAGGTCGCCGAGGGCGGCTCCGCGGCCGCCAACGGCCAGACCCTGGTCATGCTGGCGGACGGCGCCCTGTACGCCTGGGGCAGCGACACCTACGCGCAGCTCGGCGACGGCGGCAGCACCGCGCAGGACGCCCCGGTGCAGATCTTCACCCCGGCCGGGGTGAGCTACGTGGCCCTGGCCAGCGGCGGGTCCACCTCCTACGGCCTCACCGCCGGCGGCGCCGTCTACGCCTGGGGGCTGGACCGCAACGGCCAGCTGGGCACCGGCAGCAAGCTGACCACCACGGCGCCGGTGCAGGTGCCGGCGTCGCCCGCGGCCCTGATCTCCTCGACCGCCAACGACGTGGTCGTGAACTAACCGGCGGAACCGGCGGCCGCGGGACGGTGGCGGAGGCGGACGGGAATCGAACCCGCCTGCGACGCTGAGCGCCGCACACCGGTTTTGAAGACCGGGGGGGCCACCAGGCACCCGGACGCCTCCGGCCCCGACCCTACTGCCCCGGTCCGGTGCTGCCGCGGGGTTGGCGAAGCGTGGCGCCCGCGCTGCCCGGCCGTGGTAAACCGAAAGGCACCCTGCTGCGTCTTTTGCCCGGAACGAGCCGCACGGCGAGCGGAGGCCGCAAGATGATCACGACGAAGCTCGCGGTGCCCCGCGGCAGCCTGTACCGTCACGCCGCGGCCGGGGGGTGCGCCGCGCTGGCCGTCGCCGCGCTGCTGGGCCCGGCGCCCGCCCAGGCCCGCACGGCCGCCCGTGCCACAGCCGCGGCCAGTGCCTCGGCCGCCGTCACGCCGCGGGGCCGGGAATGGGCGGCGCTCGCCTACTACCCCCCGAAGAGCGAACTGGTCCTGTTCGGCGGCCGTCGCCCGGGCACCATCTTCGGCGACACCTGGACGCGGACCGGCAGCACCTGGACACAGCAGCACCCCACCAGATCTCCCTCGGCGCGGACCGGGGCCTCCATGGTCTACGACCCGGCCAGCAACCAGCTTCTGCTGTTCGGCGGCAGCGCGACCACGGGCACCGGGTTCTCCGGCCAGACCTGGACCTGGAACGGCAGCAGCTGGACACTGCTGCACCCGGCCACCTCGCCGCCCGGCCGGGAGGACCAGCAGATGGCCTACGACGCCACGACCGGAACGGTGATCCTCTTCGCCGGGTTTCACGGGACGGGGTACTGGGACGACACCTGGTCATGGAACGGCACGACGTGGACCCGGCTCACCACGCCCACCCCGCCTATGGGGCGGGACAGCGCCGCGTTCGTCTACGACCCCGCGACGAGTCAGCTGATCCTCTTCGGCGGCTTCCGCGGCAGCGGCTTCTCGCCCGGCGACACCTGGGCCTGGACCGGCACCACGTGGACCCAGCTCAGCCCGGCGCACTCGCCGGGCATCGATGTCTTTGCCCGGCAGGCCGCCTACGACTCCGGCAGCAACCAGTTGCTGCTGTTCGGCGGCGACGCGGGGCACAACACGTTCCTGAACACGGCCTGGACGTGGACCGGCACCGACTGGCAGAAGCTCAGCCCGGCCACGTCGCCGCCACCGCGTGCCTACGGGGCGATGACCTTCGACGATGCCACCGGCCAGGTGGTGCTGTTCTCGGGCAGCGAGAACGCGCTCAAGTCGTTCCCGACGACCACCTGGGCCTGGAACGGCTCCACCTGGAGCCAGATCTGATCCCTGGCGCGCCGGGCGGGGGTGTCAGCCGTCGTACAGCGTGTCCAGGACGTCGGCGTACTTGGCGTGCACGATCCGCCGGCGCAGTTTCAGCGTGGGAGTGAGTTCCTCGGTCTCGGCCGTCCACTCCACCGGCAGCAGCCGCCACTGCTTGACCTGCTGTACCCGGGCCAGCCGCTCGTTCACGGCCGCTACCGCGGCGCCCACCTCGGCGAGCACCACCGGGTCCGCCGCCAGCTCGGCCAGTGAGCCGGGGGCGACCCCGCGGGCGTTCGCCCAGGCCGGTGCGACCTCGCCGTCCAGGGTGAGCAGCGCCACCACGTACTTCCTCCGGTCGCCGTAGGCGAGTGCCTGGCCGATCAGCGGATGGGCGACGAGCAGGCCCTCGATCGCGGCCGGCGCGATATTCTCCCCGCCCGCGGTGATGATCAGCTCCTTCTTGCGGTCCACCACGGACAGGAACCCGTCGTCGTCCAGCTTCCCGATGTCGCCGGTGTGCAGCCAGCCGTCGCCGTCGATCAGGTCCGCGGTCAGGTCGGGCCGGTTCAGGTACCCGGGCGTGGTCAGCGGGCCGCGCACCAGGATCTCCCCGTCGCCGGCGATGCGGACCTCCATGCCCGGGTAGGCCCGGCCCACCGTGCCCAGCTTGAACGCCTCGGGCGTGTTGGTGGTGAACGCCCCGGTGGTCTCGGTCATCCCGTAGATGTCGAGGATCTTCATGCCCAGGCCGGAGAAGAACGCCGCGACCTCGGGCGGCAGCGGCGCCGCGGCGCTCGATACGACCTCCGCCTCGTCCAGGCCGAGCAGCCCCCGGATCGGCGCGAGCACGGCCGCGTCCGCCGCGGCGAACTCCGCTTCCAGTCCCGGCGGCATGCTCCGGCCGTACTGGCACGCCTGCACGTAACGCCGGCCGGCGTCCATCGCGCCGGCGACCGCGGCCCGCTTGCCCTCGTCCTGCTCCAGGGTGAGCAGCGACTCGATGCCGGCCCGGATCTTCTCCCACACCCGGGGCACACCGAAGAAGCCGTTCGGGCGGACCTTGCCGACCACCCGCACCAGCTGCGCCGTGTCGGCGCAGAAGTGGACGTGTGTCCCGGTGTCGATGGGCAGGTAGATGCTGAACATCCGCTCGGCGATGTGCGCCAGCGGCAGGTAGGACACCCACCGCGCCTTGTCCGGAATGAGGCCCATGCCCCGGGCGCACGCAAGCTCGTAGCCGACGTTGCGGTGGGTGAGCAGGACGCCCTTCGGGTTGCCGGTGGTCCCCGAGGTGTAGAGCAGGGCCACCGGGTCATCCGCGGTGATCTCCGCCACCCGCCCGGCGACCAGATCCGGGTCGGCGGCGTACCGCTCCTTGCCGAGCGCGGCGAACGCGTCCCAGGTCAGGTAGAACTCCCCGGCCGGGCAGGCGGCGGCGTCCCTGACGATGATCTTCTTCAGCCCGGGCAGCCGGGCCAGCACCGGCTGCCAGCGCGCCAGCTCGCCGGCCCCGTCCACGACGGCGATCCGGGCGTCGCAGTCCCCGGCCACGAAGGCGATCTGCTCCGGCGCCAGCGTGGCATAGATCGTGACCCCCAGGCCCCCGGCGTGCACGGCGCCAAGGTCCGCGAGGACGTGCTCGGTCCGGTTGGGCAGCATCAGGGCGACCCGCTCACCCGGCGCAAGGCCCAGCGCGGCGAAGCCCGCCGCGAGCTCGCGCACCTGCTGGTGGACCTGCGCCCAGGTCAGGGTCTGCCAGCCATCGCCGGCCTCGTTGGAGTACGCGGGGGTATCCCCCACCGCCGCGGCCGTGCGGCCGAGCAGGTCGCAGATTGTCGCCTCGCCCGCCGCCCGTTCCATCTCGGCCCGCTGCTGGAGTGTCTCTGCCGTCACGATGGCCCTCCGGTCCCTCTGGAGTCGGGCCATGACGGCCGACACCCGGTTGACCCAGTATGCGAGGGGCGGGGGCGGTGTGTGCAAGATCCCGCCGGGAGAGCTTGGCCAAGCCCCGGCTCCCGCGCCACCGGCCCGGATCCCCTGGCGCTAACCTCGACCCCATGGCCTCCGGATCCGAGCACCTGCGCCCGAACCTGCACGAGTACCTGGTTGCCCACTCCAGCCCGCCGGACGCGCTGCTGCGCGACCTGATCGCGGAGACCGCCGAGAGGTTCCCGGACCGGGTGATCTTCCAGATCGGCCCGGAGCAGGGCACGTTCATGACAATGCTGGCCGGCCTGATGGGCGCCCGCCAGGTGGTCGAGGTCGGCACCTTCACCGGCTACTCCTCGCTGTGCCTGGCGCGCGGCCTGGCCGACGGCGGGAAACTGCTGTGCTGCGACGTCAGCGAGGAGTGGACCGCGCTGGCCCGCGCCTACTGGCAGAAGGCGGGCCTGGCCGACCGGATCGAACTGCGGCTCGGCCCTGCCCTGGACACGCTGCGCGCGCTGCCCGGCGGCAGGTGGCTCGACCTGGCCTTCATCGACGCCGACAAGCAGGGCTATCACGGCTACTGGCAGGAGCTCGTGCCGCGGATCCGGCCCGGCGGCATGATCTTGGTGGACAACACCCTGCTGCACGGCCGGATCTTCGAGGCCAGCCCGGATCCCGACGCCCAGGCGATCAAGGAGTTCAACGAGCACGTGCTGCGGGACGACCGTATGGACCTGGTGATGCTGCCGGTCGGTGACGGCCTCACCCTGGCCCGCGCGAAGTAGCGGCAGCCCAGGATCGCCGCGCGGCGGCCCGGCATTGCCTCTCCGCCAGCCGATCTGCAATGGTTTGCATAGGACCGGGGCCCGATCAGACCAGCGGAAAGCGAGGCGAAGCATGACCAGTGCCGACATCGTGGTCGCCGGAGCAGGGCACAACAGCCTGCTCACCGCCTGTTACCTGGCCAAGGCCGGTTACCGCTGCCTGGTGCTGGACGCCCGGAGCATCCCCGGTGGCGGCGCCGCCACCGAGGAGCTGCTGCTGCCGGGCTTCGGCATCGACACCTGCGCCACCGGCCACACCATGATCAGGGTCAACCCGGCGCTGCTGCACGACGAACTTGGGCTCATCGGCGACTACGGGCTGCGGTACGTGGAGCCCGATCCGGTGGAGCAGGTCGCCTTCCCCGACGGCGAGCAGTTCACCATGTGGCTCGACCGGGACCGGACAGCCGAGGAGGTGGCCAGGTTCTCCCGCGCGGACGCCGCCGCCTACCGCCGCCTGCTGGCCGACTACGACGAGGTCAAGGCCCTGTTCAGCCGGTGGCAGTTCACCCCCGTGGGCTACGGGCCCTCGCTGGAGGAGATGCTCACCGGCCACCCGCGGGGACTGATCTGGGCGCGCCGCCGTCAGCTCTCGGCGGTCGAGGTGGTGCGGCACGAGTTCACCAGCAGGCACGTCCAGGCGTTCCTGCTCTGGATGGCCTACCAGGTATTCCAGCCGCTGGACACGCCCGGGTCCGGCGTACTGCCCTACCAGCAGACCTTCGGCCGCCAGCAGCGCAGCTGGTCGATCCCGGTCGGCGGGTCGGCGAGTCTCACCGCGGCGATGACCGGGTACCTGGAGGACCACGGCAGCACGATCCTGTGCGACCGGCGGGTGGCCCGGCTGCTGGTGGAGGATGGCCGCTGCACCGGCGTGGAGACCGACGACGGCGAGCAGTACCTGGCCGGCACGGCCGTGGTGTCCACGATCCACGTCAAGCACCTGCGGGACATGGCGCCGGCGCAGCTGTGGCCGGAGGAGTTCCACTACGGCGTGGACACCTACGACGTCGGCGTGCCCGGGTTCGCCACCTACTACTGCACCACGGCCGCCCCCGAGTTCGCCTCCCCGCACGGGCCGCGCACCGCGGTGTCCGCCGGGATGGCGGGCTGGCCGGAGGAGATGATCCAGCTCGGCGCGGACCTGCGGGCGGGCCGGTACATCGAGGACCCGCCGTGGGTGCTGGTGGCCACCCCGACGCTGGCCGACCCCGGCCGGGCACCCGAGGGCTGCCACACCGTCAAGATCCTCAGCCCGCAGACCTACCGGCTGCCCGGCGCCATGGGCGGCTGGGAGAACGTCAAGGAACAGCACGCGCGGCGGCTGCTCGACCGGCTGCGCCGGCACGCGCCGAACCTCACCGATGACACCATCCTGGCCCACCTGACCAAGTCACCGGCCGACATCGAGCAGCTCAACCCGCACATGATCAACGGCGCGTTCCACGGTGGCAACCGCGGCCCGGCGTTCAGCGGGGCGCTGCGCCCGGCACCCGGCTGGGCAAGCCACCGGATGCCGATTCCCGGGCTGTACCAGACCGGCGGCAGCACGCACCCGGGCGGTTCCATCACCGGGGCCCCCGGGCGCAACGCGGCCATGGTGCTGCTCGCCGACCTCGGCCACGACCCGGCCGAGGTCATGTCCGGCCCCGGGGTCAGCTCCGCCGGGGCCCGGGCCCATGGCTGACGCACAGGTCTCCGCCGCCATCGCCAACTGGGGGCCGCGGTTCACCGCGCAGGGCGTGGACCCCGGCGACTTCGCCCGGGTGACCGGCGGCATCGAGCGCTGGGAGGACTGGCTCGGCGCCTGGCGGGACAACGGCGACCTGCACGCCGGGCTGGCCCGCGAGGCGGCCGCCCGCGGCTGGCCGCGGACCGCGGGCGAGGCCTGGATCCGGGCGGCGGTGAGCTATCACTTCGGCAAGTTCGTCTGGATGCTCGACATGGGCGCCCATGACGCCGTCGCCGCCCAGGCGGTGGCGGCGATGTACCGCGGGCTGGAGCTGCTTGACCCGGCCGCGGAGCGGATCGAGATCCCGTTCGGCGGCGCGGTCATGGCCGGCGACCTGCGCCGGCCGCCGGGGGCGGCGCGCCCGCCGCTGGTGCTGCTGATCGCCGGGCTGGACTCCACCAAGGAGGAGTTCTTCGCGGTGGAGAACACCTTCCTGGCCCGTGGCCTGGCGACGTTCTCGCTGGACGGGCCGGGGCAGGGTGAGTCGGCCAGGGCGCTGAAGATCCGCCCGGACTTCGAGGCGCCGGTCGCGGCCGTGCTCGACGTGCTGTGCGGGCGCGACGACCTGGACGGCGACCGGGTGGGCACGCTCGGGGTGAGCCTGGGCGGTTACTACGCGGCCCGTGCGGCGGCCTTCGAGCCGCGGCTGAAGGCGGTGGTCATCTGCGGCGGCTGCTACGACTACGGGGCCCTGATCCGGGACCGGTCGCCGCACAGCCTCGCCACGTTCAGCTACGGCTGCGGCGCCGCCACCAAGGAAGATGCCTACCAGGTCGCGGACCGGATGAGCCTCGCGGGCGTGGCGGAGCGCATCACCCAGCCGATGGTCGTGGTGTTCGGCAAGCGCGACCGCCTGGTCCCGTGGCAGCACGCGGAGCGGGTGGCGGCCGAGGCACCCGCGGCGCGGCTGTGGATGTTCGATGAGGGCAACCACGTGTGCATGAACATGACCTACCGGTGGCGCCCGCAAGCCGCCGACTGGCTCGCCGGCCGACTGGCCACGCCCTAGTTGCCGGTTCGGGGCCCTGGCCCCAGCCACCTTAGGTCACCGGGGGGTTCCGGTGGGTCGCTCCCCCGGGCCAGCACAGCGCTAGGTCGGCGGCCAGCGCGTCGCGCTCGGCGGCGGTGAGGGACACCAGCGGCGGGCGCACGGCGCCGCCGGACATGCCGACGAGCCCGGCCCAGGCCTTGATCGCGGCGATGTTGTCGATCTGGCGCTCGGCACCCTGCGATGCCATTTGGCGGCCACCGCACGGACCGGGTCGAGGGTCGCGGCCACCTCGGCGGCCCTGACGCGTCTCTCCGGCCAGCGCCAGCGTGGTGTACTCGCGCATCGGCTGCCAGCCCGGCACCTGGTACAGGTACGGCGCGGCCGAGGACATGTAGACCCGCTGGCCGTGCGAGATCATGTTCTCCAGCCAGGTCTCCTCGTGCGGGGAGCAGACCAGGATCTGGTCGCCGAACCGGCCCAGCAGCTCCAGGTACCTGCTGTGGTCGCGGCCCACCTTGATGCCGACCACGTTCTCGATCCCGGCCAGCCGCTCGATCAGCCCGGTGGACAGGGCCACCCCCGAGTAGCCGGTGTCGAACAGCCACACCCCGATGTCCACGGACTGCGCAGACGTGGGCGAACCACGCATACAGGCCCTCGTCGGAGGCGGGCGGGTAGTAGGGGTTGATCACCACGGCGAAGTCCGCGCCGGCCGACTCCGCGTGCCGGGTCAGCTCGATCGTCTCCGCCGCGCTGTGCTGCCCGGTGTGGGCGAGCACCGGGCACCGTCCCCGGGCCCGCTCCACCACCACCTCGGTCAGCCGGCGCCGCTCGCTGCCGGACAGCGCCCAGAACTCGCTCATCACCCCGCCGCTGAAGATCCCGCTGATCCCCAGATCGCCGGTGAGCCGGTCCAGGTCGGCGCGCAGCGCGGCCTCGTCGATGCCGCCGCCGGCACCGAACGGGACGGTGATGGCCGCCCACAGGCCGGTGAACCGCTCCCGCGCCGCCTGCTTGGCCTCCGCCTTCGAGTAGTCCACCGCCACGCCTCCGCCGGTCAGAGTGTTTCCGCGAGCCAGTCGGCCACCAGCGGCCGCGCCTGGTACCAGAGGTTGTTGAGAATGTGCACCCCGTCGGGATAGATCACCGTGGTGACCGGCCCGCCGTACTCGGCGGCGATCCGTTCCCCGTGCACCGGCGGCGAGCCGGGGTCGTTCCCGCCGTAGAGCTGCAGCAGCGGCACCCGGGCCCGGGCTGCCGCGCCGGCCAGCGTCATCGCCGCCATGTTGGCCGCGGGGTCGGGGCCGTGGTGCTGGTACTGCCCGGGCCGGGTCAGGTCGTCCATCTCCGCGAACCGCCCCGCCGGGGTGTACCAGGTGGAGATGGCGAACACCGCCCGCACCCGCTCGTCCACCGCGGCGGTGCGGATGGCGAACATGCCGCCGTAGGAGATGCCGCCCACGGCCAGGCGCGAGCCGTCCACGTCGGGCCGGGCGGCCAGCGCGCCGATGATCGCCTGGACGGCGGCCTCCTGGTCGGGCCGCAGCTTGCTGTCGAAACTCAGCAGGCCCTGGCCGGGGCCGTCGAAGGCGGCCACCGCCAGGCCGCGGGCGACGATGTGGTCGGCGAGGTTGTACAGCTCCTCCTTCGCCGAATCAGCCCCGGGAAGCAGCAGAACGATTGGCGGGCGGCTGGCCTGGTCCGGCACCCGCAGGTAGCCCGGCATGACCAGCCCCTCGAACGGGACGTCCAGCAGTTCCATGGGCGGCGCGACGAGCGGGGCGGCCTTGGCCCAGGCAGTCCCCATCGCCTCCAGCGCGGCGCGGAACTGCGCCTGGTCGTGGGTGAACACGAAGCTGGCCCAGTGGCAGGCGAGCGCGCCGCGCAGGTAGGCGTCCCCCGCGGTGAGCCTGCGCCCGGCGGCCAGGGCGGCGTCGCCGCGCTCGACGTGCCGCTCGGCGTGCCGGCGCCAGGCCGCGCACCACTGCTCGTAGTCGGTGATCTCCGATTTGAGCTGCTCGAACTCCCACGGGGTCACGTAGTTGGACAGGATCCGCCAGGTGAACCGGCGGTACATGGAGACCAGCCGCTCGTCCATGGTCCGCCTCTCAGCCTGCCGGGGCCCAGGTGCACCGGTCCCCGGTCACGGTCCAGATGGTTTCTGTCGGGGGCGGGGCCCAGAACTCCACGAACGAGAAATTCTCGCCGGTGTCGTTCTCGAACCAGTGCACCTCGCCGGGGCCGACCAGGGCACTGTCCCCGGCGTCCAGCCGGTGCGCCTCCTCGCCGGTGTAGACCAGCCCGGACCCGGCCAGCACGCAGAACACGTGGTGGCAGTCGGTGTGGTAGTGCGCGGCCGCGGTGTCGCCCGGGTGGTAGAGGATCCGGTCGGCGCGGATCGTCCGCGCGCCCACCGGCACGTTCTCGGTGACCAGGTCGAGGCGGTCCCTGGTGTCCCTGGTGGACACCAGGTGCGGCAGTTCGGCGGCGGCGAAGACCTTGCGTGCCGCTGGCCCAGGAGGTTCATCCGTGCCTGCGCCGGTCGTCTCGGCCAGCAGCAGATCGAGGCCGTCCGGCCCGGCTTCGCACGACAGTTCCTCGCACGCGCCGAGCCAGAGCACGCTCTCGGTGCCGAGTGCGAACCGCTCGGCCGGAGGCGAGCACGTCAGCCGTTCCGGAACCCGCGATCACATAGCCGAAGGCCTCCTCGCCGCGCGGCGGAACCAGGCGCGCGGTGACGTTTGCACCGATCAGATAGCGCTTGACCTTGAGCGGTGCCGACTCGTCGAACATGCCCTCGGTGAACCAGGGCCCTGTCGTCCAGCCCTGCCCGGGGCTGCAGGCGGCGGAGAAGTCGGGGGTGCAGATGTAGACCACGGGGCGGCTCCTCGCTCAGGGGATGAGGATCGGGCGGATTGCCTCCCGGCGCTCCAGCGCACCGAAGGCGGTGGCGACGTCGGCGAGCGGGTAGATGTGGGTGGTCAGCGGCTCGGTGCGGATCGCGCCAGAGGCGAGCAGCGCGATCATGGCGGGGTAGGCGTTCGGGCTGGACCGGATGCCCAGCACGTCGAGTTCGTCGAGGGTGACCAGGTCGACCGGGAGTTCCGCGGTGGCGCCGCCGGCCAGGCCGAGCAGCGCCACGGTCCCGCCCCGCCGGGCGCAGCGCAGCGCCTGCGCCACCGCGTCCGGGTTGCCGGAACAGTCGAACACGCAGTCCGCGCCGCGGCCGCCGGTGGCCTGCCTGGCCCCGGCCACCGGGTCCTGGCGGGAGTAGTCCACCACGCTGGTGGCGCCGAGTTCGCGGGCGATGTCCAGCCGTGGCCCGCGGCCCACCACGACGACGTTGGTCGCGCCGGCCGCCTTCGCCACCTGGAGCATGAGCAGGCCGAGCAGGCCAGGGCCGAACACCACGGCGCTGGCGCCGGGGCCGAGCCGGGCCCGGCGGGCGGCGTGCACGGTGAGCGCCCCCTGGTTGACCAGGGCGGCGGCCACGTCACTGACCGCGGCCGGGACCTTGTGCAGGGCGACGGCGGGCCGGACCGCGTACTGCGCGAGGGCACCGGGCGCGGTGTGGCCATAGAGCTTGAAGCCGGGCTCCCTGACCCGCTCACAGAGGTTGTACCGGCCGGCCCGGCACATCGGGCAGGCGCCGCAGCCGGTGTGGTTTTCCGCCACCACCCGGTCCCCCACGGCCAGCCCGCTGCGCTCGGTACCGGGCCCTAGTTCGGCGACCTCGCCGGACCATTCGTGCCCGATGATGAACGGCAGCGCCGGCGGCCAGGTGCCCCGGTAGGCACCCGCCACGATCTTCAGGTCGGTGCCGCAGATACCGCAGGCCCTTACCCGTACCAGCACCTCGCCCGGGCCGGCCTCGGGCACCGGGACGCCGGCCACCTCCAGGCTGCCGAACTCGCGCAGCAGCGCGGCCTGCATCGTGCTCATTCGCGCTCACCGACGCCGAGCGCCGCCCATATCTCCCCGGCACGGGCCACCGCGTGGTCGGCGACCGCCTCGGCGATCTCCTCCGCGCGCTCCGGGGTGGCCAGTTCGGGGCGGCCGTACCAGCCGGTCTCGGCGACGTGGTGGAAGTCGCGCATGACCGGATAGACGTCCGGGCGGCGGAACAGCGCATGCGCCGCCTCGCCGGCCGCCCGGTCGCTGGCCGGGGTCATGTTTTCCAGGTGCACCAGGGCGGGGTCGAAGGCCAGCACGGCCGCCGTCTCCATGGAACCGGCGTGGGTGAACTCCATCTCGTCGGGAAACATCGTGTGGGTGATCACATGCGTCTCGGCCATCACCACCTGGACCCCGTGGCTGAGCTGCGCCCGGTCCGCGGCCAGCCGCAGCGTGGCCGAGTTCCCCTCGTGCCAGTTCACCGACAGGATCCGGCGGGCGCCGGCCTGGGCCAGCCCGCCGCAGATGTCGCTGAAGACCGCCATCAACGTGGCCGGGGACAGCGTCAGCGTGCCCGGCCAGGACAGGTGGTAGTGGGCGACGCCCACCGGGCCGAGCGAGACGGCGACGGTGTCCAGCCGGGCCGCGGCCCGTTCGGCAATGGACTGCGCGGCGAACGCGTCGGTGCCGAGCGGCAGGTGGCCGCCGTGCTGCTCGATGCTCCCGGCGAAGATCACGGCCGTGCCGCTCGCGGCGATGAGCCGGGCGGCCTCGGGCTGGGCGAGCCGCTCGATCAGCCGGTCGGGATGGCGGGGCATCGCGTGTCAGCCTCCATATCCGGTGGGCGCACCGTCCGTCGCGGGGTCCCGCACCGCGTTGCGGTGCGCGGTGATCGGGGTCTGCCAGGTTTCTGTCACGACGTCGAGCAGGGCGGGGCCCGGCGCGGAGCAGGCGGCCCGCAGCGCCGCGGCCAGGTGGCCCGGCTCGGTGACCCGCTCACCGGCCAGCCCGAAGGCCCGCGCTACGTCGGCGAAGGCCACATCGGAGAAGTCCTCGCCCTCCCAGCCGCGGCCGAAGGTGATCCGCCGGTACCACCGGATCCAGCCGAGCGACCTGTTGTTCAGCACGATCACGGTGACCGGCAGGCCCAGTTCCGCCACGGTGGCAAGCTCGCCTGCCGCATACCCCATGGCGCCGTCGCCGGCCAGCACCACCGTGCGGACCCCGGGCCGGGCGGTGGCTACGCCGATCGCCGCCGGCAGCGCGTACCCGAGGCCGGCCTGCCCGCGCGGGCAGAGCACCCGCCGCCCGCGGCGGCGCTGCTCCAGGTAGGCACCGCCCCAGCCGCTGGCCAGGCTGGCGTCACAGATGAGGATGTCGTCGCTGCCGAGTGCCGCCTCGATCTCCGCGAGCACCCGCTGCGGCGCGATGGGAACGGCGTCACTGGCCCGCTCGGCATCCCGGTCCGCGCGCCAGGCCTTGGCCAGTTCCGCGATCCGCGCCCGCCAGGCCGCCCGGTCCTGTTCCGCGCCCGCCTGGCCCGCCAGGGCGGTGCGCAGGCTGCCCAGCCCGGCCCTGGCGTCGGCGAGCACGGCGGCAGCCACGGGGAAGGCGCGGCCCAGTTCGGCAGGGTCCAGGTCGAGTTGCACGATGATCTGCCCGGCCGCGGGCAGTGTCCAGCCGAACGTCGGCCCGCTGCCGGCCTTGGTGCCGGCGAACAGCACCACGTCCGCCTCGGCGAGCGCGGCAGCCGCGGCGGCGGTGCCCATGCTGCCGGTGACCCCCACCGACAGCGGATGGTCCTCCGCGATCGCCCCCTTGCCGGACAGCGTGGTACCGACCGCCGCCGACAGGGCTTTGGCCAGCGCGGTCAGTTCCGCGCCCGCGCCCGAATGCAGCACTCCCCCGCCCGCCAGGATGAACGGCCGCTCCGCGCCCCGCAGCACCGCCACGGCGGCCGCGACGTCGTCCGGGTCGGGCCACGGCCGGAACGCGGGGAAGCTGCCGAACCGCGAAGGGGGCAGGGCCAGGTAATCCGGGGCCGGGCCGTCGAGCACGTCCTGGGGCAGGAACAGCGCGACGGGGCCGGGCCGTCCCGTGGTGGCCTCCCGGAACGCCTGCCGGACCAGGGCCGGGAGGGTGGCCGCGTCCGGCACGGTGGCCTGCCATTTGGTCACCGCGGCGAGCAGGGCCGCCTGGTCCAGTGCCTGGGAGGCGGCGCTGCGGTAGCGGTGCGGCGCCAGCCGCGCGGGCAGCTCGCTGACCAGGGCGACCACCGGCACCGAGGCGCCCAGCGCCTCGCCGAGGCCGGACGGCAGTTTCGCCGCGCCGGGCCCCACCGTGGCGTCGCAGACCCCGGCCAGGCCGGTGACCCTGGCGTAGCCGTCGGCGGCATAGGCGGCCGATCGCTCGTCCCTGACCAGCACGTGCCGCATGCCGGGTTCCCGGTCGAGGATCGCGTCGTAGAGCGCGAGCGTCTGCCCGCCGGGCACGCCGAACACGTGCCGCACGCCATGCTCGGCGAGCAGGCAGGCGAGCAGCCCCCCGCCGTGCCAGTGGTCAGGCACCGGGCATCCCGAGCAGCGCTGCCGCGGTGCCGCCGAGGACGGATTCTTCGTCGGCACCGAGGCCGAGCGCCCGGACCTCGCCCACGGGGTCGTCGGTGCCCATGTCGAACGGCCGGTCCGAGCCGAGCAGGACCTGCCCCGGGCCGGCGTAGCGGACCAGGTCCGCGAGCAGGTCGTGGTCGTGGGTGACGGTGTCGTAGTAGAACCGGCGCAGCGCGGCGTCCGGGCCTGCGGTGAGCCGGGCCCGCGCCTCCGGGCGGACGGCGAAGGCGCGCCGGAGCCGCCCGCGGACCACCGGCAGCGCGCCGCCGCCGTGCGCGAGCACCACCCGCAGCCGGGGATGCCGTTCCAGCACCCCGGCCATGGCCATGTGCGCGCCCGCGATGGCAGTCTCCATCGGGTTCCCCACCGAGTTCCACAGGTAGTACCCGTCCAGCGCGGGGACACCGAACCCGCGCGTGGTGGGGTGGATGAACACCAGGGCCCCGGCCTGCTCGGCGGCCGCCCAGAACGGCAGGAAGAAGTCGTCGCCCAGGTACCGGCCGCCCACGCTGGCCGGGATCTCCGCCCCGGCCAGGCCGTAGCTGGTCACCAGGTCCGCGATCTGCCGGGCGGCGAGTTCCGGTTCCTGCAGCACCACCGCGCCGACGGCGCTCACCTGGCCCGGGTGCGCCGCGGTCAGCGCGGCCAGCGCGGTGTTGTGCACCTCGCAGACGGCGCGCGCGGTCGCCAGGTCCGCCTCCACGGGCACCAGGCTGATCCATGGGGACAGCAGCAGCCGGTCCACCCCGGTGGCCGCGGCCTGGCCCAGCATGGTGCCGGTGTCGGTGAACTCGCCGACCACGGAACTGATGTCGCGGCCGCGGAAGTTCAGCCGGTACCGCCCGTCCTCGCGGCTGATCGCCGGGCGCCAGTCCGGCGGCACCGTCCGCGCCGTCATCTCCGCGCAGACGACGTGGCAGTGAACGTCAAGAATCAATGACCCGCCCGGGACGCCGTGCCGTTGACCGCCCCGGTGCCGCCCTCACCGTCCTGGTTACCCTGGCTGGCCCCGTTTGCCGTGCCGCCCGAGGTCACCGCGCCGCCGAGGTAGAGGGCACCGATCTCCGGGTGCTCGAGCACTTCCTTGCCGCTGCCCGAGAGCCGGACCTGGCCGTTCTCCAGTACCACGCCGTGGGTGGACAGCCGCAGGCCTGCCCGCGCGTTCTGCTCCACCAGCAGGATCGTCTTGCCCTGGGCGTTCATCATCCGGACGGCGTCGAGCACCGATTTGAGCACCTTGGGCGCCAGGCCCATGGACGGCTCGTCGAGCACCACCATCACCGGGTCGAGCATCAGCGAGCGGGCGAACTCCACCAGCCGCTGCTGGCCACCGGACAGGCTGCCCGCCTTCTGGCCAAGCCACGCGGTGACCTGGGGGAACATCTCCAGCACCCCGTCCAGCCTGCGTTCGGCAAGCCGGCGGTCGGACACGATGTAGGCGCCGAGATTGATGTTCTCCCTTACCGTCATCTCCCGGAACAGGCTGTGGTTCTGCGGGACCTGCACCACGCCCATCTTGAGGATCTCGCGCGGGCTCTTTCCGATGATGGGCTTACCGTGCAGGTAGATCTGGCCCTGCCGGGGCCGCAGCAGCCCGCTGACGGCCCGCAGCAGGGTCGACTTGCCGGCCCCGTTCGGCCCCACCACACAGGTGATCCCGCCCTGCATCACCTGCAGGCTCACCCCGCGCAGCACGTCGCCGCCGCCGTAGCCGGCGAAGATGCCCTCCACCACCAGGGCGGGCGCCCCGGCCTCAGGCTGCGCTGACATCGTCGTCACCCTCCGCTGTGCCCAGGTAGGCGTCGAGCACCCGGTGGTCGGTGCGGATCATCTCCGGCGGGCCGGTGACCACGGCGTTGCCGTAGTCGAGGACAGTGACCCGGTCGCACAGGCCCATCACGAAGTCCATGTTGTGCTCCACGATGAGGAACGTGGTGCCCTGCTTGTTGAGCTCGCGGATCCGGTCGGTGATCGTGCCGATGAGCGTGGGGTTGACCCCGCCGGCCGGCTCGTCCAGGAGGATGATCTCCGGTTCGGCCATCAGCACGTAGGACAGTTCCAGCAGCTTGCGCTGCCCGTAGGAGAGCGTGTCCGCGAGTGCGCCCGCGTGCCGGTGGATGCCGGTGAACTCCAGCAGTTCCATGGCCCGCCGCCGGGTGGCGGGCCCGCCTGCCCGGGCGAACGGGTTGCGGAACCGGGCGCCCTCGGCCCGGTCCTTGTGGTGGGCGGCGACGATCATGTTCTCCATCACCGTGAGCCGCCCGAAGACCCGGGTGAGCTGGAAGGTGCGGCCGATCCCCAGGGCGAACACCTTGTCCGGCGGCAGGTTGGTGATCTTGCGGTCGTTCAGGTACACCTCGCCCTCATCGGTCCGCTCGTATCCGGTGATCACGTTGAACAACGTGGTCTTCCCGGAGCCGTTGGGCCCGATGAGCCCGGCGATGCTGCCCTGCTCCACCTCGAAACCGCACTTGTCGAGTGCCTGGACGCCGCCGAACGCCTTGCACACGGCGTCGATGCGCAGCAGCGCGGTCATCGGGTGCCTCCCGCGCCTGGCATGCCGGAGCGCCCCGCGGTTCCCGCCGCGGTGACCGTGCCGTCCCCCGCCGCGGCCGTCACGGCCGTGCCCGGCGCGGCCGCTCCGCCACCGGGCGCGGACTCGCCACGCCGCTGCCACCAGGCGCGTAGCTTGTCAGCCCACTCCTTCCCGGTCGGGATCAGCCCGCGCGGCAGGAACAGGATCACCAGCAGGAACAGGCAGCCAAGCACGATCAGCGATGCGTAGCCGTTGGTGAACCGCTGGGTGAGCTCCTGCTGGAGCGGCTCCAGGATGAGCGCGCCGAGGACCGGGCCCCACAGGGTGCCGAAGCCACCGAGGAAGGCCATCAGCGCGATCGACAGGTCGTAGGCGGGATTGAAGCCGCCCGGCGGTACCACCTCGCCGATGAACAGCACGTACAGCCCGCCGACGATCCCGGTGACGAACCCCGAGAGCACGAACGCCGTGAGCTTCACCCGCATGGTCCTGACTCCCAGGCCCCGCGCACGGTCCTCGTCATCCCTGATGGCCAGCAACTGCAGGCCGAACCGCGAGCCCCGGACCAGCCAGGACAAGACGATCGCACCGATCGCGACAAGGAACGCCGCGTAGTAATACGGGTTGTTGTAGGTGGCCGGGTTCCAGGTGGCGAACGGCGTGGCCACGCCGCCGTTGCCGTTGGTGAAGGGCAGGTTGTAGGCCATGAGCTGGAAGATGAAGAACACCGCGATGGTGACGACGACGAACGTATGCCGCCGCACCCGCAGCGCGATCAGCCCGAAGGGGACGGCCACGGCCGCCGCGACAACGCCCCCGACGAGAAGCAGCGCGAAGGTCACGCCGCCCTTCAGGTCGTGGTGCATGGCGATCAGCGCCACCGTGTAGCCACCACACCCGAAGAACACCGCTTGGCCGAGCGAGATGTAGCCGGAGTACCCGGAGAACATGTTCCACGCCACCACGCCCCCGACGAACAGCAGCGTGTCAATGGCATAGTCGGTGGTGAGCGGGGCCGTGAACACCAGCGGGAACACCGCCCCGAAGGCGAGCAGCGCCACGAGCACCGCCGGGCGGCCCCAGCGCTTGACCGTGGTCATTGCGCCCGTGCCTCCTTCTTCCCGAACAAGCCGTTTGGCTTGAGGGTGAGCACGAGGACGAGTGCCGCGTAGAACACCACCACCGACCACTGCGGCGACCAGATGTCAACGACCGCCTCGATGGTGATCATGAATACCGCCGCGGCGAGCGCGCCACCGATGCTGCCGAGCCCACCGAGCACGATGATGGCCAGCAGCCGGGAGATCAGGTCATAGCCGTTGTTGGCGTTGAACGCGTTGAGCGAGCCGTACACCATGCCGCCCGCGGCGGTGACCGCCACCCCGATGCCGAACGTCAGCGCCGCCACCCGGTTGACGTCGATGCCGATCAGCCGGGCCGCGGTCTGGTCCTGCATGGTCGCCCGGACGCTGCGGCCGAACTTGGTCCGGTACAGGATCCAGTAGATCGCCGCGACCAGGAGGACCGCGAGCCCGAACCCGAACAGGTAGATGTAGGGCAGGTAGTACGGCTCGGCGCCGCCGAGGATCTTCACGCCGTCGATGACATACCAGGCGTTCAGCTGCACGGTGTTCGGCCCGAAGATGGTGTAGAGCACCCCTTCGAGGATGATCGCGACCGCGTAACTGGCCAGCAGCGACATGGAGACCCGTTCCCGCCCGCGCAGCGGCCGCATGAACAGCAACTGGATCGCCACGCCGATCAGGAACATCGCGGGGACCGTGACCAGCAGCCCCAGGAACAGGTCGATGTGCAGGTGGACGGAGAGCACGTAGCTGAGATAGGCGGCGACCACCACGAGGATGCCCTGGGCGATGTTGATGATGTCGAGCACGCCGAAAATCAGCGTGAGCCCGACGGCCATCAGCGCGTAGACGCCACCGCCGAGTATCCCGTCGATGATCGCTTCATAGAGTTGGCGTCCCATACCAGTTCCGTGCTCCGTTCCTGCGTGTTATGGGGCGTTCCTCACCTGACCGGGAGGGGACTCAACGCACCCAGAGCCGGTGGCCCGGGCAGGACCTGGACGAAGCTGGCGCCCGTGCCGCCGGCGCCCGGCTGCCACTGGAAGATGGTCGCGGAGGTTGCCGTCAGGGTGTTCGCGCCGTCGCTGGCGAAGGCCACCGGCCCGAGAACCGTCTGAATGGTGTGGCTGTGCAGCCAGTGGGCGAGCGTGGGCTGGACGTGGCCGCCGGTGTGCTCCACCGCGGCCTGCAGGACCTGCCCCGCCGAGTAGGACTCGGCCACGTCCGCGTTGATGGCGGAGGCGGTGCCGCCGTACTTGGCGATGTAGTCCTGCACCATGACGTGGCTCAGTGCGTTCGGGAAGTCGCCGTACCAGCCGTTGGGGACCATCGCGCCGATCGCGTTGTTGGTCCCGACCGCGTTCAGGAATGCCTGGCCCTGGTCGGGGCCCGCCGCCGCGATGAAGATCTTGGGATGGTAGTTCCGGGCGGCGAAGGTGTTCATGAACGCCGCCACGGTCGGCACGTCCACCGAGCCGAGCACCACCATCTGCGCGCCCGACGCGACGACCTTCAGGGCGTCGTTTCGCAGCGCACTCGGTGACGTGTTGTTGTAGCCAATCCCGAGTTTGGTGACGACAGGCCTGAGGACGGTCTTGATACCGGCCTTCTGAAATGTCCCCTGCGTGGCCTTCACGGGCGGGAACGAGAACGGGTTGTTGACGATCGGGTAGGCGGCGGTGGTGGGCCGCTCGCCCGGCGGCAGGCTGGTGACCCACTTGGCGAACGGCACCATCTGGATCGCCACCGGCACGTTCGTGGAGAACATGTAGGGGTCTTTCAACTGGTACACGGTCGGCGCGCCGGCCTGCCCGGCCGCGAGCGCGTAGTGGAGCTTCTCGGTCACCGGACCGGCCGCCGCCGCGTTGAGCAGCGACGAGAACGGGGCCAGGGTCAGATCCACGTGATCATGCTTGATGAGCCAGTTGTAGTCATACGTGGTGCTCGAGATGTAGCCCTCGTCGTTCATGACGATCAGCTTCACCGGGTGGCCGAGCAGGCCGCCGTGGCTGTTCACGTCGCTGGCCCACAGCTCGTAGCCCCTGAGGCACGCCTGCCCGTCGGCCTGGAACCCCTGGGCCTGCTGCGGGCCGGAGAGCGGTTCGGAGATCCCGACGGTGATTGGCTGGCCGGATGGGCCGGCCAGCAGGGCGTTGGTGTTGCTGGCACTGCTCAGACCGCACGCGGCGACGGCAGCGCTCGCGGCGATCGTCGCCGCGAGCCGGAAAGTCCTGGCGCTTGGGCGCCTCATCTGCCTTCTCTCCTTCCCTGCCAGTCCAGCGCGGGTCCCGGGTGACCGTGGTGCGCGGAGCGCGGCCAGCGCGCTCCGCGCACCACGGGCGGTCAGCCCTTGCCCCAGTCAGGCCGTGGGTTGACGATCGGCACAGAACCGGTGGCACCCGCCGGCAGCACCTGCACGAACTTCTGGCCGTGCTGCCACTGGAAGATGAACTTGGATGCCACGACATTCTCGCCGATGTTGTTGTACTTTGCCGCGCCCTGCACGGTTTGCGTCGGGTGAGCGTGCAGCCAGGCGATGACCTTGGTGTTGCTGAGGCTGTGGGTGCCCACGACCGCCTGCGCGAGCGTCTCGCCCACCGAGAACGCCTCGGCAGAGTCGGCGTTGATGTCGGCGGGGGTGCCGCCGTACTTGGCGTTGTACGCCTTCACGAACGCCTCGCTCAGCGCGTTCTGCAGTCCGCCGTACCAGCCATTCGGCACGAAGATGCCGGTGGCGTTGGCGGGCCCGATCGCCTTGAGGAACGCGGCGCCCTGGTCCGGGCCGGAGGTCGCGGCCAGGATCTTCGGGTTGTAGTGCTGCTGCTCGAACGCGGTGATGAAGGCGGACACCGTCGGCACGTCCACCGTGCCCATGACCACCATCTGCGCGCCCGTGGCGGCCACCTGGTCCGCGCCCGCCTTGTAGTCGGGGTTCTCCGCCGGGAAGATGTGCGAGTAGACCGTCTTGACGCCGGCCTTCTGCAGGATGCCCTGCGCGGTCTGGGTCATCGGGTCAGCGAACGGGTCGTTCACCATCGGGTAGGCGGCGGTCTTCGGCCGCTGGCTGGCGGGCAGCGAGGCCACCCACTGCGCGAACGGGACAAGCTGATCCGCCACCGGCGGGCTGACCGCGAAGATGTTGTGCAAGCCGAGCGCGAACACCGACGGGCCGCCGCCCGCGCCCTCGGGGAACGCGTAGCCGTACCGGGCGGCCACCTTCGCCCCGGGCACGGTGAGCAGCGTGGAGAACGGGCCGAACACGAAGTTCACGTGGTCGGACGCGATCAGCTTGGTGTAGTTGGTCGTGGTGGTTGCACCGGTCTGGTCGCTGTTGTCGTTCAGGATCACCAGCTTGACCTTGCGGCCCATCAGCCCGCCATGGCTGTTCACGTAGTCGGCCCACAGGGTGTAGCCGCGGTCGAAAGCCTGGCCGTCCACGGAGAAGTCTCCGGTCAGCTGCAGCGAGACGCCGATCGTGATGGGGGCCTTGCTGGTGGTGGTGGTGCTGCTGCTGCTACCGCTGCTGCAGGAGGCGAGCGCCATTGCCGCTGCGGCCGCGACGGCGGTGAGAGCCAAGAACCGGGTACCGTGAGGTCTCATCCGGTCCTCCTTCCAGTTCTTCCAAAATGGCCGGGTGGAATTAGCCGGCCGCCGTTGGCGCCCCCAGGAGGGGCACCTCCGTGAGGAGGTGCCCAAGCCGGTTAGCGGTTGGCCACGGACGGTGGTGCCGGGGGTCACCGTACTGCATTTACGTTGTTCGTGTCGGCTGGGTCCAGTCCGTCGGAGATATCCGCGTTTTCGCTCACCAGCGCGAGGCCGGCGCCCGTGGCGGCCAGCTCAAGCAATGCGGCGAAATCCTGGTCGGCATGCCCGGCGCCGATCAGGCCCTGGATGATCTCGTGGACCAGGGCGGCCACCGGAAGCGGCACGTCAGCCTGCCGCGCGGCAGCCAGTCCGAGGTCGAAATCCTTGCGCAGCAAGGACGCGGTGAAGGTGGGATGGAAGTCGAGGTTGACGAACGCCGGTGTCTTGTACCGGGTGAACGCCGAGCCCATCACGCTGTTGTTCAGGCAGGCGAGAAACGCCTCCCGGCTGATGCCGCTCTTCTGCGCGAGAACCGTCACTTCCGCCAGCGATTGCGTCACCACACCGAGGAAAAGGTTATGACAAATTTTTACCATCCTGGCAAGCTCCCCCTCCCCGACATAGGTGGCACCGGAGCCAAGTATGCCGAGGTAGGGCTGCGCCGCCTCGAAGGCCTGCAGCGGCCCGGAGACGGCCAGCGTCAGCCGCCCCGCCGCCGCCACCCGGGGGTTTCCCATGACCGGCGCCGCGAGCAGGTCCGTGCCATGAACGGCCAGCCGCTCACGCACCTGCTGTGAGACCTCCACCGAGATCGTCGAGCAGTCCACCACGATCTGCGGGCGCGGCACCGCCGGAGATGAGCCCGGCCGGGCCGAGCACCGCGTCGAGCAGATCCTGCGGGGTGCCCACCGTCGCGAACACGATGTCGCGGTCGGCGAGTTCGGCGGCCGAGTTGGCTATCTTCGCGCCGTAGGCCGCCAGCGGTTCCGCCTTGGCCCTGGTGCGGTTGTAGACAGCAACATCACAGTCGGCCGCGAGCAGGCGCCGGGCCAGTTCCGCGCCCATCCGCCCGGTGCCGAGCCAGCCAAGGCGGTGCGTTGTGCCCTGCCCAGCCATGCATTCTCCTAACAATCGTTTGCAGAAAGCAGCCTGGCGGGTAGGCGGCAGTCTGTCAATCCCTGTCCCCAACCTGTTATCTAGAAGCACCGTCCGGCAGAGCCGGGCAGGTCAGGCCGGGGGGACAGCCACAAGGTCAGCCTAGGGCCTCGGCCCGCCGGGACTCAGCCGACTCGGCGAAAATAGATCAAGAGCACCGAAATCGCTCACCCGCACCACGAGGCACGATGATCGCGGGCTCACTCCCGGGCTGGCGCTACTCGGGCGGGCCGCCACCGTACGGGGCGGTGGAGCCCCGGACCACCAGCTCGGGGGCGAGGTAGAGCACCTTGACCGGGCCGCCGCGGTCCGCGATCAGCTCCAGCAAGAGTTGCGCGGCCTCGGTGCCCACCTGGTAGTGCGGGAACCGGATGGTGGTGAGCGGCGGGCGCAGCCGGTCGATGAACGGCATGTCGTTGAACCCCACCACGGACAGGTCGGCCGGGCAGTTCAGCCCGGCCTCGTCCAGGGCCGCGAAGCAGCCCACCGCCAGCATGTCGTTGGCCGCGGCCACCGCGGTGCAGCCGCCGCGGTCCAGCAGCATCCGGGTACAGCGCATTCCCTCTTCGATCGAGTAGGCCTTGGCGATCTGGATCAGGCTGGGATCCGCGGCCAGGCCGTGCGCCTCCATGGCCGCCACGAACCCCCGGTACCGGTACAGCCCGGTGGACACCTCCTGCGGCCCGGCGATGTGCGCGATCTGCCGGTGGCCCTGCCCGATCAGGTGCGCCACCGCCATCCGCATGCCGCTTTCGTTGTCCACCGACACCGAGGGCAGGCTGTGGTCCTGCGCCATCCGGTTGACCAGCACCACCGGCAGGCCGGTGCGGGCCGCCTCGGCGAGCAGCGGATCGCTCAGGTGCGCGGTGGCCAGCACGATCCCGTCCGCGTGCCGGGCCCTCATCTGCTCGAAAACCAGCCGCTCCCGCTCGCCGTCCCCGTCGGTGTTGCCGATCAGCGCCACGAAGCCCGCCGCGGCGAGCCGGTCCTCCAGGCCGCGCACGATCGGCGGGAACAGCGGGTTCGTCAGGTCCGGGATGATCACGCCGACGGTGTGCGACCGCCGGGTCCGCAGGCTGCGCGCCACCGGGTTGGGGTGATAGCCGAGCAGTTCGGCGGCTTCCAGGACGCGGCGGGCCGTGTCCTCCTTCACCAGCAGCCTGGTCTCCGGGTTCAGGGCGCGGGAGGCCGTGGCAGGATGCACTCCCGCCCGGGCTGCCACATCCCGGAGCGTCACCGCTTGCTCGGTCATGGGCGCCCCCTCAGCTCTGCGCCGGCAGACGACCACGAAAGGTCGCCGCGCCCGGCCTTGATCTTAGGGCATGCCCCCCGGATCCCCAGCCTGCGGCTCGGGACACACCCTACGCGCGGGCTCAGCGCGGTGCCGGGCCGGGCAGGCGGCAGCCGTCACAGGTCGGGCGGCCGGTTCTCGTAGGGGGTGCTCAGCACGATCGTGGTCCGGGTGGAGACGTTGGCCGCGGCGCGGATCTCGGAGAGCAGGTTCTCCAGCGCGGCCGGGGAGGCGACCCGCACCTTCAATATGTAGTTCTCCTCCCCGGCGACGCTGTGACAGGCCTCGATCGCGGCCAGGTGGGCGAGCCGTTCGGGGGCGTCGTCGGCGGCGGCCGGGTCGAACGGCTTGACGGAGACGAACGCGGTGAGCGGCAGGCCCGCGTCCGCGGGGTTGATCACCGCCGCGTAGCCGCGGATCAGGCCGCGCCGCTCCAGCCGGCGCACCCGCTGGTGGGTCGCGGAGACCGACAGCCCAGCCTGGCGGGCCAGGTCGGTGAAGCTCATCCTGCCGTCATGGGCCAGCAGCAGGAGAATCTTCCGATCGATCTCTTCCACGCGGTCACCGTAACCGCTGCGCGACCTTCCGCGCACCGATTGCCCCCGGCGAGCCAGCGGGGGATCCGGGGGATCGCCCCCCGGGCCAGCACCGTGGCTACCTAAATCTGGCGTAGCCAGATACGCTCCGGAGCTGTAAGCAGGCCGGGCGGATATGGAGAGCGAGCATGGCCGAGATCGTCCTTGACCAGGTGAGCAAGGTCTACTCCGGCGGGGTCAAGGGAGTCAATGACCTCAGCCTGGAGATCAGCGACGGCGAGTTCATGGTGCTGGTCGGCCCCTCGGGCTGCGGCAAGTCCACCGCGCTGCGCTCCATCGCGGGCCTGGAGGAGATCACCTCCGGGACCATCTCGATCGGCGGGCGGGTGGTGAACAACCTGCCGCCCAAGGACCGCGACATCGCGATGGTGTTCCAGAACTACGCGCTCTATCCCCACATGACCGTGGAGCAGAATCTGGCGTTCGGCCTGCAGCAGCGCAAGACGCCGAAGGCGGAGATCACCCGCCGGGTCAGCGAGGTGGCCCGGATGCTCGGCATCGGCGAGTACCTCAAGCGCAAGCCCGCCGCGCTCTCCGGCGGCCAGCGCCAGCGGGTCGCGATGGGGCGGGCGATCGTCCGCGAGCCGCGGGCCTTCCTGATGGACGAGCCGCTGTCGAACCTGGACGCGAAGCTGCGGGTCTCGATGCGCGCGTCGCTCAGCCAGCTGCACGACCGGCTCGCCGTGACCACGGTGTACGTCACGCACGACCAGGTCGAGGCGATGACCCTCGGGCACCGGGTCTGCGTGATGCGCGACGGGCAGCTGCAGCAGGTGGACACGCCCCAGGCGCTCTACGACCACCCGGTCAACCTGTTCGTGGCCGGCTTCATCGGATCGCCCGCGATGAACTTCGTCAACGCCGAGCTTGTCCGTGACGACGGGCCCGCGGTCACCTTCGCCGGGCACCGCCTGCCGCTGCCGCCCGGCGTGGTGGCCAGGCCGGGCATGGACGGCTTCTTCGGCCGCGAGATCATCCTGGGCATCCGGCCAGCGGAGTTCGAGGACGCCTCCCTCGCCGACCCGGACTGGGCGCGGATGCAGGTCACCGCGAACGTCACCGAGGAGCTGGGCAGCGAGATCCACGTCATCTTCACCCTCGACGCGGCGCCGTTGCGGCACCCGAGCATCAGCGACGCGGTGGCCTCCGACGACGATGCGGACGAGGCGGCGGCGGTGCTGGCCGGCGGGAAGTCGCTGTGGACCGCCAGGGTGGCCTCGCGCAGCAACGTACGGCCCGGCCAGCCCATCGAGCTGGCGGTGCACACCTCGAACCTGCAGTTCTTCGACCCGGCCACCGGGCTGGCGATCGGCCACCCGGGCCAGGCCGGCGCCTGACCGGGGCGCCGCTGGTAACGGCGGTCAGCGCCCGGCGAGCGACCGGGCGATGACCAGCCGCTGGATCTGGTTGGTGCCCTCCACGATCTGCAGCACCTTGGCCTCGCGCATATAGCGCTCGGCCGGGAAGTCCTGCACGTACCCGTAGCCGCCGAGTACCTGCACGGCGTCGATCGTCACCCGCATCGCGGTGTCGCTGGCCAGCAGCTTGGCCATCGCCGCCTGGGGGCCGAACTCCTGCCCGGCGTCCTTGCGCCTTGCCGCGGCCAGGTACAGCGCCCGGGACGCCTCGACCGCGCAGGCCATGTCGGCGAGCATGAACGACACGCCCTCGAAGTCGATGATCGGCTTGCCGAACTGGTGCCGCTCGCGCGGCGTAGCCGACCGCCAGGTCGAGCGCGGCCTGGGCCAGCCCGGTCGCGCAGGCCGCGATGCCCAGCCGGCCGGAGTCGAGTGCGGTCAGCGCGATGGCGAAGCCCCGGTCCTGCTCGCCGAGCAGGTGGCCGGCGGGCACCCACGCGCCGTCGAAGATCATCTGGGCGGTGACGGAGGCGCGCATGCCCATCTTGTGCTCGGCCGGCGCGGCGCTGACCCCCGCGGTGCCCGCGGGCACGTGCAGGCAGCTGATCCCCCGGGCCCGGTCCCGCCCTTCCGGCGTGCCGGAGGTACGGGCGAACAGCGTGTAGAAGTCGGCCTGGCCGGCGTGCGAGATCCACGCCTTGACCCCGTCAATCCGGTACCCCCCGCCCGCCTCGCCCGTCTCCCGGGACGGGCACCGCCGCGGTGGTCAGTGCCGCCGCGTCGGATCCGCTCTGCGGCTCGGACAGGCAGTAGGCGCCCAGCAGTTCGCCGCCGAGCATCTCCGGCAGCCAGCGGTCCCGCTGCTCGTCGGTGCCGTAGGCGGCCAGCGGGAGGCAGGCGAGCGTGTGCACGCTCACCCCGAGGCCGACCGCGAGCCACGCCCGGGCCAGTTCCTCCACCGCCTGCAGGTAGACCTCGTACGGCTGGCCGCCACCGCCCCAGCGCTCGGGGTAGGGCAGCCCGAGCAGCCCGGAACGCCCGAGGATGCGGAACACCTCGCGCGGGAACGCGGCGTCCCGCTCGGCAGCCTCGGCGCGCGGGCGGACCTCCTTGTCCGCCAGTTCGCGGGTGAGGTCCAGTAATTCGCGCATCACGCACCTACCACGATGAGGTCCCGGCTGGCGTTGTTGAGCCGCTGGTAGCCCTCGGCCGTGCACACCACGATGTCCTCGATCCGGGCGCCGTGCGGGCCGGGGTAGATGCCCGGTTCCACCGAGAAGGCCATGCCGGGCTCAAGCTCCTCGCCGTTGCCCGCGACGATGTACGGGTCCTCGTGGGTTTCCAGGCCGATGCCGTGCCCGGTCCGGTGGGTGAAGTGCGCACCGTAGCCCGCCGCGGTGATCGCGTCCCGCGCCACGGCGTCCACCGCCTCCGCGCGGATCCCGGGCCGCACGGCCGCGCACGCCGCCTCCTGCGCCTCCCGCAGCACCTCGTAGTAGCGGGCCATGTCCGGCGGCGCCGCGCCGATCGCGTAGGTGCGGGTGCAGTCCGAGCAGTAGCCGCTGGGCATGGTGCCGCCGATGTCCACCACGACCGCGTCTCCCTCGCTCAGCACGCGATCCGAGGGCTCGTGGTGCGGTTTGGCCGCGTTCGGGCCGGATCCGACGATGACGAAGTCGATCCGGGCATGGCCCGCCGCCGCGATCGCGCTGGCGATGTCGGCGGCGGCCTCACGCTCGGTCCGTCCCGGCCGCAGCCATTGCGGCACCGACGCGTGCACCTGGTCGATCGCCGCGCCGGCCGCTGCCAGCGCCGCGACTTCAGCCGGTGTTTTCCTGATCCGCAGCGCCCGCAGCGCCGGGGCGGCCAGGCTCTGCCGGGCGCCGGGCAAGGCGTCGCGGAACCGGAGGACCATCATGGCCCACATCTGCCCGGCCAGGCCCACGGTGGCGGGGCTGCCGAGCCGCTTGGCGACCGCCTGGTAGGGGTCGTCGGTCTCGTCCCACACCACGAATTCCAGGTTCATGCCGCCCGCCGGGATCCCCTTCGCCGAGGCCAGTTCCAGCCGGGGCACCACCAGGAAGGCGGGGCCTGCCGCGGGCACCGCGAGGCAGGTGAGCCGCTCGGACTGGTGCGCGTCATACCCGGTCAGGTAGCGCAGGTCGGGCCCGGGGGTGAGGAGCAGCGCGTCCAGGCCGGCCCGGCCCGCCGCCTCCGCGGCCTGCGCCAGCCGGCCCGCCGGGTACAGGTCCGCCGCCGGGTACCCGCCACCCGCCTCCCCTGCCCCCGGCACGGTAGCCCCCCGCGTCGTCCCGCCCGAGCTGACATGTCCCGCCCTCCGCCGTCCGCAGCCCCCACCCAGGTCATCTAATCACGCGCCCGCCGGCCCGGCCCGGTGACGAGAGCCGTAGCGCGGGGTTCCAGGGGGTCGCCCCCCTGGGCTAGCAGCGCGCGTGCCTGGCGGCCTTGCGCGACTTGCCGCCGCGACCTAGACAGGACCGCCCCGCGTGCCTCACGCTTAGTAGACTCAGGCTCACGGATGCGGACCGCAATGGCGTCTTCCGAGATCGTTGCTCCTCCGGCTCACCCCGAGTCGCTCGCCGAGCCCGCGCGTGCCGCCGCTCCCCGAAAGCCGTCCGGAGGCAGCGCACGGATGAGGAAACCCCTGGCCCGGATGCCCCTCCAGCAGAGTGACATGGCCCAGGCCGACACCGGTACCGCCGACACCGCGGGGCTGGCCGCCGCGCTGGCCGCCGAACGGCACGTCACGCTGGAGCTGCAGCGGGCGATCCTGCCGCTGCACGACGCGCCCTTCGAGCTTCCCGGGCTGCGCGCCGTCGTCCGCTACCTGCCGGCCTCGCACGACAGCCGGGTGGGCGGCGACTGGTACATCACCGCCGAGATGCCCGGTGGCCACGTGCTCCTGGCGATCGGGGACGTCGGCGGGCACGGCCTCGCCGCCGCCGCGGGGATGGCCAGGCTGCGCGGCGCGCTGGCGGGCCTGGCGATCACCGGCGCACCGCCGGAGCGGCTCGTCGGCTGGCTCAACGACCTGGTCCACCACGTCAGCCCCGAGCACACCGCCTCGGTGGTGGCCGGCTACTTCGATCCGCCCACCCGGGTGCTGACCTGGGCGCAAGCCGGGCATCCGCCCCCGGTCCTGGTCCGCGGCCAGCAGGCCACGGCGCTGCGGTCACCGCCGGGCATCCTGCTCGGGGCGGCCAGGTCCGGCTACGTCGCCGCGTCCCTGGAACTGCGCCAGGGGGACCTGCTGCTGCTGTACAGCGACGGCCTGATCGAGCGCAGGCACCGTTCCCTGGACGAGGGGCTGGCCGCGCTCACCGCCGCCGCCGCGGGCATCAGCGACCCGGAGAACATGATCTCCGCCGTCCTCGACCCGCTGGGCTCCACCGACACCGAGGACGACACGTGCCTGGTCGCCCTGTACGTGCGCTGACCTGACGGGCCCGGATCGCGGCGGGCCGATCGTAGCGCCGCGAAGGCCGTATCAGCCTTCGGACAGTGCCGCGACCGCGCGGCGCAGCGACGAGCCGAGGCCGAACCGGGCGTCCAGGCGCTCCAGCGCCGCCGGGTCCACCGGGCGCA
This sequence comes from uncultured Actinomycetes bacterium, assembly GCA_963730235.1. Taxonomy (GTDB): domain Bacteria; phylum Actinomycetota; class Actinomycetes; order Streptosporangiales; family Streptosporangiaceae; genus DASXKD01. The sequence goes on from CAVSRH010000025.1 coordinate 193,339, forward strand.
CCGGCAGGCCGCCGTCCACCTCCGGCACCGGCGCGTCCGTCGCGACGCGGACCACCGCGGGCGCGACCGCCAGGTAATCGCGGGCCGCCGCCACCTTCTGCCTGGCCCCGGCCGGGAAGCCGCCGTGGCCCTTGTCGATGGCCGCGCAGATCGCCTCGACCGAGCCGAACGCCCGGACCAGGGCGGCCGCGGTCTTGTCCCCCACGCCCGCGACCCCGGGCAGGCCGTCGCTCGGGTCACCGCGCAGCGTCGCGTAGTCGGCGTAGGCGCGCCCGGGGATCTGGTACCTGGCGGTGATCGCCGCCTCGTCCACGATGTCCAGTTTGACCAGGCCGCGCGCGGTGTAGATCACCCGCACCGGCCTGGCGTCATCGACCAGCTGGAACAGGTCGCGGTCCCCGGTGACGATCTCGACCGCCCCCGGCGAGTGCGCGGTGAACGTGCCGATCACGTCGTCCGCCTCGTAACCCTGCGCCCCGGCCAGCGCCACCCCGGCGGCGGTGAGGACCTGCTCGATCACCGGCACCTGCGCGGCGAGCGCGGGCGGGACCTCCTCCTGCTCGCCGTCGGCGCTGGCCCGGTGCGCCTTGTAGGACGGCAGCGCCGCCACCCGGAAGGCAGGCCGCCAGTCGGCGTCCAGGCAGGCCACCAGCCGGGCCGGGTGCCGGGCGCGGACCAGCCGGGTGACCATGTCGAGCAGTCCCCGGATGGCGTTCACCGGGGTGCCGTCGGGCGCGGCCACGGTCTCCGGTACGCCGTAGAACGCACGGAAGTACAGCGAGGCGGTATCAAGCAGCATCAGCGAGCCCACCCCCGCCATCCTGCCAGGCGGCTAGCCTGCACGGGTGACCCCGGCTGAGGAGAGCGAGACCGAACTGGTCCGGCGCGGCTATGACGCCCTGTCGTACCACTACCGCGCCGACGACGCGGGCGAGGGCAGGTACGCATCCTGGCTGGCCGCGCTCCGGGCCCGGCTGCCGGCCACTGGGCCGCTGCTCGACCTGGGCTGCGGCTGCGGGGTGCCCGTTGCCCGGTCGCTGGCCGCGGCCGGATATCAGGTCACCGGCGTGGACATCAGCGAAGTCCAGATCGAGCGGGCGCGGCGCCTGGTCCCGGCCGGGACCTTCATCCGCGCGGACGCCACCACGGTCACGTTCCCGGCCGCGTCGTTCGACGCCGTCGTCTGCCTCTACGCCCTCGTCCACATGCCGCTGCGGGCCCAGCCGGAACTGCTGCGGCGGGTGGCGGGCTGGCTGCGCCCCGGCGGGTGGCTGCTCGCGGTGACCGGCCAGCGGGAGTGGACCGGCACCGAGGACAACTGGCTCGGCGGGCCGGCCACGATGTGGTGGAGCCACGCCGACACCGACACCTACCGCGCCTGGCTGGAGCAGGCCGGCCTGCAGGTCACCGCCCAGGGGTTCGTCCCCGAGGGGGACGGCGGCCACGCGCTGTTCTGGGCCCGCAGGCCGCGTCAGGCGCTGCCGTAGACGCGCTCGGGTGTCACCAGGACCGCGGTGCGCCGCTCCCTGGCCATCACCGTGTCGTAGGTGCCCCAGTCGTCGTGGGTCCCGCCGGCGGCGGTGAACACCGCCCGCAGCAGCAGCCGCAGGCCCTCGGCGTCCACGCCGGGCACCGGGTCGCCCGGGCCGCAGAGCTGCGCCGGGCCCTCCGCCGCCGCCCACTGCCACCCGGCGCGCAGCAGCACGGTGACCCGCGGCGTGGCGCGCAGGTAGGCCAGCCTGCGGGCATCGCCCCGGCTGACGAAGGCGACCACCTGCTCGCCGGTCAGCGGGTGGCGGAGCACCCCGGCGTTCACCACCGAGGAGCTGACGGTCGAGTCCGGGCGCAGCGTGGACACCACGGCCAGGCCGTGGTCGCGCGCCACCAGCGCGGCGAAGTCTGCCAGGTCGGTCATGCCGGGAGCGTACCGCGCCCGGTGCCGCCGACCGCCAGTTCCTCGACCGAGGTGTAGGTCACCACGCCGTGGGCCAGCGCGTCGACGGCCTTGAGCGCGGCGGACCGCAGTGGCGTGTCCCGGCCCGCCGCGACCGCCACCTGCCCGAGCAGGTCCATGAGCTGCTTGACGGCGCGGACGAAGTCACCCGGGGTCAGATCCGGGCCGAGCACCGACTCCAGCGACTTGCCCTGGGCCCAGGCGTGTGCCGCCCAGGCGAATGCCGGGTCCGGTTCCCGCAGGAACGACAGCCGGTTCTCGGTCTCGATATCGTCCAGCTCCCGCCACAGCGACACGGTGGCGGCGAGCACCTCGCGGACCGGCCCGCCGGGCAGCCGCACCGGCGTGGCGGCGTCGGCGCTGCGGGACTCGAACGTCAGTGCCGACACGCACGCGGCCAGCTCCGCCGGGCTCAGCCCGTCCCACAGGCCGCGGCGCAGGCATTCCGCCGCGAGCAGGTCGAGTTCGGTGTACAGGCAGGCGAGCCGGCGGCCCGCGTCGGTCACCTGGTTGCCCTCGGTGTAGCCGAGCCGCGCGAGCACGGCACAGACCCGCTGGAAGGTACGCGCGATGACGTGGGACCGGCCGGCCACCGTGGTCTCCAGCCGCCGCACCTCCCGCTCCAGCCGGGCCTCGCGCTCGGCGTGGCGGGCGTGCTCGTCCCGGTCCGGGCAGTCGTGGCAGGGGTGGGCGCGGACCTGGCGGCGCAGCGCGGCGATCTCCTCCTGGGCCGGGGCCGCGGCGGCCGCGCCGCGCGCCGGCTCCTTGTCCCGCCCGGCCAGCTTGGTCAGCACGCTCGCGGTCAGGTCCCGGCGGTGCTTGGGTGACCGGGCACTGAACCAGTTCGGGATCCGGACCCGGTCGATGGGCTGCACCGGGACCGGGAAGTCGGCCACCGACAGCCGCCTGACCTGGCGGCCCGCGGTCAGCACCAGGGGCGTCGGCAGGCTGTCGGCGCGGCGCCCGGGAGCGGGGACCCCGGGCTCGAGCACCACGGCCACGCCCGCGCGGCGCCCGCCCGGCACCTTGATGATGTCGCCGCGGCGCAACTGGGTGAGCGAGGCGATCGCCTCGGCCCGCTGGGCCGCGGAGCGCTGCCTGGCCGCCTCTCCCTCCAGCTCGGACAGGCTCCGGCGGAGCCGGAAGTACTCGGTGAAGTCGCCGCGGTCGCAGGTCACCGTGAGCCGGTCCAGCTCCGCACGGCCACGCTGCGCGGACCGGGCCACGTCCGCGACCGCCCGGTCGGCCTGGAACTGGGCGAACGAGGATTCCAGTATCGCCGCCGCGCGCTCCAGCCCGGCCTGCCCGACCAGGTTCACGGCCATGTTGTAGGAGGGCCGGAAGCTGGAGTTGAGCGGGTAGGTGCGGGTGCCGGCCAGGCCCGCCAGCGCCGCCGGTTCCAGGCCCGGCTGCCACAGCACCACGGCGTGCCCCTCCACGTCGATGCCGCGGCAGCGGCCCGCCCGGTGAGCTGGGTGTACTCGCCCGGCGTCAGCGCCGCGTGTGCCTCGCCGTTCCACTTGTCGAGCCGCTCGATGACCACGGTCCTGGCCGGCATGTTGATGCCGAGGGCGAGCGTCTCGGTGGCGTAGACGACCCGTACCAGCCCGGCCTCGAAGAGCTCCTCCACGACCTCCTTGAAGGTGGGCAGCAGCCCCGCATGGTGGGCGGCGATGCCGCGCTGCAGGCCGGCCAGCCACTCTCCGTAGCCGAGCACCGCCCGGTCCGCCTCGGGCAGGTCCGCGGTGCGCCGCTCGGCCACCTCGGTGATGAGCTCCGCCTCCTCCGGGGTGGTCAGCCGGAGCCCGGCGTCCAGGCACTGGCGCACCGCGGCGTCGCAGGCGGCCCTGGAGAAGATGAACGTAATGGCGGGCAGCAGCCCCGCCGCGTCCAGCCGTTCGATCACCAGCGGCCGGCTCGGCGGCCGCGGCCGGGACGGCCGGTGCCCGCCCCGCACCGGCCGGCCCGGCGTCCTGCGCCGCGCCTGGTCCTCGCGCCGGGACAGCCGCAGCAGCTCCGGGTTGACCTGCGGGGAGTCGGGCGCCCCGTTCGGCGACACGAACAGGTCATACAGGTGGCCGTCGGCCAGGACGTGCTGCCAGAGCGGCACCGGCCGGTGCTCGTCCACGATCACCGTCGTCCCGCCGCGGACCTGGGTCAGCCACTCACCGAACTCCTCGGCGTTGCTCACCGTGGCGGACAGCGCGACGACCCGGACGGACTCGGGCAGGTGGATGATCACCTCTTCCCACACCGCGCCGCGGAACCGGTCGGCCAGGTAGTGCACCTCGTCGAGCACCACGTAGCCCAGCCCGTCCAGGGTGACCGAGCCGCCGTAGAGCATGTTGCGCAGCACCTCGGTGGTCATCACCACGACCGGCGCCTCGCCGTTGATGCTGTTGTCGCCGGTGAGCAGCCCCACCCGGTCCGCGCCGTAGCGGCGCACCAGGTCGCCGAACTTCTGGTTGGACAGCGCCTTGATCGGCGTGGTGTAGAAGCACTTGCGCCCCGCGGCCAGGGCCAGGTGCACCGCGTACTCCCCGATCACGGTCTTGCCCGACCCCGTCGGCGCGGCCACCAGCACCCCGTGGCCCTCGTTCAGCGCCTGGCACGCCCGGCGCTGGTAGTCGTCGAAGGTGAAGTCGTACAGCGCCTGGAACCCGGCCAGAGCGGGGCCGTCCTGCGCCCGCCGCCGCCGGGATTCGGCATACCGCTGCGCAGGGCTCCCGTCGGTGGACACGCGCTCCAGCCTAAGCGACGCCCCCGCGCCGCCCTGCGGGCAGGATTAACCGCGCAAGTCGGTGTCGCTGAGCTCGGAGAGCCCTTCCTCGGCCAGCAGGGCCGCGTCACGGCGGGCCCGGCGGCGGTCGTTCTGCCAGACGAACAATTCGGCCAGTTCCACCAGGATGACGCAGGGGACGGCCAGCAGCAGCATCGAGAACGGGTCCGGGCTCGGGGTGGCCGCGCCGGCGAACACGAACACCAGGAAGATCATCACCCGGCGGTGCTTGCGGATGAAGGCATGGCTGACCGCCCCGGCCATGTTCAGCATGACCAGAATGAGTGGCAGCTCGAAGGCCAAGCCGAAGATCAGCAGCATCGCCATCGCATACCCGAAGTAGGTGTCGATGGTGATCAGCGGCCGGACGTCGACCGGGGTCAGGCCGAGCAGGAACCGCAGGCCCCGGCTCATCGCCAGGTAGGCGAACACGCCGCCGAGCGCGAACAGCGGCACCGCGGCGCCCACGAACGCGAACGCCCAGCGCTTCTCGCGGCGGTAGAGCCCCGGCGCGATGAACGCCCACAATTGGTAGAACCAGATCGGCGAGGACACGATCAGGCCGACCACGAAGGCGACCTTCAGCTTCACGAAGAACGGGTCGAACACGCCGGTGACGATGAGCGGGTGCCCGTCCCGGCCGCAGCCCACCGTGTCCTGGATGGGGACCCGGCAGAACGGGCCGGCGATGAAGCTGAAGGCCCGCGCGTAGATGAACCAGCCGACGACCATGCCGAGGATGATCCCGAGCACGGCCTTCATCAGCCGGTTGCGCAGCTCCCGGAGGTGCTCCATGAGCGGCATCCGGGCGTCGGGGTTGCCCCTGCCCAGGTGCGGAACCCGCGAGCCGCCCCCCGGTGCGGGCGTGGCGGTGTCCGGTGGCGAGCTCATCTGTCAGGCCCCCCGGGGATCAGCCGGGCTGGTTGGTGTGCTGCGTCTCCGGCGGCGTGCCGCTGGGCGCGGTGCCCGGGCCGGCTGGGCCACGGTCGGCTGCGGTGCGGCCACCTGCTGCTGCAGGGCATCCATCTGGCGCTGCAGGGCGGCCATCTGGTCCTGGGTCGCCTGCTGCGGGGCCACCACCTGCGGCTGCGGAGCGGTCACCTGCGGCGGCGGGGCGGTTACCTGCTGCGGCTCCCACTCATCGGCCTGGCTCTTAGGTGTGTCCTCCTCGTGCAGCTTCGCCGATTCCTTCTTGAAGATCCGCATGGCCTCGCCCATGGACTTGGCGGCCTTGGGCAGCTTCGCGGAGCCGAAGAGCACGACCAGTACCACCAGGATGATGAGCAAGTGCGTCGGGCTGTCGAAAAGTCCCATAGTCCCTTTGTCCTTCTCGGCGAGGATGCTGCCCCCGCGCCTGGGAGTCCCGTCAGGCACATGCTACGCCCAGACCGGGATTAACTCACCCCTGTGCTGGGCGTGTGCCGTCCGCTGGGGTGTCCGTACTATACGCGGCCAGGGCCGCCGCCGCATCAGCCCGTACCGCCGCCGCGAGCGCGGCTGGCTCCAGCACCCGCCCGTCCTCGCCGAGGCCGAGCGCCAGCCGCCGCGCCCAGGCCGCGTCCGGGGTGCGCAGCGTCACCCGGAGCCTGCCGTCGCCAAGCTCGGTCACGTCCTCACACGGGTAGTACTCGGCCACCCACCGGCCGCGGGGGGTGAGCTCCAGCACCACGTGCATGTCGCCGGGCGAGGGCCGGAACAGGCCCTGGTCCACGTCCACCGGCTCGGCCTGGCGCGGGACCTCCGCCGCCACGGCGAGCACCTCGATCCGCAGCACCCGGTCCAGCCGGAACAGCCGGACCGCCTCCGCCCGGCGGCACCAGCCCTCCAGGTAGGTGCGCCCCTCCACGACCAGCAGCCGCATCGGGTCCACGTCCCGCTCGGTGGCCTCGTCGCGGCCCGGCACGTAATACGACAGGTGCAGCCGGCGCCCGCCGGCCAGTGCCTCGCGCACCTGGGCCAGCACGCTGCGCTCGGCGTTCTGGTCCACCTCCACGGCCACCTGGGCACTGGGTGCCCCGGCCTCCCCCGCCGCCGCTTCCAGCTTCGCGATGGTGCGGCTGAGGGCGGAGCCCCCGGCCATGTCGGGCACCGATGTCAGCTCGCCGACCTCGGCCAGCATCCGCAGCGCCACCAGCAGGGCACTCGCCTCGTCCACGCCCAGCCGCAGCGGCCGGTCCACCGGCTCGGCCTGGCTGATCACGATCTCGCCGCCCTCGTAGGACAGGTCGATCGGGCAGTAGGGGTCGGGCGTGCGCAGTTCCACGCACCACAGCATGTTCAGGTCGTCGGTGAGCTCCCGCTCGGTGACGCCGAACGCCGCCGCCGTCTCGGCCAGCCCGACCACCTTCCGGCTGATCACGTAGGGCACCAGGGCGAGCAGCCGCTGCAGCCGGTCCGAGCTGGTGCCAGGGCCACCGGGAACGGCCGCCTTCTGCGCCGTCATACCAGCACCCCCTTGAGCCGGGTGATCACCGCGTCGCGCAAGTCGGCGGGCTCCCGCACGATCACGTCCGGGCCGTACCTGGCGAGGTGCTCGGAGAACCACGAGACCTCGGCGAACGGGATCTCCACCTCGTCCCAGCCGTCGCTGCCCGGGACCTCCCGCGTGGCCTCGCGGCGGATGCCCAGGCCCGCCCCGGCGCGGACGGCCAGCACCGCGGACCGCGGTGCCACCGGCCGGTCGTCCCAGGACTTGACCAGCCCCCGGACATCGGCGTCGGCAGGCACGGTGACCGAGCCGGGCGGCCCGCTGAATGTCACCCCGCCCTCGATTCTGCTGAGCCGGAACGCGCGTACCGCCTGGCGGGCCCGGTCGTGCCCGGCCACATACCACCGGCCGTGCCGGTTCACCACCCCCCAGGGCTCCAGCTCGCGCTGCTGTACCACGCTGCTGTCCCTCGTCCGGTAGCGGAACGTGACCGGGCGGCGGTCCCGGACCGCCTCCCACAGCGGCGCGAACGCGGCCTCCCCGGCCTGCAGCCTCGGCTCGATCCCCGGCTGGGCGGTCTCCTCGGCCTCCACCCCGGCCGCGCGCAGCTTCAGCAGCGCGCCCGCCGCGGCGCCGGCCAGCTCGGCGCGGTGCCACACCCGGGCCGCCACGGCGAGCACCGCCGCCTCGTCCGGCTCCAGCCTGATGTCGGGCAGTTCGTACGCCTGCCGGGGAATCCGGTAGCCGACCTCGTCGTCCAGTGCCGCGTTGGTGCCCATGTCCAGCGGGATGCCGATCTCGCGCAGCTCTTCCTTGTCCCGCTCGAACATCCGCTTGAACGCGTCGAAGGACTCCGGGTAACCGGGGACCGCGGCGCGGATCTGGGTGGCGGTCAGGTAGCGCTGGCTGGAGAGCAGGCAGACCACCAGGCTGAGCAGCCGCTCGGTCTTTCGCCGTGACATCGCCCTCTCCCGCCAGCCGCACCGGCTGCCATTGTCCCCGCCTGCCCGGCGCGCGGTGCGAGGTTGTGGTGACCAGGCAAGGCGCCGATGCCGGCCAGGTTACCCTGCCGGAGTGATTCGTTGGCGGCGCGCCGTGGTGGCGCAGGTGCGGCGGGAATGGCCAGGCGCGGTCGAGCTGGAAGTCACCACCGGTGACGGGCCGCTGCGGGCCCTCGCCTATCCGGCGCTGACCGGCCGGCCGCAGGCTGGTGACCAGGTATTGCTGAACGCTAACGCCGTGGAACTGGGGCTCGGCACCGGCGGTTACGCCTTGGTGATCGCCGTGCCGGACCGGCTGCCGCGGCCCGCCCGGCCCGGGCCATCTGGTGAAGGCGCGGTACACCCCGATGCAGGCCTGCGTCCAGGGGGCCGACGAGCAGGGATCGCCGCACCACGAGGTGCTCCGCGACGCCGACGACCTGGGCGGCATGCCCGTCGTCGTGGCGGACCTGCACTCGGCGCTGCCGGCGATCCTCGCCGGGCTGCGCGCATCCCGCGATGTCCCGCCGGTCACCGCGTACGTGATGCTGGACGGCGGCACGCTGCCCGCCTGGTTCTCCAGGTCCGCGGCGGGGCTGCGGGAGGCCGGGTGGCTCGCGGGCACGATCAGCACCGGGCAGTCGTTCGGCGGCGATCTGGAGACCGTCACCGTGCACACCGGCCTGCTGGCGGCGCGGCATGTGCTGGGCGCCGACGTGGCCGTGGTGACGCAGGGACCGGGCAACCTGGGCACCGGCACCCGCTGGGGGTTCTCCGGCGTGGCCTGCGGCGAGGCGGTGAACGCGGCCGCGGTGCTCGGCGGCCGCCCGGTGGCGTCCCTGCGGATCAGCGAGGCCGACGCCAGGCAGCGCCACCGGGGCATCTCGCACCACAGCCTCACCGCCTACGGCCGGGTGGCCCTGGCCGCCGCCGACGTGGTGGTGCCGGTGCTCGGCGGCGAGTTCGGCGCCGAGGTGGCGGCCCAGGCGCAGCAGCTGGCCCCGCGGCACCGCCTGGTCCAGCGTGCCGACCGGCGGGCTGGACGGCGCCCTGGCGGCGTGCCCGGTGCCGCTGGCCACGATGGGCCGCGGCCTGGCCGAGGACCGCGCCTACTTCCTGGCCGCGGCCGCGGCCGGGCGGCACGCCGCAACCTGCTGGCTGACCTGCCCGCGCCGGGGTCACCCGCCGGGCTGGCAGGGCCAAGGCCCCGTTCCTCACGTCACGGGGCCTTGAGCCAGCGGGGTTCCAGGGTCACCCCCTGGGCTAGCACATCAGGTGTTCGCCGAGCTGAAGGCGCCCAGGATGTCCACCACGAAGACCAGGGTGTCGGTTCCCTTGATCCCCGCCTGCGGGCTGCCGGTCTTGCCGTAGCCGTCGGCGGGCGGGATGACCAGCAGGACCCGGCTGCCCACGGTCTGGCCGGCCAGGCCCTTGTCCCAGCCCAGGATCACCTGGCTGGGGCTGGCGCCGATGGTGAAGCCGAACGGCTGGCCGCGCTTCCAGGACGAGTCGAACACCTAGCCGTCGCGCCAGATCGCGCCGACGTACTGGACCACGACCGTGTCGCCCTCGGCCACCGTCGGGCCGGTGCCCTTGATCAGGACCTTGGTCGTCAGGTTCGCCGGCGGGTTGCCGGTCGGCATCGTGATCGGCGGGCGCGGCCCCGGCCGGGCGCGGTCACCGTGGGCAGGCTGCCGCCGCCGTGGGACACCGGCTGCCCGGACGCGGCCGCGTTGCCGGCGAAAGCCTTGAGCATGTCAACGACGAAGACCAGCGTGTCGGTGCCCTTGATCCCCGCCTGCGGGTCGCCGCTGCTTGCCGAAGCCCTCCGTCGGGCGGGATGACCGCGACCACCCGGCTGCCCATCTTCTGCCCCACCAGCGCCGTCTCCAGGCCGGGCAGCAGCTGCCCGGAGAACAGCGTCGGCGTGCCGCTCTTGAAGGTGCTCTGCAGCAGCTTGTGCGAGGTGCCGCTCCACAGGTAGATGGCGTAGTTGCCGACGAAGGCGTCGGTCCTGGTCGAGCATCGGCCCGTTGCCGTGGACGACGGTCTTCACGTCGAGCTTGCTGCCGGCCTTCTGCGCGGGGATGTTCACCTGCAGGGGCCTTGCCGAAGGACCCGTCACGCGTGACCGCCGGAGCCTGACGACGATGACGAGGAGGAGCCGCCGCATCCGGCCAGGGCCACGGCGGCCAGCAGGGGAAGAGCGGATCAGGACCGCGATGCGTCGCATGGGAGAAACCTTGTCGTCGTGTGTCGATGGCGCGACGGCCAGCCTACCGGCTGGCTGCGGCCGGCCCTGGCGTCCGGGCCTCGGGAGAGTGCCGGCAGCTATACGGGAGTTCAGCGGGCTGCAGGCCGCTTTACATCCCGGCGATCAGCTTTTCCACCCGCTCGTCGACGGACGCGGAACGGGTCCTTGCACAGCACCGTGCGCTGCGCCTGGTCATTGAGCTTCAGGTGCACCCAGTCCACGGTGAAGTCCCGGCGCCGCTCCTGGGCGCGGCGGATGAACTCGCCCCGCAGCCGGGCCCGGGTGGTCTGCGGCGGCACGGACTTGGCCTCGAAGATGTCGATGTCGCGGGCGGCGCGCACGCACCGCGCCGCGCCGCTGCAGCAGGTAGTACAGCCCCCGGCCGCGGTGCACGTCGTGGTAGGCGAGGTCGAGCTGGGCCACCCGCGGCGGACGACAGCGGCAGGTCGTGCTTGGCCCGGTAGCGCTCGATGAGCTGGAACTTGGTCACCCAGTCGATCTCCCGGGCGACGTCGTCGAGGTTGCCGCTGTCGACCGCGTCCAGCGTCCGTTCCCACAGGTCCAGCACCCGCCGGGCGCTCGTCGTCGGCGCCGCGCCGGTCGGTGAAGTCGCGCGCCTTGGACAGGTACTCGCGCTGGATGTCCAGCGCGCAGGCCTCCCGGCCGTTGGCGAGCCGGACCCTGCGCTGCCCGGTCATGTCGTGGCTGACGTCCCTGATCGCCCTGATCGGGTTCTCCAGGGTCAGGTCGCGCATGACGGTGCCCGGCCTCGATCATGCGCAGCACCAGGTCGGTGGCGCCCACCTTGAGCAGCGTGGTGGTCTCGCTCATGTTGGAGTCGCCCACGATGACGTGCAGCCGCCGGAACCGCTCGGCGTCGGCGTGCGGCTCGTCGCGGGTGTTGATGATCGGCCGGGACCGGGTGGTGGCCGACGAGACGCCCTCCCAGATGTGCTCGGCGCGCTGGCTGACGCAGTACACCGCGCCGCGCGGGGTCTGCAGCACCTTCCCGGCGCCGCAGATGACCTGCCGGGTGACCAGGAACGGGATCAGGATGTCGGCCAGGCGGCCGAACTCGCCGTGCCGCCCGACCAGGTAGTTCTCGTGGCAGCCGTAGGAGTTGCCCGGCCGAGTCGGTGTTGTTCTTGAACAGGTAGATATCGCCGGCGATGCCCTCCTCGCGCAGCCGCCGGTCGGCGTCGACGCAGCAGGCCCTCCAGGATCCGCTCGCCGGCCTTGTCGTGCGACGACCAGGTCGAGACGTTGTCGCACTCGGGCGTCGCGTACTCCGGGTGGCTGCCGACGTCCAGGTAGAGCCGGGCGCCGTTGCGCAGGAACACGTTGCTGCTGCGGCCCCACGAGACCACGCGCCGGAACAGGTACCTGGCCACCTCGTCCGGCGAGAGCTTGCGGCTGCCGCGGAACGTGCACGTGACCCCGTACTCGTTCTCCAGCCCGAATATTCGTCTGTCCATCGCGACCTCAGTTAACTCACGGCCGTGCCCGGGCGCCATCCGCCACGCTCCGGCTTACCAGTCCACCGCGATGTACTTGCTCTCGGTGAATTCCAGCAGGCCGTCGTGGCCGCCCTCGCGGCCGAGGCCGGACTGCTTGACGCCGCCGAACGGCGCCGCCGGGTCGGACACGATGCCCCGGTTGACCCCGACCATGCCGGTCTCGAGCGCCTCGGACACCCGCAGCGCGCGGCGCAGGTCGGCGCGTGTACAGGTAGGAGACCAGCCCGTACTCGGTGTCGTTGGCCAGCCGGATCACCTCGTCCTCGTCGCGTGAACCGCACCACGGGCGCCACCGGGCCGAAGATCTCGGTGCCCAGGATGCCGGCGTCCGGCGGCACGTCGCCGCAGCACCGTGGGCAGGTAGAAGTAGCCCGCGCCGGTCCGGCGCGCTGCCCGCCGGTGACTACCTGCGCGCCGCCGGTGGCGGCCGCGTCGACCAGGCCGGCGACCTTGGACCGGGTGTCCTCGTTGACCAGCGGCCCGAGGTCGGTGCCGCCGTCCAGGCCCGGGCCCGACCGCGAGCTTGCTCAGCCGGTCGGCGAACCGCGGCGGTGAACTCGTCGGCCACCGCGTCGTGCGACGTAGAACCGGTTGGCCGCGGTGCAGGCCTCGCCGCCGTTGCGCATCTTGGCGAGGAACGCGCCCTCGATCGCCGCGTCGATGTCGGCGTCCTCGAAGATCGAGGAACGGCGCGTTGCCGCCGAGTTCCATGGAGCAGTTCGTGATGGTCTTCGCGGCCGTCTCCAGCAGCACCCGGCCGACCTCGGTCGATCCGGTGAAGGAGAGCTTGCGCACCCGGGGGTCGGCGAGCATGGCGCCGACCAGCGGGCCCGGCCTTCGGAGGTGCGCACCACGTTGACCACGCCGCCGGGCACCCCGGCCTCGCTGCAGGATGTCGGCGACCGCGAACGCGGTCAGCGGGGTCTCGCTTGGCCGGCTTCATGCATCACGGTGCAGCCGGCCGCCAGGGCCGGGCCGATCTTGCGGGTGGCCATGGCCGCCGGGAAGTTCCACGGCGTGACCAGCACGCTGACCCCGACCGGCTGGCGCAGCACCATGATCCGGTTGGCTCCGGACGGCGCGATGGTCACCGCCCCGTCGATCCGGACGGCTTCCTCGGCGTACCAGCGGAAGAACTCGGCGGCGTAAACGACCTCGCCTCGGGCGTCGCGCAGCGCCTTGCCGTTCTCCAGCACCATGAGCGCGGGCGAGCGCCTCGGACGCGCTCGATCATCAGCTCGCACGCCCGGCGCAGGCACTCGGCGCGCTCCCGGGGCGGCGTCGCGGCCCAGCCGGGCAGCGCCCGGTGCGGCGGCCGCCACCGCGGCCAGCGCGTCGTCCGGCGTGGCGTCGGCGATCTCCACCAGCGCGTCCTCGGTGGCCGGGTCGGTCACCGGCAGCTGTTCCGGCCGTTGGTGGTCCACTCGCCGCCGATGAACAGCCCGGTCGGCACGTCCATGCCGGTCACGGCGGCAAGGTCAGCGCGTCACGCATCCTCCAATGTCTTCGCGCACCGTCTGCGTGATCCGCGCCACCGACGGCAGCACGTGGTCTTCGAGCGCGTCGGCGGCGGGCAGCGGGATGTGCGGGGTGGTGATCCGCACCGGCCGGCCCGGTCAGCGCGCCGAAGCCTCCTCCACGGCGATCGAGACGATCTCCGCGCCCCACCCGCACAGCCGCGGGTTCTCCTCGACCGTGAAGAGCCGCCGGTCTTGGCCACCTCGGCGAGGATAGTGGCCGGGTGTCGAGCGGGACCAGGCTGCGCACGTCCACGACACTACAGTCGAATGCCGTGCCGCTGCTCGAGCAGGCCAGCGGCCGCGAACGCCCGGCGGCACCATGGCGGCCAGCGCCAGGATCGTCGCGTCCTGCCCTGCCGTGATCACCTTGGCCTGGCCCAGCTCGTCGACGATCTCGCCGTCGCTCGCACCTCGCCCTTGGTCCGCGTACAGCGACTTCTGCTCGAAGAACAGCACCGGGTCGGGGTCCCGCACCGCGGCGGCGAGCAGGCCGATCACGTCGCGCGGGGTGGACGGCGCGACCACCTTGAGCCCGGGCACCGCCATCGCCCAGTTCTCCACCGACTGGGAGTGCTGCGCCCCGAACCGCACGCCCGCCGCCGTTGGCGCACCGGATGACCAGCGGGAACGACACCTGGCCGTCGGACATGTAGCGGCTCTTGGCGATCTCGTTGGCGACCAGGTCCCAGCACACCGCGAAGAAGTCGCTGAACATGATCTCGGCGATCGGGCGCAGGCCGGTCATGGCCGCGCCCATCGCCGCGCCGAGGATCGCCTGCTCGCTGATGGGGGTGTCGCGCACCCGCTGCGGGCCGAACTCCTCCAGCAGCCCGACCGTGGCCTTGAACACGCCGCCGGCCGCGGCCACGTCCTCGCCGAGGAACACGACACGGTCGTCGCGGCGCATCTCCTGGGCGATCCCCCGGGCGACCGCCTCGCGGTAGGTGATTTCGCGGGGGGTTCCGGGGGTCGTCCCCCGGGCTGGCACTGCTCACTGGATCACCGCGAGCACGGTGCCGACCGGCACCGTCTGGTCCGCGGCGACCCGGATCTCCGCCAGGGTGCCGCTGGCCGGCGCGGGGATGTCGGTGTCCACCTTGTCGGTGCCGATCTCGAGCAGCGGCTCGCCCTCGGTCACCTGGTCGCCCGACCGCCTTGTGCCAGACGTTGACGGTGCCCTCGTCCACCGTCTCGCCCATCCGCGGCATGACCACCTCTGTGCTCATCTGCTCAGTTCCTCCAGCCCAGCCGCCGTCGTCCCACACGTTCGTGTACGGCCAGTGCCGAGGTCCGGGGCTCCGGCCCGGCCTTGGCCTCCTCGGTCGCCAGGTCCACCGCCGCCTTGGCCTCGGCGTCGATCTGGTCGAGGACCGCCTCGGCGACCCCGCGCGAGATGAGCACCGCCGCGGTAGGCCGGGAGGGATCCTTGGCCAGCCACTCGGCGACCTCGTCCGCGGGCCGGTACTTGCCGGGGTCGGCCCGGGAGTGGCCGCCGTGCCGGTAGGTGATCGCCTCGATCAGCGCCGGGCCGCCGCCCTCGCGCGCCCGGTCGATCGCGGCGGCCGCGCGCGGCGTGCACCGCCTCGACGTCGTTGCCGTCCACCACGACCGACGGGCAGGCCGTAGCGCGGGCGCGCGGTCGGCGGCGGGCCGCTTGACCGCGGTCACCGTCTCGATCGCGCGTGTACTCCATGTAGTGGTTGTTCTCGCAGATGAACACCACCGGCAGCGCCCACACCGCGGCCAGGTTCAGCGCCTCGTGGAACGCGCCGATGTTGGTGGCGCCGTCGCCGAAGAAGCACACGGTGACCTGCCCGGTGCCGCGGTACTGGGCCGACCAGGCGGTGCCGTTGGCGATGACCAGCTGCGCGCCGATGATCGCGTACGAGCCGAGGACGCCCTTGGACACGTCGAGCAGGTGCATCGACCCGCCCTTGCCGTGCATCAGGCCGTTCTGCCGGCCGAGCAGTTCGGCCATGACCGGGGTCATCGCGGTGCCGCGGGCGAGCACGTGGTCGTGACCGCGGTAGGTGACGAACGTGTAGTCGTCCGTCGCGCATCGCGGCCGCGACCCCGGCCGCGATGGCCTCCTGCCCGATGCCCAGGTGCGTGGTCCCCTTCACCAGGTTCTGCAGGAACAGGTCGTGCGCCCGCTTCTCGAACTGCCGGATCCTGGTCATGGTCCGGTACAGGCCGAGTGCCGCTTGCCGGTCATCCGCCATGCTGCACGCGGTCAGTCAGCTGCCTCCGGCCGTGGTCAGTACGGGTTGGTGACGAACAGTTCCTTGGACGGGAACTTGGTGATGATCTGGACGCCGTCGTCCACCACCACGACCTCCTCCTCGAGCCGGGCGGCGGACACGCCGTCGCTGGCCGGGCAGTAGGTCTCCAGCGCGAACACCATGCCCTTGGTCGATCTCCATCGGGGCGTCCAGCGAGGAGAGCCTGCTGATGATCGGGCGCTCGTGCAGGGCGAGGCCGAGCCCGTGGCCGAACTGCAGCCCGAACGCGGTCTTCTCGTCCGGCAAGCCGATGTCCTGCGCGGCCGGCCAGAGCCTGGCCACCTGGTCGGTGCTCACCCCGGGCTTGATCGCCGCGATCGCGGCCTCCATCCACTCGCGTGGCCCGCGCGTAGGCGTCGCGCTGCGCCTGGCTCGAGCTGCCTACGCTGAACGTCCGGTAGTAGCAGGTCCGGTAGCCGTTGAAGGAGTGCATGATGTCGAAGAACGCCTGTTCCCCCGGCCGGATCATGCGGTCGGAGAAGTTGTGCGGGTGCGGGTTGCAGCGCTCGCCGGACACGGCGTTGATCGACTCCACGTCGTCGGAGCCCATCTCGTAGAGGCGCTTGGCTGGCCAGCGCCACGATCTCGTTCTCCCGTACGCCCGGCCGCAGCGCTTCGGTGATGTCCTGGTAGACGCCGTCCACCATGGCGGCCGCGGTGGTCAGCAGGGCGATCTCGTCGGCTGGACTTGAGCTGCCTGGCGTCCAGCATGACCTGCTGCCCGTCGCGGACCTCGATGCCCTGGCGCTGCAATTCGAAGACGGTGGGCAGCTCGGCGAAGTCCACGCCCGACTGGCAGGCCCGCCACACCGGTGTCCTCGCAGATGCCCTTGATCTCCGCGACCGCCTTGGCGACCAGCCCGGCCTCGGGCGCGGTCGCCGCCGCGCATGGTGGTGTAGGACGGCGATGCAGTGCTCGGGCTTCAGCCACGGGCAGTACATCCGGTGGTGCACCGCCGCGGAGCCGAAGTCCCAGAGGAACAGCTCGCCGGTGCGCGTGTAGAGCGCGTAGCGGCAGAGCTTGTCCCTGGTCCACTCGCCGATCGCCACCCCGGTCAGGTAGCGGATGTTGTTGTTGTCGAACACCAGCAGGGCGCCGAGGTCGCTGGCCTCCAGCGCGCGCCATCGCGCGGCTGAGGCGGTACTCGCGGAGCCGGGCGAAATCCACCCGCTGCTCGAAGTCGACGTTCATCCGGCCCGGGAGCGGGCGTAACCGGCAGGGCGGGCACCGGCGGGATAGGCGCGACCATGAGGGATTCCTCCGGAGGCCGAGCTATGTACAGCACTGATTAAACGTATGTACAGTGATGGCTGTCAAGCGGACCTGCGAGAGGCACATGGCGGTGCTGGCGTTCGACCCCGGCAGCGGCACTTGGCCCGCGGCTGCGGCAGGTACGCGAGCAGCGGGGACTGTCCGCGCGGGAACTCGCCCGCCGCATCCAGTGCTCGCCCAGCCTCATCTCCCAGATCGAGCGCGGGCTCTCCGCGCCGTCGGTGGGCATGCTGTACGCACTGGCCACCGAGCTGCGCACGTCGCTGGACTTGCTGTTCAGCGCGGTGGTGCCCGCCGACGGCCTGACGATGACCGCACACGGCGACGGCCATGTGCGGGCGGCGGCCAACGGGGCGGCCCCGCTCCCTGGCGGCCATGGGATCGTCCAGCGGGCTGGCACCCGGCGCACCATCGACCTGGCGAGCGGGGTGCGCTGGGAGCGGCTCACAGCCGGGCACGACGAGCGGGCCGACTTCCTCGAAGTGATCTACGAGCCCGGCGGGCACTCCACCGACGCCAGGCGCCCGCTCCGCCACGACGGCCGCGAGTACGGCCTGATCACCAGCGGGACCCTGCATGCCGACCATCGGTTTCGACACCTTCGAACTGGACCCGGGCGACTCGGTCGCGTTCGACTCCGCCGTGCCCGCACCTGTACTGGAACGCCACCGGCCAGGAGGTGCGCGCGATCTGGGCGGTCGTCCACGGCCAGCCCGGGCTGGCCTGACCGGCCGGTCACTCGCTGGGCGGCTGGCCCACGCCCTGGGCTGGGTCCAGACTGTGCGTCGGGTCCGCCTCGGCAGGATCGCCAGGCTCCCGGTGTGGCGGCCGTACCGGCACCTGTGGCGGCGGCCGGTGCTGTAGCCGGGTACCCGACCAGAGCGCGGGAGGCAGGTCCAGGAAGCGCGCCAGGGCGTACGCGGCGGCCTCGTAGTTGACCCGCCAGCCGCGGAAGTGCGGCCAGGCCTCGTCGCCCTCCCGCTCGAACTCCCAGCCTGCCCGGCGCATGTGGTCCATGGCCGCGTCGAACTCCTCCCGGGTCAGGCCGAGCGGGTCGTCCGGGCGGGGATCGTCGGACACAGCCAGGCCCAGCGTCCTGGCGAGCTTGCGCATCGTGATGTAGCCGACCCGCAGGAGCGGCCGGGCCTCGGCCGGCGCGGCGCTCGGGCTGATGGCCAGGTGCAGCGCGGCCGCGTCCAGCACCGCGAGCAGGCCGAGCAGCCAGGAGGCTTGCGGATCCGGGGACCTGAAGTAGACGAGGGTCCGGTAGTTGGTGTGGCTCTCGGCGATGTCCGCCGCCCATTCCGTCCAGCGGTCGTAGACCTTGGGCAGGTACGCGACATCGCCGATCAGGGCCTGGCGGGCCAGCAGCTCCGGCCCCCACGGCGGGGACCCGGCCAGCGCCTCCAGCGTGGTCACCTGGATCTCCCGGCGGTTGAACGCCGCGTAGAGCACCGGCAGGTAGGCGATGAGCAGCGCCACCAGGGCGAGCCCGCTGGCAGCCGCGAGGAACACGACCGCGGCCGGGCCCGCGGCCGGAAGGGCGGACGAAACCCAGGGTGAACAGCGAGGAGCCGGCCTCCTCCAGGGCAGCGGGAACGCGCCGCCGCGTTCAGCGGCCACATCACCAGCGCGTAGCCGAGCAGCAGGCAGGCGAGCCACGTCGACGAGCAGCGAGATCAGCCAGGTCGGGCCGGCGGCGGCCAGGATCCGCTCCCGCTGCCGCAGATCGTCGACCCGGGCGGTGAGCTTCCGGAAGAGCCACCGGTCCACAGCCAGCCCACGCACATCGCCGAACACCGAGTGGGCAGCACGCGGGATCAGCAGGATCTTGATGACGCTGGACGCGGTGGTGAGCAGCAGGACGAGCCCAGCGGCGAAACCCAGCCACCGGACTTCCTCCACGCCCCGGAGCACCTGCCTGGCTAGGGGGCGGTGCCGTCACCCGGCGGCGGTTCGCCCGCGCCGCCGTCGCCAGCGCCACTGCTGTCGCCGCGTGCTTCGGCCGCGCGGGCCTCCGCCGTCCTTGCTGCCCGCGCTGCTGCCAGCAGTTCCTCCAGCCGGGCGCCCGGTGATCCGGCGGAACGTGCGGTGGGGCCGCCCGCGCACCAGCGCCGCGACCTCGAGCTGGCTGGCGTTGATCTCGGACCGCTCGCCGTTGCCCTGGCTGGACAGGGCGGCGATCGCCGCGCCCAGGGTGGCCTCCATGGACAAGCCCGGCGAGTAGCGTTCCTTGAGTACCGCGGCGACCTGGTCCGCCTGCCCGCCCATGGCGACGAAGCCGTGCTCGTCGGCGACCGAGCCGTCAAAGGTGATCCGGTACATCTGGTCGCCGCGCCGGTGTCTCGCCCACCTCGGCGACCACGATCTCCACCTCGTAGGGCTTGTTGCTCTCGGTGAAGATGCTGCCGAGTATCTGCGCGTACCAGTTGGCCAGGCCCGCGGGCCGTGACGTCCTCCCGCGCGTACTGGTAGCCCCGGGTGTCGGCGAAGCGGACCCCGGCGACGCGGAGGTTCTCGTACTCGTTGTACCGGCCGACCGCCGCGAACGCGATCCGGTCGTAGATCTCGCTGACCTTGTGCAGGGCGCTGGACGGGTTCGGCGCGACGAACAGGATCCCCTCGTCGTACTGCAGCACGACACTGTTGCGCCCGCGCGCGATGCCCTTGCGCGCGTAGTCCGCCTTGTCCTTCATCTGCTGTTCAGGCGACACGTAGAACGGCATGGACACCGCTGGGGCTCCCCTACTCGTGTGGGCGGATGGTTACCTGGGGCCGCACGGGTATGTGCCGGTCGGGCTGGCGCACGTGGCGCGACCGGGCCGCCGGGCGACTGCATGCGCTCGCCGACGACTGCGCTGCGAGTATTCGCCCGCCTCGTCGTCGGTCAGCCGCCGGAACCCGTCCGCGGTGACCACGCCACCACCGGGTAGATCTGCCGGGTCAGGTCGGGGCCACCGGTGGCGGAGTCGTCGTCGGCGGCGTCGTAGAGCGCCTGCATGCACGCCGTGATCGCGTCGGCCGCGGCCATGCCGTCGGTGTAGAGCTTCTTCAGCGAGCCGTGCGCGAACACCGAGCCGGAGCCGATCGGAGTGGAACCGGCGCTCCTCGTACCGGCCGCCGGCGACGTCGTAGCTGAAGATGCGGCCCTTGCCGGTGTCCTCGTCGAAGCCGGCGAAAAGCGGGACCACGACCAGGCCCTGCATGGCGCCGCCGAGGTTGCCGCGGACGAACGTGGCGAGCCGGTTGGCCTTGCCCTCCAGCGACAGGGTCCGGCCCTCGAGCTTCTCGTAGTGCTCAAGCTCGAGCTGGAACAGCCGGACGAGCTCGAGGCCGATCCCGGCCACGCCGGAGATCCCGACGCAGGAGAAGTCGTCGCTGCGGAACACCTTCTCGATATCCCGCTGGGCGATCATGTTCCCGGCGGTGGAGCGCCGGTCGCCCGCCATGATCACGCCGCCGTCGAAATCCAGTGCCACGATCGTGGTCCCGTGCGGCAGAGTCCGGGCGGGCGGCGCCTGCGCCGGGCCCGGTGCGCCCGCACCAGGCAGCAGGCCGGGGCGCGGCACGCGGCGAGAAAGTCGGCGAAGGACGAAGTGCCCGGTGCCAGGCACGCGCCAGTGAACTGCCCTCCCAGGTAGTCAGTGCCCACGAGGTTCCTTCCGGTTGATGAGCTTCCCTGCCTCCGACCGACCCTACTGCCGCGCGGGCCGCACCTGTACCGGCGCGGCGGCCGGCGGGATCAGCTCAGCGCGAACCGGCGGGTTACTGCCCGCCCTTCTGGACGTAGGAGCGGACGAACTCCTCCGCGTTC
Source organism: uncultured Actinomycetes bacterium (assembly GCA_963730235.1). Classification (GTDB taxonomy): domain Bacteria; phylum Actinomycetota; class Actinomycetes; order Streptosporangiales; family Streptosporangiaceae; genus DASXKD01. The sequence goes on from CAVSRH010000025.1 coordinate 214,140, forward strand.
TCCTCGAGGACCTCATCGATCTCGTCGAGGATCGCCTCCACGTCATCGCTGAGCTTCTCCTGGCGCTCCTTGACTTCCTCGGCCGCCTCGGGGGCCGCGTCCTCGGCCTCCTCGCTGCGCCTGGTGGTCTGTCTCTGGCCGCCAGTGTCCTTCGTTGCCATACGATCCTCCGTGGTCCTGGGCGTCCTCGCCGCCTCAACCGTATCCTCGCCAGCGAGGAGCCTGCCCAATCCTGCGGGGTGTGTCAGCAAGCCGCAGCGGGCAAGGTGAACCGCAGCCCAAATCGCGGGCTCCGGGCGTCGCGCCCCGGCTAGGCACTGCCGGTCAGCGCGGCGACCAGGTCCGCGGCGGTGCGGCAGCGGTCGATCAGGTTGCCCACGTGGGCCTTGGTGCCGCGAAGGGGTTCCAGGGTGGGCACCCGCTGCAGCGAGTCGTGGCCGGGGATGTCGAAGATCACCGAGTCCCAGGAGGCGGCGGCCACAGAGTCCGGGTACTTCTGCAGGCAGCGGCCGCGGAAGTAGGCCCTGGTGTCGTCCGGGGGCTGCTCGATGGCCCGCGCGACGTCCTCGTCGGACACCAGGCGGACCATCCGGCCACGGGCGGCCAGCCGGTTGTACAGGCCGCGGTCCGGGCGCACGTCGGAGTACTGCAGGTCCACGAGCTGCAGCCGGGGGTGGCCCCAGCCCAGCTGGTCCCGGGCCCGGTAGCCCTCGAGCAGTCTCGAGCTTGGCCACCCAGTCGAGTTCCCTGGACGTCAGCATCGGGTCCTCGGCCAGCCGGGTCGAGGACCGACTCCCAGCCGGTCGAGGACGTCGGCGGTCATGTCGTCGACGTCGGCGCCGTAGCGGTCCTCGGTGTACTTGCGGGCCCGGTCCAGGTACTCCATCTGGAGCTGGACCGCGGTCATCTTCCGGCCGTCCCGCAGCGCGACCAGGTGCCGGCAGGCCGGGTCGTGCGAGATCGCCCGCAGCTCGGCGACCGGCGTCTCCAGCGCGAGGTCGCCGTCGAGGAACTTCTCCTCGATCATCGCCAGCACCAGCGCGGTGGTGCCGAGCTTGAGATAGGTGCTGACCTCGCTCATGTTCGCGTCGCCGATGATCACGTGCAGGCGGCGGTACTTCTCCGGGTCGGCGTGCGGCTCGTCCCGCGTGTTGATGATCGGCCGCTTGAGCGTCGTCTCCAGGCCGACCTCGACCTCGAAGAAGTCGGCCCGCTGGCTGATCTGGAAGCCCTCGTTCCGGCCGTCGGCGCCGATGCCGACCCGCCCGGCGCCGCAGACGACCTGCCGGGAGACGAAGAACGGGGTCAGGTTCCGCACGATGTCCGCGAACGGCGTCGCGCGGCGCATCAGGTAGTTCTCGTGGCAGCCGTAGGAGGCGCCCTTGTTGTCGGTGTTGTTCTTGTACAGCTGGATCGGCGAGGCGCCGGGCACGGTGGCCGCCTTGAGCGCGGCCTCGGCCATCACCCGCTCGCCCGCCTTGTCCCAGATCACCGCGTCCGCGGGTTGGTGCACTCCGGCGTGGAGTACTCCGGGTGGGCGTGGTCGACATACAGCCTGGCGCCGTTGGTGAGGATCACGTTGGCCAGCCCGAGGTCCTCGTCGGTGAGCTGGCTGGAGTCGGCCGCCTCCCTGGTGAGGTCGAAGCCGCGGGCGTCGCGGAGCGGGTTCTCCTCCTCGAAGTCCCACCGGGCCCGGCGCGTCCTGCGCCGACGTCGCCGCCTGGTAGGCGTTGACGACCTGGGACGAGGTGACCATGGCGTTGGCACCCGGCTGGCCGGGCACCGAGATGCCGTACTCGGTCTCGGTCCCCATCACCCGCCGCACGCTCATGGTGAAAGCCTAGCCGGGTGCGGCAGTGCCACCGGCCACGGGAGCCGTGCTGCGGCGGCAGCCGCACGAAGCCGCGAACAGGCGATGCAGCCAGCCACGGCCCACCTAGAGGTACTGGCCGGTGTTGGCGACCGTGTCGATCGAGCGCCCTGCCTCGGTGCCCTGCTTGCCGGACACCAGGGTCCTGATGTAGACGATCCGCTCGCCCTTCTTGCCGGAGATGCGCGCCCAGTCGTCGGGGTTGGTGGTGTTGGGCAGGTCCTCGTTCTCGCTGAACTCGTCCACGCAGGCGGACAGCAGGTGCGCCACCCGCAGGCCCTTCTGGCCGGTCTCGAGGAACTCCTTGATGGCCATCTTCTTCGCCCGGTCCACGATGTTCTGGATCATCGCGCCGGAGTTGAAGTCGCGGAAGTACAGCACTTCCTTGTCGCCGTTGGCGTAGGTGACCTCGAGGAACCTGTTCTCCTCGGTCTCGGAGTACATCCGCTCGACCACGCGCTGGATCATCGCCTCCACGCTCGCCCCGGGCGACCCGCCGTTCTCGGCCAGGTCGTCGGGGTGCAGCGGCAGGCCGCTCAGCACGTACTTGGAGAAGATGTCCTTGGCCGCCTCGGCGTCCGGCCGCTCGATCTTGATCTTCACGTCGAGCCGGCCCGGGCCGCAGGATCGCCGGGTCGATCATGTCCTCCCGGTTCGACGCGCCGATCACGATCACGTTCTCCAGGCCCTCGACCCCGTCGATCTCGCTGAGCAGCTGGGGCACGATCGTGTTCTCCACGTCGCTGGACACGCCCGAGCCGCGGGTGCGGAAGATCGAGTCCATCTCGTCGAAGAACACGATGACCGGCATGCCCTCGCTGGCCTTCTCCCTGGCCCGCTGGAACACCAGCCTGATGTGCCGCTCGGTCTCGCCGACGTACTTGTTGAGCAGCTCGGGGCCCTTGATGTTCAGGAAGAAGCTCTTGCCCTCACGCTCGGTGCCCTGCTGCGCGGTGCGCGCCGCGACCTGCTTGGCCAGCGAGTTCGCGACCGCCTTGGCGATCAGCGTCTTGCCGCAGCCGGGCGGCCCGTAGAGCAGGACGCCCTTGGGCGGGCGGAGCTGGTGCTCGCGGAACAGGTCGGCGTGCAGGTACGGCAGCTCGATGGCGTCGCGGATCTGCTCGATCTGCGAGGCGAGGCCGCCGATATCGCTGTAGGTGATGTCCGGGACTTCCTCGAGGATCAGCTCCTCGACCTCGGCCTTGGGGATGCGCTCGTACACGTACCCGGACCGCGGCTCCAGCAGCAGCGAGTCGCCGGCCCGCAGCGTGGCGTCCCGCAGCGGCTCGGCGAGGCGGGCCACCCGCTCCTCGTCGGCGTGCGAGATGACCAGCGCCCGGTCGCCGCCGTCGAGGACCTCCTTGAGCATGACGACCTCGCCGACGGTCTCGTAGCCCTGGGCGATGACGACGGTCAGCGACTCGTTCAGCACCACTTCCTGGCCGGGCCGCAGCGAGTCGCTGTCCACTGTGGGGCTGACGTTGACGCGCATCTTGCGGCCGCCGGTGAACACGTCCGCGGCGCCGTCCTCGCAGGCGCTGAGGAAGATGCCGAAGCCCGACGGCGGCTTGGTCAGCCGGTCGACTTCCTCCTTCAGCGCCACGATCTGGTCGCGCGCCTCGCGCAGCGTGTCGGCGAGCCGCTCGTTCTGCCGGTTGACGGTCGACGAGCCTGGCCTCGGCCTCGCCTAGCCGCTCCTCGAGCAGCCGTGCTTGCCGGGGCGAGTCGGTCAGCCTACGGCGCAGAACCGCGACTTCCTCCTCCAGGAAGGAGATCTGCGTCGTGAGGCTCTTGACCTGGTCATCATGCCGTCCCGCGAACGAGCCGTCATCACGAGTGGCCACGTCCTCACCTCCGTTCCCAGAGCAGGTCTCACCTAGACCCTATCTACCCAGGACCGGGCAGTAACCCGACCACCCGGCCCTGCTGTGCCGTTCCGTTCCCCGGCCCGCGGCACCTGCGCAGGTCAGCCTGCCCCTGCGGGTCGTGCGCGCCCTTGGCGGGCCGCCGCCGCCGCGGTGGGGCGATGACCCCCTCGGCGAGCCGCCGCGCGGTGACCAGGAAGCCGGTGTGGCCTACCATCCGGTGCTCGGGACGAACCGCGAGCCCATCGGCGTGCCAGCCGCGAGTGAGGGATTCCCACGCAGCAGGCTCATCGAAACCCCCATGGGCGCGAACGGCCTCCACGATCGTTGAGAGTTGGGTCACGGTGGCCACATAACAGCGCCAGAACGCCGCCGGGCAGCAGCAGTCGCGCCGAGGTGGTGACGCACTCCCAGGGCGCCAGCATGTCCAGCACCACCCGGTCGAACGGCTCGTCCCCCGTGCCCTCGTCCCCGGCGCCCTCGCCCGCGGCGTCCCCCGCGGCGGTGGCGGGCGCGGCGGCGGCGGGCGCGGCGGCGGCGTCCTGGCTCCCGCCGAACTCACCGGGCCGCAGCTGCCACTGCGGCGGCAGCCCGCCGAAGAACCGCTCGACGTTCGCCCGCGCGATGTCCGCGAAGTCGGCCCTGCGCTCGTAGGAGACGAGCAGGCCGTCCGGCCCAATGGCCCGCAGCAGCCAGCAGGACAGCGCGCCGGAGCCTGCCCCGGCCTCCAGGACCCGGGCACCCGGCCAGATGTCGGCCATGGCCAGGATCTGCGCCGCGTCCTTGGGGTAGACCACCGCCGCCCCCCTGGTCATGGACAGGGTGAAGTCGGCCAGCAGCGGCCGCAGCGCGACGTAGGGGGTTCCGGCCGACGACCGCACCACGCTGCCTTCGGGGCTGCCGATGAGGTCATCGAGGACGATGGAGCCCCGGTGGGTATGGAAGACCTTGCCCGGCTGCAGCACGGCCAGATGGCGCCGCCCCTTGGGGTCGGTGAGCTGGGCCTGGTCCCCGGGGGCGAACGGTCCGCGGCGAGAGATCACGCCCGACAGGGTAACGCGTACACTCCGGCGAACGCGTGGTCCAGGTCGGCCGCCGCGAGCACGCCGAACACCTGGCCGGACGGCTCGACCAGCAGATACTCACTGGCGGGCGAGCGGCGCACCGCCTCGATCAGCGCCATGCCGGACAGGTCGGCGCTGAGCACCAGGCCCGGATCGAGGGTGCGGGCCAGTGACCCCGCATCGACCCAGGGCCGCCGCTGCACCGGGGTGGCCATCACCGCCGTCTCGCTGACGATCGCGATCGGCCGGTCCTCGTGGTCCACGATCACCAGGGCGCGTGCCTGCGCCGCGTCCGCGCGCCGGATCGCCTCGGCCAGCGGCAGGCTGGACGGCACCGGGATGGCCCGCCGGGCGAGCAGCCTGGCCTGCAGCCCGGGCAGCCGCTCCCGCACCCGCGAGGCCCGCAGCGACTGGGTGGCGCCGGTCCACATGAACGCGGCGATCACCGCCAGCCACAGCGCGTCGAAGACCTGCACCTGGCTGCCGGTCCGCAGGAACAGGATCAGCGGGATGATCAGCACCGCCACGGCCAGCCCGCGGCCCGCCCAGGCGGCCGCCACGGTGGCCGAACCAGGCCGCCCGGTCAGCTTCCAGACCCCGGCCCGTAGCATCCGGCCGCCGTCCAGCGGCAGTCCCGGGAGCATGTTGAAGATCCCGACCAGCAGGTTCGCCACCACGAGCTGGCCCAGCAGGACCCCGGGCACCCCGCCGGGATGGAATGCACGGTCCAGCCCGAAACCGATCGCGGCCAGCACCAGCGAGATCGCTGGCCCGGCGGCGGAGACGAGAAACTCGCGGCCCGGGGTGGGCGGCTCGCGCTCGATCTCGGAGAACCCGCCGAGCGGATAGAGCAGGATCCGGCGCACCGGCAGGCCGAACCCGCGGGCCACCACGGAGTGGCTCAGCTCGTGGATGAGCACCGACCCGTACAGCAGCACCACGAACGCGGCCGCCACGATGTAACGGAGGTTGGCCGGCACGGAATGGTCCAGGCCACGCGCATACAGGACGATGAAAACGCCGGCGATCAGGAACCAGTACGGCGAGATGAACACGGGAATGCCGAAGGGACGCGCGATCCGCACGCCCGGACGCGGCTCCCGGGTTCCCTGACCATCCGGCGTATTGCCTGCCACACGCCCGATGCTATGTCCTGGAACGCATGGAGGCGTGTCGCGCGGGACGCGTGTGCCCATTCCTCTCGAAGACACGCCCCGGAATGGACGGGCAACTGTCTGAGGGCTCACCTACGCTCGGCAGGCATGGGTGATGAGAGCGCGACAGTGACCGAGGCGCCCGCTGTGCCCGCCGACCTTCGGCGGCGTCGCCGTGCAGCGAGCTGGCCCGGGCGCCGAGCCCCCGGGCCCCGACGTGACGGCGGAGCCCAGCGCCGCGCGAGTCGGGCCGTCGCTGTCCCCCGCGGCCGGCGACTTTCTCACCTGCCCGCTGCTGTACCGGTTCCGGGTGCTCGACCGGCTGCCCGAGCCGCCGAGCCCCGCCGCGGTGCGCGGCACGCTGGTGCACTCGGTACTTGAGCGGCTCTTCGACGCGGTCGCGGCCGAGCGGACGCCGGCCGCCGCGCGGGCACTGGTGGAGCCCGAATGGTCCCGGCTGCAGGAGGCCGAGCCAGACGTGGCGGGCCTGTTCGACGACGACGCCCAGCGCGCCGCGTGGCTGGATGAGGTCATGGGCATGCTGGACCGGTACTTCACCCTGGAGGACCCGCGCGGCATCGAGCCGGCCCACCGCGAGCTGTGCGTGGAGGCGGAACTGGCCTCCGGCCTGCGGCTGCGCGGCTACATCGACCGCCTCGATATCGCCCCGGACGGCCAGATGCGGATCGTGGACTACAAGACCGGCGGCTCGCCCCCGGAGGAGTTCGAGCAGCGGGCCCTGTTCCAGATGCGGTTCTACGCGCTGACCCTGTGGCGCGCGCAGGGGCAGGTGCCCAAGCTGCTCCAGCTGATTTACCTGGGTAACGGCGAGATCGTGCGCTACGAGCCGGACGAGGCGGACCTGCTCGCCACAGAGCGCAAGATCGAAGCGCTCTGGCTCGCCATCGAGCGGGCCAGGCTGAACCGGGACTGGCGCCCCCGGCCTGGGCGGATCTGTGACTGGTGCGCGCACCAGGCGATCTGCCCCGCATTCGGCGGGACGCCGCCGCCGGTCCCCGACGCGCCCGTGCGCCCGGACCACATCCCCGAGCCCCGCGACGGCGACTCGCCGGTCTAGGGGTTCCCGAAGATCTGGTCGACCTGCGCGTCCAGGACGGCCAGGGCCTCGCGCTCGGTGTAGGCCCCGAACAGCAGCGGCCAGCGCAGGCCCTCGATCACACTCACCAGGTGCCGCGCGGACCGGGCGACATCCGCCCCCGCCGACGCGTGGCCCTGAGCGGCCTCGGTGAGCGCCGCGGACGACGAACTCGGTGAGCCCGGCGTAGGCGTCGGCGGCCAGCTTCCGGGTGGGCTCGTCGATGCACCCCCGGGCGATCAGGGCCGCCCACAGCCGTGCCCCCGTCCGGCTCTCGTCATCGAGCGGGAGCAGCAGCCCGCAGAACCACCGGAAGGTCTCCCGCGGCGTGGCGGGCTGGCGCTCGGCCAGCAGCCGCGGGATGCGCGTCCTGAGCAGGTTGTTGCCGTAGTCCAGGGCGAACAGCAGCATCTCGTCGGTGGTCGTGAAGTAGTGCTGCACCGCGCCCATCGAGACGCCCGCCTCGGCGGCCACGGCGCGCAGGCTCGCCGCCTCCGCGCCCTTGGCCGCCACCAGGCGCACCACCGCCTCGGCGATCGTCGCGCGCCGCTCCTCGTGGTCCACCTGCCTGGGCATCCGCACTCCGTTCGCCATGCACTCGCATTGCATAGAGTACGATGTAATGCGAGTGCATTGCAAAGCTCGGGAGGTGCCGCGTGGAGAGCGGGGTCACGCGTCAACGGCGAGGTCCAGATCGCCTACGAGGTGTTCGGCAAGCCGGAAGGCAGGCCGCTCCTGCTGATCAGCGGCCTGGACGGGCAGATGATCGGCTGGCCTGACGGCTTCTGCGATGGCCCTCTGCGAGGCCGGGTTCCAGGTGGTGCGGTACGACAACCGGGACTGTGGCCTGTCCACGCACTTCACCGGCAGGAAACGGGCCTACGAGGTCACCGACATGCTTGACGACATGATGGCGGTGCTCGACGCCATGGGATGGGAATCGGCTAACCTGGCCGGCCTGTCGAGCGGCGGCGGGCTGGCCCAGTTCGCCGCGCTGCTGCGCCCCGGGAGAGTCAGGACTATTACCGCGATCTCGGCGGTCCCGCAGTACGGCAGCCAGTTCCTGCTGTTCCGCTACATCCGCTTCCCCGGCCCGCTCAGGCTGGCCTTCCGCCGCTACGGCGACACGCCCCGCGGAGAAGCAGCGGATGCTCATCGACGTCACCCGGCTGGCCGAGGCCAAGAGCCTGCCGCTGGACCCCGAATGGCTCCGGCAGGTCGCCGCGGAGTCCGTGCGCCGCCACTACCCGGACGCCCATGCCCGCGCCCGCCAGCTCGCCGCGGGCCGCGCGGTGAAGCTGCCCGCGGGCGGCATCGCCGGGATCACCCAGCCGGTGCTCGCCATCAACGGTGACGAGGACGCGCTGGTCCGGCCCGCCGCGGGCAGGAAGATCGCCGAGATGGTGCAGCACGGGCGCTTCGTCCTCGTGCACCGGATGGGCCACCTGTTCTCCGAGCCACTCTGGCCGGAGCTCGTCAGCGAAATCGGCCGGCACGCGACCTGACCAGGCCTCCCTTCGATCAGCACCGTCGCCCTGCGAGCACCCTCGCCCTGCCAGCACCCTCGCTCGCGGCCCTCCCTCCGCCCGGCGGCCACCCGCTCCTCATCAAGTTGACAACACGAGATTAGTCTCGTGATACTAATCGCATGAATCTAACACGCCTCATGGTGCTTGGCACGCTGACCAGGCACGGCCCGCGGCATGGGCATGAGATCCGGCGCATCGCCGAGGTGACCAACGTCGGCGAGTGGGGCGGGGTGAGCGTGGGCGCCCTGTACCGGGAGCTGCGCACGATGGAGAGCGAAGGCCTCGTGGAGGCCATCCGGACCGAGCAGGTGGGGCGCCGCCCGGCCAGGACGGTGTACGCGATCACCAGCGAGGGCCAGCTGGAGCTGGCCATGCAGCGGGAGCAGGCGATCCGGAGCATCCACTGGTGGCCGGACCCGCTCGGGGTCGCGCTGTCCTTCGCGGTGGCCGGCACCGACCGGGAAGAGCTCGCCAGCTGGCTGCGCGCGCGCCGGGAGACGTTCGCGCTGACCGCGGCCCAGCTCGCGGAGGACCGGGAGCGGATGGTGGCCAAGGGCTACCTGGACCCGTTCCAGGCGACGGTCATGTACCGGGGCCAGTTGCACGCCGAGGCGGAGATCCGCTGGCACGACGAATTTGCCAAGATCCTGGCCGGGTTGCCGCCCGATGAGGACGGCGGCAGCCAGGCGCCCGCACTGCCAGGCGCGAACATCGAAGGGACACCGCAGTCCGATGGCGATCATTGAGGCGCGCGGGCTCGCCCGCACGTTCACCAGCCGCAAGCGCACCGTGGAGGCCGTGCGCGGCGTCGACCTGACCGTCTCCGACGGAGAGATCGTCGGTTTCCTGGGGCCCAACGGGGCCGGCAAGACCACCACGCTGCGGATGCTCACCACGCTGCTGCGGCCGACCGCGGGCACCGCCACCGTGGCAGGCGCCGACCTGCTCGCCGACCCGGTCGGGGTACGCCGCAGGATCGGCTACGTGGCCCAGGCCATCGGCGCCACCGGGGGCGGCTCTGACCCGAACGCCACGGTCGGCGAGGAGATCACCCTGCAGGCCCAGCTGTACCGGGTGCCCAAGGACGAGATCTCCGGCCGGACCGCGCGGCTCACCAGCCAGCTCGACCTCGGCGGCCTGGACGACCGGCTGGTCAAGACGCTGTCCGGCGGCCAGCGGCGGCGGCTGGACATCGCACTCGGGCTGGTCCACGCCCCGCGGCTGGTCTTCCTCGACGAGCCGACCACCGGGCTGGACCCGCAGAGCCGCAGCAACCTCTGGGAGCACATCCGCAAGCTCCGCGAGGACCTGGGCACCACGGTGTTCCTCACCACGCACTATCTCGACGAGGCGGACGCCCTGTGCGACCGGATCCTGGTCATCGACTACGGCCGGATCGTGGCCGAGGGCACGCCCGAGGAGCTCAAGCGCCGGATCTCCGGCGACGTGATCACGCTCAACGTGAACGGCGGCCCTGATGCCGCCAAGGGCGTACTCGCCGGGCACGACGGGGTCCGCGAGTCGCGGTCAGCGGGCGGTCGCTGCGGCTGACCGTGGACCGCGGCGAAGAGGTCGCTGCCAGGCCTGCTGCGGGAGCTGGACGCGGCCGGGCTCAGCCTGCAGTCCATCCAGCTGGCCCGCCCGACGCTCGACGACGTCTTCCTCACCGTGACCGGCCGCTCGCTGCGCGAGGACGCGCCGGACGGCGGCCCCGGTCCCCGCGGCCTAGCCCTGTTCAGACCCGACATCATCCTGGAGTACGCCGAGATGTCTTTCGCCCATGACACCCTGCTGATCTTCCGGCGGCAGCTCAAGCTGTCGCTGCGCAACCCGGCCTGGGTCATCATCGGCCTGATCCAGCCGATCCTCTACCTCGCGTTCTTCGGCCCGCTGCTGTCCAAGGTGGCGGCCGGCGCGGCTGCCCGGCTTCCCGGCCGGCAACTCCTACAGCTTCTTCGTGCCCGGCCTGCTCATCCAGCTCGGCCTGTTCGGCGCCGCCTTCGTCGGCTTCTCGATCATCGCCGACTGGCGTTACGGGGTGATCGAGCGGCTGCGGGTCACCCCGGTGAGCCGGCTGGCCATCCTGTCCGGGCGGGTGCTGCGGGACGTGGTCACGCTGCTGGTCCAGGGCATTGTGCTGGTCCTGGCCGGGGTCGCGTTCGGCATGCGGGCCCCGGTCGGCGGGGTGCTGGTCGGCCTCGGCTTCATCGCCGTGGTGGCGATCAGCCTGTCCGCAATCTCCTACACGGTGGGGCTGCTCACCAAGAGCGAGGACGTGCTCGCGCCCGCCATCAACATGGTGGTGGTCCCGCTGATGCTGCTGTCGGGGATCATGCTGCCGATGACGCTCGGGCCCGGCTGGCTGCAGGACATCGCCCGGGCCACCCCGTTCAGGTACATCATCGACGCGATGCGCGGCGCTTTCGCCGGGCAGTACCTGACCACGGTCATGCTGGAGGGCGTGCTGGTGGCGATCGGCCTGGCGGCCGCGTGCCTGTGGCTCGCCGGCCGCACGTTCGTCCGCGAGAACGCCTGAGGCCCCCGCCGGGCCCAGCTGAGGCGGACGGTAGGGTCTGCCAGCATGACCGACGCACCGTTCCCGCAGGCCGGCTCGGCCGCCGTCCATGTGCTGCACGAGGGTTACGCACACGAGGAGCCGGCCGGCGACCGGGTCGGCTCCTCGGTCACGCTGATCCTCGACGGCGACCGGGTGATCGTGGTCGACCCGGGCATGGTCTCCAGCCGGGATCAGCTGATCGCCGCGCTCGCCGCGCACGGCCCGGGCGCCCGGTGACGTCACCGACATCGTGTTCAGCCACCACCACCCCGACCACACGGTCAACGCGGCGCTGTTCCCGGGCGCCCTGATCCACGACTCACTGGGCCACCTACGCCGGTGACCTGTGGATCGGCCGGGATCCCGGTGAGTTCGCCCTCACCCCGTCGGTCCGGCTGGTGCCCGCGCCCGGCCACACGCCCGAGGACATCACCACGCTGGCGGCCACGCCCGAGGGCGTGTACGCGTGCACCCACGCCTGGTGGGGGCCGGACGGCCCGGCCGAGGACCCGCTGGCCACCGACCGCGCCGGCGCTGGCGCCAGCCGGGAGCGGATCCTCGCCGTCGCGACCGTGATCATCCCCGGCCACGGCCCCGCCTTCCGCCCCGGCCCGGCCACGCCCCGGTAGCCCGCTAGACCGCGTCCCCCTTCAGCGAGAACGAGGCCAGCGCGCGGGCCGCGATGACCAGCGCGATGGCGGTCACGATCGCGCCCATGATGACCGACGTGCCCAGATTCAGCCCCGCGTTCAGCGCGTTGCCGTCGTGGGCGATGCCGTTCGCCACGCCGAGCGAGTAGTGCCCCACCGAGAGCAGCTTGGCGCCACTGACGAAGTTGGCCAGCAGGCCCTCCCAGATCAGCACGTAGGCCAGGCCGACCGCGATGGCCCGCGTGGTCAGCACGGAGACCATGACGAAGATCGCGTTGTACATGACGCTGCCGGCCAGCGCGCCGACGAACAGCCCGACGGCCAGCTTGGTCAGGCCACCGGTGGCGATCAGCCCGGCCAGCAGTTCGGGCACGGCGACGAACGCCGCGGTCAGCATGACCGCGACCACGTACTTGCTCCAGATCACCACCGACCGGGGCACCGGCGTGGCGAGCAGGTGCACGATGCTCCCCTCGTCCACCTCCGCGCCGAGCACGCTGGTGCCGATGATCAGCGCGGTCAGCGGCAGCACCACGGTGAACCCGAAGATGCCGAGGATCTGGCTGGGCCAGGAGGGGTCATGCGGGTGCGCCAGCTTGATCAGCACGGTCACGAGCAGCAGGATCACCGGCGGGATCGCGAACAGCAGGGCACGCTTGCGGCCCACGGTCGCCCGCATCGTGATCGATGCGACCACCCGTGCCTGGTCACCGAACATTGTGTCGCTGCTTTCTCCCGGCGCCGCCGGGTGTCAGCGGGCCTGGCGGCCCGGCGCTGCGGTTCACCGGGCCTTCGGCCCATCGGCGTCGATCAGGTAGGCGAACACGCTTTCCAGGGACTCGTCCTCGGGCAGCAGTTCGCGCAGCCTGATGCCCTGGTCCCTGGTCAGCGCCGCGATCTCGCGGGAGAACGTGCCGTAGTCGTTCGCCCGTACCGACAGCCCGTGGTCGGTGACCTCCACGCCGGTCACCGCGGGGCGGCCGATCAGCGCGGCACCGAGCCCGCGGTCGTCCGAGGTGCGTACCAGGAACACGTGCGGCCTCGTTGTCATCAAGCGGCGGATGGCGCGGAAGTCGCCGGAGGCGGCGAGCCTGCCGGCGACCATCACCTGGATGGTGCCGGACAGCCGTTCCACCTCCTCCAGGATGTGCGAGCTGAACAGGATCGTCCGGCCCTGCTCGCCCAGCCCGTGCAGCAGGTCCATCATGTGCAGCCGCTGCCGCGGGTCCATGCCGTTGAACGGCTCGTCGAGCAGCAGCACCTCCGGGTCGTGCACCAGCGACCCGGCCACCCGGATCCGCTGCCGCATGCCCTTGGAGTAGGTGGAGATCTTCCGGTCCTGCGCACCGGTCATCTCCACCATCTCGATGGCCCGCCGCGGCGGCCGCGCCGGGGTCGGGCAGCTTGTGCAGCCGCGCGCTGGCGTGCGACGAACTCGGCGCCGGTGAGGAAGGCGTGCACCGAGTCGCGTTCGGGCACCAGCCCGAGCGTCCGGTAGATGTCCGGGTTGTGCCAGCTCGGCGTGCCGCCGACGGTGAGTTCGCCGCGCGACGGCGCGAGGAACCCGGCGATCATGTGCAGCATGGTGGACTTGCCCGCGCCGTTCGGGCCGAGCAGGCCGGTCACCCCCGGCCCGATGGTCATCGTGATGTCGTTGACCGCCACCACGTTGCCGTACCAGCGGGAGACGTTGCTCAGCTCGATCGTGCTCACGACGCACCCACCCTCCGGTACCTGGCGGCGAGGCCGGCCAGGCACACCGCGAGCAGCACCAGGAACATGACCCCGTACAGGATGCCGACACTGCCCGGCGGCGGGATGGGGCCCGGGTTCGTGCCGCCGAGCCACTGCCTGACCCCGTCGAGCACGTTGAACGGGCTGATCAGCCCGCCGAGCCTGGCCCCGAGCGACGCGACGGCGTGCGGCCCCGGCCGGCACGCGGCCCGGCCCGCCAGGTCCCTGCTGGCCGATGCTGACCAGGATCGAGGACAGCGTCCAGGTGAGGAACAGGTAGATCGCGGTCGATGCCGGTGGCGTAGGCGCGGCGCCCGGTCAGCGAGGCCAGCACCAGGCCCGATCGCCGCGAGCAGCACCGCCCAGAGCACCGCGACGCCCATTCCGGGAATCAGCGCCTTGGTCTGGGCCCAGACCGCGGACCCGCCGCCGGCGGAGAGGACGTTGCCCAGCGTACAGGATGATCAGCGGGATCTCCAGCATCAGCAGGCACGCGGCGGTGAACGCGGCGTACTTGGCCAGCGGGTAGTCCAGCCGGCGCAACGGCCGCGACATGTACAGCGGCAGCACGTGGCTGCGCAGGTCCCGGGACATCAGCTCCGGCGCCTGGGCCGCCACGAAGATCAGCATGACCAGGGGCCGCAGCCGGAAGAGGTAGGTGTCGTAGAAGACGATCGGGTGTCGACCCGGGGTGCTGCGCCACGGAGATCGCGTTGATGATCGCGGGCAGGCACATCAGCCCGAACATGAGGACCGGCACGATCTTGGCCTTGACGCCGCGGCCGATCCCGAACGCGGACCGCAGGCTGTGCCAGTACAGCGCCCGGATGATCCCGGCCCGGCCCAGGCGCGGCCCGTCGTAGTGCCGGTAGCCGAGATCGTGGATGACCCCCGCACCGGCGGCCGGCGCCGCGCCGGCCGCTGCCGCGCCGCTGTCAGTCGTCACCGCGGTCCTCCTCGTCCCCGTTGTCACGGAACAGTTCCTCGACCCGCCGCCGCTGCTGTTCCAGCCGGTTCAGCGGCAGCCCGAGGTCCGCGACAGCGTCCCGGACCATGTCGTGGGTCTGTTCGCCGTCGATCTGCACCAGCAGCCCCCGCGCACCGGAGCGCCTCGGCCGCATGCCGCGGGCGGTCAGTTCCGCCGCCAGCTCGGCGGCGCCCTCGTCGACCTCGATCAACAGCACCTGGCTTATCTGGGTGAAGCTGGTCATCCTGTCGGAGCGGAGCAGCTTGCCCCCGTCGATGACGACGAGCTGGTCGCAGATCTGCTCGATCTCCCCGAGCAGGTGCGAGGAGAGCACGATGGAGATGCCGAACTCGGCCCCGATCCTGCTGATCAGGTCGAGCATGTCGCGGCGCCCGGCGGGGTCCAGGCCGATGGTCGGCTCGTCGAGCAGCAGCAGCCGGGGGTCCCCGACGAGCGCCTGGGCCAGCTTGACCCGCTGCTTCATGCCGGTGGAGTAGGTGCCGAGCTGCCGGTACCGCTCCTCGTAGAGGCCGACGTGGCGCAGCGAATCGGCGGCCCGCTCCTTCGCCGCGGTGGCCGGCAGCCCGGACATCCGGCCCAGGTGGGTGACGAACTCGGTGCCGGTGACGTCCGGGGGCAGGCAGTCGTGCTCGGGCATGTACCCGGTGAGCGTCCGGATCCGCTCGCCGCTGGCGGCCGCGTCGTGACCGAGCACGACCGCCCGGCCGCCGGTCGGCGGGCAGCAGCCCGAGCAGGATCTTGATCAGCGTGGACTTGCCGGCCCCGTTCGCGCCGACCAGCCCGGTGATGCCGGGCGCGAACGCGACGGTGAGCTTATCCAGCGCGGTCACCTCGGCGTTGTAGCGCTTGGTCAGC
Organism: uncultured Actinomycetes bacterium; assembly: GCA_963730235.1. Taxonomy (GTDB): domain Bacteria; phylum Actinomycetota; class Actinomycetes; order Streptosporangiales; family Streptosporangiaceae; genus DASXKD01. The sequence continues at coordinate 229,502 of CAVSRH010000025.1, forward strand.
GCCTCCGTCTGGATGACGGCCGCCGCTGTGCCCGCGTTGCCGGGGTCTGGCCCGGCACGCAACTGCGGTGGTGCGGTCACGGTGATCCTCGCCTCGCCTTCCTCAGGCGGTATGGGGAGATGGCCGCCGTGTTCGCGGCGGCGATCCCAGCATCCCGGCCGCCGCGGGCCCCCGTCGTCATCCTCAGGTCTGCTTTTGGCGTCCCCGCGAGGTGAACCCGGCCGAGCCGGCCACCGGGATCCGCCCGGCAGCCTACGCCTGCGGCATGACGCGGCGCGGCCCGCCTGGGGTTACCGTGAAGGGGTGAGCGCTGAGCCGGGCCGCCCACCGCTGAGCACGCGGTTCAAGCAGCGTGCCTGGATCAGGGTGGACTGGGCGCTGACCGCCATCTGCGCGCTGCTCGTCTACGGGATCATGTACCGGGCCCACGACCACACCGTGTACGTGTTCCCGCTGACCTTCTGGCTCGCGGGGGGCTGGGCCCGGCCGCTGCTGTCCGTCCTCGTGGCGATTCCCGTCGGGCTGCGGCGCCGCGACCCCACGGGCGCAATGCTGCTGGCGCTGGTCGCCTGCTTCCTCATCGTCGCGGCGGGCGGTGAGGTCAACCGCGGTCCGTTCCTGCCGCTGGCGCTTGTGCTCTACACGGTGGCGGCCACGCGCAGCCGGACGGTGGCGGTCTCCTCGCTCGCCGCCTGCCTGGCACTGCTCGTCATCCAGGGGTTGATCCTGGCCAGGACCGGCAACGGCTCTGGCCCGGCGACCGGCGTGGCGCTGATCCTGATCATCGTCTGGATGGTCGGCATCAGCGTGCAGCAGCGCCGCTCCTACACGGCGCGGGTGCGGGAACAGGTGGCCACGGCCGCGGTCACCGAGGAGCGGCTCCGGATCGCCAGGGAACTGCACGACGTGGTGGCGCACAGCATGACGGTGGTCGCGGTGCAGGCCGGCTTCGGTGAGTACGTCTTCGACACCGACCCAGATCAGGCGCGCTCCGCCCTGGGCAATATCCAGCACGTCACCAGGGAGGCGCTCAGCGACATGCAGCGGTTGCTCGGCGTGCTCCGCCAGGACGGCACCGGCCAGCCCGGTGCCGCCGCGCCCGGCGGCCAGCCGGGCGAGGGCCGGGCGGCCAGGCCCGGCACGGCAGCTCCAGCTTGCGCCCGCCCCCGGCCTCGCCGACCTGGAGCGCCTGGTGTCCACCACGGCCGGAGCGGGCGTCCGGGTGGCCCTGACCAGGACCGGGGAGCGCCGGGAGATCCCGGCCGCCATCGACCAGTCGGCGTTCCGGATCGTGCAGGAGGCGCTGACCAACGTGGTCAAGCACTCCGGTGCCAGCGCCTGCCAGGTCATCATCGGCTACGAGCAGGACAGCCTTACCGTCGAGATCACCGATCCCGGCGGCGGGCAAGGCCCCCGGGGGGTTACGCCCCGTGCGGACGGCACCGGGCACGGCATCCTCGGCATGCGCGAGCGGGTGAGCCTGTGCGGCGGCGAGTTCAGCCGCCGGGCCGCGGGCCGGGCAGGGCTTCGAGGTGATAGCTCACTTCCCGCTCCCCGTGGCACCGCAGCCCGCGCGGGCGCCCACCGGGGCCGCAGTGGAAGCGATCGCCGTGCGGGCGCTGCCCGGGCAGACACGGTGAGCCTGCGGGTCGTGGTCGCCGACGACCAGGCCCTGGTCCGGGCCGGGTTCTGCGGCATCGTGGCGGCCACGCCTGGCCTCGATGTCGTGGGCGAGGCCGGCACCGGCACGGAAGCGGTCGCGGTGACCTGCAGGACCAGGCCCGACGTGGTGCTCATGGACGTGCGGATGCCCGACCTGGACGGCATCGAGGCGACCCGGCAGATCACCGGCACGCCCGGCCTGGCCGCCCGGGTGCTCATCCTGACCACGTTCGACCTGGACGAGTACGTGTACGCGGCGCTGCACGCGGGCGCCAGCGGTTTCCTGCTGAAGAGCACCGAGCCAGCCGAACTGGTCAACGCCATCCGGGTCGTCGCGGCCGGGGACGCGCTGCTCGCGCCGAGCGTCACCCGGCGGCTGGTGGAGGAGTTCACCCGCCGTCCGGTTCCGCGGCCTGCCGCCCCGGAGCCGCTGCCCGCGGTCCGGGTGCCCGCGGTGAGCCTGGACGCGATCACCGGCCGCGAGCGCGAGGTGCTCGCGCTGATCGCCACCGGCCTGTCCAATTCGGAGATCGCCGCCCGGCTGTCGATCAGCGAGGCCACCGCCAAGACGCACGTCGGGCACCTGCTGACCAAGCTGAGCGCCCGCGACCGGGTGCACCTGGTCATCCTCGCCTTCCAGGCCGGCCTGGTCAGCGCCGGCTGAAGGGGCCTGCCAGCCCAGGGGGGCGACCCCCTGGAACCCCCGCTGGCCGGGGCGGAAGCGCTCGCGGAACCCCGGAGCCTAGCGGCCGGCGGCGTAGCCCTGCATGCCGCGAGGGTTGGCCGCGGCGTAGAGGAAGCCGCCGTCCCTGGCGACGGCGCTGACCCGGCCGAGGGACCAGGGCGGCGACACGGTCACCTCGTGCCCCCGGGCTCGCAGCCCCTCGATCACGCCCTGGCCCGCCCGGTCCTCCACATCCACCGCCGCCGGGAAGGATTCCCTGGGCCAGAACGACGACGGGAAGTGCCGGGTGTGGAAGGCCGGGGCGTCGATCGCCTCCTGCAGGTTCATCCCGAACTGCACGTGGTTGAGGAAGAACGACAGCGCCCACTGGTCCTGCTGGTCCCCGCCCGGGGTGCCGAACGCCAGGTACGGCTCGCCGCCGCGCAGCGCCAGGCCCGGCGACAGCGTGGTCCGCGGCCGCTTCCCCGGCGCCAGGCTGTTCGGCAGGCCCGGGGTGAGGGTGAACATCTGCGCCCTGGTGCCGAGGCAGAACCCGAGCCCGGGGATCACCGGCGAGCTGTGCAGCCAGCCGCCGCTCGGGGTCGCCGCCACCACGTTGCCGAACCGGTCGGCCACGTCGACGTGGCAGGTGTCGCCGCTGTGCGCCAGCGTCGGCTCCCCCGCCCAGGCGCCCCCGACCGTGCCGGGGCGCGGCGCGGTGACGAAACCCGGCAGGGCGGGCTGCCGCCCGCCGGGGCTGCCGGGGCGCAGGTCGCGCGAGGCGGTCCGGCCGACCAGGGCGCGGCGCTGCGCCGCGTACTCCGGCGACAGCAGGTCCGCCAGCGGCACCTCGGTACAGGCCGGATCGCCGTACCAGGCCTCCCGGTCGGCGAACGCCAGCTTCGCGCACTCCACGACGGTGTGGATGTGGTCCACCCCGCCCGGCACCATGTCGCCGAGCCCGAGCCCGGCCAGCAGCCGCAACTGCTGCAGGAACACCGGGCCCTGTCCCCACGGGCCGGTCTTGCACACGGTCAGGCCGGCGTACCCGGTCGTGGCCGGCGCCTCCGTGCTGGCCCGCCAGGCGGCCAGGTCCGCGGCCGTCAGCAGGGCGGCGTGCCGCTCGCCGGTGCCGTCCATGACCCGTGCGCCGGCCAGGTAGCCGCCGATCGCCTCGGCCACGAACCCCTCGTAGAAGGCCCGCCGCGCCGCTTCGATCTGGGCCTCCCTGCCGCTTCCCGCCGCCTCGGCCTCCGCGAGGATCCGCTGGTAGGTCTCGGCGAGCACAGGATTGGCAAAACGAGAACCCGGGGCTGGCACGCCCCCCGCCAGGTAGATCTCCGCCGAACTTGGCCAGTGCTCGGTGAACACGCCGGCCACGGACCCGATGGCGGAACTGACCCCGGGCACGACCGGGTAGCCGTCCCTGGCATACCCGATCGCGTACCGCATGACCTCGCGGAGCGGGAGGCTGCCACGGGCGGCCAGCAGCAGCATCCAGGTGCCGAAGGCGGCCGGCACGCAGGCGGCCAGGAGCCCGTTCCCGGGCACCAGGTCCAGGCCGAGTTCCCCGAATGCCCCGATGGTCGCGGCCTGCGGTGCGGGCCCCTGGCCGTTCAGCACAAATACCTCGCCGTCGCGGGCGTCGAAGCCGATCACCGGCACCTCGCCCGCCGGGCCGCACATATGCGGCTCGACCACCTGCAGGACCAGGCCTGCCGCCACCACCGCATCGAAGGCGTTACCGCCCTGCTCCAGCACCGCCAGGCCGGCCGCCGAGGCCAGCCAGTGGGTCGAGGCCACCATGCCGAACGTGCCCGCGAGCTGCGGCCGGGTGGTGAACGAGGCGCCCTGCGGCATCATCTGCATCCCGCCTTTCTCCGACCGCTCTGATCTGACCATCCGGCGCGCTTGCGTGCGCGAGGGGCGATTCCCGGCTACAGTCTGTGACCGGAATCTCACGTCTCGCATCATGCAGAGGAGAGAGCCGATGACCTCCGCCACCCGTCACCTCCTGGGCGCCGCCGCCCTGCTGGCCACCGCGGCGCTGACCGCCGCCTGCGGCCCGGTCAACGGGAACTCGGCCTCGGGCGGAGCCACCTCCGCGCCGTCCGGCGGGGCCGCGGCCGCCAGTTCCGCCCCGGCGTCCCCGGCCGCCTCCCCGGCCGCCTCGCCCGGCGGCGGTGGCGCGACGGCCGGGTGTGCCTCGTCCGCGCTCACCGCGCACGTGGACCTGGCCCAGGGCGGCGCGGCGGCGGGCAGCACGTACGTGCCGATCGACTTCACCAACACCTCGGGCAGCGCCTGCACGATGGACGGCTACCCGGGCGTGTCGTTCGTGCGCAGCCCGTCGGGCGGCGCAGCTGGGCAACCCCGCCAGCAGGGACCCGGCGGCCGCACCTGCCATGGTGACGCTCGCCCCCGGGGGGGTCGCGCACGCCTTCCTCCAGGTGGCCGAGGCCGGCAACTACAGCCAGTCGGCGTGCACCCCGGTCACCGCGCACTGGCTGAAGATCTTCCCGCCGAACCAGGTCAGCGCGATCTACGCGCACTACGACGTCCAGGCGTGCTCGGCCAAACTGCCCGCCAAGCTCGGCAGCCAGCTCGCCGTGTACGTGGTCCGGCCGGGGCCGGCAAGGCGGGCCACGCGCCGTAACCGTCGGCCGGCCCGGCACGGCCGGACGGCGCCGGCCTGGGCGGGCACGATAGCGTCGGGTCCCATGAATGACCTGTCTCCGCGGCTGCGCGCGGTGTGCGACCTCGACCTGGCCGAGGCCCGTGAGTACAGCGGGCGGCACGAGTACGACGGCACCGATCCAGGACCTGTCCCCCGACGGGGTGCGCAGGAGCCTGGCCGCGCTGGCCGAGGCGGCCAAGTCCGGCGATCCCCTGGAGGATGCGCACGACGAGGCGCACCTGGCCGCCTTCGAGGATCGTGCCCGCGTCGTGTACGGCGAGCTTGAGCTGCACCGGCGCAACCCGCTGATCCACCTGGCCGGGCTGGACCTGGCCTGCTACGACCGGGACTACGCACCGGAGGCGGACCGGGACCAGGCCCGGCTGGCGCAGCTGGCCGCCTGGCCGCAGGCGATCGACGCCGCGGTGGCCGCCCTGGACCAGGTCAGCGCGCCGGTCGCCACCGCGCTGGCCGCCGGCATCGCAGGGCCTGACGAGCGGCATCCCGGCCGCGGCCCCGACCGAGCTGTGCCGCCGCCGCGCAGGCGGCGCATGCCCGGCTGGTCGCCCATATCGAGCAGGCCGCCGCCACCGGCGATCCCGACCCCGCGCTCGGCGGCCCGGCGCTGGCGGCGATGATGAGCAGCTCCGACCGGATCGAGGTCGACCTGGGCCAGCTCGCCGAGCAGGCCGACGCCGAGCGGGACCGGCTGCCGGGCGGCTCGCCGAGAGCTGCGCGCGCGCTCGACCCGGCCGCCCGGCCCTGGAGGTGGCGCAGGGAACTGGTCCGCGACCACCCCGGGCCCGGACGGGGTGCTGGAGGCCGCCCGGCACTGGACGGAGCGGGCGATCGGGTTCACCAGCGAGCGCGACCTGGTGCCCTACCACGACGGCGAGTGCCTGGTCGGGCTGGCGCCGGAGTCGCGGCGCTGGGCGATGGCGATGATGTCACCGGCCGCGCCGGGCGAGCCCGACGGGCCGTCGTGGTACTACATCACCCCGCCCGACCAGTCCTGGCCGCAGCGCGAGCAGGAGGAGTGGCTGGAGGTCTTCAGCGCGACCACGCTGCCCGGCATCACGGTGCACGAGGTGGCACCGGGGCACTTCTCGCACGGCCGGGCGCTGCGGCACGCGCCCACCGCCGTCCGGCGGACGCTGCACTCCAGCGCGTTCATCGAGGGCTGGGCGCACTACGCCGAGGAACTGTGCGTGGAGGAGGGGTTCGCGGCCGAGGACCCGCGCTTCGCGATCGGCGTGTGGCTGGAGGGGCTGGTCCGGATCACCCGGCTGGCCTGCGCGATCGGCGTGCACTCGGCGGGCATGACGGTGGCGGAGGGCGCCGCCAGGTTCGAGGCCGACACGCACCTGTCCGGGCCGGCGGCGCTGTCCGAGGCCCGCCGGGCCACGTTCGACCCGACGTACGGCCGCTACACCTGGGGCAAGCTGGAGATCATGAGGCTGCGGGACGAGGCACGCCAGCAGTGGGGCGCGGGCTTCACCCTGAGCCGGTTCCACACCGCCCTGCTCAGCCTCGGCTCGCCGCCGCTCGGCCTGATGGGCACCGCGATCGTCCGCGGCTGACCCGCCTAATCCCATCACCGGTCGCCGCCAGCACCACCAGTGCCCCCAACCGCCGCCGGCCAACCGCCGTCCCCCGCGGGCGCACGCCCCGTACCCGCACCCGCGGGCGCGCCGCACCCCGCCTCTGAGGCGATGATCATGGCGTTTTGGCTGCTCCGGCGACCAAAACGCCATGATCACAAACTGGCTGGCCTTGCCGGAGAGGCCCGCGCGGGCCATAATCTTGCCTATGTCAAATATTTCTTTGACTCAGTCAACTGATTCGGCCGGAACCGGGGCGGCGGACGCCCCGCCGGTGGCCGAGGGCGACGTCGCGGCGGTGCGTGAGTTCAACCGCTTCTACACCAGCGTGCTGGGGCTGCTGCGGGAAGGACTGCTGGACACCCCCTACTCGCTGACCGAGGCCAGGATCATCTTCGAGCTGGCCCGCCAGGACGAGGTCGAGGTGGCGGCGATGCGCCGCTGGCTGGACCTGGACGCCGGCTACCTGAGCCGGATCCTGGCCAGGTTCGAGGCGGACGGGCTGGTGCGCAAGTCCCGGTCCCCCGGCGACGGCCGCCGCCAGGTCATCGGCCTGACGCAGGCCGGCCGGGCCGTGTTTGGCAGGCTCGACGCGCTGTCCAGCGACCAGATCCGCGGGCTGCTCGCCCCGATCCCGGCCGGGCGCCGCTCCCGGCTGACCGCGGCGATGGCTGGCATCAGGGAGATCCTGGCGGACCGGCCGGCGGCAGGCACGGTCGTGCTGCGCCCGCCCGCCCCCGGCGACCTGGGCTGGGTGGTGCAGCGCAACGGCGCCCTGTACGCGGCGGAGTACGGCTGGGACGAGACCTACGAGGCGCTGGTCGCCAGGATCGTCGCGGACTACGCCGCCCGCGCGGACCGGACCGGCGAGGCGGCGTGGATCGCCGAGGCCGGCGGGGAACGGGCCGGCTGTGTGTTCTGCATGCGCAAGAGCGAGCAGACCGCGCAACTGCGCCTGCTGCTGGTGGAACCGTCCGCGCGGGGCATGGGCGTCGGCGGGCGGCTGGTGGCCGAGTGCCTGGCCTTCGCCCGGCGGGCGGGCTACCGGGAGATCGTGCTGTGGACCAACGACGTGCTGCACGCCGCCCGGCGGATCTACCAGCGGGCCGGATTCGAACTGGCCGGGTCGCAGCCGCACCACAGCTTCGGCCACGACCTGGTCGGGCAGGACTGGCGGCTGGCGCTGCGCTGACGGCCGCCGGGGCCGGGCAAGGTGGTCACTCCGGCGCGCCGGGCACCACGATGCCGGTCTCGTAGGCCAGGATCACCGCCTGCACCCGGTCGCGCAGGCCCAGCTTGGCCAGCAGGTTGCCGACATGGGTCTTGACGGTCGCCTCGCTGACGAACAGGACGGAGGCGATCTCGGCGTTGCTGCGGCCCCGGGCGAGCAGCAGCAGCACGTCCCGCTCCCGGGCGGTCAGCGAGGCAAGCCGCGACGGCGACGGCGAGGTCTCCGGGGGCCTGCGGGCGAACGCCTCGATGAGGCGGCGGGTCACCGACGGGGCGAGCAGGGCATCCCCCGCGGCGGCGGCCCGGACCGCGGCGATGAGGTCGTGCCGCGGCGAGTCCTTGAGCAGGAACCCGCTCGCGCCCGCCCGGAGCGCCTCGTAGACGTAGTCGTCCAGGTCGAACGTGGTGAGCATGACCACTTTGGGCGGGGTGGCGGGGCCAGCCGCCGGTGATCAGCCGGGTCGCCTCCAGGCCGTCCATCCCCGGCATCCGGATATCCATCAGCACCACGTCGGGCTCGTGCGCCGCGACGCCGGACACGGCCGCCTCACCGTTGGCGGCCTCGCCCACCACGGTGATGCCCTCGGCGGCGTCGAGGATGACGCAGAACCCCAGGCGCACCAGTTCCTGGTCGTCGACCACGAGTACCCGGATCGGGGCGGGGGGTGGTCATAGCGCGGGCAGCCGGGCCGTGACGGCGAAGCCGCCGGACTGGGTCGGCCCGACGGTGAGGTTCCCGCCACACGAGGCCACCCGCTCGGCGATCCCGGCCAGGCCCAGGCCGGACCCCGCGACCAGGTTGTGCGGCCCGGCCGCGGCGCTGCCGTTCCGGGCGCGGCGGCGCAGCCCGTTCCGCGACGGACCGGAGTCGGTCACGCTGACGGTGATGTAGCCAGGTTCATAGTTCAGCGTGACGGCCGCGCGGTCTGCCCGGGCATGGCGGATCGTGTTGGTCAGCGCCTCCTGCACGATCCGGTACGCGGTCAGGTCGACGCCGGGGGCAAGCTGGCCCGGGGCTCCGACCACCTCGAAGTCCACCGCCAGACCGGCGCCGCGCACCTGGTCGAGCACGCCGCCGATCTCGCCGAGCGACGCCGACGGCGCGGTCTCCAGCCGCTCGGACGGGCCGCGCAGCACGCCGAGCAGCAGGCGCAGTTCGGTCAGGGCCAGCCGCGCGGTGTCGCCGATGATCTCCACCGACCGGCGGGCCTGCACGGGCTTGTCAGGAAGCAGCGAGGTCGCCGCCTCGGCCTGCACCGCCATCAGGCTGACGTGGTGCGCCACCACGTCGTGCAGTTCCCTGGCGATCCTGGCGCGTTCCGCCGCGGCCTCCCTGGTGGCGTGCCGGTCCAGTTCGGCCTCGGCGCGCTCGGCCCGGCTTTGCGCCGCCTCCAGGCTCGCCCGCTTTGTGCGATTGAGCACCCCGGCCGCCCACGCCGTGCCGAAGATCATCGCCTGGAAGATGGCGTCGTAGGGCTCCGTGTGCCCGGGCGAGGCCAGCGAGATTCCGATGCCCGCGGCCACGGCGGCGATCGTGATCCAGCGCCAGACCGGCCCGCGGCGGTCGATCACGGTGTAGAACGCGATGGCCGGCCCGAGCGGCAGCGGCGCGAACCCGAACCCGATCCGGTCGTAGGCGACCCGGACCGTGCCGATGATGATCATGGTCCCGATGACGTTCGACCGGCGCCAGGCCAGCGGGATGCCCTGCGCGGCGACCAGCACCAGGGCGAGCCACAGGGGATGCAACTGGGACCGGTACGGCAGCAGCGAGACCACGTTGACGGCGGCGAGCGCGACGCCGAGACCGGCGTCCTGGATCCGCTCCTGGCGGCGCTGCGGCAGCGCGGTCACCCGCGCCGCCCACCGCTGCGGGGACCCGGTCACCCGTGCCGCCAGCCTTGTCACGACCCCGATCGTACGGCGCGGCCGGGCGCCCGCGGATCGGCCGCGCGGCGGAACCGCCCGGTCAGTCCCGCGGGGGATCCCGGGCCCGGGAGGGCTATCGTGGAGGCGGCCGGAACAGACGAGGCAGGACGGATGCGAGGCGCTGAATTGACGACGGGAACCCGCAGGCCAGCCTCGGGCCGGCGGCCGGGCAGGGCGCGCCGCGGCGTGACCACGGCCGCGGTCGCCACGGCCGTGCTGGCCGGCCTGGGCACCGTGGCGGGCTGCGCCGCGCAGGCGGGCGCCAGCGCGTCGATCGAGCTCGCCACCGCCTACGTCCCGGTCCCGGCGACGCCCGGCACCACGGTCGCCTACGTGGTGATCCGAAACAACGGCAGCGCGGACCGGCTGGTGGCGGCGCATACCAGCGTTGGCGGCCGGGTGACGTTCCGCGCGGCACACGGCCATGGCGCCTCGGCGATGAGCACCCTCGCGTCGGTCCGCGTCCCGGCGCACGCCACCCTGGCCATGCGCCCCGACGGCGTGCACATGGTGATCACCGGCGCCGGCCGGATGCCCGGCGGCAAGGACATCACGCTGACGCTGGTGTTCGCACACGCCGGGCGGCTATCCGTAGTGGCTCAGGTCACCAACCCGCAAAGCGGCGGAAGCAGCTACTTCCTCAACTGAGGGTGGCCGGGGGGCCGTGACGCACGGCGCCAGGTCGCGTACGGTGTCGTCTCGTGCCGTCCTCCGCTGGCCCCGCCCCCGCCACCCCGCGCTCTGCTGGCTCTGGCCCCGCCACCCCGCGCTCTGCTGGCTCTGGCCCCGCCACCCCGCCCTATCGCCAGCCAGGCGTCGTGCTTACCGACCATGCCTTCACCGTGCCGCTCGACCACGCCGATCCCGGCGGGGAGCAGATCGAGGTGTTCGCCCGGGAGGTGGTGGCCACCGGCAAGGCCGGGGCGGACCTGCCCTGGCTGCTGTTCCTGCAGGGCGGGCCCGGGTTCGGCGGCCCGCGGCTGTCCGGCCGGGGCTCCTGGCTGGACACCGCGCTGGACCGCTACCGGGTGCTGCTGCTCGACCAGCGCGGCACCGGCCGGTCCACGCCGGTCACCCGGCACAGCCTCATCGCCCGTGGCAGTGCGGCCGATCAGGCCAGGTACCTGTCCATGTTCCGGGCCGACGCGATCATCGCCGACGCGGAACTGATCCGCCGCAGGCTGAGCGGCGCAGCCGTGGAGTGTCCTGGGCCAGAGCTTCGGCGGGTTCTGCACGGTGACGTACCTGTCCATGGCGCCGGACGGGCTCGCCGAGGCGTTCATCACCGGCGGCCTGCCCGGCCTGGCAGCCACCGCCGACGACGTCTACCGGGCGACCTACCCGCGGGTGCGGGCGCGGACCCTGGCGCACTACGCCCGTTACCCCGGTGACGAGGAGCAGGCCAGGCGGGTGGCCCGCCATCTGGCCGGCACCGAGGTGCTGCTGCCGGACGGGGCCCGGCTCACCTGCGAGGCGTTCCAGTCGCTCGGCCGCCTGCTCGGCTCCAGCACCGGCAGCGACGAACTGCACTACCTGCTGGAGGGCGCCTTCGCCGGTGACCAGATCGCCGACGCGTTCCTGTACGACGTGTACGGCCACCTGTCGTTCGCCCCGGGGCCCCTGTACGCGGCGCTGCACGAGCCGTGCTACGCGCAAGGGGCGGCGACCCACTGGTCGGCGCAGCGGGTCCGGGCGGAGTTCGCTGACTTCGATCCCGGCCACGCGCTGGCGGGCACCGGGCCACTGCTGTTCACCGGCGAGATGATCTACCCCTGGATGTTCAGCGAGGACCCGGTGCTCCGGCCGATGCGCGAGGCGGCGGGCCTGCTCGCCGAATACCAGGACTGGCCCCCGCTCTACGATGCGGCACGCCTGGCCGCCAACGAGGTCCCGGTGGCCGCGGCGGTGTACTTCGACGACATGTACGTCCCGCGCGAGCTGTCGGTGCCGACCGGGGAGGCGATCCGCGGCCTGCGCGCCTGGGTCACCAACGAGTACGAGCACGACGGCCTGAGGGTCAGCAACGGCGCGGTGCTGGCCAGGCTCATCGACCTGGCCCAGGGCCAGGCCTGACGGCCGCGGCCCCTGCCGGGCCACGCGGCCAGGGCCGCGCCGCGGCTCCCGCTGCCACGGTGCTGCGTAACGCAAAAATATAGTTGCGGTCAAGCAAGTAATTTTGGGTAGGCTTGCGTCACGTGCGCTATATGACGAGCAGAGGCAGGCAGTGAGCCGGGGCCAGACCGGCGGCAACGGGCTGGCCGCGGCGGCGGTCAACGGGCATCATCCCCCGGGCGATCGTTACAAGTGGGTGGCGCTGTCCAACACCACGCTGAGCATGACGATGGCCACCATCGACGCCTCGATCGTGATCATCGCGCTGCCGGCGATCTTCCGCGGCATCGGCCTGGATCCCCTCGATCCGCACAACGTGAGCTATCTGCTCTGGATGATCATGGGGTACCTGCTGGTCACCGCGGTGCTGGTGGTCACCCTGGGGCGGCTGGGCGACATGTACGGCCGGGTGCGCATCTACAACCTCGGCTACGTGGTGTTCACGCTGGCTTCGATCGCGCTTTCCCTGGACCCGCTCACCGGGTCCGGCGGCGCGCTGTGGCTGATCGGCTTTCGCATGGTGCAGGCGTTCGGCGGGTCGATGCTGATGGCGAACTCGGCCGCGATCCTCACCGACGCGTTCCCGGCCAGGCAGCGCGGCATGGCGCTGGGCATCAACCAGATCGCCGGGATCTCCGGCCAGTTCGTCGGCCTGCTGCTCGGCGGGCTGCTCGCCGCGGTGGACTGGCGTCTGGTGTTCTGGGTCAACGTGCCGATCGGCATCATCGGCACGGTGTGGTCCTACCGCAGCCTGCGGGAGATCTCGACGACCCGGCGGGCGAAGATCGACTGGCCGGGCAACATCACCTTCGCGCTGGGCGCCGGGATCCTGCTCATGTCGATCACCTATGGAATCCAGCCATACGGCGGGCACCCCACCGGCTGGACCAACCCGTGGGTGCTTTCCGGCCTGGCGGCCGGCGTGGTGCTGCTCGTGGCGTTCGGCGTGATCGAGACGAAGACCGCCGAGCCGATGTTCCGGATGCGGCTGTTCAAGATCCGGGCGTTCGCGGCGGGCAACGCGGCCAGCCTGCTCGGCTCGATCGCCCGCGGCGGGCTGCAGTTCATGCTGGTCATCTGGCTGGCCGGGATCTGGCTGCCGCTGCACGGGTACCCGTTCAACGGTCACCCCGCTGTGGGCGGGCATCTACATGCTGCCGCTGACCGCCGGGTTCCTGCTGGCCGGGCCGGTGTCGGGATACCTGTCCGACCGGTACGGCCCCCGGCCGTTCGCGACCGCCGGGCTGCTGGTGGCGGCGTGTGCCTTCATCGGCCTGATGCTGCTGCCGGTGGACTTCCCCTACTGGGCGTTCGCCTTGATCATCACGTTCAACGGCATCGGCTCCGGGCTGTTCGCCTCGCCCAACACCTCGGCGATCATGAGCAGCGTCCCGGCGCGGCACCGCGGCGTCGCCTCGGGCATGCGCTCGACGTTCCAGAACTCCGGCATGTCCCTGTCCATCGGGATCTTCTTCTCACTGATGATCGTCGGGCTGGCCGCCATCGCTGCCCAGGACGCTCAGCGCGGGGCTGCGGGCGCAGGGGGTCCCGGCCGCGGTGGCCGCGCAGGTCAGTCACCTGCCGCCGGTGAGCACGGTGTTCGCGGCGCTGCTGGGCTTCAACCCGGTCCAGCACCTGCTCGCCCATTCCGGGGTGCTGGCCAGGCTGCCGCGCCGTAGCGTGAAGGTGCTCACCGGGAACCAGTTCTTCCCCCACCTGATCTCGGCGCCGTTCCACCACGGCCTGATCATCGTGTTCACCGCGGCGGCCCTGATGTCGGCGACCGGCGCCGTGGTCTCGCTGCTGCGCGGCGCGCAGTTCTACTACGACGACGGGCAGGCCGCCACCGGATCGCCGGCCCCGCGCCGGCAGGCGGCCCGTGCCCAACGGCCACGCCGCGCCGATCGGCAGCCCCGGGCCGGGGGACGGCTCCGCGCCGAACGGCCATGCCACGCCAGCGGCCGGCACCGCGCCGCCCCTCCCCCGTGGCACCGGTGTGACGTAGGCTTCTCGCGTGCCACGGTATGAGTACCGCTGCCGCGCATGCGGCGCGACCTTTGAGCGCGCCCGGCCCATGGCCGAGGCGTCCGCACCGGCCCAGTGCCCGCAGGGGCATGACGACACGGTGAAGCTGCTGTCCACGGTGTCCGTGGGCGGTAGGGCGGGGTGGCGGGGCCAGAGCCAGCAGAGTGCGGGTGCCGGCGGCGCCGAGCCCCGCGGCGGGGGCGGCTGCTGCGGCGGCGCCTGCGGGTGCCGCTGACCGTTGCCGTCCACGCCGCCGCCCGCTGACCGCCGGCGCCGGACCGGGGTGCCGCACCAGAACAGGCAGGACCGACACTGATCTCCACCGACCTGCTCCTCGCCGAGGTGACCGGCAGCGCCGGCACGCTCGCCGGGATCGCCGCCACCGCAGACCTCACCACCACCGTGCCCACCTGCCCGGAGTGGACGCTCCGGCAGCTCATCACCCACGTCGGGCGGGCGCACCGGTGGGCCACCGCGATCGTGGCCACCCAGGCGGCCGAGCCGATCCCGTTCCGCGAGGTGCCCGGCGGCCGGCTGCCCGACGACCCGGCCGAGCGGCCGGCCTGGCTCCGCGACGGCGCGGCCCGGCTCGCCGAGACGGTCACCGCGGGCAGCGGCCCGGTGTGGACTCAGCTGGGCCCCGGGCAGGCCAGCTACTGGGCGCGCCGGATGGCGCACGAAACCGCCGTGCACCGTGCCGACGGCGAGATCGCCGTCGGCACCCGGCCGGTGATCGACCCGGTGATCGCCGCTGACGGCCTCGCCGAATGGCTCGGTTTCCTGCCGGATGGCTCGGCGGGCCAGCAGGCCGGCCGCCCGGCGCCGGTACCCGAGGGCAAGGTCATCCACTTCCATGCCACCGACGCCGACGCCGAGTGGCTTGTTCACGGTGTGCCGGGCGGCGTCACCGTGGCGGCCGGGCATGGCAAGGGCGACCTGGCCCTGCGCGGCCCGGCCTCGGCGATCCTGCTGGTGCTGCTGCGGCGGCTCCCGCAGGACGACCCGGACGTGGAGATCCTCGGCGACGGCGCGCTGCTGGACGCCTGGCTGGCCGCCACCCCGTTCTGACCGGCCCTCCCGGTGCTACCCGTCCTTGGCGGGCTCGCCGTGGGATGCGTTGGCCCGGCCCCGCCCCCAGTAGGCCTTGGGCGAGACCTGGCCGCCGGCCAGCCCGCGCGCCGCCAGGGCCTCGCGTAGCACCAGTACCTGGGCGGCCTCACCGGCCAGGTACGCGTGGCCGGCCCCGGGCGGCAGCGGCACCTCCGCCAGCGCGCCCGCCAGCGCCGACGGGTCGCCGGGCGCCCGGCCGTCCTGGTGCAGCCAGGCAACCTCGGCGTCCGCCGCGGCCACCAGGTCCTGCTCATCGGCGGGCCCGGGGACCTCGAGAATGACGATTGCCCGGTCCCCGGGCGGCAGCGAGCCGGCCATGGCGAAGTACGCGGGCAGCGCGGAGAAGTCCCCGGCGAACAGGTGCCAGGCGGCACTTTCCACCGGGAAGATCTTGCCGCGCGGCCCGATTCCCTCGATCTGGTCCCCCGGCTTGGCAGTGGCGACCCAGTACTCCCCCGGGCCGCCGTCATGCCGGACGATGCCCAGGGTGAGCAGGCAGCGCACCGGGTCGATGTGCCGGATGGTGTACCGGCGGCGGACCGGGCGGTCGCCATCCACGGCCACCATCAGCATGAAGTCCTGCCCGGGCAGGTAACCGAACCCGGCCAGTTCCGGCGCGGCCAGCACCACCTGCTGCATGGACGGGGTCAGCGGGCGGTTCTCCACCACCTCCAGGCGCATCCTGGTGGTGCCGGCCAGCGCGCCTTCCAGCTTCGCGAACGGGTCGTTGAGCATGGCCATCACCGCGGCTCCGGCCGGTCCACGTTCCAGTGCCGCCCCGCGGACAGCAGCCAGTCCTGGTCCCCCCGGGGGATGAGGCTGAACCGGGTGATGACCCGCTGGCCGCCCTCGTGGTCGCCGTAGAGCACGTCGATGGTCATCTGCACCCGGGTCGTCACCGCCTTGCAGGCCTCCTCGTACTGGGGGTCACCCTCGTCGCGGAACGCTGCCTGCCAGAAACCGATATCACCGGGCGGCAGGTAGAGGTCACGGTTCTGCCGGTGAAATTCATCGACGGTCGGTTCCGGCCGGTCTGGGTCCCAGTCCCCGTAGAAGCGCCAGCCGTGCACCACGGCGATACCCCGGCCCACGTTGCGCAGCGACATGGTCAGGTAGATCACGTCACCGTCGGCCTGCAGCGCGGCGCGGCCGCCCGGTATATGGAGCCACTTGCCGTCGCCGAACATCACCTTCTGCTCGTCGTCCTGCAGCCGGGACGGCACCAGCAAGGGCCGCAGGCCCACTAGCAGGGACTGTTCCGCGGCCCGCGCGGCGCGGTTCGCGGACCGGACTGCGGCGAACGTCGCCACCGCGAGGACCAGCGTCCCGGCAGCGGTCGCCAGCGACGCTATCGAAGCCCAGTCCGTGGAGTTCACGGACTGCAGACTAGTGCACGCCGGCGGTCCATCCAGCGGCGGCGCGGGGCCGCCCGCCGCAGGCCGGCCCGTCGGCCCGAATAGCGCAAACCGGAAAAAGCCCCCTAGGACGGATGGCATCGGGCCCTTAGACTTACGCCAGCGGAGCGGCCGGCCAGCGCTGTCCTCGCGTTTCCGCGGGCATATACGCGGAGGTCTCGGGCGGAGGTTAACTGTGAGTGTCTATTCTCACAACTTCGCGTATACGGATGGCGAACGGCCGGCGCCACAGGCGGTACGGGAAGCACTGGCGCCGCGGTTCTCCGTGGTGCCCGCCACCAGGGCGCACACCCTGCGGCGCACCTGGCTGGATACCTTCGACTGGCGGCTGCACCGGGCCGGGCTCACGCTGGAGTGCGTGACCGGCCGCGGGCCGGCCGAACTGGTCTTGTGCGGCACGGCCGGCGAGCGGATCACGGCCGAAGCGAACGGGACCCACTGGCCCGCCCTGGCCGACGGGCTCCCCGGCGGCCCGCTCCGCGACAGGCTCAAGGGGCTGACGTCGGTGCGGGCGCTGCTGCCCGCCGCGAAAGCCGCGAGTACCGTGTCGGAGTTCCGGCTGTGCAACGCCGACGACAAGACGGTGGCCTGGCTCACCGTGGACCGCCTGCACCCGGCCGGGCCGGCCGCCGCCGACCCGCCCGCGCGGCTCTCGCTCACCGCGGTACGCGGCTACCAGGGACAGACCGACCGGATCGCCCAGTGCCTGGCCGCGCAGCCCGGGATGGTCCCCGGGGCGCTGCCGCCGCTGGACGCGGTCCTGGCCACCGCGGGCCACGCGCCGGGCGAGTACACGAGCAAGATCGACGTGGAGCTGTCCGCCACGATGCCCGCCCGCATGGCGCTCGCCGCGGTGCTGCTCCGGCTGCTCGACACCCTGGAAGCGAACGTCGCGGGCACGATCCGCGACATCGATACCGAGTTCCTGCACGACCTGCGGGTTTCGGTGCGGCGCACCAGGACCGCGCTGAAGCTGGGCGCCGACCTGCTCCCGGACGGCCTGGCCGCGGCGTACGGGCCCGCGTTCAAGTGGCTGGGCGACCTCACCACGCCGACCCGCGACCTCGACGTGCACCTGCTGAGCTTCGCCGCCGGCGCGGCCGAGCTGACTTCCGCCAGCCCGGCCGACCTGGCACCGTTCCACGACTATCTCGCCCAGCGGCGCACCGCGGAGCAGCGCCGCCTGGCCCGCGCGCTGCGCTCCGCGCGCTTCACCACGCTCACCGCCGAGTGGCGCGGCACCCTCGCCGGCCTCAAGCCCCGGCGGCGGGGCCCGGACGCGGCCCATGCCGCCGCGCGGATCATCGGCCGCGCGCACCGGCGCATCCTTGTCCGGGGCGCCGCGATCGGCCCCGGCTCTCCCCCGGAAAGGCTCCACGACCTGCGCAAGCGGTGCAAGGAACTGCGGTACGCCCTGGAGTTCTTCGCCTCCCTGCACGACCCGCCCGCACACCGGGCCGCGGTCCGTGAACTGAAGGGCCTGCAGGACTGCCTGGGCACCTACCAGGACTGCGAGGTGCAGCAGGAGGAGATCCGGGTGATCGCCGCCGACATGCTCGCCGCCGGCGGCGTGCCGGCCACCGCGCTGCTGGCCATGGGGGATTTCGCCGCCCACGTCGGCCAGCGGGAACGGCGGGCCCGCAAAGAGTTCTCCAGCCGGTTCGCCGCATTCTCCGGCCACCAGGCGCGGGCCCGGTTCGAGGTGCTGACCGCCGGAGCAGGCTCATGAAGATCGTCGCCACGTACAACATCAAGGGCGGGGTGGGCAAGACGACCGCCGCGGTCAACCTCAGCTACCTCGCGGCGGCAGACGGGCAGCGGGTGCTGCTGGCCGACCTGGACCCCCAGGCCGCGGCCAGCTTCCTGTTCCGGGTGCGCCCCCGGGTCAAGGGCGGCGGCGCCGGCCTGATCCGCGGCAACGCCGCCCTGGACAAGGCGATCAAGGGAACCGACTTCAACGGCCTCGACCTGCTTCCGGCCGACTTCACCTTCCGCAACCTCGACCTGATCCTGGACACCACCAAGAGGCCCACCCAGCGACTGGCGCGCCTGCTGCGGCCGCTGCGGGCGTCCTACGACATGGTCTTCCTCGACTGCCCCCCGGGCATCTCACTGCTGTCGGAGGCCGTGCTGTACGCCGCCGACCTGGTGCTGGCCCCGATCATCCCGACCACGCTGTCGCTGCGCACCCTGGACCAGCTCACCGAGTTCATCGGCGGCCTCGACGGGCACCGGCCCGCGCTGCTCGCGTTCTGCTCGATGATCGACCGCCGCAAGCGGCTGCACAAGGAGATAGCGGAACGGCTGCCGGCCGAGCGCGACGACGTCGCGGCCACCGCGATACCGGCGCTGTCCATGATCGAGCGGATGGCCGTGCAGCGGGCGCCGGTGACCGCCTTCGCCCCGCGCAGCGTGGCGGCCCGCGGCTACGCCGAACTCTGGGCGGAGGTACGCGCCCGGCTGTCCTGACGGTCCCTGTGCGCCCAGCGGGGCGACCCCTGGAACCCCGTTTACTCCGGGCGTTTGTGAGAATCACATTTGTGGTTTATCACCGAATACCGGGCTCCAACCCCCGTCGGCAGAGCATGCTAGACGCGGAAACAGCATGTAAGGGGGCACGTGTGAGCCGAAGGTTGCTCCGGCTGGAGATACCCGTCTTCCCGGATCGGCGCATGTTCCGGCTGCATGATGCCACCGTGGATCCGGACGGGCCGGGCAGCCCGGCACCCCCGGAAGGCGCGCTGATCAGCGTCACCCGTGAGCAGATGTGGGTGGCCAGCCTCCAGGAGATCGTCAGCGCGCAGCTACTGCTGGAGGAGTGGGACTCGGCCCCGCCCCCGTTCGGCGAGAAGTGGGAGGACGAGGCCAAGGCCGTCCTCTACCTGCGCGGTGCGGTCAGCATCGACATGGGCACCGCGGGCAAGGCCGTGGACACCCTCAAGCTGGCGGGCGGCGTCGGCGACTACGTGGTCCGGGTGTTCGCCCGCAACCGCAGCGAGGTGCCCCGCCGCTACCGCGACCTGTTCCGCCGCGGCCTCGACCCGCTCAGCGATGAGTTCCAGCAGGCCCGCAACACCCTGGACGGGCTCGAACAGTACCTGATTCAGCTCTGGCGCGAATCGTAGGCCACCGGGCCTTCTGGCCTTCTCAGCGTTGCCTGGGCGCGCTCATCACCGGGTGCAGCACGGCGTGCGGCGCGGACGATGCCGCTGGGCGGCCCGCCGGGTGGTTCAGGGGAGCCGAGCGCAGCGCCACCAGCGCATAGATCACGACAGGCAGCACGGTGAGCAGGATCAGGGCGGCCACCGACGCCACCGCCAGCAACCGCGGTGAGCGGCGCCGCGCGCCGGGCACGCGGAGCAGCCCGGCGCGGCCGGGGCGGGAGAACATGGTCAGGCACGCGGCAAGCACCGGCTCGGAGCGTTCCAGCTCCTGCTCGATTTCCGCGAGGATGCGCTCCTCCTCCATGGACAGTGCCATGGGCGCCACCTCCACACCCCGCGCTCAATTGCCTACCGAACAGCTCATATTGCGCTGTTTCCCACGGTATCCCCCACGGCAAGATTTTTAGGCCTGGCAGGGCAGCCCAATAGTGGCAGTGTTCGGCCGCCCGGCCGGGCGGCGATCGCCTAGAACTGGTGTTTGACTGACTCGAATGCGTGTTCTAAGTTCGATCACATGCGGTGGGATGCGCTGCGAGCCGGTACGCCGGGCGACGGATCACCTCCGGCGCAGCCCGCGCCGATGCTGTTCGAGCAGCGCGCGGTGACCCGGACCTTCGACACGCCGGCCTTCCGCGGCATGACGTTCTTCGAGGTCCAGGCCCGGTCGATCATCAACCGGGTGCCCGACGCCTCCCGCGTCCCGTTCCGCTGGACTATTAACCCCTATCGTGGATGTAGCCATTCGTGTGTTTATTGCTTCGCCCGGAAGTCGCACACCTACCTTGACCTGGACTCCGGCCACGACTTCGACTCCAAGATCGTGGTCAAGGTCAACGCGCCGGACCTGGTGCGCAAGGAACTGGCCGCGCCCCGGTGGCGCGGCGAGCACATCGCCATGGGCACCAACGTGGACTGCTACCAGCGGGCCGAGGGGCGCTACCGGCTCATGCCGGGTATCCTCGCCGCGCTGCGCGATAGGGCCAACCCGTTCTCGATCCTGACCAAGGGCACGCTGATCCTGCGCGACCTCGACCTGATCGGCGCGGCGGCCGACGTGACCGACGTCGGGCTGGCGTTCTCGGTGGGATGCACGGACACCGGGCTGTGGCGGGAACTGGAGCCGGGGACGCCCAGCCCGCAGCGGCGGCTGGCGGCGTGCGCCGCGTTCACCGCCGCGGGGCTGCCGTGCGCCGTGCTGATGGGCCCGGTCGTGCCGTTCCTGTCCGACTCCCCGGCGCAGCTTGAGGCCACCGTGCGGCAGATCGCGCAGGCGGGCGCCACCTCGGTCACGCCGATCGTGCTGCACCTGCGGCCCGGGGCGCGGGAGTGGTTCCTGCGCTGGCTGGGCGAGGCGCACCCGGACCTGGTGCCCCGTTACCGCGCTTTCTACGGCCGCGGTGCCTACGCCCCGGCGGCCTACCAGAAGCAGGTGACCGAGCAGGTGCGGGAGCTGGCCCGGCGGCACGGCGTCGGGCGCGGCGCGCCCAAGGTGGCACGGCGCGGCGGGCCAGGGCGCTTCGCGCCGCCGCAGGCGCGCGCGGCGGGCCAGGCGGCACCCGCGGCGCAGCAACTCACGCTGCTCTAGCTAGGCCAGCCGGGTTCCTGCCTCGGCCGACAGGGCTGCGGCTTTCGTGACTGAGTCAGGAGAGCCGCTAGGCCAGCGGGGGGTTCCGGGCCGTGGGGTCCGGGGGCTCGCCCCCGGGGAGCCGGAGTGCTCCCCCGGGCTAACACTGACGACCGGCAGGCCGGCCCGCTGCCAGGCGCGGAAACCGCCCGCCAGGTCGGTCGCCCCGGCCAGGCCGAGGTCCTGCAGGGACGCCGCCGCCAGGCTGGAGGTGTAGCCCTCCACACACATCACGATCACGCGCAGGCCGAAGCGGGCCTGCGGCAGCCGGGCCGGCGACCGCGGGTCGAACCGCCATTCGAGCACGTTGCGCTCGCAATGCAGGGCCCCGGGCACCAGGCCCTGCTCGGCCCGCTGCGCCTGTGACCGGATGTCCACCAGCAGCGCGCCCGCCCGCATCGCCTCGCTGGCGTCCCGCGGGCCCAGCCGCCGCAGCCGGGCCCTGGCCTCACCGAGGATCTCCTCGATCGAGCGGGCGGCGCCCCCGTGGCTGCCCGCTACCACCGGACCGCCGTTTCCATGGTGACCTGCTCCAGCCCACCGGGGCCGTATTCGAACCGGCGCATGCTGGTCAGCGGGGGCGAGTAGGCGTGCACGCTCACCGCCGGCTGCACTGAGGCGTTGATCACATCGTGGACGTACCAGGGACCGAACGAGCGTGCCTCGCCCCGGGGCACCGCGGTGGACGGCCCGGGGCGGCGGCCCGGCGCGGCCCGCTCGCGCAGGGCACCGCGCGCCACGGTGAAGGCGCCGGAGGACTCGCCATGGTCGTGGAAGCCGGTCCGCTGCCCGGGCAGCCAGCTCAGCAGCCACACCTCGTGGTTGTCATCCCAGTTCAGCCGGTGGTACCAGCGCCGGTTGAGGTCGTATCGGACAAGGCTGAGCCATTCGTGCTCCCTGGCGGCCAGGCCCTGGACTAGCTGCCGCAGCCGGACCTGGCTCAGCGGTGAACTGGCCGTGCGCACATTCATCCTTTTAATCCGATCGTTTTAATAGAGAATTGATGCCGAGGACGATACCACACGTCCCACGCTTCGCACGGGCATCCGCGGGCGGCGTTCCGGCGCGTGTCAGCGCTCCCCGCGACCGGACAAGCCGGACACCCCACGTAAAGTTGTCTGGCGTGGCACCCCCCAGGACATCGGCGGCCAGCAGGCGCCGGAACGGCTCACCGTGCGGACCGTGGGGATCGCCGACCCGGGCGACCTGGTGGCGCTGCTCCCCGGGCCGGCCAGCGTGGCCTGGATCCGTCATGGTGACGGCCTGGCCGGCTGGGGCGAGACGGCCCGGATCACGCTCCCCGCGGGCGAGGACAGGTTCACCGCCGGCGAGAAATGGCTCCGGGCGCTGCTTCGACGGCGCCGAGGTCGACGACCAGGTGGCCGAGCCCGGCTGCGGGCCGGTCGCGTTCGGCAGCTTCACCTTCGACTCCACCTCCGACGGCTCGGTGCTCGTGGTGCCGGAGACGATCGTCGGCCGCCGGGGCAACAGGTGCTGGCTCACCACCATCCGCCCGCTCACGGCGGGTTCGGCGGAGGTATCAGCCACCGGCGCGCCGCCGGCCTCCGCGCCGCTGACCGTTCCCACGGAGATCCGCTGGCACGACGGGAGCCTGACCGCACCCGGCTGGGAGCGCGCGGTCGCCGCGGCGGTCAGTCGCATCCGGGCGGGCCAGCTCAGCAAGGTGGTCCTGGCCCGCGACCTGCACGCGACCGCCGCCCGCGACCTCGACATCCGGGTCATCTTGCGGCGGCTCGCGGGCCGCTACCCCGACTGCTACACCTTCGCCTGCGCGAACCTGGTCGGTGCCACCCCCGAACTGCTGATCCGGCGCCAGGACGACGACGTCAGCTCGCTGGTGCTCGGCGGGACCGCCCCCCGCGGCCGCGACGCCGCCGAGGATGCCAGGCTGGGCGCCGCGCTGCTCGCCTCCGCCAAGGAACGCGAGGAGCACGAGTACGCGGTGGTGGGGGTGCGGTCGGTACTCGCCGACCGCTGCGACCGGCTGGACGTCGAACCGGGCCCGTCGCTGATGCGCTTCGCCAACGTGCAGCACCTCGCCACCTGGATCACCGGCCGGCTGGACGGCAGCCACGCCGCAAACGAGCATTCCGTGCTGGCGCTCGCCGACGCCCTGCACTACACCCCCGCCGTGTGCGGGACCCCGGCCGAGGCGGCCATGGAGCTGATCCGCGACCTGGAGGTGATGGACCGCGGCCGGTACGCGGGCCCGGTCGGCTGGGTGGACGCGCGCGGCAACGGCGAGTGGGGCATCGCGCTGCGCTGCGCCGAGCTGGATGGCCGGCGTGCCCGGCTGTTCGCGGGCTGCGGCATCGTCGCCGGCTCCGACCCCGCCGCCGAACTCGCCGAGACCCAGGCCAAGTTCGCCGCCATGCAGTTCGCGCTGGAAGCCTGAGCCCCGAACTCCCCGCGGTTACCCGGCCGCCGCCGCGGCGGCGGTACAGGCCGCCCGCAACTCGCGGCGCAGCGCCGCCCCGGCTTCCCGGCTGGTGCGCACCTCCACCACCCGGAATCCCGCCGCCTGCCAGTGCGCCGGGCAGGTCGCAAGCCCGCTCGACGGCGCTGGCCGGCACTCCCGCCGCGGCGGTCAGGCTGGCCAGGCTGGCCCCGTGCGGGGTGCCGAACACCCGCTCGAACGGCCCGTCGTACTCCGCCTGCTCCAGCAGCGAGAAGATGCCGCCGCCGTCGTTGTTGGCCACGACCAGGACCAGGTCGGGCCGCGGCTCCCCCGGGCTGATGAACAGGCCCGGGGCATCGTGCAGGAACGCGAGGTCACCCACCAGGGCAGCGGCGGGACCGCCGCCCGCGCGCTGGTGAGCCAGCGCCGCACCGGCCGCCGCGGAGATCATGCCGTCGATCCCGCTCGCGCCCCGGCTGGCCAGCACGGTCAGCCCGGCCCGCGGTGCCATCTGCTGGTCCAGGTCGCGGATGGGCAGGCTGGACGCCGCCCACAGCAGTGCGCCGTCCGGCAGGGCCGCCGCCAGGTCCCGGGCGAGC
Source organism: uncultured Actinomycetes bacterium (assembly GCA_963730235.1). Lineage (GTDB taxonomy): Bacteria > Actinomycetota > Actinomycetes > Streptosporangiales > Streptosporangiaceae > DASXKD01. The sequence goes on from CAVSRH010000025.1 coordinate 253,733, forward strand.
CGCGGCTCGGAGAGGGCCTCGCCGTCGGCGAGGAGGGCCGCGGCCGCGGCCGCGGCCGCCGCGTCGGCCGCGCGCCAGGACGCCAGCCAGTCCGTGCCGGCGCCGGCGCCGGGCCCCCCGGCCAGCCGTACCGCCGGCACCACGTCGGTGGCACTGCGCACCGGGTCGGCCCAGTGCCCCGGGCCCTGCGCGACGACCACGTGGCGGGCCGGCGCACCCGATTTCAGGTAGCCGAGCTGAGCGCGGGACAGCCCGGGCCGCCCGGCGGACACGATGACGTCCGGCCGGTGCGCCGCCAGGAACCCGGGCGATTCGAGCAGGTACTGGTAGGCGGCCAGGCTCATCGGCCCGGTCCGCGCGCCCGACGAGGGCTCGGCGAGCACCGGCCAGCCAGCCTGCTGCGCCAGGTGCAGCAGCGCCGCGGGGTCGGCGCAGCCGTCACCGCAGATGACCACCCCGCGCTCGGCCCACGGCAGGTCCAGCGTGCCCGCCGCCGGTGCGGCCGGGAAAGCTGTCCAGGGAGCGCCACCGGGGCGGCCGTCCAGCGGCTCCGGCCAGCCGCCGCTCCCACGGTCGGCCGCGTCCGGCACGCCGGGCACCAGGGGCTCACGCAGCGGCAGGTTGAGGTGGACCGGCCCGGGGAACCCGCCGCCGACGCCCCCGGCGGCCGCCCAGGCCCGGCAGGCCAGCGACCGCCAGTAGGCGTTCATCCCCGGCCGCGCCTCCGGCACCCCGGCCTCGCAGAACCAGCGCACCGCATCCCCGTACAGCTTGACCTGGTCGATGGTCTGGTTCGCACCGGTGCCGCGCAGCTCCGGCGGCCGGTCCGCGGTGAGCACCAGCAGTGGCACCCCTGCCTCGCTGGCCTCGATCACGGCCCCGTGGAAGTGCGCCGCCGCGGTCCCCGAGGTGCACACCAGCGCGACCGGACGCCCGGCTCGCCTTGGCCAGGCCGAGCGCGAGAAACGCGGCGGACCGCTCGTCGATCCGCACATGCAGCCGCAAGCCCGAGCCCCGCTCTGCGCGGTCCCAGAGCGCCATGGCCAGCGGTGCGCTGCGGGATCCCGGTGCGAGCACCGCTTCGGCCAGCCCGCACCTGACCAGTTCGTCCACCAGCGTGGCCGCGAATGCCGTGGCCGGGTTCATGCCGAATCCAGGTACCGGGCGGCCGCCAGCGCGCGGGCGCGCCACGGCGCGGGATCGGTCTCCCAGGCGGCCAGGCGCGCGGCATCGACGGCAGGCCGCGCCACCGGCAGCACGCCCGCCTGCTCGGCCAGCGGCGCGCCGGTGACGTCGCCCTGCAGCAGGCTCATGGTGGCCAGCCCGCAGGCGTAGCGAAGCTCGGGCAGCGCGGCGGCGAACGCGACCCCGGCGGCCAGGCCCACCGACGTCTCGACCGCGCTGGACACCACCACGGGCAGCCCGCACGCCTCCGCCACGGCCAGTGCCGCGCGGACCCCGCCAAGGGGCTGGGCCTTGAGGACCACGATGTCGCAGGAGCCGGTGGCGCGCACCGTGAGCGGGTCCTCGGCGCGGCGGATCGACTCGTCGGCGGCCAGCGGTATGTCCACGGCGCGGCGCAGTTCGGCGAGTTCGGCGAGGGTGGCGCAGGGCTGTTCGGCGTACTCCAGGCCGAAGGCACCCAGCGCCCGCAGCGCCCGCCTCGCCTCGTCCACGTCCCAGGCGCCGTTCGCGTCCACCCGGATCGCGCCGTCGCCGCCCAGCGCGTCCCGTACCGCCTCCACCCTGGCCACGTCGTCGGCCAGGGACTGGCCCCGCTCGGCCACCTTGACCTTGGCGGTGCGGCACCCGGACGCGGTCACCAGCGCGTGCGCCGCCGCCGCGCCCACGGCGGGCACGGTTACGTTCACCGGCACCTGGTCGCGGACCGGGGCGGGCCAGCCATCCGTCGCCGCCTCCAGGGCGCAACCGAGCCAGCGGGCGCACTCGCGCGGCCCGTACTCGGCGAACGGCGAGAACTCGCCCCAGCCGGCCGGCCCCTCGATCAGCGCGCCCTCGCGCACCGTGATGCCGCGGAAGCGGTTCCGCATCGGGATGGCGAACGCCCGCAGCGAATCGAGCAGGGCCGCCACCTGGTCCCGGGCCGGGGCGGTCACGGCCGGGCTTCCGGCCGGTGCCACTCGGTCACGCGTGCCCCTCCCATCCCGCCGGAGTTTTGCCCGTTAACCTTACGTTGATGTCCGGACGTCCCCTGCACGCCCTGCTGCTCCCGCCCGCCGCCGGAGCCGGCCGCCTGCTCGAAGCGCTCGCGGCGGCGCTGGACGGCAGCGGTCCCGCAATCCTCCCCCTCGACCCGGGCCTGCCGCAGGCCAGGGTCGAGGACCTGCTGCACGCTTTCACCCCGGCCACGCTGGAAACACAAGACGGCGCGCTACGATGGCGCCCCGATGAGGACCGCCCGGCCGTGCCCGGCGCCGGGGCGGATCTGCCTGACGGCACGGCGGTCGTGATAGCCACCTCCGGCTCCACCGGTGAGCCCAAGGGGGCCCAGCTCACCGCGGCCGCGCTGCTGGCCTCCGCACGGGCCAGCCTGGACCGGATCGGCGCGGCCCCCGGAACCCGCTGGCTCTGCGCGCTCCCGACCAGCCACATCGCCGGCCTCGGCGTCCTCGTCCGGTCGATCGTCTCCGGGACGGCCCCCGTGGTGGTGGACCGGCTGGACCCGGCGCAGCGCAACCTGGCCGCGTTCGGCTGCGGCTACGCCTCCCTGGTCCCGGCGCAACTGCGCCGCATGCTGGACGCGGGCGCCGGGCTGTCAGCGTTCGGCGCGATCCTGCTCGGCGGCGCGGCCATCCCGTCCGGCCTGCTGGCCGGCGGCCCGGGCCGCCGGGGCCAAGGTGATCACCACGTACGGCATGTCCGAGACCTGCGGCGGCTGCGTCTACAACGGCCTCCCCCTCGACGGCGTCCGGCTGCGCACCACCCCCGACCACCGGATCCAGATCACCGGCCCGGTCCTGTTCTCCGGTTACCGCAACCGCCCCGACCTCACCGAGCAAGCCCTCGCAGACGAGGGCTGGTTCACGACTTCAGACCTGGGCAAGCTCAGCCCCGACGGCCGCCTCTCGGTCGACGGGCGCGCCGACGACATGATCAACACCGGCGGCCACAAGGTCTCCCCCACCGAAATCGCCGCGATCCTCGAGACCTGCCCCACCGTCCGCGAAGCCCTTGTGTTCGGCGAACCAGACTCCCAATACGGCCAGCGCGTCACCGCCGTCGTAGTCCCCGCCCGCCTGGCCACGCCGCCCCGCCTGGAAGACCTGCGCGCCGCCGTCAAGCAGCGCCTCCCCGCCTACGCCGCCCCGCGAGCCCTGGTCGTCATCCCCACGATGCCCCTGCTCCCCTCGGGAAAGCCCGATCTCGCCAAACTCCGCGGCCTCGGAAGGGATCACGCCACCTGACGGTTGCTCTCTAAGGGCAGCAACGAGGACGGGCGGGCCTGACGCTCACGGAAAGCCGCGGAAGTGCGCTCCAGGCGGAGGCATACCGCTCACCTAACGGCAGAAGGTGGCCCAGGCGCGGAGTTCTGTCCGCGACTGGGTTAGCTTCTGCCGCCTTGGGCAGGAGAAGTGGCCGTAGCCGCGCGCAAGAAGGCAGGCATGGCCCAGCGCCACGGGAACAATCGCGCGCATGGAGCGTTAGAAGTAATGCCCGCGCTTCACAGTACCAGCCGATTTCAAGCCGGTGCCGTCCCCGCGACGGCGGCGCCGGATTCGGGGGCCGCCAAGCGATGCGTCCACCGCGACGCGCGCATACGGAAGGAGGTGCCTCATGCCGAGGACCGTACGCACCGCGCCCGCGCGGAAGGCCGCTGAGCGCACCGCCGCCAGCCGGCCTGCTGCCACGCGCGCCAAGCGAGCGCCAGCGAAGACCCCTGATCAGACCGGGACTGGAACGAGTAAGGACGTCATGACGACTGTGCAGACCGAGCCGGCCAAGCAGATCGCCGGGATCGTGGGGACGGATGGGCTCGACGCCGAGGCTGAGGCCGCGGCGCTGGTGGAGCCCGCGCCCACGGCAGCCGAGGTGGATCTGGATGATCAGACGTCCACGATGGGCGACTCCGTTCACACGTACCTGAAGTCCATCGGCCGCACCAGCCTGCTCACCGCGGAGCAGGAAGTGAACCTGGCCAAGCGGATCGAGGCCGGGCTCTACGCGGAACACAAGCTGGAGACCGAGCCGGATCTCGACGAGGCCTACCGCCGCGACCTGGAACTGGTGGCGGAGGACGGCAGGCGGGCCAAGGCACACATGCTGGAGGCGAACCTGCGGCTGGTGGTCTCGGTGGCCAAGAAGTACAGCGACCGGGGGCTGTCCCTGCTGGACGTGGTGCAGGAAGGCAACCTGGGGCTGATCCGGGCCGTGGAGAAGTTCGACTACAGCAAGGGCTACAAGTTCTCCACCTACGCCATGTGGTGGATCCGCCAGGCGATCCAGCGCGGCTTCGCCGACGCCGCCCGGACCATCCGGCTGCCGGTGCACGTGCTGGAGATGCTGTCCAAGCTCAGCCGGGTCGAGCGGGACATGCACCAGCGCCTCGGCCGGGAGCCCACGCCGGAGGAACTCGCGGTGGAGCTGGACCGTACCCCGGACCAGATCGAGGAGCTGCTGCGCACCAGCCGCCAGCCGATCAGCCTGGACTCCACCATCGGTGAGGACGGCGAGACCAGCATCGGTGACCTGATCGAGGACGTGGACGCGCCCGAGGCGTCCGAGCTCGTGGACCGGCAGCTCATGGCGGACCAGCTCAGGAACGCGCTCGACGCGCTGACGCCGCGGGAGGCCACCATCATGGCGATGCGGTTCGGCCTCTACGACGGGAACCCGCACACGCTGGATGAGATCGGGCGCGCGCTCGGCCTCACTCGGGAGCGGATCCGCCAGCTGGAGAAGCAGTCCCTGTCCAAGCTGCGCCACCCCAGCCGTGCCCAGCCGCTGCTGGACTACGCCAGCTGACCCAGCACGCGCGATGGCGCCTGCCGGCTTGCCGGCCAGGCGCCATCAGCGCCCCGGGGGGTTCCAGGGGGGTCGCTCCCCCAGGCCAGCACAGCGCACGACGGTGCCGGCCCGCCAATCGGCGCCGGCACCGTCTTTCTGTGCTCCGGCGTTACCGGCTGACGTGCGACAGCGGGCCCGCGTTGACCGGGAACTGCGCGGTGTTGACGACCTGGATGCCGGCGTTCTGCTCGCCGTTGAACGGGGTCACGGTCGGTGAGGTAGCACCGGGCTCACAGCCCAGGTTGAACGGGACGCTGGGGTCGTTGAACCAGACGCCCAGGTGGTACTGGTGGGTCGGCGAGAACGTGGCGGTGCCGCCGAGGGACACCGAGAACGTCTCCTTGTCGAAGACGCCGCGGACCGTCGCGCTGCCGGACCCGCTGCTTCCCGTCTGGATGTCGGTCTGGTACCAGGCAACGCCGAACGGCGCGGTGGGCTGCTGGATGACGAACAGGTCGAAGCCCGTGTTGGCCGGCATGCCGTGCAGACTGACCGTCATCGTGTCGTTGAGCGTTCCCGGGGTGATGGTGGCGTGCCCGCCGGCCTTCGGCAGGCAGGCGGAGATGGCCGACGACGACGGCTTGAGCGCAAACGAGAAGGAGTCGGCGGCCGTGCGGGCATGTGCGTGCGTGGCCGCCCCGGCCGTGGCCGTCAGGCTCAGTGCCGCGGCGACCACGCCGACCGCGGCAACGGTTACCGCCTTGGCGGCAGTGGGGGCCAGGACGCTTCGGATGCTGGGTCGGTTACTGCTCATGGCTGGTCCTCCTGTCACGGCGGCGGCTCCCCCGCCCCCGTCTGGCGGCCCGTCGGATGCCGGGCCGTGGTCAGTTGGGCAGGGGTACGCACGGGCACGCGGGAATGGTTCAATTCGGGGCATGGCGATCTCGGGGCCAGCCGGCGGCGGAGCCGGGACGGGCGGTGCCGGCGCTGCCCGGCTCACCGGCGCGGCCGGCGACGACCTGATGGTCACCGAGCTATACCGCCAGTACCGGGCGCCGTTACTGTTGTTTGTGCTCCGGCTCACCGCTGGCGACCGGCAGCGGGCCGAGGACATCGTCCAGGAGACGATGGTCCGGGCCTGGCGCGAGGCACGCCGGCTGGACCTCACCGAGCCCTCACTCATGCCCTGGCTGGCCACCGTGGCCCGGCGTATCGTGATCGACGAGCAGCGTCGCAAGCGCGTCCGCCCGTCGGAGATTGGGGGCGCCGAGGTGGACCAGGCACCCGTCGCCGATGATGAGACAGAGAACCTGCTGCGCAAGGTGCTGGTCACCGAGGCGCTCCAGGCCCTGTCGCCGGCCCATCGCGACGTGCTCAACGAGACGATCCTGCGGGACCGCACGGTGAACGAGGCGGCCCAGGTGCTCGGCATCCCGGTGGGCACGGTCAAGTCGCGGGTCTACTACGCGCTCAAGGCGCTGCGGGTGGTCCTGGCCGAGCGGGGGGTGTCGGCATGAGCGGCGAGCCCGTGAGCAGTGTGCACACCGATGTCGGCGCGTACGCGCTTGGCCTGCTCGAAGCGGCGGACCGGCAGGCGTTCGAGGAGCACCTTGCCGGGTGCCCGGCCTGCACCGAGGAACTGGCCGAGATGTCAGGAATGAAGGACCTGCTGACCGGCATCGGCCCGGTGGACGCCCCGGCGGACGGGCCCGCCGGGGCCGAGGTCACCGACCTGGTCCGGCGGCGCGCCGCGGCCCAGCGCCGCCGCGTTCGCTGGCAGTCCATGCTGGCCGCGGCGGCGGCCGTGGTCCTGCTTGCCGTGGGTGTCGGAGTAGGGCTGGCCACCGCACCGCGGTCCCGCGCGCCCACCACGCAGCCGCTGGTCACCCTTGCCGTCCACCGGAGCGCGACCGCGGCCGGCACCAACCCCCGGACCGGGGTTTCCGGCGTCGCCGGCCTGGTGAGCAAGCCCTTCGGCACTCAGGTCACGGTGAACCTCAAGATGAAGGGGCCGCTGGAGTGCCAGCTCGTCGCGGTGTCCAAGACCGGCGAGCGGACCGTGATAGCCACCTGGTTCGTGCCACCCGTCGACTTTGGCGGGGCCCAGCATCCCGCGCCGCTGCACATCCAGGGCTGGACCACCATCAAGACCGGTGACCTGGCCCGCATCGACGTGGTTCGCGTGCCCGGCGGCACCACGGCCTGAGGCCTCGCGAGACGAAGGAATGCGGCCCCGGGCCATCGAGGGCTCCTGGCCCCGGGGCTAGCAGCGGCGTGGCCAGTGTCAGGACGCCCCGGTGGGGGCACGGCGCTCGCCGGTCCAGAGGGCGGCCACGTCCGGCAGGGACGCCTCCGCCTGCACGTACCCGGCCTGGGCGGCGGCCGCACGGTTCGCCGAGTCGAGCATGTTGGGGCCGATCGCGGCCAGCGCCCCCGCGTCCGGCAGGACCAGTACCACGCGGCTGCCCCCGGCGGCGAGCTGCTGGCACTGGCTCAGCGCGGGCGGCATGACGCGCAGGCCCCGCCACAGCGGCGCCAGCACCACGACCCGGTCGAAACCGGCAGCCAGGTCGGCGTTCGCCGCCGAGCGCATCCCCCCGTCCATCCACCGCCGCCCGTTGATCCTGACCGGTGGCCAGACGCCAGGCACGGCACAGCTCGCGCTGACCGCCTCGATCAGGCTTGCCCCGCTGGCGGAGTCGAACGTGCCGCACTCCCCCGTGTCCGCGTCGACGGCCGTGATCAGCAGCCGCTGGGCGGGCCATTCGTGGCTGGGCAGCCAGGCCCCGATCACCGCCTGGCGCTCCTCCTCGGCCAGCGGCGGGGAGGCTCTGGCCACCCTGCCGAGCCGCTTGCGGGCCCTGGCCGCGGTGCCGGGGGTGAACACCGCCAGGCCGTAGCGGAGCATCAGGACCCGGCTCATGGTGGCGGTGATCGCGACCCCGGACGGCGCGCACTGGTCCCGGTGCAGGTCCTCCAGCGGGGTCCCCGAGGTGAGCTGCGGCGCCGGCCAGGGAACCGGCGGACGTGCCCACGATGACGTCCGCGGCGGTCAGGTCGAGGCCCCGGGCGGCCAGCCCGGCGACCAGGCCCACCTCCCAGGCCGCGCCGGTGACGCCGCCGCTGCCGAGTACCAGCGCTCTGCTCGCCACGCCGTCCGTGCCTTACCGCCGCACCACGCCGGGACCGGTAATCTGCCCGGCGTGACTGTTGAGGTGGTTCACGAGGTGACCGACGAGCTGGTGGCGGCGTTTGCCCGGCTCGTTCCGCAATTGTCCGCGACCACCGGCCCGCCCGGCCGCGGCGTGCTGGAGGAGATCGTCGGCTCGCCGGCGGTCACCCTGCTGGTGGCCCGCTCGGAGGGCACGATCATCGGCACGCTCACGCTGGCGATGTTCCCGATCCCCACCGGGTTCCGGGCCTGGATCGAGGACGTCGTGGTGGACGAGGCGGCCAGGGGCAAGGGCATCGGCGAAGCACTCACCAATGAGGCGATCGGCCTGGCCCGCGAGGCCGGGGCGCGCACGGTGGACCTGACCTCCCGCCCGTCCCGCAAGGCGGCCGGGCGGCTGTACGAGCGGGCCGGGTTCCAGGAGCGGGAAACCCGCGTCTACCGGTACAAGATGCCCGCCTGAGCCCAGGCACCGGCCGCCCGGCACCGGCCTACACCGCCGTCTCGGTCCGCGTCTGCAGCTTGTTCATGCCGTGCAGCCAGCGGTCGGTGTCGGCGGCGCGGCTCGCGTACATCCGGGCCACGTCGGGGTGCGGCAGGATGAGGAAGCCGCCGTCGGCGATGCCCGCGATGACGGCGTCCGCGACCTGCCTCGGCGGTGATCGCGGTCTCGCCGAGGATCAGCTCCGCGGCCGGCGAGATGCCGTCCAGCATCGCGGTCCGCACGCCCATCGGGCACAGCGCCTGCACGGTGAGGCCCCGGTGCGCGTAGGTGGCGGCCAGCCACTCGGCGAAGCTGAGCGCGGCGTGCTTGGTGGCCGAGTACGGCGCCGTGCCGAGCATGGTGAGCAGCCCGGCCGCGGACACCGTGCAGATCAGGTGGCCGCTGCCGCGCTCCAGCCAGCCCGGCAGCAGCAGCCGCGCGGCGCGGACGTGCGCCATCACGTTGACCTGCCAGCTGGCTTCCCAGTCGCCTCGTCATCCACGCCGTCGCCGCCGGGCGACCCCGGCGTTCGCGCAGTACAGGTCGATCCCGCCGAGCACATCCGCGGCGGCGGCGAGCAGCGCGGCCACGCCGTCCTCGCAGGCCGCGTCCCCGGGCGCGGCGGTGGCGCCGCAGGACCGGGCGACCTGCGCCGCGGCATCGGCGTTCAGGTCGTTGACCACCACCCGGGCGCCTTCGGCGGCGAACCTGCGGGCCAGCGCGGCCCCGATGCCGCTGCCCGCCCCGGTGACCACCACGCCCGCGCCAGCGACCGACCGCATCGGCGTCCCTTTCCTCGCTGCCAGCTGAATGTCACGTTCATCACTTTCCTCAGCCGCCGGGCGGCGGCAGGTCCACCAGGGCGGCCAGCACGGCCCGGTGCCGGTCCGGCGAGCCCAGCGCCAGCGACCCGCTCTTGGCCCGCTTCAGCAGCAGGTGCGCGGGGTGCTCCCAGGTGAAGCCGATCCCGCCGTGCAGCTGCACGCATTCCTGCGCGGCGAGCACGGCCGCCTCGCCGCAGGCCGCCTTGGCCAGGGCCACCGCGACCGGCGTGTCGGGGTCGCCGGTGGCCAGGCAGGCGGCGGCGTACCGGGCGGCGGCCCTGGCCTGGGTCACCGCCACCCACACGTCGGCGAGCCGGTGCTTGAGCGCCTGGAACGAGCCGACCGGGCGGGCGAACTGGCGCCGTTCCTTGACGTAGCTGACGGTCATCCCGAGGCATTGCTCGGCCACGCCGAACAGTTCGGAGGCGAGGATGCCCGCCCCGGCGGTGAGCCCGGCGGCCACCGCGCGGGCGGCGGCCTCGCCGGTCGCCACCGGCCGTGCGGGCACGTCGTCCAGCGTCACGTCGGCCAGCGGCCGGGTGGCGTCCAGGGACACCACCGGCGCCCGGGTCACCCCGGCCGCGGCGGCGTCCACCGCGTACAGGCCGAACGGGACGCCGTCACCGGGCACCAGCAGCACGCCGGCGGCCAGCGCCCCGGCCACCCCGGCGACCGTCCCGGTGAGCCGCGCCACGCCGGGCGCGTCCCCGTCCTCGGGATGGCCCACCCGCACCGGCCAGGAGCGCGCCCCCACCCACCTCCCCGTTCCCCCTCCATCGGGCGCGGGCGGCATGTCCGCGAAGGCGACGGCCAGCGCGGCGGTCAGCCGCCCGGACGCCAGCCCGGCGAGCAGGTCGCCGTCACCGGTGCCGAGCAGCGCCGTGGTGGCCATCACGGCACTGGTCAGGTACGGGACGCAGGCGGAAGCCTTGCCGGTCTCCTCGGCGACGACCGCGGCCTCGCGGTAGCTGGCCCCGGCCCCGCCGTGGCTCTCGTCGATGAGCAGCCCGGCGCAGCCCAGGTCGCCGGCCAGCGCGTGCCACAGCGGGACGTCGTCGGCCTCGCCCGCGTCCACCCTGGCCAGCACCGCCGGAAACGGGCTCCGGTCGGCGAGCAGGTCGCGGACCACGGCCCGCAACTGCTCCTCGGCGTCGCTGTAGCGCAGGTCCGGGATGGCTCGGACCGGGCACCGCTTGGTCGCTGTCCGTTGTGGTGGTCACCGCGGCAGGTCCTTCCAGGGCGACTTTGGTGTCGGTGCGCGGCTCGGCGGGCAGCCCGAGCACCCGCTCGGCGATGATGTTGCGGAGGATCTCCGAGGTGCCGCCCTCGATGGAGTTGCCCGCGGGAGCGCAGGTAGCGGTATCCGGGCCCGCGGCCGAAGAAGCTGACGGTCTCCGGCCGGCGCAGCGTCCAGTCGTCGTAGACCAGGCCGCCGGCCCCGGCGAATTCCAGGTCGAACGCGGACAGCTCCTGGTTGAGCCGGGCGAAGACGATCTTCGCCGCGGAGCCTTCCGGCCCCGGCGTCCCGGCGGCGAGCTGCTGCCGCAGCCGGGCGCCGGCCAGCCTGGCCACCTCGGCATCCGCCCACAGCCGGATCAGCCGGTCGTGCAGGCCGGGCGTGCGCGCCTCCGGGTGCTCCCGCCAGGCGGCCGCGGCCACGCCGACCATGCCGCCCTCCCGCGGCAGCGCCCCGCCGCCGATGGCGACCCGCTCGTTCATCAGCGTGGCCTGCGCGACCCGCCAGCCTTCGCCGATGCCGCCGATCCGGTCGGTCTCGGCGACCGCGGCGTCGGTGAGGAACACCTCGTTGAACTCGGCCTCGCCGGTGAGCTGGCGCAGCGGGCGGACCTCGACGCCGGGCTGCTTCATGTCCAGGCCGAAGTAGGTGAGACCGGCGTGCTTGGGCACGTCCGGGTCGGTGCGGGCGAGCAGCAGGCCCCAGCGCGCCGCGTGCGCGATGGACGTCCAGACCTTCTGGCCGCTGGCGCGCCAGTTGACGCCCCCACCCGCCTCCCCATCCCCCTTCACTCGGACCGCCCGGGTCGCCAGGCCGGCCAGGTCGGAGCCGGCGCCAGGCTCGCTGAACAGCTGGCACCACACCTCCTCGCCGGTCCACAGCGGCCGCAGCCAGCGCTGCTTCTGCTCATCGGTGCCGAACGCGAGGATCGTGGGGGCCGCCATGCCCAGGCCGATGCCGATCCGGGCCGGGTTGTTGTCCGGGGCGCCCGCGGCGGCGAACTCGGCGTCCACCGCGGCCTGCAGCGACCGGGGCAGGCCCTGGCCGCCGAGCCCGGCCGGGTAATGCACCCAGGCCAGCCCGGCGTCGAACCGGGCGCGGAGGAACTCAAGCCGGGGCATCGCGGCCGGGTCGTGCCCGGCCAGGAAGTCGCGGGCCTGCTGGCGCAGGTCGGCGGCCTGATCGGCCCCGGTCAGCACAGCGGCCCGCCCGCCACGTAGATCACCTGCCCGGACACGAATCCGGCGCCCTCGCTGACCAGGAAGGAGATCACGTGTGCGACGTCGTCGGGCTGGCCGACCCGGCGGACCGGGATCCGGCTGGCCGCGGCGGCCTGGAAGTCCTCGAAGCCCATGCCGACCCGGGCGGCGGTGGCGGCGGTCATGTCGGTGGCGATGAACCCGGGCGCCACGGCGTTGGCGGTGACGCCGAACTGGCCCAGCTCGATGGCCAGCGTCTTGGTGAAGCCCTGCATCCCGGCCTTGGCCGCGGAGTAGTTCACCTGGCCGCGGTTGCCCAGCGCGGAACTGGAGGAGAGGTTGACGATCCGGCCGAAGCGCTGGTCCACCATGAACTTCTGCGCGGCCCGGCTCATCAGGAACGCGCCGCGCAGGTGCACGCCGAGCACCATGTCCCAGTCGTCCTCGGACATCTTGAACAGCAGGTTGTCCCGGATGATCCCGGCGTTGTTGATCAGGACCACCGGCGGCCCCAGTTCCGCGGCGACCTTGCCCACCGCGGTCGCCACCTGGCCCGCCTCGCTGACGTCGGCGCCCACCGCGACGGCGCGCCCGCCGGCCCCGGTGATGGCGTCCACGGTCCCGGCGCAGGCACCCGCGTCCAGGTCCAGGACGGCGACCGCCATGCCGTCGGCGGCGAGCCGCCTGGCGGTGGCCGCGCCGATGCCACGGGCCGCGCCCGTGACGATGGCGACCCGCGAGGAATCGGTTGGCATCTGCTGGTTCTCCTTAGTTGTCCGGCGTCATCCGGCCTGGTACCGGCGGAGCTCACGGCGCGCCAGCGAGCGCTTGTGCACCTCGTCGGGGCCGTCGGCGAAGCGCAGCGTCCGCGCCGAGGCCCACAGGTGGGCGAGCGGGAAGTCCTGGCTGACCCCGGCCGCGCCGTGCGCCTGGATCGCCTTGTCGATCACCCATTCGGCCATCGCCGGGGTGGCGACCTTGATCGCCTGGATCTCGGTGTGGGCGCCCTTGTTCCCCGACGGTGTCCATCAGCCAGGCGGTCTTGAGCACCAGCAGCCGGGCCTGCTCGATGCGGACCCGCGACTCGGCGATCCAGTCCTGGATCACGCCCTGCTCGGCGAGCGGCCGCCCGAACGCGGTCCGCTGGGTGACCCGCCGGCACAGCAGTTCCAGGGCGCGCTCGGAACCGCCGATCAGCCGCATGCAGTGGTGGATCCGGCCCGGGCCGAGCCGGGCCTGGGCGATGGCGAACCCGCCGCCTTCCTCGCCGATGAGGTTGGCGGCCGGCACCCGGACGTCAGCGAACACGACCTCGGCGTGGCCGCCGTGCGGCGCGTCGTCGTAGCCGAACAGGCGCATGCCGCGGCGGATGGTGACCCCGGGGGTGTCCCGGGGCACCAGGATCATCGACTGCTGCCGGTGCCGGTCGGCGCCCGGGTCGGTCTTGCCCATCACGATGAGGATCTCGCAGGCCGGGTCCATCGCCCCCGAGGACCACCACTTGGTGCCGTTGATCACGTAGTTGTCCCCGTCGCGCTCGATCCTGGTGGCGATGTTCGATCGCGTCGGAGGAGGCGACATCCGGCTCGGTCATGCAGAACGCCGACCGGATCGCGCCGTCCAGCAGCGGTTGAGCCAGCGGGCGCTGCTGCTCCGCCGTGCCGAACTCGGCCAGCACCTCCATGTTCCCGGTGTCGGGGGCGGCGCAGTTCAGCGCCTCGGGGGCGAGCGCCGGGCTGCGCCCGGTGATCTCCGCCAGCGGGGCGTACTGCAGGTTGGTCAGCCCGGCGCCGCCGGGGTGCCCGGGCAGGAACAGGTTCCACAGGCCGCGCTCGCGGGCTGCCGTCTTGAGCTCGGCGACCACCGGCGGGCGCCGCCACGGGTCACCGGCCTGCGCAGCCTCGGCCGCCTGTTCCTCGTAGACGCGCTCCGCCGGGTAGATGCACTCGTCCATGAACGACCGAGCTGCGCGCAGAGCTCAAGGCGTGCGTTCGTCGAGACGCGAAGTCCATGGCTTGCCTCCCGGCGTTGCCGCAATGACTCTATCGGGGATGTTTCCCCCGACTGCCCCGGGCTACCCGTCAGTACGGCCGTCGCGGCGGAACACGTACACGCCGTTGTCGGAGAAGACTCGCAGGTAGGACCACCCCGGGTGGCGCTGGTCGATGAACGTCGAGCACGTTGGCCGGTGGCGGGGTCCAGCCGCTGTTGGTGTCATCGAACACGACGTAGTCCGGAGCCGGGTTGGGGTAGATGCCGATCCAGTAGGTGTCGTCACGGGCGGCCAGCGGGGCCAGCATGGTCAGCGTGGCCTCCACGGTGACCCCGTCCGGCACCCGCGCCATCGCCGCGTCCTCCGCGCTGACGTGCGGCGTGATCGCGTAGGTCTGCGGGTTCCACAGCGTGTCCAGCGGGAACCGGAACGCAAACCAGCCGGCGATGACGACCATGACCACGGCGCCGTACCGGGCCACCGCCTCCCCGGGGGCGGGCAGCCAGGGCGGCGCCCGGCGCCGGCTGGCCGCGGCGCGGCGCCGGGATGCCGGCGCGGAAGGCGGCCATCGCGTCGATCGCGGCCAGGAACACGATCGGCATGACGGTCGCGTCGTAGTGCCAGCCGGTGCCCCAGAAGTAGCTGTTGGTGGAGATGAACCGCAGCAGCAGGCTGGGCACGGCGATCAGGGCGAGCGGGGACCGGAGCGCGAGGAACGCCACCGGCAGCAGGATCAGGTAGGTGGTCCACAGCTTCTCCGCCGCCGGACTGGGTGAGCTGGTGCCACAGCGCGCTGACCGCGGGGTGGCCGCCGGGGCCGACCACGCCACCGTCGTCCCAGTACGGGTAGTGATGCGTCGGGTTGAAGTGCGGGATGATCACTGCGATCGCCAGCACCGACCAGGCCAGGCCCCACGCGGCCAGCAGCGCACCGGCCCGGACCCAGGCTCCGGGCTCCTCCGGCCGGCCCGCGTCCTCGCTGGCCGCGGGAGCCGCGGCCAAGGCCCCGTGACGAAGGAACGGGGCCATAGGCCACCGGGGGGTTCCAGGGGGGTCGTCCCCCCGGGCCAGCACCGTGCGGTGTGGTTCGCCGCGCCGGTCGGCCCGCAGCATGGCCAGCCCGATCCCGGCCATGACCAGGCCGATCGCGGCGACCGTGAACCCCTGGTCCTCCTTGACGAAGACCAGCGGCAGGGCCCAGAGCACGGCGGGCCGCAGCCGGCGGCGCACCAGCGCGGACAGCGAGAACGCCAGCAGCGGGACGGCGAACGCGATCTCGTGGAAGTCGAAGTTGACCATCTGCTGCAGGCCCCAGGAGAAGCCGTAGGCGAGGCCGATCCCGCGGCTGGCCCAGGTGCCCAGCAGTTCCCGCGCGGCTACGGCAGACCGGGATCACCGAGGCCGCCGTGAGCAGGGCCTGGGCGACGAGCAGCGTCTCGGGGGTCGGGAACACCCGGAAGAACGGGGCGATCAGGCCCACGATGGGCTGGAAGTGGTCCCCCAGCAGGTTGAACCCGGCACCCCTGATCGACTACGACGGGAGCGTGCAGGTGGGCGAGCTGCTTGACGTACTCGGTGAAGATGCCCAGGTCCCAGGAACCGGGATCCAGGCGCAGGTACTTGAACACCGAGATCGTGTCGTAGGCGACGAACGTGGCGAGCGCGATCAGCCAGGCGACCGGGTCCATGGCCCGGCGCGGGCCCGCCACGGGGCCCGGGCTGGTGCCGCCGGGCATCCGCTGCGGCCCGCCGCCGGCGCCTGCGCGCCCGCCACGGCCGGCGGTGACCGTTCGTCTCCCGGTATCAACGGCTATCCGTAAAGCAGCGATTCGTATTGCGGGCCGTAGTGGCGTTCCAGTTCCTCCAGGGTCTCCTCGCAGGGCTGGACGCTCTTGACGATCTGGGCGTGCGGCGGCAGCGCGTCCGGGTGCCAGGACCCCGGCTCCCACAGCCGGGACCGCATGAGCGCTTTCATGCAGTGGAAGAAGATCTGCTCGATCTCGACGAGGATGGCGAGTTGCGGCCGGTGCCCCTTGACGATCATGTCGTCGAACCACGGGGCGTCGCGGATCAGCCGGGCGCGCCCGTTGATGCGCAGCGTCTCCTTCCGGCCTGGGATGAGGAACACCAGCCCGACGTGCGGGTTTTCCAGGATGTTGCGGAACCCGTCGGCGCGCCGGTTGCCGGGGCGCTCGGGGATGGCGATGGTCTGCTCGTCGAGTACCAGGGTGAAGCCGGGCGGGTCGCCCTTCGGCGAGACGTCGCAGGTGCCGTCCGCCGCGCAGGTGGCGACCAGGCAGAACGGCGAGGCGGCGAGCCATTCGACGTCCCGCGCGTGCAGCCGGGTGCGCTCCTTGGTGAGCGTGCGCTTCGCCGGGGTGCCGAGCAGTTCGGCGAGTTCGGCCGCGGACGAGATTTCCGTGAGGGTCGCGTCACCGCCATGGTTCTCCCTCCCTGGCCGCGCCACGGGAGGTACGGCGCGTACCCGGTGCTGCAAGCCTAGCCGCGGCCGCGCGGGAATGCTCAGGTGAGCAGCAGGCGGCCGACCCGGCGGCCGGCGATGTACAGGCCCGCCAGGCCCATGACCGCCAGGTAGGCGGCGTGCCACAGCAGGCCGGGGCCGACCACGCCGAGCGCGAGCCCGCGCATCAGCGTGACCGCCTGGTAGAGCGGTGTGCACTCGACCAGCACCGCCACCGCCCGCGGGTACACGCTCAGCGGGTAGAACGTGGTGGAGAACAGGAACAGCGGCATGCTGACCAGCATCACGTACTCGAAGTCCTGCCAGCTCCGCATGAACGTCGTCGCCGCCATCCCGGCGGCGGCGAACGCGAACCCGGTGAGCACCGCGGCGGGCAGCACACCGATCCGCCCAGGCGAGTGGAGCAGCCCCATCGCCAGCATGACGCCCGTGAACGCGAACGCGTAGAGGGTGCCGCGGATCAGCGCCCACAGCGATCTGCCCAAGCGCCACGTCCGGCGCCCGCATCGGCGTGGCCAGCGCGGCGTCGTAAGTCTTGGCGTATTTGAGCAGGAAGAACACGTTGAAGGTGGAGTCGTAGATGGCCCCGTTCATGGACGAGGTCGCCAGCAGCGCCGGGCGCCACGAGCGCGGTGTAGCTGACACCGGCCGACGTGTGCCGACCAGGTGCCCGAGCCCGACCCCGATCGACAGCAGGTAGAACAGCGGCTCCGCGATGCCGGAGAGCCAGCATCAGCCACAGGTGCCGGTAGACGCGGGCGTGCCGCTCCACCAGGTGCAGGCTGCTCTTGCCCGCCGAGCGCACCGCCAGCGGCCGGGTGGCCACGGCGGTCGGCACGATCCGCAGCGGCGCCTGCCGGACTCGAGGTCAGACATACAGCCGCCGCCGGTAGGTGCGGTTGCCCGGCGGCCACCCCGGCGGCGGCCAGGCGGCCAGGTACCCCACGTGCATCAGCGCGCCGCCCAGGGTCGCGGTGCCCAGGCTGAGCGCCGGCACAGCGCCACCCCGTTCCACAGCGGGGTGAAGTAGGCGACCGGCCGGAGCCAGGCGGGGAGCTGGGTGATGGGGAAGAACGTCGCCGGAGAACAGGAACAGCGGGATCATGCCGAACCGGAAGATCACCGCGAACGAGGTGTCCTTGGTGCGGGTGATCGCCCACGCCTCGATCGGGCGCGGCGAACGCCAGCCCGGTGAGCACCGCGACCGGCAGCGCCGCCAGGATCCAGCCGGAGTGCACCGCGCCGAGCGCCGCCGCCACCGCGAGGAAGATCGCGCAGTTCATGGTCAGCCGCAGCGTCACGAACAGCATGGTGGCCGTGGAACACGTCGGCCGGGCGCAGCGGCGAGGCGGACGGCCGCCTGGTAGGTCTTGGTCCACTTGACCGAGGCGAGCACCGGGTAGGTGGACTCGCCCACGCCGGTCTGTCATGCGCGGTCGGCGGCCAGCAGCCCGGGGGCGAGGAAGGCCAGGTAGCTGACCCCGCCCAGATCGGGCGTCGCCGTGCGCGTTCACCAGCGTGCCCAGGCCCAGGCCCATCGCGCCGAGGAACAGCAGCGGGTTCAGCAGGCTGGAGTAGATGGAGCCACGCCAGGTCCGCCGGTAGTCGGTCAGCCAGAACCGCAGCTCGCGGACGGCGAACGGCGGCCCCGGGCAGCGGCGGGGCGGGCGACGCTCCCTCGGTCGCGCGGTGGCCATCAGTCCTCCAGCCGGCGGCCGGTCAGCCGCAGGAACACGTCCTCCAGCGTGCTGCGGCGGACCAGCGAGGTCAGCGGCTCGAGGCCGAGCGCCCGCACCCCCGCCAGGGTGGCGTCGCCGTCGGTCACGTACAGCAGGATCCGGTCGGCGAGCACCTCGCGTGCGCTCGGCCGGGCACGCCGGCCAGCTTCTCCGCGGCGACGCTGGTGCTGGTCCGGGTCGAACCGCAGCTCCAGTACCTCGGGGGTGGAGTACCGCCCGATCAGCTCGCGCGGCGAGCCCTCGGCGGCGATCTTGCCCCGGTCCATCACCACCAGCCGGTCGCACAGCTGCTCGGCCTCGTCCATGTAGTGCGTGGTGAGGATCAGCGTGACGCCCTGCTGCTTGAGCCGGAACAGCCGGTCCCAGACCACGTGCCTGGCCTGCGGGTCCAGGCCGGTGGTGGGCTCGTCGAGGAGCAGGATCTCCGGCTCGTTGATCAGCGACCTGGCGATGGTCAGCCGCCGCTTCATGCCGCCGGACAGCGGCTCGACCTGGTCCTCCGCCCGCTCGCTGAGCTGGACGAAGTCCAGCAGCCGCGCGGTGCGCTCGCGGATCACGTCCCGGGGCAGGCCGAAGTACCGCCCGTAGATGAGCAGGTTCTCGCGCACGGTCAGCTCGAGGTCGAGCGTGTCCTCCTGCGGCACCACGCCGAGCCTGGCGCGGATCGCCGGGCCGTCCGCGACCGGGTCCAGGCCGAGGATCGACAGCTCGCCGCCGCTGGGCGGGGACACGCAGCCGATCATCCGCATGGTGGAGGACTTGCCCGCGCCGTTCGGCCCGAGGAAGCCGAACGCCTCGCCGCGGCGCAGCTCGAAGTCGATCCGGTCCACCGCGGTGAAGTCCGCCGAACCGCTTGACCAGGCCGCGGGCGCGGATCATCGGTTCGGCAGACACTCACGCGAGGTTACCCGGGCCTGCCGACATCCTCCCACTGGGATTTTAGGAGTTTAGCGCAGGGTCAGGATGCCGGTGGCGCCGTGTTCGCTCCACCTCATGCCGGAGAGTTTCAGGCGCTGGCAGGCGATGGACTTGCAGGCTGCTTCCACGGCACCCGAGCCGGTGAACATGCCGAGGGACTTGAAGCGGGCGTAGCGCATCCGGTGCGCGTTGTGCTCGAAGTAGCCGAGCGCGGTGTCCAGGTCGGCGGCCTTGCGGCCGGTCAGGGGGAAGGCGCGAGCGGCGGCGCAGATGGCGGGGATGTCGCCGTCGTCCAGTTCGGCGAGCCGGGCGTCCAGCCAGTTGGGCTTGCCGTCGCCGAGCATGAACTCCAGTAGTTTCGCCAGGTCGTGCAGGTGCTCGCGGGCGTGATAGATGTCGACGATCTGGGTGGCCTCGGGGAAGTGCTGGCCGGCCAGGTTCCAGATCCACGCGGCGCCGTCGCCGAGGACGACGAGCTGGCGGATGTGCGCGGCGCCGCGGCGGCGGGCCTCGGCGGCCATCAGGGTGCCGAACGCGACGGCGGCGGCGAAGGTGGCCAGGTAGGAGGACGAGCGCGGGTCGCGGACCGGGCGGCCCTCCTCATCGGTGCTGGTCTGGGTGAAGCAGCAGCACAGCTTGACCTCGCGGGTACGGGCCCGGCCGTCCTCGCCCTTGCCGGCATGGCCTTCGGTCTCGGCAGGGATCATCGGCACGCCGGTCCCGTCGATCGCGATATACAGGATGTCGGGCAGCGGCCAGGCAGGCGGCATCGGGACCAGGGTGCGCGCGGTGATCGCGGCGGCGCGGGCTTTGATGACGCGGGCGGCGGCCTGGCCATCGGCTTCGGCGCGGCGCCCGGCCCGCTTGCCGGTCATGGTGATCCCGGCCAGCTCGCCCGCCAGTCTCGCGGCGGCGGCGAACGGCACCGCGGCGGCGGCCCGGTCGGTCATCCTGGCCAGGCCCGGTGACATCGTCGCCCCGGCCACCCCCAGCTCGGCATCGCGCGGCGCGAACCCATGCCCGCACGCGCGGCAGTGATACCAGGCCCGGCTGATGGCGACCGTGCCGAGCACGGTGTCGATCCTCTTGTCCGGGTAGCACGGCGAACCCGGCCGGGTGCCCGGCCGGGCAGCGGGCACGCGGGCCCCGGTAGCCGCCGTCGGCGGCCAGCAGCGGTTCCAGCACTGAGCGGCCCAGCTCCAGCACCCCGGCCCGGATCGCCAGCTCGGCCGCCTGCAGCCCCGGCCCGCCGGCCAGCGACGCCGCCACCGATGCGGCCAGCCTGCCTACCTCGGCGGCCGCGTCCGCCGCGAGCTGCGCGGCGAGCTGATCGCAGAGCCCTTTTTTTGCCCCTCCGGCTCAGGGGCCTGGCCGGCGCGGGCCGCCGGGACCGGCCGGGCCTCGCAGATCGCCTCGCTCACCTCCGCGATCTGCCCGGCCAGCTCGGCGAACTCCTGGTAGCGCTCCAGCTCGGCGCGGACCTTGCCCACCTCTTCCGGCTTCAGCTGCCGGCCGGTGGTGCCCCGCCCGGGCACCGTACGGGTCACAGCCACCGCGGGCCGTGACAGAGGCTGCCCGGCTCGGCGCACCGGCGGCAGGGCGGCTTGCCGCAGCGCCGCCAGTTCTCGCTGACGCTGCCACGGCGGAAGTCACCCACCGCGGCCAGCCGCTCGAACAGCCGGGCCCGCCGCGCCTCCAGTTCGGCCAGCAGCGGACTGGTCACCGGCACCTCCTAGTCTGGCTGTTGGGTCAACAACAGACTACGCCGCAGCCAGCACTTACTCCAAATCGCGACATCCAGGACACGTGGTAAGGAGTTGACCACGTCGTACGTGTGAGTGCGCCAGGGACGGTAGCCTCAAGAGTCATCGTGACCAGCTGAGTTCATGACGGGGATCCTGGACTGAGGACGAGAGAGAGTTGATCTTCCGGTGACTGTGCTACGTGCGGTGTACGTGCGGTTCAGGCAGATCATTCACGAGTTCGCCAAGTTCGGAGTTATCGGCCTCATCGGCCTGATCATCACCAACGTCGGCTACGACCTGCTGCACTCCCACGGCGTGGGGCCGGTCACCGCGACGACGGTCGCCACGATCATCGCCACGATCGTGGCCTACATCGGCAACCGGTACTGGTCGTTCGCGCACCGGGAGCGGACCAACGTTCCCCGCGAGGGGCTCCTCTTCTTCGTGCTGAACGCCATCGGGCTGGGGATCCAGGACGCCGTGGTGGCCTTCAACTCCTACGTGCTGCACCTGGAGCACCACAAGCTGGCCGAGTTCCTGGCGCTGAACATCGGCATCGCGATCGCCACGATCTTCCGGTTCTGGTCCTACCGCAAGTTCGTGTGGCGGCTCGTCCCCGCCGATGGTGCGGGCAGCGGCGCGGCGCCCGGCCCGGCGGCACCGTCCGGCCAGCCGCCGGCTGCCGGCCAGGCGGCGGCCCAGCCCGGCACCGAGCGGCTATCCCCGGCCGAGGCCAGCCCCGATGCGCCGCACGCGAACGGGCACACCCCGGTGGGCCGGGCCGCCCGGCGCGGGTCGTTCTCCCGGAGCTAGCCGGCGTTTGCGGTCATCCCCGGATCCCGGTTCGCGGGTGCCCCGGGGTGGCGGGCCGCGTAACGGGTGCTCGGCCGGTCAGCGGGCGGTGCAGCCCTTGGCCGGGCCGCCGACCAGGTGCAGCGGCGCGCGGTAGGCCCGGGCCGCCTGGGCCTGGGTGAGCTTTCCCGTGGCGGCCAGCCGGCCAAGGACGTGCGCCTCCCGCGCCCGGCCCGTGCCGTAGTGCGCTATCGGGTTGTCTGCGGTAGGCGCCTGCACCAGCCCCGCCAGCAGCGCGGCCTGGGGCCAGCTCAGCCCGGCCGGCGCCACGCCGAAGTAGCCACAGCTCGCCTCGCCCAGCCCGTAGTACCCGTGGCCGAAGTAGGCGACGTCGGCATACAGCCGGAGGATCTGCGCCTTGGAGTAGCTGAGGTCCAGCTTGATGCCCAGGATGATCTGCTCCACTTCGACCTTCACCCCGGCCTGGCCGGGCGTGTAGAGCATCTTCGCGAGCTGCTGGTAGAGCGTGGCGCCGCCCTGATCGGGCTGGCCGGTGACGCGGCCGACGATCACCCGGCCGATCGCGATGGGGTCGAACCCCGGCTCGGAGTAGAACCGGTGATCCTCGGTGGCGGTCAGCGACGCGGCGAAGCGTGATGGCACCGCAAGCCCGGGGTAGGCCGCGCCATGCGCCCGGTCGAAGGCCTGCGCCAGCGACGGTGCGGTGCTCACCGACGGTGTGACCAGGAGCAGCGTGGCGAACGCGAGCACACCGGCGAGCGCGAGGGCCAGGACCGTGATCAGGACGCGGCGCAGCCATCGTGGCAGGCGCGGCTGCCGTGGCATCGTGGCCCGGCCGCCGCGGTAGCCAGGAGGCCATCCCGCACGGGGCATGCCCGGGGCGGTCGGCGTGTGCGGGATGCCGGGCAGCGGCTGGGTGGGCGCGGGCTGGCCGGCCCCCCAGCCGATCGGCGCAGCCGGTGCCGTCGGGGCGTCCGCATAGCCCCCGTCGCCCGCGGGCACGCCTGTTGTCATGACTCCCGCTCCATTGGTAGGCCGAGGCCCCGCCTGCCCGAAGCGGCTACCCGGTCACCCACTCCCCTCTAGCCAATAACGAACGAAGCTTTTCCGGAAGTGCCCGGTGAAGCAGGAAATTCGTTCCGTCACGGGACCGCGGGCCGTGACGGCTCCCGTCAACGGGGCGGGCTGCCCGCTGGACTACGTTCCGTTAATAACTATACACACTATGTACATATGAGAGCCTCATTGCAGCACTTGTCCGGGGCTCGACGGTGGACACAGCGCTGCGGGGTAGCCGGGCGCGGCTCTGTACCCGCTCGTGCCCGCGGTTGCGTGGCAACCCGGGGGGACACGGATCCGCACGTGCGCGTGGACTCCCGCCGTACGCTATCTTCGTAGGGTCCGCGAGGGCGGACGGGACGTGGCGCAGTTTGGTAGCGCACTTGACTGGGGGTCAAGGGGTCGCCGGTTCAAATCCGGCCGTCCCGACCAGAAGGTCCAGGTCAGAAGGGGTACCGGGTTATCACTCGGGCCCCTTTTCGATCCTCGGGAGCCAATCGGGGAGCCACCGCAGAGCCCTGTTTAGACACAGCCCTGTTTCATAGGGCCCTGTTTCATGGCGGGCGTGCTGGCTAGCGTGCCTTCGGGGCCGCGTTGCCCGTCGGATGGCGGGCTATGCCGCGGGGGCTGCGTGGAGGTCCGTTGGGGTGTTGCGGGCTCGCCTCAGACGCGGTGATCGGGACCGTACGTGGACGCTGATCAGTGCCAGACTTCATTGCTGAAAGCTCAGCGCGATGCCAACGTCTAACGCGCGGCGTTCGAGCGTCCGCCCGACCCGGCCGGGGGCAGTTGCCAGACCGCCCACCTCTGGCTTGCGGTTGACGATTTGGCGTAGAACTGTCACATGGCCAACTCTGGTCCCGAATCGAGGTCTGGCAACCATCCGCAGATCATGAGACTCATGCCGCTGATGATTCTGATCGTCCTCGCTCTCGGGCTCTTGGCTTGCTGCGTCGTAATCTTTCCGAGGTATCTGGCTGCCAGCGACATGAACTACGCCAGGGTCCCCCCGACAGAGTTGGCTCAGGCAAGAAACAACGTGCGGACAACCCTGCTCCAGGGTTTCGGAGGCATGGTCCTGCTCATTGGCGCCTACCTCACCTGGCGCCAGACTCAGATCAGCCGCGCGGGCAGCCAGGAAGAACTGCGGTTGAGCCGGGAAGGCCAGCTCACTGATAAATTCACCCGAGCCATCGAGCAACTCGGAAGCGACGACGTGGCGGTCCGCGTCGGCGCTATCTACGCATTAGGGCGGGTAGCGGACGAATCCATGACCGATCGGGCGGCCATCGCAGACATCCTGACCGTCTATGTCCACAAGCACGCCCCTTGGCCACCGGATCCTCGTGGTCCCTTCCCAGAGGAATTTCCGATCGATCAGCTACCGCATCTGGCGGTACGCGCCCCGGACATCCAAGCCATCCTGACAGTACTTGGCCGGCGTACGCCGAGCCCTCCCCTGCCGGCCACGTGGACATCGCTCAACCTCAACAGGACAGACCTGCGGCGCGGCAGCCTGACCGGAGCGAATCTGCAGCGAGCTGCATTCCGAGGAGCCAGCCTGGCAAAGGCATGGCTATTCAAGGCAGACCTTCGAGGTGCTGATCTTCGGGATGCGGATCTCCGCGGCGCTACATTAAGCGAGGCGATCGCGGATCTTACGACGTGGTGGCCTAGTAAGAAGTACAACCCGGAGGCTGAAGGCGTCCATGTGTACCCTAGCTTGGAGTACGCGGATCTCCGCTGCGCCTTCTTGAAAAGAGATGACCTCACTGGTATCAGCCTCCGTGGTGCTCGGGCGAACGCGTTTACCGTATGGCCCGATGGATTCGATTGGCGGCAAGCTGGAGTTATCATGGATGATGTCATCCTAGGTACCGGCGGAAGGTCGTAGCGGCAGAAGCCCGCTCCGATGCCACCAGAGTTGTTGCCATACACCAGCACATTTTAACAAGGCCTGTGTCATGGCTCCTAGGAGTGTAGCTGTTATGGATAAGAGGTGAAGCAAAACGCAACATTGGCGGCGGATAGCCATTATTCTTCTGTATTATCATCCTCGGACCCAGGCGGTATCTCGTCCGGCCAGGCCGCGAAGCGATCTTCCTGGTCAGACAGGTAGGCATCCCATGCTTCGGGATTCCATATTTCCAACCGGTCGTTCACTCCAATGACGGTGCATGCGCCGTCAAGATTAGCGTACCTGCGCAGGCTCTCGGGTACAGTGATGCCTCCACTTTCGTCCGGTATCTGGTCGGCAGCACTGGCAAAAAGCACACGGCTGAACTGTCGCCTCTTCTTCGCCGTAAACGGCGCAGAGCGCAAGGGCTCGGTGATGTTAGCGAACACGGATTTCGGGAAGACGTACAAACAGTGCCACTGCCCCTTGGTTAGCACTACGCCACTTTGGAGTTCTCCGCGGAACTTTTCAGGAAGTATTAGACTTCCATCATCATCCATTGGTACTGGATACGTGCCGTAGGAGAACATTAATGTCAATCTCGTTCCCCGTCACGGGTGAGCCAGAGACGTCGAGGTCGAGCGCTTGCCGCCACAATCGGAAAGACCTGAACACTCGCCTGCTCACGACACAACGACAGATTGGTAATCGTGCCGCGTGAAAACCCTTTATTGCCCAGCCCGCAGAGCCATTCCTGGTTCTTTCCTGGTTGGGCCTCGCAGAACTTGGAAAAGCCACTAGGCAAAGGAGCCGATACCAGATGGCCACGAGCATCCTGGTCCACCTCAAGCAACCCCTGACGTGACAACTATGAGCTTCTCGTCAGCTGGATGGCCGCGTGGCTCTCAGCTGACGTGCCCGTGCCCGGGACCCAGGGATGACAGGTGGGGTATCCACCTACCCTCGACCAGGACAACCGGGGGTACTCCCGTATATAGCCTATATCCGAATGTACAATCGAATTTCTTGTATATCAAGGCCAGCACACGATGCGGCTCTGTTCGTACTGACCCCGGGATCGGAGCCCAGGCGCGGCAACCGTAGGGCAGCACCTGAGCGGCCGACGTTGCCGAATTCGGTCAAGCGATCCTGACCGCGATTTCGAGGAAGATCCCGCGGCCTGTCGGCATGATCATGGATTCGAGGACGCCGACGTTTTAGGCACGCCTTCGGGGGCGTAGCTTTGCAGGCGTTGCTCGGCGGGTGGTGGGCCGCACCGCTGGGGGTGGGGTTGTTGGCAGCCGGGGTTTGGTGGGCTCGCCTTCTGGGAGCCGGGAAGGGGTTCGTTCCTTGCCGAGGATCTTGTCCATGGCCGTGGCGCCGGTGGTGAGCGCGGGCCTGATCTCGTGCCGGTAGACGGTCTCGGTGACCGTAGTGCCGCTGTGGCCCATCAGGTCGCTGATGTCCTCGATGCGGACGCCGTGGGCGCTGAGGATGGACACGAACGAGTGCCGTAGCTCTCTCGGTGCCCATTCCTCTCCCAGGCCCGCGGCCTTGGTGATGGCGGCGAACTCGCGACGGACCTGCCAGCGGTCCAGCTGGCGTGCCGTCCTCTCGGCAGAACACCAGGCCGTGGTTTTGCCAGGCACCGCCTGCATGGAGGCGTTCGGCGGCTTGGCGGGTGCGGTGCTCCTTCAGCGCCTCGGTGGCCCGCTTGGGCAGCTTGAGGACCCGCCTGCTCTCGCGGGTCTTGGTGTCACCCTTAGCCCGCACCGACCGGTACACCGCCACGGTGCCCACATCGAGATCGACCTCAGCCCAGGTGAGTGCCCGCGCCTCCTCGGTGCGGATGCCTGCCAACAGGGACACGACCACGTAGGCAGCGAGCCGATGCGGGCTGCCTGGTCCGGTCTGATCCAGGACGCTGATGGCCTGGTCGAGGGTCATGGCCCGGGACGGGCGGCCTTCCTGGCCCTCGGGCAGGATGACCAGGCTGGCGACGTTGCGCCGTACCTTGTCGCGGGCCTGGGCGTGCCGAATGGCGCGCTCCAGGATCTGGTGCACCAACCGTAAGGTCCGCGTGGACAGTCCCTCGGCCCGGTCGTCCAGCCAGGTGTCCAGCTCGTCGACGGTGAGCTTCTTGAGGTTGGCGGCGCCGATGAACGGGATCAGGTGGTGGTCGGCGATCGAGCGATAGTTGGCGACCGTGCCCGGGGACTTGCCCTTCATTCCGTGGTCAAGGAAGTCGGCCACAGCCTCCTGCACCGTGTAGCTCGCCAAGGCGGAGACACCGGCTTCCAGGTCGTCGACGACCTCGCGGAGCTTGTCTTTGACCTCGGCCTTGGTGCGACCCTTGCGTTTGACCCGCCGGCGCCTGCCAGAGGCGTCGAAGCCAAGACTGATCGCACCGGTATAGCCGTCACCTTCGCGGTAAATCGTCGCCTCGTGCTTCCCGATGATGATCTTCAATGCTCACCTCCTTCCCATGTGCTGGGCATCGCTATGCGCTGAGTCTTCGAGAGTGGCGACGAATTCCGCCAGGTGCCGGTCGGTGATCCGCCGTAACTTGCCGATCTTGATGCTGCGGAGCTGTCCGGTGCGGAGCAGGTAGTACACCTTGTCCCGGCCGACGTGCAGCATCTCCGCTACTTGCTCCACCGTGTATGCCTGCACTTCACCTGACCTCTTTCTGATGTCGCTGATGCTTCGGGTGTTATCGGCTGGGACCGCGCTGCCTGGGTGGCCCGGTGCCGTGCCGTGGGCGCGGGCCTGCGCTAGCCGCAGGCTCGTGCCAGCCGGATGCGCGGTTTTCTGCCCGAGGTGGAATGGGGAAGCTCTCGGCGGTCAGTCGCGCCACTTTGCCGGCCCGGGACTCCCACCGCCGGTTGAGCCGCCTGCCGAGGGCACGCAGGTGCCTCGCTGAACATCGGGCAGCGGACGCCTGGGCGGCATGCCGCTGTACCTGGCGCAGTTCGATGACCGTCTCCACGAGGGCGGCGAGCTGGAGGATTAGCGCGGCCAGGGCGGCGGTGTTGTCCTGGCTGGCGAACGCGGCGCGAGACAGCAGCCGGGCCGCTTGGCGCAGGCTTGCGCCCGCCGGGGTGACGCGGGACGTCCGGCCGTAGGGGATCCGGGCGGCCCGAGCGTAGGAGTCTGCCGCCCGGCGCAGCTCCCGGCTGCGGAGCGCGCTGGCGGCGGCGTGCAGGGTGTCGGATGCGGCCCAGGCAGCATCGCTGGCGGCTGCCGGGTCAGTGGCGGCGCAGCAGCGGATCTCGTCCCGGGCGTGTTCCGCGGCACGGGCTGCGTGTTCCCAGATCGCGTTCCGTTCCGCTGCGGTGAGCGGATCGCTGAACCATGGCCCGGCGGGCGTTCCGCGCCAGCGGGCGCGCAGCTTGGGCAGGCTCAGATCGGCGGCCAGCTTCGCGCCGCCAAACCAGACGGGTCCGCCGGCTCCGTGCCGTGTCGCCCGCGAGCGCGACCGCGTAACCGGTGATCTGGTCCCGGTCGCGGCTGCTGTACCGGATGCGGACCAGCACACCGGCGTCCCGGAGGCCAGCGAAGAACTCCTTCTTCGCTGGCGGCTCCGGCGGCCGCGGTGCTGACGGCGCGGCGGAGCGTGATCCGGGGCGCCTCGGATCGACCGTTCCGGCGGGCCTTCTCCTGCTCCGCGCGGGTGGGGCGGCGTCCCGCAGTCCGGTCCGCTGGCGCGGTGCGGCGGAGACCGAGGCGTTCCTCGGCCGCCTGGCAGGCCTCCCGCACCCGGTAGAAGTCGTTCCAGTGCCGCGGGCGTGTTCCGTCCTGGCCGGCCAGCATGGCCACGACGTGGACGTGATCCGGAGCGTGCCGGACCGCGACCCAGCGCACCGCCTCGTCGTCCTGGCCGTTGGGCGCCAGCCCGGTGCGGTGCATAATGTCCCGGGCCAGCGCCCCACTCTGCATCGGACAGCATCCGGTCCCCCGGCGCGGCCCGGATCACGCAGTGCCAGACGGGTTGGGCGAACCCGCACGGGCCTAACGCCGCGTGCGGCTGGTTGAGCAGCCCGTTCAACCGCCGGAAATCCCGGGTGGCCGTCCGGGCGCAGCGGCGGCTCCAACTCGGCCGGGTGCCGCCACCCGGCGACCAGGTGCGGATCGGTGTGCTCCTCGCGCCGCCCCGGCCCAAAGAGGTAATAGAGCAATCCCGCTACGGATCGCCCGCGGAGCACCTTCCCGATCACCGCAGACGCCGCCGCACGTTCTCCGCCGCCGCATCCAGACGTTCCGCCCGGCGCATGCTCTCCGCCGCATACGGGAGAAGGTCTGCGGAGCGCTGGCCCGTGGCGTTCAGCTTCATGACCGCCTGGTTCAGGTTGACGCCGATCCGCCGGACCAGCCCGGCCGCACGGATCAACTCGGTCAACGCCTGGCGGAACGGGGAGTCCGCTGGGTTCATCAACCCGCGCGCGGCGGCCAGCGTCGCTAGGGCCGCGTACGCCCCCTTCGCCAGGCGCTGCGCAGCGGCGGCCTTTAGTTCCTCGTACTCCTCGTCGGTCAGGCCGAACCGCACGCTGTGAACCCGCCCGGTGCCCTGACGGGACCGCCGCCGTAACCTCTGCCTTGCCGCTGCCGGCCTATCGTGGGCGCTGGCCATGTCGCCTCCCCCGTCTCGGCGCCGTTGCGTGTCATTCACTGCCGTCCGTTTCCTTTCCGTACTCCCCCGTGCCATTCTTTGGCCTTTATTGGATACTTGGCCGACGGCCAGTATGCATCCGCAGACCGCGCCCGGTCTACAGTTATCGTGCCGATGCGGAATATCTTGCTTTGTTTCATTCGCCGCTTGCGATAGCTGCGGACCTGTGGGCTCTCACCTGCGCGGTCAGCACGTAACACGACACGCCCAGCCCGCCAGCGTTGGTGCGCGTCCGGCTCGGCTAAGCCGTACTCTAAACGACGCAATTAGGTGAAGCCAAAGGCGCTCAAACGCTCGGTGTTTCTTCATTCTCGTTAGTATCTAGATTGACCAAGCAATGTCGGACACGCCTTCCGCCCATGACGAGGTGCCAGCCGCGCTCGACGGGAACCGCCGCCACCATCGCACGGCCGAAACGTTGGGCCTCCGGCCTGCTCAGCAAGGAGTAGGTCCAGAGGACCGACGTCGCGTCCAACGGAGGACATAGCCAGAGCCGGATTCCGCAGCCTGCGTCAGCCCGATGCCGGGCCCGCAGGTGACCACGGAACGCAGTAGCGCCGGCTGGGGGCGGACTCGCCTGAAGATCGGTGATCATCCGGCGACGAGCGCCCAGACGACCTTCCCACTCGACCGCTCGGGGCGCATACGTCCCCCATTCGGCGCTCAGCGCTTCCACTAGGAGCAGTCCGCGGCCACCGACTGCCTCCAGGCCAACCTCCTTGCGCTCTGGCCTCCGGTCATTGCTGTCCCACACCTGGACCATGACGCTCTGCTTGTTCGAGCACAGCCATAGGCGAACCGGCGGTACGCCGGGCGTCCAGTTGCCCCGGCAGTGGCTCCCCGTCATGCCCTTCGACGCCTGCACGCCATTGGTGACCAACTCGGAGACGATCAGCCCAACAGCTTCGGCGAGCGCATTAAGGCCCCACTCCCACAACACCTGCCTAGCGTGCAGCCGGGCACACGGCACGGCGCTGGGCAGCGCCCCCAGTTCCAGGTGTGACCGCAGTGGCCAAGAAGCGGCGCTTAACTCCAGCCCGCCAGCAGCCGAACGGCCACCCCGCCCCTGCGCGCAATCAGCCCGGAGCGGCCCAATCGGGGCCATCTGATCACCATCCTGTCGGCGCGTTCCGCTGCCACCATGTGCTGGTGCGTGACATGCTCGCGTCTAGCATGGACCCGCATGCTCTAAACATGCAACGTGCAAGTTCAGATCGTGCAGAGGAATACGGATGCCAGCTACCCCCAGTCCCACCGCCCGAGGCCGCGCCTGCGCCACGAGCTGCGCCGACTCCGCGAAGCAAGCAGGCCTGACCCACAGCGAAGTCGCCCGCCGCCTGGAATGGTCACCATCGAAGGTCAGCCGCATCGAGACCGGCCAGTCCCGCGTCCAGACCGGCGACGTCCGCGACCTGCTGGAGGTCTACGGCGTCACCGACCAGGCCACCTGCGAGGCACTGGTCCAGCTTGCCCGCGAAGCCCGCCGCCGCGGCTGGTGGACCCGCTACAGCGACGTCCTCGGCAGCGGCACCTACGTCGGCCTTGAAGCCGAGGCCGCCGGACTACGAACTTACGAGTCCATGTTCATCCCAGGCCTTCTCCAGACCGAGGACTACGCCTCGGCCGTCATCCGAGCAGGCCAGACGAAGAACGATCCCGACACCATCAACCGGCGACTTGCCGCACGCATGGCCCGCCAAGAGATCCTCACGCGGCCCGATCCGCCCGAGATCTGGGCCGTGCTCGACGAATCGGTCATCAGCCGCCCAGTTGGCGGTCCGGGCGTCATGCGTGGCCAACTCGAGCACCTCATCGACCTGAGCACCAAGCCGAACAGCGCTCTCACGCTCCAAGTACTGCCGTTCACCGTCGGCGCGCACCCCGGCATGAACGGCCCGTTCGTGATCCTGGACTTCAACAGCCCCACAGACCCGCCGATGGTCTACCTGGAGACCGCAACCGACGGCCTATATCTAGATGAACCCGCCGACATCGAACGGTATAACCTGAGGTTCAACCATCTCGTCGCCCGGGCCCTCGGACCCGACGAGTCACGCACCATGATCGCTGCTCTAGCCGAACGCATGACATGATCAGCGTCACGCACCGCCGCAGGGAGGTCCGCGATGGCCCCACGCCACCCAGACCTGTCCCAAGCCATCTGGCACAAGAGTAGCTACAGCTCCTCCACCGGCCAAAACTGCGTCGAAGTCGCTACCAACGTGGCCGAAGTAGTAGTCGTGCGCGATTCCAAGTGCCCCAAAGACCAGGTCCTGCTCTTCGCAAACGTTGACTGGCAGAGCTTTGTTCTTGGCGTGAAGACTGGCGAATGGTGACTATCCTGCGCGATACTGGTCGTGTCCGCTTGCTGTCTTCGGGATGGGAGCTCACAGAATATGTATGTCCAAATGTGTATAAAAGGCGTTAATAGCATAGACTTAAGCATGGCACAAGATGTGCTGAATGGCGATGGTCTAACCTGCAACTGGTGGCGCGAAAGAGGGGACAGGGGAATTAGCCCGCCCGAAATTGACGAGCGCCTGAGCTCCGCAAACCTGGATTTGCACGTTAACTCCTACGACGAGAAGCATCCAGATTATCCGGGGTCAGTAAAGAACGAGACCCCGTTTATCTCACTGACGGCCGGTGCGGTCTCACGAAATCTATTTCTTAAGACTAACTTTGTTCATCCTGCTCATCTTACGGCACTGTTGTTCGCTAGCGACTTTGGTCGCTACAGAGGTGAGTGCTTCCTGTTCTACTGTTGGGTAGTTGTCGGATTGACACCAGCCGTAGAGGTCAAGCATCTGGCGGAGGAGGTTCGAGAGCTAAATACCTATCGCCGGTTCTCCGCTTTCCAAACCGAAGGCGAGATCGTCGCGAAGATTGAGGTTCCAGCCCGCCAAATACATCGATTCGAGCGCTATAGACTCGACCGAAGCGGAGGTTCGAATGTAACCATTTCCTTCATCGACTATTGCGAGAATCCGCGTTACGTGGATCCTTATCAATAGTCAACATCCGGGAGGCTTTTTAGCATGGCCCGCTTGGACAGTCTTGATGCAGCACGGCAGGCGTTGGGGCTGCAGCGGGATATCCTGGCAGCTCAGGCGAACTTTTACGCAGCCTACGCGCGGAACCTGGAACGCTATCGGTCAGGCGATGTGCGAGAAAATGTGTGGGCGCGCCTCGCGAATCCGCCGGAGCCGTGGCTTGGCCGAGCCATCATTGCGTCCACATACAGGACAGCGGCTCAGTTTGCAGCTTTGGTAGATATCCACCTCGCGACAGAACTGACCTTGCATGCCAGCAGGGCCTACCTGGATGCGGGGATTCCGTTCGGGATGTTCCTGGCCGCAGGAGTTCTTGACGATCAGGTACTCCAGGACGAAGGGGTCCTGCAGAACCTGACCAGGCCGCTCGGCGGGAGTCGCGCGGACCTTGCAGCGCTGGATCCAGTTCAACAGACGTACATGCTGCTGACATTGGCATCGCGGCCGTGGCTACAGCAATGGACCGAGCAGCGGCCTGGCAATCTGCTTGAACAGCTCGCCGCGCATGACCTTCATCCGGTCGGGGCTCAGAGCGTTCCGCTAAGCGTGTACCTAGACATGGCTAATGCGATGATACTGGACCGGGCGTCTGACGACCGCAATGCTGACAGGTCTGGATCGGCGCAGCGACGGCCGGATGACGAAGAGACCGGGCGTACAGTCACTGAGATGGCATCACGCCTAGCTGAGATAAGCCAAACGCAAGCTGCAGCGCTGCGCGTGAGCCGACGGAATCGATATCTGTGGCAGCACGGAGCCGCTCCAGTAAATATCGTCGTCTTGAACAAGTCGCGCTATGCGGTCTATCCGCACGGACCGGGCCGCGCGGATATCCGACCCCGTGCTCCGCCGGACTATGACGCTGCTTGAGGGTAGCGACGATATGATCGCGCAGCTGCCGTCTTGGGTGAACTTGGAAATGGCCCAGGTGCTGCCAGATATGACAGAAGAAGCGATTGAGATCCTACGCAGACCCATCCGCGAGCAGGGCTATCAATGATGGAGACGCCAGCTGATCTGGAGGCGTGGCATGACCACTGATCAGGTGCTCAGCCTTGCCAACAATATCGTGCAGCTAGTCGGAGTGCTGATCTGGCCTGCCGTAGTATTGCTCTTCCTGGTGTTCTTCCGGCGGCCCATTGGGGCATTCCTCAGCGGCCTCGGTGAGCTTAGCTTCAAGGCAGGCGGCGTGGAGGCTACAGCCAAGCGTGGGCAGGCTGTGGCCGCCGCCGCACTCGGGGCAGCCACCGTGGCCCGGGAAGCAGGCTCGGACGGGGAGCAGAATGGCGTATGGGACGTGCGGGAAATCGCCGATGCTCTGCCGGGGCCGCGTGCCCAGCGACGTTTGCAGGGTTCAAGGGTGCTATGGGTCGATGATCACCCCGGCAACAATCGCTTCGAGCGGCAGGCCTTGGAAGCACTGAACATCCAGGTCGACGCCACCACCTCGACGGAAAGCGCGCTGGAAATGCTTCCAGGGCCTCCCTATGATCTGATCATCTCAGACATGAGCCGCCCGCCAGATCCGCGTGCTGGGTACACCCTCCTGGATGCGCTGGCCAACAAGGGCAGCCGCACGCCTGTGGTGTTTTACACCGGTCATCAAACCTCCGAGCAAGCCGCCCAGGCCCGCAGCCGTGGGGCCGCCGGAAGCACAGACTCACCGCAGGAGCTCGTCGCGATTGTCACTCGTATTCTCGGCGGAGGTTCGAACTAGTCGGGTTCTCCTCCGCTCGGTAAACCCGGACGTTGATGTGGTAAATGTCCTGAAACTCCTGGTCAGAGATTACTTCCTGCTCATGCCCCAGCTCCGCGCTCGCGGTGGCCACTCGGCGCCAGGAAATACGCTCTGAAGACGAACGGATAATCCCGGGCGGCTCCCTCATCGCCCGGTTCTTCCTCCCAGTTGAAGTCCGTTCCGGCCGACCGAGAAGGCGACCGATACAAGCAGCCGCTCCGTGCCCGGGTTGAGTCTCCAAATAGCTGGTAGAGCTGTGACTCGTCCTCCTGCCGCCGACCGACTTGGCTGGCGACGTTGACCTCGACCTGCACAGCGGGCAGGTCGTCCGTGGCGACGGGCGGCCACGCCATGATCGCCATCTCGCCTTCGTCTCTCGCCTGCCCTCCGCGCTGGCTGGTGCGGTAGCCCAGACCGGACAGGATTGCCTCGATGACCTGCAGTACCTGCGTGGGCGTCAGTTTTTCCCTCGCGATGTTCAGGCTGGTGCCCGGGCCGACGATGGCCGAGAAGTGTCGCAGCACCGCGGACGCCAACCAGTCTGGGTCCTCAAGGAGGTCGCGGCGCATGCCAGCGGCGAAGACATACGGCTGGGGCTCGTCTGGCTCACGCGGACCCACCGACCGTGAGCCGGTTGATTTCCACCCCGTCGCGGCTCCCTGGATTGCGCACAGTCATGACCAAGGGTGAGCGGGATGATCTCGCTTGTGCCTCTGGGATCTCGCGATCCCGGAGGTAACGCATAGAGAACTCAACGCGATCATCTTGATCCCACGAGAGGGAGAAGACGCCGAGCCCGCTGCCACGGCCCATCTTCAGGGGCATGACCTGGCGGTTATTCGCGATCTGGCCGACAACCTGATTTTGCACCATGGCTCGATGCTGAGCTTGAACCTGGCCAGTGACAAGCAGGAGCCGGTGCTGGGTGGGCAGCGTGGCTAGCCACTCAAGGATCGCCTCCTCGTCAGCGGGCTGCGGCCCAGCGAGTTGGGCGTGGTGATGGAAGGAAGTGAAGACGACGCGTCCCTTACCGGCCCGGAATCCGAGGGCGAGCGGATGGTGGCTCGCGTCTGTGATGTACACATCGGCCGCGGCAGGAAACCTTTTGATGCGAACCCAGTTGCCGAGATCGAAGTTAACGTGTATGGAATGGCTGAGGCGCCTGGCCAGGTAGGGATCGCTCACCTTGGCCGGCACGATTCCGGATGCTCCCTCTCTTGGCCCGAACTCGGTCAGGTCACCGAAGGCGGCCGCCACGACATCGCTGGCCCAGTCCGAGGCATACAACGTGCCGCCGCCGAAAACGAAATCTCGGATCCTGGCGCAGGCAACCGTGTCAGCAGCGAGGGTCCCGAGACTTCCGCTGCAGTTCAGGAATAAATGCTCTGCCCCGGACAGGAGAGCTGGGTTCTGGAGCCCTGCCATGTCACTCTCGTCAAGTTGCCGGGCACGCGCGAGCTGCCCGCCGAGCCGCTGCAAGACAGCGTTTACGTTGTCATAGCCTACTGGTGAGATCAAGATCGTTTCTACGCCCATCAGACCCACCCCCAGGGTCCATTATGCCCGAATCACCCTCCGCGTGAATCGCCCCGGTGAGTCCGCCTCCGGAAGCCTCGGGCGGTTCAGGCGGCGCAGCGTGCCGCAGCCTTACATCCAAACTTGATCCAGCTTGGATGGTCTGTCACCAACAAAGTCATGGCGATCTTGGGGAGCCAATATCGGGAGCCAACGCTCCCGTATTCCCCGTACCGATCCCGACCCAGCCGGACCGTTGCTGCAGGTGAGAGGCTCTCCGCTCGACTCCCTCAGACCGCATCAGACACTGGATTCGTGCCTGGGGGTCAAGGGGTCGCCGGTTCAAATCCGGCCGTCCCGACGCAGGTCAGAGGGCTGATTCGAAATCCGAAGTCGGCCTTCTGGCGTCCTTGGGGGACCAAGATCGACTGGCGAGTGCATTCTGGCGCTTCTTGACCGGTGGTCAAGGGGTGGCCGGTTCTAATGCGGCAGTGCCGACCAAAGAGGCAGGCCAAAGAGGTTCCGACGCGCTTGCCCCTGGCGCACGGTGGCGAAGGTCGAACCATATCGGGTTGATGGTGCGCAGGTGGATCCCGAGCGCAAGATCGCGGTTCAGGCCGGTTTCCGTGGCAGCCGTTACATCTCTGCCGAGGCCAGCGCGCGAGGCGAGTGGGAGCCGGGCGGTTCGTCACATGCGGGCGCGGATGCTTACGCGATGTCGAAGCAGGGCAACCTCGCGACCGTCTTCGCGCTCGCCCGCCAGTACCCGCGGCTGCACTTCCGGGCCGTCGAACCCGGCGTCAATCCCGGGTCAAACCTCGCTCGCGAGATGAGCGCTCCGCTCCGCGCGCTGGGCAAAGCCGTGTCGCCGATCGCGCCGCTGATCCCGCACTACAGCACCCCTAAGCGGGCCGCCCGCATCATCACGAAGGTGCTGACCGACACGTCCGACGCGACGGGCGTGTACTACGACGAGAACGGCAAGCCCATGCTCGCCTCCAAGCAGGCGCGGGACCCCGAGTTCAGCGACCGGTACGTTGCCGAAACCCGCGAGTTGCTCGCCACGGTGCCCAGCGAGCGAAGTAGTGGAAGCGACCATGGCGAGACCACTTGCCCTCGTCACCGGGGCGTCCTAGGGAATCGGGAAGGCGTCTGCCGAACGCCTGGCCGCCGACGGCTACGACCTCATCGTGGTGGGGCGAGCCAGCTGTCCCTCGTGGGATAAGTACCCGCGGCTGCCGGATGTCAGAGTGAGCTCTGATCCTTCATGGTGGCCTCCCGTCGAACCGACTCCCGGTGCATTTCATCTACTGGGTCAAGCTCGGCCGCGACGAGATCCACCACCATGCGCAGCTTGATTCACCAAACATCCGGCAAGTGCCGTTGCAGTATTGAGCATAAACTGCGCCGATCCGGCAGCCTGCTTAGGGACCACACGCCATACCGCACACTGAACAAACCGCAGGTCGGCGAACAGCGTGCCCGCACGAAAAACACGCTCTGAGCTGCGACGACTCGCAACCCTCCGTCCTGGGGGTCAAGGGATCGCCAGTTCAAATCCGGCCGTCCCGACCAGTTTCCGCAGGTCAGGGTCGTTTCTCGGACGTGAGAGACGGCCCTGAGGCTTGTCCGGGGGGCCAATCTCTCATAATTTCTCACAGGTTCTAGGCGATCTTGTGAAGGCGGGCGAGCGTCTTGGTACCGGCCATCAGGTCGTCGTCGCTCGCGTGGACGCAGGTCCTCATGGTGAACGCGGCGTCGTAGTGGCCGGCCCACTTGCTGATGACTGAGATCGGCACCTTGGCCTTTCCATGAGGCTCAGCGTCGTGTGGCCGGAGTCGTGCAGCCTGATCTTGCGCAGCTTGGCGCGCTTGAGCAGGCGGGCGAACTCGTCGGAGTACCAGTCGGGATGCACGGGGATGCCTAGCTCGTCGGTGATGACGTACTCATCACCTTCTGTGTACCAGTCGAGCGCGGCCAGCCCGGCCCGGTCCAGGGCGCGTGGGTTGCGCTCTCCCGCGCCTGCTGTTTGCGTAGCTCGGTCAGCGCGGCGACAAGCTCGCCGTCGAGTGGCAGCGTGCGCTTGCCGTTGTGGCTCTTGGGCGGCTCTACGCGGACCTTGCAGTCGGCCAGGACCCACGCCTGGTTGACCGTGAGCGTCCAGGCAGGTCAGCAATTACCTCGGGTGAAGAACCGCCGCGTCCGTGTTCTGGAGGACGGGGAGTCAACCAGAACTGCCGTCAGCGGCCCTCGACGGCCATCACGTGAGCCATCGGGGGCGCACGACGCCAGTCTCGTAGGCGAGAACGACGAGTTGGGTGCGGTCACGGGCAGCCAGCTTGGTCATGATCCGGCTGACGTGGGTCCGCGCGGTGGCGGGACTAAGGTAGAGCCGTTGGCCGATCTCGTCGTTGGTGAGGCCGCCGGCCACCAGGGCGAGCACCTCCCGTTCGCGGTCGGTGAGCACATCGAGTTCTTTGGCGGGCCGGGATGGTTTGGCACTGGTGGCGAACTCTTCGATCAGCCGTCGGGTCATGCTAGGCGAGATGAGGGAGTCGCCCGCCGCAACCACCCGGACGGCCTTGATCAGGTCGGCGGGTCGGGTGTCTTTGACCAAGAATCCGCTGGCGCCGTAGCGGAGGGCGTCGAAGAGATACTCGTCGAGGCCGAAGGTGGTGAGGATCACGATCCGGACCGCGGCGAGGTCGGGATCGGCAGCGATCTGGCGGGTGGCTTCGAGACCGTCGAGACCGGGCATGCGGATGTCCATGAGCACCAGGTCGGGCCGGTGCTGTTTGGCCAGCGCGACCGCCTCGTGACCGTCGGCCGCCTCGCCGACAACCTGGATGTCCTCCCGGGCGTCGAGAAGCGACCGGAACCCGCCGCGCACGAGCGCCTGGTCGTCGGCCAGCACCACCCGGATCACGACTGGCCTCCGAGTGGCAAGTGGGCCTTCATAACGAACCCCCCGCCGGGGCGGGGCCCGGCCTCCAGCCTTCCACCGAGGGCGACCGCGCGCTCGCGCATTCCGGCGATCCCATTGCCGGTGCCGGGCCGGGAGGAAGAGCCGTTGGCGCCCGGAGAGCGCCCGTCGTCACTGACCTCGATGTCGAGTCCGTCGGGACCGTAGCCGAGCCGTACCGTCGCGCTGGACAGCGCGGCGTGGCGGGCGACGTTGGTCAGGGACTCCTGGA
Organism: uncultured Actinomycetes bacterium; assembly: GCA_963730235.1. Taxonomy (GTDB): domain Bacteria; phylum Actinomycetota; class Actinomycetes; order Streptosporangiales; family Streptosporangiaceae; genus DASXKD01. The sequence continues at coordinate 292,429 of CAVSRH010000025.1, forward strand.
TGATGCGGTAGGCGGCCAGGTCGACCGCGGCGGGCAAGGGCTGGCGGTCGCCGACGGTCTGGACAGTGACCGAGATCCCTGCGGCATGGGTCAGCTCCATCAGCTCGTCGAGACGGGCGAGACCGGGGGTCGGCGAGCGTGGCGCGTCCTCGCCATCACGCCGAAGTGCCGCGAGCATGGTGCGCAGCTCGTCCAGCGCGTCCCTCGATGCGCTTTCGATGGCCGTCAGGGCGCCCCGGGCCTGTTCCGGTCGGCTTTCCATGAGGTCCAGCGCCACGGCAGCCTGCACGTTGATGAGCGAGATGTGGTGGCCGATCACGTCATGAAGGTCTCTCGCCATCTGAAGGCGTTCCTCGCTGGCCCGGCGGCGGGCTTCAAGGGCTTGGGTCGCCCGCGTTTCCATAGTGCGCTCCCGGCGCAGTCGGACGACCTCGGCGGCGATGACCAGCACGGCCAACCATCCAGCCAACGCCAGAGCGAAGATGAGCGACACCCCCGGGTTGCCGTAGGCAAGCGGCGCGAGCCACACTGAGCAGAGGTAGCCGATCACGATCACCAGCCAGGCGGCACGACGGTGGCCGGAGGTGGCGGCGAGGAAGAACGCCACGATGAGGCTGAGGTTGGCCGACCAGGCCCCGGAGGGGGTGAGGGTCGCCGCGAACGCCACCCACAGCACCGCGACCGGCCAGCGGCGCCGGAACAGGAGCGCCGCCGGGCCGACGACGAGCAGGACCCAGTCGGCGGGGCCGAGATGCTTGGTCGGGCTGTGGTGGCCGGCCACGGTCGCCGCGGCACCTGCCAGCTGGATCACCAGCAGGACCGCCGGTAGTCCCAGGTCACGCTGCCAGCTGACCCCGCCCAGCCAGCGCGCCATCCGGCCGGTCGGCCGCGAGCCCGGGTAATCCACGTCGTTCATCCTGGTTCACCGTACCGACCCGGTATCCCCGTCGCATCCGCCCAGGAGCGGCTCTTGACATGCGCTTTTCGACGTAACGGAATGGTCCGGGTTACGTCCCGGGGCGTGCGTCAGAAACCGCTCCCCGCCCGACGACACGCCCGGCTTCAGCCGTCACCATCGTCGTCATGGACCACAACACCCAACTCAACGAGCTCGCGGTGCGGTCGGCATGGCACTGATAGAGGTCGACGGGCTCACCAAGCGCTTCCCCGGCCTGACCGCCGTCGACCACATCACCTTCACCGTCGAGCGGGGCCGCGTCGTCGGGTTCCTCGGACCCAACGGCGCCGGCAAGACGACCACGCTACGTATGCTCCTCGGTCTCGTGACCCCCACCTCCGGGACCGCGACGATCAACGGGCGCCGCTACGCCGACCTGGCTAATCCGCTGCACGTCGTCGGCGCGGCCTTGGAGTCGTCCCTCGCCTATCCCGGTCGCAGCGCCCGCAACCACCTCCGCATCGCCGCCCTCGTCGGCGGCGCCGCACCCGGACGGGTCGACGAGGTGCTCGACGTCGTCGACCTGACCGAGGCCGCCGATCGCCGAGTCGGGCAGTTCTCCCTCGGGATGCGCCAGCGGCTCGCCCTCGCCACGGCGTTGGTGTGCGACCCGGAGATCCTCATCCTCGACGAGCCCGCAAACGGCCTCGACCCCGAAGGTGTCCACTGGCTCCGCACCCTGCTCCGCCGCCTGGCCATCGAGGGGCGGACCGTCCTGGTCTCCAGCCACATCCTCGCCGAGGTCGCCCAAACCGTCGACAGCGTCGTCATCTTGGACCGAGGTCGACTCGTCACCGAGTCCACCCTCGCCGATCTCATCGCCGGAGGCACCCACGTCGTGCGTGTCCGCACCCCCAGAGCCGCCGACCTGGCCGACCTCCTCACCGTGCAGGGTGCCCGCGCGACCGTCGTCGCCACCGACCGAGTGGAGATCACCGGCGCCACCAGCGAGCAGATCGGCACCGTCGCCGCCGAGCACGCCATACCGATCTTCGAGACCACCACCGAAGCCGCCGACCTCGAGGACATCTTCCTCCGCCTCACCGCAGGCACCGAGCGAACCGAGGTGACCCCATGACCCGGCTCATCCGCACTGAGCTACTCAAGCTCGCCACCATGCGCCTCACCTACGGCCTGCTGGCCGTCGCCGCCGCCCTCACCGCCCTGTTCTCCCTCCTGGAGAACAACCGGGCGGGGGGCAACGGCACCGGCGTGCCTCCCATCTCCACTCCCGACGGGCTGCGCACCGTGACCACCGTCACCGGCTTCGCCATGCTCTTCGCCGCCGTGCTCGGCTCTATCGTCGCCAACGGCGAGTTCCGCCACTCCACCGCCACCCTGACGTACCTGGCCACCCCGAGACGGGCGCGGGTGCTCGCCGCCAAGGCGGTCGCCGCGGTCAGCGTCGGGTCACTGTTCGGGCTCGTCGCCGGGATCATCGCCACCGGCGTCGGGCTCATCTTCGCCACCGCCCACGGCGACCACGTCGCCCTCCCCACCGGCACCCTCATCGGGCACATCACCGGGGCGGTCGTAGGCGCCGCCCTGCTCGCCGCGCTCGGCGTCGCCATCGGCTCGCTGGTCCGCTCGCAGCTCGCCACCATGATCGGGATCTTCGTGTGGGCGATCATCATCGAGTCGGTCATCGGCGGCCTCTACACCTCCATCCGGCCCTACCTGCCCTACACCGCAGCCACCACGCTCGCCGGGGCGAAGCTCGGCGGGGCCGCATTCGGACCCGCACACGGGCTCAACGGCGGCAGCCCCCTACCGTTCGCCGCCGCCGCGGCGCTCATCGCCGCCATCGGCGCAGCCACGGCGCTGGCCGCGTCCCGCACCACGCTCCGACGGGACATCACCTGACAAGACCGTCGACCACCGCCGAAGCCCACCAGCACCTCCACCGAGCCCGCAAAGAAAGAACCGCTATGCACCACCAGATACTCATCACTGCCACCCTGCTCGCCGCCAACAGCAGCAAGCACTTCTATATCGGACCGTGGATCATCGTGCCGATCCTCATCCTCATCGCCATCATCGCCACCCCGATCTACGTCATCAGGGACCGCCGCAAGCGACGCTCCGACAAGCGAACCCGGTGAACCGCCCGACCCGCCCCGCCAGCGCATTCCTACCTCTGCTCGACAACCGATGGAAATACTGATGACAACAGAAAGATCCCGCCTGCGACCCCAGCTAAGCAGTTGTGAACGCCGGCGATGCAATACGTCAATCAATCACATGAAAGGGAGCATGAGATGGCCCCTCGACTCAACCTCCAAGAGAACGATGCCGCCATGAAAATTCGGCAAGCACCTCATTGGAGTTCACCGTGCCTTAGCGGACTCCGCGTTGCCCTATGGCCAGCGTGTTTGGGGACCATTTGGGGACCACACGCTGTGCCGCACACTGAACAAACAGCACGTCGGCGAACGGCACGCACGCACGAAAAACACGCCCTGAGCTGCGATGACTCGCAACCCTCCGTCCTGGGGGTCAAGGGGTCGCCGGTTCAAATCCGGCCGTCCCGACCAAAAGGTCCAGGTCAGAAGCGGTTCCGAGTTCGTAGCCGGGCCCCTTTTCGATCTTCGGGAGCCGATCGGGGTCACTTGACGCCGGTCAACACGCCCGCCAACTCCCGGCAGCTGTGAGCGTCAAGTGTCAGCGATACGGTCGACGCGCTCGACCGTGATCAGGTCATCCTCAACGATGTACACCACCCGGTACTAGCCGACCCGCAGCCGGTGATAGCCGCCACCGTGGAAGGCCTCCGGCGGATACGGGTCCACAGCTAACCCGGCGACGGCCCCGCCGATAGCGCGGGCCCTGGCCGCTGGTCGGCTGCGCGGACATGCCAGCCACGGTACCCGTCTCGGCCATCGCACGGCGGTAACCGCGCCCGCCCCGTAGAGGTGCGCCCGTCGGCTGAGGAGCTTGATCTGAGCCGCGCTTCCCCGGCCTGCACCACGGCCCGCCCGCCGCTGCGCGAACCCCGAGGCCTCCAGGAATTTTGGCCGGTGACGATGCCTGTGGCCGCAGCGGGCCGAGCATACGGGCGGGTAGCCGTCGGCGGATGCCGAAGCTACGCTCCATGTACAAGGTCGTGGGCGACAGCTGACTCGCTACTCGCCTCTGAGTGCGGGCCGCAAGGCAGGGGGGCTTGGCATGCTTGCGCGCTCCATATCTGTTATCGCGATCACGCTGGCGGGGCCGAGGACGCGCGGCGCACTCGCGGCCCGCTGTCTGCGGGGGCGGGCTAGCCATGGCGCATTGTGGGCGGGCCTGGTGGTCTTGGGCGTACCGGTGGCGGTGGCACCTGCGATGGGGCAGGTCCCGACCCTGCAGAGCCCCAACCCAAGCTCAAGCCAAAACCTCCTTCAGGGTGTGAGTGCTGTCTCGGTCAGCGATGCGTGGGCGGTCGGGTACTACCTCGACACCACCACCGGCCTGGATCACACACTGATCGTGCACTGGAACGGCACAGCCTGGTCGAGGGTGGATGCCCCCAACCCAGGTTCGATTGTCGGACCGGGCGACAATGCGCTCTATGGTGTGAGCGCCGTCTCGGCCAGCGACGCCTGGGCGGTCGGGTACTCCAGCATCAACGGCGTGGAGCACACGCTGATCCTGCACTGGAACGGCACCGCGTGGTCGAAGGTGACCGGCCCTAGCCCAAGCTCAATAAACGACCTTGACGGCGTGAACGCAGTCTCGGCCAGCGACGCCTGGGCGGTGGGCTATTACCGCAACAACACCACCACCGTGGATGACACGCTGATCCTGCACTGGAACGGCACGGCCTGGTCGAAGGTGACCAGCCCTAACCCAGGCTCGTCGAACGACAATGAGCTCGTCAGTGTGAGCGCGGAGTCAGCCAGCAACGCCTGGGCGGTCGGGGGCTCCGTCAACACCGGCACAGACATCAGCGACACGCTGATCTTGCACTGGAACGGCACCGCCTGGTCGAAGGTGACCAGCCCTAACCCAGGCTCGAGCGAGAACTCCTTTGCAGGTGTGAGCGTGCTCTCGCCCAGCGACGCCTGGGCGTTCGGGGGCTACTTCAGCGACAGCACGAACAGCGGCAACACGATGATCGGGCACTGGAACGGCACGGCCTGGTCGACGGTGACCACCCCCAACCCAGGCTACGGTGACGAGCCCTACGGTATGAGCGCCGACTCGGCCAGCGACGCCTGGGCGGTTGGAAGCTACCTCACCCACTCCACCGGCGCGGCGCAAACTCTGATCTTGCACTGGAACGGCACAGCCTGGTCGACGGTCACCACCCCTAACCCAAGCTCGAGCGCTGATGCGCTCTACGGTGTGAGCGCCGTCTCGGTCAGCGACGCCTGGGCGGTCGGGTACTACCACAACAACACCACCAGCGCTTACGACACACTGATCTTGCACTGGAACGGCACAGCCTGGTCAAAGACATAGAACTCCCTAACGCAGCCCGAGGACTGTCCTGAGTGCTTCGTCGATGCCCCATTGCTGCTGCGGGGTAACTCGGCCGACAAGCTCACAGAGCGGGCCCGAATCAACTGCACCTACCTGCTCGACCAAGACACGGGTGGTCTCACCGAGCAACTCGATCTCCGGACGGAACGACGCGGGCCTAGCGCTGCGCGACGTCGGTGCTACCAGCACGACTGAGCGTGGCAGGAACTCGTTTGCCTGGACCCACGACACCGAACCGCCGACCGCGCTGCTCATGCCCCTGGCCGCGGGGCATCCGGAACTCGTGGATGTCACCCGGGGCACGCAAGCGCTCCATCAGCGCCGCCACATCCAGCATTTCCTGACGGTCGGCCTCATCGGCTTCGAGCGCCGCGACCTCCTCGGCGAGCGCTTGACGCTTCTGTAGCCGCGCAGCGCTGTCGATGATGGCCCGTCGGATCGCCTCAGACCTGTTCAGCCCTGCAGCCTCAAGCTGGCGCAGCGCCCGGAGCGCTTCATCGTCCAAGCGCAGGCTGATCGCCACCGTCACACGGTGCTTGTATCACGTTCCGCCATACACGAGACCCTGACAGGCGATCAGCGGTGCTGGTTATACCCGACCCCCGCCAGACCCCCGTGATGCCCATCGCAGCAGGTCAGCCGCCACGGCAGAGGCACGATGAAGGCCCCTCGGTATGTCCGAGGGGCCTTCACCTGGGGTTGTGATCCGCGATTACCTCAGCTAAGCGGGGCGCTAACCGCGTTGTCCCCGGCGCCGTCACAGCTGACCGAAACTATCGAATTCCCCGTTGCGCGCCCCACCGAGAAACGCCTGCCACTCGTCCGGCGTAAACCGCAGGACCAGGCCCTCAGTGTGCTTGCTGTGGCGGACACCTACCTGACCGCCAGGCAGGTTCGCCACCTCCACGCAGTTGCCGTTGGAGAAACTCAGGGAACTCTTCACCCAGTACGGGTCGCCGCCCGGCCTTCCCGAGCGGTCCTCAAGCGTCGGTCGTCCCATGTCCGTACCTCCTGGATGTGGTGTAACGGGTGGCCCCAATGCCCTCCGCGGCTGACGCAGCCGGTCAGGTGCTGGATGCGCCCGCTGCCCATAACTGGGGGGATTGTTGATGTCTGGGGCCCGATGGTGAGAGGAGACTACTGCGGTCCTTGACCATCAGAGGGCATTATGGGGCTGGCCGTGCTGGTGGCCCGCGGGCCGAGGGATCTCAGACGTGATGGCACCGCTTACTCTGCCGGGACGCAGGTCTTGGGGGTGAGCGTGGCTGCAGTGCCGACCCACTGGCGCCCGACCTCGATCCAGGCCTCAATGAGCGTCCGGTCCACCCCGGCGGCGAGGCACAGTTCAATGATCTTCCGGTACCGGGCGGCATCGCACTGGTGCTCGCCGTAGCCGAGGGCCAGGCCTGCGCACTCGGCCAGCAGGTCCGCCCACCGGGGCGCGGCCTGCCTCAGCTCGGCGACCGCGGTGGCTTCCGGGTCGGCGGTGAGCCGTTTGCTGGGAGCGGGATGTGTCGCAAGTCCGGCGGCCTGGGTCATGCAGAGATCAAGGACTAGGCTGCTCATACAGTCACAGTAGAATATGAGTTCGAAAGCTGCAAGGTCTCGCGGCTGGATCGAACCTGCTTGACCTCACCGAACCGCCCCTCCAAGGCACGCTTCGCCCATAGCCGCCCCAGCCGACCGTCTGTAGTGCGCTTTGCCAGGTCAGGACGCATCCTGCCTCAGCCGACCTGCGCCGCTACCGCAGGCTGGCCGCAGCCGAGGATGCGCCCGCCGAGGCCCAAGCGGGCCGAAGAAGCGTTCGACTTTCTGCGAGTGACCGTTCGACGCTGCCGAGGACCGCGTGGGCGCGCCGGGGCGATACAGGCCCGGCAGACTCACGATCAGGCCAGCGTCACCGTGGACCGGCTGCAGCGCCGGGTGAGCGAGGTTGCCGGACGCCTGCTGCCGCGATCGCCTCGTCGTAACGCTCGCGCTGGTGCTCGGGCAAGCTGTCTCTGGGCTCACTCATGGCACTTGATCCTTCCCCTGATGCCACTACTCCGCCAGCCCAGCCCGTTCGCAGAATCGGCATCGTGACACCGAAACGGGTTGCGGCCGTGGCGGCCGCGGCACCGCGTTCTCCGGCGCCCAGGTCAGCTTCCGCTACGCCAAGTTCTTCAGCGGCAAGGTGGTCTTCAACGTCGCCACGTTCTCCGACGCCAAGTTACGGCAATCCTCAAAGGCGGCCGAACGCAACTGGCCGACCACGCCTACGTCCGTGGAGACCGCCACCGCCGTCGCCACCTGGAAGCAGCAGGTTGACTATGTCAATACCTGGCTGACCATCGAAGCGGCCTACTAGGCGGCGCTGGTAGGCCAGGACCTTTCCACGCTCTCCAGCCTGCAGGAAAGCTTCAAGGCCACGCTGAACCGGGCGGAGACACTGCTGGCCCTGCCGCAGTTGCCAGTGCAGCGCCAGCTACCGATAGGCCGGGGCCACCGGCTAGGCATCACCCTGCTACTGCCGGGCTGACAAACCCTGCTCAAGGGCCGTGTTCGATCAGGGGGGCGTCCTGGTCGCCTGGGATGCCGGTGCTGTTGGCGTAGCCGTCTGCGAAGCAATTGGTGGAACTTGGGCAGGAAACAGCCAGCAGGTCGTTCAGCAGCGCATTCGGCGGGTTGGTACTTGACAAGATTGACCAGGCCTTGCCGTTCCATTGCTCCACCAGGGTGTCGGAGGTTCCGGCCGTTGCATCGGCATACTGCCCGACGGCCACACAGTGCGATGCCACTGTGCACGACACACTGTCGAGCTCGGCGAAGGGGGTACCTGCCGGGTTGGGGCTGGAGACGATGGACCAGGCCGTGCCGTTCCACTTCTCCACCAGGGTGTCTCTCTGCCCGGCCTGGGGACCGTAGTCACCGACCGCCGTGCACAGGGAGGCGCTCAGGCAGTCGACTGCGAGGAGCACATCCCCGTTCGCCCCTTCGTTTGGGCTGGGCACGATGGACCATGCCTTGCCGTTCCAGTGCTCCACCAAGGTTGGGATGGTACTTCCCGCCCCGGTCACTGCGGGCCCGACGGCGGTGCAGTCGGATGCACTGACGCACGACACGGTGTCCAGGGCGTCGCTCAGGAAGCCGGCCGGGTTGGGGCTGGGCACGGTGGACCAGGCGTTGCCGTTCCAGTGCTCCACGAGCGTGGAGGCATCGCCGTTGCTGTTGGGGTGGGTGAAGTAGCCGACGGCGGTGCACCGGGAGGCGGTCGGACAGGACACCGAGGCGAGCGTGTCTCCGTACTGCCCCCCCTTGTTGGGGCTGGGCACGATCGACCAGGCGGAGCCATTCCACTGTTCGATAAGTGTCTGGGGGATGTCCTCGTCGGTCTTGCTGGACGTTATCGTGTACGACCCCACCGCGACGCAACTGGAACTGCTGGGACAGGACAACCCCGACAGCGAACTGTCGAGCGAGGGGCTTCCCTCATTCGGGCTGGGCACCGGCGACCAGCCCGTGCCATTCCACCTCGCGGCTAGTGTGTAGGTGCCCGAACCCGAGTCCCCCACTGCCATGCAGTCCGAGGCGCTGATGCAGGACATGCCGTAGAAGTCTGAGCCCTCCGGGCTGGGCATGGCCGTCCAGCTGACGCCGTACTGGCACAGATCGGGCACCAGGGTTCCGGCGACTGGGCTGCCCAGGCCCGAGGCAAGGTCATCAGCCGGCCGTGGCCGGGTAATCCCCGTTGTTGTCCCCCAGCCAGTCGTTATTGCCGTCGATGATGTCGTTGAACGCGCCGCTGCCGGGGGTCGAGGCGATCGCGTACAGAGCCGGGTCGAGGAATCCGAGCACCCCCTCGCAGCTCTCGTTACCGATCGCGGTCAAAGACGCCCACAACGGCGTAGCCAACGACGTTCCGCCGAGGTCCTGCCACTTGCCGTCGTAATACACGGCGTAGCCCCTGGCGGGGTCAGCGGAGGCGGACACGTCGGGAACCTCCCGGCAGATCGTGCTGGCAGACCCGCACGGCGTCCCGCTGCTGTACCCGTTCACCACGCCCGGGCCGCCCTGCCAGGAAGGTATCGGCCACGCTGCGGAGATCCCGCCGCCCCCCGCCCCAGCCGCGTCGTTCCAGACAGTTTCCTGGTCCGGCTGGGCGATGAACAGTGACGTGCCGCCCACACCGGTGACGTAAGGCTGGGAAGCGGGATCGGCCACCGCCAAAGATCCATCCTTGTTCTTGGGCGTGTAACAATTGGCGGAGCCGACATCGCCGGTGGCAGCGAAGAAGGACTGCCCCTGGACGGCCGCCTCTTCCAGGACCGTTTCCTCGGCGCTCAGCTCGCCAGGGTCAGCCTGTTGCGCAGGCTCACACACATACCAGCTGTCGCTGATGACCTTGTCGCGGTCGTCGCTGACAATCTGGCTGAATTCGTCATATGAGTCTGTCGGCGGCGCCTCGTAGACGTCGATCCCGCGCAGCGCTGGTGCCATGCCCACCGCGACTTCGATGTCCGACGCCGCCTCCTGGTCGGTCTTGTCCGTAGGGGCGCCACCGTCCACGGGCACCGTCGTCAGTGGAACGCTGGTCCCGTAGCAGGCCTGGTAGGCGGACACGTCGTCCTGCTTGTACGTCTCGAACTCGACCAGCGCCATCCGTTCGCCAGCACCTTCGGCGCCCTGGTCGTAGAGGGCGTCGAACCCATACGCTTCCGCTAGCTGATTCGCCGTGTACGCGGAAGGCACCCCCGACGCCGCACTGCACGGCTGGGGTGCCCCCTCAGCAGGTGAGCGCTCAGCAGATGCGCGCGACACCCTCGGCGCTCGCTCCGGCTGTGCTACCGAAGCCGGAGAGGCAGTCACGAGGTCGTTCAAGCCCAGCACCGTCTGGACCTGGGCCGCAGCCACCCGGGGCAGGAAAGCAGGCCGCACGTTGGCGAATTCCTGGCGACCGCCGGGCAGCCGGTACCAGCGCAGCCGGGTACCGAATGCCTGGTCAATCCGCGACACCGGCGCTGAGAGCCTGAAGCTCAGCCGGTCCGCCGCCAACGGCCCAGGCGACAGGCCCCGCGCCCGCAACGCCGAGGTCACCGCCGCCACCGCGGCCGGCGACGCTCCGAACCGTGCCGCGAACGAGCGGACTGTCAGGAAATGACGAAACTCTGGCGAGCCGGCTGTGGACACCGCTCGCGCGAAAGCCGCCAGCCCAGCCGGCTGGGAGCTGCGCAGCACCACCGTAAGCCGCAGCCGCGTCTGCCCCGGCACCAGCCCTTCCGCCACGCCAGCCGATGGCACCGCGGGCGCCGGCGCCACCACCACCGGACCGCCGCCCGCCGCTGACGCCTCCCCCGTGGCCGAGACCAGCACCAAACCCGCTAGCCAGCTAGCAGACATCAGCCCAGCCAGTCCGCGCCGGGCCACCCCAGCCCACTTCCGGCCACCACGGCCGCCTGCGCCCACGTATCGCACGCGTACCCCCCGTTGCGCCCGATGCCAGCCTTGGCGGCAGACCCTACACCCGCCCATGCGGCCGGTCCAGATCAAGCAAGTCGCCGCCGGCATGGCAGGGACGCCGACCACTCTTCGTCACACTTCGCGAGCCACCAACGACGTCAACATCGCCGCTGAGGGCGCCAGCCACAGCCTGGACTTCTACTGGGCCAACGGCTCTCCGACCTGGCAGCTTCAGCGGTGCCGCATTCTCCGGCGGCCGCGTCAGCTTCCGTAAGTCCGGGACCTGGTCACACCGACCCATCTTCGATTGGGCCGGCACACCACCCGCAGGGGTAAAGCTGCCAGCCAGCGAACCCGGCACACCGGCCTGAGCCATCTCAGCGCGCAGGCACTAACCAGTATGAGGGGGAGAATCCCACAGGGCGCTCCGGCGGTCGCGGAGTGGTCCGGGAAGGGGTGCCCGTGACAAACAGACGGTCTGCCCTTCAAGGTGCCGAACTGCCGGTCGGTGTCGTATTCGCCCCGCCACGAGCCGGGCAGCGGAGCGCCCGGCCGACCGTAACCGGCGGGGCGCCGGGGCGAGGATATTCCCGGCTTCGGCCTCCAGGCTGGCCTCGGCGTAGGCGGACGGCGGCCCGGTGATGGCGGCCAGGACGTCTGCGCTGTCGACGTGGACGGCAGGAGGGCCTGTGCCCGGCCCGGAAGTGGCCGGGACCGGCTGGACGGGCGTGGCGGTCACCACGTGCGGCGCCCGGCCGCCCGGCCGATCCGGTAAGCAATGCAGACCGGGATGATGGCCCACCGCAGGTATGCGTCAGTTGACGGCCGGTCAGTCTGGGGAAGTGAAGGACTGCTGGACGGGACGTCAGGTGCCAGCGACACGATCGACGCGCTCGACCGTGATCAGATCGCCCTCCACGATGTACACCACTCGGTACTGGCCGACTCGCAGCCGGTGATAGTCACCACGGTGGAACCCGGCGGGTACGGGCTGTCGGCCAGCCGGACGACAGCCGCGCCGATAGCGCGCATCCCGTCTTGATCTGCCATGTACCGGCGCGCTGAAACTCTCGCCGCAGGCGACCACTCGATATTCACTGGCCGAGCAGTTCGGCCATCGTCTCTTCATGCGAAACCGCGCCGGGCCGACCCGCAGCAACCCACTCCCGGTGGGCCGCAAGGGTTGCCTCTATCTCGGCCTCTTCCAAGACCTCTGCCGAGGCACGGCGTTCCACTGCTCGGAGCCGTCGCAAGTCAGACAGCGGCACGATTGCAGCCGCTTCCCCGCCTAGGTGGATCACCTCATAGGGCTCATGCGGGCCGTGATCGCTGGTCGGCTGAGCAGACATGGCACCACCGTACCGGTCTCGGTTACCAGCCAGCGATAACCATCGCTGGTCATGCCTGAGGGTAGGCGCGTCCCCCGACAGGCTCCTGACGGTCCTGGACTCAGGGAGCCAGATACGGGAGCCGACGCCTCCGGATTCCCCTCGACTCACCGTGACCCGCCCAGGGCTTTTCTGCAGGTGAGAGACTCTCCGCTCGACGCCATCAGATCGGGCCAGACACTGGATTCGTGGCTGGGAGTCAAGCGGTACCCGACCGTCCACAGCAACAGGCTAACCGTCCACAGCAACAGGCTAAGCGGTGCCTTATTCTGCGCGTTGAGCATCTTCGCTCCAGGCGTTCGGTGTGGCTGCGTTGAATGCTGGCAACACGGCGTCCATAGCTCCCGGCCACGGAACCTCCAAAAGCCGGTGGCCGGCTGTCCATCCGGTGACGGCTCGCGCCGATCGCCGCCGGCTATTTGACCGTGAGGACCTCCGAGTCGCACTTGCTGACGCTGGGATCGTTGCCCTTGACGCCGTCGATGGTGCCGGCGTTCCCGCCGTAGCTCACCTTCCAGTAGTACTTTCCCTTGTCCAGCGCCGTCGTGACAGGGCCGGACGGGGAAGCCTGGCCGTCAGACACCGTTGCCGTGGACCCGAACACCTGGCTGGATGTCACGCAGGAACTCTCGGAGTACAGCCTGTACGTGGCTGTGCCTGCCGCATCAGCGGAGTTGGCGCCATGGATCGTGGCCGTGTCCGTCTCGCCGACCGTGCCGGCCGGGATCGTGATGGACTCACCCGTCGTCGTGCCGGACGTCTGCGAGGTGCTGATCGTGGTGTGCGCCGGCGGCGGGACCGAGTCCTGGGCGGTGAACGACTCGGCGTAGACCGAGCCGCTGTCGATCCACGCCGCCCAGCCCTGACCATCGGCGTTGACCGAGCTGGTCACGTGGTTCGCGCCCAAGTCGGTGTTGGCGTCCAGCGTCGCCGGACCGCTCCAGGTGGTGCCCCCGTTGAAGCTGTAGGACAGGCTGATCGCGTCGTTGCTGTCGTAGAGATACGTGGCGTAGACGCCGCCGGCGCCGTCCTGGGAGACGGCCGGGTCCAGCATGCCCTGCCGGGCGACCGTCACCTTGGGCGTACCGAATGATCGGGACGCCTGGTCGAAGCGCTGGTAGACGGTGGTCCCTTTCAGCTCGTTGCCCTCCAGGACGCCGAACCCGCCCGGCCCGCCGTCGACGGCGGGGTACTCGACGTTGCAGTCGGCCTGGGTGGCAGCAACCTTCCATGCGCTATCCGCCGAGCCCGGCGAGACGTTGTAGTTGTTGGTGGCGCTCTGCGCCCCGCGGGCATAGGCGTAGGCCGTGCCGAACGGCACCGTTTGCGCGCTCGAGCACGCGAAGGGCCCGATGGTGTTGTCGGTGGCGAAGATCCCCAGCACGCCGCTGTTGCTGCCGGCCTGAGCGGCGAACTGGCCGCCGCCGTTGCCGATCTGGTCGGGGTTTGACGCGGGTTCCAGCGTGGCGTAGCCCGCCGCGCACCCCGCCACCGAGCACTCGGGCGGCGAGTTGAGCGGGAACTCGCTGAACGTCGGGGGTCCATCCGCGGTCTCCCAGCCGTAGCCCAGCGCCTTCGTTCCGGGCGTAATCACTGCGCCGAGCGGGCCGGTGTCGGCGTCGATGATCCCGCTGGACACCGAGAGCCCGCCATCGACAATCGAGAACACCGCGCCGTCGTCGGTGGACTGCCACTCCTGTTCGGGCTCGTAATCCTCAGCGCTGGAACCGGCGGCGCCGTAGACATCCGCGAGGATCACCAGCGTGCCGCCGTCGTCCAGCACCTGGACGCCGTCGATGAAGGCCGCCGAATCAGCCGGCGTCAGGCTCCCGGAGTGCGTGCAGGCCGTAGCGCCGACAGGCAGCACGCAGTACTGCACGAAGTCACTCGCCCCATCCAGGCCTGCGGTGTTCGCCCAGGCCACGATGGCGTCCCCCGCGGCGTCGACGGCCACGACCGGCGCCCCGCTCTCCTTCGGCGTGCCGACCTTGACCGGCTTCAAGACAGCCAGAACGCTCCCGCCAGCCGCCGGCACGCTCCCCGCCGCTACCAGCAGGGTCCCGCCGGCCGCCACCGGCAAAACGAACCCCGCGATCAGGGACACCCGCACCAGCACGCGGCTCACAGTGCTCACCGCCCGCACGTGTGGAGCAGTCCTCGACATTTGCACACCCCTTGCGGCTGGCCCAAGCGTCAGACGGCCGGCCGGGAAAGTCAAGAAGGAGCCGGTGCCAGGCCATGAGCACGCGGCGGCCCAAACCGACAGTGCCCGTTGCCACAATCGCGAGCAAGGGAGGATCCTCACAATGGCAAGATCGAGGCACTGTTCGTTACTGCAGGCACATGAAGTCGTCGTTGATCTCGATCGGCATCGGGAGTTCTCCTGCCCCGGGAGCCACGGGAGCCAATCAGGGGAGCCAATGCCTTCAGACTCCCCCGGACCCGCCGCGACCTCCCCGAGGCGTTAGCGCTGGTGCGAGGCTCCCCGTCCGACCCCGTCGGACCTGCTCAGACCCGTTATTCGTGCCTGGGGGTCAAGGGGTCGCCGGTTCAAATCCGGCCGTCCCGACTGGTCAAAGTATGTTTTCGAACACAGTAACTGGCCTCTGAGGTGGCCGTGGGAGCGCTCAGCGCTCCCACGGCGTTTGCGCGGCATAGCTCGATGACTCTGCAAACGACCCGCTCACCAGGACCTACTGAGGACACGGGCGCGCGCATGGCGGGGCGACTTCTGGCCGGTGGCTCGGGCGGACTTTTCTCCAGGTCAAGGGGTCGCCGGTTCAGATCAGGGCTGTCAAGGCCGGTCCTGAGCAACAACAGCCGCTGACGCGCGGCGTCGACAAGCGGCTTCCACTTTGCCCCGCTTGGGTGCTCGCCGCCCATTGCCGAGCGCACGGCCTTTGGATGCTCATTGCCACCGTCGGTGGGGCAGCCCGCCGACCGGACACGCGGCGGGCACGGATTCCCGCGACCTTCTACGCCGCTCGGTCCTCCTGCTCGTCCTCTGGCCGTCGCTGTAGGCCGCGCCGTCATGCTCGCGCCGGGCGGCATATACGCCGCTGATTGAGCGGCCGTGCATGACGGCAGCGGACGCGGCCGGGTTGACCCTCGTGCCTAGTGCGGGATTGGCGCGATGACTCCGACCGAGGCCAGGCCGTCGAGGACCAGCTGCACGGCGATCGCCGCGATCAGGAAGCCGAAAACCTTCTCGGTGACCAGCATGCGGCCTTCGTCGAGCTTCTCACTGACCCGGTTCGCCCAGCGGAATACCACCACGTCGATGAGCAGGACGAACACGAGGATGCCGAATTCGACGGCGAAAACGCTGAGGGACTTGGCCTCGGCGGAGATCGTCATCAGGCCGACGATGCCCACCGGGTTGAGCAGGTAGGGCACGGCCAGCGGGAACTGGGCAAGCTGTATCGGGTCCTTCCCAGCGGTGCGATGGCTGCTGCTATCGGCTGGCCCGAGCACCATCCACACCGCAACCACGAGCAAGATCACGCCACCGGCGATCGACAAAGACCCGATCGTGAAGTGCAGCAGAACGCGCAACAGCTCGCCCAGCACCATGAGGGCGACCGCCACCGTCGCCGCCGTGGTCAGCATCTTGCGGAGCACCCGCTGCTTGGCGGCCGGGTCCAGGGACGCGGTGATTTCCAGGAACGGGACCAGGGCGATCTTCGGCCCGATACCGATCAGCAGTACCAGGAACGTGTCGATCGCACCGGCAGCGGTGATCGATGTCTGATCCATCCCCCCAGTGTGGCGGAGGCGGCCTGCGCCGCCTGGCTACCCATGGGCCCAGAGCCGCTGCGGGCGTTGTTCTCGGCGGCGGCCGTGCCGCTGGCGGGCGCGGGGACCGCGGGTGCCTGGTATCGGGGCTGGCGGCTGATGAGCATCGATGGCACCTGCCTGGATGTCGCGGATACCGCCGCTAACGAGGCGGCGTTCGGCCGGCCTGGCACCGGCCGCGGTGCGGGGGCGGGCGCGTTCCGCAGGCCCGCCTGGTGGGCTTGGCCGAGTGCGGTACCCACGCGCTGACGGCCGCCGCGGTGGGTGCCTGCACCACGGGGGAGACCACGCTGGCCTGGGACCTGCTGCCCGCGCTGGGCGAGGGCATGCTGGTGCTGGCGGACCGGAACTTCTACGGCTTCGATCTGTGGAACGCCGCGGGTGCCGGCGGGGCCGAGTTGCTGTGGCGCACCAAAGCTGGCCTTGCCCTGCCGCCCGCGAGCGGCTGGCGGATGGCTCGTACCTGGCGCGATTGCGGCAAAGAGCCCGCGGCCGCATGCGCGACACAGACGTCAGGGTGCGGGTGATCGACTACGCCCTTGAGGACCCCGGCCGCCCCCAGGCCGCCCCGCGGTACCGGCTGATCACCACCATCCTGGACCCCGCGGCCGCGCGGCCGCCGAACTGGCCGCCCTCTACCCCCAGCGCTGGGAGTTCGAGACCGCCCTGGATGAGCTGAAAACCCACCAGCGCGGACCCCGTGTGGTGCTGCGCTCCAAGACACCCGATGGCGTCACCCAGGAGGTCTACGGCTACCTGTGCGTCCACTACGCCATCCGCTGGCTCATGCACGCCGTCGCCCTGGAGGCCGATACCGACCCCGACCGGCTCAGCTTCACCCGCACGCTGCGGGCAGCCCGCCGCACCACCGCCTCCCACCCCGGCTTTTCCCCCTCAGGCCCTAGCTGAGGCCCATGCCAAGGCACGCCAGGAGATCCTGTCCGAGATGCTGCCCGCCAGCGGCGGCTGCGGGCCAGCCCACGCGTGGTCAAACGCAAGATGAGCAACTACGGCGCCAAACACGCCACCCACCGCGACTGGCCCAGCCTGCAAGCGGCCAGAAGCCGCAACCGTCATCCTGACTATTAAGTAAACGGTATTGGGCCTAATCGGGCGGCGTCCTTTGCGCCTTGGCACGTGCGAGCTTTCGCGACTGTTCACCCGCGCACAGGGTCGTGGCTAGGGTGATCGGTCTGGGAAGGTCAGGACGGTCTTGACGTCGTCGGGCTGGCGGGTGTAGGCGCCGGCCCACCGGCTGATGGGCACCTGGCGGGTGATCAGGCGGGCGAGCCAGTCCGGATCGGCTTGGGCGAGGGCTTTGGCGGCGAGTTCGTAGTGGCGCCGGTTGGCGTTGACCGAGCCGAACAAGACGGAGTTCTGCAGGACCATGTTGCGGTTGAGGAGCCCGGGGTCGACGGTGGACTCCGCTCCGGCCGCGGAGACGCCGGTGAGGCAGGTGATCCTTTGCCGGACGTTTTGCGGGCCTACCTCCAGCAGCATCGCCACGAAACCGGTGCATTCGATGACGATGTCTGCTTCGGCGGCCGCTTCGCTCAGGTCGCCGCGGTGGAAGTAGGTGGCGCCGAGGCGCCTACCATCTGTGGCTTGCGGCCTTCGGTGACCAGGTCAACTACGTAGGTGTCGTAGCCGCGCTGGACCGACAGCAGGGCGGCGAGCAGCCCGATGGGACCGGCGCCGGTGATGAGTACCTTCGCGGGGGACCAGGTGGACCGGCGGCCGATCTTTTCGATGTGGTCCCAGGCCTTGGCGACGACGGTGGCCGGTTCGAGCAGCACGCCGAGAGTCCCGAGCGCGGGGTCCACCGTGATCAGGTACTCGGGGTGGATGCGGTAGTGCTCGGAGGCATAGCCGTGCCGGGCCTTGATTCCTCGCTCGGTGTACTGGCCGTTGGTGCACATGTCCCAGTCCCCGGCCGCGCAGGCCGGGCAGGGGACGGGGTCGGGCAGGCGCACGATGCCGACGACCAGGTCCCCGGGGGCGAATCCGGTCCCCGGGGCGGCCTCGGCCACCCGGCCCAGCGACTCGTGGCCGATGATGAGCCGTTCCTGCCCGGTGGGTGCCCACCCGTAGTCACCGTTGATGATCTCCAGGTCGGTGCCGCAGACGCCGATCGCCCGGGCCTGGACCAAGACGGGCCCGTCGTCTGGCGGTGGCTCGGGCATGTCGGTGAGCGCGACAGAGCCTGGCTGCCCGGGGATGACGGTGATGGCGCGCATAGCCTCACCGTAGCGGGATGAGGTCAGCGGTCCTGGGCAGGCTGCGGGTGGCGCCTGGGCTGATGCCTTGCCGCTACCTGCCGGACACCAATTCACCTCCCGGTGGACACCGGTGGCTTAGGAACCTGGCCCCGGAGAGGGATAACGGCGTGGTGACAATGACCGGCTGCGCACGTTAGCGTCCGAGCGGGTGAGCCCGGATCACCGTGCACCCAGGTGAAGCAGCGCTCGCCCGGATCACCGCCGTGACTTTCTGGCAGGCCGGCAGTCATGCCGGCCGTCTGGCGGCACGCAACCTTACCGGCCCGGCTCGGCAGTGCCGCAGTAGCGGGCCACAACAATGCGGGGAAGGCCTGTCATGACGCAACCCGGGGTGACGGACTGGATCGACGTGTCGGTGACGGTCCGGCACGGCATGCCGCACTGGCCCGACAATCGGCCGATCGTGCTGGAAGCGGCATCTGGATCATCGAAGGACTCGACCTTCCGCCCGTCTCCGCTGGCAGGTACGAGATGATCTGCCTGCCGGTCAAGCTGCACGGCTGTGACGGGGCACCGGCCCGGGCCATCCTGCGGCCCACCGGCGGGCCCGGCACGGGCCGGGCCACCCCAGCGGAGACAGCGCAGTGAGAGTCCTGGTGGCAGGCGGCGGGCCTGCGGGCGTGACCGCTGCCCTGCAGGCGCGGGAGCTGGGCGCGGACGTCACCTTGCTGGAAGCCGATCAGGTCGGCGGGACCAGCATCAACCGCGGGCCGGCGCCGGTCCGTACCTTGGCCCGGGCTGCCCGGCTGGCCCGGGACTGGTCCTCGTGGGCAGGCTTCGGCCTCGAAGGCCCCCAGCCGGTGCCCAGCCTCCAAGCCGTGCTGGCCAACAGCGCCCGGGTCGCCCGCTACGCCCACGACAAGAAGGACGTGGCCGGGCACCTGCGCCACCAGGGCATCGACCTGGCCGAGCACCTCGGCCCGGTCCGGTTCACCGGCCCGCACACGCTGCGCGCCGAGGATGGCCGTAGCTGGCAGGGGGACCGCATCGTGATCACAGTCGGCGGTCACGCTGCCGGCCTGCCGGTCGAGGGCGGCGAGCTTGCGCTGACCTACCACGACATCCGGGCCCTCAACGCCCTGCCACACGACGTCGCGGTGATCGGCGGCGCCGACACCGGCTGCCAGATGGCCTCCATCTTCGCCGACTTCGAGCCCAGGTCTGGCTCTTCGAAGGCGGTCCCAGGCTGGTTCCGGGCGCTGATGCCAGCATTTCCACGGCACTGAGCCGGGCGTGTGAGGCTAAGGGCATCAAGCTTTCCACCGGCGCAAGGGTCCAGGCCCTGGAACGCAGCGGCAACCAGATCATCATCCGCTACACCCCGCGGCGCTGATCAGCGACATGTGGCTGAAGGCCTACGGGGAGTTGCCCAGCTGCCCGCCGGTGCAACCGAGCCGGGCTAGCGGACTTGTGGGGGATGGCCGCTGCGTCTGGCTCGGGCACCTCGGGTGCGGCGGGCGGCGCGGTGAGCCAAGGTGACCAATTCTATGAGCACCACCAGCCGTCAGGTGGCGGTGAGCGCACACATGTTCCCCCACCTCCGAAGGCGCCCCTCACCCAGCGCTGCCCACGGCTGGGCTGGTGGTGGCCGCTTCATGCTGGGGCTGTCCGATCGGCTTGGCGGGGATCAAGCCGGTGAAGAACATGGCGACAATGGCCAAGAGCGCGACGACCCACAGCGAGGTGCGCAACGCGGCGAGACGGGCGTCGCTGTTGGCCTTGACCAAGGCGTCGGCCTGGGCGGGCGGCACGTTGGCCTTCTTGAGCTGGGCTTCTAGGTCGCTGTCGGAGATGAACGGAACGCCGGCGGCGAACTGGGTCGTGGCCTGGGTTTTCACGTCCGGCGGGATGGCCGAGCTGGCTTGCACGCCGTTGACCAGGCCGGTGGTCAAGCTGGCGATGAGCACGGCACCGACCAGGGCGGTGCCCAGCGAGGCGCCCAGGTTGGTCACGGTGTTCTGCAGCCCGCCCACCTCGGCGCTTTCCCGGTCGGGGACGGCGGAGACGGTGACCGCCCCGAGCTGGGAGGCCAGCGCGCCGATGCCCAGCCCCATCAGCAGCATGGGGATGGTGACGATTCCGGCGCCCGCGCCTGGGCTGATCCCGCCGATAAGGACCAGGGTCCCGGCGGTCATGGACAGACAGGCCCAGGCGGACGATCAGGCGGGGCCGCGCCCTGGGTGCAAGCCGGGGGACGCCTATCGCCGTGGCCAGCAGGGCGACCGACAGCGGGAGCAGGCGTACGCCGGTCTGCAGCGCGGACAACTCCAGTACCACCGACAAGAACAGCGGGATGGTGAAGAACACCCCGGCCTGGATGAAGAACTGGAAGAAGAACATCGACAGGCCACCGGCGAGCTGGGAGTTGCGCAGCATGGCCGGCCGGATCAGCGGTTCGCCGCCCCGGTGCGCGAGGTGCCCTTCCCACAGGAAGAAGCCATAGATGACCAGCAGCCCGCCGATGACCAGCCAGACCACCGGCGAGGTGCCCAGGAGCTGCGGCTGCCCGGGCTTAGCTTTCACAAAGCCCCAGGTGCCCGATTGCAGGACGCCAAACACCAGCAGGGACAGCCCCACAATTGACAACAGCGCGCCGATCACGTCGAACCGAACCCGGCCGGCGGGCGGCGCATCGCTGACCTTGCGCAGCGCCGCGAAGATGACGGCCACGATCACCACTTCGCCCACGAAGACCCACCGCCACGACGCGAACGTCGTGACCGCCCCGCCGATGAGCGGCCCGGCCGCCACCGCGATCGCCCCCGCCGCGGCGATCATCCCGTAGGCCGCCGCCCGGCGCTCCGCCGCGAAATTGCCCGCGACCAGGGCCACGATCGCAGGCATGATCAGCGCGGCGCCGATGCCCTCCAGCACCGACCAGCCCACCAGCAGCACCCCCAGGTTCGGCGCCAGCGCCGTGGTGAGCGACCCGGCACCGTAGATGACAAGCCCGATCGAGAAAGCCCGCCGACGCCCGACGATGGCCCCGATCTTGCCCCCGGTGATCATCAGCGACGCCATCACCAGCGTGTACAAGGTGATCGCCGTCTGGATGCCGGTCACCGTCGTCCCGACGTCGGCAGCCACCTGCCGGATCGAGACATTCATCACCGAACTGTCCAGCGTCATCAAGAACTGGCCGGAGGCAAGCACCGACAAGACAAAGCCACTCCCGGCCTCCACCCGCCCGGCCTTCGCCGTGATCGCCACTCACCACTCCAATCATCCCCAGCCGACACTGACACGATCTCATCGCGGCCAGCCACCGATCCTGGCGGCCACCCGGAGCGGCCACCCGGCCGGGGGGGTGATCTGTCTTCCCGCCGAGTGCGCCAGCAGACCCAAGGTTTCCTGGAACGCCGTTGCAGGTCCAGCCCAGTTGCCTGGACGGCAGCATGCGGGCGACGCCAGCCATCAGTTGCCGGGCGCGTAGCTCGCGCAATACGCTACCGCCAGTCCACCCAGCCTGATTGTCGCCAACCCGACCTACGCCGGGCCCGGGGACAAGGATTTCGCGCCCCAAAACGAGTGCTCGACAAGGCCGCTCGGGAAGACATCCTCGGCGCCTGGCGGTTTGACACTGCCACGCCCAAGGCGATCGCGAAGGACTGGGCGACGGCGAAAATCGGTCAGGGACACGGCACTGGCGAAACGCGCCGCCCGGGAGTTCCGGTCCGCAGTGCGGGGCCCGGCGCCCTCCCGTACATCTGGGCGCAACATCCTCGTCTACGACGCGTGTGCACCACCGGCAGCCAACTGGACGCCATCGCAGCGTGTCTGCTCGACGACGGCCACGCGGTGCACGTTGAGGCCGTCGCCTTGACGCCAACACCGTGCCGGGAGCGTCCCTGATCAGCCTGCCGCCTGACACACCTCAACTCAAGCGCGCGCCAGGCAGAGGCCGAAGCCCGCTCCAGGGCCCGACTTGGCCGTGTCCAGAGATGGGAGCGCAAACGGGAGCGCGTTCTGCTCACAAGTGCGCTGATCTGCTTCCGCATGCTCGCCTGTGCGTCACTTGACCTGCGCAGACGGACGTTAATGGAGGCCACGGCTTCGTGAATGCATTCCTGGGGGTCAAGGGGTCGCCGGTTCAAATCCGGCCGTCCCGACCAGAAGGTCCAGGTCAGAAGGGGTTCCGGGTTCTTGCTCGGGCCCCTTTTCGATCTTCGGGAGCCAATCGGGGTCACTTGACGCCAGTCAAGTCAGTCAAGTCAGCCGGTCAAGTCACCACAGCATGCCACTACACCTGGCGCAGCTCGATGACCGTCTCCACGAGCGAGCGCCCGCCGGGGTGGCCAGTGCGTTCGGCAGGAAAGCATCTGAGAGTGCCTCCTGACTGTCGGCGGGACGGCGGATGATGCCCACATGAGCGCATTGATCGGGTTACGCATCGAGCTTCGAGATGCTCACGGCAAACTCGTCGGCGCGGTCTACTGTGAAGATCAGTTCGAGGCCGTCGCGGTCCCCCAACAGGGCGACCTGGTGGCGCTTGCCGCCATCACTGGCCTGCCTGCCCCTGACAGCTCGTTCGCAGAGCGCGACAGCCTGCATGGATTACCCGACGCGTTCCCGTTCTTGACGGTGAATCACCTTGAGCACTATCCGACGGCCGATCATCAAGTCGGCGAACGACCAGGCTGCACCGTGGTTCTGCATGGACGCGCTCCCTCGGATATTGATGGTGCCACGGCCCTGGTCCAGCTGTTCGGCCTGAAAGGTTGGACGATTTCACCGATTGGTGCCGCTTCGGAAGCTGCCTTCAACCAGGCGGCGAACACCTGGCTGGCTAGGGGGAAGCCGCCAAGTAAGTGACTGGTGACCGATCGTACTGATGCTTCGGCATAAGTCGCATAGGACTCCCCTCTATCGGTTGCATCATGCAACTCGTGCAACACGCGGTGCAGGTCGCAGCGGCAGGTCGGCAGCGCTGGTTGAGGCGGTCATCCAGCCGCGCTGGCATCATCGACGAGTAGGACGGTAAGGATTGGTCATGGCGGGTGAGCCGCTCGCATGCCGGGTGCGACGAGGGCGGATGGCGCATGGGTCTTGATGTCGAGCTGCCTGGGGCGGCGGCCCAACTTCAGCAGCATGGCGCCGATCCGGCCGAGAGCCAAATGCCACAAGAGCAGTTGCGGGAAGTCGTGGATCGTCTGGCGATGGGCCCTGAGCGGTCGGCGTGGGCAGGGGCGGATTGGGAGCCGCTAGGAAGTGTGCTTGTGTTTCGCCCGTGGCCAGCGCGGTCGCTGCATGTCGTGGGGCAGAGCCTGCTGGCTGGAGAGTTCCGGCGGCTGATTGCCGCCGGGGCGGCCCCCGGCTGGTGCCTTCATCCAGTTCCGCCCAGCAGGACGCCGCTGGATGTGCTCGCCGGGCCTCTGCTCCACCGCTCCGGCAGTATGCGCTTCTACAACATTCTCGAACGGAACGGCTTCGCCTGCGTCGAGGAAGTCGCTGCCACCCCCGATGCGTGCCTGCTCGAACTGCGCAACAGCGGGCATCGGTTGGTCGCCACCGTGCGAGAAGTCATCAGTGAACTGGGCTCGGCTCACACCAGTACGAGCACGGCCGACTCCTCTGGGACCGGTGCCCATGGTTCGGACCATGCCGCGGCAGACGCCGCGGTCGCCGTACCGCAGGATGTCGCCGCTGCACTGCGCGTGATCGTGGCCTGGGCCATCGCCGAGGGGGGGCGTGCCTGCTCGGGGATCTGCTCACCCTTGTTCCCGCTACCAATGACATGCCAGCCGATGTCACTTGCCAGTGGGAGCGTCTGGCCCGGCTCAGCCTCCGGCCGTTGGTCGGCCCCGCCAAACCCTGCGGAAACCTCACTCAGCTAGCCATGGAGTTGCTAGGGGAAACCGATGAGCGGCGCCAGCTGATCCTCACCTCCCGCATCTTCGCGCCGGAGCCGCGAACATACGATTCGCTCGCCAGCGAGCTGGATATAAGCCGCGAGCGCGTTCGCCAACTGGAGGAATACGCGTTGATCCGGCTCGCCCAGGCCGCACAGGCCGATCAGTACGCTCCGCTGCGCTGGCGGGCCGCCTCCGTGGCACGGGACAGGGCCTCTGTGCACACAATGCCGCCGATGCGCCACCATGGATGGCCAAGCTGCTGTCGTGGCTGGCGGGCAAGACCGGCTGACCGCCAAGTCAATGCCGAAGTACCCGACATCAGCCGTGAGCCATTCGTGCTGGCCCTCCGAACGCCAAGACCGTGAGCCTGCCTGAACGCTGAGCCTGGAAAGACGCGCCAGACCCGGTGTCCCGGCGGTAGCTCAGGCATCGGGCCACACGCTTGTACTTGGATGGACAACCCGCACGTCAGCACATCCAGCACGCGGCTCACCGAAACCTACGCTCAGCAGCCCAAACGGCTAGTCCAGTATCCTGGCTCGGAGGGTTCACCGTTCAATCCGGCCGTCCGGACCAGAAGGTCCAGGCCAGAGGGAGTCATGAGCGCGCAGCGTGAGGAGCTGCTCCGGCTGGTGGAGGAGCTGCCCGAAACTGAGTGCTGGGCGTGGCGTAGGCGCATAAGGGCGGCCACCGCGCGTGATCCTTTGGAAGACCTCTCACAGTGCTTCTGAAGGAGACACGACGGTGACCGCTCCCAGCAGTATCGACCCTGCCCGCTTTCTGCACGACCAGCTCTCGTCGGCGTCGCCGGACCTGCTGCGCTCGATGCTGACCACGTTCGTGAACGCGCTCATGTCGGCGGAGGCCGACGCGGTGTGCGGTGCCGCGTACGGCAGGCATACACCGGAACGGGTGAACTCCCGGAACGGTTACCGGCACCGGGACTTCGATACCCGCGCGGGGACGCTGGACGTGGCGATCCCGAAACTGCGGTCCGGGTCGTATTTCCCGGACTGGCTGCTGGAGCGCCGCCGCCGGGCCGAGGCGGCCCTGACCAGCGTGGTAGCGACGTGCTACCTGCTGGGGGTGTCGACGCGGCGGATGGAGAAGCTCGTGGAGTCGCTGGGCATTACGCGGCTGTCGCGGTCGCAGGTCAGCGAGATGGCCCGCGACCTTGATGAGCAGGTGGAGGCGTTCCGGACCCGGCCGCTGGACGCCGGGCCCTATACGTTCCTGGCGGCGGACGCGCTGGTGCTGAAGGTCCGCGAGGGCGGCCGGGTCGTGAACGTCCACGCCCTCCTCGCGGCCGGGGTGAACGCGGACGGTCACCGGGAGATCCTCGGCCTGCAGGTCACGAGCGCCGAGGACGGCGCGGGGTGGCTGGCATTCTTCCGCGACCTCACCGCCCGCGGCCTGACCGGAGTGCGGCTGGTCACCTCCGACGCTCACCGCGGACTGGTCGAGGCCATCGGCGCGACGCTGCCCGGCGCCGCGCTGGCAGCGATGCCGCACTCACTACGCGGCGAATATTGATGTCCGCGACACCGAAGGTGTCCTGGCCGTGGGTGAAGACGCTGCTGCACTCGGTCTATGACCAGCCCGACGCCGACTCGGTGCACGCCCAGTACGACCGGCTCATCGACGCCATCACCGGCAAGCTCCCCAAGGTCGCCGAGCACCTCGACGCCGCGCGGGCCGATGTCCTGGCGTTCACCGGCTTCCCGAAGGAACTCTGGCGGCAGATCTGGTCCAACAACCCGCAGGAGCGGCTGAACCGCGAGATCCGCCGCCGCACCGACGTCGTCGGGATCTTCCCCGGCCGCGACGCCCTGATCCGGCTCGTCGGCGCAGTCCTGGCCGAGCAACACGACGAATGGACCGAAGGGCGCCGCTACCTCGGCCTCGACATCCTCGCCCGATCCCGCATCACCGATCACCCCAGACGCTACGGAGGTGACCACCGACAGCAGCCTCCAGGCCATCAGCGCCTGACCACAACTAAAGGATCACGCGCTAACCGCGAAACACCAGGTGCCAGCGGTGCTTGATGACGTGCGCCGTCACCTTCGCGCGGTCAAGGACAAGTCTTGGCCCCCAGCTTGGTTCGGCGCTGGTCAGGGCAGTACCCCTGACGTGGCGGCCCGGTCCGAGGAGCTGCTCGGCGACGGGTTCGGCCGCCCGGCGTGATCATCTGCGACACCGGCCCTCTGGTCGCCGTCGCGCTGACCAATGATGCCGACCACCTGGCGTGCGTTCGCCTGTTCACCGACATGCACACCGCCAACAGGGAACTCCTGGTCCCGGCCACCGTGGTCGCCGAGGTCGGGTACCTCCTGGCTCGTGAAGCCGGGCCCCAGGTTGAGGCCCTGTTCCTCCAGTCACTGGCCGACGGCGATTTCTCTCTGCCATCAAGCTGACGACCAGCGACTTCGCACGGATGGCCGAGTTGGTTGTCACATACGGCGACCTTCCGCTTGGAACCACAGACGCGTCCGTCATCGCCCTCGCTGAGCGCCTCACGCTGACCGAGGTAGCCACACTGGACCACCGCCACTTCACCGTGGTGCGGCCCGCGCACGTGGACACGCTCACGTTGTTGCCGTAGCCACTCCTGAGAGCACCATCGACTGCCAACCTGCGGCAGTGTTTGTGACTTTGGGAGCCAGTCCCGGGAGCCAACGCCGTCCGATCCCACTCGGCCCACCGCGATCCCTCCAGACAGTTTCTGCAGATGAGATGCTCTCTGCTCGACTCCCTCAGACCGGGTCAGACACTGGATTCGTGCCTGGGGGTCAAGGGGTCGCCGGTTCAAATCCGGCCGTCCCGACTGATGGTCGAGCTTTTTCGAATATATTTCCAACCCGTCAGAACCGGCAAAAGGGCCATCCCCTGGTGAAATGGCCCTTCCAGAGGCGTGCGCCGATCATGTGCCCAGGCCTCCTGCCAGGACATGTGCCAAGACGGCACAGCCAGGAAAGCCGGCCAGTCAAGGGGTCAGAGATAACTGAGCCACCCCGGATCTGCACGGCGGCCAACTGCAAACCCGGCGGACACCACCCCCCGCCCACCGTCTGTCTGACCGCAGGCCAGACGCTCACCGGGGGTACAGCAGTTGCGGGACGCGGACAGGCCAGGTGCTCAAGCCAGGCCTGCCCACGCCGCCGTAGACACGTGTCCGCGCTCCTGGTGTGCTGCCTGACGGTTCGAGCGGGACGGGCCGACGGCACGGATGCGCACCTGACGTGTACTGGACTGTGATTGCCCCGAGATGGCCGGTGCGCGGGCCTGGGCCTCCTGGCCTCTGCCTGTTTCGCGTCACTTTACGGGTGTAGCGTGCCTAGTTGTTCCGCCTGCCGCGGCCGAAGCAGGTCATCGAGAGCCGCCGTCAGGGGAGGCCTATGTGCGAACGCTCCGATCACCACGCTGAACTCGACCCGAGACGACGACCTGCGTTCGGAGCACTACCTGGACGTCGAGCGTTGCCCGACGATGACCTACCGCAGCACGACAACCCGCGAGCTGCCCGCAGGCGCCTGGCTGGTGACGGGCGACTTGACGCTGCACGGCGTGACTCGCCCAGTGGAGTTCACCGTGCCGTTCGGCGGCGCGGTCACCGACGCGTACGGCAACGCCCGGGTCGCCTTCCACGCGCACAGCTCCATCACCCGCCACGATTTCGGACTGACCTACGAACTGCTCAAAGAAGCCGGTGGGCTGCTTGTGGGCAGGGACGTCGCCATTGACATCGACGCGGAGGCGATCCGTCCTCAGCGGAACCTGTCAACCTGTATGAGGCGCCGTTGCGGGGTTATTACTGAGCGGCGGCTTCCTTCTGTGGCGGGTTGATCCAGGAGGTGGCGGGCAGGGCGGGTGGTGCCGGGGGCTTGCGGACGAACCGCTCGGGATGCTGCTGGTAGGCGGTGTTCAGGACGCGGGCCCGGGCGGCCTGGATGGCTGCGGCTGTGCCGTGGTGGACGTCGGCGGCGGTGTGCAGGCCCAGGCCTGAGTGACGGTGGCCGGTGTTGTACCAGGGGAAGAACGCCTGGCAGTGCGCCCGGGCAGCCTCGATCGAGGCGAAGCGGGCCGGGAACCCGGGCCGGTATTTGAGGGTCTTGAACTGCGCTTCGGAGTACGGGTTGTCATTGCTCACGTGAGGCCGGGAGTGGGACTGGATGACGCCCAGGTCGGCGAGCAGGAACGCCACCGGCTTGGAGGTCATCGAGGAGCCGCGGTCGGCGTGGATGGTGAGCTGCCCGCGGCCGATGTGCTGCTTGGTGCAGGTCGCGGCGATGAGCTTTTCGGCCAGGGCGGCGGACTCGCGGGTGGCGACCATCCAGCCGGTGGCGTAGCGGGAGTAGATGTCCAGGATCACGTAGAGGTAGTAGTACGTCCATTTCGCGGGTCCGTGCAGCTTGGTGATGTCCCAGGACCAGACCTGGTTCGGCCCGGTAGCGGCCAGCTCGGGCTTGATCGCAGCCGGGTGGGTGGCCTGGGCGCGCCGCTCGCGGGTCTCGCCGGCCTGGCGGAGCAGCCGGTAGAAGGTGGACAGGGACCCGAGGTAGGCGCCCTCGTCCAGCAGAGTCGCCCAGACCTCGGCCGGGGCGGTGTCAGCGAACCGCTCCGCGTGCAGCGCGCCGAGGATCGCCGCCCGCTCCGCCGGGGCCAGCGCCCGTGGCTGCACCCGGTCACGGTGGGGCACCGGCGCGCGCCGGGCCGGGGCCGGGCTGGCCCGGTGCCGCCGGTACCAGCTGGGCGTGTTGAATCTTCTGTGTAAGCGGGGGACCTGACGGATCGGTGTGACGGGTGTTGCGCCGGTGGAAGGGATACTTCCCGTGAGAAGAGCGAGGCGACCGCGAACAGAAGACCGCGATGATGAAGATCGATCGCGGAGGGCCTGGCCGCCGATGGGGGCGAGGAGGATGCCGGCGCGGAAGAATGGCGGCGGCGGCGCGGCTGGCGGATCTGGTCAGCCCGGAGGCGGTGGACCGGATGCTGGCCGATGCCGAGACGGCGGGGGTGCCGCGCAGGAGGGGGCTGCTGGCGCAGCTGACCAAGACGGTGCTGGAGCGGGCGCTGGGCGCCGAGCTGGATGACCATCTGGGCTATGTGAAAGGCGACCCGGCGGGGAACGGGTCGGGGAATTCCCGTAATGGCCATTATGGCAAGACGGTGACCACGTCGCGGGGCCGGTGCGGATCGCGGTCCCGCGTGACCGCAATGCCAGCTTCGAGCCGAGGATCGTGGCGAAGGGGCAGCGGCGGCTGGGCCAGGTCGATGACATGATCCTGTAGCTTGTATGCCCGGGGGATGACCACCCGCGATATCCAGGCGCACCTGGCCGAGGTCTACGGCGCCGAGGTGTCCCCGGCGCTGGTCTCGCAGGGTCACCGACGTGGTGGCCGAGGAGATCACCGCCTGGCAGACCCGGCCGCTGGACGCGGTCTACCCGATCGTCTACATCGACGCGCTGGTGATCAAGGTCCGGGACGGCGGGACGGTCGATAACAAGGCCGCCCACCTGGCCATCGGCGTTGACCTCGACGGGTACAAGCACGTGCTGGGGATCTGGATCGCCGCCGCCGAGGGCGCGCGGTTCTGGGGCGGCGGTGCTGACCGAGCTGCGCAACCGCGGCGTCAAGGACGTCCTGTTCGTGTGCTGCGACGGGCTCGGCGGGCTGCCCGAGGCCATCGAGGCCACCTGGCCCAAGGCGATCGTGCAGACCTGCGTGAT
>CAVSRH010000026.1:0-315690 GCA_963730235.1 uncultured Actinomycetes bacterium
CTGATCTTTCATGGGGTGTGATGGCTGCCGCTGGGTGACGTGCAACCGCGTTCTGGGCGTGGATTTTAGGGCCGGGGTGTGACGGTGGCCCGGCTGGCGGGCCGGGTGGCCGGGGGTTCCACAGGCCCCGGGGTTTCCTTTCCTGCTCGGCGGACGGGTTTTGCGCTGGTCAGGTTGGGTGTGGGATGGCCTGGATGCGCTGCCAGGCGGTGGGCGCCGCTCGGCCCACGGCCAGGTGGCGGCGATTTTCAGGGATCTTGGCGGAGGCGGCCGCGGGCGAGGCGGGCTGCGCGCCTCCGCAGGACGCGGTAGCGCAGCGTCTTCGGCTCCGCTTTCGCGAGGTCACCGTCCAGGGCCAGCAGCTTCAGCCAGGCGACAGGAGGACGCAGGCGATCATGGACGCGTCCAGCCACGCCTTGTTCAGCCCGTAGTCATGGGAGGGCAGGTGACCCAGGCCGGTGTCCTTGCCAGTGCGGATCGCATCCTCGACCCGTGCGTGCACCCGGTGGGCGGCGTCGATGTAGGCGTTCTTGCCGCGCCAGCCCTTGGTGGCGGTGGCGAGGTTGGTGACCCACAGCTGGTAGCGGTAGCCGTCCTGGTGCTCGAACAGGGACAGCTTCGCGCCCGGATGGGGCCGCTCACGGCGGGCGAAGATCCGCATCGTGGCGGGCCAGCCCTCCAGCTGGTCACCGGCAGGTCCCTGCCGCAGCAGGCCGGTCAGCTCTGTGACGTGGGCTTCTTCGATCCAGCAGGCCCGGTGCCCGCAGCTGGCGTCGCCGCAGGCATCCTCGGAGCGGCGCTCGCGGATCTCGCCGCGGTGATCGATGGCGATCTCCCACGCGTCTTGCGGCGGGACCAGCTTGATGGCGGCTTTCTCCCGGTCGTCCAGCTCCCATCCGGCCGAGTAGATCAGCGTGTGCCCGCGGCGGGCGGCCAGCTTGTCCAGATGCTCCAGCAAGCGCGCCCCCGAACCCCGCCCCGTCGACGGTGATCATGAGGTTCCGGCGGAACGCGGGCGGCAGCGCCACGATCGCCGCGTCTGTGATCGCGATATGGTCCGCAGCGGTGTTCGAGCCTGCCGAGCCCTTGCGCAGCATCCAGGCCAGCGGCTCCCCGCCGGTATTGTCGCAGTACGCCAGCAGCGGGTGATGACCGTAGCCCTTGAAATTCGCCTCCGCCAGATCCTTGTCCGAGTGCGCCGGCACGACCGTGGCGTCCAGCCGGATGCAGGTCACGCCCCCCAGTTTCCGGTCCGCGACCTGCACCGGCGGCAGCGTGCCATGCCGGGCGGTGCCCCGCGCCCAGGCATACCGCCGCGCCGCGTTCACCGCGGCCGTGACCTTCCGCCGCCGCCGGTCCCCGCCAGCGGCGATCTCGCCCAGCGCCCGCCACGCCGTCGGCATTGACGCGACCGGGCCGAACAGCTCCCGCTGGTCGCCCATCACCCGGAAATCGCTGATCACCCGCGCCCCGTCAGCGATCACGCACGCCAAGTCCGCGACAGCCGGCCCCGGTCATGACCGCCCAGCGGCGATGGCAGCGCCGCCGACAGCCGCGCCGTCAGCCCTGTCCGGTCAGCTAGCTGCCGCAGCAGCGCCAGGCCCGCATGCGACACAACCCCGGTGCCCCCGCCAGTGACGTCCAGACCGCGCGACCATCCTGTAGCGTTCACGCAGAAAGTGCTCCTCGAACTTGAACGGATAAGGATCTCGACAACCCTTATGTCCCAGTTAGGAGCACTTCTCTATTCAGGCACGCCGCCCACCCGCCAGACCCCCGTGAAAAGACAGGGCTAGCGCAGTTTTAGGTTTAGCACTCATTCCAGTTCTATGCGGCCCGTCATCGGCCTCGACGCTCTCGCCCTCACCGTCGGCCTCGCCCTCACCGTCGCGCTCTCCGACCCCCTCTCCGACCTCCTCGGCGTCGCCCTCCGCGCCGAATTCGCCGACTCCCCGGCCGTCACCGTCGGGGTCGCCCTCACCGTCGCGCTCTCCAGCACCCTCGCCGTCTGCGTCACCATCGGCGCCAGCGGTTGGTACGCCGAGAATCCCACAGGGGAACTACGCATTCAGTAACTACAACCAATACTTTACTAACCTGTATGGTGATGGCGCCGTGTCAGGATCCGCGATCACATTTACCGATGGGCCAGGTGACGGCGACGACAGCACGTGGGAGCTTGTTTCCCACGGTACGGTGAGCAGCGATGGGAGTACATTTACTCCAGGCAGCGGGCTAAACGCGGCCTTCGATGGATCGACGATCTGGGAACTCCTTAATCCCGGCCCAGGACCTGGATGCGGGCGGCTGCCCAGATGGTCAATGGTATATTACCTGCCTGAACAACCCTCCAAATAACTACTGGGTCATCGCATCCATCAGCGGGTCAAATTACTACCTAGTCAATATCCACGCCAGCAACGAAGGCTATGGAGAATTTGGGGACTATGATACGCCTTACCTGCTCTGCTACGTTGGGAGTAACAAGCAAGGCAGGTATGACGAGTGGCTTGACATGAGCGGAAGCCGCCCCTCAGGAAGCACCATCACGGCGCATAGTCTCCCCTCCATCAGGAAGCACCATCACGGGAAGCACCATCACGGCGCATAATCCCCCATAACCTGACTCCCTATAAGCTGATTGATCGGCGGCTTCGGAAGCAGGTAGTCGGTAGACCGCGTGAGCCAACCCTCGCAGGCGCTGCCCACGCGGCCTGCTGATGATGTAGCAGTTCATGTGCCCGACATCTTCCAGTCCAACGCTGGGCGCTTCGACGCTACTCCGCTCGTTGCTCAGTAACTGGCTTAGCTGTGGCATCCTAGGGGGTGTGCATAGCAGTCGCTCACGCGAGGGCTTTACGACTTCGAGTCGGACACCGGAGTTTGTGCCGACGCGAGCCCGTGCCGACTTGAGTGTTGACCATGCACGATAGGCCACCTTCCGCCAACGGCAGGATTTGCCGGAAAGGAAGATCAGATTTTCTAACAGGCAAACAAGAACGGACGGTGATCATTCGTGTACCGCGTAGTGACTTACGACGACTTTAGGGATTTTAATAGCAAGCATGCCGTAATCACCGAGCAGGGCTTCAATATACGTTCGATTGATTATGGCCCTGATCGGATCGCGGTCTTGTGGGAACGGCAGTCCGGCCAGGTATTCCGGGATGATGGATCACTGGCCTCCGATTGGCCACGTCTTAAATTTCTTATACGAACTTACGCTACCCCTGAGTCATTCAATGAAGACCAGATGAAGGGTTTTGCCATCCGCGACCTTCGCTATCGGCATGACGGCATCTACGTCCTGTGGTACACATCCGTATACTCTCGCGAAGCCAAAGAAGCCGACGCAGCCCAATATCGCGCTAAGTGGGAACGCAGTCCTCGCTTCCGGGAGTCGCCGATATGCTCGCACAATATGAACGGTGTACGACGTAGACGCCTCTATTACGCTGACAATGGATTCGAATACTTGTGCACTATCTGCGGCGAATCCTTTATTTGGAATGAGGCCGACAAGTAGTAGCTTCAAGAGCGTTCTGCAGAGGGATAACGCCCGCGCGGCACGCCCCATGATTGCGGCGCCGTTCAGTGGCTTGCCGCACTGCGCCGCGAACTAATCATATTTGCGCACAGATGCAGGCATGGTTTGAACTCGAAAAATCGGACGTTATCCGCCAGTGCGCAGAGGAGGAAGAGAAGGACCGTGTTTACAGGCTCGCCAGGTGATGCCCCACGCCCCGGTCCGTAGCCCCCACACAGTGACAACGCTCTGGTCATACACCCTCTGCGCGCGGCGTGCGGATATTGTGCGCCCTTCGGTCGTCCCCGTTGCCCCGCCGACCTGCGGAGACCCCCTGCGGGGGTCTGCCTCCGCCGTTCCCGACCACTCTCCCACCCCAAGGGGACCCCGAGAGAGTGGTCGGGAACGGCTCCGGCAAAAACGGCTGAGGCAGGCGGGCGGGGGAGAAACCACCGGGGCACCCTTCCCCAACAGCCCCAGGGTTCCCCCATGGTCTCTCCCCCGCGCCCCCACTTCCTTACCCCTCCGGGCCCGCCCGGTGCCCCGCTGCGCGGGCAGAACACCTGCTGGCACAGGCAGGACGCCAGCTAGCGAGGAACCGCGCGTGGCGCAGACCGCAACCGTGGCACGGCCGCGATGCGCAGCGTGTGGAAGCACACCAGTGCTCAGCTTCCCCACGGAAGCCGCCCGCGAGGACGGGAACACCCCCCAGAGAGTGTGACCGTCAGCCTGAGCGCACCGGCTCAGGCCAGGTCAAAGCGGCCAGCCTTCACGCGGCGGATGAACGCCGCCCAGTCGGCGGGGGAGAAGGCCAGCTTCGGGCCGTCCGGATCCTTGGAGTCGCGGACGGCAACGACCGGGGCCGGGGTACGCGCCACCTCGACGCACCCGCCGCCGTTGTTGCCGCTGTAGCTGGCCTTGCGCCACATCACGTGGCTGAGGTCCATGACTTTGCTGCTTCCTCCAGTACAGCCAGGGAGGCGGCCCGAGGTTCCGCCTCATGTCTGAGGGTATCCCAGGTCAAGTCCAGCGATTCGACATCCTTGCGTTCCCTGACCGGCTGCCCCCGCAACGGGCCTTCCTGGTAGCCCACGCTCGGCGCGTCCTCGAAGTCTGCGATGGCGAACCCGCCGCCGTTCAGGCCCGTGTGGGCGCCCACCGCCGCCCGGATGACCTCCATGACGATATGGGGCTGCCGGGCTGCTTCGATCAGCCGGTTCACCTGCTCAAACATCACGTGCGCGCCGCCTACCGGGCGGCGCAGCACCCACTCATCCACGATCACCCACAGCGCCGGCGGGCTCTCGCGCAGCAGAATCTCCTGCCGCTTGAGCCGCGCCGCCACCCGCTCCTTGACGACTTCCTCCGTGATCCCGAACCGGGTACAGAACACCGCGCGGGCGTAATCCTCGGTCTGCAATAAGCCCGGAACCAGGTTCGGCTCATACCACCGCAGCCGCCGCGCCGTGGCTTCCTTCTCCGGCCAGTCCTGGAACCAGTCCGGGTACGCCTGGTAGTGCATCCCGTCCTCGAACTGCTCCCACAACTGGCTCAGCGCGCCGTTAGTGTGCAACTCCGCCACGGCGTCCACGTCCGCCGTGGTTTCCCGGGTGGGCACGCGCCAGCCACTCTCATAGGCGGCGATCGTCTTCCCTGACACATGGGCCATGGTGCCTAACTGATCTTGCGTTAACCCAGCTTTCAGGCGGTAAAAACGCAGCATCGCCCCGAACACCGCACGCGGCGTGCCCACCGGAGTCGGCTCCTGCGAAGGCATATCCGCCCCTCTCCTCTACACCGGCCCTACACCGCGCCACCCGATGCCTACAGCACCTGACCTGGCACCACACCCTCGCTGTTCGGCGCGGTCCTCTTCCCAACGCTATTCCCGCGCCGGGAGGCTGTGGAGCACAAACACATCACGACGGAGGTCACCATGCCCGCCCCCAGTCCCGGCGACATCACCACTGCCCAGGCTGCCCTGGAAAATCTTGCCGCCGCGCTGGACTCCCGCGACTACGCCACGACATTAACCGCCGGCCCCGGCCGCCGCACGTATCTGTCGGTGACCAGCAGGCACGCCCAGATCGGGGATGCCATCTGGGCAGACAACCGGGCCTTCTATTGGTCGTGGGGGGAATGGATCGCGCCCCTCAGCGACCCGGCGACCGCCGCCCGCATGATCAGCATGGTCCTGCGCGCCGTGCCGCAGCCCGCCCATGACTGAGGACCAGCCCCCAGCCCCCGGGCACGACCAGATCATCGGTGACCGCCCCCGCCGCACGGGCCGTGTGCCATGCCCGGGGACACGCCCGCCTCGGCGTGCTGGCCGAGGTCGTGGTGACCTTCGGGGAACTCGGCACCCGCTGGCAGCCCGACGCGGTCTTCCAAGACTGCTGGGGCCACTCCTACCCAATGTGTAGCGAGTGCTGGCAAGCGGCCCGCGAAGTCGCCCAGGCCCGCCGCCCCGGCCTGGTCATCACCGGCACCACAGGCGCCCCCGCCGGGTAACCCCGCGCGGCCGGGCGGCGGCCCAGCGCCCCTGGCCGCGCGGGCCGGGCGTGCCCGGGCGCAAGGCGCACGCCGGGCCCCGCCCCTGACCAGGGATGCAACCCCAGCGTCAAGATCGGTGCAACGCACCCCGCGCACGCTTGCACCGATGGGGTCCCGGCTCCCGCTTGCTGCCCGGACCCACACCAGTCACACGGGGGGGTGCAAAGGGGTTCCATCGTGGCGGGAGCGGGATGAACGGCACTGCCGTCACGGCAGGCACGGCCGCCGGGCCGGTGAGGCCAGTGGTGACCGCAGCCAGGCTGGACGTCGCACACCACGGGCGCGGCGGGTGATTCTTTACCCACCTGCGGCGCGGCGGGACCCTGCGAGGCCGGCCGGCGGGTTTCCGCCCGGGAGCAGGAACCTGCCCGCCGCGCCGCGCGAGCGTAGCCGGCCCCGCCCCCCGCCACCCCGCAGGACACCGGCCAAAGAACCACCCGCCGCTCACGCATGCGCCAATTCACGCATCCGGAACCGCACACAGCCACACCCCTTTTGAAAGGAACAGCTAACACCTGCAAGTCAGAGTTACCGACAGGCCAGAGCACCCTGACAGCACCTCAGATAGGCATAAAGAAATAGCCACTGAATTACCATAGACCATTCCTGACGAGACCATTTCCGCGTATAATCGGATCAGGGGAAAACCCCGGGCAGGCTGAAAGTGCGGTGGCAAATCAGGGCCGCCACCGGAACCGAATCCGAACGGTGGGACACCCGCCAGGCCGACGCGACCAAGGAGCTACCGACATGGGCCACCCAGCACCAGCGCAGGTGAGCAGCACCGCCCCGGCCGAACCGGTCCCGGTCGCCTTCTTAGGCCGCACGTCCACCCTGCTGTTGCAAGACCCGGCCGCCTCGCTGCGCCGCCAAGCCCGCGAAGTGCAGGCCAAACTGCCACCCGGGCTGGTTCATCAGCGCCTGGTTCTGGGATATCGAGTCCGGCGGGCTGGACTTGGAGCAGCGCGGCCACGGCACCGCCCACCAGGCCGTGAACACCGGCCTGCCGCGTGACGGCGGTTTGGCGGCGTTGCTGGCCGAAGCCGCCGGGCCAGCGCCCCGGTTCGCCGCCGTGATGTGTGAGGACATCGAGCGGTCCGGCCGGGACACGTTCAACGCGCTCAAGCTGGAACGGCAGCTAGGCGACGCTGGCATTCCGCTGTTTGCGACGGACGAGCCGATCAACGTCGAGGGGATGAACGCCACCACGATCTTGATCCGGCGGGTGAAGCAGGGCATCGCGGAATGGTACCGGTTCCAACTGAAGGAGAAAGCCTGGCGCGGGTTCGAGCAGCACACCATCGACGGGTACAACATCGGCGGCGCCCCCTACGGGTACGCACCCGACCGGATCCCGCACCCCAACCCGGCCAAGGCCGCCCAAGGCCGCACCAAAACCCGCCTGCTCCTGGACCCGCACCGGGCGCCCGTGGTGGCGCAGATCTTCACCTGGCGCACCGTGGGACAAGCTCGGCGTCACCACCATCACCAACCGGCTCAACGCCGAGCCTGGCCGTTATCCCTCGCCCAAGCCCGGCGGGTGGACAGCCTCCACCGTGTACGCGATCTTGCGGAACCCGAAGTACACCGGGCACATGGTCTACGGCCGCCGCCGCTCCACCGGCAGCCGCCGCTTTCACGACGTCCCGCAGGATCAATGGATCTGGTCCCCGCAGCCCGCCCACCCCGCCATCATCACCCGCCAGACTGGACACCGCGCAGACGGTAGGTGCAGAGCACGCCAGCAGCCACGACGAACCCGGCAGCCTGACGACCCACCCCGCCGCCGGGCGCTCTTACGTGCTGGCGGTCCCGGTGCCGGTGCCGCGATTGCAAGCGCCGCATGCGCGGCATCCTTGACCCGCCCCTACCTCCGGCCACCCCGCGGCGACGTGTACGTCTCTGCCCGCACAACCCCGCCAGCCCCCGCCACCAGGCGCAGGTCCCCGACCACCCGCGCACCGTCAAAGTCCGCGAAGACGACCTGCTCACCGTCATCCACCAGTTCTTCGCCGCCCGCGTGTTCGGACCCGACCGCGCCGCCATGCTCGCCCAACGGCTCCCCGCCACCGCCGCCCAGGACACCACCCGCCGGGAACAGGAGACCGCCCGCCTGCACAAACGGCTGCGGAAGATCGACGCCGCCGAGAACGCCCACGCCCGCGAAATCGAAAACCTCGCCAGCCCTGCCCCAAGGCTCCCCGGCCATCACCGCGCTCCGGACCCGGATCCTCGCACGATTCACCGAACTGGAAACCGAGCGCACCCAGATCGGCGACCGCCTCGCCACCCTGGACCGGGCCACGGTCCAGCAGGACGAGCCCGCCCTGCTGGACGCTCTGCCACTACTTGGCGACGCCCTGCCCAGCCTGCCCGCGCACATCCAGGCCCGCCTGTTCGCCGCCTTCGGCCTAGAACTCATCTACAACAAGGAGGACCACCAGGTCACCATCTACGCCACCATTACACCCA
The DNA here is from genome assembly GCA_963730235.1 of uncultured Actinomycetes bacterium. Classification (GTDB taxonomy): domain Bacteria; phylum Actinomycetota; class Actinomycetes; order Streptosporangiales; family Streptosporangiaceae; genus DASXKD01. Next base: position 8,552 of record CAVSRH010000026.1, read on the forward strand.
GCACACCCCGCGCCCTCGCTGCCATCATCGCAAGCAGCGAACCACCCACCGCCCCAGCCGGTTTGGCCCATTCCCCACAACACCCCAGAATGTGATGGTTGCGCCAACCATCGCAAACGGCGCCCACCCGCTCCGGTCAGGTGAGCAGGGTGCGCAGGAACGCGCGGGTGCGGGCGCCGTCGGCGCCGCCGGTGAACTCGACCGCGGCGAAGTCGGTCACGCCCGCGTCGGCGAGCGCGCCGATCTGGGCGGCCACGGTGTCCTCATCGCCGACGATGGCCACCTCCGCCGGGCCCGCGGCGCCCTCGCGGTCCAGCATGGCCCGGTAGGACGGCAGCTCACCGTAGATGGCGAAGATCTGCGTGGCCCGTTCCCTGGCGTCGTCCGGGTCGCCGGTGACGCAGACGGGGAGGCTGCACACCACCCGCGGGCTGGGCCGGCCGGCGGCCTGCGCGGCGGCGGTGATGGAGGGCACGATGTGGTCGCGCACCGTGGCGGGCCCGGTCATCCACAGCACGGTGCCGTCGGTCCGCTCACCCGCCAGCTTGAGCATCTGGGGGCCGAGCGCGGCCAGCAGGACCGGGACCCGGCCGGGGTTCGGCGTGGTCAGCCCGATGTTCGCCCGCACCGTGGTCCCGGTGACCGCGGCTGGCTGCCCGTCCAGCAGTGGCAGCAGCACGTCCAGGTATTCGCGCATGTGCAGGATCGGCTTGCCGTAGTCGTAACCGAACATGTCCTCGATCACGATCCGGTGGGAGGGGCCGATGCCGAGCACCAGGCGGCCGTCCACCGCCGCCGCGACGGTCCGCGCCTGCTGGGCCAGCGCGGCCGGGTGCCGCGGGTAGGTGGGCACCACCGCGGTGCCGACCTCGATGCCGGGCACACCGAAGCCCGCGACCGCCAGCGCGGTCAGCGCGTCCACCCCGAAGATGTTGCTCATCCACGCGGAGGCGAACCCCTGGTCGGCGGCGCGCTGCAACTGCTCGCGCAGCGCCGTCATCGGGGCCGGGCCGGTTGGATCCTGCAGCCCTACGCCAATCCTCATCGAGTGCCTCCCGCGCCTGGTCCGGTGGACGGTCCCATTCTGCTGGGCCGGGCGCCCGATTCGCCCGGGTTACCCGCCAACCGCCCCGCCCGGGCCTGGCCAGCCGCGCATGCGCCACCGCCACCTCGGCGGCCAGTGCCGCGTTGTCGGCGATCAGCAGCCGGTTGACCTCGACGCTGCGGCCCCCGCTCAGCTCGTGCACGAGGGACAATACGGCCGGCGTCACGGCCTGCCCGGCCACGCCCTGGTCGTGTACCCGGCTGACCGCCTCGGCGATGATCGTCTTCGAGGTCCACGGCCGGGTCCGGCGGCCGGGCGAGGAGCAGCCCCGAACTGCCGTTAAGCAGCCAATGCGGCGGCGGCGATCCGGGCAGCTTCCGCCGCGCTGGCGACCACCGCGGACACCGGCGGGCCGCCGCCGGCGCTGTAGAACAGCGGCAGTTCCGGTGTGCGCCAGCCGAGGACCGGGACGCCGAGGGTCTCCAGCAGCTCGGCGGTGGCCGGCACGTCCAGGATCGACTTGGCGCCGGAGGACACCACCATCGCCGCGGTGCGCGCGAGCTGCGGCAGGTCGCTGGAGATGTCCAGGCTGTCGGCGAAGCCGCGGTGCACGCCGCCGGTGCCGCCGGTGCCCATGAACCGGATGCCGGCGGCCCGGCACACCGCCAGGGTGCCGCCGACCGTGGTGGCGCCGAGCGCGCCCTGCACCGCGCAGGCGGCCAGGTCACGCGCGCCCGCCTTGCGGGCGGACTCGCCCGCCGCCGCGAAGCGCTCCAGCTCCGCCGCGGTCAGCCCGGCCCGGACAGCGCCGTCCACGCACGCCCGACCGTGGCGGGGACGGCGCCTGCGGCGCGCACCCGCGCCTCCGACGCCAGCGCCACGTCCATGCCCTGGCCGCCCGGGAAGCCGTGCGAGACCAGGGTGGTCTCCAGCGCCACCACCGCGCCCGCGCGCCGCGCCAGCTCCTCCGCGCACCGGGGCGAGCGCCATCAGCCTCCCCTGCGTGGCCGCACCGCCCGTGCGGGGCTGGGCGCGTCACGGCATCGCCCCCATCCTCGCCACGGCGCGGGCCGCCGCGTCCAGCCCGAGGCTGACCCCGCCGAGCAGGTAGCCCGCGGCGAACGCGTCACCGGCGCCGGTCGCGTCCACCGCGCGCACCGGCCGCGCGGCATGGGTGACCCCCTCGGCCCGGACGCCGCGCGGGCCCAGCTTCACCACCAGCTCGCTACCGGGCACGCTCCCCGACGAGCTCCGCCTCCTCCTCGGTGCCGAACACGACCTCGCGGCCGCAGCCGCGGCGAGCAGGTCGCGGAAGCGGTCCACGCCGTAGCTCTCGCAGCGCCGCCGTGGAGGACAGGTCCACGCTCAGCCGCGGCAGCCGCGCGGCCGCGGCCAGCGCGGCCCCCTGGACCGGCTCGCGCAGCAGGCTGTAGGCGGGCAGGTGCAGCCGGGTGCAGCCGTCGAACCAGGCGTCCGCCAGATGCGCCGGCCGCCAGTTCGGTGCCCACGCCGCGGTCGGTCAGCATCGACCGGGACCGGCCGCGGTCGGAGAGCGAGACCACCACGCCGGTCCGGCCCGGCAGGACGGGCCCGGCGAGCTGCACGCCCCGGCCGGTGAGTTCGTCGGCCACCATGCGGCCCGCGGGGTCGGCCGCCTCGCGCCGCGATCAGCCGGGCCCGGCCGCCCAGCGCGCTGATCCACGCGGCCACGTTCGCCGCCTGGCCGCCGGCACCCACCAGGTGACGGCGGGCGTGTCGGTCTCCGGCGCGACCGGGCCCGCCAGCGAGACGACCACGTCGAGGTGGGCGTCCCCCAGCACGCAGATCATGGCCGCGTCACCCGTGTCCCCCTGCCGCCCTACCGGATAGGCGCACCCTATGCCCGGCGCGCGCTCCGGATCAGGGCGGGCTGCCGGAGTTGACCGCGGTGGGCAGGCCGGAGCAGATGCTGGCCCCGGCGTTGCGGCTCTGCACGAACGTGGTGCTGCCGTAGCCGCCACCGCCGCTGGCGGAACCGCTGGCCGCGCCGTGCCCGGCCCGGCCGTGCCTGCCGTGGCCGGGCTTGCCGGCCGGCGGCGCGGGCGGTGGTTTCACGCCGCCGAAATCGGACCCGAGGACCAGGGTGACCGGGCCCGCCATGCCGGTCGGCGGGGCCGGCGCGGCCAGCAGGTCCTGGGCCGCGGGCGCGGACTTGAGCGACGTCATCAGCGTGTAGGCGCTGTCGGCCTGCGCGGTGCCCGAGTACGTCACGGTCGTGGTCGTGGTCGGCACGGCGTTGGCGACTCCGGTCACGTCGTAGCCCAGCTTGCGCAGCTTGGCGGCGGTCCGGCCGGCGAGCCCCGCCACGCCGGTTCCGTTCAGCACCTTCACCTGCACCTTCCCGGGCGGCAGCGTGGGCAGCGAGTGACGCCAGTCCTGGCCATCCACGAGCATCTGGAAGATCACGTCGGCCTGCGGCTGCTCGGGCAGCAGGCGGCCGGGCTGGGCGGCGTCCGGCACCGTCGGCATCGTGAGCAGCGTGACGTGCTTGGCGGACAGGTGAACGAGGCTCTTGGCGAGGGCCAGCAGCTTGGGGACCGAGTCCATGCCCTGGTCCACGGTGAGCGCCTTGGTGGCGGTGTCGGCAATCTTGAGCAACTGCAGCGAGTTGCTCAGGATGCCCTGGCTGTTCACCTTCTGGATGACCGAGGAGATGAACGCCTGCTGCAGCTCGATCCGCGGCAGGTCGCCGCCGACATCGCCCTCGGCCGAGACCCCGTGCCTGGTGCGCACGTACGCCAGCGCCTGGTCGTAGGTGAGCAGGTGCTTGCCGCCGGACAGGTGCAGCCCCGAATACCGGTCCCGGTAGCCACCGCGCGGCACGCAGACCTCGACCCCGCCGATCGCGTCCACCATCGCGCGGAACGAGTTGAAGTCGAACATCACGAAGTGGTCCAGCTTGACGCCGGTCAGGTCGCGCACCGTCTTCACCGCGCACGACGGGCCGCCGATGTTCATCGCCCCGTCGATGATCGCGGCCTGGTACGGGCCCCAGATGCCCACGCCGATGCTCTTGCGGGCCGTGCAGCCCGGCTCGTAGACGATGGTGTCGCGCGGGATGGACACGATCAGCGCGTGCGTGTGCGTCGGGTCGAGGTGGACCAGCAGCAGGTTGTCGGAGTTGCTGGTGTTCAGGCTCGGATTGGTGCCGAAGCCCTTGCCCTGGCCCTTCCTGGTCTGCGACCCGAGCAGCAGGATGTTCTGCGCGCCGTAGACGGACCGGTGGGTCAGCCCGCTGACGCTGACGACCTTGATGTTGCCGGCCAGGTGCCGGTAGACCACATAGGCGCCGAGGCTGGCCACGACCACGACCACGGTCAGGACGGCAGCACAGCCGTAGGCGGCGGTCCGCAGGCGGCCGCGGTGCCGCTTGTGGCCGCGCCGCGGCTGATCACTCGGACGGCTGTGCCGACGGCGCCGGCCCGCCGACTGGTCACGCATCTGCGCTCCCGGCATGTCAGGTTGCGCAGACGTTATCCGTGCGGGGCGGCGCGGCGGGCGGGCCGCTCCGATACTTTGCCGGAGCAATGCTGACTCCAGACCAGCGCATCATGCCATGATCACCGTGCCGAGAAGGTCACCCGATCAGCAGGTCAGAGCCGTGGGAATGGCCGGGCGGCCGCCATGGTTCCATACCCCGTGGGGGCATGGAAGGTGCCCCGGGACCGCGAGGAGGAACCATGGCGACGGTCGAACTGACCGCCGAGAATTTCGAGTCCGTGATCGGCGGCGCCGACCTGGCCCTGGTGGATTTCTGGGCGTCATGGTGTGGGCCCTGCCGGATGTTCGGCCCGGTCTTCGAGAAGGTGTCGGAGCAGCACCAGGACGCGATCTTCGGCAAGGTCGACACCGAGGCTCAGCAGGCGCTCGCCTCGTCGTTCGGGATCACGTCGATTCCGACTCTGATGATCATCCGCGACAAGGTCATCCTCTACGCCCAGCCCGGTGCGATCGCCGAGAGCGCGCTGGAAGACCTGATCGTGAAGGCGCGCGAGGTGGACATGGACGAGGTCCGTGCCAGCATCGCCGGGAAGCAGCCCGGCGCGGCCTGAGCAGGCCGCCTGCCGTCAAGATTCCCGTAACAGCCAGCTACTAAATGTGGACTACTTCGCTACCCTCTGCAACCATAGGTCTGTTACCAAGCCGTGACGATGCGTCATGGCCATGTTCCAGACGAGGGGATGCCCGATGTCCACGACACGTGAGGCCGGCCGACGGGGACGCTTGCCAGTGAAGCCGCCAGCGGAGCGGTTCGCCATCAAGTACCTGTCCAGTTACCTGCCCGCTCCGCTGCCCGCCCCGGCCTATCCCATCGATGTGACCGGGGGCATCACCGACTGGGGCATGCTGGGCAACGGCCCGGACCCGGCCTGCACGACACATCCGGACGGCGTCGGGGACTGCACGTTCGCCGGGCGCCAGCACTACCGGATGGCGAAGGCCGCCGCGGGGCAGGAGACCGAGCAGTGGGAGTCCCCGAACGCACTGGTCGCCGAGTATCTGGCCTACGACCACGGCCAGGACCGCGGCGCGAACATCGCGGACCTGCTGCTGTTCTGGTACAAGGCGGGCACCATCCTGGCCTTCGCCCCGCTCGACCACACCGATCCCGCCCAGGTGGACGCGGCCATGGCCGCCTTCAGCGGCGTCTACGCGGGAGTGAACCTGACCCCCGACGCGGACAAGCTCTTCGAGGAGGGGGAGCCGTGGACGACAGCGGGCGGCGAGCAGCCCGACACGGCTGAAGGGCACTGCATCGTGAAGGTGGCCGCCGACGGCACGGCGCTGGACACCTGGGTGACCTGGGGCGCCGCGCAGCGGTCCACCCTGGCCTGGAGCCAGGCATGCCTGGACGAGGCGTGGGTGATCATCAGCGGCGAGGACGCCCGGGCGGCCGACCTCGACATCGCCGCGCTGCGCGCCGACATCGAGGCGCTGCACGGCACCGGAAACTGACCGGGCGCCCGCCCGGCCGCGGGGGCGCGGCCGGGCGGGCCTGGCCTATTCGCGTTCCAGCGGGGTGGCGGGCCAGTCCAGCATCCGGGCACCGATGACCGCGACCTGCAGCGCAAGCGCGTCCGCTGGCCGCGTGGGGTCCCGCCCGGTCAGCTCCCTGACCCGGGCCAGCCGGTAGGTGACGGTCCGCACCGACAGGTGCAGGTCCAGCGCGGCAGCGGTCGCGACACCGCCCCTGGCGTAGTAGGCCGCCAGCGTGGCCAGCAGCGGCCCGGCGCCGCCGCGGGCCCGGGCCAGCGGGGTGAGCAGGGTCTGCACCAGGTCGGTGATGGCCGCCCTGTCACGCACCAGCACCTGGTAGATGAGCAGGTCCGCGGCGCGGACGACCTTGTCGGCCAGGCCCAGGCGCTGGGCCACGTCGAGCGCGTCGGCCGCCTCGTCGTAGGACCGCACGACGCCGCTCAGGCCCGGCGTAGGACCGGCCGAGGGCGATCCGCCAGGGCGGCGGCCCGGCCTCGGCGGTGGCCCGGGCCGGGTCCCTGGCGTCGGTGCGCTGGCTGGCCGCCCGGCGGTCCAGCGCGGCGGCCAGCGCCCTGGCCACCCCGGCCGCCTCGTCGCCGCCGGCCGTTCCCACGATCACCACCAGCCGGCCGCGCCGGCTCACCACCAGCGAGGAGGACGGCGCCGCGGCCTCGGCGACCACGGTGTCCACATGGACGCCGGACGGGCTCACGCTGCCGCCGCCGTCCGCACCGCCCACCAGCATCACCTGGTGCGGGCCGGTCAGCCGCAGCCCCAGCCGCTCGCCCCTGGCCATCAGGTCGGCCACGCCGCCCCGGCCGGACAGCAGGTCCTCGAAGAACTCGCGGCGCTCCGCCTCCTCCCGGCGGGCGACCGACAGGTAGGCCCGCTCGAACCCGCCCGCGGCCGCCGCCACCGCGTCGTCCGCGGCATGCAGCACGGCCAGCACGGCGGCCCGCAGTGCGGTAGGTGAGTCGGTGTCGGCGGGCAGTTCCCGCCACAGCCGCCAGGTCGCCGACAGGTAAAGGTCGACCAGCCCGCCCAGGGCGACCCCGCCCTCCGCGGCCTGCTCGCCGGACCGGGCGTAGCCGGCCAGTTCCACCGCGGCCAGGCGGCGCCCGCTGCCGAACGCGTCCACGACGGCGGGCAGGTAGTCGCCGAGCAGCCCGGGCGGGACCCCGCCGGCCTCGCGGCTCGCCGCAAGGGTGATCGCGGCCAGATCCGGCCGGCCGTCCCTGCCGTGCGCAGTCACTTCAGCCACCGCCTTCCAGCCAGGCGCACCTGCCCCAGGCCCGCGGGTACCACGCCGCCAGCTCCCCCCAGTTTGCCGGACATAGGCAAGATTAGGGGGCCGCTTTTAGCCGATGAGGCCCGGAGACTGGAAGCGACCGGCAAGCAATAGTGGAGGCATGAGCCAGGAACGGCCAGGCCCGGCAGCAGGCGGGAGGTCACCATGACGTCCAGCCAGGGGACCCCCGACGCCGGGCCCGCGCCGCCACGGTCACCAGCCGGATTGGGCAGTCAACCGGGGCACTGCCCACCCCGGCCGGCCCGGCCGCGCTCAGGCCCGGGCACCCCGCAGGTGCCCGGGCCGGCCTGGCCGCCCGGACGGAGCGCTCCAGACCGGTAGGCAACGACACAAACGGGGAGAAGGCAGAGGACACCACGCCAGCGAGAGCCACCGGGTAGCCATGGCAGCCATTCACGTCCCAGTCTGGGGCTGGGCGGCGCTCGTCGCCGCCCTTGTTGTGCTGCTTGGCGCGGACCTGCTGGCAACCTACCGCCGGGACCGCCCGGTGAGCATGGCAGAAGCGGCCGGCTGGACGCTGGCCACCGTGGCGCTGGCGCTGTGCTTCGGCGCGCTGCTCGCCCGCACGTCGGGGAGCACGCCCGCCGGGCAGTTCTTCGCCGGGTGGCTGACCGAGTACAGCCTTTCCATGGACAACCTGCTGGTCTTCGTCATCCTGATCAGCCGGTCCAAGGTGCCGGACCGGCTCCACGGCCGCGTGGTCCTGGCCGGCATCGGCATCGCCGTGGTGCTGCGCGGGATCGTCATCGGCGCCGGCGCGGCCGCCCTGCACCGGTTCGGCTGGCTGGAATACCTGTTCGGCGTATTTCTCCTCTATACGGCGGCCCAGGTGGCGCGGCGCCCTAGCGGGGCGGGGGCACCCACCGGGACCGGAACGGGGCAGGTCTCCGGCGCGGGCGGCGGCCGGTGGGCGGGCCCGGCGGCCGGGGCACCGGGCGCCACGGCGTCGGGCCCGACCCCGGGGGCGGGCGGGCGCATCGCGGCGCGGCTGACCCGGGGCGGCACGGCCGGGGTGCTCGCGCTGGTGATCGCGCTCGGGGTGACCGACCTCATCTTCGCGCTGGACTCCATCCCGGCCGTGTTCGGGCTGACCCGGGATCCGTTCCTGGTGTTCAGCGCGAACGTGTTCGCCCTGCTCGGCCTGCGCCACCTGTACTTCCTGGTGGCCGGGCTGCTGGCCCGGCTGGTCCTCCTGCAGGCGGGCCTGTGCGTGGTGCTCGCGTTCATCGGCGTCAAGCTCATCGGCGAAGCGCTGCGCGGCTCCGGTGTGACCAGGCTCGGCCCGGTCCCGGTGCCGCAGGTCGGCGCCTGGCTCTCGCTGGCGATCATCGCCCTGGTGCTCGGCGTGACCGCACTGGCCAGCGTGCTGGCCACCCGCCGGCAGGCCAGGCGGGAGCGGCCCGACCGCGCGGTCTGCGGCGAGCGGTGATCACGCACGCGCCCGGGCGGCGGCCTCAGGACGCGAGGGCGTCGCGCAGGTGCGCCACCACGTCGCCGATGGCGACCTTCACCATCTCGCCGGTCGCCCGCGTGGTGACCTCGACGGTGCTGTCGGCCAGGCCGCGCTTGCCCACGGTCACCCGGAACGGGATCCCGGTGAGCTCCGCGTCACGGAACTTCACCCCGGCCCGCTCGGCCCGGTCGTCGATGATGACCTCGATGCCCGCCGCGGTGAGCTGCTCGTACACCCACTCGCCCGCCTTCGCGGACTCGGGGTCCTCGGACTGTGCCACGGTCACCACGACGGTGAACGGTGCCACGGTGACCGGCCAGATGATGCCGCGCTCGTCGCGGTGGGTCTCCACGACGGCGGCCATGGCCCGCTCCACGCCGATGCCGTAGCAGCCCATGATGGGGTGCACGCGCTCACCGGAGGCGTCCAGCACGGTGATCCCGAACGTCTTCGTGTACTTGTAGCCGAGCTTGAAGATGTGCCCGATCTCGATGGCGGCCAGCAGTTCCAGCGGCTGCCCGCAGACCACGCACGGCTCCCCGGAGGTGACCTCGCGCAGGTCGGCCCAGGTCCCCGTGGTGATGTCCCGGCCCACGTCCACCCCGCGCAGGTGGACGTCGTCGGTGTTCGCCCCGGTGACCATGCCGCGGCGGCCGCGCAGCGCCTCGTCGGCGAGCACCGGGAGGCCCGTCACCCCGACCGCGCCGAGGCTGCCCGGCAGCGCGCCGAGGGCCTCCCTGATCTCCTCGGGGTGGGCCGGGCGGATCTCCACCGCGCCGGTGGCGTCGAGGAGCTTCTGCTCGTTGAGGGCGTGGTCGCCGCGCATCAGCACCAGCGTCAGCTTGCCGTCCAGCACGTAGACCAGGGTCTTGATCTGCCGGTCCGCCGGAGCGTCGTACCCGGTCGCCAGGTCCTCGATGGTCCGCACGCCCGGGGTGGCGAACCGCTCCGGAGCGGGCAGTCCCGGCCCGTCGGTCACCTCGTCCAGCCGGGAGGTGGCCTTCTCCACGTTGGCCGCGTAGTTGCAGGCCGGACAGTGCGCGACGGTGTCCTCGCCCGCATCTGACGGGCACATGAACTCGGTCGAGTCGCTGCCGCCCATGTTGCCGCTGGACGCCGCCACCGGGATGGCCGGAATGCTGAGCCGGTCAAAGATCCGCAGATAGGCGTCGCGGTGCCGGACGAAAGCGGCGTCGAGCCCGGCGGCGTCGAGGTCGAAGGTGTAGGAGTCCTTCATGGTGAACTCCCGTACCCGCAGCAGGCCCGCCCGGGGCCGCGCCTCGTCCCGGAACTTGGTCTGGAACTGGTACCAGGCCTGCGGCAGCTGCTTGTGCGAGTTCAGCTCCTGCGCGAGGACGGTGAAGATCTCCTCGTTCGTCACCGCGAGCACGTTCTCGCCGCCCCTGTGGTCGGTCAGCGTGAACATGACGTCGGCCATGGTCTCCAGCCGGCCACTGCGCTCCCAGACGTCCCTGGGATGCATGGCGGGCACCAGCAGTTCCTGCGCGCCGATCCGGCTCATCTCCTGCCGGATGATCTCGATCACCTTGGCCCGCACCCGGACCGCGAGCGGCAGCAGGGAGTAGTGGCCCGCCTGGAGCTGCCGGATGTACCCCGCGCGGACCAGCAGCCGGTGGCTCGGCGCCCCGGCGTCCGCCGGGTCCTCCCGCAGGGTCGGGATGTGCATCTGTGACCAGCGCATGCTACGGGCTTCCTCGTCGTGGGGTGCTGATATCCCGCCGCACGGGAGCGGGCGGCGGCGGAAACCGAGCTTAGTGGCCCTGCGCCGGCGCCTCGACGTGGTTTCCCGGTTCACAGCGCGGAGGCCAGCGCGAACCAGGCCACCCCGATCACGAAGATCCGGCGCCGGCCGAGCCGGCCGCCGCGCGGGGCAGGCTGCCCACACCGCCCGCCGCGCGGGCCCGGTGCGCGGCGGTTGTCTTGTACGGTGCCCTAAGCAGGCATCGCCCGGGCGGGCGCGGTGCCCCGGCGGAGGGACGCGCGTGCGGTACATGGTCCGGCAGCGGATGTTCTCGATCGGCGACGATTTCTGGATCACCGACGAGCAGGGCAACCGCGCTTTCCTGGTCGATGGCAAGGCAATGAGCATCCGGCAGACCATGGAGATCAAGGACCCCGCCGGGGCCGTGGCCGCCAGCGTGCACAAGAAGCTGATGGCGCTGCGGGACGCGATGGAGATCGAGCGCGACGGCCAGGTCATCGCGACCGTGCGGCGGGAGATGTTCTCGCCGCTGCACCACAAGTCCGCCGTCGACCTGGCCGACGGCCGCACGCTGGAGGCCGTCGGGAACCTCACCGGGCGCGAGTATGACATCAGGGACGGCGGTCACACGCTGGCCCGGGTGTCCCGGGCCTGGTTCGAGGTCCGCGACACCTACGGCGTGGACGTGGTGCCCGGTGAGGACGACGCGATGCTGCTGGCCGCGGCCGTGTGCCTGGACCGGATCCACCACGAGGAGGACGAGCGGCACGACCGCTGACTCCCCCGGGCCGCGCCGCGCGTCACGGCACGGGCTTGCCGCCCCGCCACTTGGACGAGCCCGGCCCGTAGGCGAGGACGATCCAGACGGGGCCGCGGGCGAACGTCATCGGCTTGCCCGAGTCCGTGGTGAACGTGGTGCCGCCGTTGGCGACCGGGCGGGACCACCGCGCCTTGAAGGCCTGGCCGTCGCGCAGCACCGTCGCGGTGCCCGAGCCGACGGTTTCCGCGTCCGGCGGCATCATCGGGCCCTGCTCAAGGAACCGGGACAGGCCCACGACCACGCGCTGGATAACGACCGTCGGCGCGGACAGCTGCCCGGCGCCGGTACTGATGGCCGGGGAGCCGTCCATCCAGATCAGCCAGCGGCCCTTGGCGGGTGACCACCGGAACCGGAACGACGCGGCCGGGTAGGACACCGACTCCGCCCTGCGGGGGTGGCCGCCGGCCGGGGCGGGCCGAACCGGAACCCGATGTCGCGGGCCACGCTGGCATGCGGGGCCTGTTTCAGCAGCGTCCGGGTGTCGGCGTACAGGTTGTACGGCTCGATCCGGTCGACGGTCCGGAAGTAGCCGCTGGCGGTCGCCGCGTACAGGTCCACGATCCTGGAGTGCTCGACCACCGGCACGAGCTGAGGCTGCGCCCCGGACCAGGCGAACGCGGGCCGGCCGAACTGGCGCAGCAGTTGCAGGTCGTCCTGCCGGGCGCTGCGCACCGGGCCGATCACCCGCGGGTAGTGCGAGGAGAAGACCGCCATGATCCGGCTCAGCCCGCCCTCGACCGGGATCAGGTACACGATGTCGGCCTTGGCCAGCCCGGTGGCCGGCCGTTCCGGGACGGTGTTACCGATCTTCACGATGAGCACCCGCTTGAGCCGGTGCACCGGCTCACCGGTGAACGGGGACAGCAGCGGGCCCTGGTGGTGGCTCGGCGCCGGTTTCGGTACCGGCTTCGGCGCCGATGCGAGCCGGCCGGCCGTGCCGTCGTGCATGGCGAAGGCGATGCCCCCCGCCGCCAGCGCCACGGCTACGGCTGCCCCCAGTGCCGTGAGCGCAATGCTGCGCCGATCCCAGACCATCTGTGCACCCCTCAGGGAATTGTTCCCCGACGGTCCCATTTCATGATCGGGAGGATGGCCAGGGACGGTAACGGCTCAGCACGCGCTGGGCACCGCGGGCCCCGGCGCGGCGCCCAGCCGGGACCGGACCTCATCCGCGCCGAGGTCGTGCAGCTCTTCCAGTATGGCCAGGGCCCGCCGCCATACGGCCTTGGCCATCGCCTTGTTCCCGACCGCGCTGTAGATGTCACCGAGGCGGGCCAGCACCCCGCCCTGCTCGGACCGGTCCCTGACCTCCCGCAACAGTTCCAGGGCCCGCCGGTAGCAGGCGATGGCCTCGGTGTCGTCGCCGGTCAGGTGCATGGCGTAGCCGAGGTGGTCCCAGGCGTGCGCCTCGCCGACCAGGTTGCCGACCTCGCGGTGCAGGTCCAGGGCCCGGCGGCAGTGGACCACGGCGTCGGGCCCGGCGCCGAGCATCGCCAGGTGCCAGCCGAGATTCTGCAGCGCGTGTGCCTCACCGGCCCGGTAGCCGAGGCCCTGATAGAGGCTGAGCGCCAGTTCCGCCTGCCGCCGCGCCTTGTCATGGCGGCCCTGCCGGGCGAACAGGGCGCCGATGGTGAGGTGGTTGCGGGCCTGCCAGGCGGTCGCGCCGGACTCGGCGAACAGCGCGCTGGCCCGGAGCAGGTGGGTGTGCGCGGTGTCGTAGCAGCCAACCCGGAGATTGGCCACACCGACGGCGGTGTGCGCGTAGGCCTGGCCGAGCCGGTCACCGGCCGCCTCCGCGGCAGCCAGCGCGGTCCTGCCGATGGCCGCCAGGTCATGCCAGTGGCCTTCGCGGTTGAGGTAGTCGGTCAGGATCGCGGGCAACTGCCAGGCACGCCTGTCATGGCCGGCCGCCGCGGCGGCATCGATGACCGCGAGCAGCACCTGGCGCTCCGCGCTGAACCAGCTCAGCGCCTCGGCGTAGCTGGCGAACCGCTCGGGGACGGTGCCCGGCTGCGGGGTGCCCAGGCTGACCGCGGGGCGGGCCGGGCAGAGCCTGCCCGCGGCGGCCGCGGCGGTGTGCAGGTAGTGGTCGCCGAGGCGGCGCCTGGCCAGGTCGCGCGCGGCCGCGTCCACGCCGGAGGCGGCCAGTTCGGCGGCATAGGCGCGGAGCAGGTCGTGGCCGGTGAACCGGCCGGGCAGGTGCTCGGTCAGCAGGTGCGCCCCGGTCAGCTCGGCCAGGGCCCGGCGCGCGTGCGGGCGGCCGGTGCCGCTCAGGCTCGCCGCCGCGGCCACCGTGATGTCCGGGCCGGGATGCAGGCCGAGCAGCCGGAACATTCGCGCCGCCGGCTGGCCGAGCTGCCGGTAGGACCAGGAGAACACCTCGCGGACGCTGCTGGTGGTGTCCGCGGTCTCCAGCGCGTCCAGGCGCGCGTCCCCGCCGCCCAGTTCCGCCGACAGGGCGGCCAGCCGGAAACCGGGCCGGGCGGCGGCCCGGGCCGCGACGATGGCCAGGCCGAGCGGCAGGCCGGCGCACAGCCTGGCGAGGTCCGCCACCGCCTCGGGCTCCGCCTGGGCCCGCGGCGCACCCAGCCGCCGGGCGATCAGCTCGCGGGACTCGGCCTGCGACATCACGTCCAGCGTGAGGATCCGCGCGCCCACCGTGGCGACCAGGCCGTCCAGGCGGTCCCGGCTGGTGATCACGACGGCGCACCGGCTGCTGCCGGGCAGCAGCGCCCGCACCTGGCCGGCGTCGCGGGCGTTGTCCAGCAGCACCAGCACCCGCTTGCCGGCCAGGACGCTGCGGTACAGGGCCGCCTGCGCGTCGAGCGACTCCGGAATCTCGGTACCGGGCACACCCAGGGCCTGCAGGAAGCCCCGGATCGCCTGCTCGGATGTGACCGGCCGGGCGGCCGGGCCGAAGCCCTTGAGGTTGACGTAGAGCTGCCCGTCGGGGAAGTGCCCGGCGGCGCGGTGGGCCCACACGGTCGCCAGCGCGCTCTTGCCCACGCCGGGCGATCCGACGATCGCCCGGACCCCGGTCTCGCCGCCCGGCTCGGTGCCCTGGCCGATCAGCTCGTCGAGCCGGGCCAGTTCGGCGGCGCGGTCGATGAACTGCGCGGGGGCCGCGGGAAGCTGGCGCGGCACCAGCCACGGCCGCACCGGCAGGCCCGGCCCGGCGCCCGGGTGCTGATGGCCGTTGGCCGCTCCGGGCTGGCCGTCGGCCAGCGCGGGCCGGTGGCCGTTGGACGGCACCGGCTGGTGGCCGTTCGCCGGTGCGGCGTCACCGGCGAGGATCCGCTGATGCAGGAGCTGCAGCTCGGCACCGGGCTCGACACCCAGTTCGGTCACCAGGCGGCCGCGGATCTGCCGGAACACGGCCAGTGCCTCGGCTCGCTGGCCGGACCGGTACCAGGTGGCCATGAGCATCCCGGCGAGCCGCTCGTTCAGCGGGTGGCGGGCCAGTGCCGCGGGCAGCTCGGCGGCCGCCTCCCGTTCCCGGCCGCCGGCGAGCATGCCCGCCAGGCGGTCCTGCAGCATCGAGAGGCGTTCCTCCGCCAGCCCGTGCTGGATGGCCCGCACCCGCTCGGTGTCCGGCACGTCGGCCAGCGCTGGCCCGTTCCACAGCTCCAGCGCGGCATCGAACAGCGGGATGGCGGCGGCACCGTCCACCGCGCGGGCGGACCGGCCCAGGGTCCGGAACCGCTCCGCGTCGACCAGATCGTGGTCGAGTTCGAGCAGGTATCCGTCGCCACAGCGGGTCAGCGTGGCGCCCGGGACCTGCTTCAGCAGGTGCCGCAGCCGCGTCATCAGGGCCTGCAGGCTGGCCCGCGCGGATCTGGGCGGCTCGGCCTCCCAGATGGCGTCGACGAGCTCCGAGACCGGTACGACCTGGCCGATGCGCAGCGCCATCAGGGCCATGACGAGGCGCAGCTGCGGGCTCGCGGGCACCAGCCAGCTTTCGCCGGCGCGGAGCCGTACCGGCCCGAGTACCCGCACCACGATGTTGCGCGCCACTTGCCGCCTCCCCGGCCGCCGCCCGAGTACCGAAGGTCATCTCATTCCCGATGCTAGGCGGTAGCTTTCTGGCATTTCATGACAAAAGGGGCACGCGGCCCCCAGCCGGCCTCTAACCGAGAGTGACTCGTCACGCTCCTGTGACATGCCGGCGCCAAGTCGCCGCCAAGCCGCTGCCAAGCGGGCACAGGCAGATTGGCCAGCTATGAGACGACCTCACGTTCCGAGCCTGGCCGGGGGCCCCCGGCTGGGCCGCTACCTGTCGGCAACCGCCGCCATCGCGGCACTGGCCATCGCCGCGGCCGGTTGCAGCAGTAGCAACAGCAGCAGCCCCAGCACCACCACCGGCGCGAAGCAGAAGGGCGGCACGGCCGTCTATGCCCTGCCCCCGTCGACCACGCCGAACTACATCTTCCCGTTCACCAGCAGCGCCTACATCAGCGTGGTCAACGCCGCGTACTTCACCAACCTGATGTACCGGCCGCTGTACTGGTTCGGCAACGGGTCCCAGCCGCTGATGAACCCCTCGCTGAGCCTGGCGAACGCGCCGACCTGGTCGGGCAACACCGCCACCATCACGCTCAAGCACTACATGTGGTCCGACGGCACCCCGGTCACCACGACCGACGTGATGTTCTGGGTCAACATGCTCAAGTCCGTCGGCGCCATCGACTGGGGCGCCTACACCGGGTTCCCGAACAACTTCGTCAAGAGCATCAAGGTGGTCTCCCCCACCGAGCTGCAGATCACCACGAACAAGGCCTACTCGCACACCTGGTTCCTGTACAACGACCTGTCGCAGATCACCCCGATGCCCCCGGCGTGGGACAAGACCGCCTCGGGAGCCAGTAACTGCGCAACCACGGTCTCCGACTGCGCCGCCGTCTACAAGTACCTCGACGCCCAGTCCAAGGCGCTGACCACCTACGTGGGCTCGCCGCTGTGGTCGGTCGTGGACGGCCCGTGGAAGCTGTCGGCGTTCAACGCCGACGGGCATGTGTCGATGGTGCCGAACCCGAAGTACTCCGGGCCGGTGAAGCCCACACTGAGCCAGTTCCAGCTCGCGCCGTTCACCACCGACGCGGCGGAATACAACGTGCTGCGGTCGCCGGCCGCCGGCGGGCAGAAGATCGACGTTGGGTACCTGCCGTCGCAGGACGCCCCGGCCAAGCCCGCGGGCTCCAGCCCGCTCAGCGCGGGGCAGAACCCGCTGCCCGGGTACACCCTCGCGCCGCTCTACCCGTGGGGCATCAACTACTTCGTGATGAACTTCCAGAGCACCACCGGCAACGGCCCGGTCATCAAGCAGCTGTACTTCCGCCAGGCCATCGCCTATCTGATGAACCAGGAAGCGGTCATCAAGGGCCCGCTGCGCGGTTACGGCACGCTGACCCAGGGCCCGGTGGGCAACACCCCGGTGACCCACTACCTGTCGCCCCAGCAGAAGGGCGGGCCGCTGTTCCCCTACAGCCCGGACAAGGCCAAGAGCCTGCTGTCCAGCCACGGCTGGAAGGTCACCCCCAACGGCGTGACCACCTGCACGAACCCGAGTCTGTGCGGGCCCGGCATCAAGTCCGGTCACCAGCTGGTGTTCAACATGCCCTACGCCACCGGTACCCAGTGGGTCACGCAGGAGATGCAGCAGCTGCAGTCCAACGCGTCCCTGGTCGGGATCAAGATCAACCTTGAGCCCAAGCCGTTCAACCAGGTCACTGCCCTGGCCGCCGGCAACTGCGTGGTCGCCAAGATCCCGTGCGACTGGGACATCGCCAACTGGGGCGGCGGCTGGACCTTCGCTCCCGACTACGCTCCGACCGGCGAGACGCTGTTCACCTGCGGCGCCATCGCCAACTCCGGCGGGTACTGCAGCAACATCAACGACAGTTACATCAACCAGACGCTGACCAGCAACAACCCGCAGATCCTGTACACCTGGCAGAACTACCTGGCGCAGCAGTTGCCGGTGATGTTCCAGCCGAACGGCGTGTACTCGCTGACCGAGATCGCCGGCAACCTGAGGGGCGCCACCCCGCAGAGCCCGACGCTCGGCATCAACCCGGAAAACTGGTACTTCGTCAAGTAGCCGAGAGCTGGATCGGCGCAGGCTGCGTGCCTGATCCGGAAGCCCCGGCGGCCCGTGTCGCGGCGGCCGCCGGGGCTTGGCACGCGGGCCGCCGGGGCCGCACGCTCAGCGTGCGCCCCGGCGGCCATTCTCATGTCCGGCCGCAGCCCCGTCACGACCGGGGCGCTCATCTCCTCCTCCCTGGGGTACCGCAGCCGTGCGCCCGCTGCGCCGCCGTGCCCCGCTGCCGCGCCGCCGGGCGGCACCGTGGCACGCTGAGACCCAGACGGCCACCGGCGCATCCCGCGCCCGGCCTGGCCCGCGATCATGGAGGCACCATGGACCCGATGCCGGAGGACTGGGACCGCGCCGTGGCGGTCGTCGCGCATCCCGATGACCTGGAGTACGGCGCCGCCGCCGCGGTCGCCCGCTGGACCAGGCAGGGGCGCCACGTGGCCTACGTGCTGGCCACCGCGGGCGAGGCCGGCATCGAGGGCATGGCCCCGGACGTGGTCGGGCCGCTGCGCCAGGAGGAGGAACGCCGCAGCGCGGCCGTGGTCGGCGTGTCCGACGTTGATTTCCTCGGCCACGCCGACGGGCTGGTGGAGTACGGGGTGCCGCTGCGCCGTGACATCGCCACGGCGATCCGGCGGCACCGGCCCGATGTGGTGATCACCATGAGCTTCGATCTCACCTGGGGCGACGAGGGGCCGGTGAACCACTCCGACCACCGGGCGGTCGGCCTCGCCACGCTGGACGCCGTCCGGGACGCGGACAACTCGTGGCTGTTCCCCGACGCGGGCCCGGCCTGGCACGGGGTCAAGTCGATCTATGTGGCGGCCACCGCCGGTCCCACCCATTTCGTGGACGTCACCGGCACGATCGACGCGGGCGTGGCGTCCCTGCGCGAGCACAAGGCCTACCTCGACGGACTCGGCGGCGACTTCGACCCGGACGACTTCCTGCGCAAGATGGCCGGCTTCGTGGGGCTGGCCGCGGGCTGCGAGTACGCGCTGGGCCTGCGCCGGTACCCGGCCTGACCCGGCCCGTCAGGCGACCGGCCAGGTGTGCGCGGGCTCGCCGGTCTGCATCAGCTTGAGGTACCGCTGGGTCATCTCCCGCAGCGCGGTGTCGCGGTCGAGCCCGCTGTTCTCCTCCAGCGCGTGCACCGTCTCCGTCTGCCAGGTCGCCCCGGTGCGGCCGGACAGGCAGCGCTGCTCGATGACCCCCAGCAGGCGCTCGGCCTCCGCGGTGTCGACGCCCCGGCGGCTCAGGCCCTCATAGGCCAGCGTGAGCAGCCGGCGCAGCGTCAGCTCGGCGACGGTAACCTCGCCGAGGCCGGGCCAGTACAGCCGCGCCTCGATCCCGTGCCTGGCCCCCTCCATCAGGTTGTCGTGCGCGGCGGCGAAGGACATCTGGGACCAGATCGGCCGCTCCGCCTCCGCGAGCATGTGCACCAGGCCGTAGTAGAAGGCCGCGTTGGCCATGACGTCGGTGACGGTGGGCCCGGCGGGCAGCACCCGGTTCTCCACCCGCAGATGCGGCTCCCCGCCGGCCACGGCGTAGACGGGCCGGTTCCACCGGTAGACGGTGCCGTTGTGCAGCGTCAGCTCGTGCAGCTCCGGTATCCCGCCACTGTCCAGTTCGGCCACCGGATCCTCGTCCTCACACAGCGGCAGCAGCGCGGGAAAGAACCGCAGGTTCTCCTCGAAGAGGTCGAACACCGAGGTGATCCACTGCTCGCCGAACCACACCCTGGGCCGGACCCCCTGCACCTGCAGTTCCTTCGGCCGGGTGTCGGTGGCCTGCGCGAACAGCGGGATCCGGGTCTCCTGCCACAGTTCCCGGCCGAACAGGTAGGGCGAGTTCGCGCCGAGCGCTACCTGCACCCCGGCAACCGCCTGCGCCGCGTTCCAGTAACTGCCGAACAGTTCCGGGCTGACCTGCAGGTGGCATTGCACGCTGGTGCAGGCGGCCTCGGTCATGATGCTTTCCGCGTGCTTGAGCAGCCGTTCCGGCCCCTCGATGCAGATCTCCATCTCCTCGCCGCGGGCCGCGCACATCTGCTCGTTGAGCAGCTGGTACCGGGGGTTGGGCGACATCGCCTCCTCGGTGGTGTGCTCCTCGCGCAGGCTGGGCAGGATGCCGATCATGGCCAGCCGGGCCCCCTCCTGGCGCGCCCGCAGGTCGGCACGGTTGTACTTGTCCGCCATCAGCCGCTCCATCGCGGCCAGCGCGTCCCCGGCCAGCAGCCGCGGCGCCATGTTGACCTCGATGTTGAAGCGCCCGAGTTCCGTGCTCCAGTCCGGGTCGCCGATCGCGGCGAGCACCTCAGCGTTGCGCATGGCCGGCGAGCCCGCCTCGTCCACCAGGTTGAACTCGACCTCCAGCCCCACCTGCTCGGGACCGTCGGTGAACCGGGACTCCCGCAGCATGCGGGCAAGCACATCCAGGCAACTGCGGACCTTCTCGCGGTACCGTCGCCGGTCGGCCTGACTGACAACGATTGCGGGAACGTCCCTGCCCATCCGGCCCTCCACCTCCTGACGCTGGGGCTGGCCTCCCCAACAGACTGACATGCGCCACTCACAATGAATAGACGGGACATTTTCTGCATACCGGAAATGCGCTGCTGGCCGGGGGCGCCGAAGCCTGATTTCGCAGGCGGTCCAGTCGCATGCGGGGTAGGTCATGATGTCCTGGTGGACATCTCAGTAGCTGCAGTGGTTAGTTACGTCGACCGCACGGTGGACCAGATGACGGCAATTGTCACCGGGCTCGGTGATGATCTGGCCAACCGCAAGCCAGCGCTGCATGGGGCGAATTCGCCCTATGCGATCCTGCGGCATTGCCTTGGCGTCATGGAATTCTGGGGCGGAGAAGTAGTCGCGGGGCGCGAGGTAATTCGGGACCGGCCCGCCGAGTTCCGTGCGCACGGCCCGGTGGCCGCGCTGGCCGCCGCCACCAGGAAGGCGCAGGACCAGTTCCGTGCCGACGCCGCCACGGCCGACTTCGCCGGGCCGCCGCGCGCCGGGGCCGGGCACCGCAAGCATCCGGACGAGCTCGAATTCGCCTCCCAGGGCCACGCGCTGCTGCACGTGCTCGAAGAGGTCACCCAGCATCTGGGGCAGCTGGAACTGACCCGCGACATCCTGCGCGCCGCCGGGCCCGGGAAAGGCTAGCGGGCGGCGGCCATCCGGCGGACGGCATCTTCCAGCAGCTCGGGCGAGGTGCCCATGTTGAGCCGGGCGAACCCGTGCCCCTCGGCGCCGAAGTCGGGGCCACGGCCGAGCGCCACGCTGCCCTTCTCCAGGAACACCGCCGACGGATCGTCGCCCAGGCCCAGGCCACGGCAGTCCAGCCAGGCCAGGAAGCTCGCCTGCGGCGGGGCATAACCCACCCCGGGCAGGTGCTCGGCGAGCAGGCCGGACAGCAGCGCGCGGTTCTGATCGAGCTGGCCGAGCACGGCGTCCAGCCACGGCAGCCCCTCGGTGAACGCGGCCACCGAGGCGAGCACGCCCAGGTGACTGGACAGCAGCGCCTCCCACCGCTGTTCGAGCAGGGCGATCCCGGCCGGGGCGGCCGCCACGGCCACGCCGCATTTCAGCCCGGCGATGTTCCAGCCCTTGGTCGCCGAGGTGAACGTGAACGTCGTCTCGGCCCGGGTCAGCTCGTGGTCGATGGCGAGGAACGGCACGAACCGGGCGCCGGGCAGCGCCAGCGGCGCGTGGATCTCGTCCACCAGCAGGACGGCGCCATGGCGCTGGCACGCATCGGCGACCATCGCCAGGTCCGCGCGTGACCACACGTTGCCGGTCGGGTTATGCGGGCTGCACAGCAGGTACGCGGCGGCGTCCGGCTGGCTCAGCGCCGCCTCGATCGCGTCCGGGTCGAGCGCGTAGCGGCCGCCGGCGTCGCGGGCCAGCGGGGCGTCGATGAGCCGCCGCCCGTAGAAGCCGAACCGGAACCGGAACGGCGGGTACACCGGCGGGTTGACGACGATGCCCGAGCCCGGCGGCGTGATGGCCTGGACCACCTCGGCCAGCCCGGTCATCACGTCCGGGATCGCGAAGACACGGGACGGCTCCACGGTCCAGTCCAGCCGCCGCGCGGCGAACTGGGCGAACGCGTCGGGAAGCTGCCCGATGTGCGCGTAGCCGCAGTCCCCGATGGCCAGCGCCGAGGTCACCGCCGCGATGATCGGCCCGGCCAGGTCGAAGTCCATCTCCGCGACGAACGCGGGCAGCACGCCGGGCGGGTAGTTCCGCCACTTGTGACTCCTGCGCTCCCGCAGTTCCGTCAGCGAGCACGTGCCAAGCAGCGGGTCCACCCGACGCATGCTAGCCGCCCGGATCCCGGCCCTGGCCCGGGGCCCTTCGCGGCCCGGGGATTGTGGTTGTCGGCACGCCACCCACATTCTTTGGTAGGCGGCGTGCCGACGACCACAAACGGGGCGGGCACGGGCGGGTCAGTGGGCAGCCGCGTCGGCCACGGGGACGATGTCGGCGACGACGCAGGAGACGTTGTCCGGGCCGCCGCCCGCGTTGGCCGCCTCGATCAGCCGCGCGGCGGCCTGCTCGGGATCGGGCACGTCGCGCAGCGCGGCGTGGATCACCTCGCTGCCGACCACCCCGGTGAGGCCGTCGGAGCACAGCAGGTACCGGTCCCCCGCCCTGGCGTCGTGCAGCGAGGTGTCCAGTTCCACGGTGCCGCCGTCGATGGCGCGCAGCAGCAGCGACCGCTGCGGGTGCGATGCCGCCTCCTCGGGGGTGATCCGGCCCTCGTCCAGCAGCGACTGGACCACGGTGTGGTCGTGGGTGATCTGGAACAGTTCGCCGTCGCGGAGCAGGTAGGCGCGGCAGTCCCCGATGTGCACCAGGGCGAGCTGGGACCCCGACAGCAGCATGGCGGTCACCGTCGTGCCGGTCTGGCTCCGGCCCTCGCCGGCGCCGCCCAGGCCGCCCACCGCCGTGCTGGCCTGCGCCACCGCCTGTTCCAGTGCGTTGAGCAGATCCCCGGCGGGCACCGCCGCGTCCAGCGGCTTCAGCGCGTCGATCACGGCCGCGCTGGCCCTGGCCCCGCCGCTGCCCATCCCGTCGGCCACCGCGAGCAGGCGGCTGCCCGCGTAGGCGGAGTCCTGGTTGGTCTCACGTACCCGGCCGATGTCGGTACGGGCCGCGTAGCGGATCGCAAGAGCCTCCTGGGCACCAGGCATGGTGGTATTCCTTCCTGACAGCGTGGCGATGAGGAAGGCGGCCAGGTCACGCCGGGCTCGCGGTGTCGGCCTCGACCTGGGACCAGTAGGCGGCGACCTCCCCGGCGGCCCGCTCCGGTTCCAGATCGCAGACGACCCGGATCCGGGCCAGCGGCATGCCGAGCCGGCGCAGCCAGGCGACCAGCCGCGCCCGCTCCAGCTGGGCCGGTTCGTAGAACCGGTAGCCGGAATGCGGATCCACGAACGCCGGCGGCAGCAGCCCGAGCTCGTCGTAGAGCCGCAGCGCCTTGGGGGACAGCCGCGTGGCGTCGGCGAACGCACCGATCGACAGCAACCTCACGCCAGCCTCCTCGCACCGGGCACCATGCCCGGTCTACCCGATGCTGGGGTTTGCCCCAAGGTCAAAGTCAAACAAGTCAGCTCAGGTCGCCGGACAGGTACCGGTCCAGGTTGGGCGCGATCGCGGCGATCAGGTCCGCCGAGCTGGCCCGGGCCAGCGGCTCGATCTCCAGCACGTACCGGGTCAGGCCCAGGCCGAGCACCTGGCTGGCGACCAGCGCCGCCCGGTACCCGGCGTCCTGGCCGCCGGTCCCGGGAGCCGCCTCCTGGGCGGCCAGGGCGAGCGGGCCGAGGATGGCCCCGGCGAGGAACTCCCGGAGCATGACGACGGCCTGCTCGCTGGTGGGCGCCGAGCGCAGCAGCCCGAGGAACGTGGCCCGGATCTCGGCCACCTCCCAGACCCCGAGCACGGTCCCCAGCAGGTGCTCGCCGAGGCTCTGGCCCTCGCCGCGGGCGCCCGGCGCGAGCGCGGCGGCCAGCACCTGCCCCGGGTTCACCGGCAGCCGCATGGCCGCGGCGAACAGCTCCTCCTTGGTGCCGTAGAAGTGGTGCACCAGGGCCGCGTCCACCCCGGCGTCGGCCGCGATCCGGCGGATCGTCGCGTGGTCGTAGCCCACCTCCCCGAACCGGGCCCGCGCCGCGGCCAGAATCGCCTCCCTGGTGCCGCTGTCACCGCCGCGGCGGCCGCTGTGCCTGGCCCGCCCCGGGCGGCGGGCGGCGCCGGGCGCCCCGGTAGCGCCGGAATCCCTGCCCTTGCCTGCCCCGGCGGACGGGTCCGGGCCGGTCGCGGTCACGGATGGGCCTGCGTAGCGTCCGCAGAAAGAGTGAGCTCGAAGAAGCGCTCTTCCAGGGTGGCCGGCGCGGACCGCACCGTGGCGGGCAGGTCACCGAGCGCCCGGCGGACGGCGTCCGGCGCGGCGCCGGGGACCCGCAGCGTGCGCCCGACCAGGGCGACCGGCAGGCCCGCCGCCTCCAGCGCCCCGAACGCGGCCGCCCACGCCGCCGAATCCACCACGCTGACCTGGGCATCGCCGGTGATCTCCGCGGCGGTGCCGCGGGCCACCGCCCGGCCGGCCGCCATGATCACCAGGCGGTCACACTCGTCGGCCTCGTCCATGTAGTGGGTGGTGACCAGGACGCCCGCGCCGGCCGCCGCGGCGCTGGCCACCGTCTCCCACAGCCGGGCCCTGGCCAGCGGATCCACGCCCGAGGTCGGCTCGTCAAGTACCAGCAGGTCGGGCCGGTGGGCCAGGGCCTGCGCGAACGCCGCCGTGCGCTGGATGCCGAGCGGCAGCGAGCCGGCCACCGTCGAGCCGTACGGACGCAGCGCCCCGGGCAGGCTGGCCGCCGCCGCGCCCTCGCCGAACACCGCCGCGGAGAACGCCAGGTTCTCCGCCAGGGTGAGGTCGTCGTACAGGCCAAGGCCCTGCGGCACGTACCCGATCCGCCGCCGGGTGCGGCGCGACGGCGGCTCGCCGAACAGGCGGATCTCACCACCCGAGGGCCGCAGCAGGCCGAGCAGCAGCCGGATCAGCGTCGTCTTCCCGGCCCCGTTCGCGCCGAGCAGGCCGACCACCTCACCCGGGCGCACCTCCAGGTCGACGTTGTCCACCGCGACGAAGTGCCCGAACGCGCGGCTCACCGCGACGGCCTGGGCAGGCAGCCCGGTCATCGGGACTCCCCTCCGGCGCCGGCCCGGGCCAGCTCCCTGGCGAGCGCGGCGACGGTGACCGCGTCCTGGAGGTCGGGCCTGACTGCGGCGCCGTGGGCGGTGCCGTTGCCGGGATCCCAGACCCGCCAGCGCCCCTCCCGCCGCCAGGCGCGCCGGCCTGCCTCCCCCTCGGGGCGCGTGCCCGCCACCGTCAGCGTGCCGCGCATCGCGGCCACGATCTGCTCCGGCGTCCCGCTCGCCAGCTCGCTGCCCGCATCGAGGACGAGCACGTGATGGGCCCGCTCGGCCTCGTCGAGATAGCTGGTCGCCAGCACCACCGCGGCGCCGTCCGCGGCCGCGCGGGCGATCAGCCACCACAGATCGGCCCGGCTGACCGGGTCCACCCCGGTGGTCGGCTCGTCGAGCACCAGCAGGCCCGGGCGGTGCAGCATGGCCGCGATCACGCCCAGCTTCTGCCGCATGCCACCGGAGAGTTGCCCGGCGAGCCGGCCCGTGGCCTGGTCCAGCCCGGCCCGGGCGAGGAGTTCCACGCTGCGCTGCCTGGCCGTCTCCGGCGGGATGCGGTAGGCGGCGGCGCGGAACGCCAGGTTCTCGGTGACCGACAGGTCCGGGTAGGTGCCCGAGCCGGCGGACAGGTACCCGATCGCCAGCGCGGCGGGCCGCCGCACGCGTCCGCTGGCCGGGGCGAGCGCACCGGCCAGACAGCGGAGCAGGGTGGTACGGCCCGCTCCGTCGCCACCGACGACCGCACTGACCTGGCCTGGTTCGGCGCGGAACGAGACATGGTCGAGGGCCACGGTGTCCCCGAACCGGACGCACACGTCCTCGGTGCCCCACCAGTCCGCGGCGGTCCCGGCCGCACGGGGCGCGGTCCCGGCCGCCCCCGGCGCGGTCACGCGGCCCTCCCGGCCGCACGTGGCGCGGTCACCCGGCGCTCCCGGCCGCCGGGGCGCTGGTCCTGCCCGGGGCGCTTCGCGGGCGGCCGGCGCCGCGCGGCGCGGCGGGCGCGAGGTAGGCCCGGAACCGCAGGCTTGCCAGGGTGAACACGACCGCGCCGAGTAGCGCCAGGAAAAGGAATGGCTGCCAGAGCGAGCTGAGCGGCTCGGCGCGGAGCATCACACCGCGGGAGATCTCGTTGAAGTAGGTCAGCGGGAGCAGGTAGGAGATCCAGCGCACCCCGGCCGCGATCGAGGACAGCGGGAAGATCAGACCGGACAGCAGCACCTGCGGCAGTGTGACCATGAACGAGAGCTGGATGGCCTGGCCCTGGTTCTCCGACACGCTGGAGATCAGGATGCCGAGGCCGAGGGTGACGAACAGGAACAGCAGGGCGCCGAGGGCGAACACCGCGACCGAGCCGCGGAACGGGACCCCGAACAGGGTGACGCCGACGCCCACGACGATGGCCAGGTCCAGGGTTGCCACGACGAAGTAGGGCACGATCTTGCCGAGGAACACATCCCGCGGCTTGAGCGGCATCACCGCGAGCTGTTCCAGGGTCCCGGACTGGCGCTCACGGACCACGCCCAGGCTTGTGATGATCGTGCCGACGAAGACGAGGACCACACCGGCCAGGCCGGGGATCATGATGTCCGAGGTGTTCAGGCCGGGGTTGTAGAGCACCGTGACGGTGGGCCGGAGCACGCTCGCCTGGCCGCCGCTGGCGGCCGCCCCGGAGACCGCGGCCTTGGCCGCGGTGGCGGACAGGGACGCGATCGCAGCCTTGGCCGTGAACAGCTGGCTACCGTCGATCAGCACCTCCGGTTGGCCGTTCCCGGTCACCACGGCCACGGCGGCGTGGCCGTCCCTCAGTTGCTCCTCCGCCCAGGCCCGGTCCTGCGACGGCTGCACGTCGGCGACCTCGAAGGGCTTGCCGAGCAGATGCGCGGCCTGGCTGGCCTGCGGCCCGGCCGCGACGGTGGGGATCGTGGTCACGTCGAAGCTCGCCGCGTAGCCGAACACGATGAGCAGCACGACCGGCATCACGATCATCATGGCCAGCGTGCGGCGATCGCGCCGTAGCTGCCGGAACTCCTTCACGATCATCGCCCACATGGCTGCTCCCTTGATTTCAACGCTTGATGAATTCTACGGGCGTTGAATTCTTTTGGTCAACCGGGATCCCGGGCCGGGCCGTGGGTCAGCGGACGGCGCCGGTGACCAGCCAGGCGGAGCCGCGGACGCGCAGCGTCAGGGTGGCGAACCTGGCGGCGAGCCACACGCTATAGGCGAGCCAGAGCGCGACCAGGCCGCCGTGCCAGACGTGGACCAGGACCGCGGCGACGCCGAACACCACGGCGGTGGCGAGCCCGGCCAGCGCCAGATAGTCCTGGTCCCCGGCACCGATGAGCACCCCGTCGAGCACGAAGACCACGCCGGCCACCGGCTGCTGGGCCGCGACCACCAGCAGGAGCACGAGCAGCAGGCGCGCCACCGGCGGCGCCGCCGCGAAGACCCCGGGCAGGAACGGGCGCGCGGCCAGGATCACCGCACCGAACACGACCCCGTACACCGCACCCCAGGCGGTCATCCGGGCGGTCGCCGCGCGCGCCCCGGCCACGTCGCCGGCGCCGAGGTACTTGCCGACGATCGCCTGCCCCGCGATCGCGATCGCGTCCAGGGCCAGCGCCAGCAGCGACCAGATGCGGAACGCGAGCTGATGCGCGGCGATCGCGGCGTTGCCCATCCGGGCCGCGAGCGCCGTGGTCACCACGAGCACCACCTGCAGCGCGAGCGTCCGCACCACCAGCGACGCGCCCGCGAAGGCGGCGCTGCGGACGCCCGCCGCGTCGGGCCGCAGCGCCACGCCGGCCCGCCGGGCGCCCCGTGCGACCACGGTCAGGTAGACGGCCGCCGCCGCGTTCTGCACGACGGCGGTGCCCGATGCGGACCCGGCCAGGCCCCAGCCCAGGCCAAGCACGAGAATTGCATTCACAACGATATTGACCACGCTGGCGCAGACCGCGACGGCCAGCGGGGTCCTGGTGTCCTGGAGCCCGCGCAGCACCCCCGTCCCGGCCAGCACGGTGAGCATCGCCGGCGCGCCGAACAGGCTGATCCGCAGATAGGTGACGGCCCCGGCGGTGACCGCCGGGGAGGCGCCGAACGCGTGCACGATGAACGGTGCCAGCGGCCAGCCCGCGCAGAGCACGGCCACGCCGATCCCGGCGGCCAGCCACAGCCCGTCGATCCCCTGCTGGACGGCGGCCCGCCGGTTCCCCGCGCCAAGCTGCCTGGCCACGGCCGCGGTGGTCCCGTAGGCGAGGAAGATCGATATGTTCACCAGGGTGATCAGTGCCTGGCTGGCCACGCCCAGGCCGCCGAGGGCCACGGTGCCGATCCGCCCGACGATGGCCGAGTCGCCGAGCAGGAACAGGGGCTCGGCCACGAGGGCACCGAAGGCCGGCACGGCCAGCCGCAGGATCTCCGCGTCGTGCGGGCCCCGGCGGAACAGGGACCCGAGCCCGCGGCGGCGTGCCAGCGCGGGCAGGTCCATGGTCACGATCGTAATCGCGAAATAACCGCACCTGCAATCAATATGCAACTGATGGAGTACCCCGGCGGGCTCGGGCACTCCCGGCGATCTGATCGGATGGAGGCATGGCCCGCACCACGCACCAGGGCCGGTGGACCCTGGCCGACCGGTTCTCCTCCGCCTGGCACTACCTGCCGGTGGAGGTACCGCCGGGCTCGCACACGCTCCGGGTGGAACTGGCCTACCGTGCGCGGGGCTGCGTCCTGGACCTCGGCTGCCTCGGGCCGTCCGGGTTCCGTGGCTGGTCCGGCGGGGCGCGCCGGGAGTTCGTCATCACCCCGGAGGCGGCCACCCCCGGGTACCTGCCGGGCGAGCTGGAGCCGGGCACCTGGCAGGTGATGATCGGCATCTACCGGATGCCCGCCGGCGGGGCGGACTACCAGGTGACCGCCGAGACCAGCAGCACCCCGGGGCGGCTGGCGCCGCCGGGCCCGCCCGCCGCACCGCCGCCGCTGCCCGGCCAGGACCGGCCGCCGCGCCGGGACCTGCCCGCCGAGCCGGGGCGGCGCTGGCTCGCCGGTGACCTGCACACGCACACGGTGCACTCCGACGGCGGCCTGACCGTGCCCGAGCTGGCGCGGCTCGCCGCGGGCAACGGGCTCGACTTCCTTGCGATCACCGACCACAACACGGTCAGCCACCACGCCGAGCTGCCCGCGGCCAGCGGCCGGTACGGAATCACCCTGCTGCCCGGGCAGGAGGTCACCACGAACGGCGGGCACGCCGGCGCGCTCGGCGACATCGGCTGGGTGGACTTCCGCGAGCCGCCCGACGCGTGGCTGGCGCACACCGAGCGGGCAGGCGGGCTGCTGTCGGTCAACCATCCGATCGGCGGTGAGCTGAGCTGGACGCTGCCGATGACCGGCCGCCCGCCGCTCGCCGAGGTCTGGCACTGGAGCTGGCTGGACCTGCGCTGGACCACCCCACTCGCCTGGTGGCTGGCGTGGGACCCCGGCTCGGTCCCGGTGGGCGGCAGCGACTGGCACCGGCCGGGCGACCTGTCCGCGGTGGGGACCCCTGTCACCTGGGTGGAGTGCGAGGCGGCGGATCCGGCCGCGGTGCTCGACGGGCTGCGTGCCGGGCGGGTCTCGATCTCCGCCCGGCGGGACGGGCCGGTGCTGTTGCGCCGCGGCGGCGAGCTGATCGCGGCCGGGGCGGAGGGGGCCGTGCTGGCCGGGCCGGACGGCCCGCGGGCCCACGTCACCGGGCCGCACCAGGCGTTCGAGGCGCTGCCGGGCTACCACCGGCTGCTCGACGAGTCCGGCGCGGTGCTGGCCCTCATCGGCTGACCAGCGCGGGCGGCCGGAGGTCGCCGGGCCCGTGGTTGGTCACCATGGCCCACAGCCAGAGCAGGCCTGCCGCGCCCGGGCCTGCCGCGCCCGGGGCCACGGCACCCGGGGCGGCGGCCCGGGTGGCGGCACCTGGGCCGGCGTTCATGACCGGATCCGGAAGACCGGGTGGTCCGGGGCGATGGCCAGCAGCTTGTCGTCGGGCGAGTCCGGGCCGACCCCCTGGAAGAACATGCCGACCTCGAACTTCCACTTCTTCAGGTAGGCCCGCAGCACTTCCGGCCGCTCCCCGACGGGCAGTTCCGTCGCGGTGAACTTCTCCACCCGCCGGCCGATCCGCAGTTCGCCGCCACCGGCCACACGCATGTTCCGGACCCACTGGGTGTTGCCGCGCGGGGCGATCAGGTACCGCTGGCCGCCGATGGTCAGCGGGTTCACCGGGGTGGTCCGCCACTCCCCCGACTTGCGCCCGCGCACGGCCAGCACGCGCGAGCCGTAGACGCTGATGCCCATCCTGGTCAGCCGGGCCACCGTCGCGTTGAACATGGCGGTGCCACGGTTGGGCTCGACGTATCGCGGCTGGCTCTCGGCGTTCATGACGGCTCCTCGGTTCCTGTTTGAGAGCGGTGCTCTTTTCCAAGACCAGTGTTCTGCATGGGGTGGCCACTTGTCAAGAGCACTGCTCTCGTTTGTTACAGGTGCTTCCTTCCACGGTGTGGCGGCGCAGGTGATGCGGGGCGGCCTGCGGAATCCCACGAAGCCATGGGACGGCGGGCGGCGCCCGGGCCGGGGCCGTCGTGAGCCGGAGCCGGGCCGCCACGGCATGATGGGCTCCAACTCACGGAGGTTGCGGATGGAATCGACGCCGAGATGGGGCATCACGCTCCCGCTCCGCAGTGTGCCACTGCCCGGCCAGCGCGACCTAGTGGCCGCGCTCCCCGACCTGGGTTACACCGATGCCTGGTCGAGCGAGGTCAACGGTACGGACGCATTCGCGCCGCTGGCCGCCGCGGCGCAGTGGACCACCGGCCTGCGTTTCGGCACCGCGATCGCCGGGATCTACACCCGCGGCCCGGCTCTGCTCGCCATGAACGCGGCGACCTGCGCGAGCCTGGCGCCCGGCCGGTTCGTCCTGGGCATCGGCACCTCCTCGCCGGTGATCGTGGAGGACTGGAACGGGCTGGAACTGGCCCAGCCCTACCAGCGGGCCAGGGACACGCTGCGGTTCCTGCGGGCGGCGCTGGCCGGGGAGAAGGTGAGCGGGGAGTTCGAGACGTTCACGGTCCGCGGGTTCCGCCTCGACCCGCCTCCGGAGCAGCCGCCGCGGCTCGCGCTCGCCGCGCTGCGGCCGGGCATGGTGCGGCTCGCGGCCGGCCTCGCGGATGGGGCGATCACCAACTGGCTCGCGCCCGCCGACGTGCCGACGGTGCGCGCGGTGGCCGGGCCGGACTGCGAACTGATCGCCCGGATCTTCGTCGTCCCCACCGACGACGCCGCCACCGCGAGGGCCATCGGCCGCCGCATGATCGCCGCCTACCTGACCGTGCCGGTCTACGCCGCGTTCCATGCCTGGCTCGGCCGGGGCGAGGTGCTCCGGCCGATGCAGGACGCGTGGGCCGCCGGGGACCGCAAGAAGGCGCTCGAACTGATCCCCGATCAGATCGTGGATGAGCTTGTGGTGCACGGGACCGCGGGCGCCTGCCGGGAGCGGGTGGCCGAGTACCACGCGACCGGGCTGGACACCCCGGTCATCATGATCGTCCCCGCGCCGGGCGTGGACGAGACGGCGGCGGTCCGCCAGCTCAGCCCGCCCTCGTGACGGCGGCCACCCGCCGCCCGTCCCCCGGGACCGCCGCGCCGCGAGCCGGGCCGGCCCGCGGCGGGATCACCACGAGCCAGGTAGCGGGGCGCCGTACCAGGACTCGATGATCCGGTGCGCGATGGACACCGGCGGCGGCAGCAGCACCTCCCGCGTGGCCACCACCGCGGTCAGCTGCTCGCGGGTGAACCAGCGCGCCTCGGCGATCTCCTCCTCGTCCACGACGATCTCCTGCTGGCCTCCGGCGTGGGCGACGAAGCCGAGCATGAGGCTGCGGGGCATCGGCCACGGCTGGCTCCCGACGTAGCGCATCCCGCTGACCCGCAGCCCGGTCTCCTCGCCGACCTCACGGATCACGGCCTGTTCCAGGGACTCCCCCGGCTCCACGAACCCGGCGAGGATGGACACCCGCCCGGGCGGCCAGCTCCGGTTGCGGGCCAGCAGGCACCGGTCGCCGTCGTCGCGGACCAGCATGATCACTGCCGGATCCACCCGGGGGAAGTGCTCGCTGCCGTCCACCGTGCAGCGCCGGGCGTGGCCGGCCAGCACCGGCTCGGTGGGCGCCCCGCACCGCGGGCAGTGCGTGTGCGTCGCATGCCAGTTGGCGAGCGCGACCGCGTGGGTGAACAGCCCGGCGTCCCGGTCGCCGAGCAGGGGCCCGGCCTGGCGCAGCCCGGCCACCTGGACGCCGGCCTCCGGCGGCACCGCGGGAGCCGAGCCCGGGGCCGGGAGCGGGCCCGCACCCAGGCCGCCGCGGGGGCCGTCCACCCCGAAGTAGGCGACCCCAGCGTCGTCCACCCCCAGCAGGAACCGGACGCCCTCGGGCGCCTTCCCCGGCGAGGTCAGCTCCAGCGCCGCCCCGTCGCCGGTGAAGTTGATCAGGGTCTGGCCGTGGTCGAGCACGAGCACGCGGGTGCCCTCGTCCGCCCAGGCCGCCGCGACCCAGGCCAGGTCGGCGCGATGGTGACTGGCGCGGTCCACGGCGCTCCTGGCCAGGCTCAGCCCGTCGAGCACCCCGGGGCCCTCCGCCGGATCCCGGGGCAGCGGCGCCGTCCGGCATCACCGCGCGCCCGTGCTGAGGCCGGCCTCTCGCTAGCTCGTCCCACATGTAGGCCACCGCTTCCGCTCCCTTGAGCAGCATGGCCATGTCGACCTTCTCGTTCGGCGCGTGGATGTGGTCGGAGTTCAGCCCGGCGGCGATGAAGACCAGCGGCGCGCCCAGGATGTCGGTCAGGTCGGCCTCGGGCCCGCTGCCGCCCTCGCGGGTGAACAGGGCCTCGGTGCCGAACGCGCGCTCCACGGCCCGCTTGCCCGCCAGCACCGCGGGCGAGTCGATCGGCGCGATCGTCGGCCGCACCCCGGGACCCTCGGGCGTGACGACCGCCTCGATCCCCGGCGGCGTGTGCGCCGTCACGTACTCATCGAGCGCGGCGAGCACCTCGCCCGGGTCCTGGTCGGCGACCAGGCGGAAGGAGAGCTTGGCGTGCGCCTGGCGCGGCACGATGGTCTTCGGCCCGGGGCCGGTGTGGCCGCCCCACATGCCGTTGACCTCGGCCGTGGGCCTGGCCCAGACCCGCTCCAGGGTGGAGTACCCGTCCTCGCCGTAGCTGGCCTTGCTGTGCCCGGCGTCGGCGAGCCAGGCCTTCTCCTCGAACGGCAGCCGCCCGAACAGTTCCCGCTCCTTCGCGGTCAGGCTCACCACCCTGTCGTAGAACCCGGGGAGCGTGACCCGGCCGCGGTCGTCGTGCAGGCCCGCGAGCAGCCCGGCCATCGCGTGCAGCGGGTTGGGCACGCCCCCGCCGAAGGAGCCCGAGTGCAGGTCGGTCACCGGGCCGCGCAGCGTGATCTCCGCCGCCGCCAGCCCGCGCATCCCGGTGCACAGCGACGGCACGTCCGCCGCCCACATCGTCGTGTCGGACACCACGATGACATCGCAGGCGAGCCGGCAGGCCCGGTCCCGCAGCAGCGCGGCGAAGTGCGGGGAACCCGATTCCTCCTCACCTTCGACCAGCAGCTTCAGGGTGACCGGTGGCGCGGTAGCCCCGGCCGCGGCCAGGCAGGCGCGCAGCCCGAGCGCGTGCAGCAGCACCTGGCCCTTGTCGTCGGACGAGCCGCGGCCGAACAGCAGCCCGCCGCGCTGGGCCGGCTCGAACGGCGGCGAGTCCCACTCGCTGAGCGGCTCCACGGGCTGGACGTCGTGATGCCCGTAGACGCAGACCGTGGGCGCGGTGGGGTCCGCGGCGGGCCAGCACGCGTACACCGACGGCAGCCCCGGCGACTCCACGGTGCCGGTCTCCCAGATCTCCACCTCGGGGAACCCGGTCGCGCGCAGGTGCGCCGCGATCCACTCCGCGGACGCGCGCACGTCGGGGTGGCGCGCGGGATCCGCCGAGATCGACGGGATCCTCAGCCATTGCGTCAGATCACCGAAAAAGCTCGCGGCGTTCTCTTCGATGTAGCTACGGACATCCATGTCTGTGATCGCCTCCCACCGGACCGCCCCCGGCACTCTAGACCACCAGCCGCGCCCCCGTGCCCGGGAGGCCGCGCCCCCGTGCCGCGCTCCCGGGACGGGAAACAATCCCGGCGATCACTCCCCGGGATGACGGCCAGGGTCGTACGGCGGCCGGCGCGGGGCAGGCCGCAGCGGTGACGGTGCCGGGGTCGTCCTGCAGGCGGGCACGAGATCAGCCCCGGGGATGACGATTTCACCCTGGCTGAGGCCTTAGCGTCGGGACTCATGACGCCGCCTACGGCCCGCGTGCTGGAGCGCACCCGTGCCCCAGCCGCCGGTGCGCCCGGATCCGGCCGTCCCGGGCGCGTCCCTGGCTGGCCATGGCGCGGGCCCCGTGCGATGGCGGCGGTCGCCGTGATCCGCCGGGACTGGGTCGCGGCCGTGTTCGTGGTGTCCGCGGTCTTCGCCGCCGTCACGGCGCTGACCAGCGTCAACGCACCGGAGCGGGTGTGGGGCGCGTTCGGGGCGGTCAGTTACGTGGTCTCCGCCGTGGTGGCGGCCGCCGACCGCCGCCGTGGTGTCAGCGTGGCGGTGCTGATCAGCCTGGGCGGCGCCCTGGCCGCACCGCTGGCGGCGATGGCGATCACCGGCATGGCGCAGCCCGAGGTCGCGGTCATCATCCGTTCTGCCGCGATGCTGTTGCACCGCGGCACACCGTACGCGAGCCCGGCCACGCTCGCCGCGGCACACAACTGGCATGCGTACGACCCGTACCTGCCGGCGCTGATCGTGTTCGGCATCCCCCGGGTCATCGGCGGCGGGCTCCTCACCGATCCCAGGATCTGGTTCGGGATCGCGTTCGTGGCCGCATTCGTCGCCGCGCTCCGGATCGCGCGCGTGCCGCGGCCGCTGTGGTGGACCCTGCTGGTCACGGCCTCCCCCGTGGTCGCGCTGCCGCTCGCGGTCGGCGGCGATGACCTGCCGGTGCTGGGGCTGATGTGCCTCGGGCTGGCGCTGGCCGCCCGCGGTTCGCGGGGCCAGTGGCACTGGGCTGCCGCGGCCGGGCTGGCGCTCGGACTGGCCGCGGGGATGAAGGCGACCGCCTGGCCCGCCGTGGCGGTGGTGGTGGTACTGCTCGCGGCCCGCCAGGGCTGGCGCGCCGTCGCCGGGTTCACCGGGGCGGCGCTCGGCGCGGCCCTGGTCGCCGACGGTCCCACCGTGGCCGCCCATCCCGCCGCCGCGCTGGTCAACACCGTGCTCTACCCGCTGGGCCTGGCCAAGGTCGCGAGCCCGGCCGCGAGCATGCTGCCCGGCCATATGCTCGCGGCCGCCGGGACCTGGGGCCACTGGACCGCGCTAGCGCTGATGATCCTGGCCGGGGCGGGGGTCGGCATCTCGCTGATCGCCCGGCCGCCAAAGGACGCGCACGCGGCGGGCTGGCGGCTGGCCCTCGGCCTGGCACTGGTGTTCGTGCTGGCTCCCGCCAGCCGGGTCGGCTACTTCGTGTACCCGCTGGGCCTGGCCGCCTGGCTGGTGCTGTCCCGCTGGCCCGGGCTCCCGGGTGATCTGTCAGTCGATCCAGAACCGCAGCACGGGCGGCTTGCCGCCCAGGGTCACCACTGAGTCGAGCACCCCGCCGCACGACTCGATGACCGCGCGCGAGCCGGCGTTGTCCTCGTCACACGTCACCAGTACCCGGCCGGCCCCGGCGGCCCGCACGATGATCAGGCTCTGCCTGAGGATCTCGGTGGCATACCCGCGGCGGCGGTACTGCGGCAGGACGCCATAACCGATGTGGCCGCCCCGCTGGGCGAGAAACGCGTTCAGCGTGAACCGGATGGAGGCCCGGCCGACGATCTGCCGCGCCACGTCGGCCACCAGGAAGGTGCCCGGCACGTGGCCGGGCGGCAGGTTGCGCCCCTGCCGGTGGTCCTCCAGTTCCCTGAGGTAACTGGCCCACGGCTTGCCGGGCTGGTAACCCAGGCCGAACGTGAAGCCTTCGGCGGCCATGGCCAGATGGCCGGCCGCGAACGCCGCCTCGTCCCCGGGGCCCGGCGGCCGCAGCCGCAAGCCTTGCACCGCGCCCGCCACCACGCCGCGCGTCACGCCCGCCACGCCGCGCGCGCCCGCTGTTTCGCTTGCCGCGCCGGCTGTTTCGCTTGCCGCGCCCGCTGTTCCGCCCGCCGCGCTCCCTGCGCCGCCCACAGCCGCCGCCGCGCTGCCCGCCGTCATCGGGCCAGGCTAGCCCGGCATGCCCAGGAACTTCATCTGAGTTTCCGGCGCCTCATAGCCCACACCGACCGTTGACAGCGCGCGCGGTCCCGGCGAACCTCACGAAGGTCACCGGAACCCATACCGTGTACCTGGAGTTCTCGTCGGGCGCGTCCGGTGACCCGCTTCCCGGTTCCCTGACCGGTGCCGCGGGCCGGGCCGTACCCCGCTCCCGGCCCGGCCGCGGCACCAGGAGGAAGCCATGCTCGTCGCATTCTCGGTCACCCCGCTCGGCGTGGGGGACGCTGTCGGAGAGTACGTCGCGGACGCGGTGCGCGTCGTCCGCGACAGCGGGCTGCCGAACCATACCGACGCCATGTTCACCACGGTCGAGGGCGACTGGGACGAGGTGATGGGCGTGGTCAGGCAGGCCGTCGACGCGGTCGCGGCCAAGGCACCCCGGGTCAGCGTGGTGCTCAAGGCCGACATCCGGCCCGGCGTGACCGGCGCGCTCACCGCCAAGATGCAGAGCCTGGAGCGCTACCTGGCGGGCTGACCTCCCCGCGCCCCAGCCCGCCCGGCCAGCCCGTGCGCCAGCCGGCCAGCCAGTCCGCGCCCCAGCCCGCCCGACAGCCCGGGCGCCTGCGCGCCCCTCAGCCGCTGCCGCCGGGCTCACCCGCAGCGGCCTGGCCGGCGACCGGGACCTCCTCGATGAGCGCGGCCAGCCCGGCCTCGTCGAGCAGGTCGGCGGGCCGCAGGGTCTGGCCGTGGCGCACGTAGTAGAACCCCGCCCGTACCCGGTCCAGCGGCACCCCGGCCAGCGTGGCCCAGGCCACGCGGTAGGCGGCGAGCTGGACCGAGGCGGCGCGCAGGTCTGCCGCCGAGGACGGCGGCTGCCCGGTCTTCCAGTCGACCACGTCGTAACCGCCGCTGGCCGGGTCGGCGAACACGGCGTCGATCCGCCCGCGGACCGTCCGGCCCGCGACCAGCGTCTCGAACGGCACCTCCACGTCCACCGGCCACCGGTCCCCCCACTCCCCCGTCTCGAACCGCTCCCTGAGCAGGGCGAGATCGGCGTCATCGGGGTCGTCGGCCAGGTCGTCGGCCGCGCCCAGCAGGTCGGCCGGGTCGATCAGCCGCTGCTGCCCGAACCGCTGCTCCAGCCAGCGGTGGAAGGCGGTGCCCCGCCGTGCCTGCGGCCCCGGCGGGCGCGGCATCGGGCGGCGGATCTGCTGGGCCAGCCTGCCCGGGTCGGCTGCCATCGTGACCAGCGACGACACCGACAACTGCGCCGGGAGCGGCACCGCCGTGCCGGCACCGGCACGCCATTCGGAAAGCTCGGTCAGCAGCAGCCCGGTATCACGGGACCAGGCCCGGGCGAGCGCCCGGTCCGCCTCGCCCAGCCCACCGTCCCCGGTGTCGTTCTCCGCCCCGGCCGGGTCCTGCAGCCGGGCAAGCTCGCGCTCCACCTGCGCGGCCGCCTCCCGCACGGCCGCATGCCGCGGCCCCTCGGCGGCCGGTGGCCACGACACGACGGCGGGCTCGGCCAGCGCCGGGTTCTGCGCGCCGTCGTCCGGTGGCGGCGCCCAGTGCGCCACGGTGCCCGAGCCATCCGTGCACGCGGCCCGGACCTCCTCAAGGAACAGCGAGGGCCCCAGCGGCGACGCGGCCTCGCCCCACCAGTAGCCGCAGCAGGCGACCCAGTACGCGGCCCGGGTCACCGCCACGTAGGCGAGCCGCCGCTCCTCGGCCAGCTCACGCGCCGAGCAGGCGCCGGTGAACCGGTCCCGCGACGCCTCCGCCAGGTCCCGCAGCGCCGGCAGGTCCTCCGCATCGCCGCGCAGGCTGAACGGGAGCAGCCGGGGGTTCTCGGTCCACCGGGTGGTGACCCTCGGCTTCGCCGGGAACACCGAGGCCCGCGGCCGGCCGCCAGGCCGGGCACCACCACGGCGGCCCACTGCAGGCCCTTGGCGGCGTGCACGGTGGTCAGCGTGACCGCGTTGGCCCCGCTCGGCTGGCCGGATTCGAGGCCGAACTCCTCCGCCTCCGCGGCGGTCAGGTAGGCGAGGAACGCGCCGAGGGTGGGCTCCTCCTCGTCGTCGGCGAACGCGGCCGCCGCGTCCGCGAACGCGTCCAGGTCGGCGCGGGCGACGGCCGGATCCCGCCACGGCTGCGCCGCCACCTCGACGTCCAGGACCAGCGTCCGCTCGACCTCCCCGACCAGGTCGGGCAGCGGCCTGCTGACGTGCGCGCGCAGCGCCCGCAGTTCGGCGGCCAGCGCGGCGAAGCGCTGGTAGCCCCGCGCCGAGTAGGCGCTCCGGTCGCCCAGGTCGTCCAGCGCCTCCACCAGGCTGCCGGGCATCGCGGTCAGGTCCGTGACCGCCTGCGCCAGCGCATCGTCTTCATGCGCTACGCCGCTGCCCCCAGCCCCGGATTCCCCCGCGTCCCCGGCGCCGTGGCCGGCCTGGAGATCAGGTGTGCCGTGCCCGGCCTGGCTCTCCCCGGCCGGCCGTGCCGCGATCTGCGGGGGCATGATCCCCAGCGCCGTGACCTCGATGGCCGCGCGCGCCAGGGCCGCCGCCCGGGTCGTGCGGCTCGCGGGCCAGGTCACGGGCACGCCGGCCCAGGGCGACGAGATCCCGCGGCCCGATCCGCCAGCGCGGCCCGGTGAGCAGCCGGGCCAGCGCGGCGGAGGCGGCCGGGTCGTGCAGCACCCGCAGCGTGGCCACGATGTCGGCGACCTCGGGGACGGTCAGCAGCCCGCCCAGGCCGACCACCTCGACCGGGACCCCGTGCGCCTCGATCGCCGCGCGCAGCAGGGCGAACTGGGAGCGCTTGCGGCAGAGCACGGCGATGTCGGACGGCTGGACCGGCGGCCGGTCCCAGGGCTCACCGTCCGGGGCGATGCCCGCTGGCAGCCGGATCAGGCCCGCGACCTGTTCGGCGACCCAGCGGGCTTCCCCGGCGGCGGTTTCCAGCAGCGCGCAGACCACCGCGCCGCGGCCAGCCCGGCCCGGCGGCGCCACCAGCCGGGGCACCTGGGACACCTGGTCGCGCAGGTCCCGCTGGATCACCGCGGCGACGTCGAGCACCCTGCCGGTGTTACGGAAACTGGTGGCCAGCTGGGCGACCCTGGCCGGCTGCGCTCCCGCGGGGAACTCGCGGGCGAACCGGGCCAGGTTGCCCGCGCTGGCCCCGCGCCAGCCGTAGATGGACTGACACGGGTCGCCCACGGCCGTCACCGGATGCCCGCCGCCAAACAGCGCCCGCAGCAGCGTGAGCTGGGCGTGGCTGGTGTCCTGGAACTCGTCCAGGAGCACCACCTGGTACCGGGCACGCTCGATCGCGCCCACCTCACGGTGCCGGGTCGCGATCCGGGCGGCCAGCGTCACCTGGTCGCTGTAGTCGATGACCTCCCGGGCGGCCTTGGCCGCGGCGTAGGCGGCCACCATCGGCAGCAACTGCTCCCGGGTGCGCTGGGTTTCCAGGATCTTCCGCACGCCGCTGGGCACGCGCGGCAGCGCCCGGGCCGCCGCCTCCAGCCAGTCGCCGATCTGGCCGATGTCGGCGGGGCTGGCGAGGTGCTCGGCGAGTTCCCCGGCGAGGTCAAGCACGGCGGCGGTCACCGACTGCGGGGCCCAGTGGACCGCATCCATCGGCCCCGCGTATGCGGCCACGACCCGGGCGGCGATCTGCCAAGACACGGCCGGGGTGATCAGGCGCACGGTGGGTTCCAGGGCCTCTCGTAGCGCATGATCGGCGACAAGCCGGGCCGCGTAGGAGTGGTAGGTGGAGACGACGGGCTCACCATCCAGCAGGTCGTCGCCGGGCAGGCCGACGGCGGTCGCGCCGGCGGCCAGATCGGCCGGCACCCGGCCGTCCAGGGCGCCCAGCACGGCATCGCTGGCCAGGTCGGCTCCGGCACGGCTGCCCAGCCGCCCGCTCGCCGGGCCACCGCCCACCTCGTGTCCGGGCGGGCCGCCCAGCAGGCCATACCCGGGCCCGCCGCCCAGGCCGCCATACCCGGGCCCGCCGCCCGGCATGTCATAGCCGGGCCCACCAGCCGCGCCACCGTGCGGGCCGCCCGTGAGCAGGCCGCCGCCGGCCCGGAAACCACCCGCCAGCGGGCCACCGGCCAGCCCGGGTGCCCCCGGCCCGTCCGGCGCGCCTGGCGCCGCCGGATCGCCGCCCGTCACGTCCAGGC
This sequence comes from uncultured Actinomycetes bacterium, assembly GCA_963730235.1. GTDB lineage: Bacteria > Actinomycetota > Actinomycetes > Streptosporangiales > Streptosporangiaceae > DASXKD01. Next base: position 48,733 of record CAVSRH010000026.1, read on the forward strand.
CCGCCCGGCGCAGGCCCGCCAGCCGTGCCCGCACCCGCTGCCCCAGCTCGGCGGCCGCCTTGCGGGTGAAGGTCAGGCCCAGCACCCGTTCCGGCCGGACCATGCCGTTGGCGACCAGCCAGACCAGCCGGGCGGCCATCGTCTCGCTCTTGCCAGAACCGGCGCCCGCGATGACCGCGAGCGGCTCCAGCGGCGCGGAGATCACCTCGGCCTGCTCAGCGGTCGGCTCGGACAGCCCGAGCAGCCGGGCCAGCTGGCCGGGTTCATAACCGGCGGCCGGGCTCACCGGGTCACCTGCTCGCCGTCGGGGTGCACGGGGCAGCAGGACCGGACCGGGCAGTTACGGCACCCCGGGTTCACCCGCGCCTCGAACACCGGGCCGGCCATGCCTGCCGCCACGGTCTCGACCAGGTCCCGCGCCCAGTCAGGTTCCGGGTCGTCGGGCAGTGCCGGCTGCGGCTGCACCCGGACCCGGGCGGACAGGCTCGCGTTGCCCACCTGGACCAGCTCCGCGCCACCCGGCTCGGTCAGCCCGAACCGCTCGAACGCGCCGAGCAGGACGGCCAGCTGGTACACACCGAGCTGAGGGTGCCGGTCCAGGTCGGTGGACGGCACCGGGGTGGATCCGGTCTTCAGGTCCACGACGATGGCCCGCCCGTCGGAGTCCCGCTCCAGCCGGTCCACCCGGCCGGTGATCTCCACCGCGCCGACCTGCGCGCGCAGCTTCTGTTCGACCGCAACCAATTCCCGCGGGTTGCCGGCGTGCCAGGCGAGGAACTTGCGTCACCATGACCCTGGCCCGTTCCCGCTCCTTCTCGCTGTACCAAGGGCTGCCGAAGTCCAGGTGATGCCAGATCTCGTCGATCCGCTCGTCGATCATGGCCCCGTCGGCGCCGGTGGCGGCGAGCACCGCGGCCGCGTGGATGAGGATGCCGAAGTGCCGGATCACGTCCGAGGACCCGGCGCCCGCGGCGACCTCAAGCAGCCAGCGCAGCCCGCACCGGTGGAACGACTCCACCTGGGACGGCGACAGCCGGACCAGCAGGCCGTCCGCCGCGGCGGGGATCGGCCCGGCGTCGGACAGCTCGGTGAGCTGGTACCACTGCCCGGGGTGGGCGCCACGGACGCCGGCCGCGGCCAGCCGGGCGAGCTGTGCGGCGGCCGCGCGGCGCAGCGCGGGCGGGCGGTCCGGGTCGGCCGCGGCCCGCCTCAGGTCGGCGGTCAGCGCGGGCAGCGACAGCCAGCGGTGGCGCTGGCCCCGGCCACGTCCTCGATGTCGATGTCGTCGCCGGCCAGCTCGGCCAGGAACCGGGACGGCCGGTCCTGGCTGTCGTCGCTCGCCGGACGCGGTGACCACCAGGTGACGCGCGGGCGCGGGTGACCGCGACGTAGAACAGCCGCCGCTCCTCGTCGAGCAGCTTGGCCGCCAGGGCCGCGGCCATGGCGTCGGTGCCGGCGCCCGGCGCCGGCGCGCCGGCCGCCGCGTCCATGAGCTCGTCCATGCCGAGCAGCGACGAGCGCATCCGCAGGTCCGGCCAGATGCCTTCCTGGACCCCGGCCACCACGACGACGTCCCACTCCAGGCCCTTGGCCCGGTGCGCGGTCAGGATCCGGACCGCGTCCCGTCGCGGCGCGCGCTCGGCGAGGGTGTCGCCCGGGATCTCCTGGCCGGACATGCTGTCCAGGAACAGCGGGGCCGAGCCGGGCGGCAGCCGTCGGTGAACCGTGGCGGCGGCGTCGAACAGCGCGCAGACCGCGTCCAGGTCGCGGTCGGCCGCGGCACCGCGGCAGCCGCCGGCGGCGCTCGCCGCCTGCCACGCGGCGCGCCAGGCCGGACGCGTCCCACACGGCCCACAGCACGTCGTGCGCGTTGCCGTCGTCGGCCGTCTCGCCGGGCGAGCGCCAGCAGCTGGCAACCCGTGCGGGCTGCGTCCGCCGCGGCGGGCCACGGATCAGCGTCAGCTCACGCGGGTCGCGCAGCACGCTGGCCAGCGGCTGCGGCGGGCCGTCGCTCGCCCGCGTCCTGCGCGGCCGCGCGCAGCGCCCGACGCAGCCGGCGCAGGCCCAGCGCGTCGGTGCCGCCGAGCGGCCCGGCGAGCAGTTCGATCGCGGCCTCCTCGTCGAGGGTCGCCGGACGCAGCGCGCAGCGCAGCAGCGGGAGCAGCGGGCGCACGCCGGGCTCGGCCTCCAGCGGCAGTTCGTCACCCGCGATCGGCCGAGGGCACCCCGGCGGCGGCGAGCGCCCGGCGCAGCAGTGGCACCTGGCCGGATCACCGATCTGACCAGCACCGCCATCGACGACCAGGGCACGCCGTCATGCAGGTGGGCCCGGCGCAGCGCATCGGCCACCACGGTGGCCTCCTGGCTGGCGCTGGAGGCGATCACGACCCGGATCTCAGGCCAGGACGGGCCACCGGCCGCAGGTCGCGGTGCCCGCTGGCGCCGGCCGCGGCTGGGCGCCACGGGCGGACCGTTACCGGGCTGGCCGCCAGGCCGGCCTGCCGTGGCCGGCTGGCCGCCCGGCGGGCCGCCGACGCGGCGGCGGGCGGGGCCGGGAGCCTGGCCGCGATCCGGCGGGACGCCGCGAGCAGGCGGGCCGCTGCGCCGGCAGGTGCTCAGGGCGACGACCTGGCGGGCCGGTCGTCCGGGGCGCGGAACCGGTCAGGGAACCGCATGATCGCGCTCGACGTCGGCACCGCGGAACGCGTAGATCGACTGGTCCGGATCCCCGACCACGATCAGCTCCCTGCCGTCGCCGGCCAGGGCGTGCAGCAGCGCCTCCTGGGCCGGGTCGGTGTCCTGGTACTCGTCCACCAGGACCACGTCGTAGGCCTTCCGCTCCCGCTCCCTGGACCGCACCGCGCGGACAGCAGCGCCGCGGCGATCCTGATGATCTCGGCGTAGTCGTAGGCGGGCACCGGCGCCAGGTCGAACCGTGCCGCGTACCGGGCCAGGAAGCGCGCCGCGGCGACCCAGTCGTCGCGGCCCCGCTGCCTGCCCAGCCGGGCCAGGCCGCGCCCGTCGAGCCCGCGCTCGGCCCCGCGCAGCAGGAAGTCGCGCAGCTCCGCGGCGAAGCCCCTGGTGCCCAGCGCGGGCCGCAGCCGCTCCGGCCAGCGCGTGCCGCCGTCCTCGGCCTCGCCGCGCAGCAGCCGCCGGACCTCCAGCAACTGCTCCGGGCCCGGACAGCAGTGTCGGCGGCTCGTCGCCGGCCAGCGTGAACTCGCGGCGCACCAGCGCGTACGCGTAGCTGTGGAAGGTCAGCGCGAGCGGCTCGCGGGTGGTACGGCCCAGCCGGGCGGTGATCCGCTCGCGCAGTTCCTCCGCGGCCTTGCGGCTGAACGTGAGGACGAGCACCCGCGTCCGGATCGATGCCGCGCCTGGTGATAGCGGTCCACCACGGTCTCCACGATCGCGGTGGTCTTCCCCGTGCCCGGCCCGGCGAGGACGAGCAACGGCAACCCGTCGTGGTCCACGACGGCCTGCTGCGCCGCGTCGAGGACCGGTGCCCCGGCCGCCCGGGCGAGCGGGCGGACGAGGTGATAGGCCGGGGAATGCTGCACTCATCTCAGTAAGGCATTCCAGCAGACGCCTATGACATCCCGCGCTCCTTTGCGCGTCCCGGGCGCGCCGATCCCGGCGGTAAATGCGGCAGGGAATGGGGCGCCACCGTTTCCGGGTTCGGTGGCGGGACGGGTGCGGACGGGTGGCGGGACGGAGTGCAGGCGGGGGCCGGCCGGGCCGATGGCTGGGTGCGGGTGGCAGCGCGGCCGGTTACCCGATGGGCATGATTTCGAGGTACTGGGGGCCGCTCTTGGAGCAGGCGGGGAACGGGAACGGGATCCGCCTGGACTGGGCGCCGGTACCAGGCCCGCGCAGCCCGGTACCACCAGCGAACCCGGCTCGCCCGCCAAACCGAGATCGCCCTGGTCAGCTAGCGAACCGCTGCCGTACTAGGCCCCACCGGGCGTGGACTCCGGCTCCTCGGGCCACAAGGTCACCGCACGCCCGGCGGCCTCGCGGATCGCCGCACCGCCGAGTTCCACACGGGTCTCGATCACCCCATACTTGGGCCAGGACGCTACGAAGGTCACCGGCCCCTCTGGCGGCAGCGGGTATACCCAGAATCCGCCGTCCCATCTGCGGGGACTCCCGCTGCTCCCGCCTTCAAGCATGACCAGCCGCCCGGGATCGGCGGCGTCATCGCCCAGCGGGCGCGCTGCAGCGGCCGCGGTACGGCGTCCATCGGCGTACATGAGGCCCAGCCGCAGCACCTCGCCGGGCACCTGCCTCCCCCGCCACGGCCCGTGCGGTTCGAGTGGATCGGCCCCGCCGTGCCCACTCTCATCCTCGTGGCGCAGGCGGGTGTGAAGGGTGAATTCAAACCCGGTCGGGTAGGCGCGGATGCTGCCGATCGCTACGGCGACCTGCTCGGTGCGGATCAGCATCACGTCCGCCGGTACTGACCCGGGGATCACGGCATCGGGGCGCGTCCAGGGAAGGTGGTGCCGCCGGACTGGCTCAAGTGGCGACGGCGGGATCGAGTCAAAGAAGCTCATCCCATCAGACTGACACCATCCCCGGCGACCCGCGATCCCATGCCCTTGCCGCAGGTCACAGTCCGAATGGCTGCTGCCGTACTAGAGCGCGGAGAACACCCGTTGATACATCGCGCCGCACTTCGCGCGAATGACGGGCGGCGGGATTACGGCGGCGCTCGGCGGGCCGGGGAGCCCCGGCGGCTCAGTGGCCCGGGGTCAGCCAGCGGGCCCGGCGCATGTCCACGCCGCTGACCTCGCCGTCGCGAGTGCGGCGCAGCGGCGTGCCCTCGTCGAGGTAGCGGGCCAGCGCCTGCCGCTCGTGACCGGCCAGGAACGACCCGTCGGCGTGGATCACCCGCCACCAGGCCACGCCCCCGCCCCATTGCGACATGACCCGCCCGACCTGGCGCGGGCCCGCCTCACCGAGGTACTCGGCAATGTCGCCGTAAGACATCACGTGGCCGGGCGGGATGCTCTCGGTAACCCGGAGCACCCGTTCGGCGAAGTCTGGGGGCTGCCCGGTCACCATTGGCCGGACGAGGGCCAGGTGGGGTCGTCGGCTGCGGGCGGGTCTCCCGCCGGGCTGTCCGCGCCCTGAGGTTCCGCGGGTTCGGGGTACCCGGCGAGCGGCCCTGTGCTCGCGTCGGGAGAGCCGCTGGCCGCCGTCCCGAAGGGCTCGCGGAACCCGGAGCCGGCCAGTGCGCCAGGGCCACCGGATGGCGCGGAGTCGCCAGGGAACGCAGTGCTGTCAGGCAGCGCGGTGTTGCCGGATCGCCCGTTACCGGAGGACGGCCCGTAGCCGCTAGGTGGCCCGGTCTGCGGCGGTGAGCCCGGCCATCTCCGGTAACCCGCCGGTTCCCGTACCCCGCTGACTTCGCGGAACCCGCGGGCCCCACATAACCGGCGGAGGCACGGGCTCGCCGACGTCTGGAAACCGTCCGGCGCACCGTATGTGGCGGGCTCCCGGAACCCGGCCATGCCGAGGCGGGCAGCCCGGAACCTCCCGGCGGCCCGGGGTCCGGCGGCGGCTGGTACCCGTCCGGCGACCCGTATCCCGTGGAACCCGGCGGCCGCCGGTAATCCTCCGGGGCCTGGTACTCCGCCGAAGGCCCGGGAGTGGCAGGCTGCTGGAAATCCGCGGACGGCCCGTAACCCGAGCGTGCTGGGTACCCAGCGGACGGCTTGTAGCCGCCCGGCGCCCAGTAACCCGCGGAGCTCCCGTAACCCGTCGCGTCGCCGTCCGGCCACGCCCCGCCCGCGCCAGGGGCGTCCGGGCCGGGCGCACCAGAGCCAGGACCACCAGAGCCAGGACCACCAGGGCCGGGGGCACCGGAGCCAGGCGGGCCAGCGTTCGGCGACCCGGCTCCGGCCCAGCCGCCGGGCGCCCCACCGGCCGCCCAGCCGCCCCCACCGGCCACACCGCCACCACCGGCGCCGCCGGGCACCCCGGCCAGCGCCCTGGCGGGCCTGCGGGTCACGATCAGGCGGAACGTCACGATCAGCACGAAGACCAGGCAGACCAGCGCGACCAGCGAATCGACCACGAACTGCTGGCGGCTCCGCGGCACCACGGGGACCGGCGGGATGGCCGCGGTGCCGCCGCCGAACTGCGCGGCCGCGATCAGGCCATGGCCGGTGTCCTGGTCACGGGCGAGCCGTCCGGCCATCCGCAGCGCCGCCGTGGCGTCCACCGTGCCGAATCCGACCTGCTCGTCGTAGCCCCCGGCCGGGCTGTTCCTGGCGCTCGCGGTGATTGCCTGCACGACCAGGGCCGGGGCCAGTGACGGATACACCGACTTGATCAGCGCGGCCACCCCCGCGGTCAGGGCGCAGGCCGGGCTAGTGCCGCTGACCAGCCAGTACTGCCCGTCCCTGCCTTGCGCGGGCACGCGCACCCCGGGGGCCGCCACCTGGACCGACAGGTTGTCGCTGGAGAACCCGGCGGGCTGGCCGTCCTGCCCCACGGCGCCGACGCCGAGCACCCCGGGGTAGTCGGCGGGGAAGGAGTAGGGGGCGTTGCCATGCTGGCCGCTGGAGACGCCGCCGGAGTTGCCCGAGGACGCCACCACCACGATCCCCTTGGCCAGGGCGGCGGAGATCGCGGCACGGACCGGCAGGCTCGCGCCCTGGTACCCCAGGGACATGCTGATGACGCTGACGCCCTTCTTCGTCGCGTAACTAATGGCGTCGGCGAGGTGCCCCTGCACGCGGGACTCTGATTCGTGCTGGTAGCGGCGGTACTGGGGGTCCCCCTGATCGGTGACCGCGCGGATGGAGAGGATCTTCGCGGCGGGCGCCACCCCCATGATCCCGCTCGTCCCGCCGGGGGGGTGCCCGTGCCCGGCGATGAGCGACGCCATCCAGGTGCCGTGCACACCCCAGTTCGAGTTCGTCGGGGAGGTGTCCACGCCGGAGAAGTCACGTCCGGTCACGACGGAGCCGGTGAGGTCGGAGACGTCCGGGTTCACCCCGCTGTCGATCAAGGCAACAGTCACCCCGGAGCCGTGAGTGTGCTGCCACGCACCGGCCACGTTGATCGCGTTAAGCACCCAAAGCTCTTGCTGCCGCACGGCGTCGGCCTGCGCCGTGCCGGCGGATCCGACGGCGAGGGCGGGCGCCGCCATCAGCGTGGCCAGCACCGCCGCCAGCGTGCGCCACCGCCGGGAGCGGGGAGCGGGCCTCAGCATCCGGGGCTGCCCGGGCAGTGCGGCGTCGGCGGGGGCGCGCCGAGGCGGGACGCCACCGAAAGGCCGACCCCGTTCGCCAGGCTGCGCATCTCGTCCCCGGTGTAGGTGTCGTGCCCCTGGCTGAGCCACGGCCTGCCGTCGGCGTAGCCGACGGTGGTGAGGACCAGGTACGGGCCCCTGGCGCTGCTCGCGCCGACCTTGTGGCCCGGCCCGGCGAAATGGGCGGTCGCGGTGCGGCGGAACGACACGGCCTGCAGCCATGGCTTCGGGCCGTCGTGGCGGTCCTGCAGCGCCGACGCGTGCGCCGCCGAGGAAGCGCGCATGACCGCGACGCCCACGGTCACCGCGAAGGTCTGGGTGGTGTCCTGGTAGGTCGCCCTGAGGACGGCCAGGCAGCCGCGCCGGGCCAGTTCCGGGGCGACCGCCGGGTCGGTGGCGCCCCGGCACGAGGCCTGTTTGGCAATGCCGACGAGCTCCGCCTGGAGGGCCAGCGGCCGGCCGCCGCCGAACGCCGCTCCCGACAGGTGATAGTCGATAGCTGGCGGGAAGATCCGCCCGGCGGGCCAGCTGCGCCAGCGCTTGGCTATCTCCCAGGAGACAATCTGCTGCCGCTGCGCCTGGCTGAAGGTGCGGGGCAGGAACTGGATGGCGGCCGCCCCGGCCGATAGGACCAGCCCGGTCAGCCCCGCCGCAAGGCCGATCACCAGCAGCACGCGGCGCGCCCGGCCGGGCCGGCTGCCCGTGGCCGTCGGCAGGTACGGCGTGCGCGGCTGGGGTGGGCCGGCGCCGTAGCCAGCACCGGCCGTCTGGCCTGCGAAACCGGGGTCAGCGGGCGGCACCCGGGGACCAGGCGGAGCCCACGGCGGCACGGCCGACGATCCGCCCGACTCGGGGCCCCCGTTCTCCAGCTCGTCCCGCATCGTCACAACGGAATCGTACGGCCTGCCCGGCCGGTCCGTCCTCCCGGCGCAGGCTTGGCGGGCCCGCCGTAAGCCGCCCCGCGCATGGGTTACTTGTTAGTAAGTCGGCAGCGAAGGATCGATCTGGCTGACCCAGGCGAGCACCCCACCGCCCACATGGACCGCGTCGGAGAAGCCCGCGTCCTTGATCACAGCCAGCACCTCGGCCGACCGCGCCCCGCTCTTACAGTGCAGCACGATCCGCTTGTCCTGGGGCAGCCGCTCCAGCGCGGCACCGGACAGGAACTCGCCCTTGGGGATCAGCGTCGCGCCGGGGATGGACACGATTTCGTACTCGTTGGGCTCCCTGACGTCCACCAGGAAGATGTCCTCGTTGCGGTCGAGCATGCCCTTCAGGTCGGTGGCCGTAATGGTCGAGCCCATCGCGGCCTGCTGGGCGTCCTCGGAGACGACGCCGCAGAACTCCTCGTAGTCGATCAGCTCGGTGATCGTCGGGTTCTTGCCGCAGACCGGGCACTCGGGGTCCTTGCGGACCTTGACCGTGCGGAACGTCATGTCCAGGGCGTCGTAGATCATCAGGCGGCCGGCGAGCGGCTCGCCGATCCCGGTGATGACCTTGATGGCCTCGTTGACCTGGAGGGAGCCGATCGTGCCACAGAGCACGCCCAGGACGCCGCCCTCGGCGCAGGACGGCACCATGCCCGGCGGCGGTGGCTCGGGGTACAGGCACCGGTAGCACGGGCCGTGCTCGGCCCAGAACACGCTCGCCTGGCCGTCGAACCGGAAGATCGAGCCCCACACGTACGGCTTGCCCAGCAGCACGCAGGCATCGTTGACCAGGTAGCGGGTGGCGAAGTTGTCAGTGCCGTCCACGATGAGGTCGTAATCGGCGAAGATCTGCATCGCATTGTCGGAGTCGAGCCGCTCCTCGTGCAGGTTCACCGTGACGAGCGGGTTGATCTCGTGGATCGTCTCCTTGGCGGAGACGGCCTTGGACTTGCCCACGTCCGAGGTGCCGTGGATGATCTGGCGCTGCAGGTTCGACTCGTCCACCACGTCGAAGTCGACGATGCCGAGCGTGCCCACGCCCGCCGCGGCCAGGTACATCAGCGCGGGCGAGCCGAGGCCGCCGGCGCCGACGCACAGCACCCTGGCGTTCTTCAGGCGGCGCTGGCCGGTCTTGCCCACGTCCGGGATGATCAGGTGCCGGGAGTAGCGCCGGACCTCGTCCACGGTCAGGTCGTCGGCGGGGGAAACCAGCGGCGGCAGCGACACGGCAGGTCTCTTCTCCTAGGTAGTCATGCGGGCACGGTTCCGCCCGCTCCACAGTCAACCAGGGCTCCGCATGCGGCATTCCCCCCAGGCCGCGGCCGGCCACAGGCTGGGCCACTACAGGTGCGTTACGCTGCCCGGCCCTGACCAGGCCAGGCGTGCGGCGCGGACCCGGGGCCGGCCGGAATGTCACCCCGGCGCGGTAGAACAGGGCTGGCGGAGGCGTTCGGGGGCGGTGAGCGTGAGCCGGCCGGATCGCCGCCCTGCCCGATAGCGCCTACTCACGGGAGGTCTCCATGCCTGCACAGCCCCCCGAACGGCCGGGATGCCCCAAGGCGCCCGGCGGCCGCCGCCCGCTGCCCGATCCGGCGGCGGTCCGGTTGTACCTGGTCCCGGATCCGGCCCCGCCCTACGACGCGGAGCCTTTCGCCGGGGACCCGGGCTGCGGGAGGTTACTGGCTTGGGCGCCGGCCGGCGGGCGCCCAGGGCCGTGGAACCGGGACACGGGGAACCGGGACACGGGGAACCGGGGTACGGGGAACCGGGGAACCGGGGACCAGGACACGCCGAACCAGGGCACCAGGAACCAGGGCACGGGGATCTGACGGGCGGCACCGGGCCGGGCGGGGAGGGCCCGGTGAACGGCCAGCGGGAGGCCCAGCCGGGGGGCGGCGGAACGCGGGCGGTTCCCTGGTCTCCGGGCGCCGCCCCGGGGGTGCCACCCGGCTGGCAGAACCGGTTCGCCCAGGTGCTGGCCGAGACCCTGGCAGGTGCCCGGCCGCCGCACCAGATCGTGCCATGGACCACCGAGGAGACCATGGACCGGATCCGGCGCCTTGGCCCGCAACTCGCGTCGCAACAGCGCCCACGGGTACGCCGGGTGCTCACCTCGGTGCCCGCCACGGACGTGATGGAGCTGGCCGTCGTCGTGGGGTTCGGGCCGCGGGTCAGGGCGATGGCCGTCCGGCTGGAGCGATCCAGAGCGCACCCCGGTTCCGGGGCACACCCGGCTGCCCGGCCGGGGGGTCGCGCAGCCGACCGCTGGGTCTGCACGGCCGTGGAGGCCGCCTGAGAGCCCATAGCCCCGGCCAGCCTTAGTCCTGCGGGGTAGCCGGGCTGCCGGTTGCAGATCGGCCGCGCAAGCCCTCCTGCATAGGCCAGCCACGCACAGCCCCAGGGTGGGGGCGTGGGCGGCCACGCGGAGCGTTTGGCCGCATGAGTGCGTCAGCGGTGCCGGGCGGGCAGGCGCCCGGGGACGTCAGCCGCCGGCGCGGTTGCGCGGGTCGCCGTGGCAGAGCTTGTACTTGCGGCCCGAGCCACAGGGGCACGGGGCGTTGCGCCCGACCTTGGCGAACTTGCCGCCGTCGGCCGCTTCGGTGTGCTGCTCGACCTGGCCACCGCCGTCCGCGCTGGGCGCGCTGTAGGAGAGCTGCCTGGGCCGCTGCGGGCGGCTGAGCCCGGGCGCGGCCACCGCGGGCGCCCCGGTCCCGCCATCCTGTGCGCCGCCGCCGGGCTGTGCGCCACGGGCCTGGCCACCACCCGGCTGGGCAGCGGCGGGCTGGGCACCGGCGGCATGCCGGCCGCGCGGGGCACCGTTACCCGCCCCGGCCCCGGGCCCGGCAGGCCGGGCGGCCGGCGGGGCCTGGCGCAGGCCGGGCGGGGCCGCCGCGGCGCCGTCCGACTCGTCCTCGACGATCGGGTTCTCCTGGACCTCGACCTGGAGGTTGAACAGGTTGCCGACCGACTCCTCCTTGATCCCCTCCATCATGCTGTTGAACAGGTCGTAGCCCTCACGCTGGTACTCGATCAGCGGGTCCCGCTGGGCCATCGCCCGCAGCCCGATGCCCTCCCGCAGGTAGTCCATCTCGTAGAGGTGCTCGCGCCATTTGCGGTCGAGCACCGAGAGCACGACGCGGCGCTCCAGCTCCCGCATGACGTCCGGGGTGAGTTCCTCCTCGCGGGCGTCGTAGGACTTCTGCGCGTCCTCCCTGAGGATCTCGACGAGGAATTCACGGGACAGGCCGGCCTTCTCACCGCCGACCTCCTCGATCACGTCGGTGATGGTCAGCTTCGGGTGGTACAGCTCACCGAACGCGGTCCACAGCCGGTCGAGGTCCCATTCCTCGGGGAAGCCGTCCTCGGTCGCGCCGGTGACGTAGGCGGCGATCACCTCGTCGATCATCTGCCGGATCTGCTCGTGCAGGTCGGCGCCCTCCAGCACCTCGTGGCGCTCCTGGTAGATGACCTTGCGCTGCCGGTTCAGCACGTCGTCGTACTTGAGCACGTCCTTGCGGATCTCGAAGTTCTGCTGCTCCACCTGGGTCTGCGCGGACCGGATCGAGCGGGACACCGCCTTGGACTCGATCGGCACCTCCGGTGGCGTCTTGAGCCACTCCATGAAGTGCGCGACCTTGTCGGAGTTGAACATCCGCATCAGGTCGTCTTCGAGGGACAGGTAGAACCGGGACTCGCCGGGGTCGCCCTGGCGGCCGGACCGGCCGCGGAGCTGGTTGTCGATCCGCCGGGACTCGTGCCGTTCGGTGCCGAGCACGTACAGGCCGCCGATCGAGACGACCTCCTCGTGCTCCTCGGCGACCGCGCGCTTGGCCTTCTCCACGGCCTCGGGCCAGGCCTTCTCGTAGTCCTCGGGCGTCTCCACCGGGGACAGCCCGCGCTGGTGCAGTTCCAGGTCGGCGACGAACTCCGGGTTACCGCCCAGCATGATGTCGGTGCCGCGGCCAGCCATGTTGGTCGCCACGGTGACCGCGCCCTTGCGCCCGGCCTGGGCAATGATGGCGGCCTCACGCTCGTGGTTCTTCGCGTTCAGCACCTCGTGCGGGATGCCGCGGCGCTTGAGCAGCCGGGCCAGCACTTCGGACTTCTCCACGCTGGTGGTGCCCACCAGTACCGGCTGGCCCGCCTCGTAGCGCTCGGCCAGGTCGTCCACCACCGCGTCGAACTTGGCCTGGGCCGTCTGGTACACCATGTCGGAGTGGTCGGCCCGGATCATCGGCTTGTTGGTGGGGATCGGCACCACGCCGAGCTTGTAGATCTGGTGGAACTCGTTCGCCTCGGTCTGCGCGGTACCGGTCATCCCGGCGAGCTTCTCGTAGAGGCGGAAGTAGTTCTGCAGCGTGATCGTGGCCAGCGTCTGGTTCTCGTTCTGGATGACCACGCCCTCTTTGGCCTCGATGGCCTGGTGCATGCCCTCGTTGTAACGGCGGCCGTGCAGCATGCGGCCGGTGAACTCGTCCACGATGAGGACCTCGCCGTTCATGACGACGTAGTCCTTGTCCCGTTTGTACAGTTCCTTCGCCTTGATGGAGTTGTTGAGGAAGCTCACCAGCGGCGTGTTGACCGACTCGTACAGGTTGTCGATGCCAAGCCAGTCCTCGACCTTTTCCACCCCGGACTCCAGCACGCCCACGGTGCGCTTCTTCTCGTCGACCTCGTAGTCGCCGCCGTCGTCCTCTTCCTCGGACTTCCGCAGCCTCGGGGCGATCTTGGCGAACTCGGTGTACCAGCGGGCGCTCTGCTCGGCCGGGCCGCTGATGATCAGCGGGGTCCGCGCCTCGTCGATGAGGATCGAGTCAACCTCGTCCACGACCGCGTAGGGGTGGCCGCGCTGAACGCACTCCTCCAGCCCCCAGGCCATGTTGTCGCGCAGGTAGTCGAAACCGAACTCGTTGTTGGTGCCGTAGGTGATGTCGGCGGCGTACTGCTTGCGGCGCTCCTCCGGGGTCATCTGGGCCAGGATGACGCCGACCTCAAGCCCGAGGAAGCGGTGCACCCGGCCCATCCACTCGGAGTCGCGCTTGGCCAGGTAGTCGTTGACCGTGACGACGTGCACGCCCTTGCCGGTCAGCGCGTTGAGGTAGGAGGGCAGGGTGGCCACCAGGGTCTTGCCCTCACCGGTGCGCATCTCGGCGATATTGCCCCCGTGCAGCGCGGCACCGCCCATGATCTGGACGTCGAAGTGGCGCTGGCCCAGCGTCCGCTTGGCCGCCTCGCGGACGGCGGCGAAGGCCTCAGGAAGCACATCGTCGAGCTCCTCGCCGTCGGCCAGGCGCTGGCGGAACTGGCCGGTCATGGCCCGCAGTTCCGCGTCGCTCAGCGGGGCGAAATGTTCCTCGATCGAATTGACCTGCTCAGCGATCCGCCGCAGCTGGCGCAGGATCTTGCCTTCGCCCGTGCGCAGGACCCTATCGATGATGACTGGCACTTCTCGTCGCGCTCCTTGCGGATCGTTCGGCGGTTAATGAATCGCGGCCCGCCTGAGCCTTTGGCCCGCCACCCCAGGCAACGGGCGCCGGGATGTAATAGTGCCCGGCGTGTACGTCTCTCAGTCATGGTAGGCGAGTCGGCCGGTGATGCCGAGCCTTCGGGGCCGAGCACACGGCACTAAGCTGGCTTCGCCACAATATGGTGACGGCCACGGGCACTCGGGGCCGGATGGGTTGCGTGCCGTGGCGGATCGCCGCCGCGCCACCGCGAGAGGAGCAGCGCGCATGGCGGACCAGGTGGGTACCGGCATGGTGGCCGGGAATTCCGCTGAGGGCGGCCAGCTCGCCGCGAGCGCAGCCGCGCCGGCGTCGCACCACGGCCGTCCGGTGTCCTGGGTGGCGGTGTCCACCATGATGGCGGCATTCCTGATCGGCGGGTTCGGCCTGATCCTGGGCCCGACGTGGTGGCTGTTCTGGGTGGGCGTGGGGCTGTGCGCCGTCGGCGGCCTGCTGGCCCTGGCCACCCACATCTTCGAGGACTGGTACTAAACCCCGCCGGCTCGCTGGGTGGAATGCCCGGGGCAGCGGGAATGTCGGGGAGCGGAGTTAAGCTCCTGGGTTTGTGGTCAGTCCAGCGGTGGTAGCGCCCGAGGTCGTGCTTTCTCCTGATGACGCGCGCCGGATGACGCTGCGCGCCCAGGGCCTGCTGGGGGCCGAGGGGCGGCGCGGCGGCGTGCCTGGGATGCTGCGCCGGATCGGCGCGGTCCAGCTGGACACGATCAGCGTCCTGGCCCGCTCCCATGAGCTGGTCGCCTATGCCAGGCTCGGCCCCATTCCCCGGGAGCGCATCGAGCGCGCCTACTGGCATCCGCGCACGCCCGTGGCGTTCGAGTACTGGTCCCACGCCGCCTGCGTGCTGCCCATCGAGGAGTGGCCGTACTACGCGTTCCGGCGGCGCGCGCTGCGGGCGCGGGGCCTGCGCTGGCACACCGTGGACGACCGGAGCTGCGCCGACGTGCTGGCCCGGCTGCGCGCCGAGGGCCCGCTGACAGCCACCCAGCTCGGCGGGGCCAAGGGCGGCGGCCCCTGGTGGGACTGGTCGGATACGAAGATCGCCGTGGAGTGGATGCTGGACGTCGGCGACGTCATCTGCGTGCGCAGGGACGGCTGGCGGCGGGTGTACGACCTGCCCGAGCGCGTCCTGCCCGGGGAACTGCTCGGCCAGGACCTGTCGGACTCCGAATGCCTGGTGCACCTCGCCGGGGTGGCCGCCCGGGCGCTGGGCGTGGCCACCCGCGCGGACCTCGTGGACTACCAGCGGCTGAACCACCTCACCGGCCTGCTGACGCCGCGGCCTGCCAGCCGGGTCGAGGAGTCCGCCCTGGCGGCCGGGCTGACCCCGGTGGCGATCGGCGGGCCGAGTGGGACCGCGGTGCCCGCCTGGGCCGACCCCGGGGCTCTCGCCCTGGCCCAGGCCGCCCCGCGGGGCAGGCACCGGGCCGTGCTGCTGTCCCCCTTCGACTCGCTCGTCTGGGACCGCAAGCGCACGCTGCGGATGTTCGGCTTCGAGCATTCCCTGGAGGCGTACGTGCCCAAGCCCAAGCGGGTGCACGGCTACTTCGCCATGCCGCTGCTGGCCGGGGGGCGCCTGGTCGGCCGGGTGGACCCGGTGCGCCGCGGCAAGACCCTGGTGGCACGCCAGCTTTCCGTGGACACCGCCGCCGCCTGCGAGCCGATGGGCCAGGCGCTGCGCGAGGCAGCGGAGTGGGTCGGCTGCACCTCGGTGGAGCTGGGCCAGGTCAGCCCGCCTCACCTTGCCCCCCGCCTGGCCGCCGCCCTGGCCTGACTGGGCCCGCAGCCCGCCACCTCGCCTGCACACAACCAGTGCTGGAACCTGCGAACCTATCGCCACCCCATCCTATTGACGTATCCGATATCGCCTGCCTATCATTGTGATATCACTTTATGCGCCTCGCCAGATGAAGCGGGGAAGCTAGCAGCCCGCTCAGGCGGGCGGCACGGACAGGAGAGCAGCACCATGGAAGCTTCACCGAGACCGGCACATCGTCTTTTCCAGCCAGGACCCCTGAACACCTACACCGCCTACAGCATCGGCTCTTTCCTCGCATGGGCGGTAATCTGGGCGATCCTCGCCGTCACCGAACCGCCCAAGATCCTGGGCTACGTCTTCGCGATCTTCTTCGGATGGGTCATCGGATGGGGATCCGCGTCGATCGGCCGGGCCCTCTATCCGCCGCCCACGAAGCGCTATAGCTGGTGGCCTTCGCCGTGACCGGTGTCACCGCGCCCGGGCCGGCCAGGACATCAGCCGCCGGCCAGGATTCCCGGCATCGGCGCCAGTAAGAGGCGGCGCCTGCCGGTGGGCACGGGGTGGCTGCGGGTGGGCGCGGGATGGTTAGGGGCGGGTGCCGAAGGACGGGCGGCCGGTCTGCTCGGGCAGGACCCGGTAGGCGTCCCGGGCCCAGGCGCACAGCAGGGGCCTGGAGTCCCGGGGATCGATCAGGTCCTGCACGCCAAAACGCTCCGCCGTCCGGAACGGCGAGCTGACCGCGGCCAGCTCCCGGCGGATCCGGTCGATCTCGGCCGCCCGGTCCAGGGCCTGGTCCAGTTGCGCGCGAAACGCCGCCTCGACGCCACCCTGCACCGGCAGGGAGCCCCAGTCCCCGGATGGCCACGCCCAGCTGCGGCCCGCCCGGTGCCGGTTGACGATGCCCGCGCCGCCCACCCCGTAGACCCGGCGGACGATCAGCTCGGCCTGCGGGACCCGGGCCTGGTACACCGCCGCGATGGCCCGGGCGCCATGCCGGATCGTGCCGCGCTCCTCGGCGACCCGGCCGATGGCAAGGCCACCCTGGTCGGTGAGGCTGACGATCGGCAGGTGGAACGTCTCGCACAGGTCGGCCAGCCGGGTAACCGCCAGGGCTCCCTCGACGGACATGGTGGCGCCGCGGAACGGGTCGGTGGCGATGACCCCGACCGGGTGGCCGTCCAGGCGGGCCAGCGCGGTCACCGTCGCGCCGCCGTACTCCGCGTACCGCAGCACCGAGCTGCGGTCGAAGACCGCGTCCAGGATCGGCTCCAGCCGGTAGGGCGTGCGCGGGCTGCGCGGGATCGCCGCGGCGAGCGCCTCCTCCCGGCGGTCCGCCGGGTCGTCGCAGGCGAGCACCGGCGGCAGTTCGTGCACGCTGCCCGGCAGGTAGGACAGGAAGCGGCGGGCCAGCGCGAACGCCGCGTCCTCGGAGTCGGCGATCCGCTCGACCGTGCCGTTGCGGCGGTGCACGTCCGCGCCGCCAAGCTCCTGTTTGGTCAGGTCCTCGCCGGTGCCGCCGCGCACCACCGGTGGCCCCGCAGTGAATAGCTGGCCGAGATCTTTGACCAGGACGGCCAGATGCGACATAACCAGTCGCCCGGCGCCGAGGCCGACCGTGGGGCCCAGGCACAAGGCGACCACCGGGATGACGGACAGGTTGTCCACCACGACGTCCCACGCTGGGTTGACCGGCACATAGGTGTACCCGGCGTCCTGGGCCATCTTGACGCTGCCGCCCCCGCTTGCGCCGTCCAGCAGCCGCACCACGGGCAGCCGCATCTGGTTCGCGTACTGCTCGGAGAAGACCTGCTTGGCGTGGATCGCCGCGTCGCCGGAGCCGCCC
Source organism: uncultured Actinomycetes bacterium (assembly GCA_963730235.1). GTDB lineage: Bacteria > Actinomycetota > Actinomycetes > Streptosporangiales > Streptosporangiaceae > DASXKD01. Next base: position 66,047 of record CAVSRH010000026.1, read on the forward strand.
CGGACGGTGAAGTCGTCGGCGCCGATCAGTACCGGGCGCCCGTCGATGCGCGCGGTTCCCGCCACGAAGTTGGCGGGCAGGACCGAGACGAGGCGGCCCTCGGCGTCGTAGTCGGCGAAGCCGGTCAGGGCGCCGATCTCGGCAAAGCTGCCGGGGTCGGCGAGCCGTTCGATGCGCTCCCGGACGGTGAGCCGGCCCGCGGCCCGCTGCCGGGCCACCTTCTGTGGGCCGCCCATGGCCTGCGCCGCCTCCCGGCGCCTGCGGATCTCCTCGATCTCGGGTGCCCAGTCCGCCCGGGGCTCCTGGCTATCTGCTCCGCTCACCGCCACCTCACCTGTTCCGCGCCGCCACGGACAGGCTAAAGCGAGTCCGCGCGGTGAGCGGGACGGACCAGGAACGGCCGGAGGGGACGGGGACGGGTCGGGCAGGATGGGGGCGTGCCCCGTCATGCGCCGCGCCACGATCACGACGCCGGCGGGCCAGCCGAGCTGCTGGCCGCCAAGGCCGCCCTGCGGGAGCAGGTCTGGGCCGCGATGAGCGCGGCCCGGGTGGCCCGGTTCCCCGGCGCGGCCGGGCGGATCCCCAACTTCACCGGGGCCGAGGCGGCCGCGCAGCGGCTGCGGGACCTGCCGGAGTGGCAGCGGGCCCGGACGCTGAAGGCCAACCCGGACTCGGCCCAGCTGCCGGTGCGCCAGCGCGCCCTGGAGGACGGCAAGACCGTGTACATGGCCGTGCCCAGGCTGGCCGGGCCCGAGCCGTTCTTCGCCCTGGATCCCGACCACCTCAGCGACTCCCCGCGCAAGGCCGCCTCCATCAGCGGCGCCACCAGGTCGGCCCGCCGGGTCACGCTGGCCGAGCTGGCCCCGGTGGACCTGGTGGTGATGGGCTCCGTCGCGGTGGGCGAGGACGGGGCCCGGCTCGGCAAGGGCGGCGGTTTCGCGGACCTGGAGTTCGCGCTGGCCGGCGCGGCGGCCTGCATCGGCCCTGGCACCGTCGCCGTCACCACCGTGCACGAGATCCAGCTCCAGCCGGCCGGTGCCATACCCCTGGCCGGGCATGACGTCCCGGTCGACCTGGTGATCACGCCCGACCGGGTGATTGACTGCCGGGACCGGCGGAGCCGGCGGCCGGTGGCGGAGATCCGCTGGGCGGAGCTGACCGAGGAGAAGATCGCCGCCATTCCGCTGCTCGCCGCGCGGCACGCCGCGCGCCAGGCCCGATGAATACCGCGTCACCGCGACGTCTACCCACCGGGGCGCGCCACGACGAGGAGGAGCACCCATGAGCGCATCTGGTCTGTCCCCGGCACGGCTGCGGCGGCTGCGCGAGGTCCTGACCCGTCACGTCGAATCCGGCGACATGCCCGGCCTGGTCGCCCTGGTGGCCAGGCGCGGCGAGGTGCACGTCGAGGCGATCGGCACCCTGGCGGCCGGCGGCAGCGAGCCGATGCGCCGCGACACGATCTTCCGGATCGCGTCGGTCACCAAGCAGATCGCGGCCGCGGCGGCGATGACCCTGGTGGAGGAATGCCGGCTGCGGCTCGACGACCCGGTAGACGGCCTGCTGCCGGAACTGGCCGGCCGCCGGGTGCTGGCACGGATCGACGGGCCGCTGGACGACACGGTTCCGGCGCACCGGGCGATCACCGTACGCGACCTGCTGACGTTCGTGTTCGGCCTGGGCGCGTTCATGGTGCCACCGGGGGAATACCCCATCCAGCGGGCGATGGAGGAGGCCGGCCTGGAGCCTGGCGCCGAGAGCCCGCCGGTCGAGCCGGACGAGTGGATGAAGCGGCTCGGCAGCCTGCCGCTGGCCTACCAGCCGGGAGAGAAGTTCTTGTACCACACCGGCTCCGATGTGCTTGGGGTGCTGATGGCCCGGGCCACCGGGCAGCCCCTGGCGGAGGTGCTGGCCGAGCGAATACTGCGGCCGCTCGGCATGGCCGACACCGGGTTCGACGTGCCCGAGGCCGGCCTGCACCGGCTGTCCACCGCCTACCGCCCCGATCCGGCGACCGGGAGGCCCATCCTCAGCGATGACCCGCGAAACAGCCTGTGGGGGCACCCGCCCGCGTTCCCGTCCGCGGGCGGCGGGCTCGTCTCGACGGCCGACGACCTGCTGGCGTTCTGCACGATGATGCTGAACAAGGGCCGGCACGGCGGCGGCCGCGTACTGGCCCGGCCGACGGTCGAGCTGATGACCACGGACCTGCTCACCGAGCAGCAGAAGGCGGAGAACGGGATCTTCTTCGGCGGCAACAGCGGCTGGGGCCTCGGCTTCCAGGTCTTCCTCCGGCGCAAGACCCTCGCTTCGACCCCGGGCCGGTTCGGCTGGACCGGCGGCACCGGCACCTCGGTCTACACCGACCCGGCCGAGGAGCTGATCGGGATCCTGCTGACCCAGCGGGAGATGACCTCCCCGGGGCCGCCGAACGTGTTCCGGGACTTCTGGACCTGCGCCTATCAGGCCATCGACGACTGAGCCCGGGGCTCGGGGCTAGCCGAACTCGATCAGGTTCTCCCGGACGGCGATCATGACGGCTTCCATCCGGGAGTGGATCTGCAGCTTCTCCAGGATGTTCCGGACGTGGTTCTTCACCGTGTTCTCGGAGATGAACAGCTCCTTGGCGATGTCCCGGTTGTTCATGCCACGCGCGACCAGCTTGAGCACCTCGATCTCGCGCTCGGTGAGCCGGGGGGCCGGGACCTGCTCCGCCGGCTCGGTGCCGTCGCGGCTGGCCATCGCGGCGAACTCGGCCAGCAGCTTCGCCGCCATCGAGGGGTTGATGAGGGACTGCCCGCCGTGCACCGCCCGCACCACGTCGGCGACCTCGTCGTAGGGGATGTCCTTGAGCAGGTACCCGCTGGCCCCGGCGCGGATCGCCTCGAAAAGGTCCTCCTCCTCGTCGCTGATCGTCAGCATGACGATCTTGGCGCTGGGAGACAGTTCCTTCATCGCCCGGCATGCCTCGATCCCGCTGCTGCGGGGCATGCGAATGTCCATCAGCACGACATCCGGCACCGCCTGGGCGGCCTTGTCGACCGCCTCCGCGCCGTCGCTGGCCTCGCCCACCACCTCGATGTCGGCCTCTTCGGCGAGGACCATCTCCAGGCCGCGCCGGAACAGCGCGTGATCGTCGACGATCAGCACACGGATCGGCTCGGGCTGCCGCGCGGCGTCCTGTGCCCCGCCCGCGGCTCCGGGATCTCCGGTCATCGCGTCCTCCCTGCCCCAGCCAGTGCCTTGCGAACACACTCTGGCCGACGTACGGCAGGTGCGCAAACTCCGAGGTGCCGGCCCGGAGGGCGAATCCCCCCGGGCTCGCCGGAACCAGGGTCAGACCTTGAGGCTTCCCTTGGCCGCGATGTCCGGCTGCGCCTGCTCCACCAGGCGGATCAGCCCGTACTGGTAGCCGTGCCGCTTGTACACGACGCTCGGCAGGCCGCACCGCTCGTCCCGGAACAGGTAGAAGTCGTGCCCGACCAGTTCCATCTCGAAGAGCGCCTGGTCGACGGTGACCGGCGCGGCGGCGTGGAACTTCTCCCGGACCACGACCGGGCCGTCACCCTCCATCTGGATGGGGACGACGCCGGCTTCGTCCTCTTGCTCGTCCTCGGCGCCGGGCGCCAGGCCCGGGCCAGTGCCGTTGCCGGAAGCGGCGGGCGCGCCCAGGTCCCACGGGCTGGCGTCGGCGTACCCGGCGGCCGCATCCGTGACCACCGGCAACGGGCCGGTGTTCCCCGACCGCGGCCCCGGTATCCGGCCGGATTGCATGCCGCCGTGCCTGGCCTCCTTGCGCCGGTCCCCCGAGCGGCGCAGCCGTTCCTCGAGCTTGGCGAGTGCCCGGTCCAGCGCGGCGAACCGGTCGTCGGCCGCCGCCTCGGCGCGGATGGTCGGGCCACGGGACAGGATCGTCAGTTCCACACGCTCCCGGCGCCCCGACTGCCGGGGGTTGCGCTCGGCGGAGACCTCCACATCCACCCTGATCACCTTGTGGGTGAGCTTCGTGATCCTGGTGATCTTCGCCGACGCATAGCTGCGGAACCGCTCCTGCACATCGGTGCGCCGACCCTTGATGATGATGTCCATACCGGAAACCCCCTTCATCCCGAGTAAGGTCCCAGCTCTCGGCACCCGCCCGGCCGACCTGGTCTTCGACCCCACATCCGCCTGCCGAGGGGTTCGCGGCCTGTCGCCACTACTGCCCTTCTCCCGGCCCGGGAGATATCGGATCTCCCGGCGGGGCAGGACTTACCTCTAAGCCGCACCGTGATCGGTCGACGAGAAGTCGCCTTACGTGGGCCGTTTCGCCTGCGGCTGGCATCGGCTTGCCGGGACGGACCACCTCGCTCTTCGCGGGTGACCCGGCCCGGCGCAACCACGGACCCGGGCGGGTGCCATACCTTGAACGTAGCTTGAGGAAGGCTGGATGTCAGGACGCTGAGCCCGGTTATCCGGGATAGATGATGGCCTGGCCAGCCGGTATGTCGGTTAGGGGCTGATTGGGGCCGCCCGCCTCCTGCAGCCGGTCACCGGCGAAACCGAGATACATCGGGTTGCCCGGGCCGGCGGCGGTGACCGTGAGGATCCCCGGCTGCCTGGTCAGCGAGACGGGGTTGTCCCCGTCCAGCGGCACCTCCCACAGCTGGCTCTGCTCTCCCGTCCCGGTGACTACCAGGAGATGATCCTCGTCGTACCAGGTCAGGGCCGACACCGGCGGCAGGCTCGGCCGGAGCGGAGCCGGGGTGCTCAGCAGGAAACCGGCGTGTTCGTGGATGATCGCGGCGAGCACCAGGTGGGCATGATCCCCGGTGCCGGCGATCATCGCCACCCGGTCACCGTCCGGTGCGACCTGCAGGTCGGTGATCCGGCCGGAGTCAGCCGATGGGGTGACCAAGACCGCGGGCCCCGACACCGCCAGGCAGCACCCAGACCCCCGCCCCGGACTTGTTCACCCCGGTGACCCAGAGGTCGCCGAGCCTGTCCCAGCTCAGCGAGGTGCACGTGAACCCGGGGAACTGGGCACGCAGTTGCGTCAGCGACTGCCGCCCGCCGGGCGCGATGACCAGCTTCCCGGTGTAGACGGTGTTCGCCGGCCCGGCCAGGCCGGCGAGATGGTTGCCGCCCGGCGACACGGCGATCCGGCTCAGTGTCACCGGCGCGTTGCCCTTGCCCCTGAGCACCGCGGAGCCACGGACCTGCCTGGCGGTGAGGCTGCGGAGGCTGCCGCCCTGGGAGAGGTAATAGGCCTTCTCGCCGGCCGGCCATTGCGGGATGTCCCGCTGATAGGTGCTCAGGCTCAGCGTGTCGCCCGGCATGCGTGGGCGACCAGGGCCGCCCGTTGATCTTGAGCTTGACGGCACGGAACAGTGGCGTGCTGTACACCGCGCTGGTCAGCGTGGTCACCAGCTGGGCCGCCATGGCCGGCACATCCAGGCCGGTGGGCTGGGGCGGCACCGCGATGTTCACCACCGCGGTGCGGCCACCGGACGGGCCGGGGAACACCTGGATGGGCTGCACCAGGTGGGATTCCGGCGGGAAGGCGGACTGGGCCCCGCCCGCCAGCCAGGGGCCGGGACCGGCGATGAGGTCGTTGATCAGTGTCACCGCTGGGTTTGTGCCCTGGATGGGCACGAAGACCGGATACGGCACCAGCTTCCTGTTCCGCCCCCCGTAGTAGTAGAGGTTCCGCGGGGTGTATTCCAGGTGGAACAGGTCGCTGGTGAGCAGCAGTTCGTGGGAGACCTTGCCCGCGCCGGTCGAGAGCTGGGAGATCTTCCAGAGGCCCTTGCCGTATTGCAGGACGAACTCCTCGTTCGGCGCCGTCACGCCGCCGGAAGCCGCGATGTACTGCCCGGCGCTGTTCAGCCGGGCTTGCTCCGTGCCGGAAGCCACCACGTAGCTCTTGGTCACCGGACCGTTCACCCGTCCCGGCCCCACGGAAAGCTTCGGTTCCTGGGTCAGGATCGTCACCGCTGACTCCGGGCGCCAGGCATTGCTGGCCCCCTTGGTCAGGTACTGCCTGGCCGCGGCGTAGTGGTGGGCGCCGATGGCGCTGGCGAGCAGGAAGTACTGGACCACCGTCTGGGGACTCCAGCCCACCTGCGGGCCCCGCACCAGCAGCCCGCAGCACGGTCCCGCGCCGGCCGGCGGGGCGGGGGCGGCGGCGGGCTCCGGGCTGTTGCTGACCGGGATGACCGAGCATCCGCTCGCCACCACGGCCGCCGCCACCAGCCCGGTGACCAGTGCGGTCGGGCCGCCGGGACGCCGCGGCCGGGCAGCGCGCGGATCACGCATCGATACTCCTCGGCGGGGCGCCCTGCGGCTCGGCAGTGCCGGCCGGGTAGGTCACCGAGTCCACGCCGACGACCTCCCCGGGGGCGGCCAGGTCTGCCTCGTCGGGGGACAGCGGCAGCGGCGAGCCCGGCGAGCAGCCCGCCGACGGTCCGCGGCAGCGTGAGCCGGAAGACCGAGCCGCGCCCCGGCTCTCCCCAGGCCTGCAGCCACCCGCAGTGCAGCCGGGCGTCCTCCTGCGCGATGGCCAGGCCCAGCCCGGTCCCGCCGGTGGTCCGGGCGCGGGCCGGGTCGGCGCGCCAGAACCGGTCGAAGACGAACTGGTGCTCACCCGGGCCGAGGCCCACGCCGTGATCGCGGACCGCGACCGCCACGGCGTCCCGGTCGGCTGCGACGGTCACCACCACGTCACGGCCCTCACCGTGCTCGACCGCGTTGTCGAGCAGGTTGCGCAGCACCCGCTCGACCCGGCGCCGGTCTACCTCGGCGATGCACTGCTGGGCGGGCAGCCGGAACTCGATCCTGGTGCCGCGCTGCGCGGCCAGCTGCTCCGCGTCCGCCGCCGCGCGCAGCACCAGGTCACACACGTCGGCGGACTCCGCGTCCAGGGTCGCCGCGTTGGCGTCGTACCTGCTGATCTCCAGCAGGTCGGACAGCAGCGCCTCGAACCGCTCGAGCTGGCTCTGCAGCAGCTCGGCGGACCGCTTGGCGGCGGGGTCCAGGGCATCCTTGGCGCCGAACAGGACGTCCGCCGCGATCCTGATGGTGGTCAGCGGGGTGCGCAGCTCGTGCGAGACGTCCGAGACGAACTGCCGCTGCACGCTGGACAGCTCCTCCAGCTCCCGCAGTTTCTCCTGCAGGCTGGCGGCCATCTCGTTGAAGGAGTGGCCAGCGCGGCGAGGTCGTCGGTGCCGCGGACCGCCATCCGCTCGTCCAGGTTCCCGGCCGAGACCCGGCTGGCCGCCTGGGCCCCCTGGCGGATCGGGACGACCACCCAGCGGGTCACCAGCGAGACGATCACCGCCAGCAGCAGCACCAGGCCAGCGCCGGCCAGGATCAGGGTGTTCTGCACCAGCCGCATCGCCTGGGCTGCTGGGAGAGCGGGAACAGGTAGTACAGCTGGTCGTAGCCGGGAGATCGGGACGCCGACGGCGAGCGCCGGCCCCGGCGACCGGTGGTCCAGGCTCATCAGCGTGGTCGCTGCGGTGTAGAAGGTGTCGCTCATGGCCGGCGAGCTGCTCCTCGGCCACCTCGTCCTGCAGCGCGGCCGGGGCAGAGCTCGGGCCGAAGAGCTCCCTGGTTGCCGGTGACACCGGCCAGCGCCGGTCCGGTGGCCCCGCTGCGAGCACCACGACGTCGTAGACGTTGCCCTGCCCGCTGCCGGACTGGAGCGCGGTGACGAGCGCGATCAGCGCGGACGGGCTGGCTCCGCGCTCGGGCCGCGCGTAGGCGTCAGCTGCCTGGGCGAACGGTGAGCCCGTCGGAGGTCTGGCTGTGGGCGGCGTCTGCGCGCGTTGTTCAACAGCCCGCTGGCGATCTGCTGCACCAGGAAGAAGCCGAGCACCGCCACCACCACCACCGAGACGACCAGGGTGGTGCCGATCACGCGCAGCTGCAGCGACCGGTGCCAGCGGCGCGGCCAGCAGCGCGGCCAGCGAGCCGCCCTGCCGGCGGGCGACCCTGAGCATCGCGCGGAGCGCAGGCGGCAGATGGTGCGCGAGCCGCACGGCCGGGCCTGGCCACGCCGCTGGCCCGGTTCGTTCCGCGGCCACCGGCGCTGCCTGGTCCGCGTCGTCTGGCTGTCCGTCAGGCTGGCCCCGCCTTGTAGCCCACGCCGCGGACCGTCACCACGATCTCCGGCCGCTCCGGGTCCTTCTCGATCTTGGCGCGCAGCCGCTGCACGTGCACGTTGACCAGCCGGGTGTCCGCGGCATGCCGGTAACCCCAGACCTGCTCCAGCAGGACTTCCCTGGTGAACACCTGGCGTGGCTTGCGGGCCAGCGCGACCAGCAGGTCGAACTCCAGCGGGGTGAGGTTGATCGGCTGCCCGTCGCGCTTCACCGAGTGCCCGGCCACGTCGATGGTCACGTCCCCGATCTGGAGCATCTCCGGCGCCGGGTCGTCGGTCCGGCGCAGCCGCGCCCGGACCCGCGCGATGAGCTCCTTCGACTTGAACGGCTTGACGATGTAGTCGTCGGCACCGGATTCCAGCCCGAGCACGACATCGACGGTGTCGCTCTTGGCGGTCAGCATGACGATCGGCACGCCCGATTCGGTGCGGATCTGGCGGCACACGTCGATGCCGTCAAGGCCCGGCAGCATCAGGTCGAGCAGCACCAGGTCGGGGCGGGTGTCCCGGAACGCCTGCACGGCATGATCGCCGTCGGCGACGAACATCGGCTCGAATCCCTCCCCCCGGAGCATGATGCCGATCATCTCGGCGAGGGCGGCGTCGTCATCGACGACCAGCACACGGCCTTTCATGGACCTCATCGTTCCACGGAAACATCGGTTCGGGCACCCTCTCGCGATCCCCGGCCGGCGCCTAGGCTTTGCAGCGTACCTGCAGTGACGGGCCGCACCACCCCGTGCTCGGTCACCAGGGCGGTCACCAGCGCGGCGTCGGTGACGTCAAAGGCCGGGTTGTAGGCGGCGCTCCCCGCCGGGGCGACCGCCGTTCCGGCGAACATGGTCACCTCCTCGCCCGGCCGCTGCTCGACCTTGATGTCGGCCGCCGTCGGCGGCCGCGAAGTCGATCGTGGACACCGGCGCGGCGACCACGAACGGCACGCCGTGGTGGTGGGCGAGCACGGCGAGCCCGTAGGTGCCCACCTTGTTGGCGACGCTGCCGTCGGCCGCGATCCGGTCCGCCCCGGTGATGACCAGGTCGACCTCCCCCGCCGCCATCAGCGAGGCCGCCGCCGAGTCCGCGAGGACCGCGTGCGGGATGCCCGGCCCGCCCGGCCTCGTAGGCGGTCAGCCGGGCGCCCTGGAGCAGCGGGCGGGTCTCGTCCACCCACAGCTGGGCGACGCGCCCCGCCCGGTGCGCCGCGAGGATGATCGCGAAGGCGGTGCCCTCGCCCGCCGAGACCAGGGCCCCGGTGTTGCAGTGGGTCAGGATGCGGGCGCGCTCCCCGACCAGGGCCAGCCCGTGCCTGGCGATGGCCGCGCTCGCCGCGGCATCGTCGGCGTCGATCGCCCGGGCCTGCGCCAGTGCCGCAGCGGCCGCCAGCCGCCGCGCCGCCGCGGCGCCGGTGCCCTCCGCCGCGCGGCGGGCTGCCTGGTAGGCGTCCAGGGCCGGGCGGCGCCCCAGCCCAGGTTCACCGCAGTCGGCCGGGACCGGCCCAGCAGGTCCGCCGCGGCTGCCACGTCGTCGCCGCGGCAGGCGGCCAGCGCGACACCGTACGCCCCGGCCAGGCCCAGCATCGGCGCCCCACGGACCACGAGGCTGCGTATCGCAGCAATCAAAGCCGGGACGTCGCGGCAGGCGAGATAGACCTCCTCGGCCGGCAGCCTGGTCTGGTCCAGCAGCACGATGGCCGGCCCGTCCGGCGGGCCGAGCCAGCGCAGCGCGCGGGTGTCCACAGCCCGAGTGTGCGTCATCGCCGCCCACCAGGTCGAATGCGGCCACCGTGCCGGGGCAGGAAGGAGGGATATCCGGAATGGCTGAGCGCCGTTTCCCGGCCGGCGGCTTCGTGCGAGTATGGGCGCCAGCGCGGGGCCGGGCCCGGCGCCGGCACGCGCCGTGCCGGTAAGGAGAAACATGACTGACAACGTGCCCCCGGGGGCGGACGGCACCGGGGAGGCCAGGGACGGGACCCAGCCCCAGCCCTGGTTCCCGCCTGCGGGGGAGCCTGGCGGGTACGGGCAGCCGCCGCCGTTCGAGCCCGGCCAGGCCCAGCCGTCCAGCGGCTACGGCCAGCCCGCCGGCGGTACCGGCCAGCCGGAGTATGCCCAGCCCGGCGGGTACGCGCAGCCGGGCTCCGGCCCACCCGGGTACGCGCCGCCGGGCGGGCCGGGGCAGCCGCCGGCCTATCCCTGGCAGAGCCGGCCCCAGGCACCGAAGCCGGGCGTCATCCCGCTGCGGCCGCTGGGCGTCGGCGAGCTGCTGGACGGGGCGTTCACCTCCATCAGGCGCAACCCCAGGGCCACGCTCGGCATCGCCGCGCTGCTGCTCACCGCGTCCGCGGTGATCACCACCACGCTCTCGCTGCTGCTGGTCCACTACCTGGGGACGGTGGTGCTGCCGTCGCCCGGGCAGCAGCTCACCACCGCGCAGGCCACCCGGTTGCTGACCAGGATGGGCGAGGTGCTCGCGCCGACCGCCGCGGTGTCCATCGTGCTCGCGTTCATCGTGGACACGGTGCTGACCGGCCTGCTCACCGTGGTCATCGGGCGGAGCGTGCTCGGGCACAAGATCACCGCGGGCGAGGCCTGGCGGATCGCGCGGCCCCGGCTGGCCGCCCTGATCGGCGTCACGCTGCTCATCCCGCTGATCCTGACCGGGATCTGGGCGGTCTACGCGATCGTTGTGGTCCTCCTGGCGGTGGCGCACGCCCCGGGGGCGCTGATCGGCGTGCTGGCCGCGCTGGGGGCGATCGCCGGGATCGTGCTGACCATCTGGTTCGTGATCATGTTCCGGATGGCGGGGCAGGCCGTGGTGCTGGAACGGGAGGGCCCGGGCCGGGCGCTCGCGCGGTCCTGGCGGCTGGTCCGCGGCAGCTTCTGGCGGGTGTTCGGCATCACATTGCTGGCCGGGCTGATCGTGGTGATCACGGCCGGGGTGCTGCAGATCCCGTTCAGCCTGTTCGCGGCGATGGCCGGCGGCGGTAACTCGCTGCTGCCCAGCACCGGCGGGAACGTGGCGGGCATTCTCATCACCGCCGTCGGGTGGTGTCGTCGCCGGTGCCGTGGCGCGCCCGATATCCGCCGGGGTGGCCGTCCTGCTCTACGTCGACCTGCGGATGCGCCGGGAGGGCCTCGACCTGGTCCTGCAGACGGCGGCGGGCGAAGGGAGCACGATGACCGGGGACGAGTTCGCCTCGCTGTGGCGGCCCGGCGCGCGGACGGCACCGGCACCGCAGGCCAGCGGGCAGGGCGCGGGCCCGGAACAGGATCCCGGGCCGGGGCAGGGCGCGGGCCAGGGCTTCGGCCCGGGCCCGGGCACGCCGCCCGGCGGCCCTCCGGCGTGGTGATCAGCGCCGCCAGTCTTGCCGCGCTCCGTATGGCGGCCCCCTCGGGTGGCAGTCCGGTGGTCGGCAGGCGGGCCGGGCAACGGCTCGCCCGCACGGAGCTGTCCAAGGCGATCTACCATCCGCAGCCCTCGCTCACCGAACGGGCCGTGCGGTTCGCCCTGCAGTGGCTGGGCCGGCTGTTCCGCGGCCGGCCAGCGGCTGCCGGGCGGCTGGTGGGGATTCGTCGCGCTGACCGCGGTGGTGGTGCTGCTGGTCATGGTGGTCCTGGCCCGGACCGGCCCGGTCGCCAGGGCGCGGCGCCGCCGGGTGGGGCCGGGCGCCACAGCCGCGGCCCGCACCGCCCGTGATCACCGCGAGGCGGCCGCCCGGCTGGCCGCGTCGGGCGACTACGCGGCGGCGATCTGCGAGCGCGTCCGGGCCATCGCCGCGGAACTCGACGAGCGCGGTGTGCTGATGCCGCGCATCGGGCGGACCGCCGACGAGTTCGCCGCCGAGGCGGCCCGTGCGCTGCCGCCGCACGCGGCCGACCTGCTCGGCGCGGCCCGGCTGTTCGACGAGGTCCGGTACGGGCGGCGGCCGGGCACCCGGCCGGGCTACGACCGGGTCACCGAACTCGACACGCGCATCAGGGCCGGCGCCGGCCGAGCGCGGCGCGGCGGCACACCCGGCGGTCGCAGCGCACGCCATGACCAGCACCGTCGAGCGCGCACCGGCAGCCACCGGCCCGGCCAGCCCGGGCGGCCGGGCGGCACCGGCGGGCTGGCGCCAGTGGCGCGGCCCCGGCTGGCGGTGGTGGCTGCTGGTCCTGCTCGGCGGGCTGATCGTCGCGCTGCTCCAGGCAGGCCCCCGGTGACCGGCCCGCTGGACCCGGACGACACCGGCCCGGCCGGCGCGACGCGCTGGTGGCGCTGCTGCAGCAGCGCGGCCAGACCGTGCTGCAGGGCCGGGATCGGCGGCCGCGGCGGCCGCGCAGGCCCGGGACCGCGGGACCGCCCTGGTCGTCACCAGCCCGCAGCGGCTGTCCGGCGGTGAACTGGCCGGGCTCGCCCGCCTCCCGGCCGGGCTCGTGCTGGTGGCGCCGACCCATGCCGCCCTGGCCGCGCTGGCCCCGGCGGTGACGCTGGCCGGGCCGGCCGGGCCAGCCGGTGACGTGCCACCGCGCTGCGGCCTGCCCGGCGCGGCCGCGGCGGGCGCCGCGGACATGGGCGGGCTGCCGCTGCGCTCCGCCGCGCCCGGTGCCTGGCGCTGCTACCCCGGGCCGTGCGGTGCGGCTGTTTGTGGTGCGCTACGACGCTCCCGGCCATGTCGTCACCGTGCTGGGCACCGGTGCCCCGCTGGCTAACGCGAACCTGGGTGCCACGGCAACGCGGCGCTCGCGCTGAACCTGCTCAGCGGGCAGGCCGCGGATCGTCTGGCTCGTGCCCGGCCCGCTGCCCGTCCCGGCCCACGCCGGGCGGCGGTCCCTCGGCAGCCTCATCCCCGGCCAGGTGTACGCCGTGGCGGCCCAGCTCGCCCTCGTCGTGGTGCTGCTGGCGCTGTGGCGGATGCGCCGTCTCGGGCCGCTGGTGACCGAGCCGCTGCCGGTGGTGGTCCGCGCCTGCGAGACTGTGGAGGGCCATGGCAGGCTGTACCGGTCCCGGCGGGCGCGCGACCGGGCTGCCGCCGCCCTGCGCGGCGCGGCGCTGGGGCGGATCGCGAGCCGCCTCGGGCTGCCACGCGACGTGACGGCCGACGCCGCCTGCCAGCGAACTGGCCAGCCGGACCGGGCGTGATGCCGGCGAGATCCGGGCCGTCCTGTTCGGGCCGGTCCCGGCCGACGAGGCGGCGCTGGTGCGGCTGGCCACCGACCTGGATGCTCTGGAGGGACAGGTGCTGACCCTGTGACAGCCGAGAACCCGCCGCTGGCCGGGCTGCGGCGGTCGGGCGGCGCGCGCCCGTCACGCAGGCCGAGCCGCCCGGGTTCCGGGGCCGGGCCCGGCCGAGGGCCGGGCGCCGGGGCCCGCGGGCCGCGCTGGAAGCGGTGCGCGCCGAGGTCGCGCAAGGCCGTGGTCGGCCAGGACGCCGTCGTCACCGGCCTGGTGATCTGCCTGCTGTGCCGCGGCCACGTGCTGCTGGAAGGCGTGCCCGGGGTGGCGAAGACCCTGCTCGTGCGCGTCGCTCGCCGGGCGCCCTGTCGCTGCGCAGCACGCGGGTCCAGTTCACCCCCGACCTGATGCCGGGCGACGTGACCGGCTCGCTGATCTACGACGCGCAGACGGCGCTGTTCCAGTTCCGCGAGGGCCCGGTGTTCACCAACCTGCTGCTGGCGGACGAGATCAACCGGACCCCGCCGAAGACCCAGGCGGCGCTGCTGGAGGCGATGGAGGAGCGCCAGGTCTCGGTCGAGGGCACGCCGCGGCCGCTGCCCGAGCCGTTCCTGCGTGGCGGCCACCCAGAACCCGGTCGAGTACGAGGGCACCTATCCGCTGCCCGAGGCGCAGCTCGACCGGTTCCTGGTCAAGCTGACGGTGCCGGTGCCCGGCCGGGAGGACGAGATCAGCATCCTGGCCCGGCACGCCGCCGGGTTCGATCCGCGTGACCTCGCCGCGGCCGGGATCCGGCCGGTGGCGGGCGTGGCCGACCTGGCGGCGGCCCGCGCCGGCGGTGCGCGGCGTCGCGGTGGCGCCCGAGGTGACCGGCTACATCGTGGACCTGTGCCGGGCCACCCGGCAGTCGCCCTCGCTGCGGCTCGGGGTCTCCCCGCGCGGCGCGACCGCGCTGCAGGCCACCAGCCGGGCCTGGGCCTGGCTCGCGGGCCGGGACTACGTGATCCCGGACGACGTGAAGGCGCTGGCCCGGCCGACGCTGCGGCACCGGGTGCAACTGCGGCCCGAGGCCGAACTGGAAGGCGCCACCGCCGACGGCGTGCATCGACGCGGTGCTCGGCTCGGTCCCGGTGCCCCGGTGACCCGGCCGGTAACGGCCCGCCGGTGACCCGGGCCGCGGTATCGGGGCGCGCGATGGCGCTGACCGGGCGGGCCGCGCTGGCCGCGCCTGCGGGCGCGCTGCTGATCCTGGCGTTCCGGACCCGGCCGTGCTCATCGCCGGTGAACCTGCTGCTGGCGGCGCGATCGCCGCCGACCTGGCACTGGCGGCGCCGGTGCGCACGCTCCGGCTCAGCCGCTCCGGCGACAGCCGGGTGCCTGCTCGGCGAGCGCGCGTCGGTCGCGCTCGCGGCTGGCGAACCCGGGGCGGCGGACCTTGCGCGCCGTGGTCAGGGACGCCTGGCAGCCGAGCGCCGGGCGCCACTCCCCCGCGCGCGCGGGTCACGGTCGCGGCCGGCGGCCGGGCCTGGCTGACCACGGACCTGTACCCGGACCGGCGCGGGGACAAGGCGGCCGCGGCGGTCACGGTGCGCTCGCTCGGGCCGCTCGGGCCTCGCCGCGCGCCAGGGCAGGCAGCCGGCTGCCGTGGACGGTGCGGGTGCTGCCGCCGTTCCACAGCCGCAGGCACCTGCCCGAGAAGCTGTCCCGGCTGCGCCAGCTCGACGGGCAGCACCGTGCCCTGCTCCGCGGCCAGGGCAGCGAGTTCGACTCGCTGCGCGAGTACGTCATCGGCGACGACGTGCGGTCCATCGACTGGCGCGCCACCGCGCGGCGCCGCGACGTCATGGTCCGCACCTGGCGGCCGGAACGTGACCGGCAGCATCCTGGTCATGCTGGACACCGGGCGCACCTCGGCCGGCCGGGTCGGCGGCGTTCCCCGCCTGGACGCCGCCATGGACGCCGCGCTGCTGCTGACGGCGCTCGCCTCCCGGGCGGGCGACCGGGTGGACCTGATCGCGTTCGACCGGCGGGTCAGGGCCCGGGTCGTGGGGGCGCCGCGCTCGGCGGTGCTGGCCGCGGTGGCGCAGGCGATGGCCGTGCTGCGAGGCCGAACTGGTGGAGACCGACGCCGCGGCGCTGGGCAGCGCCGCACTGACCACCGCGCGGCACCGCTGCCTGATCGTGCTGCTCACCGACCTCAACCCGGCCGCGATCACCGAGGGCCTGCTGCCCCGGCTGCCGTTGCTGGCGGCCAGGCACGAGGTGCTGGTCGCCGCGGTGGCCGATCCCGCGCTCGGCGGAGATGGCGGCGGGCCGGGGCGATGCCGCGGCGGTGTACGCAGGCGGCCGCGGCCGAGCAGGCCCTGGCCGCGCGGCAGCGGGTTTCCGCGCTGCTCCAGCGGCGCGGCGCCCATGTGGTGGACGCCCCGCCCGAGCGGCTGCCCGCCGCGCTCGCCGACGCCTACCTGGCGCTCAAGGCCGCCGGCGGCTCTGACCGCGGATCCGCCGGCGCGCGCCTAGCCGGCCACGGGCGCCACGTCGGGCGCCTCGGCCATGTCCGCGGTCAGCCCGGCCGCCTGCGCGCGGCGGCCGGCCACGATCACGTAGCCGAGGAACGCGGCCTCGGCGATCGCCCCGATCAGGATGCGGGCCCAGGTCGGCCAGCGGCGACGGGGTGACGAAGGCCTCGATGAGGCCGGAGGTGAGCGAGCACCACGATGAGACCGAGCGCGATCGTGATGGAGGCGCGCCCTTCCTCGGCGAGCGCCCTGGCCCGCGGCCGCGGGCCCGGGGTCGATGACCGTCCAGCCCAGCCGCAGGCCGGTGGCCGCCGCCAGGAACACCGCGGACAGTTCCAGCATGCCGTGCGGGAGGATCAGCGCGAAGAACAGGACCCCCTTGCCGTGGGCGATCATCAGCCCGCCGATGACCCCCACGTTGGCCGCGTTGGAGAACAGCACATACAGCGGTCGGCAGGCCCAGCAGCGATCCCGAAGATCAGCGACTCCGCGGCGACCCACACGTTGTGCGTCCAGACCTCGGCGGCGAACGACGTGGCCGCGTACTGAGAGTAATAGTGCTGGAACTGGTGGTGCACCAGCTGGGAGATCTGCGCCGGCGGCAGGAGCGCGGCCTGCACCTGGGCGGACCGGGCGACCCACCAGCCGATGATGAAGGCCAGCGCCAGCGAGCCGGCCGCGGTGCCCAGCCACCACCAGCGGGCCCGGTAGGCCATGGCGGGGAAGGAGACCAGGGCGAACCGGCCGACCATGCCCCACCCCGGGCACGGCGGCCCCGACCACGGCGGCCCGGGCGCGGGCCACGCGGCTGGACAGCGCGGCCACCAGGATGGGATCTTGTCCCGCCGACTGCACGGTGGACAGGTGCGTGGTGGTCTGCTGGTAAAGGGCCACCAGTTCGTCGATCTCCGCGCCGGAGAGCCGCCGGCGCCGCTTGACGAGGTCGTCCAGCCGCCGCCACTCCGCCTCGTGCGCGGCGGCGTAGACAGCGAGATCCACATTGCCCAGGCTAGAGGATGTCCGTTTCGGGCCCGGGCGTGAGGCCACGACGGCCAACTCCCTATTAGCCTTGGGGCGGGCGTGATCGGTTCGTGGCCCGGATATGAGGAAGCGGGGACTGCCGTGGCTGACGTCGTCACCGGCGAGGCTGTCGTCCTCGAGGTGCCGTGCGCGCGGTTCCCCAGCCGCCTGCTCGCCCTGATCCTCGACATGATCATCCAGGTCGTCCTGATGTTCGTCCTGCTGCTGGTCGTCGGGCTGACGGGCGACTCCAGCCGGCTGAGCACGGCCACCGTGGGGGCCCTGTCGCTCACCGCGATAGTCCTGGTCATCGTCGGCTACCCGGTGATCTGGGAGACGCTGAGCCGGGGCCGGTCGCCCGGCAAGTTCGCCCTGGGCCTCCGCGTGGTCAGCGATGACGGCGGACCGGAGCGGTTCCGGCAGGCGCTGGTGCGCGGGCTCTCCGCCGTGGTGGAGATCTGGCTCCTGCTCGGCTTCCCGGCGCTGATCAGTTCCCTGCTGTCGGCGCGGGGCAAGCGGCTGGGCGACCTGTTCGCCGGCACCTTCGTGATCCAGCAGCGACTGCCCGCCGCGCGGAGCGGGGCCGGGCTGCCCGAGGTGGGCCCGGAACTGACGTCCTGGGCGGCCCAGCTTGAGCTGTCCGGGCTGACCGATCAGACGGCCGAAACGGCCCGCCGGTACCTGGCCCGCCTGCCCGAGCTCACCCCAGCCGCGCAGGCCGAACTGGGCGAGCGCATCGCCGGCGCGGTCCGGGCCCAGGTCAGCCCGCTGCCGCCGCCGGGCACGCCGGTAGTCGCGTACCTGAGCGCGGTACTCGCCGAGCGGCGCAGCCGGGAGCATGCCCGGCTGACCGCGCCCCCGCCCGCCACGGGCGCGGCATGGACGCCGCCAGCAGGGGCAGCAATCCAGGAGCCCATCGCGGTAGCAAGGGAAGGGGAAGCCACCGGGAGCGAGCCACCCCATGCGGGCGGATTCGTTCCCCCGGTCTGACCATCGGGCCGGTCCGGGCACATCGCCGAGGATGTCTATGAGCGCAGCCACACCCCCGGATGGCGGGGCCGGTACCGGCCAGGCCCGGCGCCGCCCGGGAGCGGCCCGGCGCCCGGGAGCGGGCCGCCGCCGGGCGGGCGCGGCGGCACCGGTGGGTCCGCACCGTGCTGGTGCTGCTGGCCGTCGGGGTGATCGTCGCCGTAGTCATCCTGGACCGGCACGCGCTCGGGCAGTCGCTGTCCGCGCTGGGCAGCCTGGACCTGCGCTGGTTCCTGCTGGCAATCGCCTGCGAGTTCATCTCGCTGGTGGCGTTCGGGCTGAGCCGCCGCCGGCTGCTACGGGCCGACGGTGATCAGGCCAGGTTCAGTTCGGTGATGGCGATCACCTACGCGGGGAACGCGCTGTCGATGTCGATACCGTTCGCCGGGGCCCAGCTGGCCGTGGTCTTCTCCTACCAGCAGTTCCGCCGCCGGGGGCTGGATCCCGCGGTCACCGGGTGGGCGTTGGGCGTCTCTGCCATCGCATCATCCTCGGCACTCGCGATAGTCCTGGTTGTCGGTGCGCTCGTAGGCGGCGCGCCAGTGGCGAATGCGGTGGGCTTCCTGGGCGCCGCCGTGTTCGCGCTGCCCGCGATCACGGTGATCCTCGCGCTGCGCTACCCGCGTGCCAGGGCCATCGCGAACCGCGTGA
This sequence comes from uncultured Actinomycetes bacterium, assembly GCA_963730235.1. Lineage (GTDB taxonomy): Bacteria > Actinomycetota > Actinomycetes > Streptosporangiales > Streptosporangiaceae > DASXKD01. Next base: position 84,560 of record CAVSRH010000026.1, read on the forward strand.
TCGCCTGGGCGCTCGGCCTGGTCCGGCGGATCATCCGCAAGCCCGGGATCGACCCGGACGCCCTGGACGAGTTCCTCCAGCAGCTGGCCAGTATCCGCCTCCGGTGGCCCCAGTACGGGGAGGTTTTCGCCCTGGCGGTGGTGAACTGGCTGGCCGACTGCGCCTGCCTGGCCTGCGCCATCAAGGCGACCGGCGAGCCGGTGCCGTGGGCCGGGCTGCTGCTGGCCTACGGGGCCGGCGCGGTGGCGGGCAGCACGGGAGTGACCCCGGGCGGGTTCCTCATCGTGGAAGCCGCCCTGACGGCCGCGCTGGCGGCGACGGGCATGGCGCTGGCCAGGGCGCTGGCCGCGGTGCTCGCCTACCGGCTGGTCAACTTCTGGATGATCCTGCTGGGCGGCGGGGTCGCGCTGGTCTTCCTCCGGTTGCGGGGCAGCCGGGTCCGCCCGTTCCCGCGCATCAACGCCAAGGCACCGGCCAGCCCCGACACCCGGCCGACCATACCGCCCAGTCCGCCGACTACCCGGGGCGGCCCGTCAGCCCGTGCCCCGTCTCCGGCCGCCCGGCATCGTGCTGGCCGGGCGGCGATGCCGGCGGCCTCATCCGGCTTCATGCCGCCGTCGGGAGTGGTCCGCCAGGAGTTCAGGTAGTCGCGCTGCGCGTCGGTGAGCGTGTCGATGCGCGCTCCCGAGGACTCCAGGGTCAGCCGGGCGAGCTCGGCGTCGATGTCGGCCGGGACGACGTGCACACCGGGCGGCAGCGTGGCGTGGTCGAGGGCCAGCCAGCGCAGCACGAGCGCCTGGCCGGCGAAGGACACGTCCATGACCTGCGGCGGGTTTCCCTCGGCCGCGACCAGGTTGACCACGCGGCCCTCGGCGAGCAGCACCACCCGGCGGCCGTCGCCCAGGGTGTACTCGTCGGCGTGCGGCCGGACGTCGCGGGTCACCTTCACCGCCGCCCCGGCCAGCGCGCCCACGTCGATCTCGGCGTCGAAGTGCCCCGCGTTGGCCAGGATCGCGCCGTCCCGCAGGACCGCCAGGTGGCCGGCCGCGATCACGTCCCGCGAGCCGGTGACCGTGATGATCACATCCCCCGCGGCGGCGGCCTCGCGCATCGGCAGCACCCGGTACCCGGACAGCACCGCCTGCAGCGCCCGCACCGGGTCCACCTCGGTGACGATGACCTGGGCACCGAGCCCGCTGGCGCGCGCCGCGATGCCCTGCCCGCACGGCCCGAACCCGGCCACCACCACGGCCCGCCCCGCGAGCAGGGTGTTGGTGGCGCGCAGCACCGCGTCGAGGACCGACTGCCCGGTGCCCGCCGTGTTGTCGAACATCCGCTTGGTGGCGGTCGCGTCGGTCGCCACCATCGGGAACGCGCAGCGCGCCGGCCGCCGCCATCCGGCGCAGCCGCAGCACCCCGGTGGACGTGGACTCACATCCGCCGCGGACCGCCGGGACCAGTTCAGGCCGCTGCCCGGACAGCGTGTCGACCAGGTCCCCGCCGTCGTCGATGACCAGGTCCGGGCGCGAGTCCAGGGCACGGTGGATGTGCTCGCCGTAGGTGACGGCGGCCACGCCCGCCCGGGCGAACACGCTCGTGCCCGCGTCCGCCAGGGCGGCCGCCACGTCGTCCTGGGTGGACAGCGGGTTCGATGCGGCCAGGAAGACCCGGGCACCGCCGGCCCGCAGGGCACCCACCAGGCCCGCGGTCTCCGCCGTGACGTGCAGGCAGGCCGCGACGGTCAGCCCGGCGAACGGCTGCTCACCGGCATAGCGCTCGGTGAGCAGCCGCAGCACCGGGCATGCCTCGCTGGGCCCAGCCGATCCGGGCCCGCCGGCCTCGGCCAGGCCCGCGTCCGCGATGTCGGAGGGCGGGCCGTGCTCGGCGCCTGCGGGCATCGGGGGTCAGTAGCGGTAGTGGTCCGGCTTGTACGGCCCTTCCACCGGGATGCCGAGGTAGCTGGCCTGCGCCTTAGTCAGCTCGGTGAGCCGGACACCGAGGGCGTCCAGGTGCAGCCGGGCCACCTTCTCGTCCAGGTACTTGGGCAGGACGTGCACGCCGGCCCGGTAGTCCTGCGGCCGGGTGAACAGTTCCACCTGCGCCATTACCTGGTTGGTGAAGGAGTTGGACATGACGAAGCTCGGGTGGCCGGTCGCGTTGCCCAGGTTGAGCAGGCGCCCCTCGGACAGCACGATCACCCCGTGCCCGTCGGCGAAGACCCACTCGTCGACCTGGGGCTTGATGTTCTCCCTGCGGATGCCAGGCACCCGGGCCAGGCCCGCCATGTCGATCTCGTTGTCGAAGTGGCCGATGTTCCCCACGATCGCCTGGTGCTTCATCTGGCTCATGTGATCGGCGGTGATGACGTCCTTGTTTCCCGTAGCGCTGACGAAGATGTCGGCGGTGGCCACCACGTCCTCGACGGTGGCGACCTGATAGCCGTCCATCGCGGCCTGGAGCGCGTCAATCGGGTCGATCTCGGTGACGATCACCCGCGCGCCCTGGCCGCGCAGCGACTCGGCGCAGCCCTTGCCCACGTCCCCGTACCCGCAGACAACCGCGACCTTCCCGCCGATCAGCACGTCGGTGGCGCGCTTGATGCCGTCGATGAGCGAGTGGCGGCAGCCGTACTTGTTGTCGAACTTGGACTTGGTCACCGAGTCGTTGACGTTGATGGCCGGGAACAGCAGCGTGCCGTCGGTGGCGCGCTCGTACAGGCGGTGTACCCCGGTGGTGGTCTCCTCGGTGACGCCGATGATCCCGGCTGCCATCCTGGTGAACCGCTCCTGGTTCTCGGCCACGCTGGCCCGGAGCAGATCCAGGATGACGGCGAGTTCCTCGGGGTCCTCATCTGTAGCGACCGGCACCGCGCCGGCATTCTCGTACTCGGCCCCCTGGTGCACCAGCAGGGTCGCGTCGCCGCCGTCGTCGAGCAGCAGGTTGGGCCCGTCCTCGCCCGGCCAGGTGAGCGCCTGGTCGGTGCACCACCAGTACTCGGTGAGCGTCTCGCCCTTCCAGGCGAAGACCGGCACGCCCCGCGGGTCGTCGGGAGTCCCGTCCGGGCCGACCGCGATCGCCGCGGCCGCGTGGTCCTGGGTGGAGAAGATGTTGCAGCTTGCCCACCGCACCTGCGCGCCGAGCGCGACGAGCGTCTCGATCAGCACCGCCGTCTGGATGGTCATGTGCAGCGAACCGGTGATGCGGGCGCCCCGCAGCGGCTGCGTCCTGGCGTACTCGGCGCGCACCGCCATCAGGCCGGGCATCTCGTGCTCGGCGAGGGTGATCTCCTTGCGCCCGAACTCCGCCAGCGAGAGATCGGCGACCTTGAACGGGAGGGTTTCCGCGGGCATGTCCGCTCCTGTCTGCAATGGTCTACTTCGTGTCATGGCGTCGTCTCGGCCGACGCTCGCCGTGATCGCGATCAGTCCGACGCTAGGCGCCGGAACAGGCAACCGCGACCGTAGGCCATGCCGGCCCGACCGCACGCCGAAGTTCTTGACACGAAAAATGTTAGAGTTTGCTCGATGCGGATCACGGAGGCGGCTCAGCGGCTCGGCACCTCACCCCGGATGCTCCGGTACCGGGACATGCTCGGCCTGCTGCCGGTCCGCGCGCGAGCCAGCCCGGCCGGGCCGGCTCCCGGCGGCCAGCCCCGGGCCCACCGCCGGTTCGGCGACGGCGACCTGGCGGCGGTCGCGCACGCGACTGCGGATCGAGCAGCGTTACGACATCAGTCCCGCCGCGCTGGCGTTTGGCTTGAAGGTGCTGACCGAGCCGGGCGTCCGCGCGGAAGTGGCCGAGCTGGCCGGCGTATCGGCCGGATCTGGCCACCGCCTGCCCGGGCGCTGGAGTTCGAGAAGGCAGCGGGCGCTGCGGCTGCTGCGCCTGCCGCCCGGCCACGCCCCGCGGCGACACCGGGACTGACCTCAGCCCGGGGCCTGCCGGGCCGCCCATTCGCTGCGCAGGATCGCGTAGATCAGCTCGTCGGTCCATTCGCCCTTGACGAACTCGTTCTGCACCAGGTGCGCCTCGCGGCGCATGCCGGCCCGCTCCATGACCCGCGCCGAGGCGGTGTTGCGCGCGTCGCAGCGCGCCGCGATCCGGTGCAGGCCCAGGCCCTCGAAGCCGAGCCGCAGCAGCGCCTCCGCCGCCTCGGTCGCGTAGCCCGCGGCCGTGGTGGGCGGGATTGAAGACGTAGCCGATCTCGGCCTGCCCCTGGCCGCGCCAGAACAGCACGCAGTCGCCCACCATGGTGCGCGGCTGCGCCAGCTCGACGACCAGGTTCAGCACCTCACCCACGCCGGCGAGCGTGCTCGACCCGATCCGCCTGGTCACCATGGCCTCGACCGCGGACCGGCTCAGCGGGGCGCCGTCCAGGTACCGGGGAGTCTCCGGCAGCCGGTAGTAGGCGTACACGGCGTCGACGTCACCGGGCAGGTACGGGCGCAGCAGCAGCCGTGCGGTGCGGATGGGGTACTCCGGCTCGAACGGGCCCTCCCCCGGCGCGGCGGGCGGCGCGGTGCCCGGCGGGGTCACCGGCGGGGCCTGCGGCGGACGGCGCGGATCGCCGGGTCGGTCGCATCCGCGCGGGATTCGCGGTACAGGTCGGGCTCCAGGTAGATCACCCTGGCGATCGGGACCGCGGCCCGGACTCGCCGTTCGGCGGCGTCGATGCCCGCGGCGACCTCCTCCGCCCGGTCGCACGGCCGCACCGCGATCTTCGCGGTCACCAGCAGCGTCTCCGGTCCCAGGTGCAGGGTCCGCAGGTGGATGACGCACTCCACCTCGGGCCCCGCTTCCAGCGCCGTGACGATGGCCCGCTCGGTCGCGGGACCCGCCGACTCCCCGATGAGCAGGCTTTTCATCTCCACGGCCAGGATGACCGCGACACCGGCCAGCAGCACGCCGATGGCCAGCGAGCCGGCCCCGTCCCAGGCCTCGTCGCCGGTGATCACCGTGAGGGCCACGCCCGCGGTGGCCAGCAGCAGCCCGGTCAGCGCGGCCATGTCTTCGAGCAGGATCGCCGGGAGTTCGGGGGCCTTGGCGTGGCGGATGAACACGAGCCAGTTCTCGCCGGCGCGCTCCTCGCTCGATTCCCGCACGGCCGTGCGCAGCGAGAAGCTCTCCATCACGACGGCGAGCCCGAGGACGACGAACGCCACGACCGGGGAGTGCACCGGCTCGGGGTGGGTGATCTTGTGGATGCCCTCGTACACGGAGAACAGGGCACCCACGGTGAACAGCACGACCGCCACGATGAACGCGTAGAAGTACCGTTCCCTGCCGAACCCGAACGGGTGCTCCTCGGTCCGGTCCCGCCGGGCCCGGCTGCGGCCGAGCAGCAGCAGAAGCTGGTTGCCGCTGTCGGCGACCGAGTGCACGCCCTCGGCGAGCATCGACGCCGAGCCGGTGATGAAGAACGCCACGAACTTCGTGGCCGCGATGCCCAGGTTGGCGGCGAGCGCCGCGACAACCGCGGTCAGGCCCGCCGAATGTGCGGGCTCCGGAGGCTGGGGGGGCGCTGGCTGCGCGGGCGCCGAGGAGCGCTCCCCAGACTGATCGGGCGGCCCCGGCCCGGCGTCGGCGGTAATGTCCGGTTCCCTCCTACGCGATCCGGGCCTTCAGTTCCTGGATCGCCGCGATCGGCGCCGGATCGATGCCGTTCAGGATCGCGAGATAGACGGAGGCGTAGTCGATCAGCGTCACGAGGCTGGCCAGCCGTTCCAGCGGCAGGTCACCGGTGGCGGCCAGTTCGGTCACCTCGATGCGGCGATCCTCCGCGATCCGCCGGGACTCCTCCCGGCGCCGCGCCACCTGCGGATGCTCCTGAGTGTCCCGGAGCAGCACCAGCCGCAACGGCACCGGCGGTGCGCTGTCCCGTCCGCTCTGCCCCGGCTCCATGTCCTTGGGCCCGGCCGCGAACGGCCCGTCGAAGACGACCACCTGGTTGTGGTTGGCCTCGGGCAGCACGCCGGCGATCGCCGGGTACTTCCCGTTCTCGTGCAACTGGCAGGCGAACCGGGCGGCGGCCACGCCTGTCAGCGGGGAGGTGCCCCAGATCATGGGCAGCGTGCCGGACAGGTCCAGCGCGAGCGCCTTCGCCGGGTTGACGAAGTGCTCGCTGTCCGGCCGGCACAGGTGCGCGACCCGTTCCAGTTCGGCGGCGGCGGCCTCGTACGCGTCCTCGGGCGTGTCCAGGACGCCGAGCCGGGCGGCGGCCGCCACCAGCGGCACCGACAGGCCCCACAGCATGGACCGCGGCATGCCCGTCGGGTGCACGACGATGAACGGGGCGCTGGCCTGCTCGGCCAGCGCGGCAAGCGGGGAACCCTTACCGCCCACGCCGAGCAGGCGGCAGCCCCGGCGCACGGCCTCCTCCGCGGCCGACAGCGTCTCCTCGGTGGCCCCCGAGCAGGAGACGGCGATCACCAGGTCGGCGGCACCCACCCAGCCGGGCAGCCGGTAGTCGTGGACGGTGGTCACCTGCACCGGGCAGCCCGGGCCGGCCACGGCCGCGAGCACCTCCCCGGCGATCCCGGACCCGCCCATCCCGGTGACCACGATCGCGCGCGGCCGCCCGCCCGCGACAAGCCCGTCGAGGCTGGCTTCCGCCACCGCCCGCGCGGCCTCGCGCACCTGGGCGGCGGACGACGCGACCTGCCTGAGTATGCCGGACGGGTCGGCCGTTTCGAGGAGCGCCACGTCGTCGAGGCGCTCGGCGCCCGCCAGGGTCACTGCGCGCCCCCGCCCCCGCCCCGGGCGGGGCAGGGCGGCGTGCCTCGTCCACCAGCAGGACGGGGATGTCGTCGCGCACCGGGTAGGCGAGTGCGCACTCGGAGTTCGTGCACACCAGCTCGCTGGCCGCATCGTCCTCGCGGAGCGGTGCGTGACAGGCCGGGCAGGCCAGGATCTCAAGCAGCCAGTCGTCGATCTTCACGGCGTCTCCTCCGGGTGCGCGGCGCGGTCAGCCACGCACGATGCGCAGGACCTCGTCGCGTAGCGCGGCGAGGGTCGGTTCGTCGGATGCTTCCACGTTGAGCCGCAGCAACGGCTCGGTGTTCGACGGGCGGACGTTGAACCACCAGTCCTGGCCGGACACGGTGAGCCCGTCCAGGTCGTCCGTGCTGACACCGGCCCGGCCGGCGAAGGCCTGCCGGACCGCTTCGGCCGCCGCCCGCTGGTCGGTGACCTCGCTGTTGATCTCGCCGGACGCGACATAACGGCCGTAGCTGGCCAGCAGCTGCGACAGCGGCGCGTCCTGCCCGCCCAGCGCGGCGAGCACGTGCAGCGCGGCGAGCATGCCCGAGTCGGCGAACCAGAAGTCCCGGAAGTAGAAGTGCCCGGAGTGCTCGCCGCCGAACACCGCGCCGGTCTCGGCCATCCGCGCCTTGATGAACGAATGGCCCACCCGGGTCCGCACCGGTTTGCCGCCATGCTCGGTGATTATCTCCGGCACCGCCCGGGACGTGATCAGGTTGTGGATGATCGTCGCGCCGGGCTCGGCGGCCAGTTCCCTGGTTGCGATCAGCGCGGTGAGGACGGAGGGAGAGACGATCTGGGCCCGCTCGTCCACGACGAAGCACCGGTCCGCGTCACCGTCGAAGGCCAGGCCCAGGTCCGCGCCGTGCTCCAGCACGGCCCGCTGCAGATCGGCGAGGTTCGCCGGGTCGATCGGGTTGGCCTCGTGGTTGGGGAAAGTGCCGTCCAGCTCGAAGTAGAGCGGTACCAGCGTGACCGGCAGCCCCTCGAAGACCTGGGGAACGGTGTGGCCGGCCATCCCGTTGCCCGCGTCGACGGCGACCTTCAGCGGCCGGATGCCCGACACGTCTACCAGCGACTTCAGGAAGCTCGCATACTCCGGCAGCAGGTCGCGGCTGGTGACGGTCCCGGTGCGCCCCTGGCGGGCGGGCGCCCCGCGCTCGGCCATGTCCCGCAGCTCGGCGAGGCCGGTGTCCTCCCCGACCGGCCGTGCCCCGCTACGGCACAGTTTGATCCCGTTGTACTTGGGCGGATTGTGGCTTGCCGTGATCATCGCGCCCGGGACGCCCAGGCTGCCGCTGGCGTAGTAGAGCATGTCCGTGGAGCCGAGCCCGCCCGCGACCACATCCGCGCCCTGCCCGGCGGCCCCGCGGCCGAACGCCTCCGCCAGCAACGGCGAGGATGTGCGCATGTCATACATGATCGCGACGGACGGCGCCCCGGTCAGCCTGGCGAAGGCCGCGCCGATCGACTCGGCGACGGTCTCGTCCAGCTGGTCGGGAACGATTCCCCTGATGTCATAGGACTTGAAGATCTTCGAGTACTGGCCCACGCTGGCCCTTGCCTCCCGTGTTAGCCCGAGGGCACATCACTGCGCCGACACCACGGCAGCACCCCGCGATGCACGAGAAACGAGCCTACCGGTCCGGGCCCGGTTCGCCGGCTAGCGCCCGCCGGGCTCGTTCGGGGACGAACGAAGAACCCGCAGGTGGCCGCGGCGGCCCACCTCGATGCCCTGCCCCACGGGTTCCGCCGCCGAACCGCCCGGCGCCGCCTCCCGGACCGCGTTGGCCAGCGCCTCCAAGTCGTCGGCCTGGGTCGGCAGCGACTCCGTATGCACGGGCAGCCGGACCACGTCCCAGCCCAGCGGGGCGGTCAGCCGGCCGGCATGGCCGTCGCACAGGTCATAGCAATGGGGCTCGGTGTAGGCGGCCAGGGGCCCGACAACCGCAGTGGAATCGCGGTAGACGTACGTCAGGGTGTAGACCGCGTCCTGCTTGCATCCCGGCCGGGAACACCGACGCGCCATCAGCCAGCCTCACTCGCGGAACCCGGCAGCGCGGACCCGGCTGAGGGCTGGACCGCGCACATACTCACAAGGGCAGACCGTACCGATATGCGACAGCCAAAGCCACCACCAGCGCCACTCGGTGTGATCGTGTCTTGCTCTCCCGTGGAAAGGCGCTGGTAGCGGCGGTGCATTCGAAAGCGCACTGGCAGGGTGCCATACGCTGCCCGTTCCTAGCCGGATACCCTCGGGAACTGTGCAGACCGCCGACGGGGGCAGCCCACAGCGCCCCGCCCGCATCAAGCGGCGGGACCGGCATGGGCGTGGCCTGCGCGGGATCCTCGTGCCGCCGGACGTGCCGCTGTACCGGACCCGTGCGGAGCGGTTCGACGACCTCGTGCTGCAGGCCGTGGCCCGGCTGGAGCCCCTGTGGGAAGCACACCTGTCGGGCATCGAGTTCGCGGTGGAGGAGATCCCGCCGGCCGACGCCCCGGCCACCGGGCCGCGGGGGCCGGTGCCGCTGTCCCGCCTGGATCCGGGGACACCCCCGGCTCGCGTGGCCGCACCGGGCGAACCTGGCCCGCGGCCGGATGCGCTGATCACGCCGGACGCGGAGGCCGAGGATCCTGGCCAGGACCCGCCGCGCATCGTGGTGTACCGGCGGCCGCTCATGGCCCGGGCCGACGGCGAGGACGAACTCGCCGATCTGGTCTTCGACGTGGTGGTCGAGGAGTTCGCGCGGATGCTGGGCATCGACCCCGCGGACGTCGATCCCGGCTACGCGGGCGGCGACTGACGCCCGCTGCGCCCTACCGCCCGGGAGTGACTATCCCGCCCTGCACGCCCGGGAGCGGCACCACGGTCAGTGCGCTGGACACCGGCAGGATCGACTGCAGCGCCGCGCCTTTGCCGCTGCCCATGACGACCCGCCCCGCGTACAGCGGGCCGGATCCGGGCAGCGGCGTGACGATCACCGCGAAGGCCGATCCGCGGCGCGCCCCGGCGGGCGCCTTGAGCTGCTGCAGCACGCTGTGGTGGGCGGGCACTGTGACGACGGTGCCCGCAGCGGCGGCCGCCTGCCCGCCACCCGAACCGGTCTCGGTCACCCGGACCCGGGCGGCGCGCCATGGCGCGGACAGCACCACGGAGGACACGGCCCCTCCCCCGCTGACGTTCGTGGCGACCACACCCTGCTCCTGCACCGCGGGCATGGCGGCGCTGAAGGCGCCGGGCGTCCCCTTCGGGCCACCGGGCACCAGCAGCGACGCGGTGATCGGGACGTTGGACGAGATCTGGAGCGCGCCGTAGACGGCCGACAGCGAAGACAGCGAGAGCTCGGCCACCGAGCCGCCGGGGATGTCCAGGCCGCCGCCGCCCGTGGGGTGGTAGGTCCCCTTGTCGGTGACGGCGCTCAGCGTGATGTGCGCATCCTGGGTGCCGGGCACGGTGACGAACAGTTGCCGGGTGCCCCTGGTCGGCGGCATGCCGGGAATGACTACCTGGGTGCCCGGCACCGCCGCCGCGGGCAGCCAGGCGCCGCTGTGCGCGGAGCCGGTAGTGTCCTCGACGGCCGCGACGACCTGCCCGACGCTGGTGCGGACGTTCAGGGCGACCATCCGCGTGCCGTGCAACATCTTCGCCAGGGACTGCGTGACCATGGTGTGCGGTGCCACGGCCACGCCCGTGTCGGTGCTGCCCTGCAGTGGCCCAGCGTCTGTATAGGCCTGGACGTCCACGTCGGCAGCCTGGCTGCCCACGTTCATCAGGTACAAGCTGGATGTGCGCGACGGTGAAGGCCCCGGGGCCGACGAACCAGAAGTCGGTGCCCGGGCCGTCGCAGTGCGCGGAGATCTTGCCGCCGGGCAGGACCTGCTCGGCCTCCAGTCCCCGGGCCATTGCCCCGCCCGCCTGGATCACCACGCCCCCCGACGCGGGCACGGTGGCCACGGGCTGGCTGGTTCCCGTGGGGGACGGGGTCTTGCCGTGAAGGACCCCCGTGGTGGCATGCACCCCGGTCAGCGTCAGGGCCCCCGGCTGGGTAACGCTGGCCAGCGGGCCACCGGTGTTGGCGCCGATCAGGCTGACGACCGCGTGGCCCGTGCCCGAGGCCGGGCCCGCGATGAGGGCGACCTGGGAGTCCGGCGCCCCGGCCAGGCCCGGGGCCGCGCAGGCGCGGAGCTCGGTATTGACCGGCGCACTGTGTGCCTGCGGCTGCGGTGCCGCCGCGGCGAACGTCAGGGTGTGCTTCCACACGGCCAGTCCCGCGGCCGCGGCGACAGCGATGACCAGCACCGCGAGCGAGATGGCCCGGTTCGCGATCACGCTCCTCACCAGTCAGCATCTCCCTGGTCGTCGCCGTCCTGGGCCGGGTCGTCCCATTGGCTGCGACGGGAGGCACGGGGCGGCAACGGTGGCAGCGGCGACAGTGCCCCGTCGTCGTAGGCCGGGGCGGCGCCTCCCGGCTGGCCGGGCCCGGGCTGGGCCGGTCCGGCTGGGCCGGTCCGGCCGTGCCCGGCCTGGAGACCCGTGCGTGGCCCGGTGACCGGCCACGGCGCCCCCCGCCGGGTGCGGATGCCGCGCCGCTGCCTGGGCTCCCGCCGTAGCCGCCGTCGCTGTAGCCGCCGCCCTGGGGCGGGCCGCTCTGATAGGGATCGCCGGAGTAGGGGGCGCCTTGGGCGTCCTGCTCGCCCTGATACGGGCCGCTCGGGTAGGGGCCGCTGTCCCGGCTGCCCCCAGCGCCACTGTCCGAAGCGCCCTGCCCGCTCTGGTAGGACCCGGCCGGGTAAGGACCGCTGGACTGGCCGCCGCCAGCACCGGTGTCCCTGGACCGGGCGCCCGGGTAAGGATCGACGGGGTAGTGGCTGCCCGGCTGACCGCCGCCGCGACCTTCGCCCGGCTCACCGCGGTAGGAACCGGCCGGATAGGGGCCACTGGACTCGCCGCCGCCCGCGGGGCCCTGCCCGCCCTGGTACAAACCGGCCGGATAGGGGCCACTGGACTCGCCGCCGCCCGCGGGGCCCTGCCCGCCCTGATAGGAACCGGCCGGATAGGGGCCACTGGACTGGCCGCTGCCCGATGGTCGGCCGCCCTGGTATGCATCGCCCGGGAGCGGGCCGCTCGGGTGGCCACTGGGGTCATAACCGCCGCCCGCGGACCGTCCGCCGCCCTGGTATGCATCGCCCGGGAGCGGGCCGCTGGGGTGGCCACTGGGGTCATAACCGCCGCCAGGAGCGGCCTGACCCGGATAGGAGCCACTGGGGTAAGGGCCGCTGGAGTGACCTGCACCAGGGCCGCCCTGGTAGGAACCGGCCGGGTAAGGGCCGCTGTCACGGCCGCCGGCCGGGAGCCGCTGTCGTACCGGCCGCCGCCACGGGCACCCGGCCGCGCGGGCTCGCCCCGGCTGGCCGGGGCCGTCGGCGGTGCACCGCGGCCGCGGCCGAATCGGCCGGACCGCTCCGCACCGGCGGCACCGCGCCGGCTGGGCAGCGAGAAACGCTCCCGCGCCTCGCGGTCGGCCGGCGGCTCGTCGCCGGCCGCGCCGCCCTCGGGGGCGGCCCGGCCACCAAAGGGCCGGCGCCCGGGAGAGCCGCCAGGACCGCCGGGAGAGCCGGCGTCGCGCCTGGCCCGGCGGGGGCCTATGCCCCGGCCGCGCCGGACATCCTGGCGCGGCAGTCCGGTGTCGTATCCCGGCCCGCCGGGGTAATCCGGCCCGGCGGGATCGTCCCCCGGCCCTGCGGGTGGCCCGTATGCCTGGCGTGGCCCGCGTGCGCCCGCAGCCGCCCCACGCCCCGCATCTTCCGGCCTGGCACGATGGCTGTGCCGCCCCGTGGCGTCTGCGCCGGGTGCCCGGTAAGCGATGGTTTCGCCGGTCAGGTCCGCGGCCGCGCGGCGGCCCCGGCCCGCGGGGACGGGCTGCTCGGGTACCAGCGGACCTGGGTAGGCCGGATCGCCGGGGTAGGCAGTCCCGCTGGGGGCGGCCTCGTCCGCCGGGAACGGCTCCTCCGCCGCGGCCGGCTCGCCCCGGCGCGGCCAGCCCGCCCGGACGCCCGCGGGCACGGCAGCGGCCCGCCGGGCGAATGCCCGGGCCGGGATGGCCTGGCTGGGCACCTCGGTGCCCGGTGGCAGTTGCGGCTCGTCCTGGCCGCGGCGCGGGGCGTGCCGCCGCCGGGTCTTCTCGTCGGGTTCCTTACCGTGGCCGGCCCGGCCACGGCCGGCCTCCTGCCCGGCAAGCTCCTCGTCCCTGGCGGGTTCCTCCTGCTCGGCTTCGGCCGCAGTCCGGGAGCCGGGCAGGCCGAGGCCGATCACCACGAGCACGGCCAGGCCTTCCGCGGCCACCACGGCCGCACGGCCGAAGTCACTGTGGCTCACCGACAGGGTCCCACCGCCCGGCGGCAGCCGGAACCCCTGCGCCCAGCCATTCACCGGCGCCGCGAGGGGAGTGAGCGACTGACCGTTCAGGGTCGCGGCCCAGCCGCCAGCCGGGCTCGGCGAGCACGAGCGTGCCCCCGGCGGCCGGGACATGCGCGGCGGCGACGCCGACCGGTCCCGACGACACGGGGACGATCTTGCCGCCCGGCTCGGTCACCGTGACCTGAGCCGCCGTGTCCACCACCCGCCAGAGCTGGAAGGCCGAGGTGGCGCTCACCGGCCGCAGCCCGGGCACGTCGTCGAGCAGGCGGGCCAGGCCGGCGTTGACCGCCGGGGCAGGCAGCAGCACGTAGCCGATGCCGAACCCGGCCAGGTCGCGCCCCTGGTCGGTGATGGCGCTGCCCGACGGCGCGGTGAGGGTGGCCACGGACCGGCTGAGCGCGCGGGCGGCCGGCGTGGGCAGGGCCAGTTCCTGGGAGCCGATCAGCGGGTCACTGTCGCGGAGCACGAGGTAGGTCACGCTGCCGTGCGGTGCCGGCTGAAGTACCAGCGTCCGCAGCCGCTGCCCGGCGTCGGAGGACACCGCGACGAACTCGGGCAGCAGCGTCCCGGCAGCGGGGCGCACCGGGCCGGTCACGCCCGTGGGGACCCAGTGCGCGGCGGCGAGCGCGGGCGCGGTGAAGGCCACGGCGCCGAGCCCGATCACGGCCAGCCCGGCCGGGCCCCGCCACCGCCCCGCACGAAGCAGGCCAGGCACCTCGTCACCGGCGGCCGCCACGGCGAGCAGCAGCCCCGCACCCGCGATGGCGAGCGCCGGGCCCGGCCACGCACGCACCGGGGCGGTCGCGCCCGCCTGGCTGATCGCTATCCGGCTCACCGCCGCGGCAGTGATCAGCCCGATGACGCCAACCGCCCAGCCGGCCAGCACCAGGCGACGGCGGCCGCTGACCACGACGGCGACGGTCGCCGCCAGGACCAGACCCGCGGTCACCCAGAACGGCGGCAGCCCCGGGCCGCCGGGTGACAGCAGCAGCAGGGAGCGCGCGGCCAGCCCGGAACTGGCCAGCCCCGGCCGGGCCAGCCCGGCTTCGAGGAAGATCCTCGCCGGGTGCCCGGCGATGTCCAGGGTCCACGGGAACAGCAGCAGCGGCGGGACGGCCACGACGATGAGCGCGTCCAGCACCCGGGCACGGCGGCGCAGCGCCACCAGGCCGATGCCCATGACGACGGCTGTGATCAGCCAGAACAGCGGCACGAACGCCGCCACGACCGTGGTGAGCAGCCCGGCCGTCCAGGCGGCCCGCCGGGCGCGGCGCCGGGGCGCGGTGAAGACCCGGCCGACGAGCACGGCGGTCGGCGGCAGCAGCACGAGCATGACGGCGGTGCCGAGCCGGCCGGCCGCCACGGCGCCCATCCCCACCGGCAGCAGCGCATACGCGAGCGCCGCGAAGACCCGCACCGGCACGAACCGGGTCACCCGCCGGGTGGCGAGAAAGGCCGTTGCCCCGGCGAGCGGCACGCAGCCGAGCAGGATCACGTCCACCGCCAGCCACGGCTTACCGCCCAGGACGGTCGCCAGCACGGCGAGCACCGCGACATAGGGCGGGGCGTTCGCGGTGGTCCCGATGCTCACCGGGTGGAAGCCCTGGATGTATTCCTGCCACAGGCCCGAGACACCGCCCCAGGCGGGAACGAGCGCACCGCCGCCCAGCGGGGTTGAGCCGAGCAGCGACCGCTCCGCGATCAGGGCGACCGCGGTGAGCGTCAGGAAGATCAGCACACCGGGGTTGGTGAGCAGGCGCTGCGCCAGCCCGGTGTCGACCAGCAGCGAGTCGTCGTCCGAGGGGTCGTCGGTGGCCGCGTGGTGGCTGCCCACGGCTTCGGCGGGCAGCGTCTTGGACAGGGTGCTCGTGGCGTACTCCGCGAGCATGCGGAACGAGCGCCCGGGTGGCAGCTCCGCGCCCAGGCGGCTGAACGCCTGCTGACGGCCGCGGGCCCGGATCCGCCGGGCGCGCAGCAGCCGCAGCGGATGGCAGGCCACCGAGGTGTAGGCGGCCAGTTCGTCCAGCGCGGCCGCCGGGCGCTTGGCCAGCATGAAGAAGACCGTCCGCAGCGTGGACAGCACCAGGTTGCCCGCGAGCGCGGCGAGCATCGGCCGGGTCGGCAGGTTGCCCGTCAGCACGAGCAGCGCGTTGCGCCGGTCCTGGCGGCGGCGGCGGAAGCCCGCCGGGGTGTCGCGGCGGTTCCTGGCCGTGGCCTCGACGTGGTAGACGACGGCGTCGGTCACCACCCGCACCCGGTAACCAGCCGCCTGTACCCGCCAGCAGAAGTCGGTGTCCTCGCGGAACAGCCGCATCGACGGGTCGAAGCCGCCGACCTGCTCCCACACGTCGCGGCGGGCCAGCATCCCGGCGCTGCTCACGGCGAGCACGTCGCGGTCGCCGTCGTGCTGGCCCTGATCGGCCTCGCGCGGCTCGATGCCGGTGATGCGGCGGCCCGCCCGGTCGATGGTGGTGCCCGCCTCCAGCAGGATGTCCCGGTCGGACCAGTCCATGATCTTGGGGCCGAACACCGCCGCGTTGGGTGCCTCCCGCGCCCCGGCGAGCAGCTTCTCCAGCGCATCGTGGGCAACTGCTCGCTGTCATCGTGCAGCAGCCAGACCCACTCGGTGCGGTCCTCCCGGGACGTGCCCGTCAGCGGGACGTGGGCGTTCGCGGACCGGTGGCGCAGCGCCTTGGCAATGGCCACGCCGTATCCCGTGCCGCGCTCCATGCCGAACACGGCCGCCCGGCCGAACGCCTGGGCGAGCATCGCGCCGCTGCGGTCGGTGCTGCCGGTATCCACCGCCACCACCCGCTGCACGGGCCTGGTCTGCTTCGCCAGGGCGTCCATGACACGCGGCAGCCACGCGGCTCCGTCATGGGCGACAATCACCGCGGTAACGATGTTCGGGCTGTGCGTGCTGTCTGGTGACAAGGTCCCGCGAGCCGCTCGCAGTGGGGCCTGCCGAGGCACGCGGGGCCGCCCCCCTTGGCGTCCCGGCGAGGCTGGGGCACGCCGTGAACAATACGCGAACGGGGGGGGTGGCGGAGGGGCAGACGGCCGAAGATAGCCCGGGGCTACGTGGGGGGTGTTGCCTGCGGAAACTGGTTGATTGGCTGGTCAGGCAGGGGGTTCCTGGCGCTTGGCCGGGCTAGTGGGGATCACCAGGGGGTGACCCCGCCGCGGACAGAACTCCGCGCCGGGGTCACCCCCTGCCGATCCTGGCGGTGGCCCGGAAACAGGTAGAGCTGAGGGCCGCCACCCGGCTTGAAAAGCGGGGGAGGCGGGAGGGGTTTCGGGGATCTCAGGCTCCGATGAAACTGTTAGCCCCGGCTGGGACTCCATGGGTAGATCGGACTGGCGTGAGCCGGAGAGATGGCGCGAGCCGGGGACGTGGGGGTTCCGGGGGCTCGGGCCCCCGGGCTGGTATGGCGGGCCCAGAGCCATGGCGAAGCTAACCGTACGGTCAGCGAGCAGGCTGGGGCCCTCTGGGCTAAGCGCCGCGCTTGATGCGGCGGCGTTCGCGCTCGGACAGGCCCCCCCAGATGCCGAACCGTTCGTCGTGTTCCAGGGCGTACTCAAGGCACTCCGTACGCACGTCGCAGGAGCGGCAGACCTTCTTGGCTTCCCTGGTGGAGCCGCCCTTCTCCGGAAAGAACGCTTCCGGGTCCGTCTGGGCACACAGCGCGCTGTCCTGCCAGGAAATCTCCCCGGCATCGTCCTCGTCGCCGATAGCAAAGATGTCGAGCCCGAGCGGGACGACCTCAGTCACGGCGCACCTCCCTTCCCTCCCGGGAACCCCGTTCCGTGCGCGCCCTCCCGGGGCAGACGCGAACTACACAAGTGAAATTACACGCGCGTGTCTTGCATTGCGTCAAGCGGGATCCGTGATATTGACTCCGGCTTGCCCCGGATGACGGGTAAATCCGGGCCAGAAACCTGGGACTTGCCGGCCCGGGAGACGGTGCTCTGAGCCGTTTTCCGGGGGTGCGGGGGGACGGGGCCCGCCCGGTTGCCAGACTTACCGGCATGCGCATCACCGTGCTCGCGGGCGGAGTCGGGGCCGCCCGGTTCCTGCGCGGGCTGAAAGCGGCAGTCCCGGACGCCGAGATCACCGTCATCGGCAACACCGGCGACGACATCATGCTGTTCGGCCTGCACGTGTGCCCCGACCTGGACACCGTCATGTACACCCTCGGCGGCGGCATCGACGAGGAGCAGGGCTGGGGCCGGGCCGGCGAGTCCTTCACCGTCCTGTCCGAGCTTGCCGCCTACGGCGCCGGGCCCGGCTGGTTCGGCCTGGGCGACATGGACATCGCGACCCACCTCGCCGGACCCAGATGCTGGCGGCCGGGCTGCCCGCTGTCGGCGGCCACCGCGGTGCTCTGCCGCGCTGGCAGCCGGGGGTGCGGCTGCTGCCGATGTCGGACGACCGGGTGGAGACCCATGTCGTGCTGCGGCGACGAGGGCGGGCGCCGCGCGGGGGGGGCGGGCGCGGGGGCGGGGGAGCGATGCACTTCCAGGAATGGTGGGTGCGGACTGGGCGCGCACGGTCCCCGCGGCGGGCTTCGTGTTCGCCGGGGCGGCGGAGGCGTCCCCGGCGCCCGGGGTGCTGGAGGCCATCGCCGGGGCCGACGTGATAATCCTGCCCCCGTCCAACCCCGTGGTGAGCATCGGCACGATCCTGGCCGTGCCCGGATCGCCGAGGCGGTGCGCGCCAAGACGGTGGTCGGGCGTATCGCCGATCATCGGCGGCGCGCCGGTGCGCGGCATGGCCGACAAGTGCCTGGCCGCGATCGGCGTGGAGGCCACCGCGGCCGGGGTGGCGGCGCACTACGGGCCCGGCTGCCTGCGACGGCTGGCTGGTGGACGAGCAGGACAAGGCGGCGGTCGATGGCCCGGGGCTGGCCGGCATCGCGATCCGCGCGCTGCCGCTGTACATGCGCGGACGCGGCGAGCAACCGCCGAGATCGCCCGCGCCGCGCTTGACCTGGCCGCGGAACTGCGCGCGATGAGCACGCATCACGGTCATACCGGTCGTAGCCGGGATCCCTGAGATCACGCCCGGGGCCGACCTGGCCGGGCTGATCGCGGACGCGGCCCGCGGCCTGCCGACGGCGACATCCTGGTGGTCACCTCGAAGATCGTCAGCAAGGCGGAGGGCCGGGTGGTCCGGGCCGACCGGGAGCAGGCGATCGACGCCGAGATCGGTCCGCGTGGTCGCCCGGCGCGGCCCGACCAGGATCGTGGAGACCCGGCACGGCCTGGTCCTGGCCGCCGCGGGCGTGGACGCCTCCAACACGCCACCGGGCACCGTGGTGCTGCTGCCCGAGGATCCCGACGCGCTCGGCGCGCGCGGCTGCGCAAGGCGCTCGTGGACCGGCTGGGCGTCCGCCTCGGCGTGATCGTCACCGACACCCTGGGCCGGCCGTGGCGGAACGGGCAGACCGACGCCGCGATCGGCGCGGCGGGCATGGCGCCGGTGCGGGACTACCGCGGCCGGCGGACACGTTCGGCATGCCGCTGGAGGTCACGGTGGCGGCGGTGGCGGACGAGATCGCCGCTGCGGCCGACCTGGTCAAGGGGAAGACGGCCGGCATGCCGGTCGCGGTGATGCGGGGCCTGGCTGACCTGGTCACCGACGGCGGACGGGCCCGGCGCCCGGCCGCTGGTCCGGCCGGCCGCCGAGGACATGTTCCGTTCGGCTCCGCCGACGTGCTCGCCGGCCCGGCGCACCGTCCGTGACTTCACCGGCGAGCCGGTGGACCCGGCGGCGGTCACCCGCGCCGTCGCCGCCGCGATCACCGCGCCCGCGCCGCACCACACCACGCCGTGGCGGTTCGTGGTGCTGGCGTCAGCCGCGGCCGGCGGACCGCGCTGCTCGACGAGATGCTCGCCGCGTGGATCTCCGACCTGCGCGGCTGACGGGTTGACGCAGGACCAGATCGCGCGCCGGGTACGCCGCGGCGAGCCGCTGCGCCGCGCACCGTTGCTGATCGTGCCCTGCCTGCGACCGGAGGCCGCGCACGGCTATCCCGATGACGCGGCGCAACGCCGCCGAACGGGAGATGTTCGTCGTAGCCATGGGCGCGGCGGTGCAGAACCTGCTGGTCGCGCTGGCGGTCGAGGGGCTCGGCTCGTGCTGGGTGTCCAGCACGCATGTTCTGCCGGCCGGTGGTCGCGCCACGCTGGGCCTGCCGGCCGGCTGGGAGCCGATGGGCGCGGTCGGCGTCGGCCACCCGGCCGCCCCCGCGCCGGACCGCCCGCCCCGGGACCCGTCCGCCTTCATGGTCACCCGCTAGCACCGTGCGCCGCCACGCCAGCCCCGATGCCACCGCCTTCCCGGCTTAGCCAGTATCCAGGCCCGCCCCGAATGCTCGGGACGGGCCCGGAAGGCGCCGCGTTGTTCGCGCGGAACGACCGCGCTGCTGGGGTTAGGAGACCGTCACCGCCGAAGGCGCTGAGGCGATTCCGTTGGCGATCACGACCAGCGAGCTCTTGCCCGTCGGCGTGCCCGGCGGCAGGGTGAACTTGGTCGAGGAACTCCTGCCGGGACTGACCGACACCGACGTCCAGCCGCTGGTCCGGGCGTAGGTCACCACGCCGGTGGCGGCGTTGGTGATCCGCACCACGGGGAAGTTGGTGGCGTCTTGGACGTCATCACCGTAGACGGCTCCCTGGTCCAGCCCGGCGAGCTGCTTGCCGGACAGGGTGTAGGTGCTCCCCGGGGCCAGCGCCGTCGCGCTCAGGGACGTGATCGAAGGCCGCCACGACGCCTGCGGCGTCCCACCGGCCGTGTAGACCTGCAGCACGTGGTGGCCATCGTTGAACAGCACCTGCCCGTTCGGCAGGTCCAGCATCCGCGTGGCGAACGAGGTGTCCTTCGGAGCGTTGGGCACGTCCGGGATCTGGGTAATCGTGTTCGACTTCGCGTGGTAGACGAAGAAGTGAGTCGGCGTGTTGTACACGCACGCGCTCGCGTCGAACAGCACGTCCCCATCCGGCAGGGTCGCCCCCGGTCCATCGGTGGAGTCGAACTCCATGTTGTCGATCGGCTTGATCATCGGCCCGGCGGTCCACGTGCCCTGCGTCCCGGCCTTGAAGTGATACAGCGCGGTCTGCGTGCTCGCGTCCGTCGTGCACGGCGTGGGTATCTCTTGGGTGCTCGAGCCGGCCCCGACCACAAACGTGTTGCCGCCCGGCATCTCGGCCTGCGGCCCGACCTCCACGACCGGGAACAGGTCGACCGGGTTGCCCTTCGGGGCCATGGCTCCCGCGAATGACCAGGACACGGTGCTCGGGTTGAACAGCTGGGCCTGCGGCAGCGCCCAGACCTCGACCGTCAGCACCTGGCCGCTCGGCTCCAGGGTCCAGCCTTCTTCGTCGTTGGGATCCTCCTTCCCTGTCGCCGGGATCACACTCCACGTCATGGTCTTCGCGTTCAGCAGCGCATCAGCGATGGACGCCTCGGGATCCGTCAGGCAGTTCTGGCAGGCCTGCTGGAGCATGAAGGTGCCGTTGGCCAGGACCTCGCTCGCGGCGTCCCCGATGTTCGCCCAGCCCGGTGGCGGTGCGACGGAAGCCCAGGTGTTGGTCAGCGGGCTGTAGATCGCGCCCTGGTTCGTCCACTCCGCTTGTGACCCGTTGTATTCGCCGCCCTCGACGATCATGCGCCCGTCGGGCAGGATCGCCGACGCGAAATACAGGGGCGCATAGTTGTTCGGCATCGACGCGATCTTGCTCCACGTCCCGTCGATGTAGCTGCCCTTCGAATCCGGCGTGAGCTTGTACCACGCGCTCGTGGCGGCAATCTTGTTGTTGTCCGGCTCGTCGTGAACCAGCACCGTCCCGTCGCTCTCCAGCAGCATCGTGCCGGGCGTGTTGAACGGCGGCGGGTTCTTCAGCGGCGTCCACGGTGACTTCGTGCCCGGTGGGCCGTTAAACGGCTTCAGCCCCGACGGCTTCGGCAGGCCCAGCGGCGGATCGGGTTTCATCGGTGTATGCGCGGACGCGCTACCCCTCGGGGACGTACCGAGCGGGTGCGCGGACGCGGCCGGCGTACTGGTAAGCGCCAGCCCTGCCATCGCTGGCACGACGGCAGCCATGCCGACGAGCACCGCAGATCGACGGCGTATTGTCATCCAGGCCCTCCTATGGTTCGCTTCACCCTGCTTTTGACCGACGAACGCCACCAAGCCTCTTGTTTTGTCCTGCTTGTGGCAACCAGGACAGAAGGAATGTTGTGGTGTTGTGTCAGCGAGGACGAACGAGGCGGTCCCCGGAATCAGGCTGGCGCGACGGACCGGGCCGGCCCCGAGTGCGCTCCCCGCGGGCCCGGCACGCCGCGGAGCGGGCTAGCGGGACACCAAGGGCAGCCGGGTGGGCCCGCCCCGGACGGAGGCGCACACCCCGTCGCTCAGGGCCGCCGCGGCCTGCCGTTCCGCAGAAGGCTTTTGATACAGGGTGGTGCGCTGCCGCAGCGGCCTGCCGAGCGGGCCGGCCATGGCGCCCATCTGGCTGATGGTCTTGTAGGAGCCGTTCTGCGATCCGGCCATCCGGCTGATCGTCTCCTCCATCAGCGTGCCGCCGATGTCGTTGACCCCGCCGGCCAGCACCGCGCGGCAGCCGTCGTCGCCGAGCTTGACCCAGGAGCACTGGATGGAGCCGATCGCGCCGTGCAGCATCAGCCGGGAGACCGCGTGCACCGCCCGGTTCTCCCGCCGCGTCGGGCCGGGCCGGGCCAGGCCGGCCAGGTAGATCGGCGCGTTCGCGTGCACGAACGGGAGCAGCACGAACTCGGTGAAGCCGCCGGTGCGCTCCTGGATGCCGCGGATCACCCGCAGGTGCCCGACCCAGTGCGCGGGCGTGTCCACGTGCCCGTACATCATCGTGGCGGTTGTCGGGATGCCCAGTTCGTGCGCGGTGGTGATCACCTCGATCCAGGCCGCGGCGGGCAGCTTGCCCTTGGTGAGCACCCAGCGCACGTCGTCGTCGAGAATCTCGGCCGCGGTGCCCGGCAGCGAGCCGACCCCGGCCTCGCGGGCCCTGACGAGCCACTCCCGCACGGGCAGCCCGGTGCGCGCGGCGCCGTTGCTCACCTCCATCGGCGAGAACGCGTGCACGTGGATCTCCGGGCAGCGCCGCCGGACCTCGGCGGCCAGGTCGAAGTACGCGGTGCCGGGCAGGTCGGGATGGATGCCGCCCTGCATGCACACCTCGGTGGCGCCGGCCTCCCACGCCTCCTCCGCGCGGTCCCCCACCTGGGACAGGGACAGCGTGTAGGCGTCGGCGTCGGTGCGCCGTTGCGCGAACGCGCAGAACCGGCAGCCGGTGTAGCAGACGTTGGTGAAGTTGATGTTCCGGGTGACCACATAGGTGACGTCGTCGCCCATCACGTCGCGGCGCAGGCCGTCGGCCAGCGCGGCCAGGGCGTCGAGTTCCGGGCCGTCGGCGTCCAGCAGGGCCAGCGCGCGGGCGTCGGAGAGCCCCGCCGGATCGCGCTCGGCCGCGCGCAGGGCGGCGGCGACCTCGGGGCGCAGCCGCCGCTGCGCGGCGCTCCCCCGCCGGGCGGCCGGGTCGATCCGGGTGGCCACCTCGTCCCAGTCGCCGTACACCTCGGCGAAGTCGTCACGGCGGTCGCTGGCCCGCCCGGTCGTGTCGATCGTGACGTGCAGGTCGGTGCGGCCGGAGGACTCGCCCCAGCCACCGTCGGGTTCCTGCCACGGCAGGCCGTGCGGCACCGCGTCCGCGCGGGCGAGCCCGGTCGCCGGGTCGGCGAGCGCGGCCACATGCGCGGTCAGCCGCGGGTCGAGCCACGGCTCGCGCAGGTAGCCGGGGTAGATCGTGAGCCGCTCGGCGAGCCGCATCCCGGCCGCGTCGGTGCGGCGGGCCAGTTCCTCGATCTGCGGCCACGGCCGTTCCGGGTTGACGTGGTCCGGGGTGAGCGGTGACACGCCGCCCCAGTCGTCGATCCCGGCCGCCAGAATCAGCCCGTACTGGTCGCCGATGAGGTTCGGCGGCGCCTGGATCCTGGCCGACGGCCCGAGCACCAGCCGGGCCACGGCGATCGTCGCGGCCAGGTCGGCCAGTTCCGCGTCCGGGACGCCGCGCATCTTGGTGTCCGGCTTGGCGCGGAAGTTCTGCACGATGACTTCCTGGATGCCGCCGTACTCCCGGCCGATCTGGCGGATCGCGAACAGCGACTCGGCGCGCTCGGCGCGGGTCTCCCCGATGCCGATGAGGATGCCCGTGGTGAACGGGACCGCGCAGCGGCCGGCGTCCTCCAGCACCCGCAGCCGGACCGCCGGGTCCTTGTCCGGGCTGCCGAAGTGCGGGGCGCCGCGCTCGGTGAACAGCCGGGTGGCCGTGGTCTCCAGCATCATGCCCATGGACGGCGCGACCGGCTTGAGCCGCTGGAAGTCGCGCCAGGTCAGCACGCCGGGGTTCAGGTGCGGCAGCAGGCCGGTCTCCTCCAGCACCCGGATGGCCATCGCGCGGACGTAGGAGAGCGTGTCGTCGTAGCCGTTCGCGTCGAGCCAGTCGCGGGCCGCGGGCCACCTGTCCTCGGGGCGGTCGCCGAGGGTGAACAGGGCTTCCTTGCAGCCGAGGGCGGCGCCCTGGCGGGCGATGGCGAGTACCTCGTCCGGGGACAGGTACGGGCTGTCCAGCCGCCCGGGGACCGTGGCGAACGTGCAGTACCCGCACCGGTCCCGGCACAGCCTGGTCAGCGGGATGAACACCTTGCGGGAGTAGGTGATGACGCCGGGGCGGCCCGCCGCGGCGAGCCCGGCGTCCCTGGTGCGGCCCGCATAGCCGAGCAGCCGGTCCAGGTCGCCGTCGCGGGCGTGCAGCAGCGTGGCCGCCTCGCCCTGGTCCAGCGGCTTGCCGTCCCTGGCCCGGGCCAGGGCCCGCCGCAGCGCGGTGCTGGGCGGTGCGTCCTCGGCAGGCGGTTCGGAGGAGTGCGCGCCGGGGCCACGCGCGTCAACGCTCATTCCGTCACCCTACGGTGCGCCTTCGGCGTGCCCGCCGTGCGGCCCGCGGCGCTCGCACCGCCGCGCGGCTGTGCCTGGCCATGGCGCGGTCAGCCGGATCGGGCCACCAGGCGGATGACCGGCAGCTCCCGGTCGGTCTTCTGCTGATACCCGCCGAACCGGGGCGCGGCGGCCACGATCTGATCCCAGGCCCCGGCGCGCTCCGCGCCGTGCAACTGCTCGGCCACCACCGCGATCCTGCGGCCCTCGACCTCGATCTGCACCTTGTCCGGGTGCGCGGCGATGTTGTAGTACCACGCCGGATTGCCCGGCGCGCCGGCCGCCGACGCCACGATCAGCCAGCTGCCGTCCTTGCCGGGAAACCAGCCGACCGGGTTCGTCCGCTCGGCACCACTCTTGCGGCCGACCGTCGTCAGGATCAGGGCATTGAAGCCCATGAACTTGCCGCCCTTGCGCCGGATGCGGCCCGCGGCGAGCTTGTTCACCCATTTGACCATCGGGCCGGCCGGCTGGCGGGCACCACGGGTGCCCGCATGTGTATCGAAGCTCATGTGTCCTCACGTAACTGACGTCGAACCCGAACCCTACCGGCACCACGTCCGGGCGCCCGGGCTTGCCGAGCTACTACGATATCGTATAATACGATATCGTGATAACCCCTGCCGGAGACCCGGGCAGCGCGATCCTCGCCCTGCACCGGGCCACTCATGCGACCCTGCACGCGCTCACGACCCGGCTGGCCGATCTTGACCTGCCCGCGGCCGACATCAACGTGCTGGCCAACATGGCCGACGGTGCGGGCCGGACGGTGGGCGCGCTGGCCACCGCCACCGCCACCAGGCCCAGCACGCTGACCAGCCTGCTCGATCGGCTGACCAGGCGCGGATACATCGTGCGCCAGAACGACCCCGGCGACCGCCGCTCGTTCGTGGTCGTGCTGACCCCGGACGGCCAGGCCGCCGCGCGGCGCGCCGCCGAAACCATCGCCGACCTGGAACGGCAGGCGCTGGCCACGGTGACCCCGGCACAGCGCGCCGGATTCCATCGCCCTCATCGACGCACTGACGGAGGTATCCCGATGACCGCCCACGGCCCGCACGCGGCCCGCGACCCGGGCGCCCATGACCCGCATGCCCCCGACGGCCCGGAAGCCGCCCACGGCCCGCACGCCGCCACGGCGCCGGCGCCGGCGGCGGAACTGCCCGCGGAACTGGCCGCGGCCCTGGCGGAGATCGTGCCGCCGGGTGGCACGTTCCGGCACCGCGAGCACATCCACCTCGCCTACCTCGCGGTGCGGCGGCACGGGCCGGACCGTGCCGCGGAGAAGCTGTCCGGCTGGGATCCGGTACCTGACGGCCTACCAGCGCGCGCCGCAGAAGTTCAACGCGACGGTCACCAGGGCCTGGACGGAAATCGTCGCCCACCACATGGCCGCCGCCCCGCCGGCCACGGACTTCGCCAGCTTCACCGAGAAGTATCCCGCACTGCTCGACAAGCGCCTGCTGACCAGGCACTACACCGCGCGGACCCTGGCCTCTGCGGCCGCCAGGACCGGCTGGGTGGAACCCGACGTGACCCCATTCCCCTGGCGCTGACACCTGCGTTTGCCGTTGTTGCGACCACGACGGCGGTCTTGTTCCGTGGTTGTCACAACGACGGAAATGATCCGGGTCAGAAACGGCGGTAGTCGCGGGGGGCGTTGCGCGGGCCGCGCCGGCGGCGGGCCCTGGCCGCTCATTTCCAGCAGCCAGGCGGCCCGGTACCGGTGCCCGGCATAAGGGGCGAGCAGCTCACACATGCCCGCGTCGTCCACCTTCTGCCTGATCAGGGCCCAGCCCACGATCGAGGGCAGGTGGTAGTCGCCGACCGACAGGGCGTCCGCGTCGCCGATGGCGCGCTGGCGGATCTCGGCGGAGGTCCACGGCCCGATCCCGGACAGCGCCTGCAGCAGGCGGTCCGCCTCCGCCGGAGTCATCGCGGCGGTCTCCTCCAGCCGCTCGGCGACCCGGGCGGCCCCGATGATCGTGCGGGCGCGGACCAGTTCCACCCCGGCCCGGTGCCACTCCCACGAGGGGATGCGCATCCAGGTGCGCGGCGCCGGGCAGACCCGCATCCCCGGCGGCGCGGGCCCCGGCGCCGGATCGCCGAACCGGAGCAACAGCAGCCGCCAGGCGCGTTTCGCCTCGGCCCCGACCACCTTCTGCTCCAGCACGGCGGGGATGAGCGCCTCGAATACCCGGTCCGAGCGCCCGATCCGCAGGGCGCAGTGCCGCCGGGACATCTCCTGCAGCAACGGGTGCACCGGCTCGAAACCGGCCGGGTCGTCGGCGGCGCCCAGCAGGCCTGGCAGGCTGCCGAGCAGCCACGGCGCGCCGGGCCCCCATGCGGATGCATGCACGGTGAGCAGCCCGTCTCCCCCGCCTGAAGCGGCATCCCCGCCCGGCGCGGCCGCCACCGCGGGCATGGCATGGACCCGCATCGTGGCCGGGCCGTCCGGCGTGAGCGAGGTACGCCACGCGGCACCGTACTCGTCGACGAGGTAGGCGGGATCACCCCGGCCGCGCCGGTGCACACCCAGCGTCCGGGACCAGTCGAGGGGGAACGGTGGCTGCCATTGCCGGGTCAGTGCACCCGCTAACGGCGGGACGGCCACCCCGGGGAGTGGCCCGCGATGCCCGGCCCGCGGGCCGT
Source organism: uncultured Actinomycetes bacterium (assembly GCA_963730235.1). Taxonomy (GTDB): domain Bacteria; phylum Actinomycetota; class Actinomycetes; order Streptosporangiales; family Streptosporangiaceae; genus DASXKD01. The sequence continues at coordinate 111,419 of CAVSRH010000026.1, forward strand.
GCGCGGCGTAGGGCAGCACCGGCGGCGCCCCGGGCGATCCCTGCCAGCACGCGGGACACCGACCGGCGGGGCATGAGGCCTACACGTCCGTGGAGAAGCGCACCGAGGTGGGGCCGAGGGTGACATCCGGCCACACCCGCGCGCCCGCCCGAAGCTCGTTGCCCTCGGCGATGATCGCGCCGTCGCCGATCACGGCGCCGTCCAGCAGCACGCCCGCGCCGACCTGCGCACCGCGGCCCAGCACGCTGCGCACGGACTGCGCGCCCGCGCCGACCCGCGCGCCGTCGAAAATTACGCTCCGCGTCACCTGCGCTCCCGTCTCGATCACCGAGCCCGCGCCGGCCACGGTACCGCCCACCACCGACGCTCCCGGCGCCACGACCGCGCCGGCGAGCAGCAGCCGCTCGCCCGGCAGGCCGTCGGCGCCACTCAGTGCGGGCGAGGTCATCCGGCCGAGGACAAGGTCACACGACCCCGTGACGAACGCCTCGGGGGTCCCGACGTCCAGCCAGTAGGAAGCATCCACATAACCGAAGACGACTTCGCCCGCGCTGATCAGGCCGGGGAAGATCTTGCGTTCCACCGAGCTGACACCGGGCGGTATCCGGTCGATGACCTCGCGCCGGAACACGTAGCAGCCTGCGTTGATCCGGTTGGTGACCGGGTCCGGGGTCTTCTCCAGGAAGGCGGTGACCCGTCCCTCGGCGTCGGTGGGCACGCAGCCGAACCGGGACGGGTCCGCGACCTCGACCAGGTGCAGGGTGACCGCGGCATCGTGCCTCGTGGTGCGCCTTCACCTGGGCGGCGAGGTCATGCCCGGACAGGATGTCCCCGTTCAGCACGATCACCGCGTCGCCGGGGCCACCGCGCAGCCCGGCCGCCGCGTTGCGGATGGCCCCGCCGGTGCCCAGTGGGGTGTCCTCCTGGATGTAACAGATCTCCAGCCCGAACGCCGATCCGTCGCCGAGGCTGTCGGCGAACATCTGGGCCCGGTAGGCAGTGGCCAGAACCACCCGGCTGACGCCGGCCTCGGCCACCCGGCTGAGCTGATGGGCGAGGAACGGGACCCCGGCCGTCGGCAGCAGCGGCTTGGGAACGCCGATCGTCAGCGGGCGCAGCCGGGTGCCCTGCCCGCCGACGAGCAGGATGGCTTCGAGCCCGGTGCCGGGCTGGTCTTGTGGCATAAAAACGGAGGCTACCAAGATACCCGCCAGCGCGCCGGCCTTCGGGCCGGTGGTGAAGGCGGCCGGACGTGAGCCGGTCGGGACCCGGCAAACGATCCGGTGCACCACCGACGCCCGGTTCCGCATGGTGCCCAACGGCAAGCTCCGGCGGCCGAAGATGGGACAATTTGCCGATGCGCTGGTTGCGAACCTCTCACGGCAGCGGCGGGGGCCGGTAACGATAGGCCTGCGAGCCAACCGCGAAAGCCTGTTCATCGCCGTCCGGGATGTGCACCCAGGATCCCGTGAGCCGTTGGCTCGCATGCGGTAGACGCTGAAGATGGGCAGAGGCTGGAAAGCATCCCGCTGTTCGGGAGGGGCTCGTAGGTTCAAAGCGGCAACTGTCACCCCACCTTTGTAGATTGCCACCGGCAACAGAATGAACCTTCGCGGCCTCCCATCCGCACCCGAGGAATAGTCCTGCCCCGCCGACGAAATGGGGCGCACCGTGCAACTCCGCTACAGCTACCGCCTGGATCCGGCTCCCCGCCACCGCACGGCGCTGAGCCAGGCATTCGGCTGCGCCCGGGTGGTGTACAACGACGGGCTGTGCGCCCGGGAAGAGGCACACAAGGCTGGGCTGCCATACATTAAGGATGCGGATCTGTCGCGGCGGCTGTCTTTAGCCAAGCACACGCCGCAGCGGGCGTGGCTGACCGAGGTCTCGGCCGTAGTTCTTCAGCAGGCGCTGGCGGACCTGAACGCCGCCTACCGCAACTACTTCGCATCCCTGTCCGGCCAGCGCCGTGGGCCGAAGGTGCGACCGCCCAGATTCCGGTCCCGTAAGGACCGCCGACAGGCGGTCCGGTTCACTGCCAACGCCCGGTTCCGCGTACTGCCCAGCGGGAAACTGCGGCTACCGAAGATCGGGGACGTGCCGGTGCGCTGGTCCCGCCCGCTGCCAGGACGGCCGTCCAGCGTGACCGTGATCAAGGACGCTGCTGGCCGGTACTTCGCCAGTTTCGTCGTCGAGACCCAGACCGCAACCTTGCCCCCAGCTGACTCGGTCGTTGGGATCGACCTGGGACTCACCCACTTCGCCGTCCTGTCCGACGGGCGCAAGATCGCCTCCCCAAGGTTCCTGCGCAGGGCGGAGAAGAAACTCAAGCGCGCACAACGGGACCTGTCCCGCAAGCAGAAGGGCTCCCACAACCGGGATAAGGCCAGAATCAGGGTTGCCCGCGCGCATGCCCGGGTAGCTGATGCGCGGCGGGATTTTCACCACCAGTTGTCCACGGCGCTGATCCGCGAGCACCAAGCGGTCGCAGTGGAAGACCTGGCAGTGATCGGGCTGGCCCGGACCCGTCTGGCCAAGTCCATCCACGACGCCGGGTGGACCGGATTCGTGGCGATGCTGGAGTACAAGGCCCGGCGGTATGGCCGAGAGTTCCGCCGGATCGGCCGGTTCGAGCCCACCTCCCAGATGTGCTCAGCGTGCGGGGCCAAGGACGGCCCGAAGCCGCTGAGCATCCGCACCTGGCGGTGTCCGAGGTGTGGGGTATGGCTGGACCGGGACATCAACGCGGCGGTGAACGTCGCCAAGGCCGCCGGGCTGGCGGTCACGGCCTGCGGAGCGCAGATAAGACCGGGATCCATCCCGGCACCGCGCGGTGAAACAGGAACCCACCCGACCTCACGCAGGAACGCGGCGTGATAGGCGGGGATCCCTGGCGTTCAGGCCGGGGTGGAGGTCAATCTGCCGCCTGGGCTGCCGCACGCTGGTACGAGGCCATGTGCGCCTCGGCCGAGGCGGCCCAGGTGAACTCGCGTGCCCTGGCCTGTTCCAGTTCGCCGAGCGCGGCACGCCTGGCGGGGTCGTCGAGCAGCGCCCGGAGCCCGCCGCGGATGCTGTCCGCGTCCGGCTCGGTGTAGGCGACCGCGTCACCGCCCACCTCGGGCAGCGAGGCGCGGTGCGTGGTGAGCACCGGGGTGCCGCACGCCATGGCCTCCAGCACGGGCAGGCCGAAGCCCTCGCCGTGGCTCGGGAACGCGACCAGCAGCGCCCCGCCGAGGTAGCCGGGCAGGTCGCGGAACCGGAGGTACCCGGGGCGGACCAGGCGCAGCCGGGCGGGCACGGCGGCGATGGCCTCGTCGACCTCCTCGCTCCAGCCGCTGCCACCGGCCAGCACCAGCGCCGGCGGGTCCTCCATGTCGGTCACGGCACCCACCCACCCGGCGATCAGGGCCGGCACGTTCTTGCGCGGCTCCAGGGTGCCGAGGTAGGCGATGTACGGCTTGCCGTGCAGGCCGAGCCGGTCGGACACCTGCCGCATCGCGCCCGGGTCGGGCCGGTGGAACAGTTCGTGGTCCACGCCGTGGTAGGCGACGTCGATCCGGGTGGGGTCGGCGCCGAGTACCCGCACCAGTTCGTCGCGGGTGGCCTTGGACGGCACGAGCAGCCGGGTGGCCCGGCGTGCCGCGGTGCGGATCGAAGACCTGAAATACGTGGCGCTGACCGGGCTGTGCGCGTCGGGCTCGGTGAAGAACGTCAGGTCGTGGATCGTCACCACGACCGGCACGCCGGGGCGCAGCGGCATCGTGGACTGCGGGATGTGCATGACGTCGGCACTGGTCTGCTGCGCGACCAGCGGGAGCCCGGTCTGCTCCCAGGCCAGCCGGGCCGGCCGGTGTGCGATGGCGGTGGGGCCGGCGACGATGCGCGCGCTGGGCACCATACGGCCGTAGCGCTCCTCATCGGCGCGCTGGCAGGCGACCACAATGTCCGCTCCGGCCTGGCACAGCGCGATCACGAGCCCGTCGACGTAACGTCCCAGCGCCCCGCGATCCGCGGGGACCGCGGTCGCGTCAACTAGTACCCGAGGCGCCACGACCAGTCTCGCTCCTCTCGATCCAGGGCACGGCCCCTGATGTGAACGCTCACTAGGCCCGCCCTCATTCAGGATCTCCCGCCACCTTCGAGCGTACGCCCTCTGCCTGGGTCCCCGTGAGCATGCCGCGCGCTATCGCGAGGCGGTAGGCGTCGGGGTGGGCGATGGGCCGGGCTTGGGCGATGTCGTCGCCCCCTTGCCAGCCTTCGCGTCTGCCTGTGCGTTGGAGATCTGCGCCTCCATCTTGGTGATGTCCTGGGCGTAGGCGGATAGGTCGCCGGAGTGCAGGGCGGCCTGCGCCTGGGTGTAGAACTGCTGCGCCTGTTTCAGGTCGGCGATCACCTGGGCGTTGACCGTACCGCTCGGCGTGCCCCCGGGTGCGGTCTGACCTGGTGTGCTGCGGCCGAAGACCTCCGCGAGCGCCGCGTCCAGGGTGGGCTCGAAGCCCACCGGATGCCCCGCGTAGTAGGCGAATACGCGCTGCAGCGAGGGATAGGACCCGGTGGATCCGGCCGCGGCGGCGGTGACGTACACGGGCTCGATGTAGAGCAGGCCGCCGCCTACCGGGATCGTGATCATATTGCCGAGCGTGACGATCGATCCGCCGCGGCGCAGCAGGGTGAGTTCCGCCGAGGCGGCCGCGTTGCTTTCAAACGCGCCCTGCACCTGCGACGGTCCCTCGGTGACGGCGTCCTGTGGCAACTGCAGGATGCGGATCGTGCCGAAGCCGCGCTGCGTCGGGTTGCTGTCCACCACCATGTCCCCGGCCAGGTTGGCCCGGTTGCGCGGCACGAACGTCGTGGTCAGCGAGAACTCCGGGTGCTTGTATCCGGGGATCGTCTCGGTCAGGTAGTACGGCGGCTGGCTGAACCTGTTGGCGACCACCCCGGTCGGATCATTGGGAACTTCCCAGAAGTTCTGCCCGCCGTAGAACGCCTGCGGGTTCAGCACGTGGTACTCCGACAGCACCTCCCGCTGGACCTCGAACAGGTCCGGGGGGTAGCGCATGTGCGGCAGCAGGTAGGACGGGATCTGGCTGCGGTTCTGGATGACGCCGGGGAAGGCGTTCCGCCACGCTTGGAGCATCGGATCCGGCGAGCCCCACTGGTACAGCTTGACGGCACCGGTGTAGGCGTTCACCACGGCCTTGACCGAGTTGCGGATGTAGTTGATCGCGCCGGCCGCCTGGCCGGCCACGCTCCCGTTCGGCGTCTGGCTGGTGGTGGTGGCCGCGGGCATGCTCAGCCGCTGCGAGTACGGATACAGGTCCGTGGTGGTGTAGCCGTCCACCACCCACCAGATGCTGCCGTGGGCCACGACCGGGTAGGGACTGCCGTCCAGGGTGAGGAATGGCGCGACCTTCGCGACCCGGGCCAGCGGCTCGCGATCGTAGAGGATCTTCGAATTGCCGTTGATGGCGCCGGACAGCAGGATGTTCAGCTCGCGGAACTTGATCGCGTAGAGGACCCGGTCGAGCGGCGAGCCCACCGGCACGCCGCCGCCGCCGGTGTAGGTGAAGTTCTTCTGCCCGCTGGCGTTCGGGAAGGGGTAGTCGAGTTCCTCGCCGCCCTTCCTGCCCTTCGGCCCGCCGACGATGACGTAGTTGTTCTCCCCCTGGCCGAAGTACACCCGCGGCTGGAAGCGGCCCAGCTCACCCCGCGGCGGCAGGTCGCTTTCCACGTAGTCGGGGGTGCCGCCGCCGGCCACGGAGTTCTCCCTGGCGGCCACGAACCCGAAGCCGTGCGTGTACACCAGGTGGGAGTTGATCCAGTTGCCCTGGCCAGGCCGGCGGGCCGGACAGCCCGCGGACCGCCACCGCCAGGTCCTGTGGCACGGGCCCGTCGCCGGGCAGCACGTACCGGTCCACCGACAGCGTGCCGGGGAACTGGTAGAACCCCTTGACCTGCTGGAGCTGCTGGAAGGCACGGGAGACCACGGCCGGGTCCATCAGCCGGAACCCGGGCAGGTTCGCCGTCTCGTTGTGCACCGTGACCGAGGTCTGGTCGCTGGTCCCGTTGTAGGACTGCGGCTGGACCTGGCTGACCCCATAGGCCAGCCGGGTCTGGGTGATCTCCCGGTGGATGTACGGGTACTCCTTGGCAAGCTCGTTCGGCTTCACCACGAACTGCTGGATGATCGCCGGGTAGAGACCGCCGATCAGGATCGCCGACAGCACCAGCAGGCCCAGCCCGACCGCGGGCAGCAGCGCGCTGCGCCGGACCGCGCCGGCGAAGAACAGCAGGGCGCACAGCACCGCGATGACCGCGAGCACGGTCTTGGCCGGCAGCACCGCGTTGACGTCGGTGTAGGACGCGCCGGTGGTGACGGCGCCGCGCTGGGAGAAGTCGATGCCCCACCGGTCCACCCAGTAGGCCGCGCCCTTCAGCAGGACGAATATCCCGACCAGGACGAAGATCTGGGCCTGCGCGGCCATCGTGGCCTTCGGCCGCCTGGCCTGCCAGCCCAGCCCGCCGTACAGCACGTGCACCGACCGCGGCGGCCAGCAGCGCCAGGAAGACCGCCGCGAACAGGTAGCTCAGGATCAGCCGCAGGAAGGGGTAGGTGAAGACGAAGAACGAGATGTCCAGGTTGAACTGCGGGTCCTTGCGGCCGAACGGGACCTGGTTGATGAACAGCAGCCAGGTGCGCCAGGCGCTGGACGCGGTGATACCGGAGATCAGCCCGATGAGGCCGAGCACGATCCCCAGCAGCAGCCGCCGGTGCGGGTCGACCGCCATGCCGGAAGGCGTCGACGCCGGGCCGCTCGGTGGCCGCGGCAGGCCGGTACACCGGGCGCAGCCGGAAGGCGAGCACGGCATTGACGCCGATCACCGCGACCATGAAGATCCCGACCACGAAGAACAGGGCCCATCTGGTCCCGTAGGTGACGCCGAAGACCGACGAGTAGCCCACCGAGCGGTACCAGAGCCAGTCGGTCCACACCCCGGCGATGATGGTGAGCAGCACGCCGAGGGCGATCAGCCCGGCCACGACCGGAATCAGGTAGCGGGGCCAGCGGGGCAGGCGCAGCGTCGGACGGCCCGGCGGCGGCCGGTCGGCCGGGGATGGCCGGAAGCTCATCCGGTCTCCCTCACGAGAGTGTGCCTGTGGCGCGGAAGGGCGTCCATGAGCCGCCAATCTACCGCGATCATTGGAATTCGTTTCTGAAGGCTTGCTGGACGTTTACGCGGAACGTCATCCCGGGGCCGCGCGGGGGCACTGGCAGGCACCGCGGGGCGGCTAGCAGGACGGCACACTGCCGCCGGTCCTGAGCGCGTGCAGATCGCGCACCGCGCCTGCCAGGTTGAACACCTTGATCAGGCGCAGCCCTTGCGGAACGGCTCCGTGGGTGTCCGGGCAGTTGGCCGCCGGGGTCAGGAAGACGGTCGCGCCAGCCGCGCGGGCGCCGGCCATTTTCTGCTGGATTCCCCCGATCGGGCTGACCTGCCCGGTGGCGGAGATCTCCCCGGTACCGGCGATGAACCGGCCGCCGGTCAGGCTGCTCGGGGCTCAGCTTGTCCATGATGCCGAGGGCGAACATCAGGCCCGCGCTCGGGCCGCCGATGTTGCCCACGTCGATCTTGACCTGGAACGGGAACTGGTAGTTCTCGAACACGCCGACCCCGACGACGGCCTTCCCCTTGACGTTCGCGGTCTTCAGCCGGAACTGGCGGGTGGTGCCGTGCCGGTCGACGGTCAGCCGGACCGGGTCACCGGGCTTGCGGGCGCGGATCAGCGTGCCCGCGTTCGCCCGGCAGGTCAGCGGCTTGCCGTCCACCGCCGTGATGATGTCGCCCTTTTTCAGCACCCCGGCCGCGGGCGTCTTCGGGTAGACCAGCGTGACCGTGTCCAGCACCTTGAAGGGGATGTTGAGCTGGCAGAGCGCGGCCGCCTCGGCGAGCTGCTGGGAGCCGACCATCTGCGCGGTGTCCTGGCGGGTCACCTGCTGCTGGGTCTGGCCGGTGCCGAACAGTTCCTCCTCGGGGACCACCGCGTCGTGCGGGGACAGCCAGGCCTGCAGGGCGGTGAACACGTTGAAGCCGTCGCGAGGGGCCGCCCTGGTAGGACACCGTCACCATGTTGAGGTGCCCGTTCGTCGGGTAGGTGCGGTGCCCGGAGATCTGGATCAGGGCCTTGCCGCTCTCGGTGCTGAGCGTGTTGAGCGTGGGGCCCGGGCTCAGGATGACGTAGGGCACGGGGAGCAGTGCGGCCACCACCACGGCCGCCGCGATCCCGGCCGCCGCGATCAGCAGCGTGAGCTGGCGGCGGGTCGCGGCAGCCTGGCCTAGGCACCGCCGACCCACTCGCTGGACCCGTCCCCGAACCACTGCCGCTTCCAGATCGGCACCTCGTGCTTGAGCCGGTCGATCAGCGCGTGGCACGCCTCGAACGCCTCGGCGCGGTGCACGCAGGACGCGGCGACCACCACGGCCAGGTCCCCGATCTCCAGGTCGCCGACGCGGTGCACCGCGGCCAGCGCGATGACGTCGTAGTCGGCGGCGATCTTCTCGGCGACCCGGCGCAGTTCGGCGGCCGCCGAGGGGTGCGCGCTGTAGGACAGCCGGGCCACCCCGCGGCCGTGGTCGGAGTCCCGGACCGCACCCGCGAACAGGGCGATGCCGCCCGCGCCGGGGTCGCTGACCGCGGCGCGCAACTCGTCCACCGACAGCGGGTCCTCGCGCAGTTCGGCGAGCCGGATCACTTCCACGCCAGCCACCGTACCTGGCTCACGACCCGCGCTTGCGGCGGCGGGCCGCGCGTACCACCGCCGCGGTGCCGATCACCGCGACCGTGCCTGCGGCGGCGGTAATAGTCACTTCCTTGCTGGGCAGACGGCGGCCGGCCGCGCGATGGCTGGCCCTGGCCTCCATCAGCGCCTGCAGCACCGCGGCGTTGTCCCACGCCGGGCTGCCAGCCGGCGGCGCGCAGCGCCGCGCAGTCCACCACCCAGGGGTAGACCAGGTACTGCAGGTCGTGCACCGGCACCAGGGTGATGCCGACCCGGTGCAGCCGCTGGGCGGTGCCGAACGTCAGCCCGGCCGGCAGTTCGATCCGGCGCAGCCCGCTGATCCGCTCCACCTCGTCCTGCTCCAGCCATCCGTCGCAGCCCACGGCGAAGGTTCCGGTGACCTCGCCGGCGATGGCCAGTTCCAGGGCGCTGACGAGGTCGTCGAGGTGGCAGAACTGCCAGCGCGGCGCGGCGCCCTTCACCGTGAGCAGCCGCGCGGAGTCGAAGTGCCGGGCGGCCAGCGAGTCGGCGGAGCCGTCCACCAGCGCCGCCGGGCGCACCACGGTCACCGACAGGCCCGGGTGGACCCGGGGCGAGCGGCGGGCCAGGTGCTCGATCTCCAGCAGGTCCCCGGCGACGCTGCCGTCCGCGTCGGCGTGCAGCGGCGCGGACTCCGGCAGCGGGACCGGGTTGTCCGCCCGGGCGCCGTAGACCATGGCGCTGGTGACGAGGATGACCCGGCCCACGCGGCCGGCCGCCGCGGCGGTCAGCACGGTCTGCGCACCGCGCACGTTGGCGGCGCGCCGGGACCGGTCGTCGGTGGCGGCCGAGGTGTCGATGTCGGTGTGCACCAGGACGTCCACGTCGGCGAGGCGGGCCGCGAGCGCCGGGTCGCGCACGTCGGCCAGGCGCCAGATCACGCCCGCGACATCACCCCGCTGCTCGTCGATCGCGATGACCTTGCGCACCCGCTCCGAGCCTGCGAGACGGGCCGTGAGCGCATGGCCAAGCCCATGTGCGGCGCCGGTCACGGCCACGGCGGGCGAAGTCCGCCCCTGGCGAACCGGGGCCTGTGCGGTGCTCAAGGTGTGCCGCTCCCGGGATAACGTGGCTGGTGTGATCCTTCCATCCTGCCTGAGAGGTCACGGCGATGGCTGATCGTCCCTTCGGCTTTGGCCCGCCCGGCGGCGGGCGGCCCGGTTCCGGCCCCCCGGATCCGGGTCCGGATCCGGCTCGTCCGGCGGCCCCCCGGATGAAACCGGCGGGGCGGGGCCGCTCGGCCCGCTCGGCGACCCACAGCAGTTCGCGGACGCATTGCGCCAGTTCGCCGACTTGATGACCTGGCAGGGCGGCCCGGTGAACTGGGACCTGGCCAAGAACGTGGCACGGCACGCGGTGGCCGCCGAGGGCGACCCGAGCGTCCTGGACGTCGACCGGCACAAGATCGTGGACGCGCTCCGGCTCGCGGACCTGTGGCTCGATGAGACCACCAGTTTCTCCACCGGCATCCGCATCGCACAAGCCTGGAGCCGGTCGGAGTGGGTCGAGGCCACCCTGCCGGTCTGGTCGAAACTGTGCGACCCGATCGCCGACCGCGCCGTGGACGCGATGGGCGGCATCCTCGCCGAGGATCCCGGGGAACTGGGGTCCGGCCTGCCGCCGGAACTGGGCGAGGCCTTCAAGGCGATCAGCGGCGGCCTGTCCGGCCTCGGCGGGATGATGCGCCGCATCGGCGGGATGATGGTGGGCAGCCAGACCGGTGCGGCGGTGGGCGCGCTCGCCCGCGAGGTGGTCAGCTCCACCGATATCGGGCTGCCGCTCGGCCCGGAGGGGACCGCCGCCCTGCTGCCGGCCGGGGTGGCCGCGTTCGGTGACGGCCTGTCGGTGGACGCCGATCAGGTCAGGCTGTACCTGGCGCTGCGGGAGGCGGCGCACCACCGCCTGTTCGCGCACGTGCCGTGGCTGCGGGCGCACCTGCTCAGCGCCGTGGAGGACTACGCCAGGGGCATCACGATGGACGCGTCGCAACTGCGCGACGCGATGCCGCAGATCGACCCGGCGAACCCGGAGGCGCTCCAGGAGGCGCTGTCCGGCGCGGCGCTGTTCCGGCCGGAGGACACCCCGCAGCAGAAGGCGGCGCTGACCCGGCTGGAGACCGCGCTGGCGCTGGTCGAAGGCTGGGTGGACACGGTGGTCGACGCCGCGGCGCGGGACCGGCTGCCGCAGGCCGGGGCGCTGGCCGAGGCGGTCCGGCGCCGCCGGGCCACCGGCGGGCCGGCCGAGCACACCTTCGCCACGCTGGTCGGCCTGGAACTGCGGCCGCGCCGGTCGAGGGAGGCCGCCGCGATCTGGCGTGGCCTCACCGAGGCGCGGGGCACGGAGGGGCGCGACGCGGTCTGGTCCCACCCCGACCTGCTGCCGACCGCGGAGGACTTCGACGACCCGGCGGGCTTCGTCGCGGGCAAGAACGAACTGGACATGTCGGAACTGGAGGCCGGCCCCACGGAGGCGCCGGGCGAGGACGGCACCCAGGGCGAGGACGGCGCACCGCAGAACGGCGCGGAATAAGCGTTGTCCACAGGCGGTGGGTAACGGCCGGCCAGTACAGCGGGCCGTTACCGGGCCGGCAATCCCGGAATTCACAGGTGTTTCCCACGGGTGTCCACAACAATCCCCCGGCCGCTCCCCATGTTGTCCACAGCGCTGTCCACCGGCCGGGTTGACCTCGCCGCACGTCCTGCCTAGTGTCGGCCGGGATGAGTCCCCGGGCGCGGGCCGTAGTCACACCGGGGAAGGGGGACTACCGCCCGCGGGAACCGCGGCAGTGGAGCGCCCGGTTCCCGCCCGGGGACTCGGCAGCTGAGGCAAGCGCCGGGTGCTCTGGTCACAATCGCCGGGCGGTCCCGGAATGGTTGCCCATTTTTTGTGCAATACGCACCCCGTGGCACTGTCCTACCGTCGCGCGAGCATTCTCCTATGAGGCCAGCGCTGAAACCGGGACTCGCGACCGTATGGCGCAACCGGGACACCGTGCAGATCGGGATCGACCCGCGGCGCGCCATCGCGCTGACCGGGATGCGGGGTGCCGGGGACCTGCTGCGCCTGCTCGACGGCAGCCGGGACCGGCACCAGGTGCTCGCCGCGGCCGGTGAACTCGGCATGGACGCCACCACCGCCGACCGGGTGCTCACGCTGCTGGCCGCGGCCGGGGCACTCGACGACCTCCCGGCCGGCGGGTGCGGGGCGTTTCCCGCGGCTGCCCGGGCCCGGCTCGCGCCCGAACTGGCCACGGCATGCCTGGCGCGCGGGGACGCCGACGGCGGCGCCCGCACGCTGGCCCGGCGGCAGGCGGCCTGCGTACGGGTGCACGGGGCGAGCCGGGCCGGCTTATGGATCGCGGGGATGCTCACCGCGGCGGGTGCCGGGCTGGTGATGGCCACCGGGGCCGCCGTGCCGCCGCCGGGCCCGGCGGGATCCGGGGAACCCGGCTCCGCCACTCCCCCGCCGCCCGGCCAGGTGCCGGCGGATGCCGCGCGGGCAGGCACCGCGAGTGACCCACGATCCCGGCCACGGCGGCGCCCCGACCTGGTCATCCTCGCCGACACCGCGCGGCGGGAACTCCCGGCCGCGCTGGTCAGGCGGGCGGTGCCGCATCTGGCAGCCGCCGCCAGCGAGGCGATCGGCGTGGTGGGCCCGCTCGTGCTGCCGGGCCGCTCGGCCTGCCTGCGCTGCCTGGACCTGACCCGGTCCGAGCACGATCCCGCCTGGCCGCTGATCCTCGCCCAGCTGGCCAGCCAGGCGGCCGCGGACCCGCTGGCCTGCGACACCGTGCTGGCGACCATGGTGGCCGCCCAGGCCGCCGCGCAGGCCCTGGCGTTCATCGACCGGGGCGCCGCGGCGGCCGTGACCAACGGCACGCTGGAACTGGTGCTGCCCGGCTGGCAGTGGCGCCGCCGCACCTGGCAGCCGCACCCCGACTGTGGCTGCCGCCACCCGGGCTAGCTCGGCGGGCTCACAAACGTGCCCAGACCCTGGACCGAGTAGATGGCGCCTTCGTCACGCAGCGATTTGAGGGCCTTCTGCGCGGGTCGAGCGGGACAGTCCCGTCTCCTGGCCAGGGCATGCTCACTCGGGATCGGCTGGCGCGGCTGGTACTCCCCGGCTGCGATCCGTTCCTTGATCAGGTCGGCCGACTGCCGCCACCGTGGTCGGAACATCCGCAGTGAACATCAGGTGAGGGTACCTGGGCAGGCCGGAAACATAACATACCCCCACTTGAGTGCACTCGGAGTACACTCATCTCATGACTGATGACCTGGCGAGGCTGCGGCGGGACTACCCCACATGGAACTTCGGGTCCGTCTGGGCGAGTGCCGGCAGCGGGCCGGATTCCCGCCGGCTGTGGGCCTCCCGTGACGGCATGCTCCTGTCCGCCTGGACCGCAGCCGAACTGGCCAGGGACGTCCGGCGCGAGGACGACGCGGACCACTGCGGCAGGGCGTGACCGCGCGGCACGGGCCCGCTCAGCCGGGGCAGTGCCCGCGCTGGTTGACCTCGACGGCACGGCCGTCCGGGTCTTCGGCCACGACCCGGCAGCCCCACGGCATCTGCTCATGCGCGGTCAGCGTCGTGGCGCCGGCCCGGGCCAGCGCTTCGGCCGCACGGTCCAGGGACGCCACGTAGAAGCCGGGGAACACGCTGCCGCCGCAGCCGCGTTCCCCGGCCCGGCCCGGCGCCCTGGCGGGGTAGATCGCGAAATGCACCGGGCCCAGTTCGGTGGCGAAGTGCACCGGCCCCTCGCCGTGGTCCTCGTCCTCCAGCGCGAGGCCCAGGGCGCGATAGAACGCCGCCGTCGCCCCAGGGTCGGCCGCGTACAGGACCAGCGAAGCCATCTCGGTCATGATGCCGATTCTGCCTGGGGCGCCCGGCGCGTGGCCGGAGTGACCTAACCATGCCAGGCCAGCCAACGATTTGGCGCCGGCACTGGTAATGCGGGCGAATGTCGGCGAGGGTGCCAAGTGGGGCAGTTGCCCCGGAGGGCGTGCGCAAGAGACCGTCAGTCTCCGGGAGGCGTCATGCGCGGACGCGTTGCCAGCCGGTGTGCCGGATCGGCGCTGATCGCCGGATTCCTGTTCACCGCTGGGAGTACCCGGCCGGCGGCGCGCCGGTGGTCCTGCCGGCCCCGGTGCCGCTGATGACCCTGGTGAGCGGCGCCTCGTTCCCGACGCCGCCGACCACCGCGCAGTGCGAGCAGCAGCAGGGGCTGGCCTGCTACGCGCCGTTCCAGTACCACCAGGCCTACGACCTCGGCCCGCTCTACGCCAGGGGCCTGGACGGCAGGGGCGAGACGATCGTCATCGTCGACCCGTTCGGCTACCAGTTCATCCGCGGCGAACTGGCCATCTTCGACAGGGCGTTCAAGCTGCCCGCGCCGCCGAGCTTCCGCGTCATCCAGCGGCCGGCCGGGTTGCGCCGTTCAACCCCAAGAACGGCGTGATGGTGGGCTTCGGCAGGGAGACCTCGCTGGACGTCGAGTACGCCCACGCCATGGCGCCGGGGGCGAACATCCTGCTGGCCGAGACCCCGGCCGCCGAGGGCCTGGGCACCAGCGGCTTCCCGCAGATCGTCAAGGCCGAGAACTACGTCATCAGCCACCACCTCGGCACGGTCATCTCGCAGAGTTTCGGCACCGCGGAGCAGACCTTCCCCAGCGCCGCCTCGCTCCTGGCGCTGCGCAGCGCCTACGTGAACGCGGCGGCCCACGGGGTGAGCGTGGTGTCCGGGGCCGGCGACCAGGGCGCCTCCGATTTCAGGACGAACACCACCCTGTTCCTGCACCGGGCCGCCTTCTGGCCGGCCACCGACCCGCTGGTCACCGCGGTCGGCGGTACCCAGATGCACCTGACCGCCAGCGGCACGCACCTCCAGCCGGACACGGTGTGGAACGACACCAACCTGCTCGGGACGCCGTCGGCGGGCGGCGGCGGGCAATCGGTGGTCTTCAAGCGGCCCGCCTACCAGAACGGGGTGGCCACCGCGGTCGGCCCGGCCAGGGGCATCCCGGATATCTCGATGAGCGCCGCGGTGGACGGCTCGGCCCTGGTCTACCTGGACGCCCGGCTGAACGGCATCGCGGGCTTCAGCCTGACCGGGGGCACCAGCGAGGCCACACCGCTGCTGGCGGGCATCGTGGCGATCGCCGATCAGTACGCCGGGCACGGTCTCGGCCTGCTCAACCCCGCCCTGTACCGGCTGTACGCCGACCACGCCGCCGGGCTGGTGGACGTGACCGCGGGCACCAACACGGTGACGTTCCAGCAGGGCGGCGCGGAGCACTCGGTGCCCGGCTTCGACGCGATCAGCGGCTACGACATGGCCAGCGGGACCGGCACCGTCAACGCCGCGCTGTTCGTGCCGGAACTCGTCGCGGCGGTGGCCGGCCGTACCCCGCCGGGACCCTCGCGGCCGGCGCCCGCCCGGACCGCGCCGGGATCCGCGCGGCCGGGGTCACCCGTGGCGGGTGGCACCCCTCTTGCAAGCTGACCGACAATGAGTCTGTGAGCGATCTCCCCCGACGCGCCTTCACGCGCACCGCCAAACTGGCCACCCTCCCCGTCGGGCTGGCCGGCCGTACCGCGCTTGGCCTCGGCAAGCGGATCGGCGGCAGGCCCGCCGAACTGGTCGCTGCCGAGATCCAGCAGCGCACGGCCGAGCAGATCTTCCGGGTCCTGGGGGAACTCAAGGGCGGCGCGATGAAGTTCGGGCAGGCGCTGTCCATCTTCGAGGCCGCGCTGCCGCCGGAACTCGCCGGGCCGTACCGGGCGACGCTCACCAGGCTCCAGGAGTCCGCGCCGCCGCTGCCGGCCCGCACCGTGCACCGGGTGCTGGCCGAGGACATGGGCCCGGACTGGCGGGACCAGTTCGCCGAGTTCGACGACAAGCCGGCCGCCGCCGCGTCGATCGGCCAGGTCCACCGGGCCGTCTGGCAGGACGGCCGCCGGGTCGCCGTGAAGATCCAGTACCCCGGTGCCGGCAACGCGCTGCTCAGCGACTTCACCCAGCTCAGCCGGGTGGCACGGCTGTTCTCCGTGCTGATGCCCGGCCTGGAGGTGCGGCCGCTGCTTGACGAGTTGCGGGCCCGGATCGCGGAGGAACTCGACTACAAGCTTGAGGCGCAAGCGCAGCAGGCCTTCGCCGACGCCTACGCGGGAGACCCCGACATCGCCGTGCCCAACGTGGTGCTGAGCACCAGCCACGTGCTGATCTCGGAGTGGATGGACGGGACCCCGCTGTCGAAGATCATCAGCGATGGCACCCAGGAAGAACGCGACCGGATGGGGCTGCTGTTCGTCCGGTTCCTGTTCTCCGGCCCGGCCCGGGCCGGGATGCTGCACGCCGACCCGCATCCGGGCAACTTCCGCATGCTGCCCGGCGGGCGGCTGGGCGTCCTGGACTTCGGCGCCGTGGACCGGCTGCCCGGCGGCATGCCCCCGTTCATCGGGCGCCTGGTGCGCATGGTCCACGATGGAGCGGACCTGGCGCCCGCCGAGGAGGAACTGCGCCGGCAGGGCTTCGTCCGCGACGGCGTCCAGGTGGACATGGAGTCGCTGCGCGGGTTCCTGGCCCCGATGGCCGAACCATCCCGCCAGGACCGGTTCAAGTTCAGCCGCGAGTGGCTGCGCGGCGAGGCGGCCAGGGTTACCGACCCGCGCTCGTCCAACCTGAGCCGGCGGCTCAACCTGCCGCCCTCCTACATACTGATCCACCGGGTGTCCACGGCAGGCACGGGAGTGCTCTGCCAGCTGGAGGCCGAGGGGCCGTTCCGGGCCGAGGTGATCAGATGGCTGCCGGGATACGGGGACACCGACTCGGCCGGCCCGGACAGCGACCCGGACGGCCCGGGCCACGACGAGCGCCTCTCCGACGCCGTCGCCCCGCGCCGGTAGCGCGCGGCAACCCGGGAGCGAGGAGGACACGGATGAGCATGCGCTACGCACGCCCTCTGATCGCTGGTCCCGCCGCGGTACTCGTGGTCGCGCTGGGCGCCACGGCCGCCTTCGCCGCGACCATCTGGACCATCAAGCCCGGCGGCGCCGTCACGGCAAGTGCCGCGAGTGCGAAGTTCAGCGACACCACGACCGGATCCGCCTTCACGTGCACATCGGTCACCGCCAGCGGCACGCTCAAGAGCGGCACCGGGCTGCCCGGCTCGGACGCCGGCTCGATCTCAGCCGCCGTCTTCGGTCACTGCACCAGCCCGCTGGGCGTGACGTGGGAACTCAAGCCCGCGGACCTGCCCTGGCGGGTGAACCTCTCCTCCGCCAGTGGCGACGCCGTGACCGGGAGCATCAGCCACATGCAGATCCGGTTCTCCGGCCCGTCATGCTCGGCCGTCATCGACGGCAGCAACGGCACCGCCAGCGACGGCCACCTGAAGTTCCGCTATGCCAACGGCACCGGCCGCCTCCGGCTCCTGTCCACCGGCAGCAATCTGCACTTCTACAACGTCCACGGCTGTGCGGGGATCTACAACACCGGCGACAGCCTGAAGGCCATCGCCGCCGCCTTCACCCTGAGTCCCAAGCAGTCGATCACCAGCCCGTAGGGCTTCCCCGGGACAGCGATGGGCCGGCCCCGGATCACCGGGACCGGCCCATCATCGAAGTCGTACCAGTACTGACCGGGGGCGACCCCCGCTGGCCCAAGGCCGATGCGGTCAGGACGCGAGGTCGCTGCGGGCGCGCAGGACGCCGTTCTGGGCGGCGTACAGGCGGCGCTCCGCGCGCGCGACCCGGCGGGCCGCCTTCCGGAGCGCGAGGACGCGATACCCCTGGCGCTGTTCGTCGGCCCGTGCCAGGAGTGCACGGTGCTGTTCCGACGCCTGCCGGGTATGGGCGTACATGGCTTTACCTCCCTTCGTCGTCTCGTAGCCGGTTCACTCGTGGCCAGTTCTGCTCGTGCCGGTGTCGGCGTGCTGGTTCTGCTGGAGGCCGGTGGGCCGTGGCCGGCCGGGCCGGCCACGGCCTCAGGCCGCTACTTCGGTCTTCCGGGGGCGCCCCCGGGGGCGCTTGCGCGGGATGACCTCGCCGCGCAGGAAGAGTTCCCCGCCCCAGACTCCCCACGGCTCGCGGCGCTCCATGGCGCCGGACAAGCACGCGATCCTGAGGGCGCACCCTCGGCACAGGGCCTTGGCCGCCTCGACATCCGCTGGGGACTCGGCGAAAAACAGGTCCGGGTCCGCCATGCAGGGCAGGTCACGGGCATTGGGCACCGAGGGCATCCGGGTGCCTGGGAGAGCCTGCCCTACCGGCGTGGAGGTCACCGGCGGCGACGCGACCGCTTCCGTCTCTTGCCTCGTCACCCGCAACGCGAGTGCTGCCTCGAACCCCGCCGCGCCCCCCGCGGCGGTGGTGCCGGGCCAGTACATGTCCGTCCCCTCTCGTCCTCGTCGATCTGCTCGTCGTGTGTTCCACTCGGCTGATACGGCGGCCCGGGCATAACTAAGGCCGCGAACCCGGTTGTCGGGTCCGCGGCCTAGGGGGATCGAGGCCGGTCTGTCTAGACCGGATCCCAAGCCCTATGCGGACCCAACTTGGCGCCGTTGATCACGGCACCGTGGGTCGTGAACGGGTACTTCTGGAGCTGCATCCGCGGCCGCGCCAGCACGACAACGCCACGCCCGGCGGTGCCCGCAGCCGCGAAGCCGCTGCCGTCCTGGACGAACTGAGCCGACACTCCGCCCCGCGGACAGGCGCCCGCGACGGGGATGGCACGCGCAGCAGAATTCGCGACGGCGAAGCCACTCTCTGTGATGTTGGTCACCGTGGGCACCTCCTTCCACGCAGCGTTGTGGGCCCACTCATCGGACATGGATGCAGCCTATGAAGGCGCAGGCCAACGGGGCAACTGGTTTTTCGACACGTTTTTGTCGCGCCGGGAATCTCCCGCCTTACCACCCCGCCGGCATGGGCAGGCCTGGTCGGCCGCCCGCACGTTCCCGGTGCACCTGCGGGCGCGCGACCGGGACCACCACCAACAGGTCATCAAGCCCAGCGAAGTCATCGGGGTTTGTCGTGTACAGCGGCAGACCGGCCGCGACCGCGGTCGAAGCGATCATCAGGTCAGCGGTTCTCCGCCGCGGGCTGCGGCCAGCACCGATGACGGCAGCGGTGACCCGGCCATAGGCCCGGGCAGCTTCGGAGTCGAACGGGATCGGGTCGAACTCGTTCTCGGCCCGCTGGAGCACGTCGAGCCGCCTGGCGCGTTCCGCATGCTCGTGATAGCCGAGCCTGCTCGTCGTCGGACCGCACCTGATGCAGGCCAGCCGACAGTTCGGCGAGAGTGACCGCACTGATTGCCATCTCGTCCGGTAGCTCGTCCGGGTTCACCCACCGCCGGAGGATCAGGATGTTGGTGTCGAGCATTCCCTGTGACCGGCGCTGCCTGGTGCCGGGGGCCAGCGGCTGCCGGCTCGGGCGATCAGTCGGCATAGGGGCTGGTGAGGCCATGATCGGCCGCCGCCTCCTGATCCGCGCGGAAGGCGTCGAGGTCGGCCGTGGCGGCGGTTCCGGACATCGCCGCGAACTCCTGCCTGGGCACGAACCGGCGCCTGCGGCGAAGCGGGATCAGCTCACCGATGCGATGGCCGTCCCGGGTGACCGTGAACGCCTGCCCGTTTTCCACCGCGTCCATGATCTCCTTGGATCTGGTACGCAGGTCACGCTGAGTGATCTCGGGCTGAGTGACCTCAGGCTGCGCGCTCATACAGCGAGGATACCAGCGTGGTAGCACCGTGTGCTACTAGGTGCCGCATCGGCGGTGTGGCCCGGCTGCCCTGGCGCTGCAGGGGCCCCTGGGGCCGTGGGCCTGGCTGAGGTTCCAACCTTGCTGGCTGCTGTGCCGTCTCAGGGATATGAGGCGCATGTGGGGCCTGCTGGCCGCGGCGGGCGTGCTGATCTGTTCGGTGGCGTGCGGCACGCGGGCGCCCGGCGAGGCCCATCGGTCCCCGGGCACGGCGAGCAGCACGGCGGGCAGCGCCACGGTAGCCACGGCGGGGCCGGCGGGCACCCGGGCGGGCTCGCCGCTCACGGGCTCGTTCCTGATGGACCTGACCTGGGTCAGCGACCAGCGCGGCTGGGCTCTCGCCGCCGCCCCCTGCGGGCGGGACCTGTGCCCGCGGCTGGCCGCCACCACGGACGGCGGACGGACCTGGACGGCACTGCCCACGCCACCCGGCCGGGTAGTGGGCCCGAACGGTACGGCTGGCTGCGCCGGGGGCTGCGTCAGCCAGGTCAGATTCGCCACCGCCACGGTGGGCTACCTGTTCGGGCCCGCGCTGTTCCAGACCGGCGACGGCGGCCGCAGCTGGCACCGGGTGCCCAGCCGCCCGGTGGAGGCCCTGGAGCCGTCGGCGGGCACGGTGATCCGGATCGTGTACGACCACACCGGCTGCCCCGGCCCGTGCGACCGCGCGGTGCAGGAGGCCACGGCCGGGTCCGCGCGCTGGCACACCCTGCTCCGCATCCCGGCAGCCGCCGCCGCAGATGGCGTCGCTGCCCAACTGGTCCGGCAGGGCACCTCGGTCCTCTACATCCCGGTATATGGTCACGTCGCCGGCGGTGCCGGGCTGGCCTACACGGTGATCTTCCGGTCAACCGACGGCGGGACCACCTGGCAGCGGGAGGCTGATCCCTGTTCGGTCATCGGCCGACACGAGCACGACACCAGCGGCCTGGCTGCCGCCCCGGGCGGGTTCGCCGCCGTGCTGTGCACACCGCGCGACGGCACCGGCCCGACGTTCGTCCGCACCTCCGCCGACAACGGTTCCTCATGGCGCCCGCCTCGCATGGTCCCCGATGGGACCACGGACCACCTGAGCCTGATCGCCGCAGCTAGCGCGGCGCACCTGGTGCTGGCCACCGGCGGGTTCGACGGCAGTGGCCCGGTGGCCTACCACCTTCTCGACTCGGCCGACGGTGGCCTGGACTGGTCCAGTGCGGTCGCCGGCTCGACGCACCTCGATCCCCAGGCACCGGCGGCCGCGTTCCTCGGGTTCGAGGACGCCACAGTCGGCCGGTGGATCAGCGGCCCCCGGAACATCTGGACCACGCAGGACGCCGGCCAGCACTGGCACGAGCGCGCCTTCCCCTGAGTGCCCCGATTCCTTGATCACGGTCGCCGGCGGCGGCGGGGACGCTGGCGGCGGGGCGGAGGCCGGTCAGGGGGTGGGGTCGGGGCGGCGGCTGCGGATGAGGCCCTCCTGCATCACCGACACCACCAGGCGGCCGTCCTGGAACACCTCGCCACGGGCCAGGCCGCGGGCGCCGGCCGCGGACGGCGATTCCTGGGAGTACAGCAGCCACCGGTCGGCGCGGAACGGGCGGTGGAACCACATCGCGTGGTCCAGGCTCGCCCCGGTCGTGCTGCCGTCCGCCCAGGACAGGCCGTGCCGCAGCAGCACCGAGTCCAGCAGCGTCATGTCCGAGGCGTACGTCATCAGGCAGACGTGCAGCAGTGGGTCGTCGGGCAGTTCGCCGTCGGCGCGCAGCCAGACCAGGTTGCGGTCGGTGCGCAGGGATGGATCCCGCTGCGCCTCGACGGACAGCGGCCCGACGACGCGAAGGTCGATCGGGTTGTCCCTGAAGTATTTCGCCGCCTCCGGGCCGAACGCCTTCTCCAGCCGTTCCGGGTGCGTGGGCACGGACTCCGGCGGCGGCGCCTGCGGCATGGTGGCGGAGTGATCCGGGCCGGGCTCGTCGTGGTGGAACGACGCGGACAGCGTGAAGATGACCTTGCCGTGCTGGATCGCGGACACCCGCCGGGTGGTGAACGACCGCCCGTCCCTGACCCGGTCCACGATGTAGACCAGCGGCACCGACGGGTCGCCGGGGCGGATGAAGTACGCGTGCAGCGAGTGCACCGGCCGGTCGGCCGGCACCGTCCGGCCCGCGGCGACCAGCGCCTGCCCGGCCACCTGCCCGCCGAACACCCGCTGCCGCCGGTCGTCGGGGCTGCGGCCGCGGAAGATGTCCAGTTCGATCCGCTCCAGGTCGAGCAGGTCCAGCAACTTGCCCAGGGTGTCGGTCACGGCTTGCCCGACCCAGTCGTCATGCCCGGGATCCCGCTTTCTGCTCGTCCGCGCCGGCGGGCGCTGTCGCTGTCGCGCACAACGCCAATACCGCGGCACCGTACCGGTCCAGCCTGCCAGGCCCGAGACCGGGGATGCCGGCGAGTCCCTCGATGCTGGCGGGCCGCTGTGCCGCGATGCGCCGGAGCGTCTCGTCACCGAACACCACGTAGGCGGGCACCCCGGCGTCGCGGGCGACCCCGCGGCGCCATTCCCTGAGCGCCTCGACCAGCGCGGGGTCGGCGTCGGCGAACTGGAAATGGCTGGCGGCCGGCTTCGCCCGGGCCGCCCTGGCCTCCCGCCACCCCGGCCGCAGCCCGGTGAGGAACCGGGACGGGGTGCGGTTGCGGCGGCCGCCCGGTTGCCGGGCCAGCGGCCAGGACAGCAGGACCTGCTGCCGGGCCCGGGTCACCCCGACATACAGCAGCCGGCGTTCCTCGGCCACCGCCGCGTCGGTGCCCGCGTGCACGATGGGCACGTTCCCCTCGGTCAGCCCGGGCA
The DNA here is from genome assembly GCA_963730235.1 of uncultured Actinomycetes bacterium. Classification (GTDB taxonomy): domain Bacteria; phylum Actinomycetota; class Actinomycetes; order Streptosporangiales; family Streptosporangiaceae; genus DASXKD01. The sequence goes on from CAVSRH010000026.1 coordinate 133,826, forward strand.
GGAATACCAGGTCCCATTCCAGCCCCTTGGCCGCGTGCAGCGACGCCACGGTCACCCCCTCCACCTGCGGGGCGTGCTCGGCCGCGGCCACGCGGGCCAGTTCGGCGACCACGCCGGCGAGGCCCGCGCCCGGGGTGGCCGCGCAGTGGTCCTCGGCAAGCTGGGCCAGCGCCGCCAGCGATTCCCAGCGGTCCCTGGCGGCGCCGCGGCCGGCCGGGGGCTCGCGGGTCAGCCCGATCCCGCTGAGGATGTGCCGCACCTCCGCGACCGCATCCGCTGCCTGGGCCGCTGCCTCCGCTCCGCCCGATTCGGCTCCTCCCGATTCGGCGCCACCCGATTCGGCTCCTCCCGATTCGGCGCCACCCGATTCGGCTCCTCCCGATTCGGCTCCTCCCGATTCGACCGGGGCGCGGGCGCTCTTGGCGGCGGCCCGCAGCAGGCCGGTGGCCTGGCGCACCTCGGCCCGGTCGAAGAACCGTTCCGCGCCGCGCACCTGGCAGGGCACCCCGGCGTCGGCGAACGCCCGCTCGAACCGTTCGCTCTGCGCGTTGACCCGGACCAGCACGGCCATGTCCCGGGCCGGCACCCCGGCGTCCAGCCACTGGCGGGCCCGGGCGGCGACCGCCGCCGCCTCCGCGGCCTCGTCGCCGTACTCGGTGAACTCGGCCGGGGGCCCGCTGGCCCGCTGCGCGACCAGGGCCGGCCCGCCGTCGATCCCCAGGCCGGCCCCGGGCTGCCCGGCCCGCTCCTGCGCCAGCCGGTTGGCACAGCCGACCACCTCCGGCGTGGACCGGTAGTTCCGTGCCAGCCGCACCACGGTGGCGTGCGGGTACTCCGCCGGGAATCCCGTCAGGTAGGCGGACGTGGCCCCGGTGAACGAGTAGATCGTCTGCCGCGGGTCACCGACCACGCAGACGTCGTCCCGGTCCCCGGCCCACACGTCCAGGAGCAGCTTCTGCAGCGGGTTGACGTCCTGGAACTCGTCGACCACGAAGTAGCGGTAACGGTCGCGCACCTCGGCGGCCGCCACCGGATGCCCGGTCAGCATCGCCGCGGTGAGTTCCAGCACGGACTCGAAGTCGATCAGGTGACGGTCCCGGCGCAATCGCTCGTACGCGGCGAACACCCGGCCCGCCGCCTCGTGGTCCACCGGCGGGGTCCGGCCGTGCGCCGCCGCGACGGCGGCGTAGTCCTCCGGGCGCACCTGCAGCACCTTGGCCCACTCGACCTCGGTGGCCAGGTCCCGCAGTTCCGGGCCGGTCGCGGGCACCCGCGCGGCGCGGGCCGCCTCGGCCAGCAGGCTGATCTTCGAGTCGAGCACGGCCGGGGGGCGGCCACCCACCGTGACCGGCCAGAAGTGGACAAGCTGCCGCAGTGCGGCCGAGTGGAACGTGCGCGCCGAGACCTGGCCCAGCCCGCCGCCCGGCCCGTCGAGCAGGCGCAGCCGCCCGCGCAGTTCGCCGGCGGCCCGGGTGGTGAAGGTGACCGCGAGCACATGACCCGGGTTCATCACGCCGGTGCGCACGGCGTAGGCGACCCGGTGGGCTATCGCGCGGGTCTTGCCGGTCCCGGCCCCGGCGATCACGCACACCGGGCCACGGGTGGCGAGCGCCACCTCGCGCTGCTCGGGGTCGAGCGCGGCGAGCACCGCCTCGGGACCGTCGTCCACCGCGCACCTCCTTCACCGCTGTCATCTTCGCGTATCCATCCGACATGCGCGGGAAGCGGAACGCCGTACGCGGTGTTGCATCAGCGGAAATACTGTGGGGAAGGACAAGGAGACGCGGGTGTCACAGAGCGTAACTATGTACACCACGCCGTGGTGCGGCTTCTGCCGTAGGCTCAAGGGCCAGCTCGCGCGGGAGGGGATCGAGGTCGCCGAGATCGACATCGAACGGGATCCCGCCGCAGCGGACTACGTGATGTCCGTGAACGGCGGTATGCAGACGGTCCCGACCATCGTGTTCCCCGACGGAACGGCCCTGACCAACCCATCAGCGGCGCAGGTCAGGGAACGCCTCGCCGCCCTCGCAATAGGACAATGAACAGACACGGCAACACGGCAGACACGGGGGGCCCGGGCCGCCACGCACGCACACGGCAGCCCAGGGCTACTGCCGCCCGGCCCGGCAATGCTGTGCCTGACCGCCCCGGCACGCCGGAGCGGCCCGGATGGCCGGACGGCCAGCCGGGCAGGCACGCCGCCTCAGCGGCCGACGGCCAGGCCGGGGACACCGGCGCAGGCATGGCAGACGCCGGGCTGCCGCCGGAGCATGAGCCGGTCGCCCGGCGCACCGCCACCGGCTGGCGGGTCGGCGACGAGGAGGTCTCCGACCTGACCAGCGCCATGGTGCTCGCCGACCTGCTGGCCGCCGAACTGCCCACCCAGGCCATGCCGACTCTGGCCACCGCCGCCGCGGCGGCGGCGATGATCCGCCGGATCCGCGCAAGCTGGAGCAGACCGTCGCCCAGCTGGAGCACGCGCTGACCGCCCGGGTCCGGGTGGAGCAGGCCATCGGCGTGCTCGCCGAACGGCACCGGCTCCGGCCGCGGCAGGCGTTCGAGCTGCTCCGGTCGGTGGCCAGAGCCAGGGGACGGCGGGTGCTTGAGATGGCGACCGAGGTCGTGGACAGCGCCACCAACCCGTTGCTGCGCATCCCCGAGGAGCTGGCGAAGCCCCCGATGGCACGCCGCCGGGCCGGCGGCTGGAGGCGGATCCCGGCTAACCGGCGGCCCGGCCAGGCCCCGAGCACCGTATCGCCGGTAACTGCCGGTTAACTACGATCACTTTGGGTAGCTTTCCCCAGGTGAGCGACGGGATCCCGGCGGGACGGCTGTTCATCATCGGGGGCGGCGAGGATCGCTGCTGCGGCGCCGGTGTGCTGGAGCGGTTCGTCGAACTGTCCGGCGGGGAGCAGGCGCGGATCACGCTGGTGACCACCGCCACGGGCGTCCCCGACGAGGTGCACGCCGAGTACGAGCAGGTGTTCCGCAAACTCGGCGTGGAGAACACCACGGAACTGCGGCTGCGCGGCCGGGCCGACGCGGACAGCGACCTGGCCGAATCCATCCTGCGCGGGGCCACCGGGGTCTTCTTCAGCGGCGGCGACCAGTCCCGGATCCGCGCGCTGGTCGGATCCCGGACGAACGAGATCCTCAGCGAGCGGCTCGCCGACGGCCTCGTGATCGCCGGGACCAGCGCCGGCGCGACCGCGCTCGGCCGCACGATGATCCTCGGCGGCCAGCGCGCGGACGTCTCGGCGGCCGCGGTGCGGACCGCGCCGGGCCTCGGGCTGCTCGGCGGCGTGCTCATCGACATGCACTTCGCCGAGCGGGGGCGGCTGCCCAGGCTGCTCGCGGCGGTGGCGCTCGCCCCGGACCACGTCGGCGTGGGCATCGACGAGAACACCGCCATCCTGGTCGAGGGGTCCCGGTTCGAGGTGATGGGGTCCGGGGTCGCGACCGTGGTGGACCCCGACCGGTCCACCGTCGTCCACCCGGCCGGCGACTACGACCCGATCACGCTGTTCGACGTGAGCCTGCACCTCATGCCCGCGGGGTGCCAGTTCGACCTCGACCGCCGGGTCCCGGCCATCGGGCCCAGGCACACCAGGTACTGACCCGGGCCCAGACGGAGCCCGGCCACCAATCACGCCAGGGAGCAGACGTGCGGCTAACCGACCTGCGCCGCCTGTACGGCCCGAACATCTACACCTCGCGCCCGGTCACCGTGGCCCGGCTGGAACTCGACGAGCTGACCGGGCAGGAGACCACCGGCGCCGAGGGGTTCGCCGGTCGCCTGCTGGCCCTGCTGCCGGGGCTGGCCGACCACCACTGCGCGGCCGGCGAGCCGGGCGGGTTCTGCCAGGCGATGGCCCGGGGGACCTACTTCGGCCACGTCACCGAGCACGTCGCGCTGGAACTGTCCGCCCTGGCGGGCCGGGACGTCTACTTCGGCCGGACGGTCCGGGCGGGCGCGGACGGCCGTTACGACGTGGTGATGGAATGCCCGCAGGACGAGCCGGTGGATTCGGGCATCCCGGCCGACCTGCTCCGCCTCGCCATCAGCGTGGTCACCGACGTGATCGCGGAGCGCTCCCCCGCCCTGGCGGACGCGCTCGCGGCGATCGCGGCCGTGATCGAGCGGACCCGGCCCGGCGTGAGCACCGCGGCACTGGCCAGCGCGGCGCGCCGCCGCGGAATCCCGGTCCGGCGGGTGGGCGACCTGAGCCTGCTGCGGCTCGGCTACGGCAGCCACCGCAGGCTGGCCTGGGCCGCGCTGACCGACCAGACCTCGGCGGTCGGCGTGGACATCGCCGGCGACAAGGTGCTGGCCAAGCAACTGCTCGCCGACGCCGGCGTGCCGGTGCCGCCCGGCACGGTCGTCTGGGACGCGGCCGCGGCGGTCGAGGCGTTCTCCCGGCTCGGGCCGCCCGTCGTGGTCAAGCCGCGCAGCGGCAACCAGGGCGGCGGCGTCACCGTCGGGGTCACCACGGCCGAGAAGGCCGCCGAGGCCTACCGCCGGGCCAGCAGGCCGGGCCGGCGGTGATCGTGGAGAAGTACATGCCGGGCACCGACTACCGCGTCCTGGTGGTCGAAGGCCGGATGGTCGCCGCGGCCAGGGTGCGTGCCCCGGCGGTGACCGGCGACGGCGTCCACGACATCGCGGCGCTGGTCGAGGCGGCCAACGCCGACCCGCGGCGTGGCGAGGGCCACTCCCGGCCGCTGACGAAGATCCGGCTGGACGGCGAGGCGCTGGCCTGCCTGGCCGCCCAGGGCCTGGAGCCCGGCTGCGTGCCCGGCCCGGGCGAGGCGGTCCGGCTGCGGCGGAACGCCAACCTGTCCACCGGCGGGTGCAGCACCGACGTCACCGACCTGGTCCACCCCGACGTGGCCGCGCTGTGCTGCCGCGCGGCCGCGGTGACCGGGCTGGACGTGTGCGGGGTGGACGTGCGGCTGGCCGACATCTCCGCGCCGGCGCACGGCAGCCTGCCCGGGCGGCCCAGCACCTGGACCGGCGCGGTGCTGGAGGTGAACGCCTCGCCGGGCCTGCGGATGCATACCGAGCCCAGCGTCGGGCAGGGCCGGGACGTCGCCGGGGCGATCCTGGACCGGCTCTACCCGCCCGGCGCCCAGGCCCGGATCCCGGTGGTCTCGGTCACCGGGACGAACGGGAAGACCACCGTGGTCCGGATGATCGCGCACATCCTCAGCCAGGCCGGCATGGCCGTCGGCATGACCACCACGGACGGCGTCCAGGTCGGCCGGCCGCCGGTCGACTTCGGCGACGCGTCCGGGCCGCGGTCGGCGGAACTGGTGCTGGACGACCAGGCGGTCGAGGCGGCCGTGCTGGAAACCGCGCGGGGCGGCATCCTGCGCCGCGGCCTGGGGTACGGCCGGGCCGACGTCGCCGTGCTCACCAACATCACCTCCGACCACCTCGGCATGGACGGCATCGACGACCTGGACGACCTGACCGACGTCAAGGCGCTGGTGGCGGAGGAGATCCACCCCGGCGGCACGCTGGTGCTCAACGCCGACGACAGCCGGGTCGCCGCGCTGGCCGCCCGGCCCGCGGTGCGCGCCCGCAACCCGGTGGTCCGGTACTTCAGCCTGGACGGGCGCAACCCGGTCATCCTGGCGCACCGGATGAGCGGCGGCATGACCTGCGAGCTGCGGGACGGCATGCTCGTGGAGACCCGCGGCGGCGAGGAGCACGAACTGCTGGCCGTGGCCGAACTGCCCGGCTCGTTCGGCGGTTCCGCGCCCCACCAGATCGCGAACGCGCTGGCCGCCAGCGCCGCCTGCCGCGCCCTGGGGGTGAGCGCGAAGGACATCAGGCGCGCGCTGGCCGGGTTCACCGCCGAGCAGGCCAACCCCGGGCGGGGCAACGTCTACCAGATCTACGGCCTGCCCGTCGTGGTCGACTACGGGCACAACGCGGCGGCGCTGGCCGCCATGGGACGGCTGCTGCACGAGGCCTGGGGCGGCACGCCGGTCGCCGCGGTGACGCTGCCCGGGGACCGGCGCGACGACCTGGTCGGCGAGACGGCGGCCGCCATCGCGGACTGGTTCGCCCGGGTGGTCGTCTACGAGGACTCCGACCTGCGCGGGCGGCGGCCCGGTGAGATGACCGAGCTGATCAGCGCCAGCCTGAAGGCCCGCCGGCCCGGCATCACGGTGGAAGCGGCCAACGGCCCGGCCGCGGCCCTGCGCGCGGCTCTGGCGCTCGCCAGCGGGCCCGGCGCGGTGCTGCTGCTGCACGAGACGTTCGCCGCGGCACAGACGGCGCTGGCCACGCTGAACGCCGTTCCCTGGCCCGCCACGGGGCCGGGAACCGGGACGGAGTAGGACCGGCCCCGGGGAGCGTACGGCAGCGACAGGGCGTCAGCCGCCGCGGGAGAGCACGGCCGGGCCGGCGCGGGCGGGGCGCGTCAGTGGCGCGACTGCCAGGCGGCCTCCGCACCGGCGACGTCCCGGAGCAGGTTGCCCAGGGTGAGCCAGTACTCGTAGCCGTGGTAGCCCCACGCCGGGCCGCTACCGCCAAGCTGGCCTGCCTTGTCGTCGGTGACGACGGGCCGGGTCCGGCTCGTCCCGGCGAGGCTGGTGACCTGGAGCCAGGTGGCCCCGCCACCGTGCTGGCAGCTCGCCGAGTAGAGGCCGGGGTAGGTGACCCACGGGGTGGAGACCGGCTCCGTCAGCCGCGTAGCCTGCCCGGGGAGCCGAACGGTCTGGGTGGCCGTGAGCAGGTAGGGGTCCAGGCCGCCGGTGCCGCCGTGAAGGGCCGCCGGGTTGACGCAGGCGACCTGCTGGCCGGCCGTGGCGCTCTGGCCGGACTGGAGGCTCGTGCCCTGGCCCGGCCTGCCGAACACAGCGTCCAGCGGCGGCTGCGAAGGGTACGACGAAAAGGCGATCGCACACCCCGTCTCGGTACCGGCGGTGCACAGCGGGACCTGGGTGAAGGTGGCGCCGACCGTCTTGCCCACCGGGACCTGGAGGTTGCCACCGACGAGGATCGCCAGGGCGAGGCGGCGCAGTACCGGCGGTTCGTGATCGAGCTGGGCGGAGATGAGATGGATCAGCACCGCCGAACCTTGCGAGTCACCGGCCAGGATGATCGGCTTGCCCTCGCTATGGGCGAGGAACCACCGCCAGGCGGGGAGCACGCTGTCGTAGGCGACGGTGAAGGTCGAGCGCATGACCGCCTCGTCGCCCGCGAGCCCTTTCCGCACGCTTGGCCAGGTCTGCGAGCGGTAGGAGGGCGCCCACACGTCACATACCCGAGACAACGGGGCGGCTTGCTCGCCCGCGACGTATATGTCCAGCTTGGTCGGTGCCAAGCCGGTGTTGGCCGTCTTGGCGAGGCTGTCGGTGGGGTGGACGTAGAAGCAGTCGAACTTCGCTGCCATCGCCGAATGCGGCCAGGTAGCCGGTCCAGGGCGCCGGCCGCGGTGACCGTCGTGGCGGCGAGGGCGGCGGCGCAGGGGTTAGCAGCCTGGCCGGGCCGGCACAGCCAGACAGGGCCCGCCAGGGTGCTGGAGCTGCTACTGCTGCTCGAACAGCCGCCGGCGATCAAGCTCGCGATCACCAGCGCCGCCGCCGCCCCCGCGGGCCGGCGGGCGCCGGTCGTGCTGGCTTTCCTGCCCATGGCTCATGCTCCCGGCAACCCCGTCCTTGACCAGCTCAGCCAGCAGGCTGGCACGGCCGGCCGGGCCCGCGGCAGGGGTGGAACCACCCACACCACTGGATGGCGGGACAGGCGGACAGAGACCCGGGCGCCGGCGCGCCCTGCGGGTCAGCCCAGGGCGGCGAGTACCTGCCGGGCCATCTCCTGCTCACCGAGCCTGTTGGGGTGGAACGGCGCCGCGAGGGAGGTGGGGATGAGGCCCTCGACCCACTTGGTCCCGGGCGCCTGGCAGGCGTCGTGGCCGATGCTGGCGGTGTAGGTGTTCACGAACGTCGCGGTGTTCGCGGCGGCCTCGGCGGCGAGCATCGAGTTCAGCGCCTTCTCCACGCCGCGCAGGTAGGGCACGTCACCGGAGGCGATCGGCACCAGCGGCCAGCAGCCGCCACCGCTGTTGGGCAGGATCACCGGGTAGCCGACCAGCAGCACCCGCGCGTTCGGCGCGTCGGCGTGGATCCCCCGCAGGTCCGCGGCGACCTTCGGGGCCGCCGCCTTGATCGCCGCCCGGAGCTGGTCGGTCCCGCCGGAGGTGTAGTGGTCCTTGCACGGCGAGCCGAACGGGTCGGTCAGGCTCAGCGTCGTGCAGTGCTCGATGATGCCGATGAAGTCGATGTCGTTGCCGCTGATCTGCAGCGTCACCAGCGTGGTGCTCGCGGACAGGGCGTTGTCCTCTGGCGGGTTGGTGCCCAGCTGCACGGACTGGGCATGGGTCATGTCCGCCGTGGTCGCGCCCCGGCAGCTCACGTCGCTGAACGAGGCGGCGCCGGTTCCCGCGGCCACCAGGAACGGGTAGCTGTGCGTGGACCGCAGGCAGCCGGCCGGCGACCCGGTCGGGTCCGGGATGAACGGCCCGGTCGTGTAGGAATCCCCGAGCGCCACGTAGTGCGGTGGGCCGCCGGCGCCGGGTGGGCCGAAGACGCCTGCTCCCGCTGAGCCGGACAGCGCGATGACCAGGAGCGATCCCCCGGCCCCCGCGAGGAGGGCACGCACGGCGGACCGCCGCGGGCCGGGACGGGCGTGGCGGCGGCGCGAGGCCGGCAGGCGCATGGCTCCCCTTCCATCCGGTCACTGGCAGTAATCAGATCATCGGGTCAGGGTGAGCCCCGCGTCAATGAGCAACCGGGCTGGTCAGACACTGGACCCAGTTGGATGGTACGTGATAGTTGCCCCTCTTGTTACCCTTTCATTGCCTTTGCGTCAGCAGCGCCGCAGTTACCCGCATCGCATGACGCATATCTTCGGCGTAGACCGAAAGGTCCGCGGCGTACCTTTTCTCGACCGGCAGTTCCGTGGTGTGCTGGGCTTTTGCCGCCGCACCGGCCAGGCCGGCTCTGGCCTGGCACCTGGCGTCTATGACGGCGAGCCTGATCTCGCCGGCCCGCACGCTCTTGAGGTGCGCTGCGAATGCGGCGCCGGACAGGCCGGCCAGTTGCGCCGCGGCGGTTTTGCGTACCGATGCCGCCGCCGCGTCAGGGTTCGCAAAGGATGCCCCGTAGCCTTTGCGGACGCATTCCGACCAGGCTTTGGCCGCGTTCTTCCAGGCCGCCGAGGATTCCACCTGCTGCACAATGTGGAACACCAGCGCGCTGACCGTGAAGTAGGCCGTGTCCCAGCTACGCCCGTACAATCTGCCGATCGCGATCGTGGCACAGCCATTCGCATTGAACTTGACATGGCTGCCACCGGGCAGCGGAATTGACCTGGCGGCCGCCGCTGTCCCCGTCAGCGCCTGGGTGAATCCCGGTTTATCCGCGTCCGGCTGAAGCTCGCTGCCGACCTGGCTGTCCCGCTCATCGAGCAGGACACTGTCGGCGATGCCGTATCCCTGCCGGGACGCGGCCGGCACCGATAGCAGCCCGTAGGCGTTCGGCACGAAAGCGCCGGCGGGCGGCATCGGCAACGGCGGGACATGGAAGGTGAAAGACCGGCCACGCATGCACGCCGCGATCAGCATGTCCTGGGCCAGTTGCAGCCGGGCCGACTGCCTTGGCGACTGGCTGGTCAGTCCGCCCAGCGGCGTGACCTGCGCGTTCTGCGCCCCACGCACCGATGCGGCGCCGGGCGGGGCGGTGGACTTGGCAGGGGACTGCGCACATCCGGCGACCGCCAGCAACGGCACGGCGAGCCAGGCCAGGCGCCTGCGCAGCCGGCTGAATGCGCTCATCACGTCGCTCTTCCTGAGCCGTGCAGCGGGGAAGCGTGCCCACCAGGAGAATCAGCGGGCACGCTTCCTGCCGCATTACAGCATGCGTTAGCAGCCATGAGATGCGGGCTGGGATTCCGGGATCAGCCCGGATTGCACCAGTGGTTGGAATAGAGGTGGTGCCAGCCCCACGTGCCGCTGAGATTCGAGACCTGGTAACCGAGGTAGATCTCGAAGTTGGGATTCCCGTAGTTCTCGTTGTAGTAGATCCAGTCGGTGCACGACTGGCCGTTGTTCAGGATGGACTCCGCATCGGCCCAGGTGTGGTACTGCTTGTCGTTCTGGTTGTTGCCCTTCACCCAGCCGGGCGTGCCGCCGAAGTTGGTTTCGTCGTACGAGCAGGTAGCCCCCGAGGGGCATCCGTAAGGCCAGCCTCTGGCAATTCCAGGGCGTGCCACCGGAGCGTGGTGCGTTGTCGCCATAGCGGGCGCGGTAAAACCAATCGTCGCCATGGCAGCCGCCGTTAAGGCACCAATGATCGTAACGCGAACTCTCATGTCTCCCTTTCCCATGCAGTCCCACGTAATTAACTGCATGATGGACAGTCGGCAGCCTAACAGCTCGGCCTGCGAGGGCCTCTAAACATTTAGTAACGATCCAATCCGATCTTGGCCAGTGATGTCGGAGCTGACCTTTGTTACGCAGGTGCATTACTGTGGGCCCGCGACCCTATTGGCAGCCACGGCCACCATTGTTAATCCACGCGGACGGCCGGCTGGGCGCCCGCCGGCCTGCCCGGTGCACCCTGACCTGGGGCGTCAGCCGCTGGCGGCCTGGCTGGTGAGCGTGACGCCCGAGTGCGCCCAGGGGCGGCTGAACCCGACCGGGCTGGTGTCGCCCGGTGCCGCCTTGCTGGTGCCGAACGGCGAGATGCGGATGGGGAACCCGGTCGCGTACGCCTCGATCATCAGGTCGTGCCCGATGACCAGGCCGACATGGCCGGGTGAGGTGGTCGTGCCGTCGGAATCCGGCGAAGAACACCAGGTCGCCGGGCTCCTCATGGCCGGGCTGGACCCTGGGCCCCCACAGCCACTGCAGCTCCGAGGTCCGCGGGATGTCGATGCCGGCCGCGCGGTAGGCCATCATCACCAGCCCGGAGCAGTCGAAGGCGCCCGGCCCGGTCCCGCCCCACAGATACGGCTTGCCGATCTGCTGCCGCGCGTAGGCGATCACGGCGGCCACGGCCTGGTTCGGCACGGCGATGCTCGTGGTGCCCGGCTGGCAGGAGGCCTGCGGCCCGGGCGCGGCCGCGGTGACCGTGAAGCCGCCGCCCGCGTACACCCCGGCCCAGTGCAGCACCGCCTGCACGTAGGAGGTGAGGTGGTTGTAGGCGAAGATGGCGCCGCTTGGGCTGGCCAGCACTCCGTGCTCCAGCAGGTACTTCGCGGCGCCGGCGATCGCGTCGGCGGGCTCGTACACGCTGGCGATGCCGTCCCCGTTGCCGTCCGTGGCCACCCCGCGGACCTGCTCGCTGGCCGGGTGGACCGGCGCGCCGCCCCAGGTGTTCCCGGCCGCGCCGCCGACGCCGATCTGCATCGGCCCGGCCGCGCCGAAGGCGTTGGCGCCGCTGTGCACGCCGGGCAGGCTGGTCCGGCCGTCGTTGGATTCGACCTCGCCGATCCCGGCCAGGATCGTCCACGGCACGCCGTAGGTGTGCCCCGCCTGCTGGAACAGCTGCAGGTAGTTGGAGGGAATGGCGGTCCCCGCGGCCTTGCTAGGCGGCGGGCTGGACCGCCGGCGGTCACGATGGCGCCGCCAGCGCTGCCGCAGCCCTGGCCGGCCGCGAACAGCATGCTGCCGCCGGTGATGCCCGCGCCGGCGAGCGCGAGGCCGAGGACGAGCAGGCCGACCATGCCGATGATGACGACCGCCGCGGTACGCCCCGACACGCGCCAGCTGGCCTCCCACCTCACGTGTTCCCCGCTGAGGCGAGTTCCAGGTCTTCCACCTGCCAGTTGGCAGCCGCGCCGGTCGACCGTGACGGCGTCGTCGGTGGTGGTCCGGGTGGTGCCCTTGGTGCCGGTCACCTTCTGGGTGATCGCGACGACGAACGTGATGCTGTTCGGGCCGAAGGCGCGCGATGGCGGTGATCTGCCCGGTCCCCGTGGCGATCTGTTTTTGCTGTGTCCTGATCTGGGCCACGCCGGGAGTCGCGAAGGCGCGGCCGAGCACGGCCGCCAGTTGCGCGGTGACCATCCCACTGAGCTGCCGTTCGTAGCTGGCCGTGCTCTGGGTGTAGGTGTAGCTGGCGTACGCCGTCGCGAACCTGCGCACCAGGTCCGCGGCGGCGGTCAGGCCCGCCTGGCTGAACGGCAGCCAGGCGTAGATGTCCGGCCCGGTGCCCGGCGGCGGCGTGGCGCCCGAGCCCACCGGCGGCGGCCGTCGGCTGGCTGGCCGGGGCCTGGGACGGTGACGTGCTGGCCAGCGGCGCGGTGTCCCCCACGGCCCGGCCGTGCCCGGTGCTGGCACTCCGGTCCAGGGTGGCGGGGATGATCAGGAACGCGCCCAGCGCGGCGAGGACGAGAACGACCACAGCGAAGACCAGCTTGCGCTGAGCCGGCGTGAGATCCATCGCCGCCGCGCTACTTCCGGCGCCGCAGCGGGCGCAGCCAGAACGGGCCCGGGCCGGCCTGCCCGTCACCACGGCTGCCGTTGCCGGCCGCCGGTCCCGCGCCGGAGCCCGCGGCACCCGCACCCGGCGATGGCCGCTGCGGCGCGGCTCGTGGCGCGGCTCGCGGTGCGGCGGGCGGGGCCGTCGTGCGGGCGGGCGGGGCCGCCCTGGGGGCCGCGCGGGGCGGCGGCGCGCTCCGCGACGGCGGCGCGGGTGCCGCGCGGTGCGGCACGGCGGGCGGGGTCCGCCCCGCTCCCGGCTGGCCGCCGGACTGGCCGAACAGCCCGGGGGCACCGGACCGGGCCTGCTGGTGCGTCCCGCCGGCCGGCGGGCTCGCCCTGGTCTGGGGGGGCACGCCGAGGGAGCCGTTGCCGCCGCTCCTGGCCCAGCCGGACAGCGGCCGCGCCGTGCCTTCCGCCGACCGCGGCGGCAGGTCCAGCGGCGGCGGGGTACGGCCCGGCGCGCCGTTCGCCCCGCCCCTGGCCCGTCCCATCGCGGCGGCGCCGGCACCTGGGCTTACCGCGTGATCCGGCATGGCGCCGTTGCCAGCCTCGGCGGTACCGGCCTCCGCCGCCGCACCCTGCCCGCCCGGTCCGCCCCCGGCCGCGGCGCCGGCCAGGGCACCGGCCGTGCCCGCCGTCGCACCGGCCGTGGCGACCTGCGCGGCGACCCCGGCCGCCTGGGCCGGGTTGCGCCGCGCCCAGCGGGCCGCGCGGTAGGCGGCGAACCCGGGCACCGCGACCGTGGCCGCGTCCCGCGTGTTGCGGGACGCGGCGCTGCCCGCCCGGGCCAGGTGGGCGTCGGCCTGGTCCCGGGAGCCGATGACGCCGTAGCCGACGGCGGAGAACAGGTGGGTGAACGGCTTGCGGTAGATGAACACCGCCACGGTGACCAGGGAGATCATCAGGATCTTCAGCGCCCACGGCAGCACCGCGTCGCTGGTGCCCATGATCAGCGAGTAGGCGTAGAGCAGCACGGACAGCACGATCGCGATCGCCGCCTGTTTGAGCAGCACCCCGATCAGCAGCTCACCCCAGCGCAGGGCGATGACCCGGCCGAAGCCCGGATGGGTGCCCACGATCAGGAAGAACGGCCCCGCGACGAGCAGCAGCAGGAACCCGAGTTTCAGCAGGATCAGGGTGATCGCGATGAGCAGCACGAGCGCACCCGCGAGCAGCGCCGCGAACAGCGCCGCGAACGCGATCTCCAGCCGGGTGGTCCACTGTTTGCCCTGGAACAGGGCGTACGCGGCGGGGTCGGCCTTCTGCAGCGAGGCGGCCAGCCCGGTGTAGGCGTCCTCCTTGGCCTGGATGACGCTCGCCGTGGGCTTCTCGTTCGCGGCGATCGCCTGCGCCCACATCAACTGCCGCCCGTACTTGTTCACCACGGTCGGCGCGCCCTTGCCGACGGTGTAGTTATAGGTGCCGAACTCGCCGATCAGCCAGGGCTTGCAGACCAGCACGGTCCACAGTTCGTTCGCGTTGCTGTCGACGATGCTGCCGCCGTTGGAGAAGTTGAAGTTGGCCTGCGGCGGCGACTGCGGGTCGGTCTTGGCCACCGGGACGCAGTTGCTCTGGTGCGGCGCGGGCAGCTTGGCGAACGCCACGTTGAGAGCCTGGGAGATGCCGTCCGACACGGCCTTGCCGGCCCCGGTGAAATCCTGCGGCTGCCCGATCAGCCAGATCGCCGCGGCGCAGGCCACCACCATCCACAGCGTGCCCTCGATGGTGCGGCTGGCCCGCTTGCGGATCAGCCCCTGCCAGGCCAGCCAGATCGCGCCGAGGAGCACCACCGGCGCCAGGTACGGGAAGTAGATGGCGTTGCCCAGGCTGGTGACCAGCTTGTCCACCGCGCCGGTGAGCCAGGTGAGGATGCCCTCGCCCGCGGCGGACTGGTACACCGTGATGGTGACCCGGTCCAGGGCCTTGGCCGCGTCGAACACCACCCCGGCGATGTTGTTCCCCACCAGCGAGGCCATGTCCGAGCACTGCAGGCCGGTCGCGTTCCAGGACTGCCCGGCCATGCCGTAGCTGTCGTACAGCGTGGGCTTGCCGGCGGGCCCGGAGCCGGCCGGCGGCCGGATCAGGGCGTCGATACCGCCGGTGGCCGACTCCGGGGTGGGCACCGACGGCTGGCAGATGTTGTTTAGGTCGCCGACGATGCCGCTGGACCCGGCCGCGCAGAACCCGAGCAGGCCCCCGATGTCACCGATCCCCGGAACCGAGCAGATCCCCGACGACGCGGCCGGCTGCGCCGGGATCTCGGTGGCGGCCGTGGCCACCGGCAGCAAGGCGCCGGCGTGGCTCGCGGCGCTGGCCGGGGTCACGGCGGCCTGCGCCACGGCGGGCATGCCGAGCATCGCCGTCACCGCGCCGGCCAGCAGCAGCGCACGCCACGCGGGGCGGGCGAAGGTACGGCCGCAGCGCCGGACCCGGCGACCGCACTGCGGGGCCTGCTGCGACTGCGGGGACTTCAGGGTCTGCTGCGACTGCGGGGACTTCGGGGGCGACGTCGGCATATCCGGGTCTCCGGACCTCGTGGGGGTAGCTAACTCAGCAACATGCGGGGTGACCTGGGGTGATGGCATCTCGGGTTTCCTGATCAATGCGGAGGCCCGCCCTGGAGCGGTTTGAACCGGGGTAACTCACCCCCCAGAGCCGTCCCCCGCGCTGGATCTCCCGGCGGCCGGGCATCCGGTACCCCGCCCAGCGGCTGCTCTCCCCGTACGTGACCAGCGGGCGAGGGGATCTGTCCTGCCACGGCCGGCGGCGGCGCGGTCCCCGGCCTGCCCCCCGTGGACGGCGCGACCTGCGGCGTGCCGTCCTGGTCCGCGGGTTCGGCCCGGGCATGCCTGGCGACCGTCGCGGCGGGGCTGGACTCGGGCCAGGCTCCGGGTCGGGTTGGTGTCGATCCAGCGGCGCATCTCCTCGGAGATGAGGTCGATGGCGATGCGGCCGGCCCGGCCCTCCAGGTCGCGGAAGATGCACTCGCCGTTGCCGAGGCCGCGCAGCACCGCCTGGTGGTCGGCGGAGGCCTCCACCCCGAGCAGCGCCATGACGTTGGCCACCTCGACCCGTTCCGACGACCGGAACGCGAACACGGACGAGATGCAGTTCGTGACCTGCTCCGCCAGCAGGTCACCGGCGTTCTGCGAGACCAGGATCAGCGCGGTGTTGCGGGACCGGCCCATCCGGGACACCTCGGGGACCAGCTTCGCCCCTTCGGGGGTGGAGGTGATCGCCCAGGCCTCGTCCAGGAAAATGGCCTTCGGCTTGCGCCGGTCCATGCCGTTCAGCAGCCTGCGCGCGAACTGGGAGACCAGGTACAGCAGCGCGACCGACAGGCGCTGCTCGTAGGAGAAGTCCTCCCGGTTCACGGTGGCGTCCGGGAGGGTGAGCCCGGCCAGCGTGAACACGGTGGTCCAGCCCTCGGCGTCGATCCGCTGCCCGGCGGTCGGCGAGAAGCACAGCCGGGCCAGCCGCATCTCCGACATCGAGTGCAGCACCGCGCCCAGGTTCTTCGACGCCGGGTCCTGTGACGCCTCCAGGTGCCGGACCACCCCGCCCAGGCTGGGCTTTTCCCGGTCGGCCACCGCGGCCACCGCCTGGATCATCGCGGACTCGCGTTCCTCCGACATCCGGGGCAGCAGCAGCCGGAGCGTCTCGGTGGCCATGGTGCGCCGTGCGGCGAGGTCGTCGCCGAAGGAAAACGGGTCGAGCAGGCCCGGCGCGGCCGACCCGAGCGGCAGCACCCGCGCCCGGCGGCCCCGCGCCTGCAGCACGTCGACGAGCGGCTCGGCGTCGCCCTTGGGGTCGATCACCGCGACCGTCACCCCGCGCAGCGCAAGCTGCAGGATGAGCAGCAGGGCCAGCGTCGTCTTGCCGCCGCCGGGCTCGCCGGTGATCGCGACCGCGGTGGGCCGGTTGCGGACCGCGGCGAGCAGCGGGTCGAAGTGCACGATGGAGCGGGCCCGGCCCATGGTCTCGCCGATGTAGGGGCCGACCCAGCCCGGGTTCTCCTCGCCGTTCTCGGTCACGCCCGCGTGCTCCGCCGTGCCGCCGGCGGGCTGGTCGCCGAGCGAGACGGTGGCGGTCGGCACCCCGCCGGCGATCGTGTAGAGCGGCTGCCGCTGCACGTACGACGACACGTGCACCCGTTCGCCGGGCAGCGACTCGCGCAGCAGGCTGAACTGGTCGCCGGTGGAGTTGACCACGTCGATGCCGATGTCCCGGTAGTGCTCGACCAGCGCCTCCACCCGCTGCTGGCACAGTTCCCTGGTCGGCGCGGCCACGCCCAGCCGGTGCCAGCCGTAGACGAACGGGAGCCGCTCCTTGGTGATGCCGTGCTCCAGCATCCGGGCGGCCTCAAGCTGCTCGGCCAGGGCGAGCGGCAGGTCCACGCCAGCCTCGCGGATGTGCGCGTCCATGTCCCTGGCGTGGGCGAGCCGGCGGCCCACGTCCTTACTCGCCTTGGCCGGGGAGATGAGCTTCATCCGGGAGCTGATCTCGACCTGGAACGGGAGCGAGTCGGCGAAGTGCAGCCACGGCTCCCCGTCGGGGAAGCTCATCACGTCCGGGAAGCGGGAGAACGACAGGAACGCCACCCACGACTCGCCCTCGGGCTGCTCCAGGTGCAACAGCGTCCTGCCGTTGTGCACCTGCCCCTCCAGCAGCGCCTCGATCTCCCCGGCGCCCCAGGTGCGCCGCCGCGCCGCCGAGGCCGGCGCATCCCCAGCCGTCCCCGACAGGGCGTGCCGGAACAGCCAGGCGATCTCCTCGCTGGTCGCGGGGCGGGCCCGCAGCGCGCTGCCGGCCAGGGCACGGCCCAGCCGCTCGGCCTGGTCGGTCCACTTAGCGATCTCTGCGGCCGGGACCGCCTCGTCGTTCAGGCCAAGCGCCTGCTCACTGGCCCGGTAAGCGTTGATGAACTGGGAGAAGACCCCGCCGGACAACTGCGCCCGCATGCCCCGCTGGCCCAGCCGCACCCCGAGGTAGACCTCCTTGGCCCAGAAGTCCTTCGCCCATACGTGCTCATACATCTCGTCCAGGTAGTCGCGCCAGCCCGGGCCGCCATCGGAGGTGGCATCCAGTCGCGACGCCCATTGGGCGGCCGGATAGGACCGGTGCGCCACCCGCAGGTGCACCTCCGCCTCGGGCAGCCGGATCGCGGCCAGCGCGACCGTGACGTTGATGGCCAGCGCCTCCCGCTCGGGCGGGGTGGTGAACTCGTAGGCGTGCGTCGGCAGCCGGTAGTAGGCCCACGCATGCGTCTCGGTGAGCAGGATGGCATCGTCGAAGTAGCGGACGCTCATCCGGCTGCGCCGGCTGGTGCGCGCGGTCACCGTGCCGCCCTGCGCCGCACCGGGTCATCCACGAGCGAGCTCACCAGCACCCCGGCCAGCGCGGTGTAGGCCTGCAGCACCGCCGGGCGCAGCCGGGCGAGCCGCGGCGGCCCGTCCGCAGCCTCGAGGCTGTCCCTGATGCCGCGCTCCGCCTCCGGCTCGGCCAGGTGGTCGTCCCAGGGAACCCGGACGATGGCCCGGCATCTCCCCCGCAGCACAAGCTCGGCCTGCTCGGCGTGGCGCACGCTGCGCTGGCTGACCCCGTTCAGCACCGCGATCGAGTGCCTGGCCAGCGCCGCGTGACCGTGACCTGCGAGCCATTCGCATGTCATGGAGACCGCCTGGGCGGCATCGGGGCTGGCCGGGGCGACCAGGATCAGCTGCCCGGCCTCGGCGAGCAGCTTGGCCACCGCCGCGGCACCTGGGTCGGCGAGCGTGAGCGGGTACCGGGAAGCAAGGACGCCGATCAGCCGGTCGTGCTGCAGGCTCGGCAGCGCGGTGCCGCCCACCGGGGCCGCGTCCTGGCAGATCACGTCCAGGCGGCCCCGCGTGCGGGGACCCCGGGCGGGGGCGGGGTTGCGGTGCGCCGTGTGTGCCGCATGGGCGCCGGGGGCCCGGTCCGCCAGCAGGGCACTCACGGTGATCGCTGGAACGTGGGCAAGCTCGGTGAGCGACGCGGGGCCCGGGTTCAGGTCGAGCGCGGCGACCGGTTCCCCGCGCAGCCCGGCCAGCAGGTCGGCGAGCATGAGCGTGGTCACCGTCTGGCCCGCGCCCACGGTGCAGCCGAGCACCACGACCAGCCGCGGCCGGTCCAGCGGCAGCACGGCACGCGACCTGGCCTCCTTGACGTGGTCAGGCCGGCCCGGCCCGCGCCCGCCCGGAACCACGGTGACATGGCCGCGCCACCCTGCGGTACGCCGTTCGCCCGGGCCGCTGAGCGCGCGCTCCACGGAAGCCGGCCGGGGCCGGGCCGGGGCGGCCGGCGGCGGGCCTGCCACGTACCGCTGCGCCGGGACGATCACCACCGGCGCGGGCGGCCGCGGCGCGCCAGCCCGTGGATCGGCCGGCGGTGCGGCGGGAGGTCCTGCGACAGGTGGCTCGGCGGCAGATGGCTCCGTGGCAGATGGCTCAGGGGCAGACGACTCCGGAGCGGCGGGGCCGGCGGGCTCGACTGGAGGTTGCGCGGGCCGCTGCGGCCCGGGACCGCCAGGCCCGGCCATCCCCGGCGCTGAAGCTCCCGCCCCGGCCGCCGCCGAAGCTCCCGGGCTGGCCGCGGCCGGCGATCTCCCGGCGCTGCCGTGGCCGGCACTCCCGGCGCTGCCGTGGCCGGCACCCCTGGCGTGGCCGTGGCCGGCGTTCCTGCCCCGGCCGTGACTGGTCCAGCCCCCTCGGGCGCCGACGTTCCCGATCCTGCCGCGGCCGGCGCTTCTGGCGTGGCCGTGGCCGGCGTTCCTGCCCCGGCCGTGACTGGTCCAGCCCCCTCGGGCGCCGACGTTCCCGATCCTGCCGCGGCCGGTGCTCCTGGCGTTGCTGTGGCCGGCGCTTCTGGCCTGGCCGTGGCCGCGTTCCTGTTCCGGCCGCTGCTGACGGCCCTGCCCAGGCTGTGGCTGGTCCAGCCGACGCAGGCGCCGACGTTCCTGGTCCTGCCGCGGCCGGCGCCCCCGGCCCAGCTGAGGCAGGCGCCGACGTTCCCGGTCCTGCCGCGGCCGGGCGCCCCCGGCCCAGCTGAGGCAGGCGCCGGCGTTCCCGGTCCTGCCGGTGCTGACGGCCCTGCCCAGGCTGTGGCTGGTCCAGCCGACGCAGGCGCCGACGTTCCCGGTCCGGCCGATGCTACTGGCGCAGCCGTAGCCGGCGTTCCAGGTTCGGCCGGCGTTCCCGGTTCGGCCGGTGCGGACGGTCCCGCCTCGGCCGTGGCTGGCCGCCCGGGCCCAGGCGTCGACGGCGGTTCCGGTCTCGCCGTCGCGGGCCATCCAGGTGCGGCCGTTGCCGGTGCTGACGTTTCTGGCCCGGCGGATTCCTGTGCTTGTCTGCCCGGTCCGGCCGCCGTCGGCGCACCGGCGCTTGGCCAGGCCCCGGCTACCGGCTCGGTGCCTGGCGGTCCCGCGGCGCCCTCAGCCGGGCCCGCCTGACGAGCCGGCCATGGTCCCCGGCCGCGTCAGCGCTCTGGACATCGCTGGGACCCTGCGCTGCCACCGGACGCTGCACCGGCCCGGCGAACCCGGCCGGCGCACCTGGCCGCGTGCTCCCGTCGGCCGGGTAGCCAACCGGCCAGCCCGTGCCCGCGGCCAGCCCCGCAGCCGCGGCCCAGCCCGCTGCAGCGCCCTGGCCCCGGCCAGAATCCTGGCCGGCACCTGAATCCCCGGCCCCTTCATCCGGCCGGGCGCTCGCGGCCGTGCCATAGCCGACCAACGGCCAGCCGGTGCCCGCATCCCCGCCCATACCCGCACGGCCCATGCCCGGGGCGCCCATGCCCGGGCCGTGCATACCCGCGCCGCCCGCAGGCGGACCGCCGGTAACCGGCGTCCCTGGCTGCGCACCATCCGCCGCGGCGTAACCGGCTGGCGCGGGTGGCCCGGCCGGTCCCGCATGACGTCCCTGGCCAGCCGGTCCCGCCAGTCCGGGCTCCCGCCTGGTCCCCGCGTCCCCGGCCCAGCCGACACCTGCGGCCGGTGTGCCACGGGCCGGCCTGATGGGCCCGGATCCCCTGGCCGGTCCAGGCGCGGGCCGCAGGCGCCGCGAGCCGGCCGCGCGGGCCCACCGGCTTTCCTGTGGCTCGGCAGCCTGCCGGACCCGCTCCGCCGGCGGCCGCCCGGCGGGCTCCTGCTCCGGTACCAGTTCCCCAGGGACCTGCCGTTGCCGGACCAGCCGGCCCCGCGCCTGCCGCCCGCGGTCCCGCCGCGCCGGGGCGGGATTCCGCGACCGTGGACTGCGCCGTGACCGGACGCGGCACCGGGGTCGCGACCGGCAACGCGGACCTCTCCGGCACCGGCAGTTCGCCCGCGGCCTGCTCCTGCTCGGCCGCGGCGGGGATGCTGGCCCGCCGCCACACCCGGCCGACCATCACGACCTGGTCCTTCTCGGACAACGGGGCCATCCGGCACCAGGTGGACGGCTCCCCCAGGTAGCGCATCTGCGACATGAGCAGTTCGGGCAGGCGTTTGCTTTCCAGTACCGGCCGGGTCGCCAGCCACGTGAGCACGCCGGGGGGCAGCACGTACAACCAGAACAAAGTGTGGTTGAACGGGAGGCCGAACAGCGTAAGGAGAACTATGTAGGGCACCGTAACGGCGGTGAAGACTGCGATCTGCCCAACCGGCAGCGGCATTGGCAGGCGGAAATCGTAGAGCTTGTACAGCCGTTTCTCAATCCGCCAGATGCTCGTATAGGTGGGCAGCTCCACCGGTCGCTCTCCTTATGCTCGCGCGGAGATCAGTGGACACCCAGCGCCTTCGCGATCCCCTGCGCAAGCATCTGCACGATGCTCGGGGTGTAGAAGATCACTGCGATCGCGACGGCAAGGACAACGAACTGGACAAACCTGATGATCTCGCGCGTGAACAGGAAGAAGAGCGCCACGATTCCGACGATCCCCAAGAACAACGGGCCAAACAGACCCTGCAAGTACGACACCAGGCCGGATGTGTTGAGTGACAGTGGCGGCGCCACTATCAGCGAATGGAACGACATCGTCCTACTCCGGGGTGAGGGGGATTCCTTGTGAGCAGCAGAGGGCCGCGGCAGTCAACCCGGCCCGGGGTCATGGCTGCCCCCCGGCCTGGGTGGAGGGGGCAATGCTCTGGATGTACCAGGTGCCATGCTGCCTCACAACGGTCAGCGCATAAGTCATTTCGAGGTTAGCGGTGGCGTTTCCAGCCGGCTGCCCTTTACGCCCTGCCCAGGGACTTCCCAGACGACGGTGGCAACAATGTGACGGACGGTGCCGCCGACCGGTGCCGTGACGCCAGTGACGGAGCCGAACAGGACCGTGCCGCCCAGGCCGGTCACCGATGTGCCCGACGCCAGGAACCGGCCGAGGGTGGACTGATCCCCGTTCGCGTATGCCCGGAAAAAGGCGGGCAACTGCCCCATCAGCTCCGATTCGGTGGCGCTGTCGGAATTGACGGCCGGCGGCGCGGGCGCCGCGACGGGCTGTGGTGCGGGCAGCCACGCAGGCTCGCCGGAGATGCCCAGGCCGCCCGCGCTGGCATAGACCGGCACGCCCAGTTCCATCATCGTGCCGTTCACCCGGGCCAGCAGGGTGACCACCGCGTGCTGGGCGTCCTGGACGTGCACGCCCGCGATCTGTTCCGACTGAAGCGAAAGTGCGCCGCCGCCATTCCAGCCCAGCTGCGGATCGGGGGCACCCGGCGGCAGGAACGCCGCGAGCTCATTGGAGCGCTGGGTAGCCGTGGCCGGGCTGGCGTTCAGATACACCTGCCCGAACTGCATCGCGTAGGCGCTCGCCAGCTGGACCGGGAAGCCCGGTCCCGCCGGGGGGTGGCTCGCCTGCGTGTGGCTGGGTGGCGTCTCGTTCAGCACGATCGCCATCACGCCGCGGTAGCCGATGATGAGCAGTACCGCCCAGACCACCACGCGGAACGTCCAGACCAGCCAGCGGCCTCCGGCGCCACGCCAGCCCGGGCCCGATCGCCGCTTACCACCTTGCTGGTTCCCGGCCTCCGTGTCGTAGCCCGCGGCGTACAGGTCTGGTTGCGGACTGCGATCAACGGTCGACCTGCGAACCATCGCACCTCCGCCCCGTCCTGCGCACGCACCGCGATGGGTTGCAGTGCTCTCCGTGTCCGTTGGCACCATTCTGCGCTATAAACGCTGCTCGGGCAGCCTTTTCAGCACCTCACAAGCCTGCCATCCCCGCCATTGGAACCGGTACAACCGCGCCGCTGTGCCCTAAAGCTCTTAGGACAGAGCGGCCTGAACAGGGCAGATACCGCCAAAAAGGCCTCGGTCCGCGGACTACGCGTCACAGGACGCCAGTTACCCGGTGACCCCACGTTAGGTAAAACGCGCCGCGCGGCCCGGCAAAACGCGCCGATCCTTGCGCCATGACTTGCGGCAAAAGTCCGCTCAGACCTTGCCAAATCAGACAAATCAGACATGAGTTGACCACCCGGCAGGGCGCGGGAGCTGGCTAGACCTTCAAGATCGCATGCTCGATCTTTTCGGCTGGCTGTCCTTGGGGTACAGAAGGCAGGCCGCCGTAAGCATCGGGCGCCGATCGTAGGAGGTCGTGCACCTTCCCCATCGCCTGCCCGCTGATGACGATCACATAGGCCCGGCGCCGCTCACCGCAGGCCAGGCCAATCAGCCAGAGCAGTCCCACAAACAGGACTATCAACGTGGCCGGGACCACCGCAGCGACGCGAGCTGCGGCAGACCAGAATCCGGGAGCCACCGGGACCGCCGTCAGCCTGCGCCGCTGCGGCGACAGCCGGCGATGAGCGTCGTATCTAGCCGCCTGTGGCTGCGGTCAGGGCTCGACTTGCGAACCATCACACCTCCCCCGCTCCTGCATGCACTGAATGTGCAGCGGGGCCTCTCTGCGTCCGTTGACATCATTCTGCGCCATAACCGGTCTGCCCGTCCGCGCATTGCGCGCCGGTCACGTCCGCCAACTCACGTAGCGTGATCAGAAAATGACATTAAGTAAAGAGAGGTCGCGGCTTATGGTCACGCGGCCCTTAGCCGGGTACCCGACCGACGGCCCGTTACACGTTGAAGCGGAACTCGACCACGTCGCCGTCCCGCATGACGTAGTCCTTGCCCTCGATGCGGGCCTTTCCGGCGGCCCGCGCGGCGGCGACCGACCCGGCCGCGACCAGGTCGTCGTAGGACACGATCTCGGCCTTGATGAAGCCGCGCTGGAAGTCGCTGTGGATCACCCCGGCTGCCTCGGGAGCCGTCGCCCCGACGCGGATCGTCCAGGCCCGGGTTTCCTTTGGCCCGGTGGTCAGGAATGTGCTCAGCCCGAGCGCGGCGAACCCGGCCTTGGCCAGCCGGTCCAGCCCCGGTTCGCCGAGCCCGAGTTCGG
Organism: uncultured Actinomycetes bacterium; assembly: GCA_963730235.1. GTDB lineage: Bacteria > Actinomycetota > Actinomycetes > Streptosporangiales > Streptosporangiaceae > DASXKD01. The sequence goes on from CAVSRH010000026.1 coordinate 157,714, forward strand.
CCGCGAGTTCGGCTGCCTCGTCCTCGGGCAACTCGGCCAGCTCCGCCTCGGTCTTGACGTCGAGGAAGATCGGCTCAGCCGGCGCCACCAGGTCGGTGAGCTCTTTCCGCTGATCGTCGGCCAGGCCGCGTCATGTCGGTGTTGAACACGTACAGGAACGGCTTGGCCGTCAGCAGTTGCAGCTCGCGCAGGTCACTGAGCCTGATGCCGGCTCCTGCGGCGCCCTGCGACAACGTGGTCCCCTGGTTGAGCAGCCGCTCCGCGGCTGCGGCGGCATCGGCCACGCGAAGCCGTTCTGCATCCCTAGAGAACTTCACTTCCTTGGCGAGCCGCGGCAAGGCTTTGTCCAGCGTCTGGAGGTCCGCCAACATCAATTCCGTGGAAATGGTCTCCACGTCGCGAGCCGGAGCCACGTCACCGTCGACATGGCTCACGTCCGGGTCATCGAACACCCGCACTACCTGGCAGATCGCGTCGGTCTCCCGGATGTGCGCGAGGAACTGGTTGCCCAGCCCCTGCCCCTCGGACGCCCCCCGGACCAGGCCAGCGATGTCGGTGAACCTTACCGTGGCCGGGATGATCTTGGCTGACTTGCTCAGCTCCGCCAGCACCTCAAGCCGCGGGTCGGGGATGCCCACGATGCCCACGTTGGGCTCGACAGTCGCGAACGCATAGGTCGACGCCAGCGCACTCGCCCTGGTCAGGGCGTTGAACAGGGTGGACTTCCCGACGTTGGGCAGGCCGACGATGCCGATGGACAAGCTCACCCGGGCAGTCTAGGGCCAGCAGGACACCACGAAATCACGGCTTCCCCGCTACAAATCGTTCTGCTGAGATACGCGTGAGCAGCAATCATGCGCCTGGGGAGGTTGCCGTGATGCACACGCATAAGCCGGTCAGCGCCGTCGCCCGCCGCCCGCGGAGGGGCCCCCGGTTGCTCGGCGCGGCCACCGCCGTGGCCATGTCCGTGGCCGCGCTCGGCGCGGTCGCCCCGCCGGTCGCGGCGGCGACGAACGCGAGCTACTTCTTCACCGGCGGCACCGTGGCCATCACGTCCGGCGGCCACACCTGGAAACTGCAGGTGTCGCTGATCGGCGGATCCTCGAGCGGCCCGGTGATCGTCGACGTGCTGATCGAGACGCCGCACCTGAGCGGCACCGAGATCCACGACTGGGGCATGCAGATGCCGGGCGCCGACTTCACGGTGAACCAGGCCACCGGCGCCGCGACCATCAACTCCCACTCGGACCTGTCCCCGGTCGCCGCCCTGGACCTGACCTACAAGCCCACCGCGCACAGCGCCGGGACCTGCTCGTCCGGCAGCGAGACCGACTACACCGGCACGCTCACCGGCTCGGTGACGCTCACCACCGGCCTGAAGGGGCTGAAGCTCAGCGACGCGACGGCGACGTTCGGCACCCCGAACACCCTCCAGGTGGACAAGGCGTGCGTCCCGCCGGTCCCGTGCTCCTTCGCCTCGTGGGGCGGCGCGATCGGCGGCATACTGACCATGCCCGTCGCGGCCGGCATCGCCGCCGGCAAGCCCGGGCACCTGGTGCACTTCGCCGACGTGACCAAGAAGGTGTCCCTCTCGGCCCCGGCCGGGGCGACCCGCGATGACGGCGCGGAGGTCCAGGCCACGGCGCCGGTGTTCAACGCGAAGGCGAAATCGCTGACGGTCAAGGGCCTGGCGTCCGGCGCGGTCACCGGGGCGGGGGTGATCTCCGGCGCCAAGATGGTCACGTCCGGCTCCGAGAAATGCGCCATCGACGGCACGACCTACACCCAGAAGTCCGCCGTCTACAACGAAGCCTCGTGGAGCAGCAGCACCCAGTTCGAGGCCAGCACGATCCTGACCGGAACGCTCAAGGTGGCCACCACGGGCACTGGTGAATTTGACCTCGTAACGCTCACCAAGTGATCGCGCCGCCCCGGACCTGACCGGGTTCCGGGGAACCCCGGGAAGGGCCCGGCGCTTCCCGGCGCGGATGTGTTCCCCGGCGCCCGGCGGCCCGCGTGGCGAATGGGAACTGTCACCGCTTGCTGCAAGTATGGCGACATGACCGTGATCTCACTGCTCACGCTGGTCATCGGTGTGCTGCTGGGCGCGGTCATCGGCTTCCTCGTGGCCCGGAGCCGGGAGGCAGGTGCCGCGGCCGACCTGGCGGCACGGGCGAGCGCGGCCGACGAGCGCGCCCGCGCCGCCGAGCAGCGGACCGCCCTGGTCGACGGGCAGCTCGCGGAGCGGTTCCAGGCACTGTCCGCCCAGGCCCTCGACGCGAGCGCGCACCGGTTCCTGGAGATGGCGGAGGGGCGGTTCAGCGCCGCGAACGCCAGGGCCGCGGGCGAACTGGAGACCCGCAAGGCCGCCGTGGAGGGCCTGGTCGGGCCGCTGAAGGAGACGCTGGCCCGGGTGGAGACGCAGTTGCGTGAGTCGGACGCGCAGCGCGCCGCGTCGCACGCCGCCCTGACCGAGCAGATGACGATCACGCGGCGCAGCTCCGATGAGCTCAACCGCCAGACACAGGCCCTGGTCACCGCGCTGCGCCGGCCCGAGGCCCGGGGCCGCTGGGGCGAGATGCAGCTCCGCCGGGTGGTCGAGCTTGCGGGCATGAGCGCCCGGTGCGACTTCGACGAGCAGGCCACGCTGGCCACCAGCGACGGGCAGCAGCGCCCGGACATGGTGATCCACCTGGCCGGTGGCAAGAACATCGTGGTGGATTCCAAGGTCTCGCTCGCGGCCTATCTGGAGGCCGCCGAGGCCACGGACGAGACCGTGCGCGAGACCCGGCTGGCCGCGCACGCCCGGCACGTGCGCGAGCATGTGGACCGGCTGGCCGCCAAGGCGTACTGGTCGGCGCTGCCGACGGCGCCGGAGTTCGTGGTGCTGTTCATCCCCGGCGAGGCCTTCCTCGCCCCGGCCCTGGAGCACGATCCCGGCCTGCTGGAGCACGCGGTGACCCGCCGGGTGCACATCGCCACCCCGACGACGCTGGTCTCGCTGCTGCGCACCGCGCAGTACGCCTGGCAGCAGGAGGCGCTGTCGGAGAACGCGCGGGCGGTCTTCGACGCCGGGCGGGAGCTTTACGACCGCATCTCCGGCCTGGGCCAGCACGTGGACCGGGTGGGCAAGGCGCTCACCGGCGCGGTGGCCGCCTACAACCAGACCGTCGGCTCCCTGGAGAGCCGGGTACTGGTGAGCGCCCGCCGCCTCGCCCAGCTGGGCCTGGTCGAAGACGGCCAGCAGGCACCGCGGATCGTGGAGGAGACCACCAGACTGTTGTCCGCCCCAGAACTGACGGCCTCCGCCGTCCCCGCACCCGCGGCCGAGCCGCCGACGCCCGCGCTGACAGCGGTGGGCGCCGAACCTGGCCCTGCCACCATGGCCGAAGCGGACGCCCCCGGGGACCCCGCTGCCGCACCAGCCAAGCTGTTCCTGGCCCGCACTCATGGCACTACCTGACGGCGCGCCCGAGCAGGCTGCTGGCCCGGCGGCACGGCTCAGGGAACGCGGGACCGTGAGCGGCCTGCCCGGGCAGGCCGCCAGCCGGCCCGCACGGCTCACCGGGCGCGGGGCGTTGCTGGCCATGGCCGGGATTTTCCTGATCGGGCTGCTGGCGGCCGCCTGGCTGGGCTGGGCGACGGTGGCCGGAGTGGCCTTCGTGGCCGGCTGCGTGCTCGCCGCCCGGTACGCCGCGACCGCTGCCCTGCTGACCGTGGTGGTCAGCCCGCCACTGCTGTTCCTGGTCACTGTGATCCTGGTCAGCGCGCTGACCGTGCCGGGCGGCTTGTTCCTGTCCGTCGTCGTGGGCAGCGTGGCGACGCTCGCCAGCGTCGCGCCGTGGCTGGCCGTGGGCATGGTCCTCACGGTGATCATCACCTGGACCCGCGGCCTGCCGCAGTGCATCCGGGAACTGCGCAGGAACTGCGCCAGGAACTGGGCTCCGGCTGACCCGGTTGCCTCGCCCCGGACCGTCCCAGAGCGGACCGGGCGTTAGGGCTTGCGGTCCGCCTTCGCCCGGCGCAACTCGTGCGGCAGGGCGAACTGCATCCGCTCCGGCACCGCCTCGACCTCCTCGACCTGGTCGAAGCCGCTCTCGGCGAGGCGGGCGAGCATGCCCTCCACCAGGTCCTCCGGGACCGAGGCCCCGCTGGTCAGCCCGACCGTGCTGACGCCTTCCAGCCACTCGGGCCGCAGCGCCGAGGCATCGTCCACGAGATACGCCGCGCCAGGCGCCACCGTCGCGGGCCACCTCGACCAGCCGCACCGAGTTCGACGAATTCCGCGAGCCCACGACCAGGACCAGGTCCGACTCACCGGCGATGGCCTTGACCGCGGCCTGCCGGTTCTGCGTGGCATAACAGATGTCGTCGCTGGGCGGGTCGATCAGCAGCGGGAACCGGTCCCGGAGCGCGGCGACGGTCTGCTGGGTCTCGTCGACCGACAGGGTGGTCTGTGACAGCCAGGCCACCTTGGCCGGGTCCCGCACCTGCGTGGTGTCACTCTCCTCCGGGCCGTCCACGAGGTGGATGTGCGTGGGCGCCTCACCGGTGGTGCCGACGACCTCCTCGTGGCCCTCATGGCCGATGAGCAGGATGTCGTAGCCCTGGGCGGCGAACCGCCGCGCCTCGTTGTGCACCTTGGTGACCAGCGGGCAGGTCGCGTCGATCGTGTGCAGGCCGCGTTTGCGGGCATCCTCGCGGACCTGCGGCGCCACCCCGTGCGCGGAGAACACGACGACCGCGCCCTCCGGCACCTCCGCGGCTTCCTCCACGAAGACCGCGCCACGGGCTTCCAGGGACGCGACCACATGGGAGTTGTGCACGATCTGCTTGCGGACGTAGACGGGGGCGCCATACAACTCAAGTGCCACTTCGACCGTCTGCACCGCCCGGTCAACCCCCGCGCAGTAACCGCGGGGCTTGGCGAGCAGGACGCGCCGGGTCTTGACAGGCATGCCTCTCATGGTAAGGGAGCATTCCGGGGACCCTGCCGCCCGCCGCCACGGGCTTTATCCGTACAAACTCCCGGCCCGCTGGTGCGGTGAACGGGACGAGACGAGACAATGAACTCACGCACACGCCGGCGCCACGACCGCCAGCGTAGCCGCAGGCACGCACGCCAGGGAGAACCACCATGCCAATCCCGCAGGTCAATGACCGCATCAAAGAGGCTCCCGTGGTCGTGCTCCGAGCGGTTTTCGCCGGGATCGGCCAGCTCCTGCTGACCGCCGACAAGGTGCGCGCCCGGGCCGCCGAACAGGCCTGGACGCCCGACCGGGCCCCGGTAGCGGCCCCCCGGTCAACGGCGCCGGGTCCCCGGAACGGGATCACGCACGCCGAGCCGGCCACCGCGGAGCACTCAGCCGTCCGTGTGGCCCCGGCAAGCCCGGCGCCCGCTAGCCAGACCGCGGCCACTGCCCAGACCACACCCGCCAGCAAGACCACGCGAGCCACGAAGACCACGCCCGCCAGCAAGACCACGAAGACCACACCCGCCAGCAAGACCACGCGAGCTACGAAGACCACGCCCGCGACAAAGACCGCGAAGGCCGTGCCGGCGCCGCGGGCGAAGGCGGCACCGGTGGCGGCGGAGCCGCTGCCCGGCTGGGACGACCTCTCGCTGGCCTCCCTGCGGGCCAGGCTGCGCGGGTTCGACGCGGCGACGATCCGGGACATGCTGGCCTACGAGCAGGCCCATGCCCGCCGCGAGCCGGTGCTCACCATGCTCGAACGGCGCCTGGCGAAGATCACCGCCGGATAGCACGCACCCGAGCCTGGCGGGTGCCATTGTGGTGTTGCCATGCCACTGCAGACCTCCGCTGAGTCACCCGTTCCGGTGCGCACCGCGCTCCGCCTGGTCGGCGACTGGGTGGGCAGGCTGGGCCGGATCTGGGTCGAGGGCCAGATCGCCGAACTGACCAAGCGCGGCAATACCGCGTTCCTGACCTTGCGGGATCCGGTGGCCGCGGTGTCGGTGCGGGTGATCTGCGCCCGCACGGTACTGGAAGCGACGGACCCCGCGCCCGGCGAAGGCGCCCGCGTGGTGGTGTGGGCCAAGCCCGAGTTCAACGTGGCCCGCGGGTCGTTCTCGCTGGCCGCGCTGGAGATCCGGGCCGTGGGCATCGGTGAGCTGCTGGCCAGGCTGGAGCGGCTGCGCCGCGCGCTGGGCGCCGAAGGCCTGTTCGCGGCCGAGCGCAAGCGGCGGCTGCCGTTCCTGCCCGGGTGCATCGGCCTGATCTGCGGGCGCGATTCGGCGGCACAGCGGGACGTGCAGCAGAACGCTGCCCGGCGCTGGCCCGCGGTGCGGTTCCGGGTCGAGCAGGTGGCCGTGCAGGGCAACTTCGCGGTCCCCGAGATCACCGACGCGCTGGCCCGGCTGGACACCGATCCCGCCGTGGACGTGATCGTCATCGCCAGGGGCGGCGGCTCGATCGAGGACCTGCTGCCGTTCTCCGACGAGTCACTGCTGCGCGCGGTGGCCGCCTGCCGGACCCCGGTGGTCAGCGCGATCGGCCACGAGCAGGACACCCCGCTGCTCGACCTGGTCGCCGACGTCCGGGCCTCCACGCCGACCGACGCGGCCCGCCGGGTGGTGCCGGACGTGACCGAGCAGCTCGGGCTGATCGCGCAGCTGCGCTCCCGCGCGTACCGGATCGTCGCCGGCCGGCTGGACCGGGAACGTGCCTGGCTGGATGGCATGCGCTCGCGCCCGGTGCTCGCCGACCCGGTCCGGGAGGTCGACCGGCGCCAGGAGCAGGTGACCGCGCTGGCCGAGCGCGGCCGCCGGGCGCTGGGCGCCGAGCTTGGCCGCGCCGCCGACGACATGGGCCATCTGCGGGCCCGGCTGCTCGCGCTGGCGCCGTCCGCCACGCTGAAGCGCGGCTACGCCATCGTCCAGCGGCCGGGCGGCGGCGTGGTGCGCAGCGCCGCCGAGGTCAGCGCCGGGGAGCAGCTGACCGTGCGGTTCGCCGACGACCAGCTGCCGGTCACCGCGGGCGACGGCGCGGCCTGACCTCGCGCTCCAGGCCGGCCAGGGCGCCGCCGGCTAGGTTGGCCTAGTGACGGAGGCTGCTTCCCCGGTCCCCTACGAGACGGCACGCGATCAGCTCGCCGACGTGGTCCGGCGGCTTGAGGGCGGGGGACTCACCCTGGAGGAGTCGCTGGAGCTCTGGGAACAGGGCGAGCGGCTTGCCACCATCTGCTCAGAGTGGCTCGAAGGCGCCAGGGCGCGGCTCACCGCGGCATCGGCCGACGAGGCGGGGCGCAGCGAGCCCACCGCGCCGTTCTGAGGTGTTCGTTTCCGACGGAAGGCGCCGGCCATGACAGATCCCCAGACCGTCGGCATCCCAGGCGAGCCCGGGCTGACGGTCACCGAGCCCCCCAGACCGCCCCGGCAGGCGCCGGACCGCAACCTGGCCATGGAACTCGTCCGGGTCACCGAGGCCGGCGCCATGGCCGCCGCGCGGTGGGTGGGCCGGGGCGACAAGAACGGTGCCGACGGCGCCGCGGTGCACGCGATGCGCACGCTCATCAACACGGTCTCGATGAACGGCGTGGTGGTGATCGGCGAGGGCGAGAAGGACCACGCCCCGATGCTCTACAACGGCGAGGAGGTGGGTGACGGCAGCGGCCCCGCCTGTGACGTGGCGGTGGACCCGATCGACGGCACCCGGCTGACCGCCAACGGCATGCCGAACGCGATCTCGGTGCTGGCCGTCAGCGCACGCGGCTCGATGTATGACCCGTCCGCGGTGTTCTACATGTCCAAACTGGTCACCGGGCCGGCCGCGGCCGGCGTGGTGGACATCGAGGCGCCGGTCGCGCACAACATCGGCAAGGTCGCCAAGGCCAAGGCCTGCTCGCCGCAGGACGTGACCGTGGTCATCCTGGACCGGCCGCGGCACGCCGACCTCATCGCCGAGGTCCGGGCGGCCGGCGCGCGGATCCAGCTCATCACCGACGGCGACGTGGCCGGCGCGATCATGGCGGCGCGCGACGGCACCGGGGTTGACCTGCTGCTCGGCATCGGAGGCACACCCGAGGGCATCATCGCCGCCTGCGCGATCAAGTGCCTCGGCGGGGTCATCCAGGGCCGCCTCGCCCCGCGCGATGACGCCGAGCGGCAGCGGGCGCTGGACGCCGGGCACGACCTGTCCCGGGTGCTCACCACCGATGACCTGGTCGCGTCCGAGGACGCCTTCTTCGCCGCCACCGGGATCACCGACGGGGAACTGCTGGCCGGGGTCAGGTACCGGGCCGGCGGCGCGATATCGCACTCCCTGGTGATGCGGGCCCGCTCGGGCACCATCAGGACCATCACCAGCGAGCATCAGCTCTGGAAGCTGCGCGCCTACAGTTCGGTCAACTTCGACTCCACCGACTGACCCCGCCACGCCCGGCGTCCCCCCTGCCCGGCGCCTGCTTCTCCCCCAGCCATGGGGCATGGATGTGACGTTCACGCCCCTAGAAGGGCCTCGTTGTCACATTCATGCCCCGCGGGCGCGGCGCAAAGGGCGTGGTAAAAGCGCTCCCGCCGCAAGCTTGACCGCATAAGGTACGGTGCGTCTTCTTCGGTGCTCATCGCGGGCCCGGCACGTGCCCGGCGCCCGACTCACATGTTCGGCGGTGTCTCGTGGTTGCGGATCTGCTCCGCGCGCTGCTGGCCGGGGCTGCCGGGGCCGTGCTGCCCGGGTACTTCTGGGCCGCGGTGCTGCGGCCGACCAGTGGGCTGGGTGAGCGGCTGGCCTGGTCCACCGCGGTGTCGATGGCCGCGGTGCCGGCCGTCACGGTGATCCTCGCCCGCGCCGCCCACACGGGTGTCGCGCTCTGGGTGGCGCTGGCGTCGGTGCTGATCGTGTTCGGCTCCGGCCTGCTCGTCTTCCGGCTCCGCGGACCGGCGCCCGGGACCGCGGCCCCGGTGCTGCGGATGCCCGAGCCGACCCGGGACCCGCGGGTTCTCGGCCTGGTCGCCGCCGCCATCGCCCTCGGCCTGCTGATGATGGCGGACCACCGCCCGCCGGTCCTGGCACTCGCGGTCATCGCGGTCGCACTGCTGGCCGGCGGTGTCCTGATGGCGTGGCCGCGCCCCACCGCACCGGAGGACTCCCCGGCACCGGGGGCAGCGGGGTTCCTGTCGGCGCCGCCCGCACCGGAGCCGGCCTCCCCAGCGCCGGCCGCCTCGGCACCGGAACCGCCTGCAGCCGATTCCGCGGCCGGGCACCCGGAACCGGCGCCCGCTCCCCCGCCGCCTGCCCGTCCGGCACCGGCGCACGCGCCGGCCTGCGCCGCGCCCGCGGCGGACCCGCGGCCGTTCGGCCTGCCGCTGCCGGTGGTGCGGGACGGCGGCCTCGCGGTGATCCTGGTGCTGACCGCGCTGCGCGTCTACTCCGGCGTGGTCCGGTTCGAATGGCCCTACATCAGCGGCGGGGACCAGTTCTCCCACGCGGTCATGGCCGAGCAGATGCTCGCGCACGGCCAGTACCCCAGCTACCTGATCTACCCGCCCGGCTTCTCCGGGCTCACCGCGGTCGTCTGCAGGTTCGCCGGCCTCACCCCGCTGGCGCTGTTCCCGGTGCTGGCGCCGATGCTGCTCATCGTCACCGCTCTCGGCGCCTACGCCCTGGCCACCAGGCTCTGGGGCTGGCAGTACGGGCTCGGCGCGGCGGCGGTGTCCGGGCTGGTGCTGACCGGCGCGTTCAACGGCTTCGCCGGGGGCCGCTACCCCGATCTCGTCTCCGCCTTCTTCCTGCTGGTAATGACCGTCGCGGCACTGATCACCGTGTACGAGGCACCGACGGTGCGCTCCGCCGCGCTGGTGACCGTGGTGGGCGCCTCCGCGGTGCTCTACCACTCGGTGGCCACCCTGTACGCAGCGGTGCTGTTCGTCCTGGTGGCGCTGATCTGCCTGCCGTACCTGGCGCGCGGGCGGCATCGCCCGGAGACCCGGGCGCTGCTGCTGTCGCTGGCCGGGGTGGCGGTGCTGTCGGCGTGCTACGCGATCTACATCTACAACCCGGGCGGGATCCTCGGCGGCAAGTCGTCCACCGGCGGCGCGGTGTCCATCGTGCTCGGCAGCCAGTCCCCCGCCTCCCAGGGGGCGCTGCTGAAGGAACTCGGGCCCCCGGTCGTGTGGCTCGGGCTGCTGGGCGTGGCCGCGCTCGCGGCGAGCCTGCGTTACCTGCGCCGCCCGGCACAGGTGCTCACCGCGGCCACCGTCGTCGCCTGGTGCGTGGTGATGTACCTGGGCAGCCGGACGTCGCTGGACGGGTTCCCGCAGCGGTTCGAGCGTGACCTCGGCGCGCCCCTGTCGGTCATGGCAGCCTTCGGCGGCGGGCTGATCGTCCGCTCGCTGCCGCTGCGCGGTACCACCGCGCGGACGGCGTCCGCGCTGGCCGCCACCACGGCCGGCGTCCTGGCCGCGGTGATGCTGCTGGCCCAGGCCTTCCACGCGGTGAACTCCAGTGACAGGTCCGCGGGGGAACTGCTCACCCACCGGGTCGCCGCGGCCGGGGCGTGGCTGGCGCGGCACAACACCGGGGGGACGGTCATCTCGACGCCGTACCTGAACCCCGGGGTCACCAACCGGGCGGTGCTCGCCATGGGCGGCTACACCGGCCTGCAGTCCTACAGCCCGTTCCGCATCGCGCACCCGCGGTCGCTGCCCACCGCGGGCAAGGCCCCGCTGCTCGATTCGCAGGAGGTGCTGCTGCACCCGCAGACCTGCCAGTCCGCGGGCATCCTGGTGCACCAGGACGTGCGTTACGTCGTGCTGTACCGGGTCGGCAACGGCGCCGATCTGCCCGCCTTCGCCGCCGACCCGGCGCACTACCAGCAGGTGTTCGAGAACCCCTCGGTGATCATCTACGCGACGCACCGGACCGGCTGCGGCTGAGCCGTGCCCGCCGGAGGCGCCAGCCGCGTTACCCGGCGGGCCCGGTGGCGACGAGCACGGTGGCGGCCAGCTCGGGGGACCGTGCCACCTGTGGGACCAGGCCGCCGCGCCGTACCGTTTCGCATGCTTGCTGTTCTTGCCGTTCGGTGATCTCGACCAGCAGCGCGCCGCCGGGCGCCAGCCACATCCGGGCCTGGGCGGTGACCCGGCGCAGCACGTCCAGGCCGTCGCCGCCGCCGTCCAGCGCCACCCGCGGCTCGTGCAGCCGGGCTTCGGGGGGCAGCAGCCCGACCTCGCCGGTGGGCACGTAGGGCACGTTGGCGGCCAGGATGTCCACCTGGCCGCGCAGCGCGGCGGGCAGCGGCCCGAACAGGTCGCCCGCGTAGACATGGCCGCCGGCCGGGCAGATGTTGCGGCGCGCGCAGCGGACCGCGACGGGGTCGATGTCGGCGGCATGCAACCCGGCGGGGTCCAGCGCCGCGGCCAGCGCGGCACCCACGGCGCCGGAACCGCAGCAGAGGTCCACGATCACCGGGCGTGGCGGGGCGAGCTCAATGCCTCGGCGGACGAGGAACTCGGTGCGGCGGCGTGGCACGAACACCCCGGGCTCCACGGCTATCCGCAGGCCGCAGAACTCCGCCCAGCCGACGACGTGTTCCAGGGGCAGGCCGGACGCGCGCCGCTCCACCATGGCGGTCAGCTCGGCGTCCGTCCCGGCCTCGGCGATGAGCAGTTCCGCCTCGTCCTCGGCGAACACGCACCCGGCGGACCGCAGCCTGGTGGCGATGTCGGACCGGGAACCGGCGGACGGTGGCAGGGACATGGCGGCGGCCGGGGTCAGCTCAGGCCGGTGGGCCGCCGGGCGAACCTGCCGCGCCAGCGCGCCCCGGGGCGGCGCGGGGCGTGCACCTGCACCCGGCCCGCGACCGTGAACGCCCGGACCTCGATCAGCCGCGACCCGGACGGCGCCGTGGCTACCTGGTGCCGGGCCACGTCGGCCCCGCCCCGGCCCGGGTGCCCGGTACCGGTGACGACCACCTGGACCCGGTCCGGCACGAGCAGGTGCAGCTGGCCGCCGATCAGGGTGGCGTGCAGGACCGTGTGCATGCCCTGGAGCAGCGCATCCCGCATGTCCAGGATCACCTTGCCGCCCACGGCGGTCACGGTCAGCCTGTCGGGCACCACCCAGCGCCCGTCCCGCGCCGTGGTGGCGAAGAACGCGGTGACCGACCGGGAGTCGTCGAGCAGCAGCGGCTGGCCCGCGGCCGGGGCCAGGTCCGTGGTCAGCGAGGCCAGCTCACCGAGGGTCCGTGCCTGGTAGGCCCGCTGCACCCGGTGGGAATGCTCCTCAAGGGTGAGCCGCCCGTCCGCCGCCGCCGCCGCGAGCAGGGCCACGACCCGTTCCCGGTCGTCGTCGGAGGCGCGCAGGTCGCTGGGTTTGCGTGCCGGGCTCACCTGACGAAAATATCCGCCCCGGACCGGCGCCGTCACCTTGCGGGCCTGCTGCGGCGCCGCGTTCGCCCGCGGCGGCCCGGATGTCCCCCATCGGCACCGCGCAGGATGAACGGCGGCGGCCACGCTCGCGCCGCCCGGCGTCATGTTGCCGAATTGTGGTTGTTGCTTCGCTATTGTCTGCTCCGGCACGCAGGTCATCCTGAATAGGATGGCCGGAGCGCGGAGAGGTGCCGGTGCCTGGCGATGAGCTGACTGGTCGAGACCGGGCCGGAGCGGGCCCGCGGGCACAGGCTGGGACATTAGGCCAAGGCAGCTCCATGACTGGCCCAAATGGCGTCAAAACGGCACCGGAGAACGTCCCGGAGGCCGGGGCGGCGGCCGCGCCCCCCGGCGTCCGGCCGGCCCGTATCCGGTTGCGCCGCCCGCGCGGTTCCGCCGGGCGCTGGCTGTTGATTTTCGCGGGCTCGCTCGGGCTGTTCCTGGTCCGCTTCCTGGTGCCCGTCCCGGTGGGCCAGGCGGACAACCGGGACGGCCCCCGGCTGATGTGCGGCCTGGGCGTGGGCCCGGTCACCCGCGGCTTCCCGCGCTACTTCAGGTTCGCCTACTTCGAGTACGTGCCGAAGGTGGCCTGCGACGGGCGCGTCCCGTACCCGTCCTCGGAACTGGTGCCGCTGCTCATCACCCGCGTGCTGACGCCGCTGCTGGCACTGTCCGGCGTGCTGAACCTGATCGCGCTGGGGCTGGTGATGTGCGTGATCGCCGCGGCCGGGATCGCCAGCCTGGCGGTGGGCCTGCGGATCAGATTGTGGGCTCAGCTGCTGGTCGCGGCCGTGCTCTGGCTGATCCTGGCGGACGCGGCGTTCTTCGACGTGTTCGCGAGCCCGTTCAGCGAGCCGGCCGCCCTGGTCGGGCTGCTGCTGGTCGCGGCCGGGGTGCTGTACCTGGGCCGCGGCTGGCGCTCGACGGTGACCGGCCTCATCCTGGCGGGCACCGGCGGGTTTCTCGCGATCCTGTCGAAGGAGCAGTACCTGGTGCTGGCCGCGCCCATCTGCGTCACCCTGGTGCTGGCCACCGCGCGCGGCGGCACCTGGCGCGGGCTGCGCCGGTTCCGTACCCGGGAGGTCCGCGCGGCGGTGGTGGTCGCCGGCATCCTCGCGGCGCTGACCGCGGCCTACGCGACCTGGAACTACACCAGCCACTACGGGCAGCGGCTGGAACACATCCAGGCCGTGGACATGATCTTCACGGACATCGTGACGAACCGGGCGGCCGCGCCCGCGCAGCTGCGTGACCTCGGGCTGCCCGCTGACTGGGCCAGGTATGCCGGGCGGTACTACTGGCACCCGCACTCGGTCCGCACCGATCCGCTGCTCCCCCGGTACGAGGGGCGGCTGACCGACACCAACATCGCGCACTACCTGATCACGCACCCGGGCAGCATCGTCAGCATCGGGCAGAAGGCGGCGATGCAGGCCCAGCTGCTGCGGGTCAGGTCCCTGGGCGACTACCCGCCGGCCAGCGGCTACCCGGCCGGGGCGGTGGAATCCCGGGTGATCGTGGTCACCTGGCTGGCGCAGCGGCTGCCGGCCAGGCTGGGCCTGCTCCTGCTGCTCCCGCTGTGGGCCGTGATGGCCGCGATCGCGCTCGTCACACTGCGGCTGCGCCGCGGCGGCTCGTGGCACCGGGACGGCGCGGCCATGGTGCTCTGCATGACCGGATGCGCCATGGCCGCGTTCGTACCGCCGGCCTACTTCGCCGGGATCTCGACCACCAGGCACATGGTCGGCTCGAACCTGGCCACGCTGCTCGCGCTGACCCTGACCATCGCACTGCTCGGCTCGATGGGTTACCGCGCCGTCGCCCGCGTCCGGGCCCGCCCCGGTATCCGCGGGCACCGCTCGCGTGCCTGCCCGGCGGAGCTGGGTTAACGTTGGGGATGACCCTCTTTCTCTGTTAGTTTGCTAATAGCAATTAACGCTTTGAGCGAGGAGATCCGCACCAGGTGAGCGAGTCCGCGAACGGCCAGTCGAAGGTACCCGGGCACGATGGCCCGGGCGGGCACAACGGCTCCGCCCCCGGCGGGGCGTCACCCGGCGGCGAGACGGGCGCTGCCGGGCCCGGCGCCGCCGCGGCGAACGGCGCATCCCGGGGTGCCGTGAACCTGCGCGGGACGAACTACAAATGGCTGGCGCTGTCCAACACGACGCTGGGCATGCTGGCGGCCACGGTCAACGCGTCGATCGTGATCATCTCGCTGCCGGCCATCTTCCGCGGGATCAAGCTCAACCCGCTGACCCCGGGCAACGTCAGCTACCTGCTGTGGATGCTGATGGGCTACCTGGTCGTCTCGGCGGTGCTGGTGGTGACGCTGGGCCGGCTCGGCGACATCTACGGCCGGGTCAAGATGTACAACGCCGGGTTCGCGATCTTCGCGCTGGGTGCGCTGTTCCTGCCGTTCGACCCGCTGACCGGGCCGTCCGGCGCGCTGTGGCTGATCGGTTTCCGGGTGATCCAGGCATTCGGCGGGGCGATGCTGATGGCCAACGCGCCGGCGATCCTGACCGACGCGTTCCCCTCCAACCAGCGCGGCACCGCGATGGGCATCAACCAGGTAGCCGGCATCTCCGGCATGTTCATCGGGCTGATCCTCGGCGGCATCCTGGCCGCGGTCGACTGGCGGCTGGTGTTCATCGTGTCGGTGCCGATCGGCATCATCGGCACCATCTGGTCCTACCTGAGCCTGCGCGAGGTGGGGATCCGGACGCCGGCCCGGATCGACTGGCTGGGCAACGTCACGTTCGCGATCGGCCTGATCGCGCTGCTGGTGGGCATCACCTACGGCCTGCTGCCCTACGGCGGGCACTCGATGGGCTGGACCAGCCCGCTGGTGCTCGGCGGCATATTCGGCGGCATCGCCATGCTGATCGTGTTCTGCTTCGTCGAGACGCGGGTCGCCGCGCCCATGTTCGACCTGCACCTGATGAAGATCCGGGCCTTCGCCGCCGGGATCAGCGCCACCCTGCTCGCCTCGATCGCCCGCGGCGGCCTGCAGTTCATGCTGATCATCTGGCTGCAGGGCATCTGGCTGCCGCTGCACGGCTACGACTTCAAGGACACCCCGCTGTGGGCGGGCATCTTCCTGCTGCCGCTGACCGGCGGGTTCGTCGTTTCCGGGCCGGTGTCCGGCTGGCTGTCGGACAAGCACGGGGCCCGCTGGTTCGCCTCCGGCGGCCTGCTGGTCTCCGCGCTGGCGTTCGCCGGCCTGCTGCTCATCCCCACCGACTTCAGCTACTGGCAGTTCGCGGTGCTGATCTTCGTGGCCGGTGCGGGAATGGGGCTGTTCTCCGCGCCGAACGCGGCCGGGATCATGAACAGCGTCCCGGCCAAGCAGCGCGGTGCCGCGTCCGGGATGCTCGCCACCTTCCAGAACTCGGGGTTCGTGCTGTCGATCGGGATCTTCTTCACGCTGATGATCGCCGGGCTGGCCGCCACCTTGCCGGCCACGCTCACCCACGGGCTCGCCGCCCAGGGCGTCCCGCACGCCATCGCCTTCAAGATCGGCTCACTGCCCCCGGTCGGCAGCCTGTTCGCCGCGTTCCTCGGCTACAACCCGGTCGCCCAGCTGCTCGGCCCGACCGGCATCCTGGCCCACCTGCCCGCCAGCCACGTCGCCCTGCTCACCGGCAAGGTGTTCTTCCCGCAGCTCATCTCCGGCCCGTTCCACCACGGCCTGAACATCGTGTTCGCCATGGCGATCATCCTGCTGGTCATCGCCGCCGGGGTCTCCCTGCTGCGCGGCGGCCGGTACGTGCACGAGGAGCAGGAAGAGACGGGGCAGCCGGACAGCACCGGGCCTGCGGCGCTGCAGCGCAGCGGCCGGTCCTGACCGCTGCGGCCGGTCCTGACCGGAGCGGCCGCCCGGCCGACAGAGGCCCGCGTCATACCTGGTGCCTCGCTGCCCGGCGGCAGCGAGGCCTTGGTCACCGATAGCACCGGGGGCTCCCGCATCATCCGGAGCAGGCGTGGCGCAGGTATATAGTTAGCTCTGTGAAAGAGTTTTCGGGGACCACGGCCACCGCCGAACCCGCGGCCGGGGCCGCGGGCCATGAGGCGGGCGCCGCGGCCGAACTGCTGGCGGCGATCAGCGTGGTCCGCCGGACGGCCCGCCGCGCCGTGCGGCAGCGGTGGCACGCCGAGCCCCTCCCCATGGCCCAGGGTGAACTGCTCCGGCTGGTCGCGGCGCAGCCCGGCATCAGCGTCGCCGAGGCGGCCACCGAGTTGCGCCTCGCGCCGAACACCGTGAGCACCCTGGTCGGGCGCCTGGTCACCGGCGGCCTGCTGACCCGCGGGCGGGTGCTCGCCGACGGGCGGGCGGTCCGCCTCAGCGTCACGGCCAAGGCCAGGCAGCGGCTGGCCGGCTACCGGGACCTGCGGGCGGAACTCACCCAGAAGGCCATGGCCCGGCTGGCACCGGCCGACGCCGAAACCCTGGCCAGCGCGGCGCCGGCGCTGCTGCGGCTGGCAGAGCAGCTGGAGCAGCCGTGACGCAGGCCCTGCCGCTGCCGGTGAACGGTTCCACCGCCGTGCTGTGCTCCGGGCTCAGTTACCGCTTCGGCCAGCACCTTGCCGTGGACCAGGTGAACCTGCACATCGAGCAGGGCGAGACCTTCGGGCTGCTCGGCCCCAACGGGGCGGGCAAGACCACGACGATCCGCATGCTCACCACGCTGCTCAAGCCCGCTACGGGCAGCGCCAGGATCTTCGGTGTGGACACGGCGGCCAAGCCGATGCGGGTCCGCCGGATGATCGGCTACGTGCCGCAGTTGCTGTCGGCGGACGCCTCGCTCACCGGGCACGAGAACGTGGAATTGTTCGCCCGGCTGTTCGACGTGCCGCGCCGGGAGCGGCGCCAGCGGGTCGCCGAGGCACTGGGCGCGATGGGCCTGGACGATGCCGCCGGCCGCCTGGTCAAGACCTACTCCGGCGGCATGGTCCGGCGGCTCGAGCTGGCCCAGGCCCTCGTCAACACGCCCCGGCTGCTGGTCCTGGACGAGCCCACGGTCGGCCTGGACCCGGTGGCCCGCTCCGATGTGTGGGATTTCATCACCAGGCTGCGCGAGGACAACGCGATGACGGTGCTGATGACCACCCATCACATGGACGAGGCGGATCTGTACTGCGACCGCATCGCACTGATGCACCGGGGCACCCTCCGGGCCACGGGAACCCCGGCGGACGCTCAAGGCCGAACTGGGCGACGAGGCGACGCTGGACGCCGTGTTCCGCCACTACACCGGCGACACCCTCGACAACGCCAGCCAGGGAGGGATTCGTGACGTCCGCCACGCCCGGCGCACTGCGCGGCGCCTCGGCTGACCCCGTCCTCCCCGAGGACACCCCGCTGGCCGTGGTCCGCCAGCTGCTCAGCCGGATAGTCACCCTGTGCTGGGTGGAGCTGCGCAAGATCCGGCATGACCGGACCGAGATGTACACGCGCGCCATCCAGCCCGCGCTCTGGCTGCTGATCTTCGGCGAGACGTTCACCCGCATCCACGCCATCGCGGCGCCGAACGGGCTCCCCTACCTGGACTATCTGGCGCCGGGCATCCTCGCCCAGTCCACCCTGTTCATCGCGATCTTCTACGGCATCCAGATCATCTGGGAACGGGACGCGGGGGTGCTCACCAAGCTCATGGTGACACCGACGCCGAGGGCCGCCCTGATCACCGGCAAGGCCTTCGCCGCGGGGGTCAGGTCCATCGTCCAGGCCGTCGTCATCATCGTGCTCTCGGCGCTGCTGGGCGTGTCGATGACCGCCAACCCGGTCAAGCTGCTGGGCGTCGCCGTGTTCGTGGTGCTCGGGTCGGCGTTCTTCGCCTGCCTGTCGATGAGCATCGCCGGGCTCGCCCTGTCCCGGGACCGGCTGATGGGCATCGGGCAGGCCATCACGATGCCGCTGTTCTTCAGCTCCAACGCGCTCTACCCGGAGCGGCTGATGCCCGGCTGGCTCCAGGCGATCAGCAAGGTGAACCCGCTGTCCTACGAGGTCAGCGCGCTCCGCGGGCTGCTGCTGGGGCTGCCGACCAACCTCGCCGTCGACTTCCTTGTGCTGGCCGGCGCCACCACGGCCGCCATCACCGTGGCATCCCTCCTCCTCCCCCGGCTCGCCAAGTAACCCCGATCCCGGCATTCCTCCCGGCGCGCCAGGGGCCGGGAGGATTGCGAGCGGTATGGTGCGTCAGCCTTGTGGTCGCTCAGGAGGCTTCGCTGGTCTAAGTAGGTAGGAGACCGAGCGGAGTGACGGTGACATGCACGGAGCAAGCGGCGTGAACCCGGCAGTGTCGCTGCCGCCCGGCGGTGCCGGCGATGACCAGGCGGCATTCGAGCGCTTCGTGGCAGCGACCGGGCCGCGGCTCGGCCGCGCGCTGGCTGCGCTGTATGGCTTTGAGGACGGCCGTGACGCAACGGCGGAGGCACTGGCCTACGCCTGGGAGAACTGGCCGCGGCTGCAGCACATCGCGAACCTCCCGGGTTACCTGTTCCGGGTCGGACAGACCCGCAGCCGCCGCAGGCGTCAGCCGGTCGCCGGACTCTTCGACATTGGTGACTGCGGCGAGTACAGCTTCGAGCCAGGTCTGCCCAAGGCACTGGCCGCGTTGTCGCAGCGGCAGCGGCTAGCCGTGGTGCTGGTACACGGCTACGGCTACACGCTGCGCGAAGTGGCAGAGCTGACCGGCATCCGGCCGACAACCGTGGGAAACCATCTCAGCCGTGGGCTGTCCCGGCTGCGCAGTTTGCTGGGAGTTGACGATGAAGGCTGACCTGACCGGGCAAATTCGCGAACTGATGGAACACGGCATGCAGCCGGTCACGATGACTGACATCAGGAGCCGGGCTCCGGTGCGGATCACCGTATGGCAGCGGGCCACGGCCACGTCACGGCTCGCGAGCAGCCGCCTGCTCTTGGCCCGGCCCGGGCGCCGCTGGCCGGGCTGGGTGGCGCCGCTGGCCGCCGCCGCTGCGGTCGTCGCCGTGGTAGCTGGTTCCGCGGCCGTCTCCAACGCAATCCGAGGCCCTCGGGCGACCGTCGGGGCCACCCCAGCCCAGCCGGCCTTCGTCTACGTGGCCAACGGCGGCGCGGGCACGGTGACCCCGATCCGGACCGCGACCAACACCGCCCTGCCGCCGATCAGGACCGGCAGCGGCCCGGACGCCATCGCCATCACCCCGGACGGGAAGACCGCCTACGTGGCCAACGGCGGCGCGGGCACGGTGACCCCGATCCGGACCGCGACCAACACCGCCCTGCCGCCGATCAGGACCGGCAGCGGCCCGGACGCCATCGCCATCACCCCGGACGGAAAAACGGCGTACGTGGCCAACACGGAGTCGGGCACGGTGACCCCGATCCGGACCGCGACCAACACCGCCCTGCCAACGATCAAGGTCGGCAGCCACCCCAATGACATCGCGATCACCCCGGACGGGACGACCGCCTACGTGGCCAACGACGGTGCGGGCACAGTGACCCCGATCCGGACCGCGACCAACACCGCCCTGCCAACGATCAAGATCGGCACCGTTGGGCGTGGCGTCATCGCGATCACCCCGGACGGGAAGACCGCCTACGTGGGCGGTGTGGACACGGTGACCCCGATCCGGACCGCGACCAACACCGCCCTGGCGCCGATCAAGACCGGCAACGGCCCGGACGCCATCGCCATCACCCCGGACGGAAAAACCGCGTACGTCGGCGGCACCGGTTCGGACACGGTGACCCCGATCCGGACCGCGACCAACACCGCCCTGCCGCCGATCAAGACCGGCGTCTGGCCAGACGCCATCGCCATCACCCCGGACGGGAAGACCGCCTACGTGGTCATCATTACGGGCAAGGTGACCCCGATCCGGACCGCCACCGACACCGCCCTGGCACGGATCGAGACCGGCCTCAGCCCGGGAGCCATCGCTATCACCCCCGGCGGGAAGACCGCTTACGTGACCAACCTCCGTTCGGGCACGGTGACCCCGATCCGGACCGCCACCAACACCGTCCTGCCGCCGATCAAGACCGGCCGCGACCCGGACGCCATCGCCATCACCCCCGAGCGTGGCGGCTAACCCCGGAGGTTGCCGGGCTGGCGTGATGCGGCCATCGCATCCTGCCGCGGCGGTACCGCCATGACCCAGACCGCCCGCTACGGCGCTCAGGACAGGTAGCGTTCGCGGGCCGCGTTGCCGACCGGGCAGCCGCCCGCGGCGCCGCGGCACGCCCCGGTGTCGCACAGGCGGCACACCCAGCGCACGGCGCCCGGCCCGCGCATCAGGCCGACCAGCATCGTGCCCAGGATCCGGCACAGCGCGTCCCGGTCCGCGCCCGGCAGCCCGGCCAGCGCGTCTTCGAGGACCCCGGCCCGGGCCGCGGCGACCCGCTGGGCCGCGGCCTGGCCGGCCGGGGTCAGCGTCACGGACGTGGACCGGCCGTCACCTCCCCGCCCACGCTGCACGTAACCCGACTCGGTCATCCGGTCGACCAGCCGCACGGTCCCCGACGAGGTCAGCCCGAGCACCTGGCGCAGCAGGTCCACGGTGGGCCGGTCGAGGAAGTGCAGCAGCGCGCAGAGCGCGGCGGCCGCCGACTCCGGCCGGCCGCCCGCGCCGGCCATGGCATCGGCCATCCGGTCGGAGATCATCAGCGACAGCGCGCCGAGCAGGTTCGCCGTCTGGTCGATCGCGGGCGCGGCAGGCTGGTCAGTCAAGCTCGTAGTCGAACGTGAAGGTGCCGGGTGGCGTAGTGGTCGCAACGGCCGTGCCGGAACCGCGCAGCCCGGTCAGCCCGCCGGTACCTGAACCGGGGATCACCCGCCAGGTGCCGCTGGCCGCGCCGTCGGCGAACGCGCCGTCGGCCACCATCACGCAGGTCCCCGACCGGCCCGCGATCCGCGCGGTCACCTGCTGCAGGCCGGTGTACTCGGCGGTGCCGTCGGCGCGGTAGAACATCAGCGCCTCCCAGGTCGCCTCCCCCTCGATGCCGCCGCTGAGGTGGTAGCCGACCTTGGCTCTAGTGAGCTTCCCCTTGCCGTCAAGCTCCTGGTAGGTGTCCTCCGCCCAGGACGCCACCGTGAACGTGCCCTCTGCCCGTGCCGTCATAGCTGGCTCCTCTCGGCGCGATCCCTATCTCGCAGATTAATGTGTGAGTCACACACTAATATGTGCCACAGCCGGGCCCTGCACCGGCCCCTTGCGGGGGAACGGGTGGGCGGATCAGCTCAGCCCGGAACCGGGCCCGGCCTCACGCCTCGCCGGGCTGATGGGTGCCCTGGCCCAGCGCGGCACCCAGCAGGTTCTCCGCGGCGTCGACGGCCGCGCGCGCGGTGATCACATTGGTGTGGGCTCGATCGAGCTCACCGAGCTGGATGCAGTCGAAGGCAACCCGGGCGTCATGGATCGCGAGCTCCAGTTGCCTGGCCGCCTCATCAAGGTCCACCGGACTCGTGCCTGCCTCGGGAATGCTCATCGGCCGCCATCCTTAACCTGGTACACCGAGCCGGGGGGCTGGTGCTGCCATCCAGGTTCCCCGCCTGGTGGCATGCATGCATGCCGGTCGTGGGCCCGGCACGCGACCTACGATAAGACGTCCGGCCCCACCGCACGAGGAAGTGCCTCAATGCCCGAGTTCACGCCCACCGAACTATTGCCTCTTGGCGCGGATGCCACGGAATACCGGCTGCTCACCGCGGACGGGGTGACTGCACGGAGAGCGTTTGGCAGAGAATTCATCGAGGTGGCGCCGGAACTGCTCACGCTCGTCGCGCGCGAGGGCATGCGGGACATCGCGCACCTGCTGCGGCCCGGGCACCTGCGCCAGGTGCGGGCCATCCTGGACGACCCCGAGGCCTCCCCCAACGACCGGTACGTCGCCCGCGACCTGCTGCAGAACGCCTGCATCGCGGCCGGCGGGGTGCTGCCGATGTGCCAGGACACCGGCACGGCGATCATCATGGGCAAGCGCGGCGGCGGGGTGCTCACCGACGGGCGCGACGAGGAGCACCTGGCCCGCGGCGTCTTCGACGCCTACACCCAGCTCAACCTGCGGTACTCCCAGCTCGCGCCGCTGACCATGTGGGACGAGCGGAACACCGGCAGCAACCTGCCCGCCCAGATCGAGCTTTACGCGACGCCGGGCGCGGAGTACAAGTTCCTGCTGATGGCCAAGGGCGGCGGGTCGGCCAACAAGTCGTTCCTGTACCAGCAGACCAAGGCGGTACTGAACGAGGCCAGCATGCTCGCGTTCCTCGAGGAGAAGATCCGCTCCCTCGGCACCGCCGCCTGCCCGCCGTACCACCTGGCGATCGTGGTCGGCGGCACCAGCGCCGAGTACGCGCTGAAGACCGCGAAGTACGCCTCCGCCCGTTACCTGGACACGCTGCCGGACGCCGGGTCGCCGTCCGGGCACGGCTTCCGCGACCAGGGCCTGGAACAGCAGGTGCTGGAGATCACCAGGAAGATCGGCATCGGCGCGCAGTTCGGCGGCAAATACTTCTGCCACGACGTGCGGGTGATCAGGCTGCCCCGGCACGGCGCCTCCTGCCCGGTCGCGATCGCCGTCTCCTGCTCCGCGGACCGGCAGGCGCTGGCCAAGATCACGGCCGAGGGCGTGTTCCTGGAACGGCTGGAGACCGACCCGGCGCGGTACCTGCCGGAGCCGTCGAAGGAAGACCTCACCGCGGACGTCGTGCGCATCGACCTGACCCGGCCGATGAGTGCGATCAGGGCCGAGCTTTCCAGGCATCCCGTCGCGACCAGGCTGGCGCTGACCGGCCCGCTTGTCGTCGCGCGCGACATCGCGCACGCGAAAATTGCAGAACGACTGTCCGCCGGTGACCCGATGCCGCAGTACATGCGGGATCACCCGGTCTACTACGCGGGGCCGGCCAAGACCCCGGAGGGTTATGCGTCGGGGTCGTTCGGGCCGACGACTGCGGGCCGGATGGATTCTTATGTGGACCAATTCCAGGCGGCCGGGGGTTCCCTGGTGATGCTCGCCAAAGGCAACAGGTCGCCCGCGGTAACTGCGGCCTGCCAGGCACATGGCGGGTTCTACCTCGGCTCGATCGGTGGGGCTGCGGCGAAACTGGCGCGGGACTGCATCACCAGGGTCGATGTGCTGGAGTACCCCGAACTGGGGATGGAAGCGGTGTGGCAGATCGAGGTGCGCGACTTCCCCGCGTTCATCATCGTCGATGACAAGGGGAATGATTTCTTCGCCGGCCCGGCGGGCGGCCAAGGATCGGGCCCACTGCTCACCATCGGCCGCCGGTGAGGAGCGCTCCCGCCTGAATGCCGAATCAACGTTGGGTTTGCGATTCACACGATTGACAAGGTGGCCGCCGGCCCCCCTAGGGGTTGTTAGTAGCAAACCTGGGTGAATTCTTATCTAGCTCCCAGGAAAAAGGCCGGCCGAACGGTGTAATCTCCCGCCCATGCAGCCAGTGACCGGTGCGGGACGCGTGGTCGCCGGACGCTATGAACTGCTGGACCCGGTCGGCCACGGCGCCATGGGAACCGTATGGCGGGCCCGCGATCTGCGCCTCGATCGCGAGGTCGCGGTCAAGGAGGTTCGCGTTCCCGGCCCGATGACCTCCCAGGACCGGAACGTGCTGCGCGAGCGCTCGCTGCGGGAGGCGCGGGTCGCGGCCCGGCTGAGCCACCCGGGCGTGGTCACGGTGCACGACGTGATCGAGGCCGACGGCACCCCGTGGATCATCATGGAGCTGGTGCCGTCCAGGTCGCTGTCCCAGGTCTTGGCGCAGGACGGCCCGCTGCCGCCGGCCCGCGCCGCGATGATGGGCATGACGCTGCTCGAGGCGCTGGGCACCGCGCACGCGGCGGGCGTGGTGCACCGGGATGTCAAGCCCGGCAACATCCTGATCACCCCGGACGGCAAGGCGGTGCTGACCGACTTCGGCATCGCCACCTTGCACGGCGATCCCGGGCTGACCCAGGCGGGCATGGTCATGGGCACGCCTGGGTTCTGCGCCCCCGAACGTATCCGGGGAGAACCCGCCAGCCCCGCCTCGGACCTGTGGTCACTCGGGGCGACCCTGTACGCCGCCGTCGAGGGGCGCGGCCCGTTCGAAGGCCAGGGCAGCGCGATGGCGGTGCTGGCCAACATCGTGCACGGCGACCCGCCCCCGGCGAGGTCCGCCGGGCCGCTGGGGCCGGTGATCACGGCGCTGATGAGGCGCGACCCGGCGGTGCGGCCCGACGCGGCCGCTGCGCGCCGGCTGCTCGCCGCGGCGTGCAGCGGTTACGGCACGGGAACGAGCACCGAGCCCCGTTCCGGTGTCCCGGGCGAGCCCGGGGCGCCGGGACCGGCCGGGCCTGGCAGCACGCTAGCGTTCCCCGCCGCCGCGCCGGATAGCGCCCCGGCCGGGCAACCGTGCGCGACGGCAGCATCCCGGGCTACGGCCGCCGTCCCGGACCCCGCGCTGACCGTGCCCGCCCCGCGCGCGGCGGAACCTGCCGGAGACGGGCTGGCCGGCACCTGGGTGGCCGGGGACGGGCTGGCCGGAGCTGGGCTGGCCAGAGCTGGGCTGGTGGGCGCAGGGCTGGCCGGGGACGGACTGGCCGGGGCTGCCGAACTGGCCGGGGACGAGCTGGCGGGCGCTGGGCTTGCCGGGGCGGCAGGGGCCTGGCCTGGCCGGAGCGGGATGGCTGCGGCCGGGGCTGGCCTGGCCGGGGCGGCTGCGGCCGGGACGCAGTACGGCACAACCGTGACCGCACAGGCCACACCGGGCACGGCGGCCACCGCACCCGCGGGACTAGGCGGGACTCCGGCGCGACTCCACGGCGGGACTCCGGCACTAGGCGGGACTCCGGCGCACGGCGGGACTCCGGCGCCGGGACGCAAGACCGGACCGGGCGGGCAGCGGCGGCGCCCGGGACGGCACCGTCGCGCCCTGCTGTTCGGGGGCGGCGGCACGGCCATCGTCCTGGCCGCCCTGCTGGTCACCATGGGCCTAGCCCACGCCGCTTCGGGAGATCTCCGGCGTACGGCCGCGAGCGGCCCGCTCCCGCCCGCCACGGCGCTTCCGGCCGGGTACCACTGGTACACCCTGCGAGCCTCGTCCTCGCCGCGCCGGGCCGGCTTCTCCATCGCGGTGGCCGACGGCTGGCGGACGCGGCAGCACGGCGACACCACGCTGATGCGCAACCCGGCCACGGACGCCACCATCACCGTGACCCGCGGCGCACCGGGCGGCCCCGGGCCGCTGCGCGAAGCCGCCTCGCT
Organism: uncultured Actinomycetes bacterium; assembly: GCA_963730235.1. Taxonomy (GTDB): domain Bacteria; phylum Actinomycetota; class Actinomycetes; order Streptosporangiales; family Streptosporangiaceae; genus DASXKD01. Next base: position 183,357 of record CAVSRH010000026.1, read on the forward strand.
GGCGAGCGCCTCGCACCGATCGTTTCCCGGCTATCACCAGATCGCCCTGCTGCCCATCCCGTTCCACGGCACCCTGGCCGGTGCCTGGCGCTTCGCCTACCAGCGGCCGGGGACCGGAAACGAGCAGGTACTGGAACTGGTGGCCCGCCTGGACACCAAGCTCGGCGCCCAGCCATACCAGTTGACGGTGACCTCGCCGCGGCGGTCCTGGCTGGCGAGCCGGGCCGCGTTCGGCGAGGCCATGGCCGCCTTCACGCCGCAGCCCTGACCACGCTGCGTGCGCTCGGCTCTCACCCGGGGGCACTGCCGGCCGATGGACAAGGCGCCCGGCCGGGGCAGAGGCGCGCAGATGTGACGCAGGTTCAGGGCGACGCGTCGCCCGGGGCAACCATCACACACGCCGGGTGCTGTCTGTATTAACGTTGGGTAACTAAGCAGAACGCCTAGTAATAGTCGTGGGCCTGCCAGAAAGACCATGCATCGCATGGAGTCCCGTATATGGACTTGATGTAGCCCAGCCCCCACTTGATCTGCGTGGCGGGGTTTGTCTGCCAGTCCGCGCCCGCGCTGGCCATCTTCGATCCAGGCAGCGCCTGCGGGATACCGTATGCGCCGCTGGCATTCTCGGCGTTGTACCGCCAGCCGCTTTCCCGGGTCCAGATGTCATTCAGGCAGCCAAACTGGGTCTTCGGGTCGAAGCCGAACGACGACATCATGTTGTAGGCGGTGGACTGCGCGGTGCCCGGATTCGGGGGCGGGAAGTTCACCGTGGTGCCGCCACCGGCTGCGGTCGCGCCGCCGGTCGTCGCGGAGATGGCACTGGCCGTGCTCGCGAGCTTGGGCGCGCCGACCCGGTGCATGGTGTGCGTGGCCGTATCCATCACGATCATCTGCTGGCGTGCCTGCTCCAGCACGGTCATGGCGCGGCTGCCCGGGAGCGAAGCGAAGGCGAAGGCAGCCCCGACATTGGTGTGGTCGGCCCGCACGACCAAATAGCCAGCGACGGTCGTCCCGGTGATGAGGGCGATGGCCGTGGCTGCCACCGGCAGCAGGAAACCGGACCGGCGCGCGGCGCGTCTCCTTCCGGGACTCCGCCTCCGGTGCTGTGACAAGGCAGTCCTTCCGTCGGCCATGCACTCCGGGGCGGGGCGCCCAGGGTGCGGACCGCTGCGGGGCAGGGCAGCGCGTCGCGCGATGGCCTTCCGGGTGCTCCAGAGCCGCCGGCCGGGCGGTGCCCGGGCCCACGGGCCTTCCGCCCTTGGCCATCGGCGATACCTTGCCAGAAGGACAGGTGGGATTCCTGAGAATTCGCGGAAAAAGCTGTGTCGCGCCGCCGCCGTCACGCTCTGTGCAGATCACAGAACGACAACATGTATCGACACAATTACCATCAGTCATTTTCGGGCCGTTGTGGTGTCTGGGACCACGGCGGTGACCAGTTAGCCCGCTGGCTTTACCGGTTCGGGATCCGCCCTGGCTGTCTCCGGGCCGGCTTCGGCCGATGCGGGCTCGGCCGGGGGCGGCCCGGCCGGGAAGGGCCGGCATGCCCCCTGGCGCGGTCTCGCGCCACAGTTCGCTCATGACCACCTGGGCCGCGCCCGCGGCCGGGATGGCGAGCAGCGCCGCGACGAAGCCGCCGAAGAACCCGCCTATCCAGTCGCCAATGGACGCCGCGACCAGGATCGACACGAGCACGAGCAGCGGGTTGATGCGGACGGTCTTGCTCATGATCACCGGGTTGAGTACGTGGTTCTCGATCTGGGTGTAGGCGAGGAAGACGGCCAGTGTCACCAGGCCCGCGGTGAGCGAATGTGCCGTGGCGAACAGCACGGTGGGTATCCCGGCGAGGGCCCCGCCGATCATCGGGAGGAAGTCCACAAGCGCGACCCACAGCGCCCACAGGAACGGGAACGGAACGCCGAGCACGAACAGAGTGACGAACACCACGATCCCGGCAATCAGGGAGGTGAGCACGTTCCCGGCCATGTAGCCGGTGACCGCCCGGTTGACCTGGGCAGACACCCGGGTCACCGTCGCCGCCCGCTGCGGGGTCATGTTGCCCAGGATCCAGGCGCGCATCTTCGGGCCCTCGAGGAGCAGAAGCACCACCAGGAAGAAGATCGTGGTCAGCGCGATGAGCAGCGACACGGCGCCCTTGCCGAGGGCGAGGGCGGGCTTGCCGAGGCCCTGCGCGAAGCTAGCGATCTTCGACGCGTTGTGCTGCACCCAGATCTGCACGTGGTAGCGGCGGACCACCTTGCCGATCCAGCCCTTCCCGTGCTGGGCCTGGTCCACATAGCCGGGCAGCCGGTCGGCGAGATGGGTGACGGCGCCGATCAGCGGGGAGCCGAACGCCACCGCCAGGCCGGCGAAGACCAGCACCGCCCAGAAGGTGACGATGGCGACGGCAAAGCCGCGGCGGCGCACCTTCCATCGTTGCAGGTACACCACCAGTGGGTTGAGCAGCAGGGCGGCGAACCCCGACACCGCCATGAGCAGGAGCACGTCCCGTAGCCGGAAGAGCAGCTTGCCCGCAAGGTAGGCCGCCACCACGACGCCCACCGTGGCAAGGATCGCCGGTAGCGGGATCCCCCGGGAATCGGCAGAGCGCCACAAGCGCTCCCGCCGGGTGCGGGGTGGCGTTTTGTCAGCCATCACCTAAGCATTGCAGGTTCATCACCGGAGTGCGCATTCGCGCCGTCATGGCAGCAACGCCAAGGACGGCTGAGCCACGGCGCCCGCCGGGAACGGCCCGGCGGGCGCCGTGGCGCAAGCAGGCGCCTAGGTGCGCCAGTGGCCTCCGTCGTGCGGTGGGCCGCTACGGGGCCGTCGCCGGTGTCACCGTTGACGGGTGCTGCCGGGCGAAGGCCGCCAGGTCGTCATGGTTGATGGCGGTCCACAGCTTGTCCGAGATCCCGGCGTTCAGCACCTCGTGACCGTGAGAGAGGTGCTCAGGCGCGGTCAGGAAGGTCCCGGCGCTGCTGCTCAGCCCCTTCAGCTCCGCCGCCAGCGCGGCCAGTCCGGAGTTGGTGAAGTTGCTGTCCACGGTCAGCATCGCGGTGAGCGCGCTCAGCATGTTCACCGTGCTGACTGGATTGGTGAGCAGGTGAGCGTTTGCGATCTTGCGCAGTATGGCGCGGAGGACAACCTGCTGGCGCAGCACGTGGTCCGCCGACGACAGGCCCGGGCGGCCGGTGTATGCCAGCACCTCAGCGCCGTTGAGGTGGTTGACGCCAGCGTGGAAGGTGTACCAGCCGGCGGTCGTCGCGGCGGGCAGCGTCACGTTCACGCCGCCCGCGGTGTTGACCACGTTCGCCACGTGGCTGAAGTCGAGCGCGGCGTAGTGGCTGAGCTGGATACCCGTGACCTGCTGGACGGCGCTGACGAGCAGCGACGGACCGCCGACCGCCTGTGCCTGGCCGAGTGGCAGGCGGCCGTGGCCCGGCACCGCCGCCACCACGTCCGGCGAGATCGCCACCACACCACCGGCCTGGTGGTTGGCGTTGATGTGCAGGATCGTGATCAGGCCGCTGGCCCCGCCCGTGGCCGACTGCCGCGCGGAACTGGTGAGCAGCACGTTCGTGGCGCCCGCGGCCCCAGGCCCGGCGTAGTGGTCGTAGGCGGTGAGCTTGGCGAAGTGCACCGGCACCCGCTTGATCTCACTCGCGATGTGGTTGAGGGTGACGAGCCCGGCCACCGCGATCGCGGCCACCAGGGCGAACACGGATCCGACCGAGATCAGGGCGATGCGCATGCCGCGGCGATTGCGCCGGCCCGGCTGGCCAGCCTCGCCCGCAGGGGTGGCCGCCGGTGAATGCCGCGGCTGGCCGCTCCTGGTCGATGTTTCGGACATTTCTCCCCCTTGCCTGCGCCGTTTCGCAGATCGCAGCGTTCCGTCCAGGGAAACCGGGCATAGCAGTCATGTCCGTTCCGGCCGGAATTTCCTTTCTGTCGTGTGGCCGCCTCCGCAAACCCCCGCGACGACTAGCTTTTCTTTGATGCGGCACGGGGGATTTCTCCCACTGGCCGTACCCAGGGGCTTTTACCCTGTGTCGCCCTCAATCACGCAGGGTATTTTCCTTTTCGCTTCACGTGGACTCATGGGGCGCTGGCGCGGTCCCGGAGCGGATCAGGCCGGGCTGGCGGGGACGGGGGGCTCGTGGCGGACGGGGCGGCGGGACGGCCAGTGCGCGGGTGGGCGTGGCTGCGGGCATCGCGGCGCAGGCTCACCCGGGCGGGCGCGGAGGGGATGTTCGATGTCGCCGCCTGGGGGTGCGGCTTGCTGGCCGCGGTCGACGTGACCAGGGATCTCAGCGACTCACAGCTGAACCTGCCGGTGCTATGGCACGCGGCGGTGGCCGTCGGCGTGCTGGTCGCGGTGTCCGGGGTGGCCGCCGGGCTGTACCGGGGCCGCTACGCCCGCGCGAGCATCGACGAGGTGCGCGGGGTGCTGACGGCTTGCACGGGCGTCGCGGTCGGGCTGGGCCTGCTCGGCCCCATGCTGGTGGTGCCGCAGCGGCGCCCGTCACTGGAGGTGGCGGTGGCCGGCGGCCTGCTCGCCATGCTGCTGATGCTGGGCGGCCGCTACGCGATCTTCACTGCCCGGCTCCGGTCCCGGCCCGCCGCACCGTCCGCAACGAAGATCATCGTGTTCGGCGCGGGGGACGCGGGTGCGATGCTCCTCCGGCGGCTGGTGACCGAGCCTGGGGCGGCCTACCGGCCGGTGGCGCTGCTGGACGATGACCCGGACAAGCAGGCGCTGCAGATCCACGGGGTGCGGGTGGCGGGGGGCCGGGCCCAGATGGCCGACGTCGCCCGCCAGACCGGTGCCCAGATCGTCGTGATCGCGCTGGCCGGCACCAGGAGCGCTGTCATTCGCGAGCTCACCCGCAAGGCTGCCGAATGCGGGCTCACTCCCATGGTGGTCCCGTCGGTGCAGGAACTGATCCGCGGCACCGCGCTGATCGACACGGTGCGCGACCCGCGGATCAGCGACCTGCTGGGCCGCGGCCCGCTGCAGACCGACCTGGTCGCCATCGCCAGCCACTTCACCGGCAAGCGCATCCTGGTCACCGGGGCGGGCGGGTCCATCGGCTCGGAGCTGTGCCGGCACCTGCACCGGCTTGGCCCGGCCGCGCTGATCCTGCTGGACCGCGACGAGTCCGCGCTGCACGCGCTGGAACTTACGCTGCACGGCCACGGGCTGCTGATGTCCGAGGAGACGGTGGTAGCCGACATCCGCGACACCGCCCGGATGCGGCTGCTGTTCCGCCGGTTCTCCCCGGACATCGTGTTCCACGCCGCCGCCCTTAAGCACTTGCCGTTGCTGGAACGCCACCCGGCGGAGGCGCTGCTCACCAACGTGCGCGGCACCCTGTCGGTGCTGGCGGCCGCGCGGGCCTACGGCGCCACCTCGTTCGTGAACATCTCCACCGACAAGGCCGCCAGCCCGGCCAGCGTGCTCGGTTACAGCAAGCGGATCGCGGAACGGCTGACCGCGTACATGGCCACCGAGGGTGAGGCCCGTTACCTGAGCGTCCGGTTCGGCAACGTACTCGGCAGCAACGGCTCGGTGCTGGGCGCGCTGTCGGCGCAGATCGCCGCCGGCGGCCCCGTTACCATCACCCACCCCGATGTGAGCAGGTTCTTCATGACCGCGGACGAGGCGGTGCAACTGGTGCTGCAGGCAGCCGTGATCGGCCGCCCGGGGGAGGCGCTGGTGTTCGATATGGGCGAGCCGGTGCGCATCACCGACATGGCACACCGGCTCGGCGCGGGCGGCGTGGACGGCCCCGAGATCATCTTCACCGGCCTGCGTCCCGGGGAGAAGCTGACCGAGGATCTCCTGGCCCCCGGGGAACTGGACACCCGGCCCCGTCACCCGCTCATCAGCCAGGTGCCGGTGCCGCCGCTGGCGCCGGCCGCGGCCATGGCCATCGATCCTGGCCAGGACGAAGACCAGCTCCGCCAGGCACTCGCCGCCTGCGCCGAGGCCACCGCGCTGGGGGGCCCCGCGCCGCGCGTCCTTCGCCCGGCCCCCGCGACCGCGCCGGTCCCAGCCAGCGGCTTAGCGCGGCCGCGGGCGGCTGCGCCAGGCCGCTCACCACGTGAGAAAGATCACAGTCCGGCGGTCACACCGGGTCGCGAAGTCCCCAGCACAGGCTCGCGAGCCGGACGGTCAGCCGGGCCAGCAGCGCCGCCGTCGCCGCGTAAGCCTCCGGCGGGCCGCCCGCCGGGTCGGCCACGTCATCGTCCGGCGAGGCGCCCAGCAATGCCCGCTTCTCCCGGCCGTCGTGCACCCGGGCCAGCCAGGCGGCCAGCGTCTCCCCTGGCCGGCGCGGGCCGTGCCGCTCCCCACGGCGCAGCAACTCCTTCAGTGTGAACGCCACCGGCCATGACTCCGGCGCCAGCACGACCGCGTGCCGTAGGTGCTCCCGCGCCATCGCGATTACCAGCGCCGCGCCGGCCAGGTCAGGCGCGGACACGGTCCGGCTTACATGATCGGCCAGGTCGGCCCCGTAGCCGCTCATGACCGCCCGCATCTCCGCCAGCGCCGGGTTGCCGCCGGGCAGCAGGCCGGCCGATCTGACCGGCACAGCCGGCTCGGCGCCCGCGAGCCGCTGGCTGAGCAGCGCGGCGGCCGCCGGGGAGCGGCAGACATTGGCGGTGCACAGCACCAGAACGCCCCCGGATCCACGTTCCGCACCATTCTGGGCGACCACTCCCGCGCCCGGGCCGTGTGCCATGCCCCTCCCCCACGCAGCGTTCCGAAATTCCCCCGGTAAACACGTTTCATCATGGATAGCGGTGCTTAGTACCGCTTTCCCCACATAGCCGGCGAGCCGGTGAAGCAATTGTCACCCGCGGCGTTTTACGCCGGCGTAGGACGAGGAACATACCGGAAGGCGGTCCCAGTGCACCATGGGCCGGGCGCATGACGCCACCCGGCCCACCGCCGGGCCGCGAATGCATATCGGGGAGAGGCAGGCATGAGGGAATCCGAGACCGGGGCGACGTTTCGCAGCTATCTGCTGACGGTCCGGCGCCGCCGGTGGTGGGTGATCGTGTTCACGGTACTGGCCGCCGGCGTCAGCCTGGTGTTCTCGCTCAGCCAGCCGAACCTGTACTCCGCCACCGCGCAGCTCCTGGTGCAGTCCTCCACTGACGCCACCACACCCGGCTCCGCCCAGATCCCGGTCTCCCAGACCGACGTGCAGACCGAGCTGACGCTGGTCACCAGCGCACCGGTAGCGGCGGCGGTGGCACGCCAGTTCGGCAGCGCGCCGCCGGTCGCCACCGCCGAGGTGGGCCAGACCAACGTGATGGCGGTCACCGCCACTGCCAGCTCGCCCGCACGGGCGGCGGACATCGCGAACGCCTACGCGCGCAACTTCGTGTCCTACCGGCAGCAGGTGGCCAGCCAGACCGTGACCGCGGCGGAGACCAAGCTCCGGGAGCAGATCAGCCGGCTCGCCGCCCAGATCAAGTCGCTGGGCACCAAGGCCCGCCACGCCACACTGGCGAGCGCGCTGCTCAACCAGGAGGCGACGCTGAAGGATCAGGTCGCGCAGATCGAGGTGAGCGGCGCGTCGAACCTGGGCGGGGTGGAGCTCGTCACCCCCGCCACACCGCCCACCGGGCCCAGTTCGCCCCGGCCGGCCAGGGACACGCTGCTGGGGCTGGCGGTGGGGCTGTGCCTCGGCCTCGGCGTCGCCTTCGCGCGGGACAGCCTGGACGATCGGCTGTCCTCCAAGGAGGCCACCGAGGAAGCGGGCGACGCCTCGGTGCTGGCGATGGTCCCGCTGGTGGCGAGCTGGCGCAAGCGCGCGACGCCACTGGTGATCACCAAGTCGGACCCGACCTCACTGGCCGCCGAGGCGTACCGCTCGCTGCGCACCTCGCTGCAGTTCGTCCGGCATGAGCAGCGTTGCCGCACCATCCTGATCACCAGCCCGTCCGCCGGCGAGGGCAAGACGTCCACGCTGGCCAACCTCGGCATCGCGTTCGCCCAGGCCGGTGAGCGGGTGCTGGTGGTGTCCTGCGACCTGCGGCGGCCCCGGCTGGGCGAGTTCTTCGGCGTCGCCGAGGCACGCGGTCTCACCACGGTGCTGGCCGAAGGCACCGCGCTGGAAGATGTCATCCAGCCGGTGGCCGGCCAGCAGCGGCTGTGGGTGCTGCCCGCCTGCCGGGTGCCACCCAACCCGGCGGAGCTGCTCAACTCACCCAAGGCGCAGCAGATCTTCAAGGGCGTGGCGGACGGCTTCGACCTGGTGCTGATCGACAGCCCGCCGCTGCTTCCGGTGACGGACGCGGTGCTGCTGGCGCAGGCCGCCGATGGCGTACTGCTGGTGGCCGCGGCCGGCCAGAGCCCGCGCGCCGACCTGCGCCGGGCGCGGGAAAAGCTGGCCCAGGTCAACGCCACCATGCTGGGCATCGTGCTGAACCAGGTGACCCGGGAGACCGGTTACGGGTACGGCTACGGGTACGGGCATGGCTACGGTTACGGCTACGCCTACAAGCCCTACCTGGCCCACAACGGCGATTCCGGCGACCCCGCGCACGCGAACGGCAAGTCGGCGACACCTGACATCACCGCCCGCTGACGCGGGCGGTGCCGGGCGCCGCCGGCTGACATCACCGCCCGGGCGGGCGGAGTCAGCGCCACAGCCCCCGGGTGTCACACAGCCGCTTGCCGGCCAGCCGCGCCGGGGTCAGCTCGGCGAAGGCCGGATGGTCGACCAGCAGCGCCACCACGCCCGCCGCCCGCACCGCCGCCGCCGCGCCGGTGAACTCCAGGTTGGCCAGGCCCGTGAGGCCCGGCGGTAGCCCAGCCAGGAATGGGTCGGCGGCCAGCACCGGGGTTCCGGGCAGGGCGGCCGCGACCAGCCTGGTCACCTCGGCCGCCGGGCTCTCCCTGGTGTCGCCCACCCCCGCTTTGAACGCCAGGCCCAGACACGCCACGGCGGCCGCGCCGGTCTCCCGGCAGGCGGCCACGATCTCCGCCGCCACCCGCCCCGGCCGGCCGTCGTTGACCTCGCGGGCCGCGCGGATCAGCGGCGCGTCCCCGCCCGCGGCGGCCACGATGAACCACGGGTCCACCGCCACACAGTGGCCGCCCACGCCCGGGCCCGGCCTCAGGATGTCCACCCGCGGGTGACGGTTGGCGAGCCGCCGGATCTCCCACACATCCAGCCCCAGCCGGGCGCAGACGTTCGCCAGTTCGTTGGCGAACGCCACATTGACGTCACGAAAGGCATTCTCCGCGAGCTTGGCCATTTCGGCACTGCCGGCGTCGGTGAGGATCAGTTCCCCCGCGCAGAATGACCGGTAGATGGCCGCGGCACGCTCCGCGCAGGCCGGGGTGAGCCCGCCGATCAGCCGGTCATTCGCGACGATCTCGGCCATCACCCGGCCCGGCAGCACCCGTTCCGGGCAGTGCGCCACGCTCACGTCCGGCTCCCCCGGGCAGTGCGGCAGGCGCAGGTCCGGCCGCAGCGCGCCGATGGTCTCGCTGACCGCCCGGGTCGTACCCGGTGGCACGGTGGACTCGATCACCACTACTTCGCCCCCGGCCAGCACGCCCGCGATGGCCTCCGCCGCCGCCATGACCGCGCTCACATCGGGCTCCCCGGCGGCCGTCCGCGGGGTGGGCACCGCGATGACGTAGGCGTCCGCGGGCGGGACCCGCTCGCTGGCCTTGAGCCGCCCAGCCGCGACCGCCGCTTCCACCGCGCCGCACAAATCGGGTTCCGCGAACGGCGCCTCGCCCCGGTTGACCTGCTCCAGCAGCCCGGCGTTCAGATCGACCCCGATCACGTCCAGGCCGCCCGCGGCCAGCGTGGCGGCCGTGGGCAGGCCGACGTACCCGAGCCCGACCACCGCCACCCGCGTCGTGGTGTGCATGACGCCCCCCTCCGCCGGTGAACCCATCCCCCGCCCGGCGCCGTTGCCAAACCATTTTGCGCACGGATGATTACACAGCGTTGCGAAACGGGTATGGAATAGCACGTGTCGGGGGACGTAACGGCGGCAGTCGCCGCGCTGATCTGCGCTCTGGTGGTCACGCTCACCGAGCCGGTCGCCATCAGCCTGCTGCGGCGGGCCGCCGCGATTGACATCCCCGGCCACCGCTCCTCCCACCGGCTCCCGACACCGCGCGGCGGCGGGGTAGCGATCGCGGCTGGGCTGCTCACGGCCGCCGCCGTGACTGGTGATGTGCTCGGGTTCGCGTTCGGCGCCACGGTGGCGGCGTTCGGGCTGATCGGGCTGGCCGAGGACCTGACCGGGGTGCCCGCGCTGCTGCGGCTGGCCCTGCAACTGGCCGCCAGCCTGCTAGCGGGGCTGGTGCTGGTCAGCGCGCTGGCGGTCTCCGGGCCCATGATGGCGGCGCTGGCGCTGCTGGCCGCGTTGTGGATCACCGGGTTCGTGAACGCCTTCAACTTCATGGACGGCGTGAACGGCATCTCCGGCGCGCACGCCACGCTGGCCGGGGCCGTGTTCACGCTGCTGGGGTGGTGGCGCGCGGACGGGTTCCTGCTCGCGGCCGGCGCCGCGCTCGCGGCCGGCGGGCTGGCGTTCCTGCCGTGGAACGCCGGTCGTGCCCGGGTGTTCCTGGGGGACGCAGGCAGTTACGCGCTGGGCGCGGCGGTGGCGATGCTCGCCTGCTACGCGGTCATCCAGGGCGTGCCGCCGGAGGCGGCGCTCGGCCCGGTGGCGCTGTATCTGGCCGACACCGGATGGACGCTGTGCCAGCGGGCGCGGCGTGGGGAGCGGCTGCTCGAGCCGCACCGCGGCCACGTCTACCAGCGCTGGACCGACGCGGGCTGGTCGCATCAGCGCGTCACGGCCATCACGGTGACGGCCAGCGGGTTCCTTAGCCTGGCCGGCCTGGTGAGCCTGACCGGGCCGCTCGCCGCGCGCGCGGCGGCGGACCTGGCAGGCGGCGCGGCGCTGGTGGGCTACACATGCTCGCCGGGACCGCTGCTGCGCCGGGCCGCCCGGCGCCGCGGGGACCCGGCCACCGCGCCCGCCGCCGCGGGCGTGACCGCCACAGGTGCGACCGCGGGTGAGGTGACCGCCGGGTGAGCGCCGCCGGCGTGATGCCGCGGCCGGCCGCGGGGAGGTAGCCATGCGCGTGCTGCTGGTGACGCACTACTTCCCGCCGGAGACCGGCGCCCCGCAGGCGCGGCTTTCCTCGCTGGCCGCCACGTGGGCGGCCGATGGTGACGAGGTCACGGTCCTCACCGGCATGCCCCATCACCCGACCGGCGTAAAACCGCCCGCCTACCGGCGGGCGATCCGGCGGCGGGAGCGCCGCGACGGCTACCGGGTACTGCGCACCTGGCTGTACGCCACCCCGAACGAGGGGGTGGCCCGCAAGACGCTCGGCCACCTGAGCTTCATGGCCAGCGCGGTGCTGCTGGGCGCGCGGGCGAGCGGTCCGGCCGATGTGGTGGTGGTCTCCTCCCCCACCTTCTTCTCCATCGGCGCCGGCTGGCTGCTCGCCCGGCTGAAGCGGGCCCGGCTGGTGGTGGAGGTGCGCGACCTGTGGCCCGCGATCTTCACTGAGCTGGGGGTACTGACGGCCAAACCGGTCATCCGCGCGCTGGAATGGCTGGAACTGGCCGCCTATCACGCGGCGGACGAGGTGGTGGTGGTCAGCGATGGCTTCCGCGCCAACCTGATCGGCCGCGGCGTGCCCGCCGTCAAGGTCCACACCATCCGCAACGGCGCGGACCTGACAGCCTTCTCGCCGGGCGAACCAGCCGAAGCCAGTGTCCGCGCCCGGCTCGGCGCCGGCCCCGGCCAGTGCCTGGTGCTGTACGCCGGGACTCACGGCATCTCCCAGGGCCTCGCCACTGTGGCCGACGCCGCAGCCCTGCTCGCGGCCGACCCGCGGGTGCATGTGGCCCTGGTCGGCGATGGGGCGGACAAGGCACTCCTGCAGCGCCGGGTCGCGGCGCTGGGGCTGCACAACATGACACTGCTGCCAGGAGTGCCGCACGAGCAGGTACCCGCGCTGCTCGCCACCGCGGACATCTGCCTGGTGTGCCTGCGTGACATCCCGTTGTTCGCCACCTTCATCCCGTCCAAGATGTTCGAGTACCTGGCCGCGGGGAAACCCGTAGTCGGCGCCGTCACCGGCGAGGCGGGTGCAATCCTGCGCGAGGCCGGCGCATGGGTGGTGACCCCGCAGAACGGTGCCGCGCTGGCCGCCGCCATCGCTGACCTGGCGGGCAGCCCCGCCACCAGGCAGGCCATGGGTGAGCAGGGGCGCCAGTACGTCGAGATGTACTTCGACCGCGCCATACTCGCCCGCCAGTACCGCAAGCTGCTGGAAGCCCCCGGGGGCCACCGGTGAGGCTGCTGGTGCTCGGCGGCAGTGGCTTCCTGGGCGGCCACGTGCTGCGGGAGTGCGCCACACGGGGTCACCAGGTGCACGCCCTGGCCCGCACCGCCGCCGCCGCCCGCGCGGTCGCGGCCAGCGGAGCCCGTCCGCTGCCTGGTGACCTCGACCAGCCGCGGGAACTGGCCGAGTTGTTCGCACGGGCGCGCTGTGACGTCCTGCTGAGCCTGGTGTCGCTGGGATTTGGCCATGGGCCGCTGATTGTCACGGCTACCGAGCGGGCGGGCCTCAAGCGCGCCGTCTTCGTTTCCACGACCGCGGTCACCACCACGCTTGACCCGGCCACCAAGCGGACCCGGCTCGCCGCGGAACGCCACATCCACGGTGCCGCCCTGGACTGGACCATCCTGCGGCCCACGATGATCTACGGGGCACCGGGTGACCGCAACATGTCCCGGCTGCTCGGGCTGCTGGCGCGGGCGCGGGTGCTGCCCGTCCCTGGCCGCCGGCACCTCCACCAGCCGGTCCATGTCACCGACCTGGCATGCGCCGTGCTGGCGGCGGCGGAGCGGCCCTCGGCCGCCGGCCACCGCTATGACGTGGCGGGCCCGGAGCCGCTGACGTTCGGAGAGTTGTTGCGGCAGTCCTCGGCGGCCGTCGGGAGCGGCACCAGGTTCGTGCCCGTCCCGCTGGCACCCGTGGTCGCGGGCGCCCGCCTCTACGAACGGTTCGCCGCGGCGCCCCGCATCAGGACCGAGCAGATCCTCCGGCTGGGCGAGAACAAGGCCTTCCCGATCGCCGCCGCCGAACGCGACCTCGGCTACGCCCCCCGGCCATTCGCCGAAGGCATCCGGGCGGAGGCACGCGCCCTGGGGCTCGCGTTATGACACCAGGTCAGCTGGCGCGGGCCGCGCGGACCGCCGCGCACGTTCCGCCCGTGCAGGCGGCGCACTGGGCAAGGCTCCGCGCCCAGCGCGGCGTACTCGGGGGCCTGCCCGCCAGCCGCCGCCCACCGGCTGGTCACGGGCTGGGGGCGCAGGCCCGCAACGGCTGGCGGGTGGCCCGCGGGCTTCAGCCCGCTCGACGCGCAGCTCACCGGGACCTGGCCACCAGCCGCTGAGCTGCGCGCAGGCAAGGTCGCATTGCTGGGGATGAGCCGGAGCCTGACCGGCCCCGCCGGCTGGGAGCACCCCGACGCGCCACGGCTGTGGCGGTTCCACCTGCACTACTGGGACTGGGCCTGGGGGCTGGCCGCGGACGCCGAAAGGGACGGCGCCAGGGAACTGTTCGCACGGCTATGGACGTCCTGGTCGGCGGGCACTGGCTTCGCCCGGGGGGATGCGTGGCACCCCTATCCCACGGCGCTGCGGGCCTGGGCATGGTGCGGGCTGTACGGCCCCCTGGTGGCCGGCAGCGACCTCGCCCCCGCCGTGGCGGCCGCGCTCGCCAGCCATGCCGCCTTCCTGCGGCGCCACCTGGAAACGGACGTGGCGGGCAACCACCTCATCAAGGGCCTGAAGGCACTGGTCGGCCTCGGTGTGTTCGCCGGTGACAGCCGGGCGGTCCACCACGCGCTACGCCGCCTCGCCAGGCAGGCGCGCGTGCAGGTGCTCCCCGACGGCGGCCACAGCGAGCGGGCGCCCGCGTACCACTGCCAGGTGCTCGCTGACCTGATAGACGTGACGGCCCTGGTGGAGGCGGCGGGTGTGGTCCCGCCGGTGGAGCTGACGTCCGCGGTCGCGCGCATGCGGCGCTGGCTCGGGGTGGGTACTGGGCCCGGACGGTGATGTGCCGTTGCTGGGAGACGGCTACCCCGTGCCGAGGGAGCTGGTGGCCCTGCTGCGGCCCGTCCCGCCTGCCCACGCCCCGCTCGTGGTACTCCCCGACAGTGGCCTGGCCCGCCTGGCCGCGGCGGGGTGGCACGTGCTGGCGGACGCCGGGGGCGCGCAGCCATGGGGGGTGGCTGCCCATGCCCATGCCGGCACGCTCGGCTGCGTGGTGTACACCGACGGCAGGCCGTTGCTGGTGGACACCGGGACCTCGACCTATGAGCCGGGCCCGGCCCGGGCCTACGAACGCTCCACCGCCGCGCACAACACCGTCGAAGTGGACGGGACGGACTCAACCGAGGTGTGGGGCGGTTTCCGGGTGGGCCGGCGTGCCCGCACCTCGTGGCTGGCCAGCCACGACAGCGGCGGGACTGTCGTGTGCGCGGCGGCGCACGACGGTTACCGCCACCTGCCGGGACGGCCGTCGCACCGGCGGCGCTGGTCGCTGCGTGGCGCCGACCTGGTCGTGGACGACCTGATCACCGGGCACGGCAGGCACACGGTGACGCTCCACTGGCACCTGGCGCCCGGTGTGACGGTGCACCCGGGCAGCGGGAGCGCCGAGGTGGTCACCGGTACCGGCGCCTTCCGCGTGCGGGTCCACGCCAGCGCGCCGATGCGGCTGGCCACGTGCACCCGGCCGGTAGCCGCTGGTTTCGGCCTGACGGCCGACTCGGCAGTGCTCGAGTACCGGGCTGAGGGGCTGCTGCCATTGCGGGCCCGCACGGTGTGGGCCCGTGGCGCGGTGGCGGGTGCGGAGGAGGCGGGCACGTGCGACAGGTAGTGCAGCGGGTATCCGGTGGGCCCGCCGAAGTGGTCGAGGTGCCACAGCCCGTTCCGGGGCACGCCGAGGTACTGGTGCGAACGGTCTCGTCGGTGGTCTCACCAGGCACCGAGCGGGCGGTGACCGAACTCGCCCGCGCGAGCCTGCTCGCCAAGGCGCGGGCACGGCCGGACCTGGTCCGCCAGGTGGTGCACAAGGCCCGCACCGAGGGGGTCGCCGCCACCACCCGGGCGCTGCGGGAACGGCTCGCTGGTGACATCCCGCTGGGCTACTCCGGGGCCGGCGTGGTGGTGGCGGCTGGCCCGGCGGCCAGCGGGCTGCGGCCCGGCCAGCTCGTCGCCACCGGTGGCGCTGGGAGTGCCTGCCATGCCGAATTCCAGGCCGTGCCCAGGCTGCTGTGCACCCCGGTGCCGCAGGGTGTGACCGCGGAACAAGCCGCGTTCGTCACGATCGCCTCGATCCCGCTGCACGCGCTGCGGCTCGCCCGGGCCGGCCCGGGCGCCAAGGTGGTGATCATCGGCCTGGGCCTGGTGGGCCAGCTTGCCGCCCGGCTGGCGATGGCCGCCGGTTGTGACGTGGCCGGCATCGACCCCGGCGGCCATGCCCGCCGGGTGGCGGCCGGCGCCGGCGTGCTCGCCCTTGACGAGAAGGGGGACGTCACCACCGGCCAGGTGCGTGCCTGGTCCCGCGACCGGGGAGCCGATGCGGTGCTCGTGTGCGCCGCGACCCGCTCCGCTGCCCCGCTCGCCCGCGCGCCCGCGCTGTGCCGGGACCGGGCGGCGATCGTCGTGGTCGGCGACGTCGGGCTGGAACTCTCCCGCACGCCGTTCTACCAGGCCGAGCTGTCACTGCTGTTCGCGAGGTCGTACGGGCCCGGCCGGTACGAGCCCACGTATGAGCGCCAGGGCGTGGACTACCCGGCCGGGCAGGTCCGCTGGACGGAGGGCCGCAACGCGGAAGCCGTGCTCGACCTGCTCGCGGCGGGCCGGCTGCAGGTCACCGACCTGGTCACCCACAGGTTCGCGATCGATGAGGCGGGCGCGGCCTACCGGCTGCTGACTTCACGCCCTGAACCGTGCCTGGCGATCCAGCTCAGCTATCCGCCCGACCCGGCCCCGGACGGCCCGGTCCGGGTGCTCGCCCCCCGCGCCACCGGGGCTGGCCAGCGCCTGCCAGCACACGGTCACGCCGGGCAGTCGCTCGGACTGGGCCTGATCGGGGCTGGGTCGTACGCGGGCAGGACCCTGCTGCCCGCGCTGCGCGCGGCCGGCTTCCACCGGTTCGTGGCGGTGGCATCCGCCAGCGGCCTGTCGGCGCTGCGCACCGCCGAGCGGCATGGGTTCGAAAAGGCTGTCTCGGGCGCCGCCGCGGTGACGGCCGATCCGGACGTCGCAATAACGGTGGTCGCCACCCCGCACGCCAGTCACGAGGAACTCACCATCAGCGCGCTCGCCGCGGGCCAGCACGTCTGGTGTGAGAAGCCGCTGGCCCTGTCCGAGCAGGGCGTGGACGAGGTCGAGAAGACGTGGCGTGAGTCCGGCCGCCAGCTCACGGTGGGCTTCAACCGACGGTGGTCACCGGCGGTTGAGGCCGCGCGTGCCGCGCTGGCCGGCGTGAGCGGGCCGAGGCTGCTGGTGTACCGGGTGGCCGCGGGCGAGGTCCCGCCCGGGCACTGGTACGGCGACCCGCGCCACGGCGGCCGGGTCGTCGGCGAGGTGTGCCACTTCGTGGACACGGCCGCGGCGATCGTGGGCTGTGACATCGAGGAGGCAGGCGGCCTGGCGGGCAGCGGCCCCGCCGGCGGCGGCCACGGCGAGGTGGTCGTGTCGCTGCGGTTCACCGACGGGTCGCTCGCGGCGATCGCCTACGGATCGGCCACACCGGTCGCCGGGAAGGAGTGGGTGGAGGTGAGCGCCGGGGCACACCGGGTCGTCATCGACGACTTCCGTTCGGTGCGGGCCGACGGCCGCGTCCGCTGGCGCGGCGCCCAGGACAAGGGCCAGCGCGCCCTCGCCACCGCCTTCTACCGCGCCATCCACGGCGGCACACCACTGCCCACCGAGGCGATGCTGGCGTCGATGCGTGCCACGATCCAGGCGGCGGCCAAGGCTCGCGGCCGTGACTGAGCCCGCCGCGCCGCGGCTGCCGTCCCCGGCCGGCACGGTCGTGGTGGATGCTGCGGGGGCGCGGATGGGGGGTGCCGCGCGGTACCTGGGCGAGCTGCGGGGTTACCTGGATCGTTCGCGGCGCGGCGATGTGACGGTCATCGGGGTGGGCCGGGGGCTGCGCCCCGCCTGGCTGGCGCGGCGGGAGGCCAGCGGGGCCGTGCTCCGGGCGCGGCGGCGGGTGGCACTGAACAACGTCGGGTTCTGCGGGCCCGGCGGGGAACGCTGGACACTGCTCCGCAGCGCGCTGCACTTCCTCACCGCAGCCGAGGAGGCAGAGCTTGACACCGCACTGGCCGCGCGCGCACGCAGGCAGGCCGCCATCGTGCGGCTGGCGGCCAGCCGCTCGGACGTGCTGGTCGTCCCCTCCACCGCCATGGCCGACCGAGTCAGCCGGGCGATCCCGGGGGCCAGCGACCGCGTGGTGATCCGGCCGAACCCGGTGTCGGCGGGCCCGCCCCAGGCCATGGACGCTGAGCCCGCCATCGTCTGCCCGGTGCTCTTCGCGCCCTACAAACGCATGCCGCAACGGCTCCGCGAACTGCTCACCGCACTCGATACCCACGGCGACCCCCGGGTCCGGGTATGGGTCACCGCCGAGGCCGGCGAGGTGCCCGCCGACCTGGCGGCGCACCCCCGGGTTGACCTTCTGGGCCGGCGCGGCCCGCAGGAGTCCGCCGCACTGGTGGGCCGCGCCCGTGCCGTCTACTTCCCCGGCGGCCTGGAGTCCTTCGGGTACCCGCTGGCAGAAGCCCGGGCCAGCGGCCGCCCCGTCATCGCCCGCGACACCGCGCAGAACCAGGAGATCGCCGGGCCCGCGCTGTGCGGCTACACCCCAGCCGGCCCCGGGTCACTGGAACTGGCCGTCAAGACGGCCCTGGCGGCCACAGTCACCCCAGACCCAGGCCCCTTCGACCCCCGCGCCTACTTCGACTGGCTCCTGGGGCCGGCGTGACCCGGCCCGCGGCGGTGGGCCCCAGCAGAGAGCATGAGACCCAGGTGCGGCGGCTGTTCGACGCCAAAGCCGCTACCTGGCCAGCCAAGTACGCCGCTGGCGGGGCGCTGGTGCCGCGGCTGACGTTCCTGCGAGAGCAGGTGCTGGCGCACCTGCCCCCGGGCGGCACGGTGCTCGACCTTGGCTGCGCGACCGGAGAACTGGTGGCCAGCCTGGCAGCCGCCGGGCTGACGGCCGTGGGGTGTGACATCTCCCCCGCGATGCTGCGGTCAGCCGCCGCTCGCCACGGCGCCGCCGGGTGGGTGCGGCTGGAACCCCACTGGCGGCGGCTGCCGTTCGCCGATGCCGGGTTCGACGTGGTCACCGCCGCCAGCGTGCTGGAGTACACGGCGGATCCGCGCCTGGTGCTGGCCGAGTGCGCGCGGGTGCTGCGGCCCGGCGGCGTGCTGTTGTGCACCGTGCCCAGCACGGGCCATCCCGTGCGCTGGCTGGAAGGCCTGGCTCGCCGTTGCCTGCCGCTACTGCCGTGGCCGCGCGGGCAGCGCTGGAGGCGTTACCGCGCATACCTGCGCACGTCGCGGCAACGCCACCGGCTGCGGTGGTGGCTGGCCGCGGCCCGGTCCGCGGGACTGCACGCGCTGGCCAAGCCGGCGCCGGGCAGGTGGCCGCGACCGGGCGGCAGGCGGCGTGGCGGCACGCTGCGGCTACTGGTACTCACGGCCGGCCAGCCAGGTAAGACGGGTCCGCACCGGCGGCACGCGCCGCGGTAGCCGCCCTGGCGGCAGCCGCGGCTGGCCCGCGAGGCTCAGGCCCGCGACAGCCCCAGCCGTGCCGCCACCCGCGCTGACGTGGCCAGGACGTTGGTGCCCGTCTCCGGCAGCCCGTTCAGGGGCTGCAGTACCAGGCGGCCGCGGCCGGTCACAGGGTGGCGCTGGACGCCGATGCCGAAGAGCCAGTAGCCGCGGTCGCTGAGCCACTCGCACGGGCTCATGTCACGATCGGCCAGCAACTCGGGCGCATACTCGAAGACGAACGTCGGATGGTGGCCGGCGATGGTGCGTTCCGCGCCCATGACGACCTCCCTTTCGTGGCCTTCGACGTCGATCTTCACGAGACTCACCGGCCCTTCGGCGAGGTCATCGATGGTCACGGTCGCCAGGGAGATGGCGCCGCCGGTGAGATAGGGATGCGGCAGCAGGCTCGCACGGCCCTGGTTCGGGTCCGTCGCCGCGGGCCGGTACAGCAGCACACTGTCGCCCCCGTGATCGGAGGCGGCGGCGTGCACCACCCGCACGTTCCCCAGCCCGTTCAGCCGGACGTTCCGGCTCACCCGCGGCACCATGGCTGGGTCGGCCTCGACCGCGGTGACCCGCCCGCCGCCGCCCACGAGGCTGGCGAGACGCACGGTGTGCACGCCTACGTTGGCGCCGACGTCGATACACGTGTCACCTGGCCCGGCCAGACGCTGGAACAACTCGGCAAGGTGGGTTTCGTAGCCGCCGAAGGCCCACAGGTGCCATTCAAGGTAGTTGGACACGTCCGCTTCGAAGCGGTCGCCGATCTTGGTCGTCACGTGCCGGAGGGACTTGCCGGGCGCGGGCTGCGCCTTGCCGTACGAGCGGTAGAGCGCGCGGGCCGGCCCGCGCACCGGCACACTCTTCCCCAGCACCGGCGCGACCGGGCTCAATGCGAGCGCACCCATGCGCGGACGATACCTTTGACCAGGCGCGATGCCAGTGAACGTGCGGGCCTGCCTCACCACTCACCGTCCCCCCGGGCAGGCCGGGCGAAGACGTCCGCGCCGTAACCCGTGTCGTCGATCGGCACAAGCGTTCCGTCGCGCTCCGGGCGGTACAGGCCGTAGCCATGCGCCGCGAGCAGGTCGGCGACGGGCTGGCGGTCAGTGCCGGTCGCCAGCTCGGACGTAAAGTTCCACTCCAGCTGGATAAGCCTGATGCGCTGCTCGGACAGTGCCCGGGCACACCCGCGGAGCACCTCGATCTCGAACCCCTCCACGTCGATCTTCAGGCCGGCCACGACCCGGCCGGCGACGACGGAGTCGATGGTGACCAGGGGAGTCTCGACGGGGCCCTGGGGGTCCAGCTGGTTGACGGTGTCCCTCCCGGCGGTGAACCGGGCGGTGCCGCAGCTGGCGCCGGCCGCCGCCCGGATCGTGCGGACCTGATAGCCGTTGAGTGCCACGTTCTCCATGAGCAGGGCGAACGTGTCCTCGGCGGGCTCAATGGCGATCACCTCGGCACCTCGTTCGGCCGCCCAGATCGAGTAGCTCCCGACGTTGGCGCCCACGTCGATGAAGAGGCAGCCGGGCGTCAGCACCCGCCGCCAGGCTCGCATCTCCGCGAAGTCTGGCGGGTTGGCGTACAGCACCATGGCCGCCGAGTGCCGGTGCAGGTCCACCCACAGCCTCGACCTGTCGCCGAGAGGGGCGATGCTCCTGGTGCGCAGCAGCCGGCTCCGCGCCTGGAACCGGGCCAGGCGCAGCAGCGACCGGACGCGCTGGCCCTCGTTCGCCGGGTGCTCCCAGACGTGGCGCGCCAGCCGCGCCGCGTCGGCCACCGCCTGGCCTGGCGGGGGAAGCCGGCCCGGGGCCATGATCATGACAGGCTTTCCAGGATGCTGGCGACGCGCAGGTCGTAGCTGTGGTCACGGTGCGCGCGCCGCGTGGCGGCGTCACCAATCTTGTCGGTCAGGCCACGGTCGCCAAGAAGCCGGGACGCCTGGTCCACGAGGTCATCGAAATCATGGAACGCCAGCACCTCCTCCCCCACCTCGAACAGCTCCGCAATGGCTGGCCGGTACTCGGTGAGCACGGCGGCACCGCACCCGGCGGCCTCGAACAGGCGGCAGTTGGCTCCGTTCTCGGCCGGGTGCAGCGGGTTCAGCACGGCAGCGGCCGAGCGGAAGATCCGGGCCTTCTCCGCGCAGAAGACCATGCGGCCGGTGTGTGCCCGCCGGGCCGGGGCCTCGCCGAGCCAGCGGGGAAACCCAGGTCCATAGAGCCGCAGCGGGATCCCCTTCTCGACCAGCCGGTTGAGCAGGCGCACCCGGCTGGGGTACATGTTCCCCGCGATCACCAGGAACGGCTCGGTGCCCGCGGGCACCGTCGGCCGGTGCCAGCGTGGGTTGCACGCCTCGGGCAGGTAGTAGACGGGCAGGTCCAGCGTGGCCCGCAACCGCTCCACCAGCAATGGATCCTTGAAGAAGACCGCATCGTAGGAGGCCATCAGCATCTGCTGGCGCCCTATGTTGGCGACAGCGTCAGGGAACCAGAAGGCCACCCGGGCGCCATCGCGCCTGAGCCGGGTGACCGCACCGGGCGTCAGCCGGTCGTCCACGCTGATGACGATCTCGCAGCCAGCGCCCCGCGCGGCCCGCACGATCCTGTCCTGGGCCCGGTCCTCAAGGCTGGGCAGAAGCTGGCCGGCCACCGCCATGGCGCGGTAGCCGCGCAGCCCGCAGCGAGGATGGGGCGGGCCGAGCATGGTGACGGCGTGCCCAAGACGCTCCAGGGCGTCGCCTATGTGCCGCGCGAACGCGTCCGGGAATACCGGCCCAACAACCCCGACTCTGAGCATCACCCTCACCATGCTGCTGACTGTATCCAGACAGTAACACGTCGTAGTCAGGGTGGATCTGCCGGGTAGCGCCCGCGCGTCCGCCTCATTTATGTGGCATTGATCCGTCAGATGGCATTGATCCGCGCCCCTCGGTCATTGGGTGAGCCAGGCGAATCCCATCACATTTCTCATATATCAGTTATCAGTGCGCCAGGAGGCTGCCAATTTGACTCGCTAGTTTCGCCACCACCCATTGCGTGGAAGATTACCCAATGGCCACTTAGGCACCACGGGCTCGTGGGTGCGCGCTCGGTGTCATTGTCAACGGGGAGACACATGACGAAGTCCCGCGCCGGGACTGCCTGCCGTCCCATGGGGCGACGGGCATGAGCCCGGCAGCCGCCCCGGCCGCCACCGTGGTGGTGGATGCCGCGGGGGCGCGGATGGGCGGTGCCGCGCGGTACCTGGACGAACTGCGGGGTTACCTGGAGCGTTCGCGGCGCGGCGATGTGAGGGTCATCGGGGCGGGCCGGGGGCTGGGCCCCGCATGGCTGCTGCGGCGGGAGGCCAGCGCCGCCGTGCCCAGGGCGCGGCGGCGGGTGGCACTGAACAACGTCGCGTTCTGCGGCCCCGGCGGGGAACGCCGGACCCTGCTGCACAACGCGCTGCACTTCCTGTCCGCGGCCGAGGAGGCCGCACTGGACACCGGTCTGCTGGCTCGTGCACGAAGGCAGGCAGCCATCGTGCGACTGGCCGCCCGGCGCTCCGACGTGCTGATCGTCCCGTCCACCGCAATGGCCAACCGAGTCCGGCAAGCGATGCCAGGAGTCAGCGACCGGGTGGTGGTCCGGCCGCACCCGGTATCGGCCCAGCCGGCCCCGGTCACCCAGGCCGAACCCGCGATCGTCTGCCCAGTTCCTCTTCGCGCCCTACAAGCACATGCCGCAGCAGCTGCGCGAACTGCTCGCCGCACTCGACACCCACGAAGACCCCCAGGTCCGGGTATGGGTCACCGCCGAGGCCGCGGAGGTGCCCGCCGACCTGGCGGCCCATCCCCGGGTCGACCTTCTCGGCCGGCGCGGCCCGCAGGAGGCGGCCGCGCTGGTGGGCCGCGCCCGCGCCGTCTATTTCCCCGGCGGCCTGGAGTCGTTCGGGTACCCGCTGGCCGAGGCCCGGGCCAGCGGCCGCCCGGTCATCGCCCGCGACACCACGCAAAACCAGGAGATCGCCGGAGCAGCCCTGTGTGGCTACACCCCCGGCGACCCAGCGTCGCTGGAGCTCGCCGTGAAAACAGCACTGGCAGCCACGGTCACCTCAGACCCAGGCCCCTTCGACCCCCACGCCTACTTCGACTGGCTCCTGGGGCCGGCGTGACCCGGCTCGCGCTGCGGCCCTACCGGGCCGGCGACGACCCACCGGCCCGCGGCGTCCCGGTCAGCGCGGTCGTGCTGGCGCTGAACGAGGAGCCGAACATCGGCCGATGCCTGAGATCGCTGGGATGGGCGGACCAGGTGGTCGTCGTAGACTCCGGCTCCAGCGACGCGACCGTGCCGCTCGCGCGGGCGCTCGGCGCGGAGGTGGTGACGCATCCCTGGCCCGGGTTCTCGGCGCAGCGGGAGTTCGCGCTGCGGCTGCCGGTGCTCCGGCACGACTGGGTGTACTTCGTCGATGCCGACGAGTGGGTGTCGCCACGGCTCGCACTGGAGATCGCCGGGGCGCTGCGCGCCCCGGACTGCGCCGCTTTCGCCCACCGGCTCCGGCTCGTCTTCATGGGAACCTGGGTCCGGCACTGCGGCTGGTACCAGGGCTCGTGGGTAACCAGGCTGGTCGACCGCAGGTACACCAGGTACGACGGGAGCCTGGTCGGGGAACGCGCCCAGGTGGACGGCCGGGTGCGCAGACTGGCGAACGACATCGTGGACCAGGACCGCAAAGGGCTCGCGGCATGGCTGCACAAGCACGTGCGCTACGCGGAACTGGAAGCCGGGCGGTGCCGCGTCGCCGCACCACCGCTGCGCCGGCTGCGCCTGCGGGCCAGCCGCAGCGGCAGGCCCCTGCCCAGGGCAGTGCTCAAGGAAGTGGTCTTCCCCTGGATCCCCGGGAAGCCCGCCGCCATGTTCTGCTACATGTACCTGCTCCGGCTTGGGCTGCTCGACGGGCTCGCCGGGCTCCGGTTCTGCCTCTACCACGCATGGTTCCAGCTCAGCGTGAACGCGCTGCGGGCCGAACACGCCCGGCAGAACGGAGGGCCTGATGGAGAGCACTTCGGCCGGCCCAGCCGCCCGCGAGCGCGGCGTGGGTACCGGCGGCGCCAGCCCCGATTCGGCCGGCCCAGGCTGGGAGTGCTGGCGACCCACGTGATCCAGTACCAGGCACCGCTGTACCAGCAACTGTCCCGGCGCGGTCTGGTCGACCTGGAAGTGGCCTTCCTTAGCGACATCGGCGCACGCAGTTTCCACGACCCCGCCTTCGGTGTCCCCGTGGCGTGGGACACCGACGTGCTGGGGGGGTACCGCTGGCTGCTGCTGGCTCCCGGCACCGGTGGTGGGCGGGCGGCCTGGCCAGCGAGACTCGCCGGCTGGCTGCGGCGGCAGGACGCCGTGGTGCTGCACGGCCATGCCCATCCGGCGATGCTGTTCGCCGCGGCGGCTTGCCGGGCGATGGGCGTGCCCTACCTGCTGCGGGGCGATTCCGGACCAGAGCCCGCCGCGCATGGGCCACGGGTGCTGGCGCGGCACGCACTCGCCTGGGTGACGGTGCGGGGCGCCACCGCGGCTCTCCCTATCGGACAGCTCAACGCGGCGTTCTACCGGCGGTACGGCCCCGTGCCGCTGTTCGCCGCGCCGTATTCAGTGGACAGCACCCGGTTCGCCATGGTGGCGCTCGCGGCACAAGCCGAGCGCGCCGGGCGCCTCACCTCGCTGGGCCTGGACCCGCGGCTACCCGCGGTGGTCTTCTCGGGGAAACTCATCCCGCGCAAGCGGCCGCTCGATGTGATCCAGGCGGTAGCCCAGGCCGATGGCACGCTGAACCTGCTGGTGCTGGGTGATGGCCCGCTCCGGGAGGAGGTCCGCCGCTTCGAGCGATCGCTGCCGGTGCGGTGCCTGGGATTCGTCAACCAGGCGGACCTGCCCGGCTGGTACGCCTGCGGCGACGTGCTCGTGCTGTCGAGTGATCGCGAGCCCTGGGGCCTGGTCGTGAACGAGGGGATGGCCTGTGGGCTGGTCCCGGTGGTCAGCGACGCGGTGGGCTGCGCACCGGACCTGGTGGCAGGCGTGGGTGAGATCTACCCCGCGGGCGACGTCAGCGCGCTGGTCCGCGCACTGGACCGGGTCCGCCATGACCTGCCGGCGCGGCGGGAGAAAGCCCGGGCGAGGCTGGCGGGGTTCACGACAGCGGCGACAGCGCACGGCTATGAGCGGGCCGCGCGGTATGCCGCGCGGCTGCGGCGCTCCCGCGGCGCGGGCCGGGGCGGCGTGGGCGGAACGTGAGGCAGACAGCCAGCACCCACAGGCAGAGGGTGCCGGGAATGCCGGCCAGCATGGTCGCCCAGTCCACCTCACCAAGGATGACATCGGGGAAGACGAGCAGCACCAGCAGCACCGCGTGCGGGTTCGAGCGCACGTCGAGCACCAGGTCGAGCAACCGTACACCGCAGCCGAGGATGAACATGCCGACCAGCACCGGGACCCAGCCACCGTGCCGGTAGAGGTCACCCACCAGGGTCACGGCGGTCGACGTGTATACGGTCGACGGCTGCTCAAAGTATTGCTGATTGAACTCATAGCCAGTGTCCAGGATGGGCTTGCTGGGCCAGACGGCGCGCGGCACCATCCCCGCCAGCGGTGCTTCCGCCAGTTCCAGCGGGCTGCGGTAGCCAATCTGGCCGGGGGTGCGCTGCATGATGATCGCGGCGCTGTCGATCTGCCGGACCCGCGTCATCAGGTATTTCAGTGACGTGGGCAGGGCGCCTCCGACCGCGCCACCAGCGACGGTCCGCACCAGCACGCCAGGGGCCACCGAGACAGCCTGACTGGTCGAGAGCGTGCCGGTCGAGCTACGCGCCAGGCCGCGGTAGGCGATGCTGAAAGGCACAACTACCAGGAGAAATATCAGGACAGAGACCACGATCGCGGCGATCGGCAGGCGTTTGCGGGCGGCGCCGAACGGGATGGCGGCGGCGAGGAAGACGATGACGAAATTCTCCTTGTCTCCCGATGCCACGCTGAACGCGAGTTCGGCCACGAGGAGGACCACAAGCGTCACTGCGGCCCCTGGTACCCGCTCGCGGAATACCTGGATGGCAGCGGCAGCCACAGCGAGTGGCGCACAGAAGCCCAGCAATGCCAGTACCTGCCCGTACCCGCTGGCGGTGGTGACCGAGGACGCGACGTCGCCCACATATCCCAGCCGGTGGGTCGTCAGCGCGCTCGCCACTCGCGCGGCTATCCCGAGGGCGTAGAGGAGCCATGGGGCGAGCGGGCTCCGCACCTCCCCCGTGAACCGGCGGCCCAGCGCCCCCACGGCGGTCGCGGCGGCCCGCCGTACCGGCTGCCCCGGCCCGAGCATGTAGCCAGCGGCCCATACCGTCATCCCGACCGCCATCAGCCACAGTGCCCGCAGCACGCTGGTCACGTCGACCTCAGCGGCTGTGCCGGTCTGCGGCTGGGCCCAGGTCACGGTGGCGAGCCCGAACGCGAGCGCGTACCAGACGAGCATCCATGGCCCGAGCCGCCAGACCGCCAGGGCCGCACGTATCCGGTCGCGGGCCGTGACGAGGAGCAGGAGGGAGCACGCGTAGCAGGCGAATGCCAGGCCCCCCCAGACGACAGCGCGCGACGGGGTGCCGTGCTCCGCCAGGGTGACACCGGTGAGCAGGATCGCGGCGGCGGCCAGCACGGGGGCCAGGTTCGCACGGGCCGGCACGGCGGCTGACGCGCTCACGGCCGCCGCGGCGGACAGCCGTCATGGCATGGCCCCCGGGAGGACCGCCAGCCTCGTGGCCTCGCGAATGCTGCCCGCGAACACGTCAATGCCGGTGCGGCCAGCTACCCCAATTCGCATGCATCCCCCGTAACCGGCGCCGCGCCACCGCCCCGCCGTAGCTCTATACCCCCGCCACTCCGCCTCGCACCGTCGCCGGTCCTGCCCGGTGGCCACAGCGCGCGGAGCAGGAGAGCCAGCGATACGCCATAGGCGACCGTCGAGGCGATCGCGGCGGCGAACACCCCAGCCGCAGGCAGGAGCGCGAAGAGCAGCACGACGGTGAAGACCGCCGCCAGCCCCTGCGCCCGGGCCACGACCAGCGGCTGCTTCCTGCCGCGCAGCAGGTCACCGGCCACCTGGCCGCACGCGAGGAACACCGCTCCCGGCGCCAGCACCCACAGCAGCGGCACCGCTTTCGCATAGCCGGGCCCGAAGACCATCGGGATCAGCCAGTGCGCGCTGGCCGACAGGGGCACGAGCATGGCGATGGCGATGGCGGCGCTGGCTATGACGGCGCGCGACTGCAGGCGCTGGGACGCGTCGGCCAGCACCCGCCGCGACGCCAGTGACGGGAACGCTACGTACCCGATCGCGGAGACCACCGTGGCGGGCAGCAGGGTCAGCGTCACGGCGACGGCGTAGCAGCCGAGGTCGGCGGCAGGCACGGCCTGTGACAGCACAAGCTGGTCCAGGTTGGCGTTGAGCGCGGCGGGCGCCACCGCGGCCACCTGTGCCGCGCCGTAGCCGGCCAGCGGGCGGACCAGTGCCGGGCGGAACCGGCCAGGCACCAGCCCCGCGCGGCGGCACCGCTGATAGCTCAGCCACAGTTGCAGCGACATCGTCACACCGAGCACGACCAGCGCTGAATCCAAGGTGAGCAGCCGGAGTTGCCACAGCACCACGATGGCAAGCATGCTCAGCACCGGCTGGCTGAGCCGGACGGCGTTCCACGCACCGAGGTCCCGCGCCTGGAGGGAGGCGGTGTAGGTCGCACCGAGGAAGGACACGACCGTGGCGACGAATGCGATTCGGTACCCCGTGGCCAGCCCCGCGTTCCCATGGCTGAGCACAGGAGCGAGCGCCATGCCCGCGATAAGCGCGACGGTCCCTGTCACCAGCATCATTACTCGTGAGGTCGCGACGTAGTCACGCGCCCGCGCTCCGTCGTGGGAGACGTAGAAGCACACGGCGGCCTGCTGGCCAAGCTCGCCGGCCATCAGCGCCACGCCGAGCCAGGCGATGATGGCGGCGTACTCGCCGCGTACGACCGGGCCCAGCACGCGGGCGATGACGATGCCGCCCAGCCCTGCCGCTCCTGTCGCGGCCATGTTGCAGCCGGCCGTCAGAGCGATCCGGCCGCTGATGCCCTGCCAGCGAAGCCGGCGGCGAGGCCCCGGATCCGGCCCCGTACCGCTGCCGCGCTCATGTGGCAGTCACAGTCAATTCGCGGCTCCTGGTGGGCATGGCCGAACTGCGAGCACGTATTCACCGGTTTGCGGTGAATACCTTGGACAAGCGGTAACGGGGAATGCGTACCCAAGCGCGATCGATTCCAACACTTCAGGCAGCCGGGCGGAGCATTTATGCCACGAAATGTGCTACCCGGCGGATTAGCGACGGTAATTGGCACTCGCCGGGAATTGTGAAGCTACGGCGCCGCCGCCGGCCGCCCGGCCTGATGAAGATCGCCGTGTCCCATACGCCGGAACTGGTCCAGATGCGACGCCAGCCCGCCAGGTCACGGGCGACCTCGGCCCATATCTCCCCGCGCGGGCCGAGCGCGGGCGTGCGCGAGTTCGGGGCGCGCGAGTTCGACGGCAGGTACCACTGCACATTGTCGATGATGAGCATTCCGCCCGGCTTGACCAGGGGGAGCACATACCTCGCGGTGTGATCCCGGTACGCGCCGTCGATCAGCGCGAAATCCAGGCTGGACTCGGGAAAGGCCAGCGCGGCCCGGGCGTACGCACTGCCGCCGCCATCCTCGCCGGGCCCGGCCAGGGAGGCGAGGATGTACTCGACGTTGCCCAGTGCCCGCTCCTTCAGCAGGGCGGACACATCCGCGTACCAGCGCTCGTCGTGTTCCACGCTCGTCAGGTGGCGGACGCGACGGGCGAACCAGACCGTGCTGCGGCCGGAGCCGAACTCCAGGCCGACGTCGGACGGCAGCAGCATCCGGCCCAGCAGCCGCACAGCCTCGGGCGTGAGCCAGGGAGCGTCGGGATGGCCGCGCTCGTACAGCAGCTGCCGGGTGCGCGCGCCGATGTACCGGGGCGTCAGGTGCCGCATCCGGCGGATGCGCTCGCCGGGGTGCGCCTGGGCCTGCATCACCGCTCACCGGCTATGTGCCGGGTACACGTGTCCGGGAATGCCACTCCGATCACCCCGAGTCTGAGCACCGCCCCGCCTACCGCTGCTTGTGATCGCACCATAACAAGGCTGTTTAGCTGGAATAACACGCGGGTACCGAGCTTGCGTGTAGCAGTATTCAACTGTGTTGTGAATGTTCAGCGCCTTCCGTGGCGCCGCTATGCGCAATTCCTTCGCTCGGAGGTCAACCGTGGCTGAAGTCGTGAGTTGCGACAGGCACGCGACTGCCCGCGGGCCCGGGATGGTCCGGATAAATATAGGATGTGGCAGGGCACCCATAAATGGCTGGGTAAACTTTGACAATTCCCCTGTCGTGCGGGTGGCCCGCTGGCCCATGCTTGTGCGGGTGCTCGCCGCGGCACGTCTGCTGGGCCGCGAATCAGGTGAGTTCGCCCGGGTGGCCCATCAGACGGGGATCAGGTTCGCCAACGCGGCACGGCGGATTCCATGTGCCGACGGAGCCGTGGACATTCTGTACAGCTCGCACATGATCGAGCATCTCGACCAGGCGGGTGCCAAAGCGTTCCTTATGGAGGCCCGGCGCGTGCTGCGGCCCGGCGGCATCGTTCGCATCTGCGCACCCGATCTGGCCCTGCTGGTGCACGCGTACACAGCCACCGGCGACGCTGACGGGCTCGTCTCTGGAAGCAACACGTGCCAGCGGGCCCCCGGCGGCATGCATGCCCGGATAAGGATGGCGCTGATCGGGCCGCGGCACCACCTGTGGATGTACGACGGCCCCTCGCTGGCCAGGCTGCTCACGGACGCGGGCTTCACCAACGTGGCGATCGTGCCGGCGGGAACCACCAGCATCCCCGAACCCGGTGACCTCAACCTCGCCGAACGCGTGGACGAGAGTGTCTATGTCGAGGGGTTCCAGCCGGACCGGGGACGCAATCACGTCCAGCACCGGGTCAGCGGTTAGGTTTCCCAGATGCGGAACCGACGGTGCCCCTTCTGCCACGGAGAGTCGTCGAGAATCTTCGGTGCCCGTGGTGGGATCTGGGTGCGGTGCGAGATGTGCCGATCCGTTTTCCGGGACATCACACCTGGCATGTTCGAGCAGCTCCATGACGAGGCCTGTCACGACCACCATTTCGTGGACACGGTCGTGTCGGTATCCGGCATGGGTCCCGCCACCGCCAAGTGGAACAGACTGGCGATTCCGGGCGCATCACTGCTCGAAATCGGCCCCGGCACCGGCCACTTGCTGGCGGCGGCGCACAGGGCTGGCCGCACCGTGGCGGCGGTCGAGACCAGCGAGGTTCATCGGGCATTTATCCGCGATACCTGGGGGATCGACTCGCTGTACCCGGATATGTCGGCCGTTCCGCGCGATCTCTTGTTCGACGCCATCGTGATGATCAACGTGCTTGAGCACGTGTATGACATTGCCGGCTTCCTCCGCTCGGCAGCACGGCTGCTCGCGCCTGCGGGCGTCATGCTCGTCTCAACGGTGAACGCGGTTTCGCTCGAGGCGGCCCTGCTGAGGGGCTGGTGGTCGATGTGCAAGGAGCACGACCATGTGTCCTTCCCCTCGCGGGCCGGCCTGGCGCAGGCCGGCCGGGCAGCCGGCCTGCGGGCAGAACGCCTGTGGTCGGCGGAACTCCCCTTCGAATTCCCGGTCTCGGCGCTGGTCGCGGCGCGCGACTGGGCCCAGGCGCGGCCCGGGCGCCAGGGCAAAGCGAACGGTGGCCGCCAGGCTGGGCCAGCCCCGGACAGCCTCAACACCGCCGCCAAGGCCCGGCTGGCTCGGCTTTACTCGGCCAGCGTGGGTCTCGACCCAGCGGCACGGCTACTCGGGGCGCTGGGGCGTGCCGCGACCGTCAAGGCGCACTTCCGCCCGGCAACCAGCTGAGCTCCGGCAGCCGGTGCGCCGCCCCTACAGCAGCTTGCGGGCGACCTGGTCCGGGTAGCCATCGGGGGCGAACGCCGCACCCGCCCACTCGGCGGCGCGCGAGCCCATGGCCGCCAGCCTGGCCCGGTCCGCAAGCATCCAGCGCAGCGCACCGGCCAGGGCCGTGGCGCTCTCGTCCGCCGGGGCGGTGCCGGTGACGCTCTCCAGGTAGGCGTCG
Organism: uncultured Actinomycetes bacterium; assembly: GCA_963730235.1. GTDB lineage: Bacteria > Actinomycetota > Actinomycetes > Streptosporangiales > Streptosporangiaceae > DASXKD01. The sequence goes on from CAVSRH010000026.1 coordinate 214,445, forward strand.
TGTGAACCGCCGTACGCGGGCGCGACCACCGGGGTACCCGCCAGTTGTGCCTCGATCAGCACGAGGCCGAAGCCCTCACCGCTGGGGCGGCGCCCGGACCTGGTCCTGGTCGCGAGGACGAACAGGTCGGCGCCGGCGAGTTCGGCGGCCAGGTCGCCGTCTGACAGCCCTGGGCGGAGCACGCACCAGGGATAGCGCCGCGTGAGCGCCACCAGCCCTGGCGGTGGCGCACCGCTCCCGCATACCCGCAGGCAGACGTCCGGCCGGTCAAGCGCCGCGATGGCGGCCACGAGTTCGGGCAGCCCCTTGCCGCGCCAGTCGGGGAGCCGGAAGGCGGTCACCACCACGACCTGGCCGCTGGTACCCGCCAGCGCCCGCGCGGCGGCTGCCTCAGCGCGCGCGGTGGCCAGGCTCTCGAACCAGCGCGGGGACAGTGCGGGCGGCAGGACCGCGGCTTGCCGGCCGTGGATGAGTGTCCCGGCCGTGAAGCCGCTGACCGCGACCACCCGGGTGCCCGGGCGCCGCATGAGCCAGCGCTCCGCGCGGGCCCGCGGCGCGGACGGGCGCGACCAGACTTCGCTGCCGTGCGCCAGCACCGACACCCCCTGGACGGCGGGATCCCTGGCGAGCATGACCGCCACCGGCAGCAGGCAGCGGTGGCCGACGATGAGCCGGGCTGGCCCACTGCCGGATCTCAGCGCCGCCCGGCCCCGTGCCAGCAGGCCCGCCTGACCGGCCAGCCCCGGCCGGGTGAGGTCCAGTCGCTGACAGGCCGCGCTGCCCGCCAGCAGTGCCTGCTGCACCCCATCCAGGTAACGCTCGATCCCGCCACCGAGCCCGGATGAGGGCGCCAGCAGCAGCACCCGGCCGGGCCGGGCCGGATTCGCAAGAGCGGCCACGGCGCGATGGCGCGCGGGCGCCCGGTCACCGATCACAGCCCTCCCATCATCGAACCCGGTAGCACCGTGTCATTACCCATTACCGAGGGTAACCTCACCAGTGGTGCGTTGAAGGGAGGCGCGATGCAGCTCCGGAGCATGCTGGAGCGGTCAACTCACCGGCTGGTTGTCCGGCGACGGTTGCCCAGGCCCTTCGCTGCCGCGCGGATCTGCGCATCGACAGAAGGCGGTCTCCGCTATCTGCGGCCGAACATAGCCAAGGTCGACCCGGTATTGATCGGGCTGGTACGGGAATTGGTCCGCCCCGGCGACGTCGTGTGGGACATCGGCGCCAACCTCGGCCTGTTTACCTTCGCCGCCGCGGTGGCCGCCGGGCCGACCGGGAGGGTTCTTGCCGTTGAGCCCGACCCGCTCCTGGTCACGATGCTGAACCGCGCGGCGGGACTGAATACCAGTCACGCCGATGTGGACGTGCTCGCGGCAGCGGTCTCGGACGCGGTGGGGATCGGGCGGTTCCACATAGCCCGGCGTAACCGTTCGACCAGCCACCTGGATGGGTTCGGGACCACTCAGACGGGTGGCACCAGAATGGTGCACGTGGTCACGACCGTCACGCTGGACTGGCTGGCCGACCGGCTCCCGCCGCCCAGCGTGGTGAAGATCGACGTGGAGGCCGCCGAAGTCCAGGCTCTCACCGCCGCCGCCTCGGTGCTGCGGCACCGCCCGCGGATCATCTGCGAAACGGCTGCCGAGAATGCGGCGGCGGTCCGGGAGATCCTGGCCCCTTATGACTACACGTTCTATGACGCGGACCAGCCCGCGAGCAGGCGGCGCCCGCTGCGGCTCCCGCCACCGAACACGCTCGCAGTGCCAGTGCCCAGGCCGTCGAACCAGCCAGCGCCACAGCACCCGGGCGTGGTGACCGCCATCAGCCGGCCCGCCGGTAGGTGAAAAAATCGGCACGGCCTGGCCCGGTGTTCGGGCCGGGTGTGACCTGACTTAGCTGCCATTCCGGGCACTGGGCGGCCACCCAGGCCGTGAACCTGCGATGCCGGACGTGCGGCGCCGTGTCCCCCATCTCGGTGTTCGTGGCGTAGACAATGACGAACCGCTCAGCCGCCGCGAAGAGGTGCCGCATGTACGCCTCGAACACCGCGTCCTCGGTCAGGTGGTAGAGCACGTCGAGTGATAGCGCCAGGTCGGCGGTGAACAAACCGGCACGGTCCACGAAACAGGCATCGTCGTAAAGGAAGAAGCTCTTCGCCCGGTCGTGGGCGAACCGGCGCTTGCACAGCCCTATCGCGGACCGGGAGACATCGAGCCCCACGTAGCGGGGATAGTGAGCCAGCGAGACCTGGTGGCCATCCCCACAGCCGAACTCGATCACCGAGCCGACAGCGTGCTCATGGACGAACGCGTTCAGGAACGCGGCCTTCCCTTCCGCGAGGGTGCCGTATGACCCTGGACCGCTGGTCCCACCGCACGCGTAATTTCGTTCCCAGTATTGCGCCGAGCCACGGAATCCGAGGCGCTGGCGCAGTAGCGACAGGCGACGGGCTCCCGGAAGCGGCCGGACCAGGTCCTTCACTGTCATGGCGGGCCCCCGCGATCGTTGTGGTCATCCTTGGCCGCCGGCCTCACAGGCTCTCCACGTTCGCGCCCGACAGCCGGTGACGGCAGTCGAGGATCCAGCGGGCTTCCCGCTGGATCAGTGGGTAGTCGACATCGTCGTGGTCGGTGAGCAGCACGACAGCGTCGGCGGCACGGACGGCACTGGCGGTCAGCTCCACCCGGGTGGCCGCTGCCCAATCTGGGAGCACGTCCACGTGATCATCGACCACGCCCAGGCTGGCGCCGAGCGAGGCGAGCAACTGGGCGACCCGGGTGGCGGGCGCCCCCCTGGCGTCCGAAGAATTCTTCTTGTAGGCGCAGCCGAGGAGCAAGACCACCGAGCTGCTCACCGCCTTGCCAGGCCCGGTTCAGCCCCTCGATGATGCGGCGGACCACGTAGTCGGGCATGTGCTCATTGATGTTGTTGGCCAGCTCGATGAAGCGGAACCGCTGCCCGGTGGCCCGCTGGACGTGCCACGACAGATAGGTCGGGTCGACCGGGAGGCAGTGCCCCCCGACTCCCGGCCCGGGCTGGAACGGCATGAACCCGAACGGTTTGGTGGCGGCGGCCCGCACCACCTCCCCCATGTCCACACCGAGTTCCCGCGCGAACAACGCGAACTCGTTGACGAGCGCGATGTTGACGTGCCGGAACGTGTTCTCCAGCAGTTTGGTCAGCTCCGCGGCGCGGATGCAGGAGACGGGGACGACATCGGTGACGAGCTTGCGGTAGAAGTCCTCCACGCCAGCCAGTGACGCGGCATCAATGCCCGCGACGACCTTCGGCGTGCTGGCAAGCGTCCAGGTGGCGTTGCCCGGGTCAATCCGCTCAGGGCTGTAGCCCAGCGCGAAGCCCTCTCCCGCAACCAGGCCGCTGCCCTGCTCCAGAATCGGGCGGAGGACTTCCTCGGTGGTGCCCGGGTAGGTGGTCGATTCCAGCACCACCAGGCTGCCGCGGGTCAGGTACGGGGCGAGGTCACGCCCGGCCTGGGCCACCTGGGAGAGGTCCGGGCACCGGTCGCGCAACGGGGTCGGCACCGCGATCACGGCGACCGCGAAGCCGGCCGCGCCGGTGTGGTCGGCGCTGACCTGGTACCTGCCCGTGCCGAGCGCGGCCCGCAGCCGCGAGTCAGTGATGTCGCCCACGAAGGACTCGCCACGGCTCAGCCGGCTCACCCGCAGGCGGTCGGTATCAATGCCCACGACCTGATAACCGGCTTCGACCGCTGCCACTGCCAGCGGCAGCCCCACGTAGCCCTGGCCGACGACGGCCAGCTTCCTGGGCCGCTCGTGGACCGCCAGGCCTGTCGTCACCCGGGCTTCCTGGCGGTGAAGGTGAAGTTCTGGGTGACGATGTGGCCCCGCAGCACACCGGTCTCGGCGGCCAGAGCCAGCCGGAAGGCGAGACTGAACGGCTGCCAGAGCGCGGCCCGGGCGGCGCTCGCGAGGCCGTGGATGACCGGCGGGCACGGCCGTACCCCGGTAACCATGAGCCCCGCCGCGGCAGTGAGCTGCCTGATGCTGCGTACGGTGAACGCCGACTCGTGAGTGAAGTCGCCATCGCGGATGTGACCGCCGAGCGGGCTGACGGCGTTCGGCACCCTGGCGATGAAGGCGCCGCCGGGGGCGAGGGCCTCCGCGACCTGGTCGAAGGTAGCGAGGACCTCGGGCTTGGCCAAGTGTTCCAGCAGGTCCGTGGCGGTGATCGCGGCATACCGGCCAGGGCGGGCGCGCAAGAGGTCGCGGTAGTCGCCGTGCCGGACCTGCGCCGTCCCTGCCTCGTGGGCGATCCGGACCTGCTCGGGGCTGATGTCGATGCCCTCGGCGTCGAAGCCGTCGGCCAGCATCAGCCGCACCAGCGCACCCTGCCCACAGCCGAGATCAGCGACGGGCCCGTCTCCGGGGCGGGGCAGGGCAGGGCGGATGTCCCGCCGGTAGATCATGGCAGCCGCTTCATCGTCGCCGCGACCAGCGTGCTGTGCGGCGTAGGCCGCGTAGAGCCTGTCCCGGAACCCCGTATCAGCGTCGAGGGAGATCACGAAATGCGTATACCCAACTCTGTGTAATCAACCAACCTCAACACGTGAGCTGAACCGGCCTCATGGACCGGCACCAAGGTGGGAATAGGTACCGCGTGATTGCTGCCACGGGCCAACGGCGTGGATTAGCCGATGACGCCCGAGAATTTCTATTCTTCCCGTAGAAGGCATATTGCCGTGGTCATTGGCACACGGCCGGAAATCATTAAACTTGCGCCGCTTGCCCGTATTCTCGGTCCCTCGGCGAGGCTGGTCCACACCGGTCAGCACACCGATGAGGAGTTGTCCGGGGTGTTCTTGTCCGGGGCCGGCCTGCCGCCGCCGCTGGCGGTCGGCCACGTGTCCGGCGAGACCCGCCATGCCCAGGTCGGCCGGATGGTGGAAGCGCTCGGCGACTGCTTCGCCCGCGAGACACCAGCCGCTGTGCTCGTGCAGGGGGACACCAACACGGCCAGCGCGGCAGCGCAGGCAGGCAGCTACGTGGGTGCGCCGGTGGTGCACGTGGAGGCCGGGCTGCGCTCGTTCGACCGGGCCATGCCCGAGGAACTCAACCGGTGCGTGATCGGGACGCTCGCCGACCTCCACTGCGCGCCCACCCAGGCCGCCGTGGCCAACCTGCGCCGGGAAGGTGTCCGGGCCGACCGGATCGCGCTCACGGGCAACACCATCGTGGAGGCCACCCTGGCCACGGCGCCCAGCCCGGCGGAGGCGGCCCGCATCGCGGCGGCCTGCGGCGCCGAGCCCGGCCGGTACGTGCTGGCGACGATCCACCGCCCGGAGAACGCCGATGACCCCCGACGGCTGGGGGTCATCCTGGACGAACTGGCCAGGCTGGGCCTGCCGGTGCTGTTCCCGCTCCACCCCCGCACCGGGCACGCGGTGCGGCGTTTCGGCCTGGCCGCGGCTCTGGAGCGGCTGTGTGTGCTCCCCCCGGTCGGCCACCGGGAGTTCCTCGGCCTGGCACGGTGCGCCGCGCTCCTGGTCTCCGACTCCGGCGGCGTCCAGGAGGAGTGCACCGTCCTCAAGCGGCCGCTGGTCGTCGTCCGGAACTCCACCGAACGGCCGGAGTCCGTCGCGGCAGGTTTCGCCCACCTCGTCCAGCCGGGACCGGCGATCGGTGAGACCGGGCGGCGGCTGCTGGCCGACGAGGGGCTAGCGGCCCGGCTGGCGCGCACCGGCTGCCCGTTCGGCGACGGCAGGGCCAGCCAGCGCATCGCCGCCCAGCTCCGCCGCTACCTCGGCGAGCGGGGGTTAAGGCCCCGCAACCCGCGGATACCTCCGTCTGGCTACGCCTTGAGGCCGGCCGTCACGTTGAACGCGTGCAGCTTGTGCAGCCCCGCCTGGACCAGCGCCGTGGCCCGTGCGTAGGAGCCGCTGCGCAGCGCGACCCCACCGGCCCGGTGGAGGTCACGCATCGCGGCCACGTAGTCGGTGCGCCCCACGGGGGGTGGGTCGCCGAGGGCGCTTGCCGAGTCGGCGATGAGAGCGTGAATGTCGGCCGGGTACGTGCCGTCCTTGTCCTTCACGACGTCCTTGATGATGACCTTCCACAGGTCGGCCGCGACCTTGGCGTACCGGGACCGCCCGCCGCGCCGCCACCAGGAGGGGATGGTCTGGCGATGGCTGGCATCCGCGGCCACCGGACTCGCGGCGGGCGATTTCCCGCGGGGAGAAGCAGTGGCAGGCTGGCTGGCGCCGGGCTGGCGCGCGGCGGTGGCGGCCGGCCGCGATGATGGCTGACCATGGCCGCCGGCCAGGACGAAGCCAGCTCCAGCGATCCCGATAACGCCCAGGCCAATCCCGATGATCAGTGTGATCTTGTTCGGTGCCATCCGGGTTCTCCTCGTTCCTGGCCCGCTGGCCCGGGTGGCCGATCGGCCCTAAGGGCTCGCTGGCCATGGGTTGTCAGAGGAGATTAGGCAGCACGGGACGAACCTCGTATCGGGCACATGAGGTACGTCACTCGGCAAAACGGCTGAACGTGCCTGCGCTACTTCAGCAGCTGGCGGGCCATGACGACGCGCTGGATCTGGTCCGTGCCCTCGTAGATCTGGGTGTTATCCGAGGTGGTGCCCGCCCGCCTGCGGCGCTGCCATCGAGCCCCGGTCTCACCTGCTAATTCTGCGTTGGCTGACGTTGGCCATCATCGGACATTGAACGGAACATCCACGGACACGTTCCGTCGCAGTCAGCCGCGGGGCATCACGTAGGTGCCGCGCTGCGGCACGGTGTGCACCAGGCTCTCATCCCGCAGCGGGCCGCCAGGCGCGGTCAACACCAAGGGCTCAGCGGTAGCGGTCGCGAGTGGCCAGCCGGTAGACGCCGTAGCTTACGCCAAGGATCACATCCACCACCATCCAGAAAACGATGACCAGCGCGATCCCGATGCCCTTGCCGACGTCCCCGGCCGTGGTGAGCGCGCCGCCGAAGTGGGTCACGCAGTCGGCCTGGCTCTTGAACAGCGGGAACCACCGATGGTCGTAGCACTGCTGGGCAACTTGGGACGCGGGCGCCCCGGTCTTGGTGAACAGCCCGGCGACGACCCAGAGGATGAAAAGCGCCTGGATGGCGAGGAAGATCCAGAGGAACACGCGGCGCCGCTTGCGTGGCGGCGGCCGGTCGTCACTGTAGTAGGCGTAGTCCTGCTGGGGGTGGCGGTAGCCCTGCTGGGGTGGTGCGCCATAGCCCTGCGGCGGCCCGAAGCCTTGCGGAGCGCCGTAGCCCTGGGGCGGCTGCTGCCCGTAACCCTGGCGGGGCGGGAACGATCTTTCACCGGGATCCGTCATGGAATGTCCCCCCTCATGGTCTTGACCTGTATGAGACGCGGCGCAGGGCCACGCGGATGACGCAGCCGCCGCCGTGCGTTTCACTGGCCTCTCCCGCTGGGATTAGCCCCAGCAGTCACGACAGGCACACCCGTGACCGTCTGCCGCACCCTCGGCGAGGTCCGGGCTGCTGGCGCCGCCGCGGCCGACGAGCTGCCGCTCACCCAGGACCAGGCCGACCTCGTCGCCGCGATCCTCTGGGCGTGCCGGGCTCTCCTGCAGGCACCGCCGCCGCCCTTCCGGCTGGAGGTGGCCAGCGAACCGCTCCACTGCCGCCAGAATCGCCGCACATATCTCCTGGGCCAACACCGCCGACCGCTCCGCGCGGAGCGCACCTGGCCGCGCCGGGCTCCTGGCCAAGTTCGAGCGTGAGGCCCGCGAGCGCCTGGGCCCAGGCGCCACCGACGCCCAGGTCGCCGCGGCTGCCGAGTCCGCCCGCAAAGCCCATTACGCGCGCATGTCCGCTGCCGGAGTCGCGGCGAGGCGGCAGAGCCGGGGCGCTGCCCCAGGAAACCCGGGTACTGCCGTAAACCGGGCACCCGGGCCGCGCGTCTGAAGAGCATCAGGCCCGGGACGGCGGAGGGGAATCGCTGGCCGTCCCGGGCCTTATCGCGCCTGCGGGCCCGGCTCGTGCGGCGCGTTCACGCTGCGCGTCTACACCCACCTGATGCCTGGCTCCCACGACCGGGCCCGGCGGGTCATGGATGACCTGATGTTCCGGCCGCGCGCCGTCGCTGACGGAACAGGGACGGAATAAGGGGGTTCAGGGTGATCACCTCAGGAGCTGTCTTGCCATTACGACGCGCTGAATCTGGTTTGTCCCCTCGTATATCTGGGTGATCTTGGCATCCCGCATCATCCGCTCGACCGGGTAGTCCTTGACGTACCCGTAGCCGCCGAGCAGCTGGACGGCGTCCGTGGTGACCTCCATCGCCACGTCCGACGCGAAGCACTTGCAGGCCGAGGAGAAGAACGTCAGATCGCCCACCTGCTCGCCGGACATCGCCCGCTCGGACCTGGCCGCGGCCGCGTAGGTGAGCTGCCGGGCGGCGGTCACCTTCATCGCCGCGTCCGCGAGGATGAATTGCACGCCCTGCAGGTCGGCCACGGCGCGGCCGAACTGGCGCCGCTCCTTCACGTAACCGGTGGCGTAGTCCAGTGCGCCCTGGGCGATACCGAGCGCCTGCGCGGCGATCGTGATCCGGGTGTGGTCGAGGGTCGCCAGCGCGATGCGGTAGCCCGCGCCCTCCTCCCCGATCAGCCGGTCCGCCGGGATCACGCAGTCGTCGAAGTACAGCTCGCGGGTCGGCGAGCCCTTGATGCCGAGCTTGCGCTCGGGCGCGCCGAACGAGAACCCCGCATCGTCCTTCTCCACCACGAACGCGGAGATCCCCGACGGCCCGGCGTCCGGGTCGGTGACCGCCATCACCGTGTAGTACGCCGACACCCCGGCGTTGGTGATCCACCGCTTGGTCCCGTTCAGCACGAACGTGTCCCCGTCCCGGACCGCCCGCGCCTTCATGTTCGCCGCGTCGGACCCCGCCTCGGGCTCGGAGAGCGCGTAGGAGAACATCGCCTCGCCGCGGGCGACCGGCGGCAGGTACCGCTGCTTCAGTTCCTCGGTCCCAGCCAGCAGGAGAGGCACCGTGCCGAGCTTGTTGACCGCGGGGATCAGGGAGGACGCCGCGCATGCCCGGGCCACCTCCTCGATCACGATGGCGGTCGCGATCGCGTCCGCACCGGACCCGCCGTAAGCCTCCGGGATGTGCACCGCGGTCAGTTCGGCCCGGGCCAGGGCGTCGTGCACGTCCCAGGGGAACTCACCCGACTCGTCGACCTCCGCCGCGCGGGGAGCGATCTTGTCATCGGCGAGGGCACGGACCGCGGCGCGCAGTTCCTGATGCTCCTCGGTCAGGTCGAATGCCGGAAAGTCAAGGCTCATGGCTCTAGATGGTAAGCGGGCCCGGCGCCGCGCCTACGGGCCGGTAACCACCCCGCTAGCTGCGCGATATCCATGCGAACGCACCCCGTGGCCAGCCCGGCCGCCAGGGACGCCCGGCCGCCCCGTGGCGGGTCAGCCGTCCAGGCCGCCCGGCCTGCTCCCTGAGCCTGGCGCCCTTGGCCATCGCCTGGGCACGCAGCTCCGCCTGGAAGGCGACCATGCGCGCGCGCAGCGCCTCGTCGCTGGCCGCGAGGATCCGGACCGCGAGCAGGCCCGCATTGCGGGCGCCGCCCACGGCCACCGTGGCGACGGGCACGCCGGCGGGCATGGACACGATGGACAGCAGCGAGTCCAGGCCATCCAGGTGCGCCAGCGGCACCGGCACCCCGATAACCGGCAGCGGCGTCACCGCCGCCAGCATGCCGGGCAGGTGCGCCGCGCCGCCCGCGCCCGCGATGAGCACCCGCAGGCCGCGGCCCGCGGCATCGGCGCCGTAGCGGATCATCTCGTGTGGCATCCGGTGCGCCGACACCACGTCGGCCTCGTAGGGCACGCCGAACTCGGCCAGCGCCAGCGCCGCGGCCTGCATCACCGGCCAGTCCGAGTCGCTGCCCATCACCACGCCGGCCACAGGGGATGCGCTGGTGCCCGTCATTCGCCCTCCTCGTTCCCGGTCGCGAGGTAGGCCGCGGCGCGGGTGGCCCGGTCCCGCAGGCGAGCCACGTCGCTGCCGAGGACCGTGACATGCCCGATCTTGCGGCCCGGCCGGGCCGCCTTGCCGTACAGGTGCACCTTCACCCCCGGATCCGCCGCCATCACGTGCACATACCTCGAGTAGACGTCAGCAGTGCCGGCCCGGGGGGGCATCTCGGGCACCGCCGGGCCGGCACCGAACACGTTGGCCATCACCACATGCGGCGCGGCCAGCCGCGGGTCGCCGAGTGGCAGGTCAAGGACCGCGCGCAGGTGCTGCTCGAACTGGGATGTCCTGGCTCCCTCGATGGTCCAGTGGCCACTGTTGTGCGGGCGCATGGCCAACTCGTTGACCAGTAGGCCGCCGCCGGCCAGGAACAGCTCCACCGCGAGCAGGCCGGTGACCTCCAGCTCCGCGGCCAGCGCCAGCGCCAGCCGCTGCGCGTCGGCGGCCAGGCCGGGCGGCAGGCCCGGCGCGGGCGCCAGTACCTCGTGGCAGACGCCGCCGCGCTGCACGGTCTGCACCACCGGGTACGCCGCACCCTGGCCGTGCGGCGAGCGGGCCACCAGCGCGGCAAGCTCGGCCTCGAACGCGACATGCTCCTCGGCGAACACCGCGACCGGGTGGGCCAGCACCGCCCCGGCCTCGGCGGGCGTGCCGCAGACCCACACGCCGCGCCCGTCGTAGCCACCGCTGACCGCCTTGAGGACGACCGGCCAGCCCCACTGCGCCGCACATGCCTGCACCTCGCCCAGGCCGGTCACCGGCGCGTACCGCGGGCAGGGCACGCCCAGCCCGCGCAGCCGCTCGCGCATCGCCAGCTTGTCCTGGGTGTACCGGAGCGCGGCACGCCCGGGCCGGACCGCGGGCCCGGACCCGGCCGCGGCGGCCTTCTCCAGCTCGGCCAGCGGCCCGGCGGGAACCTGCTCGTGGTCGAAGGTCACCACGTCACAGCCGCGGGCGAACGCGACCAGGCCGGCCGGGTCGGTGTAGTCCCCGGTCACCACGTCGGTGCAGATCAGCGCCGCGCTGTCGGCGGCCGAGGCCGCCAGCACCCGGAACCCGATCCCCAGGCCGATCGCCGCCTGGCAGGTCATCCGGGCGAGCTGGCCCGCGCCCACCATGCCCACCACCGGGGGCCGCGGGCCGGGAACGTCATCGGTCACCCGCGTAGCCTACGAGGCCCGCGTCCCGGCCGCTCCGCACACCCAACTTGAACTGGGCCTTGCGCGGGCCTGGCATCACATTGAACACTCAGGTAACTGGCCGCCAGGAAGAGCCAGCCATAAGGAGCACAGGCGATGGCAGGATCGGACCAGGAAATCACCGCACTCGCAACGGAGGACGCGCCCGCCGGCGTGCTGGTGCGCGAGGGTGACTACGGCGAAAAGCTCGGCACGGTCGAGCCCGGCGGTGCCGAGTTCATCCCGTTGCATGAGCGGCATGGGCGGCCGCTGCAGTTGTTCTGGACGTGGACCTCGCCGAACCTGGAGTTCGCCACGGTCTTCGTCGGCGTCCTCGCGGTCGCGGGCTTTGGCATGGGCTTCTGGCAGGCGACGCTGGCCATCGTGATCGGCACGGCGGCCGGCTCGGCGGCGCAGGGGGTGCTGTCCGCCCGCGGGCCCGAGCACGGCGTGCCGCAGATGGTGCTGTCCCGGCTCGGCTTCGGCTACCGGGGGAACGTGCTGCCGGCCGGGCTGAACGCGATCACCGCCGGCATCGGCTGGTTCGCGGTGAACAGCGTCAGCGGCACGTTCGCGCTGAACACGCTGACCCACCTGCCGAAGGTCATCTGCCTGATCATCATCGTGGCGGTGCAGCTCGCCATCGCGTTCTTCGGCCACAACCTGGTGCACGCCTTCGAGCGGTACGCCTTCCCCATCCTCGCGATCATCTTCCTGATCGCGACCGTGTGGATCCTGGCCAAGTCCCATCCCGGCGCGGTCGCCCACCCGATCCCGGGCGCGTTCCTGCTCAGCACCGGCGCGGTGTTCGGCTATGCGGCCGGCTGGAACCCGTACGCGGCGGACTACACCCGCTACTTCCCGCCGAGCACCTCGAAGAAGGCGATCGGCTGGTGGTCGGCGGCCGGTGTGTTCATCTCCTGCGTGGTCCTGGAGGTCGCGGGCGCCGCCTCGGCCACCGCGGCCAGCGCCGGCGCCTCGCTCGGCGACCCGACCGGCACGTTCACCGGCCATCTGCCCACCGCGCTGGCGGACGCCACCCTGCTGGCCATCGCACTCGGCGCGGTCTGCGCGAACGTGCTGAACATCTACTCGGGCGCGATGTCGTTCGTCGCGATCGGCATCAAGCTGCCGCTGGCGCTGCGCCGCGCGATCGTGGCCCTGGTGTTCGGCGCGATCGGCTTCGTCGTGGCCCTCACCGGGCTGCACGACGCGGGCGCCAGGTACACCAACTTCCTGCTGATCATCGCCTACTGGATCGCGCCCTGGCTGGCCGTCATGTTCTGCGACCAGTTCCTGTACCGGCGCCGGAGCCTGTCCGAGGAGGAGGGGCTGCTGTTCAACAAGCAGTACTCCAACTGGGCCGGCCCGGTGGCGATGCTGGTCGGCGTGGTGGTCTCGGTGTACCTGTTCTCCAACCAGACCGAGTACATCGGCCCGATTCCCACGCACGTGCCCGCGATCGGCGACATCACCTTCGAGGTCGGCTTCGTCCTCACCGCGGTGATCTACCTGACCTGGCACGCGATCACCGGGCGCGCGGGCAGCCGCGCCCCGGCCAAGGCCTCGTGACGAAGGAACGGGGCCTTGAGCCAGCGGGGGTTCCAGGGGGTCGCCCCCCGGGCTAGCACGGCGCAGGTCACGCCGGCCCGCTGACCACCGGGGTTTCGTCCTCGGTCACCGGCAGGGTCCGCGGCAGGAAGATCGCGAACACCGCGGGGCGGGGCCGGACCAGCACCACCTGGCCCCCCTCCGCGGCGGCGATGCTGCGGGCCAGGGCGAGGCCCAGCCCGGTGCCGCCCGGCTTGCTGCTGACGTTGCGCTCGAAGATCCGCGGCACCAGGTCGGCGGGCACCCCCCGGCCGGAGTCCCGGACCTCGATCACGACCGACTTGGTGGTGAGCGAGGTGCGGATCCCGACGGTCCCGGCCCCGTGCACGAGCGCGTTGTCCAGCAGCGTGGCGATCAGCTGGGACAGCGTGCCCGGGGTGACGTGGGCGGTGAGGCTCTTCTCGCCGTTCACCTCCAGCTTGCGGTTCCGCCGCCGGAACGCGGGCTCCCACTCGACCACCTGCTGGGCCACGACGTCATCCACGGACACCCGGGCCGGCCGGCGCGCCGCGGACCTGTGGGTGCGGCCGAGCAACTGGCTGACCACGTCGGTGAGCCGTTCCGCCTGCAGCAGCGCCGCGGCGCCCTCCTCCCGCACCACCTCGGGCTCGCCGGCGGCGGCGAGCATCTCCTCCAGCCGCATGGACAGCGCCGTCAGCGGGGTGCGGAGCTGATGTGAGGCATCCGCGGCGAACTGGCGCTCGGCGGCGATCAGTTCGCTGATCCGCTGCGTGGAACCGTCGAGCCCCTCGGCCACCCGGTCCAGTTCCGGTATGCCGTACCTGCGCCCGAGCGGGCTGGCGTCGCCGGAGCCGAGCCGGTCGGCCGCGCCCGCGAGTTCCTGCAGCGGCCGGGTCAGCCGCCGGGCCTGCAGCACCGCCAGCCCGACGGCCACCGCCACGGCGAGCCCGGCGAGCGCGGCGACCAGGGCCACCTTCCCGTCGGCGTCCTCGATCGACTTGTTCGCCTCCACGGTCACCCGGAAGCTGCTGGTCACCGCGCGGGCGGTGATCGCTGCCCCGCGCGGCGGCATTGGGCCGGTCTGGAAGATCTGGGACCCGTTCTGGGTGATGCTGACGTAGCGGTCCGGCAGCGATCTCGCCGCGTCCTCCGCGTCGAGGATGCCGGCGGTCATCCCCGAGCGGATCCGGTTCTGCAGGATCAGGCCGACCGTGTTCGCGTCCCGCCCTACCTGGTCCTGGGCCGTGGTGACCTGAAGCTGGCGCAGCACGAAGGCCAGCGGCACGCCGAACAGCAGCACCGCGGTGACCGCCACCGCCAGGGTCGAGAACAGCAGCCGTCGCCGCATTGGTCAGCACATCCTGCCGTGGGCCGGCGTCACGCCCGGCTCCCGGGAGGTGCCGCCGGGCTCCGGCCGGGACATCGGGCGTGCCCTGCCTAGTCGCCCCGCTCGAACCGGAACCCGACACCCCGCACGGTGGTGATGTAGCGCGGGCTCTGGGCGTCGTCGCCGAGCTTGCGGCGCAGCCACGAGATGTGCATGTCGAGGGTCTTGGTGGACCCCCACCACTTGCTGTCCCACACCTCGCGCATGATCTGTTCCCGGGTGACCACCTTGCCGGCCTCGTTGACCAGCACCGACAGCAGGTCGAACTCCTTGGTGGTCAGGTCGAGCTCGGTGTCGCCGAGCCATGCCCGGCGGGCCTCGGTGTCCACCCGGACACCCTGGGCCATGCTGGTCTCGGTGCTGCCGCGGCGGAGCAGCGCCCGGACCCGGGCGAGGAACTCCGCGAGGCGGAACGGCTTGGTGACATAGTCGTCCGCGCCGGCGTCGAGGCCGATCACCGTGTCCACCTCATCGGCGCGCGCCGTGAGGATCAGCACCGGCACCGACTGGCCTTCCGAGCGCAGCCGGCGGCAGACTTCCAGGCCGTCCAGGCGTGGCAGGCCGAGATCGAGCACAATCAGGTCGATCCCGCCGGCCAGGGCGGCGTCCAGGGTGCTGGGGCCGTCCGCCGAGACGTTCACGTCGTAGCCCTCGCGCCGGAGCGCACGTGCCAGAGGGTCAGAGATGGAGGCGTCATCCTCGGCAAGCAGAACGCTGGTCATAACCAGATGTTATTGCCCCGGGGCACCACAATGGTAAAAACCGCTGGCGAGGGGGGTGGCGAGCCGGTTTACACCGGGGTGACGCCGTGGCGGCGGCGGGAGAACGAGCGGTCCTTGCCCGCGGCCGCGGCGAACCGGCGGATCAGCTCGCCGCGCAGGTCTGCCGGTTCCACCACGTCATCGACGACCAGTTCGCTGGCCAGCCGGAGCACGTCGATGTCGCGGTCGTACTCCTCGCGCAGCCGGCGCGTCTCCTCGTCCCGCGCGGCCGGGTCGTCGATGGCGGCCAGCTTGTTGAAGTACACCGCGTTGACCGCCGCGTCGGCCCCCATCACCGCGATCTTGGCGGTGGGCAGCGCGATCGTCGCGTCCGGCTCGAAACCGGGCCCCGCCATGGCGTACAGGCCGGCCCCGTAGGCCTTGCGCACCACGACGCAGATCTTCGGCACCGTGGCCTCGGACACCGCGCTGATCATCTTGGCGCCATGCCGGATGATGCCCTGCCTCTCCACGGCGGTGCCGACCATGAAGCCCGGCACGTCCGAGAGGAACAGCAGCGGCACATTGAACGCGTCGCAGAGCTGGATGAACCGGGTGGCCTTGTCGGCGGAGTCCACGAACAGCACGCCGCCCTTGAACAGGGGATTGTTCGCGACCACCCCGATGACCTGGCCGGCCAGCCGGGCGAACCCGATGGTCAGCTCCCTGGCCCACAGCTCGTGGATCTCGAAGAACGAGCCCGGCATCGACCAGGCCGCGCACATACCGGCGCATGTCGAACGCCTGCCGCTCGCTGCTCGGGGACCAGGGCGGCCAGGTCGATGTCGTCGGGCCCGGCGGCCGCGTGGCCCGGCGGCCGCTGCTGCCAGTTCGAGGGCAGGTAGGACAGGTAGCGGCGGACGGCGGCGAGCGCGTCCTGCTCGGTCGCCGCGAGGTGGTGGCCGCAGCCCGGACACGGTGCAGTGCATCCGGGCGCCGCCCATCTCCTCCAGCGTGGTCTTCTCCCGGACCACCATCTCGACCATCCGCGGGCTGCCCAGGTACATGGACGCGTTGCCGTCGACCATGGCCACGTAGTCGCAGAACGCGGGGATGTAGGCGCCGCCGGCCGCCGAGGGCCCGAACAGCGCGCAGACCTGCGGGATCGAGCCCGGACGCGCGCACCTGGGTGTGGAAGATCTTCCCGGCGCCGCGGCGGCCGGGGAACATCTCGACCTGGTCGGTGATCCGCGCGCCGGCCGAGTCGACCAGGTAGACCATGGGGACGCCGGTCGCGGTAGGCCTTCTCGATGATCCGGATGATCTTCTCGACGGTGCGGGCGCCCCACGGACCCGGCCTTGACCGTGGAGTCGTTGGCCATCAGCGCGACCGGCCGGCCGTCGATGGTCGGCGGTCCCGGTGATCACACCGTCGGCGGGCAGTCCGTCGGCCAGGACGTTGGCGTAGCGGCCGTCCTCGGTGAAGCTGCCCGCGTCGACCAGCAGCTTGATGCGCTCCCGGGCGAACAGCTTGCCCGCCGCCGCGGCGGCCTCGTGGTACTTGGCGCGCACCGCCCCGTTCAATACTGGCGCGCACCTCGGCCAGGTCAGAATGCTCAGCCACGAGGGGACTGTACCTCGGGGCCGCGGCTCGATCCGCTCGCGCACCGCGTCCAGCCAGCCCGGCCCGGACTTGGGGCTCTCGATGAACCAGCTGGCCCCGGCGTCACGATAGGCCGGTAGCGCGGCGGCCACCCGGCCGGCCGAGTCCAGCTCGCCCCAGACGGCGATGTCGAAGTTCGCGGTGGTCCCACGCAGTGCCCCGATCCGGTCCCGGGCGGCCGCGATGTCCTCCGGCGTGGCCTGGCCGCCGGGCCGCTCCCGGTGGATCGGCACGAAACCGTCCCAGCGGGCGGCCCTGGCCACCGGCCCGGCCGCCGGCAGCTCCCCGCCTACCCAGATGGGTACCCGCCGCGGGCGCCCGATGGGGACGGGGGTGAACCTGACCGGCCCGACGGTGTAGTGCTTGCCCCGGTGGGAGAAGGGTTCCCCGGTGCACAGCCCGGCCACGATCTCCAGCCCCTCGTCCAGGAGTTCCGCCCGGTGGCGGGCGCCGGGCGGCTCGCCGAACAGGCTGAACTCACCGGCCGGGGCACCGAGGCCCACCCCGAGGATGGCCCGCCCGCCGCTGAGCAGGTCCAGCGTGGTGATCTCCTTGGCCAGCTTCCACGGGCGGCGGCGGGCAACCGGGGTGATCATCGTGCCCAGGGCGATGCGCGTGGTGCCCGCGGCCACCACGGCGAGGACCTGCCAGGAATCCACGATGGGCGGCCCCTCCCCGGTGTCGGAGTGGACCAGGTGATCCCAGAGGAAGAACCCGTCGAAGCCGGCCCGTTCGGCGTCGATGCCCAGCCGGACCAGGTCGCCCGGGTCGTCAGCGAAGCAGGGTATGGCCAGCCCGCGCGACGGGAGCACCTGGACCACGTACATGCGCTACGCCGGGATCGTCCTGGTCCGCGGGCCGGCCCGCAGCACCTGGGACGGCAGTTCCCGGCCGACGATCCGCTCCGCCTCGGCCGCGGCGTCGATCATGGCGTCGAGATCCACTCCGGTGGCCACGCCCATGTCCTCCACCATGTGCACGAGTTCCTCGGTGGCGATGTTGCCGGTGGCGCCGGGGGCGTACGGGCAGCCGCCCAGCCCGCCCACGGACGCGTCGAAGTCGTCCACGCCCAGCTCCAGCGCCGCGAGCACGTTGGCCAGGCCGGTGCCGCGGGTGTTATGGAAGTGCAGGTTCAGCGGCGTATCGGGGTAACGCCGACCGGAACCCGCCGACCAGGTCGCGGACCCGGCGCGGCGTGGCCATCCCGGTCGTGTCGCCGAACGAGACGGAGTCGGCGCCGTCGGCGACCGCCCGGCCCGCCACCCACAGCACCCGGCCGACCGGCACGTCCCCCTCGTACGGGCACCCCCACGCGGTGGACACGATCACCTGGCAGGCCGCGCCGCGCTGCGTGCGCCTCGTCGATGACCACCGCGATCTCGTCCAGCGACTGCTCGGTGCTCCGGTTCACGTTCTTGCGGTTGTGCGTGTCGGAGGCGGACACCACGACCTCGACCTCGGTGAACCCGGCGTCCAGCGCGCGCCGCGCGCCGCGCAGGTTCGGCGCCAGCGCGGAATACCTGACCGTGGGGACCCTGGCCACCCCGGCCCACACCGCGTCCGCGTCGGCCATCTGCGGGATCGCCTCGGCGCGCACGAACGAGACCGCCTCGATCCGGCTCACCCCGGTGTGGCCGAGCCGGTCGATCAGCGCGATCTTCGCGGGCGTGGGCACCGGGTCCTCGTTCTGCAGCCCGTCCCTCGGCCCCACCTCGCGCAGCGAGATCCGCTCGGGTATGTCGCTCATGTCGCGGTCACTCCCCCGGCCACTGCGGCCGGCGCTTCTCGTTGAAGGCGGCGATGCCCTCGCGGCGGTCCGCGGACAGCGCGGCGGTACGCCAGGCCGCGTCCTCCACCTCCAGCGCCGCCGCGAGCCCGGTGCCCGCGCCCTGGCGGATGGCCGTCTTCGCCGCCCGGACGGCCGTCGGCGAGTTGGCCGCCATCCGCCCGGCGATCTCGATCGCCTGCGCGCAGGCCGTCCCGGCCGGCACGACCCGGTCGGCGAGCCCGATCCGCGCGGCCTCACCGGCGTCCACCCGGCGGCCGGAGAAGATCAGGTCGGCGGCCCGGCCCGGCCCAGCCGGCGCAGCGCGAGCTGGGTGCCGCCGCCCCCGGGCACCAGGCCCACCGTGGTCTCCGGCAGGCCGAACACGGCGGTCTCGTCGGCCACGATCACGTCGCAGGACAGGGCCAGTTCGCAGCCGCCGCCCAGGGCGTAGCCGTGCACCGCGGCGACCACCGGCTGGGGCAGGGCCAGCAGCCCGCCGAACGCGGCACGGAAGACCGGGCGCTGCCGCAGGAAGTCCGCATCCGACATCCGGTTGCGTTCCTTGAGGTCGGCGCCCACACAGAAGGCACGCTCCCCGGTGCCGTAGAGCACGATCGCCTTGACCTGCCGGTCGGTGGCCAGTTCGGCACACGCCTGGGCCAGCCGGAACGCCATCGCGGTGTTGATCGCGTTCATGGCCTCCGCGCGGTCGAGCATGATCTCCGCGACGCCGGGATGCCCGGCGAGCCGCGTTCCCGCACTATCACGCCGTCCATAGCCGGAGGCTAACTCGCCGCGAGCCCGGGGCGCTCCTCGGCTAGCGGTCCTCCCGGGCCAGCCTGGCCTGCTCGTCCTCGACCAACTGGAACAGCGTGGCCTGCACCTTCTCCACGCTGGGGATCTCGTTGAGCACCAGTTGCCCGTGCTCGCCCGCCGACTCGATGACCAGCCGGCCGCAGCCGAGCATCCGGTCGATCGGGCCGTGCGAGAACGACACGTCGCTGATCCGGATCAGCGGGAAGTCGCGGCCGGTCCGGGACAGGACGCCGTAGCGCAGCCGGAACCTGCGGGTGGTCAGCTCGTAGGTCGTCGTCTTCCAGCGCAGGATCGGCACCCCGACCCAGATGGCGGCGATCACCAGCGCCACCGCGCCGACCGCGATCCGCTCCGGTCCCTGCAGGCGGTTATGCGGGATCACGATGAGCAGCACGGCTGCCGCGACGGCGACGAGCACCAGGAGCACGAACGGCCACAGCACCGTCTTCCAGTGCGGGTTGAGGACCAGGACGGTCCGTTCGCCCTCGGACAGGTCAGCGTCGGCCATGTGCACATCGTGACACGGAATGTCCTAGTCCCCCCGCTCATTCGCCGGGCGGACGTGGGTCACGTCGCCGGCCGAGACCGGGACCAGCCCGGCGGCGGTGCGCACCTCAAGCCGCCCGGTCTCATCCACCCCGGCCGCGGTCCCGGTGACCGGCCCGGCGCCCGGCATCGTCACGGTCACCGGCCGGCCCAGCGTGGCGCACCGGCGCAGGTACTCCTGGCGCAGCCCGCACGCATCCGCGTCCCCCGGGCTGGCCTGGTCCCGCCAGGCCAGGTACCGGCGCGACAGCCCGTCCAGCAGGTCCGCCAGCAGCCGCCCGCGCAGCCCGGGCCCGCCGGCCCCGGCCAGTGCCGTGCCGCCCGCGGCGGCCAGCGCCAGGGAGGTGGCGGCCGCGCCCGGCGGCAGGTCCGCCCGGTCCTGCCAGACGTTGATGCCGATGCCCACCACGACCGCGGTCCCGGTCCGCTCGGCGAGGATGCCGCCCAGCTTCGCGCCGCCCGCCAGCACGTCGTTCGGCCATTTCAGGGCGGCATCCACCGCCGTCACGCGGCGCACCGCGGCCGCGGTGGCGACCCCGGCAAGCAGCGGCAGCCAGCCGAGCAGCGCGGCCGGGACGCCGCCGGGGCGCAGCAGCACCGAGAACGTGAGCCCCGCCCGTGGCGGGCTGGCCCAGCGGCGGTCCAGCCGGCCCCGGCCCTCGGTCTGCGCCTCGGCCACCAGGACCAGGCCCTCGGCCGCGCCGGCCCCGGCCGCGGCGAGCAGGTCGGCGTTGCTCGACCCGGTCTCGGCCACGACCCGGACCGCGCGCCACAGGCTCCCGGGCCGCACCACCGCGTTCGTGATCGCTGTCGCGTCCAGTGACGGGAGTGCCGTCGTATCCTCACTCATTGTCTTCAATTCATAACGAAGAGTCGTCGCCGCTCGCTACCGTGAGGCAGACACCCATCGTGCCAAAGGAGGCCGAGTGACCTGGTTCCGCCTGCGCCGCCACGCCGTGGCCCTATGGCGGGACCACCGGCTCATCACGGTCGCGGTGGCGCTGTCGCTGGTCCCCCGGATCCTGGCCATGCTGGCCTTCCGCCCGGCGCTGTTCACCCCGGACTCGTTCGCCTACCTGGCGGAGGGGGCGCACCCGAACCTGTCCCAGTGGCACCCGTCCGGCTACCCGGTGTTCCTCTGGCTGCTGTCGCCGTTCCACGCCCTGACCCTGGTCACCGGGGTGCAGCACCTGATCGGCGTGGCCACCGCCATCGGCGTCTACGCCCTGCTGCGGCACTGGGGGCTGCCGGCCTGGGGTGCCACGCTCGCCGCCCTCCCGACGCTGATCGACTCCCGCCAGGTGGCGCTGGAGTCGTCCATCCTGCCCGATACCGGTTACGCGCTGCTGCTCACCGCCGCGGTCGCGGTGGTGCTGATCCGGCGGGCGCCGGGCCCACCGCGGCCCGCCCCGGCCCAGTGCGCCGCGGCCGGGGCGCTGCTGTTCGGCGCTGCGATCCTGCGCGGCAACGGCGCTCCCGAGATGCTGGCGCTGCTGGCCGTGCTCGCGGCCTGGCGGGCGGGCCTGCGGGCGGTGGCCGCCGCGGCGATCGCGTTCACCCTGCCACTGCTGGCCTACATGGGCCTGTTCGCCGCCAGGTACGGGAACTTCGCGCTGACCAACAGCGACGGCATGTTCCTGTGGTCGCGGACCATGTCCTTCGCCGACTGCCCGGTCATCCGGCCGCCGGCGGACCTGCGGGCGCTCTGCCCGGACCGCCAGCCGGATCCGCCGCGCCCGGCGGGTCCCTGGTCGGTGCCCGCCCTGCTGGGGTCGCCGACCCCGGCGGCGTACCTGTGGGCGCCGGGCGCCTGGTGGCGGCATGACGCGCGGCCCGGCTTCAACGCGGCCAACAACGCGCTGGCGCTGCATTTCGCGCTCGACGCGATCCGCGCCCAGCCGGCCAGTTACGTCCGCACGGTCGCCAGCGGGGTCATGCTCACGTTCATCGCCACCGACCGGACGCTGAACGTGCGGCAGCTGCACTTCACCGCCACGCCCGACGTGGCCCGGCTGGACCGCTCGCAGCGGCGGCACCTGGAGGCCTACGGGCATGTCGGCAGCGACACCCACCCGGTCGAGCCGTATGCCTACTTCCTGTACCTCTATCAGCAGCCGGTGTACTTCCCGGGGATCGTGTTCGGCCTGGTGCTCACCGCCGGGCTGGCGGGCGCGGCCCGGCGGTGGCGGCACGGCGGCGGGCCGCCCGCGCTGCCGTGGGCGGTCGCCGCGCTGGGCATCGTCGTCCCGGTCGCGGTGCACGAGTACCACTACCGGTACGCGATCACCGTGATCCCGGTCGCCTGCCTGGCCGCGGGGCTGGCCTTCGCCAGGCACCCCGGCCCGGTGCCGCAACCGGCTCCCGCACCGCCCCTGGCCAGCGCGGCACGCACGCCGGACCCGGCCGTGGCCGGGCCCCCGCCGGCCGAGGCGCCGCCCGCGGCGCGGGCGGCCGGTTCCCCGGCACCCGGAGCCGTGCCCTCGCCGCGGCCCGGGGAACCGGTGCCGCGCCCGGGCGGGCCGGAGCCCGGGGAACGCGCGGGTTCGGTGGCCAGCCAGGGACCGGGGCCGGATTCCAGCGACCGCACGGGCTCCGTGGCCGGCCAGGCGCCGGCACCGGAGCCCGAGCCGTGACCCGGCTCGCCGCGGCCGGGCAGCTGCTCCGCCGCCACCGGTGGTTCGCCGCCGCCGTCACGGGCGGGCTCATCCTCCGGGTGCTCACCATGCTCGCCTTCCCGCCCGCGATCTGGTTCGGCGGGGACTCCGCGTCCTACCTGTCCACCGCGCTGCGCTACGTCCCGGGCACCTCGCGCCTGTCGGGTTACGGGGTGCTGCTGCTGGCCCTGCGCCCGGTCCACAGCTTCGCTGCGGTCACCGCGGTTCAGCACCTGCTGGGCCTGGCGATCGGGGTCATCACCTATGCCCTGCTGCGCCGGTACGGGCTGCCGGGCTGGGGCGCCACACTCGCGGCGCTGCCCGTCCTGTTCAGCGCGTATCAGGTGCAGCTTGAGCAGGAGATCCTGCCGAGCGCTGCGTTCTGCTGCTTGATCATGACGGCGGCGGCGCTCACGCTGTGGTGGCGGGACAGGCGCCCGCTCCAGGCGACGGCCGCCGCCGGCGGCCTGCTCGCGGTCAGCGCCTGCTTCTGGCCGCCCGGGCTGCCGCTGCTCCTGGTGTTCCTCGGCTACCTGGCGGTGCGCCGGGCCGGCTGGCGGGTGCTCGCCGCGGCCGTGGCGGCGGCGGTACTCCCGCTGGCCGGCGACCTGGCCTGGTTCGACCACACCTACCACCGGGTGGCGATCAGCAACAGCGACGGCATCTACCTGTGGTCCCGGACGATGAGCTTCGCCAACTGCGCGGTGATCAAGCCGCCGGCCAGCGAGGCCCGGCTGTGCCCGCCCCGGGCGGCAGGCCTGCGCGCGGCGGCCTCCAGCTACATCTGGGCACCCGATTCGCCGCTGGACCGGCTGCCCGGCAAGAAGTTCTCCGCCACCAAGAACTCCCTGGCCATGAGCTTCGCGCTGCGGGCCATCGCCGCCCAGCCGCTGGGCTACCTGACCGCCGTGCTGCACGACGTGTCGCTCTCGTTCGACTGGAACATCCCGCCGCACCCGAGCGCGCTGATGACCAGGCGCTACGAGTTCGCCTACGCCACCGAGCACTGGATCGCTCCCGGCGCGGTGCTGGTCCCGGGGCACACCGTGGCCTCGGACCAGCGTGCCTACGGCGGCGCGACCGCCACCCGGGCGGTCCAGCCGTTCTCCGGCTGGCTGGTGTCCTACCAGCGCGCCGTCTACCTGCGGGGCACGCTGCTGGCGGCGGTGCTGGCCGTCGGGCTCGGCGGGATCGCGCGGCGCTGCCGGGGCGCGTGGCG
Source organism: uncultured Actinomycetes bacterium (assembly GCA_963730235.1). Lineage (GTDB taxonomy): Bacteria > Actinomycetota > Actinomycetes > Streptosporangiales > Streptosporangiaceae > DASXKD01. The sequence goes on from CAVSRH010000026.1 coordinate 237,965, forward strand.
CCTGGCCGGCGGGCAGTGGGGCGGACCGGGGCTCTGCCCCTGGCTCGCCGCGGTCACGATGCTGGTCGCGCCGGTGCTGACCGCCGACTACTCCGAGCGTTACGTGCTGATCGCGGCGCCGCTGGCCTGCCTGGCGGCGGGGCTGGCGTTCGCCCGCCCGCCCGCCGTGCCGGTCCGGCCCGGCGAGGTGGCCAACGCCGGCGCCCCGGGCGCCGATGATCAAGTGGCCACACGCACCGTGGAGCACCACGCCTGACGCGGTCCGTCAGCGGATCTGCCTGATCCGTTCCCCGGAGCCCCAGGCTTGGTCTGCCGTCCAGACGTCGGCGTCCAGCCGGTCACCGAGCGCCATGCAGAGCCGGTCGGCGAGCGAGAGGCCCTCGCCGCGCACCCATCTGCGGGCGGCCCATTCGGCATCGGCGGCGGTCACGGCCTCGACCCGGAGCCCATAGCTTGCCAAGAGCGACCTGGCGAGATCCCAGTTCCGGCCGTGCGCACGTACCTTCTGCGCGATCTCCGACCAGTTCGCCGCGCCACAGGCGCCGCCCTCCTTGAGCGCTTCCTCGGTCCGCGCTGCGCCATCCTCACCCTGCAGGAATGCCAGCAGCGCCGACGCATCCAACACATTCACGCGGCATCGTCGGCGGCCGACTCGGCCCGGCGCTCGGCAAGGAGTTCCGCCACCAGGTTCAAGCCGGCCAGCTCGGCGCGCACGAGTTCCTGGAGTTGCGAGCGGGTCAGCAGCACCAGCCCGGTGGGGGTCTCCAGCAGGATGAGCGCGGTTCCCTCGGACAGGCCGGCCCGCTCTCTCAGCTCGGCAGGGATAACCAGCCGCCCACGGTCACCCATCGTCACCTGGTATGTCCCACTCATATATTAATCATACCACTCCTAGCTATGATGTGGTACGGCAAGGGTCACATGGGACGCCTTGGATCGGTGCGGGTGCGGAGGGCGGCGAGGATGCCGCCCACCACGGCCCCGGCGGCGAGCACCGCGCAGGTCACCGCGACCGCGTGCGCCGAGACCAGGCGGAACCCGGCCGCCGGGTCCTGCGGCAGCCGCCCGGCCAGGTTCAGGTACAGCGTGCCGAACGTGGCCACGCCGACCACCAGGGCGAGCTGGTTGACCGTGACGATCACGCCGGTCGCGTCGGCCGCGTCGGTGACCGGAACCCGCGTCACCACGGCGGTCATCAGTGGGCTGAACGCGGCCGCCATCCCAGCGCCCATCAGCGCCAGCCCGGCCAGCAGCCCGGCCCCGCCCGGCCCGCCGCCGCGCAGCAGGGCGGCCAGCATCAGCAGGCCGGCGCCGTAGATCACGAACCCGGCGATGCTGACGGTCACGTGCCGGTGCGCCGGCAGGCGCTGCCAGTTCAGGCTGACCAGGGCGAACGCCAGCCCGGCGGGCGCGAACGTGAGCCCGGCCCGCATCGGCGAGTCGCCCAGGCCGCCCTGCAGGTGCAAGGCCAGCACGAAGAAGAACCCGCCGAACACGGCCATCACGCAGAACAGCGCCGCGATCCCGGCCGCCGTGCCGGGCAGCCGCAGCAGCCGCCCGGGGATCAGCGGCGCACCGCCAGCGGCGGCGGCCCGGCGCTCCACCACGGCGAACAGGGCGAACAGCACAGCGCTGGCGGCCAGGCAGGCCCAGCCCCAGGCGGGCCAGTGCTCGGACTGGCCGAGTACCAGGGGCAGGATCAGGGCGAGCACGGCGGGGGTCAGCGTGGCCACCCCGGCCAGGTCCAGGCCGCGGCCCGGCTCGCCCCGGCCGGCCGGCAGGGTCCGCAGCCCGGCCAGGAACAGGATCGCCCCGATCGGGACGTTCAGCAGGAACACCGGGCGCCAGGTGCTGCCCAGCAGGTCGGCGCTGACCAGCACGCCGCCGACGACCTGCCCGGTCACCGCACCGCCGGCCAGCACGGCCGCGTACAGGCGCATCGGGCGGCCCCGGGCCGCGCCGGTGAAGGTCCGCTGGATCAGGCTGAGGACCTGCGGGATCATGGCCGCAGCCCCGGCGCCCTGGATGAAGCGCAGCGTCACGAGCACGGCGGTCGAGGTGGCTAGGCCGCAGCCGAGCGAGGCCACGGTGAAGACCGCCAGGCCGGACAGGAACAGGCGCCGGTGGCCCAGGATGTCACCGAGCCGGGCGCCGGTGACCAGGAGAACGGCATAGGTGATCACGTATCCGGCGATGACAAGCTGCAGCCCGGCGCCGGAGGTGTGCAGGCTGGCATGGATCGAGGGCGCCGCGACGTTCACAACGGAGGCGTCGAGAACCGCCATGAACTGCCCGGCGAGGACCACGGCGAGCGCCGCCCAGGGACTGCGGGCGCGCCGCTGGGCCGGGCGGGCCGGCCGGGCAACGGCGAGGATGTCTGTCATGGCTACCAGCCTGCCGGGAGGCCGATGCCAGTACCAAGAGCCTGCTTATCCTGGTATCAGCAGTACCTGGCAACCGTGCCGCGGCCCCGGCAGGATGGAGTCATGGCCATCGTGACCGCTGCGAACGGACAGCACCGCCGCGCCGAGCTGGCCGCGTTCCTGCGCGCCCGGCGGGAGCGGATCACCCCCGAGCAGGCCGGCCTGCCGCCGGGCTCCCGCCGCCGCACCCCCGGGCTGCGCCGCGAGGAGGTCGCGCAGCTCTCCGGCGTCGGCGTGACCTGGTACACCTGGCTGGAACAGGGCCGCCAGATCAACGCGAGCCCGCAGGTGCTCGGCGCGGTGGCCCGCACCCTGCTGCTCGACCAGGCCGAGCGGGAGCACCTGTTCCGGCTGGCCGACCTGCCGGACGCCAGCGCGATCGGCGCGGCGACGTCCGGGTGCGAGCAGGTGCCGCCGGAGGTGCAGGAGATCCTCGACGCGGTGGTGCCGATGCCCGCCAGCGTGATCAACGAGCGGTTCGACCTGCTCGCCTGGAATGCGCCGTACCAGGCGCTGTGGCCGAACATGACCGGCGTCGCGCCCGGCGAGCGCAACGTCCTCTGGCAGTGCTTCACCAGCCCCGACTGCTGCCACCCGTACGTGAACCGGCACGAGCAGGTGGCGATGCTGGTGGCCCAGTTGCGCGGCGCCTACGGCCGGCACCTCGGCGAGCCCGCGTGGACCGGGTTCGTCCGGCGCCTGGCCGCGGTCAGCCCCGCGTTCGCCCGGCTGTGGGACGAGCACGAGGTGGCCAGCCCGGCGACCTACCTGAAGGTGTTCCGCCACCCGGCGTACCCGAAGCTCGCGCTGACCACGACCAGCCTGGCGGTGCAGGCGGTGCCGGGCACCCGGATGGTGGTGTACCGGCCGGCCGACGAGGTGACCAGGGAGGCCATCGCCAGGCTGCTGGCCGGGGACGGCATCGACGCCCGCTTCCCGTGCTGGGAGGCCCACCAGCAGCGCAAGGCTTCCCTGGCGAGCTGAGCGGTGCTGGCCCGGGCGAGCGGCCCCCCGGGGGGCGCCGCTCAGCCGGTGTTCTGCAGGCCGGCGGCGACACCGTTGACGGACAGCAGCAGCAGGCGTTCCAGCTGATCGCGCTCGCCGGGGTCCCCGCCCGGGCCCGGCCCGGACCGCAGCCCGGCCAGCGCGCGCAGTTGCAGGTAGGAGAGCGCGTCCACGTACGGGTCCCGGAGCGTGACCGCCCGGGACAGCACCGGCCGGTTGGCCAGCAGCCGCGCGTGCCCGGTCGCCTCCAGCAGCAGCCGCCGGGTCAGGTCGTACTCGGCCAGCACCCGGGCGCTCAGGTCGTCCCGCCCGCCCAGCGCCAGATGCCGCGCGGCCATCCGGCGGTCGGTCTTGGCCAGGCTCATCTCGGCGTTCTCCAGCAGCACGGTGAGCACCGGCCAGCCCTGGTAGGCCGCCCGCACCGCGTCCAGCCCGCCGGGGCCCGCCAGCACCGCGGCCAGCCCGCTGCCCAGGCCGTACCAGCCGGGCAGGTTCAGCCTGGTCTGCGCCCACGCGAACACCCACGGGATGGCCCGCAGCTCGGCCAGGTCGGCGGGACCCGGCGCACCGCCGGTGCCGCGGCGCGGCGGCCGGGACCCGATCCGCATCCGGCCGAGTTCCTCCAGCGGGCTGATCCGCGCCAGCCACCCGGCGAACCCGTCGGCCTCGACCAGGTCCCGGTAGGCACGCAGCGCCGCCCCGGCCATCCGGTCGGCCACCGGCCGGAACCGGCGTGCCGCGTCCCGCCCGCTGGCCAGCACCGCGGGTGCCGACGCGAGCAGCACCGCCGAGGTGACCTGCTCCAGGTGGCGCCGCCCGATGACCGGGTGCCCGTACCTGGCGAAGATGACCTCGCCCTGCTCGGTGACCTTGAGCCGCCCGTCCACCGACCCGGGCGCCTGGGCGAGCACCGCCCGCCCGGCCGGGCCGCCACCGCGGCCGAGCGCCCCGCCGCGGCCGTGGAACAGGGTGAGCCGGATGCCGTGCCCGGCGGCCCACCGGGCCAGCCGCTCCTGCGCGTCGTACAGCGCCAGCGTCGCGCTCACCGGGCCGAGTTCCTTGGCGGAGTCGGAGTAGCCGAGCATGACCTCCAGCTCCCGGCCGCCCCGCGCATCTTCACTGGCGGCCAGCCGGGCCGCGACCGGCTCCAGTTCCAGCATCCCGTCCAGCACGCACGTCGCGTTCGCCAGGTCCGCGCCGCTCTCGAACAGCGGGACCACGTCGAGCACCGGCGGCGGGCCGCTGCGCACGGCGAGCGCCGCCAGCCGGTATACCGCGGCGATGTCGGCCGCCGAGCGGGTGAAGCTGACCACGTACCGGTGGCACGCCGCCACGCCGAACCTGCCCTGGATCCACCCGATCGCCCGCATGGTCGCGAGCACCTCGGCGGCCTGCGCGGACAGTTCGCCGCCCGCCTCGATCTCGTGCAGCGCCCGCTCGTGCACCGCGCTGTGCTGGCGCACCTCCAGCGACGCGGCATGGAACCCGAACGTCTCGGCCTGCCAGATCAGGTTCTGCAGTTCGCCGAACGCAAGCTGCCCGGCGCCCGCGCCGGCCAGCGAGTCCTGGACCAGGCGCAGGTCGGCGAGGAAGGCGCCGCAGCCGGGGTAGGCCAGGTCGGCCTGGCGCAGCCGGGTGGCACGGACGCGTTCGGCCAGGAAGAGCAGGAAGGTGCGATACGGCTCCTCGGGGGACCGTGCGCCGATCTGCGCGAGCAGCTCGGGGTGCTCGGTCTCGGCGGCCTCCAGCGCGAGCGCGAGGCCCGCACTGGGCGGCGCGGCCGCGGCGTGCACGGTGAGGGCGCGGCCGACCCTGCTGGTGGCGTTCTCCAGCGCACGCAGCGCGTGGTCGGCGTGGATCGCCGCCGCGTCCCTGGTGACCTGGGCGGTCACGGTCGGGTTGCCGTCCCGGTCCGCGCCCACCCAGCTGCCGAACCGCAGGCACGCACCGGCCACCGGGGCCGGGCCGGTGCTGGCCCCGGGCAGGGTGCGGCAGGCCGCATCCAGCGCCCGGTAGAAGGCCGGGGCCAGGCTGAACAGCGTGTCGTCGAACACGGCCATGACCGTGCGCACCTCGTCGGCGGGCCCGATCGGCTTGACCCGCAGCGGCGTGGTGAGCCACAGCAGGCCGATCTCCTCCCGCAACCGCCGCCGCACCTCGGCCAGGTCCGCCGGAGCCCGGGCCCCGTCCAGCGCCGCCACCAGCACCGCCATCCGGCGCAGCGCGGCGGCCACCGCCCGGCGGCGGGCCTCGGTGGGGTGGGCGGTGAGTACCGGCTGGATCCGCAGCCCGGCGAGCAGCCCGGCGAACCGGCCGGGCTCGGTGGCGTACTCGGCCACCGCGGCGGCCAGCGACTCGCGCCGTGGCCCGCCATCGCCTGCCCTGTCCCCCGTCTCCGGCGCGAAGTCCGCCTCGCCGCGCAGCACGCGGACCCGGTGCCGTTCCTCGGCCAGGTTGGTCAGGTGGAAGTAGATCGTGAAGGCCTTGGCCACCAGTTCGGCCCGGGCCAGCGGCCAGCCCGCCACCAGCGCCGCGATCTGGTCGCCGGCCAGGTCCGCCTCGTCCCCCGGCGGTTTCTCCCTGGCCGCGATGACCGCGCGGCGCAGCCGTTCCACGTCGTCCAGCAGGCCCTGGCCGCCGGACTCGCGGATCACCTCACCGAGCAGGTCACCGAGCAGCCGGACATCCCGGCGCAATGGGACAGGCAGCTCGGCCCGGTCGCGTTCCCTGGTCACACGTGCTGAGCCTAGTGCCGTCCAAATTCCGGGAACGGGACGCCAGGTGCAGCGGTAATGATCGCGGCGGCCACTACCCTGAGGCACATGAGCAGCGAACTGCCCAGCCCCCACTCGCCTCCCCACCCCCCTGCACCGGCCCCGGCCGAACCGGCCGCCGGCCTGCACACCACTGCGGGGAAGATCGCGGACCTGCAGCGGCGCCGGGACGAGGCGATCCACGCCGGCTCCGAGCGCGCGGTGGAGCGGCAGCACGCCAAGGGCAAGATGACCGCCCGCGAGCGGATCGAGCGGCTGCTGGATCCCGGGTCGTTCACCGAGTTCGACGAGCTGGCCAGGCACCGCGCCACGGATTTCGGGATGACCGCGAACCGCCCCTACGGCGATGGCGTGGTCACCGGTCACGGCACGATCGACGGCCGGCCGGTCTGCGTCTTCAGCCAGGACTTCACCGTGTTCGGCGGCTCGCTCGGCGAGGTGTACGGCGAGAAGATCGTCAAGGTCATGGACCACGCCCTGAAGGTCGGCTGCCCGATCATCGGCCTCAACGACGGCGGCGGCGCCCGGATCCAGGAGGGCGTCGTCGCGCTCGGCCTGTTCGCCGAGATCTTCCGCAGGAACGTGTTCGCGTCCGGGGTCATCCCGCAGATCAGCCTGATCATGGGGCCGTGCGCGGGCGGCGCGGTGTACTCCCCCGCGATCACCGACTTCACCCTGATGGTCGAGGGCACCTCGCACATGTTCATCACCGGGCCTGACGTGATCAAGACGGTCACCGGGGAGGAGGTCAGCTTCGAGGAACTGGGCGGCGCGCAGGCGCACAACGCCAAGTCCGGCGTGGCGCACTTCCAGGCCAAGGACGAGGACGAGTGCTTCGACCTCGCCCGCGACCTGCTGTCCTACCTGCCCTCCAACAACCTCGACGAGCCCCCGGTGTTCGACGGCGGCCCGGACGAGGAGATCCTGGCGGTCACCGACGCCGACGCCGAGCTGGACACCGCGATCCCCGACTCCGCGAACCAGCCCTACGACATGCACAACGTCATCGAGCACGTGCTGGACGGCGGCGAGTTCCTTGAGGTGCATGCCGGGTTCGCGCACAACATGCTCGTCGGGTTCGGCCGCGCGGACGGGCACCCGGTCGGCGTGGTGGCCAACCAGCCGATGCACCTGGCCGGCTGCCTGGACATCGACGCGTCGGAGAAGGCCGCCCGGTTCGTCCGCACCTGCGACGCGTTCAACATCCCCGTGCTCACGTTCGTCGACGTGCCCGGGTTCCTGCCGGGCACCGGCCAGGAGTGGGGCGGCATCATCCGGCGCGGCGCCAAGCTGATCTTCGCCTACGCCGAGGCCACGGTGCCCAAGGTGACCGTGATCACCCGCAAGGCCTACGGCGGCGCCTACGACGTCATGGGGTCCAAGCATCTCGGCGGTGACGTCAACCTGGCCTGGCCGACCGCGCACATCGCGGTGATGGGCGCGCAGGGCGCGGTGAACATCCTCTACCGCCGGGAGCTGGCCGCCGCCGAGGATCCCGACGCGCTGCGGTCCAGCCTGGTCACCGACTACGAAGACACCCTCGCCAATCCCTATATTGCGGCCGAACGCGGGTACGTGGACGCCGTGATCCGTCCCGCGGAAACCCGCTCCCAGGTAATCCGTGCGCTGCGCGCACTACGCACCAAGCGGCAGACCCTGCCGCCCAAGAAGCACGGGAACATCCCCCTGTAGCCGGCTGGTGACTTAGGGTCGTATCCACCATGACAGATTTTCCTCCCCCTCCGGCGCTCCCCACGCTGGCCCGCTACGCGGTGATCGTGGACGTCGGCTATATCTACGCGGCCGCCGGTGAGCTGCTGTTCAACACGGCGTCCCGGCGCGATTTCCGGGTGGACGCGGACAAGCTGATCGGCGCGCTCACCAGGCACGCGGACGGCTTCGTCCGCGGTGAGCTGCTCCGGGTCTACTGGTACGACGCCGCGCGGGACCGCGTCCCCACGATCGACCAGCGGGTGATCGCCCAGATGGCCTGGGTGAAGCTGCGGCTGGGCAACCTGAACGCGCGCGGCCAGCAGAAGGGGGTGGACGCGCAGATCCGGGCCGACATGGAGGCCCTGGCCCGGCACCGCGCCATCACCGACGCCGTGCTCATCGCGGGCGACGAGGACATGGTCCCGGCCGTGGAGGCCGCGCAGGCGTTCGGCGTCCGGGTGCACCTGTGGGGCGTGGAACCGCCGTTCGGCACGAACCAGGCCGAGCGGCTGGTCTGGGAGGCGGACACGGTCGAGGTGCTGGACCGGGCGTTCCTTGAGCCCTACTTCACCCGCCAGCCGGCCCCGGCCGAGCAGCCCGTCCCCGTGGCGGTGTCGCCGTCGGTGCCCTCGCCCGCGCAGTTGTTCGGTGAACGGCCCGCGCCGCCGCCGCCGTCGTACCGCCCCGCGCCCAAGCCCGCGGTGGCGCCGCCCCGGCTCGGCCCGGACCGCGAGCGCGTGGAGGAGGCCGGTGAGCACGTGGCGCACAAGTGGATCCTCACCCGCGGCGCGGACAACATCCGCGACCTGCTGCCCGGGCCGATCCTGCCGCCGGTCATCGACAAGGAGCTGCTGGTCGACGCGGAGAAGGAGCTTGGCCTGTCGCTGCGCCCGTATCAGGAGGCGCGGGAGTGGCTGCGGGACGCGTTCTGGGCCCGGGTGCGCCGCGAGTTCGCGGTGGGGCACGAGGGATGACCGAGCCAGCGCCGCTGCTGCGCGTGGTGCGGGGGCAGCCCACAAGCGAGGAGACCGCCGCGCTGGCCGTGGTGGTCACCGCGAAACTGGCCGCCCGCCCGGCGCAGGAGCGCCGGCGGGGTCCGGCCGGCGGCTGGGCCGACCGTGCCCGGGCGCTGCACGTCCCGCCCTCCCCGGGCCCAGGCGCCTGGCGCCGCGCCGCCAGCCCCGGATGAGCCGACCGGCCAGGAACGTTTGTGGTTGGTGGCACTCCACCCACATAAGAAGGTGCTACGAAGAAAGGCACAATCTCATCGCCGATGACCAGGACCGACATTTGGTCATCGAATGGACGAAGCACCTGTGATGTCACGTCCGGCGGCGCTGCTCCACAGCGGTAACCCCCGCTAGGCACCACGCAAAGCTCGGCCCACGGCGCCTGGCCCGCTAGGCCGTGATCGCCGTGGCCTGGGACCAGACGACCTCCCAGGTCTCCTCTCGAAGCCGGTAGCAGTCGGTGTGCCAGCAGGTGATGCCCGGTCCGTCATCGAAGCTGATGCGAGCCCGGTAACGCACGACCACGATCGCCGCGTCGCCCAGCACCGCCATCTCGGAAACAGGCTCGAACACCTGGTATCTCAGTTGCCCCGAGGCGATCGCACCGAGGTAATCGTCCTTGGTCATCTCCGAGCCGTTCGGGGTGATCAGGCCCAGCGCCTGACGATCGAATGGACAACCGGTCTCTGATGGTCTCGATCGGCAGCAGGCAGCGGGGGTGCGGACACGGCGGGGCGGGCTACCACTGCTCCGCAACCGGGTTCTGCCCGCCGCCCGGTGGGTGGCAGGAAATGTCAGCGTTATCTGACGGCCGCCGGTGCATGCAACAGATGGGCGCGGCTGGCGCATCATCTGGGTAGGCCCGAGGTGGTGGCGTGGATCTTGATGAGGCGCTGGGGGAACTGGTCGCACAGTCCGGTGACCGGCTGCTGCGGGTTGCCTATCAGCTGACCCACGACCGGGCGGCGGCGCAAGACCTGGTGCAGGACGCCCTGGTGCGGGTCTACCGCTCGATGCGCCGCCGCGGCGTCCCGCCCGAGGATTGGTATGCCTACCTGCGCCGGGCCGTGGTCAACGAATATCTGCGCGCCCGGCGGCTGCGCAGCAGCGGCGAGGTGGTGACCGACAGGATGCCCGAACAGCCGGTGGCCGGCAGCCCAGAAGACCAGATCGCCGACCGGGTACAGCTGTGGGCGGCACTGGGGGCGCTGAGCGCGCGGCAGCGCGCGGCGCTGGTGCTGCGGTACTACGAGGACCTGCCCGACCACCAGATCGCGGCGCTGCTCGGCTGCCGCGAGGCGAGCGTGCGCAGCCTGGCCAGCCGCGGGCTAACCGTCTTGCGGCAGCTGGCCGTGCCCGCCGGCATCGGAGGGGAGGACCGGCGGTGAGCGGCATTGAGGACATCCTTCGCCAGGTGATGGCGGGCCACGACCGGGAAGCGCCGGCCGCGCCAGACCTGCTCCGCGCCCTCCAGGCCACGCCCGGGCGTCCCAGCGGGCGCAGGAAGTGGTCTGGCCTGCTCGTGCCCCTGGCCGCCGCAGCCGCGGTCACCGGCGTGGTCGCCGCCTCGCTGGCCATCGGTGCCGCGTTCCACGGCAACGCCCGCCCGGCTGGCCCAGGCCCGGCCGGACGGTCCCACCCCTCCCCGGCGCCGCTGCGCCCGGCGGCGCTGCGCCCGGCAGCGCTGGATCAGGTGCCCCGCTACTTCGCCGAACTGGCCCTGACCGGCCCCGTCCAAGTGATAGGCGGCGAGGCCGTGGTGGTGCGCTCCACTCTCACCGGGCACGTGCTGGCCACGGTCGCCCCGCCCCGGCCCTACCAGATCTTCACCTGGGTGAGCGCCGCCGCCGACCGCACCTTCGTCCTGGCCGCCCAGCGGTACTGGCCCATCGGCTCCGGAGACGCCGGCCTGCCCGCCCAGAACCGGGACAACACCACCCCCACGGTGTTCTTCAAGATGGCCTTCGACCCGGCCACCCACACGGCCAAGCTGGCCCCCCTCGCCGTCCCGGAAACGATCCCCGCCGCCCAGCTCGCCGGGATGACCGTGTCCCCCGACGGCACCAGGCTCGCCCTGGACCTGCGCCAATCCATCCAGGTCGTCACCCTCGCCACCGGGACGATCCGGTCCTGGGCCTGGCCCGGCGGCGGCTGGATCGGCAACAACAAGCCGATCGGCCAGATCTTCTCCTGGACCGCGGACGGGACGACGCTGGCGTTCCAGCAGCGGAACGGCAACGGGGGAGCACTGTCCCTCTCGTTTCTAGCCGCGGTCGCCGGCACCCTGGCCGCGGTCGTGCTCACCGGGATGCTCGTGCGGCGGTGCGTCCGTATGAGGCGGGCTGGCCTACTGGCCTGGACTATCGCCGCGACCGCGATCACGATCGCGCTGGCAGCGCACGCGCTTGGCGCCTACCGGGGCTTGGCCCCGGGGGCCACGAACATCCGGCTGCTCGACACCACCGCGCCCGGCACCAGCCTGGCGTCATCCCAAATCGTCCTCACCTTCCCGAGCGGGGCGGACTTCGGCCTCAACACGCTCCTCACCCCCGACGGCACCAGGATCGTCACCGTCACCCCCCAGGGGATCACCGAGTTCTCCGCCCGCACCGGAACGCCGATCTTGTCCGAGGACCAGTTCTCCGCGGCCCAGTTCCCGGCCCGGCGGCCCGCAGGAGGTGGACCGGCAGTCCGTGCTGTGGGCAGGCCCGGGCGGCCAGGCGCTCGTCGTCTCGGACCCCCGCGGCAAGGCAACCCCCTACGGCCCCGACACCATCCTCGGCGTCGTCACCGGGAACACGTTCACCCCGATCCCCAACGGCACCTACCAGAGCATTCAGATCGCCTGGTAGACATTCTTTTTGACCGATGACCTCCTGGATGCTCCCGGCCACGGGCCGCACCGGCGGCCGATGCGCCAGGCCAGGACAGAGCAGACACAACCGGGCGTGGTGGGTGGCTGGACCTGCCACATCACAAGAGTGTGGGTGGAGTGCCAACCACCACAATCGCTGTGCCGCGATGGCTCTGGATCCGGGTTTCCTGACGAACTCCGCTCGCCCTGGCTGACGTCCGGGCTGTAAGGTCCGATTCCCGCCAGTATCAGCGCGCTGCCTCGGGTTGAATCGAGGTATGGCGCTCGACTTCGACACCTGCTACCGCGCGGTGCTCGCCCGCGACCCAAGGTTTGACGGGCGGTTCTACACGGCCGTGACGAGCACCGGGATCTACTGCCGGCCGGTCTGCCCGGCCCGCACGCCTGGCCCGGCGCAACATGCGGTTCTACCCGCACCCGGGCGCGGCCGAGGCGGCCGGGTTCCGTGCCTGCCGCCGGTGCCGCCCGGAGACCAGCCCCGGCTCACCGGAGTGGAACGTCCGGGCCGACCTGGCCGGGCGGGCGGTCCGCCTGATCGCGGACGGGTACGTGGACGAGCACGGCGTTGACGGGCTGGCCCGCAGGCTCGCGGTCACCGAGCGACACCTGCGCCGCCTGCTGGTGGCCGAGCTTGGCGCGGGGCCGCTCGCGCTGGCCAGAAGCATGCGGATGCAGACCGCGCGGCGGCTGCTCGCGGAGACCACCATGCCGGTCACCGAGATCGCGTTCGCGAGCGGGTTCGCCAGCGTCCGCCAGTTCAACGCGACGTTCGTGGAGTCCTACGGCAAGCCGCCGTCCGCGCTGCGCCCCGTGCTGCGCCGCCCGGCACCGCCCGGCGGCGCGGCCGGCCCGGACGGTGCGTGGCTCACGCTCAAGCTCGCCACCCGGGAGCCGTTCGACGGCGCGGCGCTGCTCGGCTTCCTGGCCGCCCGTGCCGTCCCGGGGGTGGAGCAGGTCACCGGCGGCAGCTACGCGCGGACGATCCGCGCGCCGGGTGGGCCGGGCCTGATCGAGCTGACCATGCCGGGCCCCCCGGCCCCGGGCGAGCGGCCCGGGCCGCGGCACGTGCTGCTCCGCGCGCGGCTGCCCAGGCTGCGCGGGGTCGGCCAGGTGGTGTCCCGGTGCCGGCAACTGCTCGACCTCGACGCCGACGCCTGCGCGATCAACGCGGTGCTGGCCGCCGACGGGCTGCTCGCCCCGCTCGTGGCCGCCCGGCCCGGGCTGCGCGTGCCCGGTACGTATGACGGGTTCGAGCTTGCCGTGCGCGCCGTGCTCGGGCAGCAGGTCTCGGTGGCCGCCGCCCGGACCCTGGCGGGCCTGGCTGGCCGAGCGGTTCGGCACCAGGCTGCAGATGCCCGGCCGGTCGCCGTCGGTGCTGTTCCCCGGGCCAGCCGACCTGGCGGGCGCCGACCTGTCCGGGCTCGGCCTGACCACGGCCAGGCAGGCGACGCTGCGCGCGCTGGCCACCGCGGTCGCCGACGGGTCGCTGGAACTCGACCACGGCGCCGACCCGGCCCAGACGGCGGCCCGGCTCGGCGAACTGCCCGGGATCGGGCCATGGACCATCGGCTACACGATGATGCGCGCGGTGGGCGACCCGGACGCCTTCCCCGCCAGCGACCTGGGGCTGCGCCGCGCCCTTGAGCACCTGGGTGGCAGCGCCGCCCAGGCCGACCGATGGCGCCCCTGGCGTGCCTACGCGGCCGTCCATCTGTGGACCTGGTCCGCCGGCGGGCCCGCCACGGCGGACGGGGCACCGCTGGCCGGGCGGACCGATGGCCGTCGTAGCGCTGCCCGATGAAGACCTCGACCCTGAACCCCCGCGACACTGACGAAGGAGCAATCATGTCTGCCCATTCATCCAGCCCCCTGCTGGTGACCGTCCTCGACACCCCGGCCGGCCCGCTGAGCCTGCTGGCCTGCGACGACACGCTGGTCGGGGCCGGGTTCACCGGCGACCCCGAGTCGCTGCACGCCCGCCTGGAGCCCGCGCTGCGGGACACGGCGCTGACCGCAGCACGGCCGCAGGACCTGGCCTGGCTGGTCAAGCCGATGCGGGACTACTTCGACGGCGACGTCAAGGCGCCGGACGGGCTGCCGGTGCGCCAGCCCGGCAGCCCGGGCCGCCAGCGGCTGTGGGACGCGATGCGCGCCGTGCCCGCCGGGACCACGGTCAGCTACGCGGAACTGGCGGTCCGGGCCGGTCAGCCGACCGCGCCGCGGGCGGCCGGTGCGGCCTGCGCCGCCAACCTGATCGCGCCGGTCATCCCGTGCCACCGGATCGTGGGCAGTGACGGCAGCCTCCATGGCTACTACTACGGGCTGCCCTGCAAGGAGTGGCTGCTCGCGCACGAGCGCGCGAGCCTGTCCCGGTAACCGGCCCCGCGCTGCCGGGTCCTGCCCGGCAGCGCGGGCGGCCGGGGGCGACGGGGCGGCGCGCGGTCACTAGACTCCTCGCAGTCGAGGGGAGGCGCTTCGTGCGTAAGGTGCTCATCGCCAACCGCGGCGAGATCGCCGTGCGCATCGTGCGGGCCTGCAAGGACGCGGGCCTGGCCAGCGTCGCCGTCTATGCGGAAGCCGACCTTGACGCGCTGCACGTCACGATGGCCGACGAGGCCTACGCCCTGGAGGGGCAGAGTGCGGCCGACAGCTACCTGTCCATCGAGAAGATCCTCAAGCGGGCCGCCGACTCGGGCGCCGACGCGATCCACCCCGGCTACGGCTTCCTGGCCGAGAACGCCGGCTTCGCCCGCGCGGTGATCGACGCCGGGCTGACCTGGATCGGCCCGCCGCCCGCCGCGATCGACGCGCTCGGCGACAAGGTGGCCGCGCGGCACATCGCAGCCACCGTGGGCGCGCCGCTGGCGCCGGGCACCGACGGGCCGGTCAGTGGCGCGGCGGAGGTGGCCGCGTTCGCCGCCGAGCACGGCCTGCCGGTCGCGATCAAGGCCGCGTTCGGCGGCGGCGGGCGCGGGCTGAAGGTGGTGCACGACGCTGGCGAGATCGCCGAGATGTACGAATCCGCGGTGCGCGAGGCGGTGGCCGCGTTCGGCCGCGGCGAATGCTTCGTCGAGCGCTACCTGGAGCGCCCGCGGCACGTGGAGACACAGTGCCTGGCCGACCAGCACGGCGGCGTGGTCGTGGTGTCCACCCGGGACTGCTCGCTGCAGCGGCGGCACCAGAAGCTGGTCGAGGAGGCACCCGGCCCCGTTCCTGACCCAGGCGCAGCAGGCCCGGCTCTACGAGGCGTCCAAGGCGATCCTGCGCGAGGCGGGTTACGTGGGGGCGGGCACGTGTGAGTTCCTCGTCGGCCAGGACGGCACCGTGTCGTTCCTGGAGGTCAACACCAGGCTGCAGGTCGAGCACCCGGTGTCCGAGGAGATCAGCGGGCTGGACCTGGTGCGGGAGATGTTCCGCATCGCCGACGGCCAGGAACTGGGGTTCGGCGACCCGCAGGTGCGCGGGCACTCGATCGAGTTCCGGGTCAACGCCGAGGATCCCGGCGCGCAATTTCCTGCCCGCGCCGGGAACGATCACCCGGTGGCAGACGCCGTCCGGGCCCGGGGTGCGGGTGGACGCCGGGTACACGGCGGGGATGACGGTCCCGCAGGCGTTCGACTCCCTCCTCGCGAAGCTCATCGTCACCGGCGCGACCCGGGAGCAGGCGCTGGAGCGGTCCCGCCGGGCGCTCGACGAGTTCGACGTCGGCGGCATGCCGACCGTGCTGCCGTTCCACCGGGCCGTGGTGCGCGACAAGGCGTTCACCGCCGAGCCGTTCACGGTGCACACCCGGTGGATCGAGACCGAGTTCGACAAGCGATCCCGCCGTATGCGCCGGAGGCGGACCCCGGTGCCGTGGCCGCGCCCGGCCCGGAGGCCGACGCGGGAGCGGATCGTGGTGGAGGTCGGCGGCAAGCGCCTGGAGGTGGTGCTCCCGGCCGGGCTCGGCGTGGCGGCCGGGACCGCCGCGGGCGGCCGGCGGCGGCGGACCGCGGCGGCGGAGCGCCGGCCCGGGCGCGGCCGGGCCGTACGCGGGCAGACAGCGGCGGCCGGCGGCGATGCTGCTGACCAGCCCCATGCAGGGCACGATCGTCAAGATCGTGGCCGGCGAGGGCCAGCAGGTGTCCACCGGTGACACCGTGGTGGTGCTCGAAGCGATGAAGATGGAGCAGCCGCTGACCGCGCACAAGGACGGGACGGTGACGCGGGCTGGCGGTGGAGATCGGGCAGACGGTGTCCGGCGGGCACGACCATCTGCCGGCTGGCGGACTGAGTGTGCCCGCTCCCGCCGCTGGCTTTCCGGGCCCGGGATGACCAGCCTGCCGGGTGACCCGGGGCCGCTGGGATGGCTCAGGTTCGCCTTCGGGTTCCGGCTGCCACCGAAGAGAACGTGCACTGGGTGCGGCACGAGCTGACCGACGCGGGCTGGCGGTGGCGGACCGTGCTGCGCCACCTGGTGGTGATCCTGCCGGTGTGTGCCGCCGTGGTGGTGGTGCTGGAGGAGTTCCTGCCCGCCCCGCCGTGGGTGAGCGCGATGATGGTCGATCCTCATCCTGCCGGCAGCGTGCTCACCGTGGCCACCTACGCCGACGACATCCGCGCGGCCCGGCTGCGCCAGCACGGCCTGCCCGTCCCGGCCGATCCCGACCTGGGCCGCCCGGCGCACTGAGCCCCGCCCCGGCGCCGTGGGACGTCAGCGCTCGTGGCCGGAGCGCAGCCAGCCGATGTAGTCGGCGACGGCGGCCGGGGTGTCGTAGCCCGGCCGGAATCCGGTGTCCTCGCGCAGCCGGGAGAGGTCGAGGTAGATGTCGCGGCCCAGCCCGCCGGGGTCCCGGCCATCGTGCAGGGCGACCGGCGCGCCGGGGATCACCGCGCGGATCGCATCCGCCAGTTCGGCGTTCGTGGTGACGCGCCCGCTGGCCACGTTGTAGGTGCGGTAACTGAGCCGGTCCGCCAGCTGCAGCAGCGCGATCGCCCGCCCGCAGTCCCGGACATAGACCAGGTCCCCGCCGTCGTCCGCGTAGGGCGGCTGGTCCAGCGCACCGCCACGGACGGCGGCGTGCACGAGCTGCGGCGCCGCGATGAACCGGGAGGCGGGGCGGCCGAGCGGCCCCCAGGCGCCGCCGATGCGGGTCAGGTAGATCTCCAGCCCGGTGGCGTTCGCGATGAAATCGGCGAGCAGCTCGTGGACCTTCTTGGCGGCCGGGATCGGGTGCACCGCGGTCATCGGCAGCGGCAGGTCCTCGCGCAGCGGGCTGTCACCCGGGCCGTCGTAGACGCCGATCGTGCTCGCCACGCCGACCCGGGCCACCTGCCACTCGGCGGCCAGCTGGAACAGGCCGAGCAGGCCCGCGGTACCACGCTGCGCGGCGCCGACGGGGTCGGTGAGGTCCACGCCGAAGCCCCCGGCCAGATGCACGATGCCGGTGACCTTGTGACGGCTGCCGATCTCGCGGAGCGCGGCGATGTCGGTCACCTCGGCCCGCTCGGTGAACAGCCGGGTGCCTGCCTCGGCCGCGATCAGGCTGGACGGGCCGCCGCCCGGCGCTGCACCAGGACGCAGGACTCGCCGCGGTCCAGCAGTGCCCGGGTGACATGGGAGCCGATGAACCCCAGGCCACCGGTAACCAAGATCATCGCTGCCTCAATCGTCATGAGAGGTGATTGTCAGTTATCCTGACGATCAGCTTAACGCTAGTATTTGGCCATGTCCACCGCGGCCCAGGGCCAGCCAGGCCAGGCCGGCCAGGCCGTGCCGCCGGCCGAGCTGACCGCGCACCTGGCCTACCTGCTCAAGCACGCCCAGCTCGGGCTGGCCGAGCTGACCGCGAGCGCGCTGGAGCCCTATCCGGTGAGCGGGCGGGAGCTGGCGGTGCTGACCGTCCTGGCCGGGAACGAGCCGGCGTCACAGCAGCAGGCGGCCCAGCGGCTCGGCGTGGACCGGACGACGATGGTCGGGCTCATCGACGCGCTGGAGGGCAACGGCCTGGTGCGGCGGCACGCCGACGCCGGGGACCGGCGCCGGAACGTAGTGACGCTCACCGAGGCGGGCCGGGACACGATGCGCCTGGCCAGCGAGGCGGCCGGGGAGGCCGAGCGCCGCTTCCTGGCCCCGTTGCGCGCCCAGGACGCCCGGCTGCTCAAGAGCGCCCTGCTCGCGCTCATCCAGCCCGGGCGCTGACCCAGCCGCTTGCATTACCTGCCAATGGGATTTTCATGGTGCAGCCATTGACAACTCCCGGCCGATGCGGCAAGACTCCGGCCAGGTCAGGGAGGAGACACCCATGCGCAGGCCGGCCCCGCACTTTCCTCGTCATGCTCAGCGCCGCCGCGGCGGCGGCCGCGCTGTTCCCCGGTGCCGCGCAGGCGGCCGCGCCCGGGCAGGCGGCCGTGCCCGGGCAGCCGCCGAGGGCCGTCACGCCGAAATGGACCAAGATCTCCACCGACACCAGCCTGGGCATCGCGTCCGCGGGGCTGCTGCGCACCGCGGACGGAATGCTGCACGTAGCCTGGCCGCGCAACGACACCGGCAGCTTCTCGCTGAACTACTCCACGGTCGGGCCGAACGCGAAGCTGGAGGCCACCGGGACCATCGTGAAGGGCTGGAGCGGCGTCTCCGCCTATCCGCGGCTGGTCGCCGGGCCCAGCGGTGGCATTCGCGCCGTGTTCACCGGGGCAACGGCGTGGGCGGCAGCCCGTACAACCTGGGCGCGGTGTACTCGGCCACCAGCAGCTCGGCCGGTACTACCTGGGTGCTGGCAAAGGGGTCGATGTCGCAGTCCTCGAACGTCTCGCTGACCGACACCTCCGCCACCACGCAGAGCACAGGGACGCCGGTGGTGAGCTGGCCGGGCGGCAGCGGTGTCGCCTTCCACGTGGGGACCGACCCGAACACGCCGGCGGCGAAGCCGGACGGCACCGTGGCGGTTACCTCGGGCGCGGGCTCCGTGGTCGGCACAACGCTCGCCAGGGAGACCGACGGCAGCGTCTGGTTGGCGTGGTACACCGAGTCCGGTGAGAGCGACCAGGGCTACTGGGTGGACAAGATCACGCCTGCCAAGGCCGCCAAGGTGGAGGCACCAAGTTCAGGCAACCCCAGCCTGGCCAACAACCAGCCGCTCCAGTCGGTGGCGCTCGCGGCTGGCGCCAAGGGCGGCGGCTATCTGGCCTATTGCGTGCCCGCCGCGGGCATCACGTGCGCACACGTCGACCTATGGAAGGTGGGCGCGGCCACGGCCATGACGGTGCCCGGCTCGGCTACACAGCACGCCGCGCACGTGGCGATTGCCGCCGCACCGGGCGGCCACCTGTGGGTGCTGTGGTACGACACCAGCCAGAACAAGATCCACGTGATCCGCAGCAACGCCGCGGCGACGATGTTCGGCCCGGGCCAGACCATCGCCGCGCCGCCGAACACCGGTGAACTGGACGGCCTGCAGGCCGAGGGCAGCCAGGGACCGCTCGACGTCGTCGCGCTGGTGCTGCAGAACGGGGCCTCGTCCACCCCGTCCTACTGGGACATCCAGCTCCTGCCCAAGCTCACGCTGACCGGCGCGCCCGCCACGGTCGCCCCCGGAAAGGTGGTCACCTTCACGGTCACCGACGTGGGCGACCCGGTGGCCGGCGCCACGGTCACATTCCTCGGCGGGCACGCGACGACCAACGCCAGCGGCGTGGCCACGGTCACCGTGCCCAAGGGAACCGCCGCGGGCAGCTACCCGGCCACCGCGGCCATGACCGGCTACACGTCCGCGACGTTCACCGTCAAGGTCAGCTAGGCCCCGTCCCCGACCGGGCGCATGAGGCGCCGCGCGGCCTCGGTCAGGCTGCCCGACAGCGACGGGTAGACGGCGAACGTGTGCGCCATCTGGTCCACGGTCAGCATCTGCTCCACGGCCAGGGACACGGCGAGGATCAGTTCGCTGGCACGCGGTGCCACCACCACGCCGCCGACGACGGTCCCGGTCCGCGGGCGGGCGAACAGCTTGATGAAGCCGTCCCGGAAGCCCTGCATCTTGGCGCGCGCGTTGGTGGCGAGCGGAAGCTTGACCGTGGCCGCCTCCACCTGGCCCGAGTCGACCGCGGCCTGGCTCACCCCGACCGTCGCGATCTCGGGCTCGGTGAAGATCGTCGCCGCGACATGGCTGAGCCGCAGCGGCTGGACCGCCTCGCCCAGCGCGTGCCACATCGCTATCCGGCCCTGCATCGCCGCGACGGAGGCCAGCATCATGACACCGGTGCAGTCGCCGGCCGCGTACACGCCCGCGGCCGAGGTCCGCGACACCTTGTCCACGGTCACGAAGCCCCGCGCGTCCACCTCCACCCCGGCGCCCGCAAGGCCCAGGTGCTGCGTGGCGGGCACCAGCCCGACGGTGAGCAGGCAGTGCGACCCGCGCACCGTCCGGCCGTCGGCCAGGGTGACGACCACCCCGCTGCCCTCCCGCTTCACCCCCTCGGCGCGGGACCGGCCGAGCACGGTCATCCCGCGCCGGCGGAACACGTCCTCCACGACCATCGCCGCGTCCGGGTCCTCGTGCGGCAGCACCCGGTCGCGGGAGGAGACCAGCGTCACCTGCGAGCCCAGCGTCTGATAGGCGCTGGCGAACTCGGCACCGGTCACCCCGGAGCCCACCACGACCAGTTCCTGCGGAAGCGCGGCCAGGTCGTAGAGCTGCCGCCAGTTCAGGATCCGCTCGCCGTCCGGCTCGGCACCGGGCAACCGCCTGGGCACGCCGCCGGTGGCCAGCAGCACCACTCCCGCGGTCACCTCGCGATCCGCCACCACCACGGTGTGCGGGCCGGCAGCCGTCCCCGCCCGGAGATCACCTCGACCCCCTCGGCGGCCAGCCGCGCGGCGACATCCGCCGACTGGGCCAGGGCGAGCGCCTTGACCCGGCGGTTCAGCCTGGCCGCGTCCACGGTGACCGGCCGGCGCGCCGGCGCGTGGCCGCAGCCGCCCGTCGTGGCCTTCGATGCGGATCCCGAGGCCGGGGGAACCGGACAGGATGCCCATCGTCTCGGAGGTGGCGATGAGGGTCTTGGACGGCACGCAGTCGGTCAGCACGCAGGCCCCGCCGAGCCCGTCGGACTCCACCACGGTGACCTGGGCCCCGAGTTGCGCGGCGACCAGGGCGGCCTCGTAGCCACCGGGGCCACCCCCGAGTATCGCGACGTCCGCGCGCGCCTGGCTCACGGTGCCCCATTCTGCCGCAGGTCACCGCCGGACCGGCCGTCGCGACGTCCGCGCGCGCCTGGCTCACGGTGCCGCCCATTCTCTCGCAACCGGCCCGGCGGGCCCGGCGCGCCCCGCACTCTGGAACGCCGCGGGCTGACTTCGCGCCGACCAGCCACCGAGCGGGGCCCCGGCTCGTACGCTTGTCACCCGTGGAGATGTACGCGGCTTACGGCAGCAATATGGACCCGGCGCAGATGGCGCTGCGCTGCCCGCATTCCCCGCAGCGCGGCACCGGCTGGCTGGAGGGCTGGCGGCTCACCTTCGGCGGTGCCGACATCGGCTGGGAAGGTGCCATGGCCACCGTCGCCGAAGATGAAGCCGAACGAGTCTTCGTGGTGCTGTACGAGGTGACCGAGCAGGATGCCCGGGCGCTGGACAGCTGGGACGGGGCAACCCTGGGCTACTACAGCAAGATCAAGGTCCGGGTGGAGACCCTGGACGGCGACGTGCTCACCTGGCTCTACGTGCTCAACGCCTACGAGGGCGGCCTGCCATCGGCGCGCTATGTCGGCATCCTCGCCGACGCCGCCGAGAAGGCCGGGGCCCCGGCCGACTACGTCGCGGGCCTGCGGGCCCGTCCGTGCGGCACGCTTGGCCGCGGGCCCGGGGACCTCAGCTAGCTACACCAGCACTACGAGGATCAGCACGAGCAGCGGCACCGTCATGGCCGCGATGGACAGCCAGGCCCACCGTGCCACCGGCGTCACGTGGGCCGGCGGCCCCACCGTGGCCGCCGCCGGGCCGCCGTTCTGGGCACCTATCTGGCTGCCGGTCCCGGCCGCGACGCCGAGGCCGGTGAGCGGGCCGTCCGCGGGCGCAGGGCCGTTCCCGGTCGCCAGGCCGTCCGCTGGCGGGACGGCCGTGGCGCCGTCGCCGGCCGGGGCGCCGAGCAGGCCGGCATCGTCGGGGCGGGCTCCGGCCGGGGGCCGTGCGGCCTTCCGGGCTGCCTGCTGGGCATGCTGTGCCCGCTCGGCCAGGCGGCCGGCGGTGAACTCGGCGGACGACCGCTCCAGCGCATCCCTGGCCGGCTCGGGAATCTCCCCGTATCCGCGGGGCCCCGTGCCGGGCGGGGGCCGCAGCGACCGTGGCCGCGGGGTCAGCCGCATCCGTGGCTGCGAGTGCACCTCGCGCCGCAGCGCGGCCTTGCGCGCCGACCGCGGCGAGGACTGCACCGCCCAGCTGTAGAGGATCTTGCCGCCCGCGGCGCCCGCCACGGGCGCGCAGTGCACCCGGACCGCGTTGACCACGTCCACGTTGGTGATCGCCGCCCAGGGCACCCGATGGTCGCGCACCGGGTTGATCACGGTGATCCCGCTGGTGTCGGCCACGATCTTGGGACGCCAGGCACAGGAGTACACCACCCCCGTGATCGCCAGGACGAGCACCGCCGTCACCAGGGCGGCATGGTCCCGGCCCTGGACCGCCAGGTCCACCAGGACGATGAGGGCGACGACGAACCACGCCCAGGACAGGATTGCCGAACCGGCGCTGCGGAAGACCTCCCGCTCGCTGTCCGGGTCGTTACGTGACGATGGCTGTTGTGACAGCACCGCCGGCCTCCAGGTTCGCGGCCAGGGTGGTCGCACGGAGGTGTCGCGGCGCCGGATCCAGGCCGGAAACCTCGCGCGTGCCCACTGTATGCCCGGTTAGCGAGCGCCCGGTCACGAACCCCGCAGCTTCGCAGGACCGGGAGCGGACCGGCCGGTCAGCGGCAAAGGTTCGCCGGGCCGGACCGGGCCGGACCGGGCGGGCCCGGGTTCGGGCGCGGGCCGGCCGCGCGGTGTGCGCCGGATCAGGCTGACGTGGCTTTGTTGCTCACGGCCCGCGGCACGTCGCCGGTCAGCGAGGTGAATGCGGTGGCCGCGAGGAGGCGGACCCCGATGCCGATGGCCCGCTCATCGACATCGAACGAGGCCTGGTGGATGTCGAAGTCGTCGTTCGACGCCGGCCCACGGGTACCGAGCCTGGTCAGGGCGCCCGGCAAGGACTCCAGATACCAGGCGAAGTCCTCACCGCCGAGGCTCTGCGGCGCAGGCTGGACCGCACCGGGGCCAAGCACGGCCTCCGCGGCGGCAGAGACGAGCGCGACACTCGTGGCGTCGTTCACCGTCGGCGGGACGGTCCGCTCGTATTCCAGGTCCGCGACCACCCCGTAGGTGCTCGCCACCGACTCAAGCATCGCCTTCAGCAGGTCCGGAGCGGAATGCCACGCGGCATCCTCAAGGCAGCGCACGGTCCCTTCGGCGATACCGCCGTCCGGAATGGCATTGGGCCCGGAGCCGGCGTTGATCCGGCCCCACACGAGGCTGAGGCTGGAGCGCGGGTCCACCTTGCGGGACAGCGCCGCCGGCAGCTCGGTAACGATCTTGCCCAGGGCGTAGACGAGGTCCGCCGTCAGATGCGGGCGGGCCGTGTGCCCGCCCGGGCCGGACAGGCGCACGGTGACCCTGTCGCAGGCGGCCGTTATCGCGCCGGTCCGCACACCGATCTTGCCAACTTCCAGCCATGGGTCGCAGTGCAGGGCGAAAATCCGGTCCACCGAGGCCAGGCCGCCGAAAGCCAGCACGTCGAGGGCACCATGGCCGACCTCCTCCGCGGGCTGGAAGATCAGGCGGACGCGGCCAGGAAGATTCCCGGCAGCCGCCTGGCCGGCCAGGAACAGACCCGCCCCGAGCAGCATCGTCGTATGCACGTCGTGGCCGCACGCATGGCAGGCGTTCGGGACCGTGGACCGGTAAGGCACGTTCTTCTCGTCATTGATCGGCAGCGCGTCCAGGTCGGCCCGCAGCGCCACCAGCGAGCTCCCGGCCGACTCGTCGCCGATGTCCACGATGAGCCCGGTCCCCTTGGGCATGATGACCGGCCGCAGGCCTGCCCCGGCGAGGCGGAGTGACACCCGGCTGGTGGTCCGGTGTTCGTGGTACCCGAGTTCCGGGTGCGCGTGCAGGTCCCGGCGGAACGCGATGAGTTCGTCCTCGCGTGCGGCGAGGAACCGGCCGAGTTCCTCAGGCAGGTCATGCCCGAGCATGGCAGACCTCCCTGAGCCCGGTGAGAACGCGCAACCGGATGCACCAGGTACCCCTGGCAGGCCGGATGAATCCGGCGCCGATCAGCGGCTTCATTTGCTCCTCGAACTCGCGTCCGTCATGACCAGCCGTGCTGTGACGCACGCCGACCCCCCCGATGACCGCCCGGCCCGCTGGCGGGCCCCACGCCGGCCCGTCATGGCGCGGCCGGCCGTGGTTTCAGCGCCTGGAAACACGACAGGGACCCGGCGAAGGCCTTATGGCGAGAATTGTCGCCTTTGCCCCCGTCATGGACCCTGTTAACTCACACGCGACCGAAGACTGCGTGCAAGTCACCGCATGTGCTCGGCGAGTTCGGATAGCGCTGAACGGGCGCCTTCGTCGCGCTCCGCACTGACGCACGGGACGCGTTCCGGCGCAGGTAATTATGGTATCGCGGGACCAGGTGATCCGCTGGGGTTGCGCGATTGTCGCCAATCGGCTCACGCTCCGTGACACGGGTGTCCAGGCGGGCGGGGGGTTTATCCAGGAGATGTCCGGCGGGCGGTACGTTCCCCAGACATCCCGCAGCGCGTCGCACACCTCACCGACCGTGGCCTGGGCCGCGAGCGCGCCGCGGAGCGGGACCAGGACGTTCTCGCGGCCCGCCGCGGCCCGCTTCAGGTCGTCGATCGTGCGGCGCCACTCGGCACCGTCGCGGCCCGCGCGCAGCTGTGCCAGCCGTTTCACCTGATCTTCTTCGATCGCCGGGTCGACCCGCAGCGGCTGGTAGCCGGGTTCAGCCGCGGAAATGAACTTGTTGACCCCCACCACAACGCGCTCGCCCGCGTCAATCTGGCGGGCGACGCGGTAGGCCGACCGCTCTATCTCGCCCTTCTGGAAGCCCCGGTCGATCGCGGCGACCGCGCCGCCCATTTCCTCGATCGCGGTCATCAGTTCGGCCGCCGCGGCCTCGACATCGTCGGTCATCGACTCCACCGCGTACGAGCCGGCGAACGGATCGGCGGTCGCGGTGAGGTCGGTCTCGTACGCGAGTACCTGCTGGGTCCGCAGCGCCAGCCGGGCCGCGTGCGCGGACGGGAGGGCGATCGCCTCGTCGAAGGCGTTGGTGTGCAGCGACTGGGTGCCGCCGAGCACGGCCGCGAGCGCCTGGACGGTGACCCGGGCAAGGTTGACCTCCGGCTGCTGCGCGGTCAGTTGCACGCCGGCCGTCTGGGTGTGGAACCGCAGCATGTGCGAGCGCGGGTCGGCCGCACCGAACTCGTCCCGCATGATCGAGGCCCACATCCGGCGCGCGGCGCGGAACTTGGCGACCTCTTCGAGCAGGGTCGTCCTGGCCACGAAGAAGAACGACAGGCGCGGGGCGAAGTCATCCACCGCCAGGCCCGCACCGAGCGCGGCCCGGACATACTCCTTCGCGTTGGCCAGCGTGAACGCGATCTCCTGCACGGGCGTCGCGCCGGCCTCCGCCATGTGGTAGCCGGAGATCGAGATGGGGTGCCAGCGGGGCAGCTCACGCCGGCAATAGGCGAAGGAGTCGGCGACCAGCCGCAGCGATGGCTCCGGCGGATAGATGTAGGTGCCGCGCGCTATGTACTCCTTGAGCACGTCGTTCTGGATGGTCCCGGTCAGCGCGGCTCCGCCGACGTGCTGCCGCTCCGCGACGAGCTGGTAGAGCAGGAGCAGGACCGCCGCCGGCGCGTTGATCGTCATCGACGTGGACACCTGGCCGAGCGGGATCCGGTCGAGCAGCGCGGCCATGTCCGCCACCGAGTCGATGGCCACGCCGACCTTGCCCACCTCCCCGTGCGCGGCGGGCGCGTCGGAGTCGTAGCCCATCTGGGTCGGCAGGTCGAACGCGACGGAGAGCCCGGTGGTGCCGGCCGCGATGAGCTGGTGGTAGCGCTCGTTGGACTCGCGCGCGGTGGCGAAGCCGGCGTACTGCCGGATGGTCCACGGCCGGGTCGTGTACATGCCGGGGTAGATGCCGCGGGTGAACGGGAACTCCCCGGGCTGCCGAGCTGCGCGGCGGGATCGAATCCCGGTGGCTGCCCCGGGCGGTACACCGGCTCGACCGGCAGCCCGGACTCCGACTCGCGTCCCATGCAGGCAAGGATAGGCTGCCCCGGCCCCGGTCAACCCTGGGTGGGATCGCTCGACCCAGGGGGACGCGCTGACTGCCCTCGGGGCCGTCAGTTACCTTAGGGCCTTGTTGTAGTTCACGGCGTTGGTGATCGTGTCATTGGCGTCGCCGCGCTTCTGGATGAAGCCGGTGCCGCCCTTGCCGTTGATGGCGTTGGCGCCGCCCTTGCCGCTGATGATCCAGGTCTCGCCGCCGGTAGCGGTGGTGCCGACCAGCTGATCGTTGCCCGAGTTGCCGATCTCCAGCACGTTGCCGCTGGCGCCGTTGGCCAGGAAGGCGTTGGAGTTGCCCGACGGAGCGAAGAGCACCTGGTCGTTGGCGGACGAGGTGACCGATGCGGCCGAGGTGCACGGCTCCTCGTTGGTGTACCCGGTGTCCAGCGCCCACGGGAAGAAGTTCACGTCGGCGGACACCTTGGAACCGGAACCGAAGCTCCAGAGGGACGGCCCGCTCGGGTCGCCCCAGTAGTTGTCGGTCGTCGTGGCCACCGAGGTGCTGTCATTCTCGACGCCATAGGCGTTGGTGGTGTCGAAACTACTGGTGGCGACCGTCAGCTTCGGCGCCTTGTCACCCGAGGTGTGGTCGGAGGCGATCAGGATGGCGTCCTCGCTCGCGCCGGTGATGGTGTCGCCGTTGGCGACCGACACGGCCGGGGTCGTCTGGTAGCTCGCCTGGTCGGTCTCGATGCCGACCTCACCGTTGGACAGGGTGGAGTGGTTGAGTGTGGTCTTGCCCTCGTCGAGGAAGGCGTTCTCGTAGCGGTTGTTCAGCCGCATGCTGGTCAGGATGTCGTTGGTCGCGACGAATGGCGACGGCGGGGTGTAGAAGGACCAGGTGTAGTCCTCGATGTTGTCGAGGCCGATGTCGTTGGCCGAGGAGTTGGTCCCGGTCACGGTCACCTTGCCCGCGTCGAACAGCAGAATGCCGCAGGCCTGCGTCTGGGTGAAACCGTTGGAGCCGCAGACGCTGACGTCGCACTCATTCCCGCTGACGCTGCCGGTGTTGATCTTTCCGGTGGCGTTGTCGATGATCTGGATCCCGTTCTGGGCGGTGGCCGTGCTCGCCCCCGCGCCGGTGACGGTGGCGTTGTTGATGGTGGCGCCGCTGCCGGTGCCGTCCACCGTGATGCCGTTCTTCTGATAGGTGTTGACCACGTCGTTGTTCAGCGTGGCCGTGCCCGCGCCGTGGTCGTGGCGGACGTGGCCAGGCCCACCCGATGCCGACGCCGCCCTGACAGCCGCTGCCGCTGCTGGAGTTGTCGCCGATGGCTCCGACCGTGCTGTTGCTCATGACCAGGTTGGCACCACCGAGGACGGCACGCCGTAGAAGGAGTCGTAGCAGTAACCACCGGCCGGCGAGCCGCCCTCGATCGTGAAGCCGGTGATTTCAGGTGCGGTGCCAGAGTCCACCACGTCGATTGGGCTGGCTGCCACCGTCCGCGTCGCAGGACGTCGCGTTGCTGGGGAAGGTGGCGGGGCCGACCACGGTCACCGGGCCCTTCGCTGGAGGGTAATCCCCGCGTGATGGCCAGCTGCTCGTCATAGGTACCCGCGCACACCTCGATGGGGTCGCCCGCGGTGGACGCGGTGATCGCGGCGGAGAGTGGCGTACCGGGGTCGGCAAGCTCGTGCCGGGCGCGGTCCCGAGGGCCGTGGTATTGGAGACCCACCGGGTGGTACCGGTAACGGCCGGCGCGTCGGCGCGCCGCTGCACGTGGCGTGCCGCACGGTGGGTGCTCAGCCCGAAGGGCGAGACGTGCTGCCGGCGCACGGCCGGCCTCGTGGCCGCCATGGCCGCCGCCGCCGGGACGGCTGCCAGGCCGACGCCCGCTCCGGCCACCATACAGCCGGAGATTATTACTGAAATGCCTAGTTTTGCCCGAAACCTCACTGCATTCCCCTCCCATGGGTAAATTTGGCTCCCCTTTTACTTACGCGATATTCGGGCACGATGCAGACAACATCATGGAAACGTGCCGAGGTCTTCCTTAATACAATTAGTAGTTGAACTGCGTAATTATCTATGCCAGGGGCTTGACGAGGCAGTTCTCCTTCCGTTCACTTCGTGGCACGATATGCTTGTGACAAATATCACAGCGGGCTGCCAGATAGCCCGGGGGCGGTGACGGACAGTACTTCTGATCGCTGTGCACCCGGGCGGCCCGTTGCGCCCGCGCGGCGGCGGCGAGTCGCTCGCGCGGCCGCGCTGTCGCGCCTCACGGTGGCCGGATCGCCGACGGTGACAGCTCGCGTGGCGTGTCGCCGATTGGCCAGATCTGGCCCGGTGCGCCACGATAAGGGATGGCCAGTCCCGTGCTCGCCCGCAACCGCCGGAATGGCCGCAGGGCACCGGGCGCGGCGCGTTGTCCTGTGCGCGTTCCGGGGATCGGACCGAGCACGCATAACACGGCAACCCCGTGGATCGCCGGTACCAGGGATATCGGACCAGCTAGTGATTAACTACTTACCGTGATGAAACTCGATACCAGGGGGCGACCCGGGGTGCGGGCATCACGCCCGCGCCGGGCGGTCCGCGCGCGGGCACTGGCTGCGCGGCGGGCGGCCAGGCCGCTGGCGGCCGGGCTGGCGGCGAGCGGGCTGGCGGCCGGGCTGGCGCTGGCACCGGCGCTGCCGGCGGGTGCCGCGGCGCGCGCGCCGGGAACGATCGGCGGGCCGCAACTGGCCGGTCACGGGGTGATCGTCAACTATCCCGCGGCACACGCCATATCGCTGCCGAAGGTGGACGCCTCCGCCTGGGTCATCGCCGACGCCGGCACCGGGCAGGTGCTCGCCGCCAGGGATTCCGCACGGCTGGTACCTGCCCGCCAGCACGCTGAAGGTGCTGACCGCGATCACGCTGATGCCGGCGCTCAACCCGAACGCGACCGTGGTGACCACGCCCCGCGCCGCGAACCAGGAGCCCAGCAAGGTGGGGCTCATCGCCGGCCATAGCTACCGGGTATCGGACCTGTTCAAGGCCATGCTGATGATCTCCGCGAACGACGCCGCCATGTCCGTCGCCCAGGCGACCGGGTCGGTCAGCAAGGGCGTCGCGATGATGAACGCGGAGGCGCACCACCTGCAGGCCGACGACACCGTGGCGCGCCGGCCGAACGGCCTGAACGGCCCCGGGCAGCACGTCTCCGCCTACGACGAGGCGCTGTTCGCCCGGCAGGCGCTCGGCATCCCGCAGTTCATGCACGATGAGCAGCTGCGCACCATGAAATTCCCGCTCAAGCCGGGCAAGAAGCCGGTCACCCTGTGGAGCCAGAACACGATGCTGGAGACCTATCCCGGTGACCTTGGCGGGAAGATCGGCTGGACCACGGCGTCCAAGACCACGTTCATCGGCTGGGCCCGCCGCGGCGGCCACACGCTGGTGGTCACGATCCTGCATTGCAAGCCGCTGTACGAGCTGACCTACGCCGCCCGGATGCTGGACTGGGGCTTCGACGAGGACGGGAAGGTCAAGCCGGTCGGGGTCCTGGTGCCGCCGCTGTCCGCGCACACCGTGGCGCACCGCCAGGCGCCGCCCGCCGCCAGGCCGCGGGCGCTGCCGAGGCCGGCCAAGCTCGCGCTGCCGGGGATCCCGATGCTGGCCGCCCTGGGCACGCTGATGCTCGCCAGCCTGGCCGGGGTGACCGCGCTGGTGATCAGCCGCCGCGGGCGGCGGTCAGGAAGCCCACCCGCTGGCTGACCTGCGTCATGGTCTCGCGGGCGACCGGCCGGGCCCGTGCGGCGCCGTGCGCCAGCATCCGGTCGAGCGCGGCCTCGTCGGCCAGCAGTTTCTCCGTCCGCTCCCGGATCGGTGCCAGCGCACCGGCCACCACCTCGGCCAGGTCCTTCTTGAACGCCCCGTACCCTGCCCCGGCGTAGCGCTGCTCCAGCGCCGGGATGGACTCGCCCGCCAGCGCGGCGTAGATCCGGAGCAGGTTGGTGACCCCAGGCTTCTGCTCGTCATCCGCGCGCACCTCGCCGCCGGTGTCGGTGACCGCGCGCGCGATCTTGCGGCGGATCACGTCCGGTTCGTCGAGGACGTCGATGATCCCCTGCGGCGACGAGGACGATTTGCTCATCTTGGCGGCCGGGTCCTGCAGGTCGGTGATCTTCGCGACGCCGCCGAGGATGTAGGCGGCGGGCACCGTGAAGGTGGGCCCGTACCGGTGGTTGAACCGGGCCGCCAGATCCCGGGACAGCTCCAGGTGCTGCCGCTGATCCTCACCGACCGGCACCTGCTCGGTCTGGTAGAGCAGGATGTCGGCGGCCTGCAGCACCGGGTAGCTGAACAGCCCGAGGCTCGCCTGGCCGGCGGCGCCCTTGGCGGCCTTGTCCTTGAACTGCGTCATCCGGCTCAGCTCGCCGAACCCGGTCAGGCAGCCGAGCGTCCAGGCCAGTTCGGTGTGCTCCGGCACGTGGCTCTGCACGAACACCGTGCAGCGGCCGGGGTCCAGCCCGGCGGCGAACAACTGGGCCGCGGCGACCCTGGTCCGCTGCCGCAGGCCCGCCGGATCCTGCGGCACGGTGATGGCGTGCAGGTCCACCACGCAGTAGAACGCGTCGTGGGTGTCCTGCAGGGCCACCCACTGGCGCACCGCGCCGAGGTAGTTGCCGAGATGGAAGGAGTCGGCGGTCGGCTGGATGCCGGAAAACGCTCGTGGGGCTGGCATGGATCGCAGTCTAAACGCACCCAGGGGCCAGCCATCGGCAGCGCGCTAACCACGCACCGGGATCGCGGCTGGCCTGGTAACCAGGGCGACCACGTCCTCGGCGGCCGGGGCGGCAGACCTCAGCAGGCCGAAGGCGTCGGCGACCGCCAGCGCCCCGGACCTGTTCCGCACGCCCAGCTTGCGGAACAGGCGGGTCTGCACGTTCTCGACGGTCTTCGGCGCGATGCCGAGCGCCCGCGCGGTCTGCCGGATGGAATGGCCCTGGGCCATCGAGGACAGGATGTCGCTCTCCCTGGAGGTGAGCTCGGGCAGCCCGGCCGGCCCGGTCGCGTGCTCGTCCCACCTGACCCTGGCGGCGCCGAGCAGCGGGCGCATCGGCCTGGAATCCACCACCAGGTAGCCCTGGCTCACCATCCGCAGCACGGCCAGGAAGTGATCGTCGATCCGGTCCGCCGCGACCAGCGCGCTCGCCCCGGTGGCCAGCGCACCGGCGAGCTCCGGGGAGTCGAACGGCTTGCTGTGCACGAGTATCGCCGGGATGCCGAGTTCGGCGACCAGTTCCCAGTCGGCCGCCCCGGGATCCACCAGCACCGCCACCAGCGGGCCCCGGTGCCACCGTGCCCAGTGCGCGTCCGCCGCCGGCCCAGGTCCCCGCGTGAGCACGAACGGCTGGCGGCTGGACAGCAGCGCGACCACGACCCGGTCGAGGGCCCGGCCGGGCTGGCCGCACACGACCGACAGGACGCCGGCCTCGCCCTCGGGCTCCGGCCGGCGCGGGGCGGGCGGCGCGTCCCGGTCCAGCATGCCGAGCGACGCGGCGCGCGCCACGGCGTGCGCACCGCTGTTCACGTCCAGCTTGGCGTACACGCGGCGCTTGAGGTTCTCCACCCGCTGCGGGCTGATGCCCAGCAGGGCCGCGATCTCCGGGACGATATGCCCGGAGCCGGTCAGCACGACGATCTCAAGTTCCCGGTCGGTCAGGCCCTGGCGGCCGGGGCTGCGCTGGCCCTCCCGGGCGTGCCTGGCCTTGCGCCGGCGCACCTGGGCAAGCACGGCGGCCAGCCCGTGCGACTCGGGGACGAGGGAGGACACGCCGGCCCGGCAGGCCGCGGCCAGGTCCCCCTCGGACGCCTCCCGGTACACCACGATGACGTTCAGGTCGGGGAACCGGCGCACCAGCGCGGCAACCCGGCCGGCCATCTCGCCGAGCCCGGCGGCCCGCGTCCAGGATCACGACATCGGGGCCGCTCAGCTCGCACAGGCCGGGAACCTCGTCGGCCTCAGCAACCCGGCCCACCACGGTTACGTCGGGGCGGATCGCCAGGCAGGCGGCGAGGGTGTCACGAAGCAGGCGCTGCGAAGACTGCACGGCGACCCGTACCGTTACGCGAGCGGCGAGCATAGTCATCGCTGACAGGGTTCCCGATTCTCCGCTCCCAGCGGATTCATGCCATTTCGGAGTGTAGCCTCGGGCGCCTGTGGACCGCCGGTAAACCAGCGCTCCGCGTCCAAGCCCCGGATAAGCCCTGGATAAGTCCCGGATAACGGCAGGTCCGCGGCCATTCCCAGGCGGGATCAGCGGCTGCCGGCGCCGGTGCGCACCGGCACGATGTCGGGCACCGCGTCGGCGATCGCCTCGGCATCCGCGTCGCTCCCGGCCTCCTCGGAGGCCCGCTGTGCCGCCACCTCCGCCCGGTAGTGCTCGACCTCCCTGGCCGTGTGGCCCGAGTCCCAGCGCAGCGCACCGGCGACCAGCGTCGGCGGCTTCGTCCACGGCCTCCAGGCCCCGGTCGGGTGTTTCCAGGGCGATGTGCGTGCGCCGGGCAAGCACGTCATCGAGGTGCCGGGCGCCCTCGTGGGACGCGGCGTAGAAGATCTCCGCGCGCAGGTAGTCGTCCGCGCCGGCCAGCGGCCTGCCGAGCCCGGGGTCGGCCTCGATGAGGGTGAGCACCTCCCTGGCCAGCGACCCATACCGGTTCAGCAGATGCTCGATCCTGGCCACGTGCAGGCCCGAGGAGGTGGCCAGCCGCCGCCGCGCGTTCCACAGCGCGAGGTATCCGTCCGCGCCCGCGAGCGGCACCCGGTCCGTGCACGACGGCGGCGTGCGCCAGTCCAGCCCGTGCACGACGGCGTCCACCGCGTCCCGGGCCATCAGCCGGTAGGTGGTGTACTTCCCGCCCGCGACCAGCACCAGCCCCGGGATCGGGTTGGCGACCACATGCTCCCGCGACAGCTGGGAGGTCTGATCGGACTCCCCGGACAGCAGCGGCCGCAGGCCCGCGTACACGGCCGTGACGTCGTCCCTGGTCAGTGGGGTGGCAAGCACCGCGGTTCGCCTGGCCGAGCAGGTAGTCGATGTCGGCCCGGCTGGCGGCGGGCCGCGCCTTGCTGCCGGACCAGTCCGTGTCGGTGGTGCCGATGATCCAGTGCCGTTCCCACGGGATGATGAACAGCACGCTGACCGGGGTCTTCAGGATGATCCCGGCCGTGGCGTGGATCCGGTCCTTGGGCACCACGAGGTGGACGCCCTTGGAGACCCGCAGGTTGATCGTGCCCCGCCCGCCGACCATGGCCTGGATCTCGTCGGTCCAGACCCCGGTCGCGTTGACCACCTGCTGGGCCCGGATGTGCAGTTCCGCCCCCGATTCCAGGTCCACGGCCTTGACGCCGGTCACCCGCGCGCCCTCCCGCAGGAACCCGGTCACCTGGACCCGGGAGGCAACATCCGCGCCGTAGTGGGCCGCGGTGCGGACCAGGGTGAGCACGTACCTCGCGTCGTCCACCTGGCCGTCCCAGAACGCGATGGCGCCGGTGATCGCGGACCGCTTGAGCCCGGGGACCAGCCGCAGCGCTCCCCTGCGGGACAGCTGGCGGTGCCCGGGCAGCCCCTTGGCCAGGCCGAGCGACAGGCCGAGCGCGTCGTAGGTGGCGATCCCGGTGCCGATGTAGGCCCGCTCCCACACGTGATGGGTGAGCGGGAAGACGAAGGGCACCGGCCGGACCAGGTGCGGCGCGATCACCCCGAGCAGCAGCGAGCGCTCGGTGAGCGCCTCACGGACCAGGCCGACGTTGAGCTGCTCCAGGTATCGCAGGCCGCCGTGGATGAGCTTGCTGGAACGGGACGAGGTGCCGGCGGCGAAGTCCCTGGCCTCGACCAGCCCGACCGAGAGCCCGCGGGTGGCGGCGTCCAGCGCCACGCCCGCGCCGACCACGCCGCCGCCGACGACCAGCACCTGATGCTCGGTCCCGGCCAGCGCCGCGAGCGCCGCCGACCTCGCGTCCGCGCTCAGCCTGACCGCTCCGGCTGCTTGGGCCATCACATCCGGAACGCTAGCATCTGCAAGCGGGTGACCATTGCGCTGGTCAGCGCCGAGGCGGCGCGCTGGGGGTCACCACCACTTCGACCCGCTGGAACTCCTTGAGGTCGGAATAGCCGGAAATGGCCATGGTGCGGCGCAGCGCGCCGATGAGGTTCAGCGAGCCGTCGGCGACCGCGGACGGGCCGTACAGGATCTGCTCCAGCGTGCCGACCGTGCCGACCTTGACCCGGGCACCGCGCGGCAGGTCCGGGTGGTGCGCCTCGCTCCCCCAGTGGTAGCCGCCGCCGGGGGCCTGCGCGGCGCGCGGCGAACGGGGATCCGACCATCACCGCGTCCGCGCCGCAGGCCAGGGCCTTGGCGATGTCGCCGCTGCGGGTCATCCCGCCGTCCGCGAGGACGTGCACGTACCGGCCGCCGGACTCGTCCAGGTAGTCCCGGCGTGCCGCGGCGACGTCGGCGATCGCGGTGGCCATCGGCACCGCCACCCCGAGCACCGCCGCGGTGGTGTGGCCGCTGCCGCCGCCGAAGCCGGCCAGCACTCCCGCCGCGCCGGTGCGCATCAGGTGCAGCGCGGCGGTGTAGGTCGCGCAGCCGCCCACGATCACGGGAATGTCCAGCTCGTAGATGAACTGCTTGAGGTTCAGCGGCTCGGCCTGGCCGGACACGTGCTCGGCGGACACCGTGGTGCCGCGGATCACGAAGATGTCCGCGCCGGCGTCGAGCACGGTCTTGTAGTAACGCACGGTGCGCTGGGGGGACAGCCGCGCGGCCGTGGTGACACCGGCCGCACGGATCTCCGCGATCCGGCGGCCGATCAGGTCCTCCTTGATCGGCTCGGCGTAGATCTCCTGGAGCCGCCTGGTCGCCTCCGCGTCGTCCAGGCTGGCCACCTCGGCGAGGACCGGCTCCGGGTCCTCGTAGCGGGTCCAGAGCCCTTCGAGGTCGAGGACGGCGAGCCCGCCGAGGCGGCCGATCGCCACCGCGGTGGCCGGCGAGACGACGCTGTCCATCGGGCAGACCACCAGCGGCAGGTCGAACCGGTACGCGTCGATCTGCCAGGCGGTGGACACCTCCTCGGGATCCCTGGTGCGGCGGGACGGCACGATCGCGATCTCGTCGAGCGAGTAGGCCCGGCGGCCGCTCTTTCCCCGCCCGATCTCCACGGTCATCCCATCCGCCCGCGGTAGTTCGGCGCGTCGGTGGTCATCTGGATGTCGTGCGGGTGGCTCTCGGTCAGGCCGGCGGCGGTGACCTGGATGAACCGCGCCTCCTGCAGTTCGGCGATGGTCCGCGCGCCGCAGTAGCCCATGGCCGCGCGCAGCCCGCCGATGAGCTGGCCCGCCACCGCGGCCAGTGGCCCGGCGAACGGCACCTGGCCCTCGACGCCCTGCGGCACCAGCTTGTCCTCGCGGAGCACGTCGTCCTGGAAATACCGGTCCTTGGAGTAGGACCTGCCGCGCATGGCGCCCAGCGAGCCCATGCCGCGGTACTCCTTGAACGGCTTGCCATGGACGAACACCATCTCCCCGGGTGCCTCCTCGCACCCGGCGAGCAGGCTGCCCAGCATCACGGTGTCCGCCCCGGCGGCGATGGCCTTGGCGATGTCACCGGAATGCTGGACACCACCGTCCCCGATCACCGGGACACCGGCCGGCCGGGCCGCCTGGGCGGCCTCGTAGATCGCGGTCACCTGCGGGACGCCGACCCCGGCCACGACCCGGGTGGTGCAGATGGAGCCGGGCCCCACCCCGACCTTCACCCCGTCGGCGCCGGCGTCGATCATGGCCTGGGCGCCGGACCTGGTGGCCACGTTGCCACCGATCACATCCAGCCGGGTGTTGGCCTTGATCTGCGCCACCATGGTGAGCACCGCCTCGGCGTGACCGTGCGCGGTGTCCACCACCAGGAAATCGGCCCCGGCATCCGCCAGCGCCTGGGCCCGCCGCTTGCCGTCCTCGCCCACCCCGACCGCGGCGCCGACCAGCAGCCGGCCCTCGGCGTCCTTGCTGGCGCCCGGGAACTTCTCGCTCTTGCTGAAGTCCTTGACGGTGATCAGCCCGCGCAGCCGGCCCTGCCCGTCGACCAGCGGGAGCTTCTCCACCTTGTGCTGCCGCAGCAGCTCAAGGGCCTGCTCCCGGGCGGCCCCCACCGGGGCGGTGACCAGGGGCATCGGTGTCATGATCGCGGAGACGCGGCGCGAATGGTCAGCCTCGAACCGGATGTCGCGGTTGGTCACGATGCCCAGCAGCGTGCCGTCCGCGGCGGTGACCGGGACCCCGGAGATGCGGTACCTGGCGCACAGCGCCTCCACGTCGGCGACCGTGGCGTCCGGGCCGCAGGTCACCGGGTTGGTGATCATCCCGGCCTCGGACCTCTTCACCATGTCCGCCTGCTGTGCCTGATCCTCGACCGACAGGTTGCGGTGCAGCACGCCGACGCCGCCCTGGCGGGCCATGGCCACCGCCATCCGCGCCTCGGTGACCGTGTCCATGGCGGAGGACAGCAACGGGACCCCGAGCCGGACCCGGCGGCTGAGCCTGGCGGCGGTGTCGGCCTCCGTGGGGAGTATCGCCGAGTAGGCCGGCAGCAGCAGCACGTCGTCGAAGGTCAGCGCCGGAGGGGCGAACTTGGCGTCGTCAGTCATGGCACCTTCTCCTGGGGCAGCCGGGATCCCAACAGTCTAGGGCGGCCGCCGCTCTCCCGCCGGTCAGCCAGCCGCGGGCCCGGGCGGTTGACATCCGCGCACGAGCCATTTGTGGGCGTTGGCGCCATCGCCCACATTCTTATGGGGTCGTTGGCGTGAACGCGCACAAACGACGGCGGCCCGGCCGCCGGGGGCGCCGGGGGTCAGTAGCGGGGGCGGCGGGCGCGGGCCGCGCTCAGCCGGGCGAACATGCCGACGACCATCAGCGTGGCGGCGGCCACCGCGGTAAGCGTCGCGATCGCCGCGGCCACGGCCGCCGCCGCGGCGGCGTGCGGCCAGGCATTCCGCGTCCGGGCGCCACGCGGACCGGCGCCATGCGGCCGGGCGCGCCCGGCCCGGTGCCGTGGCCCGGCCGGCCAGCCCGCCGGCGGGCAGGCGGCGCCATCGACGTCGGTGTTGAGGCTGCTGAGCAGGGCGACCGCGGGATCGGTGCGCAACCGCGCCGGGATGCGGCGGCTGGCCAGCATCTCGATGATCTCCTCGGACCGCCGTATCGCGCCGAGGTCCGCGGCCGGCCAGCCGGGCCGGGCACCGCGGCGCGGCGCCTGGCCGGGCGGTGTCACGCCGCGCGCTCGGTGTCTGGGCGACCTGGCCCCGGGCATCCCCGGCCTGTGCGCTCCAGGCCTGGCGGCTCCGGGCCCGCGCCCGTGGTCACGCAATCGACTCCTCGACCGCGAGCGCGCGCAATCTGGCTAGCGCGCGGTGCTGGGCCACCCGGACCGCCCCTGCTGACATGCCGAGTACATTACCCGTCTCCTCGGCCGACAACCCGGTTACTACTCGTAGTATCAGCAGCTCACGGAGGTGCTGAGGCAGGCGGGCGAGCAGTGCTCTGGCCCGCTGCGCCTCCAGCCAGGCGACCACCGTCTCCTCCGGCCCCGGGTGCTCGTCCGGGCCGTCCGGCAGCTCCTCGGTGGGCACCGCGAGCCGCGCGGCCGCGCGCACGGCATCCGCGACCTTGTGCGAGGCGATGCCGAACACAAAGGACGCGAATGGGCGCCCCATGTCCCGGTACCGGGGAAGCGCGGAAAGGACGGCGATACATACCTCCTGTGCCACATCGTCCGCGACGTGGTAATGGCCGGTGATGCGGCCCAGCCGGGCCCGGCAGTACCGGACCACCATCGGGCGGATCTGCTCCAGCAGCGACTCGATGGCGGCCGGCTGGCCACGCACGGCCCGGGTGGTGAGGTCCGCGAACCCCGCCGCGTCGGCCTGGCCCGGTCCCGGCGGGACGGGCGCCAGCCTGGGCGGGCGGGGCCGGCGGCCCGCAGGAGCGGGCGCGGCGGCAGGTGCGATGTCCGTGGTGAGCCCGCCCAGGCGAGCCTGGCCGGGCCCGCGCTGCGCCCCGGTTGCCCCCGGCGACCACGTCTCGCCCGGCACCGGCCGAATGAAGCATCCCTCCGTCACGAGTGCATGATGCCCACGTCAACGGGGGTTGATCGCATCCAGGCAGGCAACAGAAAGGTCACATTGATGTACCAAGCCGCGACTCACCGTACAACAATTACGGCCAGTAATCAAGTGACTACTGACCGTAATTGATCTCTACGCGGAACGGGCAAATCTCAGTGCGCGTGCCCGTGACCGTGCGAGTGACCGTCGGCGGCCGGCTCCTCGTGCTCCGGCTTCTCCACCACGGTGACCTCGGTGGTGAGCAGCATGCCGGCGATCGACCCGGCGTTCTGCACGGCCGACCGGGTGACCTTGACCGGGTCGATGACACCCTGCGCGATCAGGTCGCCGTACTCCCGGGTGGCCGCGTTGAAGCCCTGGCCGCGGGGCAGCTCGGCGGTCCTCGCCACCACCACGCCGCCCTCCTGGCCGGCGTTCGTGGCGATCCAGTAGCACGGGGCGCTCAGCGCCAGGCGCACCACGCGCACGCCGACCGCCTCGTCGCCGGTCATGCCGAGGTCGCCGAGTTCGGCGGCGGTGTGCACGAGCGCGCTGCCGCCGCCCGGGATGATGCCCTCCTCGATGGCCGCGCGGGTGGCCGAGATGGCGTCCTCCAGGCGGTGCTTCTTCTCCTTGAGCTCGACCTCGGTGGCGGCACCGACGCGCAGCACGCACACGCCGCCGGCCAGCTTGGCGACCCGCTCCTGGAGCTTCTCCCGGTCCCAGTCGGACTCGGTCTCCTCGATCTCCAGCCTGAGCTGGCGGATCCGGTCGGCGATCGCGCTGGCGTCGCCGGCCCCGTCCACGATCGTCGTGGTGTCCTTGGTGACCACCACCCGCCGGGCCCGGCCGAGCGCGCTCAGGCCGATGTTTTCCAGCTTCAGGCCGAGTTCCTCGCTGACCACCTCGCCGCCGGTCAGGACCCCCATGTCCGCCAGCATCGCCTTGCGGCGGTCGCCGAACCCGGGGGCCTTCACCGCGACGACCGTCAGCAGGCCCCTGATCTTGTTCACGACCAGGGTGGACAGCGCCTCGCCGTCGACATCCTCGGCGATCACCAGCATCGGCCGCTTGGCCTGCGCCACCGCCTCCAGTACCGGCAGGAAGTCCGCCATGGACGAGATCTTCGAGTTGTGCAGCAGCACGTACGGGTCTTCCAGCACCGCTTCGAGCCGGTCCTGGTCGGTCATGAAGTACGGGGAGATGTAGCCCTTGTCGAACTGCATGCCCTCGGTGAACTCAAGTTCCAGGCCAAGCGTCGGCGCCTCCTCGACGGTGATGACACCGTCCTTGCCGACCTTGGCGAAGGCCTCGGCGATGAGCTTGCCGATCTCGGCATCCTGCGCGGAGATCGTCGCGACATGGGCGATCTCGTCCTGCTCGCCGACCTCACGGGCCCGGCGCGATCAGCATGTCCGAGGCCGCCGCCGCGGCGGCGTCGATGCCCTTCTTGAGCGCCATCGGGTTGACGCCCGCGGTCACCGCGCGCCGGCCTTCCCGCACCATCGCCTGGGCGAGCACGGTGGCCGTGGTGGTGCCGTCGCCGGCCACGTCGTTGGTCTTGGTCGCCACTTCCTTGGCCAGCTGGGCGCCCAGGTTCTCGTAGCGGTCTTCCAGCTCCACCTCCCGCGCGACGGTCACGCCGTCGTTGGTGATGGTCGGAGCGCCCCACTTCTTGTCGATCACGACGTTGCGCCCGCGCGGGCCCAGCGTCACCTTGACGGCGTCCGCGAGGCGGTTCACGCCGCGCTCCAGCGAGCGCCGTGCCTCCTCGTCGAACTCCAGCATCTTGGCTGCCATGACTACCCCTGACTACGTAAGCACGATTGGTGGGCGGCGCGGCCGGCGGGCGCTCGCGCCACCGCCCCAGGCGCCGCATGGCACCCGGGGCGGTGTGGCGCGGCAGCTACCCGCCGCGGGCCTGCCCGCGGCGAATGATCGCCGGCTGGCTACTTCTCGACGATGGCAAGCACGTCACGGGCGGAGAGCACGAGGTACTCCTCGCCGTGGTACTTCACCTCGGTGCCGCCGTACTTGCTGTAGAGCACCACGTCGCCAACTTTGACGTCCATGGGCACACGCTTGGCACCAGCGTCGTCGAAACGGCCTGGGCCCACCGCAAGGACCTCACCCTCCTGGGGCTTCTCCTTGGCGGTGTCCGGGATGACCAGTCCCGATGCGGTCGTCTGCTCAGCTTCGAGCGTGCGGACCACGATGCGGTCTTCGAGCGGCTTGAGAACAACCTTGGTGGCGGTCGTCACGATCTGACCTCCCCCTCCGGAAAGGCGGGTTGCGATAACTCTTGTGAGTTTGAAGCCGACTTCGGCTGACTGTCGTCGCGGGTGCCAGACCAGCCATGTCGTATTAGCACTCTACCCTACCGAGTGCCAGTTCCGAACAGTATCGCCGGGACGCTGGCGAGTCAACTCGGGCCGACGAGGACCTCGGTCACCGGAAGTGAGGAGTCGGCGGCCACGCCCAGCGGCGAGGGCTCCGCGCCGCGGGCCATCAGCTCGGCCCCGAGCGCGGCCACCATCGCGCCGTTGTCGGTACACAGCCCCGGCCTGGGCACCCGCAGCGCGACGCCGGCCGCCTCGCAGCGCTCCGCCGCGAGGGCGCGCAGCCGCGAGTTGGCGGCCACTCCCCCGCCGATAATCAGGTTCATAACGCCATGCCCGTGGCAGGCGGCGATCGCCTTGTGGGTCAGGACATCGGCGACGGCCTCCTGGAAGGAGGCTGCCACGTCGGCCACCGGCACCGGGAGGCCGGCCGCCTGCCGGGTCTGGACCCAGCGCGCGACCGCGGTCTTCAGGCCGGAGAAGGAGAAGTCGGAGGTGCCATCGCGGTATTTGCCGCGCGGGAACGCGATGGCGCCGCCGTCCCCGTCCCGGGCGGCGGCGTCCACCGGCGGCCCGCCGGGGAACGGCATCCCCAGCAACCGCGCCACCTTGTCATAGGCCTCACCGGCCGCGTCGTCGATCGTGGCGCCAAGCGGCACCACCTCACCCGCCACGTCGGGGACGAGCAGCAGCGAGGAGTGCCCACCGGAGACCAGCAGGGCCACCGCGGGCCGCGGCAGCGGGCCGTGCTCCAGCTGGTCCACCGCGATGTGCGCGGCCAGGTGATTCACCGCGTACAGCGGCTTGCCCAGCGCGAGCGCGTAGGCCTTCGCGGCGGACACGCCCACGAGCAGGGCCCCGGCCAGCCCCGGGCCCGCGGTGACCGCGATCCCGTCGACCTCGGTCAGCTTCACCCCGGCCGTGGCGAGCGCCCGGTCCACGGTGGCGACCATGGCCTCCAGGTGCGCCCGGCTGGCGACCTCGGGCACCACCCCGCCGAACCGGGCATGCTCGGCCACGCTGGACGCGACCGAGTCGGCCAGCAGCTCGTGGCCGCGCACCAGCCCGGCACCGGTCTCGTCGCACGACGTCTCGATGCCAAGCACCAGCGGCTCGGTCATTTCACTCGCCTGCCCCGGTGCCGGCCGGCCAGGTGCTTGCGCCTGCCGTCCGGCGGCGGGTCCTGGAATCCGGCGCATCACCAGGGCATCGGTGCCCGAGGGCTGGTAGTACGCCCGCCGGATGCCGATGCCGGTGAACCCGCGGCGGCGGTACAGCCGCTGGGCGCGGTCGTTGTCGACCCGCACCTCCAGGAAGACCTCGGTGCAACCGCGCCTGGCCGCCTCGCCGAGCAGCCCGTCGAGCAGGGCGCCGCCGATGCCCTCGCCCCACCGGTCCGAGGCCACGGCCAGGGTGAGCACGTCGGCCTGGCCGCCGCGCTGGGCCAGCAGCCCGCCGTACCCGGCGATCACGCCTTCGTCGTCGGCCACGATGTAGTACCTGCTCGCCGGGTCCGCGGTCACCTCGGTGGCGAGCAGTTCCGGCGACCACGCCTCCGCCCCGAACAGGATCTCCTCCATGGCGGCCACCGCATCGACGTCAGCGCGGCCCATCGGCCGCAGCACCATGCTCACCGCGCCACCGTGCCAGACGAGGCCGGGGCCGCCAGCACGCTCTTGGGCGCGGCCGGCTCCCTGGCGTCGGGCCTGCGCAGGTACAGGGGATCCGGTGGCAGCAGCGACTCGCCCGCCGCCAGGCGGGCCGCGCACCAGCGCACGGCCGTGGCGGCATCGGGATAACGCGGCGCGATCGGCTCGCCGAGGCCGGGGTAGGCGTGCGCTCCCTCACCGGCGACCGGCAGGCCGGCCGGCAGCGCCGCCGGGGCGGCGACCTCCGGCCCGGACAGCCGCACCCCGGCGGCGGAGTAGCGGGCCCAGTACAGCTCGCGGCG
This sequence comes from uncultured Actinomycetes bacterium, assembly GCA_963730235.1. Lineage (GTDB taxonomy): Bacteria > Actinomycetota > Actinomycetes > Streptosporangiales > Streptosporangiaceae > DASXKD01. The sequence goes on from CAVSRH010000026.1 coordinate 280,544, forward strand.
GCGGGCGTCGGTGGCGACCAGGAATTCGCGCCCGGCCGCGGCAGGGGCCGCATCGGCGGCGATGACGTCGAGGGTGCAGAACCCGCAGGCGCGGACGCCGAGGGCGCTGCCCAGCACGCGCGCGGTGACCAGCCCCACCCGCAGTCCGGTGTAGGGCCCCGGACCGGCACCCGACACGATCGCGTCCAGGTCACCGGCTGCCAGGCCGGCCTCGGCCAGCACGGTGCTGATGCCGACCGCCAGCAGCTCACCCTGGCGCCGTGCATCCACGACGGTCCGGTGCGCCAGCACCTGTTCCGCGTCGCCCACGGCGACGGTCACCGCCGGGGTCGCGGTATCGAACGCAAGCACCAGCACGGTTGCCCAGAATAGAGCACCCGGCGGACCGGCCCGGCCCGTCCGGCAGGGCCGGTCAGTGCAGGCCGTGCACGATGTCGGTGGCCGCCGTAAGCGCACCGGACTGCAGCTCGGACGGCGGCGCGGCGCGGTACTTCCCGCTGCGCGCGTGCGGTCCCTGCATGACCACGGTGACGATCACGTTGTGGTCCCTGGCCACCACGGTCTCCAGGTCGGTGGGATTCCGGGCGTGCCTGCACGACCTGCAGCGCGGCGAAGGCGGTGGTGCCGAGCCCGCCGAGCACCTTGACGGTGGCCGGCGGCAGGTGGGTGGCCTTGGCCGGATGGCGCATGGTCGCCATGGCCTGCTGGTAGGCGTCGATCGCGGCGTTGGTGGCGCTGCCGTTGCCGGTCGCGAGCCCGCTCGGGGAGTAGGCCTGCACGTTCACTTCCAGCACCCGGTACACCGGCGGCGCGTCGAGGGTCCAGTTGCACAGGCTCTGGGCATTGCCGTCCAGGGAGTGGGGCGCGACCATGCGGCGCTTGCCCGGCAGGTACTGGTCCAGGGTCGCGCTGGTCACGGCCGTGCAGGAGTCCGGCACTGTCTTGAGCTCACCGCGCTGGAACGTGGTGACGAACCCATCGCTGGCGGCCGGCGCCGGCTGGTGGCGGCCCAGCATGAACAGCACGCCGGCCACGATGACCACGACGGCCAGCGCCGCCACGCCCCAGACCCAGGTGACCCGGGACCGCCGCCGCGAGCGGGCGGCCGCCTTGCGGCTGCGCGAGCCGGGGCCCCAGCCGGGCTGGTCACGGTCATCGTCCTGCCAGGTGGCGGCCGGGGCATGGGCATCGCCCCGGCCGGCCCGGGACGCCACGCCCGGCCGGGCGTGCGACCGGGGCTGGCGGGCTTCCTGGCCGGCCCGGTGCGGGGCCACGCCGGGTCCCGCCCAGGGCGGGGCCGCCTCGTCGTCGTCGGCCGGCTCGTCCCAGTAGCGCCGGCCGCGCGCACGGGAATCGCCGTCCCGGCTGCCCGCCGTGGGCAGCCTGCCGGACCGGGGTGGCGGGGGTCCCTGCTCAGCCACGGCGCCTCCGGGAACAGGATCTGGTCAGGCCGCAAAGCAGCACGATCGACCGCCGGCCAGGCAAGCCAACGGCGGCGGTATGCAATGTTGGGACGGGACGAACTATAGGCCCTCAAGCCCGCCGGACAGGGCCAGAAACGCCGAATCAGCGAGCGCGGACCACCGCTCACCGTGGCCGGTGATCGAGACCTCACGGCCCTGGCCCGCGGGGGTGATGGTCACCTCCAGCCGGTCCGCGGCCAGCCCCTCGGCCAGGCCGCCGCCCCACTCGACCACGGTCACCGAGGAGTCCAGGGTCTCGTCGAGGTCCAGGTCGTCGATCTCGGCGGGGCTGCTGAGCCGGTAGGCGTCGGCGTGGACCAGGTCGGGGCCGCCCGCCAGCGAGGGATGCACCCGGGCGATCACGAACGTCGGCGAGGTGACCGGCCCGCGTACCCCAAGCCCTGCCCCGATCCCCTGCACCAGGGTGGTCTTGCCCGCCCCCAGCTCGCCGATCAGGATGACCAGGTCCCCCGCCCGGAGCAGGCCGGCCAGCCGCCTGCCGAGCGCCTGCATCGCGGCCGCGTCCGGGACCGTGACGCCCGCCGCCGGGCCGGCGGCGCTGCCTGGCCCGGTCATGCCGACCGCGGCAGGCCGCCCGAGGTCACCCGGGCCAGCAGGTCGGTGATCGCCCGGTTGACCAGTTCCGGCTGCTCCAGAATGAGCGCATGCCCCGCGCCGGGCACCCAGACGAGCTGGGCCCCGGGGATCTGGGTGGCGAGTTCGAGGCCGAGCCGGGCCGCGATCAGCCGGTCCTTCTCGCCGACGATCACGGTCACCGGGATCCGGCCGAGGGTATCCAGCGAGTCCCGCATGTCACAGGCCAGCAGGGCCTGGCAGAACCTGGCCACCACCTCGATGGGCGTGGCCCTGATCATCTGTTCCAGGAAGGCGACCGTGGCCGGGCTGACGTCGCCGTCGCCGAAGCCGGCCAGCCGCGTGGTGAGGAACGCCAGGTCGGCCGAGACCCGGCGGCCCCGTTCCACCAGGATGGCCCGCTTGCCCTTGGCCGCACCGTTCAGCACGGCGGGCAGGGCACGGGTCAGCGCGGGCCGGATCGGGCCGGGCATCCACGGGCTGCCGCTGTCCAGGCCCCTGGCCGCGGTGGAGATGAGCACGGCGCCGGCCACCTTGGTGCCGAACAGTTCCGGGCACTGACCGGCGAGGGCCATGATGGTCATCCCGCCCATCGAGTGACCGACCAGGACGACGGGGGCCGGGCCGGGCGCCGCGGCGTCGATCACGGCCTTGAGATCGGCGCCGAGCTGGCCGATGCTGCCGCTGCCCTCCGCCGAGCGCCCGGACCGGCCGTGGTCGCGCTGGTCCCAGAAGACCAGCCGGTGGTCGGCGAGGTCGCGGCGCTGGAAGTGCCAGAAGTCCTGATTCACCGTGTATCCGTGGCAGAAGATGATCGTGATCGGCGCGGCGTCCGGGCCGTTGATCTCCACGTGCAGCGGGACCCCGTCGTCGGCCAGCACGGTCAGTTCGAGGCCGCGCAGCGTGCCGAACGGCTCGCCACCGGTCCCGCCGTCGCCGCGCAGGCGGGACAGCGCGATCCGCTCCGCGGCGACCACCGCGCCCACGGCCGCGGCGGTGGCACCCACCGCCAGGCCGGCCGCGCCGGTGATCCGGCGCCAGTTAGCCATCGGTCCTCCCGCTGCCCGCCTGCCAGCGCCTGCAGGCGGCTCTCCGCCTCCCTGACTTCCCCGTCAAACCCGTGGCATGCGCGGAACGCCGCCCTACGCTACTCCCAGGTAGCTTCGCGGCAGCCGGCCACCGAACCGGGTGGCGATCTCATAGGTGATGGTGCCCAGTACGTCGGCCCAGTCCTGCGCGGTGGGCTCGCCGTCGTCACCGGGGCCGAAAAGCAGCACCTCGTCGCCCTCGGCGGCGGGCTCGGCGCCGAAGTCCATCACGAACTGGTTCATGGACACCGTGCCGGCGATGAACCAGCGCCGCCCCCGGGCGTAGACCTGGACCAGGCCGGACGCGTCCCGCGGCACCCCCTCGGCGTAGCCGAGGGGGACCAGGCCCAGCGTGCTCTGGCTGCTGGTGAAGTACCGGTGGCCGTAGGACACCCCCGCACCCGGCGGCACCTGCTTGACCTGCACCAGCCGGGCCCGCACGGTCATCGCGGGGCGCAGCCAGCCGGGCATCGGGCCGGGCAGCGTGGGCAGGCCCACGGTGCCGCCGCCACACCGGACCAGGTCGAAATGGGTCTGCGGCAGGGTCAGCGTGGCCGGAGTGTTGGCCAGGTGCCGGACCTCCGGCCGGGCCCCCGCCTGCTCGGCCACCGCGAGGGCGGCGTGAAACGCCTTGAGCTGAGCCTCGATGGAGCCGTGCCCCGGCATGTCGGCGCAGGCCAGGTGGGACCAGATGCCGGCGATGGCGACATGACCGGCGGCCTGCGCCGCCAGGGCCGCCGCCACGACTCCCGGCCAGTCGGGCAAGGTCGCCCCGCCCCGGGACATCCCGGTGTCCACCTTGAGATGCAGCCGGGCGGGCCGCCCGGCCCGCTGCGCCGCGGCGGCCAGTTCGGCCACCATCCCCGCCGAGCCTGCCGCGAGGTCCACGTCGCGGCGGATGGCCTCCTCGTGCGCCCCGCCGGGCACGCTCATCAGGCAGAGCACCCGCGCGGTCAGACCGGCCTGGCGCAGCGCGAGCGCCTCCTCGATCCGGATCACCCCGAGCCATCCGGCGCCACCGGCCAGCGCCGCCTTGGCGACGGGGACCATGCCGTGGCCGTAGGCGTCCGACTTGACGACCGCCATGAGTTCGGCCGTGCCGACGTGCTTGCGCAGGCCCGTGACATTGTCACGGACCACGCCGAGATCGACCTGTGCTTCCGCCGGAACGTCCATGAACTCACAGTCTGCCAGCCGGGAGGCGGCAGGGGTGCGGCTTGCGGCTTGCCGCGCCGCAGGTGCGGCGCGGCAAGCCGTCGTCAGCTAGGGCAGGCTCCACTTCTGGTCGGCGAAGGCGTTGCACGTGCGGATCACGACCTGGGTGCCGTTCGTGGCCGAGCCGCTCGGGTCGGTAAGGCACAGGTTGTTGAGCTTCAGCACGTACTCGCCGCTGGAATTGTGCGACCAGGTCTGGGCGGAGTGGCCGTTGCAGGTCCAGAGCACCATCTTGGCGCCCGCGCCGCCCTGGCTGGAGTCGTCCAGGCACTTGCCCTGCACCGACAGCGCGCCGCTGGCGAACGTCCACTGCTGGGACACGGTGTTGTTGCAGGTCCAGATGTCCACCTTGGTGCCGTTGGCCGTGGCGCCGCCGAAGTCGTCCAGGCACTTGGAGTGGTCACCCGTGATCGGCTTGCCGGCCGCTCCGTTGATCGTCCAGCTGAACGCCACCGACTTCTTCGCGCCGGCCATGTCCGTGGCGCTGACGGTGACGCTGGAGACACCCGGGGTGGTGGGGGTCCCGGTGACCGTGCCCGTCGTGGCGTTGATGCCCAGGCCGGCCGGGAGCCCGGTCTCGCTCCAGGCGAGCGGGTTGCCCGCGCTGGAGGTCCCCACGATCGGCAGGTTGACGGCGGTGCCGGCGTTGGTGCTCTGGTTGCCGGGGCTGGTGATCTTGATCGAGTCCTGGATGGCGCCCGTCTGCACGCAGCCGCCGGCGGCGTTGCTCCACAGCTCCTGCATGGCGAAGGGCGCGTGGCCGTGGCCGAGCGTCAGGTCGAAGCCCGCTGGGCTGCACGGTTGTCGGGCCTGATCGCCGACCTCGCCGCCCGTGGCCGGTGTCGAACCAGGCGTCGCCGAACGGGTCCGTGATCGTGCCGGCGTACAGGGCGCCGCCGTAGAGGCTGAACCCGTCGTTGGTCGCCGGTCGTCGGGTTGACGAATCCTCGCCGCACATCGTGCCCGCGTCGAGCTCGTACGGCAGGTTGATGAACGGCTCGTTGGACGAGCTGTGGTAGCCGCATTCGTTGCGCGGCATCCTGCCGCCGGTGCAACTGGCTCCCGATGGAATCCCTGCGGGCAGGTGCCCGACTGGGTGGCCACGATGATCTGGCGCGTCGGTGAGGTCGGTGATGTCCTGGGTGGTCGGCGAACGTGTCCGCCTCGGCGCCGATCTGGTCCAGGCTGGTGTCGGTCGGCGGCATGCTGGTGCGTCGAAGGTGGCACCCTCGTACACCAGCCCGGAGAACCCGGGCGAGCCGCTGGCGTCGCGCGTACTGGGAGGTGATCGTGGACCAGTTGTCCTCCGTCTGGCCGTTGCCGAGCCCGGAGAAGAAGTTCTCCAGGTAGGTCGCGCTGGCCTCCTGGGCCGGAACGGTTTGCCAGTTCGGGCCCCAGAGCAAGCAGGTACACGTGCGGGGTGTGCTGCACGCAGCCCGCCCTGCCAGGTCACCGGGCAGGCCGGCTCGGTGCACGATGCCGCGGCCCCCCCGCGGCCTTGGGCCGGTGGCCCCGGGCGTACGCGATCCCGGAGATCTTGCCGACCTTGGTGTGGCGCAACTGGGCCTCGAACGCCCGGTGCAGGTTGACGACCCGGACCCCGTGCGGATGGGCGGCCGGTCGCGCGTGCGGCTGCGCCTGGGCCTGCGCGGCGGCCGTGGCCCCGAGCACGCTGAGCGAGGCAGCAGCAGCCACCGCGAAGATCCGCTTGAACATCAGTGAACCCCTTTATGCGGGATAAATGGCCGGTCAGCGGCAAGCGCCTCCCCGTGGCAAAGGGGATGCTATTACTGATTTACCGAGAAATGCAATCCAGACCACGAAATGTGACCAGCGCCGACAATCAGTTACTACTGATCAAGGGGCTAATAACTCGCATAGTCCAATAAATCTGTAGGGAAAATAGTGATCTTTGCGGCGGTCACCGGCCAGGCGGCGGGATGTCGCCCCGTTCGATCGCCGTGGTCACCGCGGCGGTGCGGTCCGAGACCCCGAGCTTGCCGAACGTGCGGAGCAGATGCGTCTTCACCGTCGCCTCGCTGATGAACAGCCGCTCGCCGATGTCGGCGTTGGTCATGCCGCGCGCCACCAGTTGCAGCACCTGCACCTCGCGCGCGGACAGCGAGTCGCGCTGCGGCCGGCGGACCTGGGTGACCAGCCGGGCGGCCACCGACGGCGCGAGCACGGTCTCGCCGCGCGCCGCTGCCCTGATCGCGCCGGCGACCTCGGCCCGCGGGGAGTCTTTGAGCAGGTAACCGACCGCGCCCGCCTCCACGGCCCGGAGAATGTCCGCGTCCGTCTCGTAGGTGGTGAGCACCACGATCCGGACCTCCGGGTCACCCGCCACGAGCCGCCCGATCGCGTCGACGCCGTCGGTCCCCGGCATCCGCAGGTCCATCAGGATCACGTCGAAGGCGCCGTCGCGGGCCAGGGCCACCGCCTCGTCACCCGAGCCGGCCTCGCCGGCCACCGCGATGTCCGGTTCCGGTGCGAGCATGGCGCGCACCCCCTCGCGCACCACTGGATGGTCATCGACCAGCAGCACCCGGACCGGCGTGGCCCGGCCGTGGCCGCCGGGCCGGGCGCCGGTCACCCGGGCACCTCCACCGACAGCGAGGTGCCGGCCCCGGGGCGGGCCCGCACCAGCAGGCTGCCGCCCACCTGGAGGATCCGGCTCCGCATGCCGCGCAGGCCGTAGCCGCCGTTCAGCTGCTCCGGATCGAAACCGGCTCCGTCGTCCCGGATATCCAGCCGGACTGCCTGCGGCTGATACGACAGGGTCACCCGGACGTCGGCGGCGCGGGCGTGCTTGCGCACGTTGGCGAGCGCCTCCTGGGCGGCCCGCAGCAGCACCACCCCGGCGTTGGCGGGCAGTGGCCGGGCCGGGCCGCACACCTCGAACCTGGCCGAGATGCCCAGTTCGGCCCCGATCCGGTCGGTGAGCCGTCCCAGCGCCTCGTGCAGCGGGCCGCCTTCCAGGTGCGCCGGAGTCAGCGTGGCCACCATCGCACGGGCTTCGGCCAGGCTCTCCCTGGCGGTCTGCGCGGCGAGGCCCACGTGGCGGCGGGCTTCCGGCGGATCGGCGCCGATCTCGCCGTCGGCGGCCTGCAGCAGCATCACGATGCTGGTAAGGCCCTGCGCGATCGTGTCGTGGATCTCACCGGCCAGCCGCTGGCGCTCGGCGAGCGTGCCGGCCTGGCGGCTGAGGTCGGCCAGTTCCGCCTGTGCCGCCTCCAGCCGGGCGATCAGCTGGGCGCGGTCCCGGCTCTGCTCGATGATCCGCGAGATCCAGGTGCCGAATACCACCGAGAACGCCAGGCCGAGCACCACGGTGCCGAGCACGAAGGCGACCGAGCCAGGGTTGCGCCGGATCGACGCCACCCCCAGTGCCACAGGCGTCGTGTTGAGCGCTACCACCGCGGCGAAGGCGCGGGGCAGCGACATCGCCATGAAGCACTGCGGGCAGGCGGCGAACATGACCCAGGAGGCGGTACCGACCTGGGTTTGCGCGATGACGACGAGGACCACCAGGCAGATCACGTAGATGGTGCCCCGCCGGGTGTCCCGGTCGGCGGCGATGGCCGGGCGCCCGACCAGGAGGTACAGCGGCACGGTCGCGGTCAGGGAGATGGCCGCCACCGCCCGCGCGGTGACCGGGTCCGAGGTGGTCGCGACGATCAGCAGGGTGGCCGCGAGCACCACGGCGAAGTAGGCGTCCCATACTCCGCCGCGGTTCCACGCATGCTGGCCGTCGGGCATCGCTACCTGTCGGCTTGCCAGCGGAACGTTGTCAGGCACAGGATCAAGCTTCCAACGAGCCAGGCCGTCAGCACCAGTGCCACCTTCCCGAGTTCCCAGCTGTGCGCCGGCTCGGCGGGCAGCAGCGTGTCCGGCAGGAACACCGCGCGCAGCCCCTGGCACAGCCACTTGAGCGGGAACAGCGCGGCCACCTGCTGCATCCCCTTGGGCAGGGTGCTGAACGGGAAGTACACCCCGGAGATGAACTGCAGCACCAGGTAGGGCAGGTTCAGCACGGCCGCCGCGCTCCGGCTGGACCTGGGCACGCTGCTCACCGCGATGCCCAGCATGGTGCAGGTGGCCACGCCGAGCAGGAAGACCCAGGTGAAGGTGAGCCAGCGGCCGCCGGTGCTGGGCAGCTTGAGCCCGTACAGGCCGACCCCGATGACGAGCAGGATGGCGACCTCGATCGCCGCGATGACCAGCGAGGACAGCGCCTTGCCCGCGAAGTAGGCCGCCCTGGGCATGGGCGTACCGGCCAGCCGCTTGAGCGTGCCGTCCTCCCGCTCCAGCACGATGCTGATGCCGAGGTTGACGAAGGTCGTGGACATGATGCCGCTGGCGATGATCCCGGCGGTGAAGTACAGCCGGTAGCTGACCCCGGTGTGCCCGACCGTGCCGTGGAAGATCGACCCGAAGATGATCAGCAGGACCACCGGCAGCGAGAACGTGAAGACGACCGACTCGCGGCGCCGGAAGAAGGACTTCAGTTCCAGGCTGGTGCGGCTCAGCGACAGCCGGGTGAGGGACGGCAGCGCGGCCGCGGGGCGGGTGGCCGCCTGGGCTGCGATGGTCATTGACTCGCCCCAGTCTCCGCGGGAGACCGCCCCTGCAGGCCTTCCGCGGCGCCGCTGCTGTCATGGCCGATCATCGCGAGGTAGATGTCTTCCAGCGACGGCCGGGTGACCGTCAGCTCGGGGATCTCGCCGCCGAACCGGCTGGCGAGTTCCGCGACCGTCCGCGTGGGGGTGTCGGTGTGGATGCTGTGCCGGCTGCCGTCCGCCAGCCAGCTCACCGTCGCCTTTGCCGTCGCCCGGCCACCCAGTTCGGACGGCGAGTCCACGGCGCGGATCCGGCCTGCGGCGATGACCCCGACCCGGTTCGCCAGCGCCTCCGCCTCGTCCAGGTAGTGCGTGGTGAGCACGATCGTGGTCCCGCCGTGCGCCAGGCCGGAGATCAGGCGCCAGAACTGCCGCCGCGCCTCCGGGTCGAAGCCGGTGGTCGGCTCGTCGAGGAAGAGCAGTTCCGGGTTGCCGACGATGCCGAGCGCGACGTCCACCCGGCGGCGCTGCCCGCCGGACAGTTGCCGCAGCTTGGCGCCGGCCTTCTCGGTCAGCCCGACGGCCTCGATCACCTCGTCGGGGTCCCTCGGATCCGGGTAGTAACCGGAGAAGTGCCGGACCATCTCGCGCACCGACAGCTCCGAGGCATCGGCGTTGCTCTGCAGCACGATGCCGATCCGGGACCGCCACTCCCGGCCGCCCTCGCTGGGGTCGGTGCCCAGGACGGTGACCTCGCCACCGTCGCGCCGCCGGTATCCCTCCAGGATCTCGACCGTCGTGGTCTTGCCCGCGCCGTTCGGGCCCAGCAGCGCGAAGACCTCCCCATGGCGGATGTCGAGGTCGACGCCGTCGACCGCGACGGTGTCGCCGTATGTCTTGCGCAGCCCCCTGACGCGCACACTCGCAGTGGTGTCCATGACGCCAGCCTCGGGCCTCGCGAGGGCCGGCACAACGACCGGTCGGGTATATCTGCCGTCCACCGTTCGGTGGACTCCGTCCCGCCCGGCGGCCCCGCCCGGCCGGGCCGGCCCAGGTCAGGCCGCGGCCTCGCGTACGGACCTGATCGCGTCGGGCAGGGCGCCGATCACGTCGCCCGCCCCGATCGGCGCCTCGCCGCCGGGCAGGGGCCGGCCCCGCCCGCTGCGTAACGGGCCGAAATACCGTGCAGGTACGCCGCCGCTGCTGCCGCGACGGGAACGTCAAGCCCCTGGGCGAGCAGCGCGCCCGCCAGCCCGGCGAGCACGTCGCCGGTGCCGGCCGTGGCCAGCCAGCCGGTGCCGGTCGGGTTGACCAGCAACGGGCCGCCGTCGGCCGGCGCGATCACCGTGGTGGAGCCCTTGAGCAGCACGCAGCAGCCGAAGGCGGACGCCGCCGCGCGCGCGTGCTCGGCGCGCCGCGCGGTGACCTCGGCCGCCTCCGCGCGCAGCAGCCTGGCCAGTTCCCCCGCATGCGGGGTGAGCAGGGTGGGCGCCTGCCGGCTGGCGACCAGCTCCGGCTCCCGCGCGACGAGCGTGAGCCCGTCCGCGTCCACCAGCACCGGCAGGCCGGTGTCGAGCACCGCCACGAGCCGGCTGCGGGCCTGCTCGTCGGTGCCCATGCCGGGCCCGGCCAGCCAGGCCTGCACCCGGCCCGCGGCGGTGACCTCGGCGCCGTCATCCCCGGCCGGGGTGATCACCGCCTCCGGCCACTGCTGCCGCACCACGGCCGCGGCCCGCTCGGCCGACACCAGGCGCACCATGCCGGCCCCGCCGCGCAGCGCCCCGCCCACGGCGAGCGCCGCGGCCCCGGTGAACCGGTCACTGCCTGCCACGATGCCGAGGACCCCGCGGCGGTACTTGTCCGACTCGCGGCCGGGCCGTGGCAGCAGCGCCCCCACGTCGGCGGCACCGTAGGCGAGCGCGGCGGGCGCGGGGAGGTGCGGTGCCAGGCCGATGTCGACCAGGTGTGCCAGCCCGGCGCGGGCGGCGCCCGGGTCGACGAGCAGCCCGGTCTTCCAGGTGCCGAAGGTGACCGTGACATCGGCCTGGACCGCCGGGCCCATCACCTCGCCGGTGTCCGCGTCCACCCCGCTGGGCAGATCCACCGCGGCCACCGTGGTGCCGTGGCCGGTGCGCGCCGCCTCCGCGAGCGCGGCGAGCGCGGCCTGCGACTCCCGCAGCCCGCCCCGCCCGCCGATACCGAGCAGGCCGTCGAGTATCAGGTCCGCGGCGTTCATCGTGGCCGGCAGGTCCGGGTCGCCGGGCTCGGTCAGCCGCCCGGCGGCGGCCCGCAGCGCGGCCGCGCCGCCGGCGTGCAGCCGGGTGCCCGCGGCGACCGCGGTCACCTGGGCACCGCGGCGGGCCAGCCGGGCCCCGGCGTACAGTGCGTCACCGCCGTTGTCCCCGCTGCCGGCCAGCACCACCACGCGCGCCCCGTAGACCCCCGGCGGCAGGCGGCACACACCGCGGCCAGCCCGGCCGCGGCGCGCTGCATCAGCGCCCCGGGCGGCAGCTGGGCCATCAGCGCCTGTTCGGCGGCCCGGATGTCGGCGACCGCGTGCGCGGCTCTCATTCCCTGGCCCTCATGACTCGGCCACCACGAATGCCACGCTGACTCCTCCGTCGTGGGTCAGGGATACGTGCCAGCGCCGCACGCCCAGGCGCTGCGCGGCGTCCGCCACGGTGCCACGCACGCTCAGCACCGGCAGGCCTGCCCGGTCGTGCCCGACCTCCACGTCGGCCCAGCGCAGCCCGGGCGGGGCGCCGAGTGCCTTGGCCACCGCCTCCTTGGCGGCGAAGCAGGCGGCCAGAGAGCCGGGGGGCGCGGCCCGTTCGCCCTCGGTGAACAGCCGGGCCGCGAGCGCCGGGGTACGGCGCAGCGCCTGCTCCAGGCGGGCGATGTCGACCAGATCGACGCCGATGCCAACGATCACTCCCCCAGCCTGCCACGCCATCCCGCGCGGCCCCCGGCACGTCACCAGGTACCGCCCCCGGCATGTCACCGGGCACGCCGGCCGGTACCGCCGCCGCGCGCCGGCCCGCGCGGCCTGCGGGCACCGGTTCCGGCTCGCCCGGCGTGCCGCGGTGCGGTGCTGGAAATGGCCGGCCACGGCGCCAAACCTGGGCCATTGCCGCACAGCCCGATATTCGCCGCCCAGCCAATAGTGGCCGAACTGCGAGCCATTTACAATCTCTTTACCAAGCGGTGAGCAACCATGCCGCGACCGGGATTCGCGTTTACCCGGACCTGCCCGGGGATTCGCTGGCCTTAGGACAGGGAGCGGATCGTCGCGGCCAGGCCGTCGGCGAGGCGCTGGGCGTGCTCGTGCTCGGCGGCCTCGACCATGACCCGCACGGCCGGCTCGGTGCCGCTCGGCCGGACCAGCACGCGGCCCGCCGCGCCGAGTTCCGTCTCGGCCGCCGCGACCGCCGCGGCCAGTTCGGGCGACCTGGCGGCGCGCTCCTTGTCCACCCCCGCGACGTTCACCAGCACCTGCGGGTACCGCGTCATCACCCGGGCCAGGTCCGCCAGCGCGATCCGCTGGCTGGCGGCGGCCGCGAGCAGGTGCAGCGCGGTGAGCATGCCGTCGCCCGTGGTGGCGTGGTCGAGCATGATGATGTGCCCAGACTGCTCGCCGCCGATCACGAAGTCGCAGGCCCGCATCGCCTCCAGCACGTACCGGTCGCCGACCGCGGTCTCCACCAGGTTGATCCCGGCCTGCGCCATGGCCTTGCGGAAGCCCAGGTTGGACATGACCGTGGCCACCACGGTGTCACCGGCCAGCCGGCCGCGGGCCTTCAGTTCCAGGGCGAGGACGGCCAGGATCTGATCGCCGTCGATCATCTCGCCGGTGGCGTCCACCGCCAGGCACCGGTCGGCGTCGCCGTCGTGCGCGATCCCGGCGTCCGCCCCGTGCTTGGTCACCGCCGCCGACAGCGCCTCCAGGTGCGTGGAGCCGCAGTCGGCGTTGATGTTCTCGCCGTCGGGCTCGGCGCCGATCGCGGTCACCTCGGCGCCGGCCCGCCGCAGCAGCTCCGGTGCCAGCGCCGACGCGGCGCCGTGGGCGCAGTCCACCACCACCCGCAGCCCGGCCAGCGGGCCGGCGCCTGGTGTGTCACGGGCGGCGCTCAGGCCCCCTGTGCCGGGCCGGGAGCCCAGCAGGTGGGCGAGATAACGCTCGCGCTCCGCGGCGGCGTCACGGACCCGGCCGAAGCCGCCGGCGGGCAGGCCCTTGCCCGGGCGGGCAGCCATCCGCGCTTCGATCTCGTCCTCGGCGGCGTCGGGCAGCTTGAACCCGCCACGGGCGAACAGCTTGATCCCGTTGTCCTGGGCGGGGTTGTGGCTGGCCGACAGCATGACGCCAAGGTCGGCCCCGAGCGCGGCGGTCAGGTAGGCGACGCCGGGTGTCGGGATGACACCCAGGCGCAGCACGTCCACCCCAGCGCCGGCCAGCCCCGCCACCACGGCGGCCTCCAGGAACTCACCGGACGCCCGCGGATCGCGGCCAACCACGGCCACCAGGCGTGCGCCGTTGCCCCGGGCGGCCGCGGTGGCCCGCATGTCATGCAGCATCCCGGCGGCGGCGGAGGCGAGGTCCATGGCCAATTGACTGGTCAGATCCTCGCCGGCAACCCCCCGAACGCCGTCCGTGCCGAAAAGCCGGCCCATGGAACGTTCCCCCGTTGTCGGCGTACCACTGTCGCCGGAAATGCCGGTGCCCCGGATCCGGGTACTAGCGCTTGGAGTACTGCGGCGCCTTCCGGGCCTTCTTGAGCCCGTACTTCTTCCGCTCCTTGATCCGGGAGTCACGGGTCAGGAAACCGGCCCGCTTGAGCGCGGCGCGGTTCTCCGGATCCACCACCGTGAGCGCGCGCGCGATCCCCAGTCGCAGCGCACCTGCCTGCCCGGTCACTCCGCCACCGGAGACCCGGGCGATCACGTCGAACTGGTCCTCGGCACCGAGGGTCACCAGCGGCTCGCTGATGAGCTGCTGATGCACCTTGTTGGGAAAGAACTTCTCCAGCGGCCGGTCGTTGACCAGCCACTGCCCGGTGCCCGGCGCGATGCGGACCCGCGCGATGGCCTCCTTGCGGCGGCCGGTACCGATCGCCTTGCCGGTCACCACCGGCTTCGCCGCCGCCTTGCGGCCCGCGTCCGGGGCCGTCTCGGTGGTGTACTCCGACACGTTCGCTTCGGCGTTTGCCTCCGCCGGCTGAGCGCCCGCGCCCTCATCGAGCTCCTGGGTGCTTGTGGACTCGGCCACGGTACCTTCCTCGCGCTTGGTCATCGGCTCTCGCCGCAAGTCTCGTTGTCGCTACTGCCTGTGTGCCCGGCGCTTACTCGGCGCCCGCGGACGGTGTCCCGGCCGGCTGCGCGACCTGGGTGATGGTAAAGGGGGCCGGCTGCTGCGCCTGGTGCGGGTGGTCCGGCCCCGCGTACACCTTGAGCTTGCGCAACTGGCTCCGGCCCAGCGTGTTCTTGGGCAGCATGCCCTTGACGGCGTTCTCCACCAGCCGCTCGGGCCGCTTGGCGAGCAGCTCGCCGAAGGTCACCGAGCTGATGCCGCCGGGGTAGCCCGAGTGCCGGTAGGCCCGCTTGTCGGCGAGCTTGTTGCCGGTCAGCGCGACCTTCGCGGCGTTGACCACGATGACGAAGTCACCGGTGTCCAGGTGCGGCGCGAAGATGGGCTTGTGCTTGCCCCGCAACAGGATCGCCACATGACTTGCCAGGCGGCCGAGCACGACATCAGAGGCGTCGATGACGTGCCACTGACGCTGGATGTCAGCGGCCTTGGGGCTGAAAGTGCGCACAGTCGTAAGCCTTCATCTGTGGGACCTGTTCCGGACCCGCGCCCTGGGCGAGCCCGGCAGCGAGGGAGTCCGCCGCACCAACTGCCACACAGCCTCACGCTGAGCGAGGCACCGCGGGCATGCTGATGCTCATGGACGTCTGGTAAGGATACCGGCCCGCGCCGGGGACGGCAAAGCGAAGCATGCGATACGCCCGCCGTGGCCGCCCCGATCGCCCTGGCGGTGCATGGCGGCCAGGCCGGCCGGACAGGTGCGCCCGCTCCGGGACCACCTGGGTATCCGGGTGAACACCCCAGGTAAGGGCAACCATCCCCGGGAAGGGTAACCAGGCGCCCGGGCGAGGAGAAATGCCTGACCGCGCCATGCGAAGCCCGCGGAAGAAATACGCTCGCGCCATGGGCTATCCGGATCTGCAGGACGGCCGGCCCCCGCGTTCAGGTGCGGGTGCCGGGCTGCCAGACGGCCCGGTTCCTGCGGAGATGGACAGTGCGGAGGCAGCTGAGTACCGTCCGCCACCGGTTCCGGGCACGGACGGGGCGCCGTGGCGCGGCAACGGCGCGACGGCCCGGCCCGGCAACGGACACGACGTCCCGGGGCCCGCGGCACGCACCGGTGCGCACCGGGCGGTGCCCGGCACCGGGCCCGGCCAGGACAACGGATCGCGGCTGCCACGCAGGCCGGCCGCCGGCCCCGGCCCGCAGGACCAGCCCTGGCAGTCCGCCCCGCCACCGGCCGCCCCGGACAACGGAACCCGCCTGCCCAGCCGCGCCCCGGCCGGTCCGCAGAACCAGTCCTGGCAGTCCGCCCCGCCGCCGACCGCCCCGCCGCCGACCGCCCCGCCGCCGGCCGGCCTGGAGACCGGGTCCCGGCCGTCCGGTCCAGGCACCGGCCCGCTGCGTCCGTCCCCGCCCGCGCGGGCGGGGACGGACGACCGGCCCTTCCCGGCCAGCCCCGCCGCGTCAGCCAGGGCGAACAACCCGTGGCCGTCAGCCCCCGGTACCGGCACCGCTGCGGCAGCGCCTGCCGCGGACCGCACGCCGCCGGTGCGCCGCCCGGCGGCCGGCCACCGGCCGGGGCCCGCCTCGACCGGCCCGCAGCCGTCGTACCAGGCACGGCCGGACAACTCAGACGACGCCCCGCCGGGGCTGGCCATCACCCGGGAGCCACCGGGCGGGCGCCGCCGCGCCGCCGCGCAGGACGACGGCACCCACGGCCGCGGCGGCCGCCGCGGCCCGGTCCGCGGCTACCCGCCGGGGCCGGGGCAGCCCGACCCGGTCTACCCGCCGGGCCAGTTCTCGCCGTGGAACCGGGCGTCCACGCGGGCCGCGTGGCTTGGCACCGGCGGCACCGCAAGTGGCCCCGCCGAGACCGACGCCGAACCCGGCTACTCGGCCCTCGCGCTGAGCGACGCGGCGGCCGACCTGACCGCCACGCAGACCTGGGCCGTGATCGACGACGAGCCGCCGCCCGGCCTCCCGGCGACGCGGCGGGCCAGCCGTGACTGGGGCTCGCATGCCGAGGAATCGGGCCCGGCCCGGCCGCGCACCGCCGGCGGCGGCGCGCCGGGCCGCCACACGGACAGCCGGGCCACCGGCCCCCGCCGGGCGCGCGGTACCGGCCCGATCACGCCAGGCCCCGGAGACCGGACGGCCGCGGGAGAGCGGCGCGCGGGCCCCGGCGGGCCTGATGCCGGCCGGCCCGGTACCAGCAGGCCCGGTGCCGACCGGCTGGGCGCGGGCGCTGCCGGGCTGGATGCGGCCGGGCGCAGCAATCCCGGCCTGGGCCCTGCCGGGCGCAGCGCTGCGGGCCTGGGCGCGGCCGGGCTGGCCGCCAGCGCAGTGAGCACGACCGGGCCGCATGCCGCGGCGCCGGGCGCTACCGTGCCGGGCGCTGCCGAGCCCGGCATGAGGCGGCCGAGCGCCACGGAACTGGATGCCACCGGCCCAGGCGCGGGCGCGGGACGGGCGGGCGCCGTGGGACCGCCGCCCGCCGGGCGGACCGCCCCGGGCCCCGGCACCGGTGTGCATGGCCGGCCAGGCAGGCCTGGATGCTCCCGCCGCGGGTGCCGGGGAACGCCCCAGGACCGGCAGCCGGATGGCCGCTCGCCGGGCCGCGGACACAGCCAGGCAGGCCCCGGCCGCCTTCGACGAGTCCAGGCGTGGCCGACCGCCCCGCGGTACGGCCACGCGCGGCCCGGCCGACGACCATCCCACGGCCGCCCCCGGCCGTTCCGGCAGGCGCGGCAAACGGCACACCGCCGTGATGGCCGCGCTGCTGCTCGCCCCGGTCCTCGTGGTGGTCCTGGTGGCCGGCGGATACGTCTACCTCAGCGGCCGGCATGCGCCGCCCGCCCCGCATGCGACCGCGCCCAGTCATCCTGCCGCGGCGCCGAAGATCCCCGCGGCCACCACGCTGGGGCCGTGGAAGCACATCGAGAGCCGCAGCCAGGACCCGGTGCCGCTGACCGTCACCGAACTGTTCCCGGCGAAGTTCTCCGTGCACGGAGTGGACGGGACGCTGACCGCAACCAAGTCGGGCAGCAAGTGCACCCGCGAGGTGATCGGCTCGAAGCTGGCCACCGCCGTCCGCAAGGCGGACTGCACGCAGGTGCTCCGGGCCAGTTACCTGTCCACGGACCACAAGATCATGGCCACCGTAGGGGTGCTGAACCTGGAGAACGCGACGGCGGCCGGGAAGGCGGGAAAGGCGGCGGGCGCCGTGGAGTTCATCAAGCAACTCGCGGCCAAGCACGGCCCCACGCGCAACATCGCCAAGGGCACCGGGATCGTCGCGGCCTACGTCAAGGGCCACTACCTGATCTTGACCTGGACGGAGTTCGCCAGCCTGCGCTCACCGTCGGGCAAGAGCAAGCGGCAGGAGCTTGAGGATTTCTCAACGGGCCTCGTCGCGGGAACCGCCAACGTCAGCCTGTCCAGCCGCATGGTCACCGGCCATCCACCGGGAGCCTCCGGCAGCTCCTGAGCGTCCGCCACTCCCCGCCGTCAAAACCGTGGGCGATCGCTGGGGTCATGGCCCGGGTGATCGACCACGATCATGGAGGTCAGTGTGGGGTGGGGGCGGTGCGCAGGTTCCGCGCCGTCGCGGCGCGGGCGGCCAGCCCGGTGTCGGCGGGATAGCCGACCTCCTCCAGGCACAGCCCGTGCGGGGCCACCACCGGCGCCGCGGAGTCGCGGGCTCGCGCGGCGAGCACCTGGGCGGGCCACTCGGGAGGCTGGCTGCCATCGCCGACCTTGAGCAGGGCGCCGACCAGCGCGCGGACCATGTTGTGGCAGAACGCATCCGCCACCACCGTCGCCTCGGCCTCGGCGGGCCCGGGCCTGGCCCAGTCGAGGCGCAGCAGCGTGCGCACGGTGCTGGCGCCTTCGCGGCGGCGGCAGAACGCGGCGAAATCGCGCTCGCCCAGGCAGCCCGCGGCTGCCTCGTTCATCGCTGCGACGTCGAGCCGGCTGCCGGTACCAGAGCGTGGCGTGGCGGGTCAGCGGGTCCGCCATGGCCGGGTCGTCGCAGACGCGGTAGGCGTAGCGCCGCCAGATCGCGGAGAAGCGGGCGTCGAAGCCGGGCGGGGCGGGCGCGATCCGGTGCACCCGCACGTCGGGCGGCAGCAGCCGGGCCAGCCGCCGTGCGGCGGTGTGGCCGCCATCCGCCCAGCGGTCCGCGGGGATATCGGCGTGCGCGACCTGGCCGCGCGCGTGGACGCCGGCGTCGGTGCGGCCGGCCACGGTCAGCGCCGCGGGCTCTGCCAGGCCCAGCACGCGGGCCAGGGCATCTTCCAGGGTCCCCTGCACGGTCCGCCGGCCGGGCTGGCGCGCCCAGCCGGAAAGGCCGGTGCCGTCGTAGCCGATGTCCAGCCGGATCCGGATAGCCGGAAGGCCGGTCACGGGATCACCGGGATCAGTGCCCGCGTGCCCCATGACCGGCCTTCGCGTGAGTTACTCAGCTTCTCCCTCGGAGGTTGCCGCGGCGTCCTCCTCCGCAGCGTCCTCGTCCTCGGGCTCGGTGTCCGCGGAGTCCTCGGTGACCGCGGCCGCCTCGTGCTCGGCCGCCGCCGCCTCGTGCTCCCCGGCAGCTGCCTCGTGCTCGGCGGCCGCCGCCTCGTGCTCCCCGGCAGCGGCTTCATGCTCGGCCGCCGCCGCAGCCTCGGCCTTGGGCCTGGACGTGCGGGCCGGCGCCGTGGCGCGGCGGGGGCGGCGGCGCCGTGACGTGGTGGCCGCCGCCTCCTCCTCGACCAGTTCGATGACGGCCAGCGGCGCGTTGTCGCCCTTGCGCGGACCGATCTTGGTGATCCGGGTGTAGCCGCCCTCGCGGGTGGCGAACCGCGGGCCGATCTCGGTGAACAGGGTGTGCACGACACCCCTGTCCGTGACCACCGTGAGCACCTCGCGGCGCGCGTGCAGGTCACCCCGCTTGGCGAAGGTGATCAGGCGCTCCGCGTACGGCCGCAGCCGCCGCGCCTTCGCCTCGGTCGTGGTGATCTTGCCGTGCTCGAACAGGGCGGTGGCAAGGTTCGCCAAGATGTGCCGCTGATGGGCCGAACTGCCACCCAACCGTCGGCCCTTGGTGGGCGTGGGCATTGGAAGATTCTCTCCTCGGTTCTGCCTGCGGGCTCGGGCCCGTCAGTACTGCTCGGTCTCGACGTAGCTCTCGTCGTCGTCCGCGCTGTAGTTGTCCACGGCGCTGCCGGGGTCAAATCCGGGCGGGGAATCCTTCAGCGTCAGGCCCATGTCGGCCAGCTTCTGCTTGACCTCCTCGATCGACTTGGCGCCGAAGTTGCGGATGTCCAGCAGGTCCTGCTCGCTGCGCGCGACCAGTTCGCCGACGGTGTGGATGCCCTCGCGCTTGAGGCAGTTGTAGGAGCGGACGGTCAGGTTCAGTTCCTCGATCGGCAGCGCCAGGTCCGCGGCCAGCGCGGCATCCGTGGGCGACGGGCCGATGTCGATGCCCTCGGCGTCCAGGTTCAGTTCCCGGGCCAGCCCGAACAGCTCGACCAGGGTCTTGCCCGCGCTCGCGACCGCATCGCGCGGGCGCATCGAGGGCTTGGACTCGACATCGATGATCAGCCGGTCGAAGTCGGTCCGCTGCTCGACACGGGTCGCCTCCACCTTGTAGGTGACCCGCAGCACCGGCGAGTAGATGGAGTCGATCGGGATCCGGCCGATCTCCTGGCCGGGCTGCTTGTTCTGGGCGGCCGACACGTAACCGCGGCCACGCTCGACCGTCAGCTCCATTTCGAGCTTGCCCTTGCTGTTCAGCGCGGCGATGTGCAGGTCGGGGTTGTGCACCTCGACGCCCGCGGGGGGCGCGATGTCGGCCGCGGTGACCTCGCCGGGGCCCTGCTTGCGCAGGTACATGACGACCGGCTCGTCCTGCTCCGAGGAGACGACGAGTTCCTTGAGGTTCAGGATGATGTCGGTGACGTCCTCGGTCATCCCGGCCACCGTCGAGAACTCGTGCAGGACGCCCTCGATCCTGATGCTGGTGACCGCCGCGCCGGGGATCGACGACAGCAGGGTGCGCCGCAGCGAGTTGCCGATGGTGTACCCGAATCCCGGTTCGAGGGGCTCGATGACGAACCTGGACCGGAACTCATCCACCGACTCTTCGGTCAGGGTGGGACGCTGGGCGATGAGCATGACTACCCCTCTCCGCGGCGCCCGCTATTTGACGCCGCGATCTTCGGCGGCGGCCGGTGCCGCCGCCAGGCCCGCGGTGTGCGCCGCGAGCCCAAGTCCTTGCGTTACTTCGAGTACAACTCGACGATGAGCTGCTCTTGCACCTGGGTGTCGATCTGGGCACGAGATGGCATCGCGTGCACGAGGACGCGCATCTTGTCCGGGATGACCTCCAGCCAGGCCGGGACCTGGCGCTCGCCGGCCTCGGCCCGGGCGACGATGAACGGGGTCATCTCCAGCGACTTGGGCGCCACCTCGACGATGTCGGCCTCGGTCACGCGGTAGGACGGGATATCCACCTTGCCGCCGTTGACCAGCAAGTGCCCATGCCCGACCAGTTGCCGGGCCATGTCCCGGCTCTTGGCGAACCCGGCGCGGTAGACCACGTTGTCGAGGCGGCTCTCCAGGATCTCGAGCAGGTTGTCGCCGGTCTTGCCGCGCCTGCGGGTGGCTTCCTCGTAGTACCCGTGGAACTGCCGCTCGAGGATCCCGTAGATGCGCTTTGCCTTCTGCTTCTCCCGGGTCTGGAGCAGGTACTCGCTCTCCTTCGGCCGGTTGCGGCCGTGCTCCCCCGGCGGGTAAGGCCGGATCTCGATCGGGCACTTCGGCGAGTCACACTTGGCGCCCTTGAGGAACAGCTTCGTCTTCTCGCGGCGGCACCGCTTGCAGTCCGGTCCCGTGTACCGAGCCATGTGTCAGTTCCTCTCAGACCCGGCGCCGCTTCGGCGGGCGGCAGCCATTATGCGGGACGGGCGTAACGTCCTGAATCGAGCCCACCTCAAGGCCGGTCGCCTGCAGCGACCGGATGGCGGTTTCCCTGCCCGAGCCGGGGCCCTTCACGAACACGTCGACCTTGCGCATGCCGTGCTCCATGGCGCGGCGCGCGGCGGCCTCCGCCGCCATCTGCGCGGCGTAGGGCGTCGACTTGCGCGATCCCTTGAACCCCACCTGGCCGGAGGAGGCCCAGGCGATGACGTTCCCGACCGGGTCGCAGATCGACACGATCGTGTTGTTGAAGGTGCTCCTGATGTGAGCGTGCCCGTGGGCGATGTTCTTGCGTTCCTTCCGGCGCACCTTCTTGGCGGCACCGGTACGGCTCTTTGGAGGCATCTGCTTCCTATTCGCGAGGTCGTCGGTCCGGTATGCGGACTACTTACTTCTTGCCGGCCTTCTTCTTGCCGGCCACGGTCTTCTTGCGGCCCTTGCGGGTCCGGGCGTTGGTCTGCGTGCGCTGGCCGTGGACGGGCAGCCCGCGACGGTGGCGGATGCCCTGGTAGCAGCCGATCTCCACCTTGCGCCTGATGTCCGCCTGAACCTCGCGGCGCAGGTCACCCTCGACCCGGTAGGTGGCGTCGATCCAGTCGCGGAGCTTGACGAGGTCGTCGTCGGACAGGTTGTGCACCCGGACCTCACCGCTGACCCCGGTGGCCTCGAGGGTCTCCAGGGCGCGGGTGCGGCCTATTCCGTAAATGTATGTGAGGGCAACCTCAAGGCGCTTGTCGCGCGGGAGGTCAACACCAACCAAACGTGCCATGTGCGGGCAGTTCTCCTTCTGTTCGCGGAGGTCTCACCCACCGCCTCCCATCCCTGCCCAGGATGGGCCCCGGCCTCCTCCGGGGGCTGCCGTTGCCGGGCGAGGCCCGGCAGCGGCTGCGGTGCGCCTGATGACGTCTTACCCTTGGCGCTGCTTGTGCCGCGGGTCGGAGCAGATGACCATGACGCGGCCATGCCGGCGAATGATCCGGCATTTGCTGCAGATCTTCTTCACGCTCGGCTTGACCTTCATCGTGGTCTCCTCATGGGGCCGGGCACGGCCCGGCGGTTCGTTCGTTGCCTGTCTTGCCGCGGTTGCCTGCCCCCGGGGGACCGGGGCGGCGTTCCCGCTGGTTCGTTACTTGTACCGGTAGACGATGCGTCCGCGGCTCAGGTCGTAGGGGCTCAGCTCCACTACCACCCGGTCATCGGGGAGGATCCGGATGTAGTGCATCCGCATCTTCCCGCTGATGTGAGCCAGGACCTTGTGCCCGTTGTCCAGCTCCACCCGGAAGAAGGCATTCGGCAGTGACTCAACGATCCTGCCCTCGATCTCGATGGCGCCATCCTTCTTGGGCATGTCCTCCGCACTTCGCTTCCCGGCCTCGGCATCCGGCCTCACGAGCCGGCCACCAGGGCCATGTCTTCTTGTCCGTGCCGTACCGCGGTAGCTCGTCATTCGGGCTTTCCCGCAACCGGGCACATACTCAGATGATTACCGGATACGGTGGCCCGCCCCCACGGCTGCCTCCGCGCCTTCGGCAAAACCGGGCAGGAGAAACTCACGGGCCGCAGGAGAGTCTACGCGACATCAACAGACTATGCGAACGCGAGCAGCGGCCCCGTTATTCCGAACCGTGCCGCCGCCGGCGGCGGCGCTCGTCCCGGTCCCGCCTCCGGTCCGGATCCCGGTGCGGCGAGCCGTGCGACACCCATCGCCCGCACAGCACGATGCCATAGACCCCGGCGACCCACAGGAACCACAGGCTGCCCGGATGGCCGCTGAGCAGCCAGGCCAGGAACGAGACCAGGCTGATCGTGGCCCAGGAGCCCCACGCCGTACGCCACGCGGGCGATATTCCGCCGGCGGCGCGCGGCGCGAGCAGCCAGGGCAGGCCAAAGCTCGTCTGCCCGCGCCGGTCCACCGAGCGGTCGGGCAGCTGGTACAGGTCGATGCCGGGGAGGTCGGACAGCAGCTGATCCAGGTCGCCCAGGGTCTTGGCGGCATACACCTTGTCGAGTCGCTCGTTGAACTCATCGGCGGTCAGCCGGCCGGCCGCGTGGTGCTCGCGCAGCAGCGCGGCGGTCCTGTCGCGATCCGCGTCAGAGGCACGGATCCTGGGATCACTGGGCATCCAGTCCTACCTCCTCAGCCCGGCCGGGTGCGGTTGCCTGGCGGGTTCCGCGGGGCGGACGATCACCTGGCCGGCGGCGACGGCACCGGCCGGGGGGCCGGTGGTCGCCGTCAGCACCCAGGGCCCCGCCGCGGTGATGGCAACCGTGTGCTCGAAGTGGGCGGACCAGCCGCCGTCCTCGCTCACCACGGTCCAGCCGTCGTCGAGCAGCCGGGTGTCCGGGCCGCCGAGCACCAGCAGGGGCTCGATGGCCAGCGCCATGCCCTCGGCCAGCACCGGGCCCCGGCCCGGCCGGCCGTAGTTGGGTACCGGCGGCTCCATGTGCATCTCGCTGCCGATGCCGTGGCCCACGTAGTCCTCGACGATGCCGTACTCGCCCGCCGCGCGCACGCTGCGCTCCACCGCGTGCGAGATGTCCGACAGCCGCGCGCCGGCCCGGGCGGTGGCCAGCCCCTGCCACAGCGCCCGCTCGCAGTCACCGATCAGCGTGGCCAGTTCCGCGGGGATGGCTCCCACGCCCACGGTCAGCGCCGCGTCGGCGTGCCACCCCTCGACGCTGGCGCCGCAGTCGATGGAGACCACGTCGCCCTCGCGGAGCACCCGCGACGCGCCCGGGATGCCGTGCACGATCTCGTCGTTGATACAGGTGCAGATCGTGGCCGGGAACCCGTGGTAGCCCAGGAACGACGGGAGGGCCCCGGCGGCACCGATCCGGGCGCTGGCGATGGCATCGAGGTCGGCGGTGCTCACCCCGGGCGCCACGGCGCCCGCCGCCGCCTGCAGGGCGGCCGCCACCGCCTGCCCTGCCGCCCACATGAACGCCAGTTGCGCGGGCGTCTTGACCTGTACGCCCGGCTCGCGCTTACTCCGCATGGTGCCTCCGGATCCCCTCTCACGGTACCCGCCGCCGCGCTGCCGGGCGGCGGTGCGGCAGCGGAGGATGCGTCAGCGCATGAACCGGCGCAGGGATCTCAGCGCCCGCTCGGTGATCTCGTCCACCGGCCCGGTGGCGTCGAGGCCGAGCAGGGTGCCCTCGTCGGCGTAGAACGAGACCAGCGGGGAGGTCTGCTCCTGGTAGACCTCCAGCCGGTGCCGGATCGTCGCCTCGCGGTCGTCATCGCGCTGGAACAGTTCGCCGCCGCAGTCGTCGCAGACCCCGGCCACCTGCGGCGGGTCGAAGCTCATGTGCCAGATCCGCCCGCACTGCCGGCAGGTGCGCCGCCCGGACAGCCGCCGCACCACCTCGTCGTCGTCGACCACCAGTTCCAGCACCACGTCCAGCCTGGTGTCCCAGGCGAGCAGCATCTTCTTGAGCGTCTCGGCCTGCGGCACGTTGCGCGGGAAGCCGTCGAGCAGGAAGCCGGCCTGCGCGTCCTCGTCGGCCAGCCGGTCGGTGACCATCGCGATCGTGACCTCGTCCGGCACCAGGTCACCGCGCTCCATGTAGGCCTGGGCCCGGCGGCCGAGCGCGGTGCCATGGCTCACGTTGTCGCGGAAGATGTCACCTGTCGAGATCTTCGGGATGGACAGGTGCGACGCGAGGAACTGGGCCTGTGTCCCCTTGCCCGCACCAGGGGGGCCCACGAGGACGACACGCACTACCGAAGGAAGCCCTCGTAGTTGCGCTGCTGGAGCTGGCTCTCGATCTGCTTCACCGTATCCAGGCCCACCCCCACCGCGATCAGGATGCTGGTGCCGCCGAATGGGAAGTTCTGCGTCGCTCCGACGAGCGCCAGCGCGATCATCGGGATGAGCGCGATGAAGCCCAGGTACACCGAGCCGGGCGCGGTGAGCCGGGTGAGCACGTAGTTGAGGTACTCGGCCGTCGGCCGGCCCGGGCGGATGCCCGGGATGAACCCGCCGTACTTCTTCATGTTGTCGGCGACCTCGGTCGGGTTGAACGTGATCGCCACATAGAAGTAGGTGAAGAACACGATCAGCACGAAGAAGCTGACGATGTAGTAGGCCGAGTCGCCCCGGCATCAGGTGGGTCGTCGATCCACGTACCAGCCCTGCGGTTGGTTCTGGTTCGCCGAACAGCGACGCCGCGAGCTGCGGGATGTACAGCAGCGACGAGGCGAAGATGACCGGGATGACACCGGCCTGGTTCACCTTCATCGGGATGTAGGTGGAGGTGCCGCCGTACATCCGCCGGCCGACCATCCGCTTGGCGTACTGCACCGGGATCCGGCGCTGCGCCTGCTCCATGAAGGCGACGAAGCCGATGATCGCGAGCCCACGACCAGCACCACGGCGAAGGCGAAGCGTGCCCGGACTGGTAGATGCTGGGCAGCTCGCCGGGGAACACCGCGATGACCTGGGTGAAGATCATCAGCGACATGCCGTTGCCGACGCCGCGGTCGGTGATCAGCTCGCCCAGCCACATGATCACCGCGGTGCCGGCGGTCATGGTGATCACCATCGTGATGATCGGTGAAGATGCCGAGTCGTTGATGAGCAGCGACCTGTTGCAGTTGACGCCCTGAACAGCTTGCCCGACCTGGCCAGCGCGACGATGCCGGTGGACTGCAGGATGGCCAGCCCGACCGTCAGGTACCGGGTGTACTGGGTGATCTTGGCGTGCCCGGACTGGCCCTCGTCCTGGAGCGTCTCCAGCCGCGGGATGACCACGGCGAGCAGCTGCATGATGATGCTCGCGGTGATGTAGGGCATGATGCCCAGCGCGAACACCGACAGCTTCAGCAGCGCACCGCCGCTGAACAGGTTGACCAGCTGGTAGACGCTGCCGCCGCTCTGCGTGGCCGGGCCGGTGCAGTGTTGACGGTCTTCACCGAGATGCCGGGCGTGGGCAGCGTGCGCCCAGCCGGAAGACAGCGATGATGAAGAGGGTGAAGAGCAGCTTCCTGCGCAGGTCTGGCGTTCGGAACGCCCGGAGGAACGCGGTCAGCATGCGCCGTCCTCGGATAGAAGGTGCCAGGTATTGCGCGGCAGCACCCCGGCTGGTGGCGCCGCGCCCAGCCGCCGCATGTCACGCGCTCGCCGCACTGTAACAGCCCGGAAGAGTGCCGGTACCCGGGCGGCCCCCGGTAGCCCGGGGAGATGCCGGGAGACCCGGCCTGAACTGGCCTGACAGCCGTTCATCGCGAGGCGGTCACAGCGTCGGTAACGGTTCCCCCGGCCGCCGTGATCTTCTGCCGGGCGGAGGCGGAAAAGGCGTGCGCGGTCACCCGGAGCGCGGCGGTCACGTCGCCCGTGCCGAGCATCTTGACCAGTTCGCCGGAGCGCACCGCGCCCTTGGCGGCCAGGTCGTCCGGGGTGACTTCGCCGCCCTCGGGGTACAGCGCGGCCAGCCTGCCGGTGTTGACCACCTGGTAGGTGGTCTTGAACAGCGGGTTGGAGAAACCGCGCAGCTGCGGCACTCGCCGGTGCAGCGGCATCTGGCCGCCCTCGAAGCTGGCCGGGCACCTGGGACCGGGCCTTGGTGCCCTTGGTGCCGCGGCCGGCCGTCTTGCCCTTGGATGCCTCGCCGCGGCCCACCCGGGTGCGCGCCTTGTGCGCGCCCGGGCGCCGGGCGCAGGTGGTGGAGCCTCAGGCCGGCCTGCCGCCGCCGGCTGTCCCTCGCCTGCCATGGTCAGTCCACCTCCTCGACGGTGACCAGATGGCGCACCGCACGAATCATGCCGCGGAATTCGGGCTTGTCGTCCTTCACGACGACGTCACCGATCCGCTTGAGGCCCAGCGACCGCAGCGAGTCCCGCTGCTGGCTGGTGCCGCCGATCTTGGACTTGGTCTGGGTCACCTTCAACTGTGCCATCTGCCTGCCCCGCTCAGCTCGTGCCTGACGCGGCGCTGGCAGCGGCGGCCGCGGCACGGGCGCGCAGCATGGCCGCGGGCGCCACGTCCTCGATCGGCAGGCCGCGCCGGGCGGCGATCTCCTCGGGGCGGCTCAGCCCCTTGAGCGCCGCGACGGTCGCGTGCACCACGTTGATCGCGTTCGACGAGCCCAGGGACCGCGACAGCACGTCATGGATACCGGCGCACTCCAGCACGGCCCGCACCGGGCCGCCGGCGATGACACCGGTACCGGGGCTGGCGGGCTTGAGCAGCACCACGCCGGCCGCGGCCTCACCCGTGATGGCGTGCGGGATCGTGCCGCCGATGCGCGGGACGCGGAAGAAGCTCTTCTTGGCCGCCTCGACGCCCTTGGCGATGGCCGCGGGCACCTCCTTGGCCTTCCCGTAACCGACACCGACCATGCCGTTGCCGTCGCCGACGACCACCAGGGCGGTGAAGCTGAACCGGCGGCCACCCTGGACCACCTTGGCCACCCGGTTGATGGCACGACTCGCTCGAGATATGCGGTGCCCTTGTCGGCACCGCCACGGCGGTCGTCACGACGATCCCGCCGCTCGCCACCGCCGCCTGCCGCGTCGGGGTGCTGCCATTCAGTTCCTCTTCCAGTGTTGTCCCGGCGGTTCACAGCGTCAGCCCGCCTTCGCGTGCGCCGTCGGCAAGTGCGGCCACCCGGCCGTGGTACGGCATAGCCGCCGCGGTCGAAGACGGCGGCGGTGATGCCCGGCCTCCTTGGCCCGGCTGGCCAGCAACTGGCCCACCTGGTGCGCCTGCGCCTTCTTGTCTCCCGCCGCATCCCTGATGCTGGCGTCCAGGGTAGATGCGGCGGCGAGCGTGTGACCCGCGCCGTCGTCGATGAGCTGGGCGAAGATGTGCCGGGCGGACCTGTACACGGCCAGCCGCGGGCGCGCGGCGCGCCGGTGATCCTCTTGCGCACCCGCATATGCCGCCGCTTGCGCGAGGACGCGCGGACGGCGGCCTTCCGCCGCGCCCCTGCTCTTGGTTGGTGACAGCCATGTCCTACTTCCCAGCCTTCCCGACCTTGCGGCGGATCTGCTCGCCTGCATAACGCACGCCCTTGCCCTTGTACGGGTCGGGCTTGCGGAGCTTACGAATCTTGGCGGCGACCTCGCCGACCTGCTGCTTGTTGATCCCTTCCACCACGAGCCTGGTGGGGGTCTCCACCCGCAAGGTGACCCCGTCCGGCGGGGTGACCGGCACCGGGTGGCTGTAACCGAGGGAGAACTCCACCCCGCTGCCCTTGGCCTGCACGCGGTACCCGACGCCGACGATCTCCAGCGTCTTGCGGTAGCCCTCGGTCACGCCGGTAACCATGTTCGCGACCAGGGTGCGGGACAGGCCGTGCAGCGCCCGGACCCTGCCCTCGTCGCTGGGCCTGGTCACGGTGAGTGACGCCGTCGGACTGGGTGACTCGATGGGCTCGGCGACCTGAAGCGACAAGTGCCCTTGGGCCCGCGGACGGACACATCGCGGCCGTTGATCGTGACATCGACACCCGCCGGTACCACCACCGGGAGCCGTCCGATTCGTGACATCTAAGGTCTCCTCACCATACGAAGGCGAGGACTTCCCCGCCCACGCCCTGCCGGACCGCCTGCTTGTCGGTCATCAGCCCACCCGAGGTGGAGATGATCGCGACGCCCAGTCCGCCGAGCACCCGGGGCAGGTTGTCCTTCTTCGCGTACACCCGCAGGCCCGGCTTGGACACGCGCTTGAGCCCGGCGATCGAGCGCTCCCTGGCCGGGCCGTACTTGAGCGTCACCACCAGGTTCTTGCCCACCTCGGCGTCGGCGACCGCAAAGCCGCCGATGTAGCCCTGCTGCTGGAGGATCTCCGCGAGGTGAGCCTTGATCTTCGAATACGGCATGCTCACCGTGTCCTGGTAGGCCGCATTCGCATTCCGCAGACGGGTCAGCATGTCTGCGATCGGGTCGGTCATCGTCATGGCCTGATGGCCCTCCTCACCGCGGTTTCCCCTTGCGGGACCTACGGCGTGGTCGGTGGGCGCCGGTGGCGCCCAGGTCGGTCGGCGGGCGCACGGCTGGCGTGCGCCTAGGTCTGGCTGGTGCCGATGGTGGTTACCAGCTGGATTTGGTGATGCCAGGCAGTTCGCCGCGGTGGGCCATGGTCCGGAAACAGATCCGGCACAGCCCGAACCTCCGGTACACCGCCCGCGGGCGCCCGCAGCGCGCGCACCTGGTGTAGGCGCGCACGCCGAACTTCGGGGTCCGCTTGGCCTTGGCGACTAGCGCCTTCTTCGCCACTGGGTCAGCTCTCCTTGAACGGGAAACCGAGCAGCCGCAGCAGCGCGCGGCCCTCGTCGTCGTTGGTGGCGGTCGTGACCAGGGTCACGTCCATGCCGCGCTGGCGGTCCACCTGGTCCGGGTTGATCTCATGGAACATCAGCTGCTCGGTGAGCCCGAAGGTGTAGTTGCCCCGGCCGTCGAACTGCCGGTCGGACAGGCCGCGGAAGTCGCGGATCCGGGGCAGCGCGAGGGTGAGCAGGCGGTCGAGAAACTCCCACATCCGGTCGCCGCGCAGGGTGACGTGCGCGCCGATCGGCATTCCCTCGCGGAGCTTGAACTGCGCGATGGACTTGGTGGCCCGGGCGACGGCGGGCTTCTGCCCGGTGATGATGCCCAGGTCCTTGACCGCGCCGTCGATGAGCTTGGCGTCCCGCGCGGCTTCGCCCACGCCCATGTTGACCGAGATCTTCACCAGGCGCGGGGATCTGCATCACGTTGGCGTAGCCGAACTCCTCGCGCAGCGCAGGCGCGATCTCGGCGTGGTAGCGCTCCTTCAGCCGGGGCGGCACGCGAGGCGGTGCCTGCTCCGTCGTCGTCGCTGTCATCAGATTTCCTTACCGCCCGGGCGGCTGACCCGGACCTTCTTGGCGTCCTCGTCGATCCGGTAGCCCGCGCGGGCGGGCTTCTTGGTGTCCGGGTCGATCAGCGCCACGTTGCTCACGTGGATCGGCGCTTCCTGGGTCGATGATGCCGCCCTCTTTGGCTCCCCGGGCACCCTGGAAGTTGACCTTCTTGTTCTTGCGGATGATGTTCACGCCGTGGACGAGCACCCGCTGCCGCTCGGGGTAGACAAGGATGACCTTGCCCTCGCGGCCGCGGTCGCGGCCGGCGATGACCACGACGTCATCGCCCTTCTTGATCTTCATCGCGGGCGCCTTGCCCTTCGGGGCCGCCTTTGCCTTCTTCGCCATCTAGAGCACCTCCGGCGCGAGCGAGATGATCCGCATGAACCGCTTCTCGCGCAGCTCACGGCCGACCGGGCCGAAGATGCGGGTACCGCGGGGGTCTCCGCCGTCCCTGATCAGGACGGCCGCGTTCTCATCGAAACGGATATAGGAGCCGTCGCCCCTGCGGCGCTCCTTGCGGGTGCGCACCACGACCGCCTTGACCACGTCGCCCTTGCGCACGGCCGCCCCGGGGAGGGCGTCCTTCACCGTCGCCACGATGACATCGCCGATGCCCGCGTATCGCCGGCCGGAACCGCCGAGCACCCGGATGCACAAGATCTCCTTGGCTCCGGTGTTGTCGGCGACCTTGAGCCGCGACTCCTGCTGGATCACGTCAACTCCTGCTTCTGCGACGCCGGCCCATGTGCGGCCTGGCGGGGTGGTGGTCCCGGGGCGTCCCCCGGGGGGTTACTTGGCCTTCTCCAGGATCTCGGTGACGCGCCAGCGCTTGGTCGCCGACATCGGCCGGGTCTCCATTAGCCGGACGCGGTCGCCGACGCCGCAGGCGTTGTCGCCGTCGTGTGCCTGTGTACTTCCTGGTGCGGCGGATGACCTTGGCGTACTTGGGGTGCTTTACCCGGTCCTCGACCTCGACCACGACCGTCTTGTCCATCTTGTCGCTGACGACGTAGCCCTCGCGGACCTTGCGATAGCCACGCGAGAGCGCGGCGCTCGGTCTCGTCACTCACTGTCTTCCTCCGCATCTTCCGCCACGGTCACGATGCCGAGCTCGCGCTCCCGCTTCACCGTGTAGATGCGGGCGATCTCCTTGCGCACGGCACGCAGCCGCCCGTGGCTCTCCAGCTGCCCGGTGGCGGCCTGGAACCGGAGGTTGAACAGCTCGATCTTGGCGTCGGCGAGCTTGCTGTCCAGCTCTTCCTCGGTCGCGTTCCGCAGATCGACGGCGGTCAAGCCCTTAGCCATCAGACTTCACCCGTCTCTCGCGTGATAAAGCGGCACTTCATCGGCAGCTTGTGCATGGCCCGGCGAAGTGCCTCCCTGGCCACCGGTTCGCCCACGCCGGACAGCTCGAACATGACCCGTCCCGGCTTGACGTTCGCCACCCACCACTCCGGTGAGCCCTTGCCCGAGCCCATCCGGGTCTCGGCGGGCTTCTTGGTCAGCGGGCGGTCCGGGTAGATGTTGATCCACACCTTCCCGCCACGGCGGATGTGCCTGGTCATCGCGATTCGGGCGGCCTCGATCTGCCGGTTCGTCACGTAGGCGTGTTCCAGCGCCTGGATGCCGTACTCGCCGAACGCCACGGTGGTGCCGCCGGTGGCCTTGCCGTGCCGGTCCGGCCGGTGCTGCTTGCGGTGCGCGGTCCTGCGCGGGATGAGCATTCCTCAGCCCCCCTCGCCTGCGCCGGCCGCGGCCTCAACCGGCGCAGCGGCGCGTGCACTGGCCTCGTCGGTGCCGGGGGCCTCCGCGCCGCGGCGGGGCCGCCGCGGCGGGCGGCCGGAGTCCGGGCGGCCGGAGTCCCGGTCACGGCGCTGGCCGCCGCCCGCCCGGAGCGCTGCCTGGAGGGCCTCGCGCTCGGCCCGGGTGGACGGTGCGTCGCCCTTGTAGATCCAGACCTTGACGCCGATCCGGCCGAACGTCGTGCGCGCCTCGTAGAAGCCGTAGTCGATGTCGGCCCGCAGCGTGTGCAGCGGCACCCGGCCCTCACGGTAGAACTCCGACCGGGACATCTCCGCGCCGCCGAGCCGGCCCGAGCACTGCACCCGGATGCCCTTGGCGCCGCCCTTCATGGCCGTCTGCATGGCCTTGCGCATGGCCCGCCGGAACGACACCCGGCTGGACAGCTGCTCGGCCACGCCCTGGGCGACCAGCTGGGCGTCCGCCTCGGGGTTCTTGACCTCGAGGATGTTGAGCTGGATCTGCTTGGCGGTGAGCTTTTCCAGGTCGCTGCGGATCCGGTCGGCTTCGGCGCCGCGGCGGCCGATGACGATACCGGGCCGCGCGGTGTGGATGTCCACCCGCACCCGGTCCCTGGTCCGCTCGATCTCGACCTTGGAGATGCCCGCGCGCTCCATACCGCGCTGCAGCATCCGCCGGATCGCCACGTCTTCGGCGACGTAGTCCTTGTACAGCTTGTCGGCGTACCACCGGCTCTTGAAGTCGGTGGTGATGCCAAGCCGGAACCCGTGCGGGTTCACCTTCTGCCCCACTAGCGGGTCCCTCCTTCGTCGGAAACGATGACGGTGATGTGGCTGGTCCGCTTGAGGATCCGGTAACCGCGGCCCTGGGCGCGCGGCCGGAACCGCCTGAGGGTGGGCCCCTCGTCGACCCACGCCCGGCTCACCACCAGGGCACCCGGGTCGGAGGAACCGGCCTGGCCCGCGTTCGCGACGGCGCTGGCCAGCACCTTGCGCACTGGCGCGCTCGCCGCCTGGGGGGCGAACGAGAGCACGGCCTGCGCCTCCTCGGCGGGCATGCCGCGGATCATGTCCACCACACGGCGGGCCTTGCGCGGCGTCACGCGGACGTACCGCGCCTTCGCCCTAGCCTCCATCGTTTCTTCTCCAGTCTCTGCCCGGGCAGGCGCGCTTAGCGCCGGCTCCGGCGGTCATCCCTGACGTGGCTGCGGAACGTGCGGGTGGGGGCGAACTCCCCCAGCTTGTGGCCGACCATCGCCTCGGTGATGAACACCGGGACGTGCTTCCGGCCGTCGTGCACCGCGATCGTGTGGCCCAGCATCGCCGGGACGATCATGGAACGGCGCGACCACGTCTTGATGACGTTTCTTGTCCCCTTCTCGTTCTGGCCGTCCACCTTCTTGCTCAGGTGGTCGTCCACGAAGGGGCCCTTCTTAAGGCTACGAGGCATTATCGGGTGCTCCTACCGCTTCTTCTTGCTGCGCCTGCGGACGATCAGGCGGTCGCTGGGCTTGTGTTCGGGGCGCGTCCGGCCTTCCGGCTTGCCCCACGGGCTGACCGGGTGCCGCCCGCCGGAGCTCTTGCCCTCACCGCCGCCCAGCGGGTGGTCGACTGGGTTCATGGCCACGCCGCGCACCGAGGGCCGCTTGCCCTTCCACCGGTTGCGGCCGGCCTTGCCGAGCTTGATGTTGCCCTGCTCGGCGTTGCCCACCTCACCCACGGTGGCGCGGCAGCTCGCATCCACCCGCCGGATCTCGCCCGAGGGCATCCGGAGCTGGGCGTACCCGCTCTCCTTCGCGAGCAGCTGCACGCTGGCCCCGGCCGAGCGGGCGATCTTGGCGCCGCCGCCGGGCCGCAGTTCGATGGCGTGCACCATGGTGCCGGTGGGGATATTGCGCAGCGGCAGGCAGTTCCCCGGGCGGATGTCGGCGCTGGGGCCGTTCTCCACCCGGTCCCCCTGCCGCAGGCCCTGCGGGCACAGGATGTAGCGCTTCTCGCCGTCGGCATAGTGCAGCAGCGCGATCCGCGAGGTGCGGTTCGGGTCGTACTCCACATGCGCCACCTTGGCGGGCACGCCGTCCTTGTCCGCCCGGCGGAAGTCGATCAGCCGGTACGCGCGCTTGTGGCCGCCACCCTGGTGCCGCGCCGTGATCCGGCCGTGCACATTCCGCCCGCCCCGGGAGTGCAGCGGGCGGACGAGGGCCTTCTCCGGCTCGCCGCGGGTGATCTCGGCGAAGTCCGGGCCGCTCGCGCCCCGCCTGCCCGGGGTGGTCGGCTTGTACTTGCGGATGGCCATTTCTGCTCAAGCTCCTGTCAGTTTCCGCGGCCTTAGCTGACCGGGCCGCCGAAGACGTCGATCCGCTCGCCTGACGCCAGCGACACGATGGCGCGCTTGGTGTCGACGCGCTTGCCCCAGCCGTTCCGGGTGCGACGGCGCTTGCCCGGCCGGTTGATCGTGTTGACGCCGGTCACCTTGACGTGGAAGATCTGCTCCACCGCCTGCCTGATCTGCGTCTTGTTGGCCTCGGGGGCAACCAGGAAGGTGTACTTGCCGTCGTCCACGAGCCGGTAGCTCTTCTCCGAGATCACCGGCTTGAGCAGGACGTCCCGCGGGTCCGCGATCTTGCTCATTCCTGCTCCTCCTTCTGCTCCGCGCCGCTGCCGGAGGAAGCAGGCTTACGGGAGGTTCCAGAACTGCGCTTCTTAACGGCAGGCCCGCCCTCATCGGCGTCCGCATCGCCGGCGACTTCCGTGGCCTTGGCCGCGGCCGGCTTGCGCGCCCGGCTGGCGGTGGCCCTGGCTGGCGGGGGCTTGGCGGCGGGCTCCGCGGCGTCCTCGGCGGCGGCCTTTGCCTTGGCTGGCCTGGCGGGCTTGGCGGCGGGCTCCGCGGCGTCCTCGGCGGCGGCCTTTGCCTTGGCTGGCCTGGCGGGCTTGGCGGCGGGCTCCACGGCGTCCTCGGCGGCGGCCTTTGCCTTGGCTGGCCTGGCGGGCTTGGCCGCGGGCTCGGCGGTGTCCCCGGCAGGCTCGGCGGCGGCCTTGGCCGCCTTCGCCGGCTTGGCGGGCTTGTCCACCGTTACCAGCTCACCGCCGGTGCGGGCCACGAACTCGGCCAGCGCGGCCTGGGTGAACACGACATGGTCGCAGGCCAGCACGTCGTAGGTGTTGAGCTGGCCGGAGTCGAGAACCCGGACCTGAGGCGCGTTGCGCAGGCTCTTGCGGGCCAGCTCGTCGCCGGCGTCCAGCACCACGAGCACCGGCCGCTGCAGCCGCGCTTCGGCGCCCACCGCGGCGCGCAGCACCGCCAGGGCTTCCCTGGTGCTCGGCTCGTCACCCTCGACGAACGTGCTGACCACCGCGAGGCGGCCGTGGCTGGT
>CAVSRH010000027.1:0-17340 GCA_963730235.1 uncultured Actinomycetes bacterium
GGGCCCGCAGCCGCCCGGGCGAGCTGACGGGGTCGGTGTGAGGCAAGCCGGGTTGGCTCTGCGATGAGTCCTGCGTTGGCCGATCGTCTAGGGTTCGAGGACCGGCCACGCTGGGAGGAGCTCGTGAGGAAGCTAGTGCTGCAACAGACAGCGATCTCACTCGATGGCTACATCTGCGAGGAAGGCACAGAGTTCTGGCGGTCGTTCGGGCCCGCGGCGCTGCCGCCCGCGCCTGACGATGACGAGTACGAGGAATACTTCCTGGCCGGACTGAGCCGCGCTGGAACACACATCATGGGCCGCGTCACCTACGAGTCAATGGCCGATACCTGGCCATCCTCCACGGGATTCCGGTCGCTGCGTTCATGAATGCGACCCCCAAGGTGGTGTTTTCCAGAACTTTGGGATCGGCCCGCTGGCCGGAGGCACGGATCGCCCGCGGGGACATGGCAGCGGAGATTGCCGGGCTTAAGGCCGAGCCGGGCGGTGAAATCCTTGCTCATGGTGGCGTGCGGTTCGTCCAGTCCCTGGTCCGGCTTGGTTTGGTGGACGAATATCGCCTCTATGTTCATCCGGTTGCGGTCGGGGGTGGCGCACCGCTTTTCCCGGATCTCGGCTCCCCTCAAGGGCTTCGCCTGGTATCCAGCCGGGTGTTTCAGTGCGGTGTGCTTGCGCTGGCATACCGGCCGATGACGCAGCAGGAGCGGAGAGCCATCATCCCTGTTCCTGACACCGGAAGAGAACTGCAGAGCACGCTGGACGCTTCGCGAGCCGAGGCCGCGCGGTAACACACCGTCGGTGGGCTGAGCAAGACCCGGTCAGCGGCGCTGTGGCCGAACCCCAGCCTCGGCTACGCCTGGAAGGTCAGTGGTGATGACTAACCGCATAGACCCCCAGCGGCTTGATCATTGGAGAACCACCGTAGGAGCAGCCAGAACGCCATGATCACGAACGGCCGCGGGCGCAGCCCGGCCCAGTCAGGCAGCGCAGCCGCAGGTGGCGGGCTCCGGGGCCGGTGCCGTGGCGGTGCCGGCGCCCGTGGCACGGAACAGGCCGTGGGCCCCGGAGGTGGCTGACAGCGCGTCCGCGGCGAGGATCACCGCCGCCGAGGTGTAGCCGCTGCGCTCGTTCGGGTAGTGCTTCCGGGTGGCGAACTGCCACCCGGTCCAGTAGGCGCCGCCGGGATCCCGGAGGAACTGGATCTCGGCGAACATCTCCAGGGCGCGGGCCCGGTCCCCGATCGCGTCCAGGGCCAGCACAAGCTCGCAGGTTTCCGCGCCGGTCACCCAGGGCTCGTCGCGCACGCAGCGGACGCCGAGCCGGGGCACCACGAAATCGGGCCAGCCCGCGGCCAGCCAGGCCGCGGCGTCCGGCCCCCGCACCGAGCCACCGAGCACCGGGTAGTACCAGTCCATGGAGAACCTGGACTTGTCCGCGAACGCCTCCGGGTGGCAGGCGACCACGTGCGGCGAGGCGGCCGGCGGCGAGTTCCCAGTCCGGCTGCGGGTCGCCCATGAAGTCGGCCAGGGCCGCCGCGCAGCGCAGGCTCTGGTGGATGCTGGCGCAGCCGGTCAGCAGGGCATAGCCGGCCGGGGCCCCGCCGGGGCCGCGCTGCCAGATGATCTCCCCGCGCGGCGTCTGCAGGCCCAGGGTGAACTCGATTGCCCGGCGCACCGCGGGCCACATCCGCGCCACGAACCCGGCGTCCCCGGTCACCAGGTACTCGTGCCAGACGCCCACGGCCACGTAGGCGGCGTGGTTGCTCTCGCCCACGTCATCGCTGACCCGCCCGTCCGGCGCGGCCCGCCGGGCCCAGGACCCGTCCGCCCGTTGCGTGGCCAGCAGCCACTCGTAGGCCCGCCGGGCCGGGCCGCTCAGCCCGCACACCGACAGCGCCATGGCGCACTCGACGTGGTTCCACGCATCCACCAGGCCATCCGGCCAGCCGATCGCCCCGGACTCCTGCTGCCCGGCGGCGATGGTCTCGCCGGTAGCACGTATCTCCGCCTCGGTCAGGATGCCGGGCACGGCTGGGACAGCGCCGGCCACGGACGTCGCGTAACGCACCAAATGTCCTGCGCCGAGCGGGGCCAGGTGCTCACCCATGGGCATGCGCCCGCGCGGGCTCGGTCTTGCCCACGGCGGGCACTGCGGCGCCGGGCGGCTTGTGCGCGTACAGGACGATGCTCTTGCCGATGAGCGGGTTGAGCGCGCGGTCGGCCAGCCTGGTCGCCGGCGGGTGCTTCATGATGTCCCAGACCAGCAGCCGGTGATAGGCCTGGGCCAGCGGATGGTCGTCCCGGTGCACGCCGACCGCGCACTTCAGCCACCAGTACGGCGAGTGCAGGCCGTGCGCGTGATGGTGGCCGCCCACCTCGAACCCGGCCGCGCGCAGCTTGGCCTCCAGTTCGGGCCGGGTGTAGATGCGGACATGGCCGCCCGGCGTGTTGTGGTAGTCGTCGGACAGCCGCCAGCAGATACGTTCAGGCAGCCAGGCGGGCACGGTCACCGCGAGCATCCCGCCGGGCCGCAGCACCCGGGCGATCTCGCCGAGCGCGTGGTGGTCGAGCGGAATGTGCTCAAGCACCTCCGCCGCGATCACCCGGTCGAAGGAACCGTCACCGAACGGCATGGCCGTGGCGTCGCCGCGCACCGGCCGCGCCCGTGCCGCCAGCGGCACCTCCCCGGCCGCCGCCATGGCCGCGGTCATGGCGGAGACCTGCTGAAGTTCGCCGTGATCGGCGTCGAAGGCGACCACGTCCGCGCCGCGCCGGTAGGCCTCGAAAGCGTGCCGCCCGGCGCCGCAGCCCAGGTCGAGCAGCCGGTTGCCCGGCCCGACGGGGAAGCGCCGGAAGTCCACGGTCAGCAGTGCCCGGCCTCCTTCTGTGCGCCGCGGCAGGCCGGCCCGGCCGCGCGGGCGGCGATCGCCCGTTCGTACTCGGCGACGGTGGCCCGGGCGACCGCGGGCCAGGCGAACCGCTCCTGGACCCGGCGCCACGCGGCATCGCTGAGCCGGGCGCGCCGCTGCGGCGAGTCGAGCAGGTCCCGCAGCGCCGCGGCCAGTTCCTCCGGGTCGCCCGGCTGGACACCGACCGCGGTGTCCCCCACCACCTCGGGCAGGGCCCCGGTGCGGCTGACGATCAGCGGCGTGCCGGACGCCATGTGCTCGACCGCGGGCAGCGAGAACCCCTCGTACAGCGACGGCACCACCGCGACCTGGGCGCTGGCGGCCAGCTCGGCGAGCTCGGTGTCGCTGATCCCGTGCGCGAAGCGCACCTTGTCGCCGAGCGCCAGTTCGGCAACCAGCTGCTCGATCGGCCCGCCCGGCCCTGGCCTGCCCACCACGACGAGCTGCACGTCCCGCTCGGTGGCCAGCTTGGCGAACGCCCGCAGCAGCGTCGCCACGCCCTTGATCGGCGAGTCCGCGGCGCTGGCCACGGCGAGGATCCGGCCGGGGACACGCGGCGCGGGCCTGGGGTGGAACAGGCGGGTGTCCACCCCCAGCGGGATGACCCGGACGTTGCCCGGCGCCGCGCCGAAGTCACGGCAGATGTCGGCGGCCGACGACTGGGACGCGGTCAGGATCGTGCCGCACCGGCGGGCCACCCTGGCCTGCATCCGGACGAAGCTGTACCAGCGCCACTTGCCCAGCTTGCTCAGTCTCCTGGCCGCCTGCAGCTCGATCCGGCGGTCCACGCTGATCGGGTGGTGGATGCTGGTGACCAGCGGCATCCCGGCCCGGGGAAAGGCCAGCAGCCCGTAGGCGAGCACCTGGTTGTCATGGACGAGGTCGAAGTCCGCGAGCCTGGGCAGCAGCGCCCGGCGCAGCCGGAGGCTGAACGTGAACGGCTCGGGAAACGCCCCGGTCTTCATCCACGCGAATTCCAGCACGTCGATCCAGTCGCGGTACTCCGACAGCCGCGGCGTACGGAACGGGTCCGGCTCCCGGTACAGGTCCAGGCTGGGCAGCGTGCGCAGCACCGGGCCGGGCTCCAGCTCGGGGTAGGGCTGGCCGGAGAAGACCTCCACGTGATGGCCGAGCGCCGCCAGTTCGCGGGACAGGTGCCGCAGGTAGATGCCCTGGCCGCCGACGTGTGCCTTGCTGCGGTAGGAGACGAGGGCTACCCGGAGCGGGCGCTGGTTGGTCTGCACGCAGCTTCGCACCTCTTGTCGGTCAGGAGTCGGGTGATGCCCAGGCCGCCCGCTGGCTCCTAGGCAGGGAACATTACCATCCAGTACCACACCTGCCCCTCGTGCTCTCAGCACTGGCACGAGACGCAGTCGTACCCTGAGTGCAGCGCGGCGCAACCCACGCCGTGACCATCGGCGGGGAGGCCATGCCCAAACGCGCACTGATCACCGGGATCACCGGCCAGGACGGCTCCTACCTGGCTGAATACCTGCTCGGGCAGGGATATGAGGTGTGGGGCCTGGTCCGGGGCCAGTCCAATCCCCGGGTCCGGCGGGTCCGCCAGTTGCTCGGCGAGGTCCGGCTGGTCCGCGGTGACCTGCTGGATCAGGGCAGCCTGATCTCGGCCGTGGAGCGGGTCCAGCCGGACGAGGTGTACAACCTGGCGGCGATCTCCTACGTGCCGATGTCGTGGCAGCAGGCCGAGCTGACCGGCGAGGTGACCGGCCTGGGCGTGCTGCGGGTGCTCGAAGCGATCAGGGTGTGCAGCGGCATCAGCGGCTCGCGCACCCCGGGCGGCGGCCAGATCCGGTTCTACCAGGCCTCGTCCTCGGAGATGTTCGGCATGGTGGCCGAGTCCCCGCAGACCGAGCGGACGCCGTTCCACCCGCGCAGCCCCTACGGGGTGGCCAAGGTCTACGGGCACTTCCTCACCCAGAACTACCGCGAGTCCTACGGCATGTTCGCCGTGTCCGGGATCCTGTTCAACCACGAGTCGCCCCGCAGGGGGGCCGAGTTCGTCACCCGCAAGGTGTCCCTCGGCGTGGCCAGGATCAAGCTGGACCTGGAGCGCAAGCTGCGGCTCGGCACGCTGTCGGTGCGCCGGGACTGGGGTTTCGCCGGGGACTACGTGCGGGCCATGCACATGATGCTGGCGCAGGACGAGCCGGCCGACTTCGTCGTGGGCACCGGGGTGACGCACAGCGTGCGAGGAACTGGTGCGCCGCGCGTTCGCCGCGGCGGGCCTGGACTGGCGGGAACACGTCGTGTCCGACACCGCGTTCGTGCGGCCGGCCGAGGTGGACCATCTGTGCGCGGACCCGTCGAAGGTGGCCAAGGAGCTGGGCTGGGAGCCGACCGTCGGGTTCGACGAGCTGGTCACGATGATGGTCGAGTCGGACCTGGAACTGCTGTCCGGGCCGGAGGCTCATCATGATGAGTCGTTCGGGCCGGAAGGCTGGTGAGATTTATTTGCCTGGACGACGGTCCAGGGCTGGTGGGGCACGGGTCAAGCGCGGGGAGGGGAACCGGATGGGTGCCGGGGCGGGTGGACCGGGGCAGTCGGTGTGGATCCAGGTCAGACGTGGGAGCCGACTACGTGGCCGATCAGGTACGTGAGGCCAGCCGCCACAGCGCCTAGCAGGAGCTGGCGCAGTGCGCCGCGGAGGAACGGCCGGTCCGTCAATCTGGCTACCAGGCCGCCGCCGATGAAGGCGGCGAGCGCGGCCAGCCCGAGCGCCAGGGGGAGCGAGTTGAGGCCCGCGAGGTAAGGCAGGAGGGGGATCAGGGCACCGACGGCGAAGGTGACCAGGGAGGCGGCCGCGGCGGTGTAGGGGGAGGGCAGTTCCTCCGGGTCCACGCCCAGCTCCTCGCGGACGTGCACGGCCAGCGCGTGGTCCGGCTGGGCGGAGAGCTGGCGGGCGACCTCGTCGGCCAGTTCGGGATCCACGCCGCGCATCCGGAACGTCTCGGCAAGCTCCTGCCGCTCCGACTCCGGGTTGTGCTTGAGCTCGTGGGCCTCCTTGCGGACCTCGGCGCCGATCAGCTCGTTCTGCGAGGAGACC
Source organism: uncultured Actinomycetes bacterium (assembly GCA_963730235.1). Lineage (GTDB taxonomy): Bacteria > Actinomycetota > Actinomycetes > Streptosporangiales > Streptosporangiaceae > DASXKD01. Next base: position 5,974 of record CAVSRH010000027.1, read on the forward strand.
GAGACGAACTCGCCGGTGGCCATCGAGAACGCGCCCGCCGCCAGGCCCGCCAGCCCGGTGAGCACGATGAACTGATGCGAACCGCCGCCGCCGCCGACCCCGGCGATCAGCGACACGTTGGTCACCAGGCCGTCCATGGCGCCGAACACCGCGGGGCGCAGCCAGCCGCCGGAGACGTCACGGTGCTGATGCCCGTGCGCCTCGCCCTGGGTGTCGCTTGCCGCGCTCATGCCTGGTTCCCCGGTCATTGGTCGGTGATCATTCGCGCGCCCCTTACCGGGGCAGCCACAGGCAAACCCCCGTCCGGTCTCTCATTATTCCGCTCCGGGCCCGGGCTGCCGGGATGCGGCGGTGAGGCGCTCGATGTCTTCGCCGAACGGGCGGTCGGCCTCGATGGGGCCGATGACCTCGGTCAGCGTGTCCATCAGCGCGCGGCAGCCGGGCGGGGCCGGGTGCGGCGAGAGGGTCACGGCGCGGTAGGCGGTCAGCAGCTCGCACGAGGTGACGGCGTGCCCGTGCCGGACCGCCCGGCGCAGCGACTCGGCGGCCTCCCAGCCGAACGACTGCACGTCCTCCTGGCCGCCGGAGGTCTCGATGAGCCCCACGGTCGAGGGCAGGGTCAGGCGGCGCAGCGCATGCACCTCGCCGGCGGCGCGCTTGTGCACGGTGACCAGGCCGGTGTCCGGCCCCGGGCGGGCGGCCAGCTGCGGCGGCAGCCCGGTGACCCGGGTGTCGAGCAGCCGGTGGATCCGGGCCGCCGACACCTCGGCCGCGTGCGCGAGGGCGGTGGTGAGCTGGTCGCAGTGCGCGGCGAGGTCGAGGCCGTGGAAGCCCGCGGTGCCGACGAAGGCGCCGCCGAGGAACGCCGGGGAGTCGGTCACCCCGGACAGGGCACGGCCGATGGCGCCCGCCAGCCCGTTCCCGGCCCGCAGCACCTGGGCGAGCACCGGGCCGGCCACCCGGAACGAGACCGGCGCCTGCAGCGCGGCGGGTCCGGCGGGTGCCCCGGTGGCCGCGCGCAGCCGGCCGAGCACGCGTGCGAGCAGCGGATCGCCGCGCCCGCACTCCGCACGGTACGGATCCCGGGACGCGGACGCGGCCACGATCGACAGCGCCGCCGCCGCCTCCATCCGGGTGCCGAGCGATCTGGCGTCGGCGAGGCGCATGACGCCGAGCGCGGTGGCCCCGGGCACGCCGGCCAGCAGTGCGTGCCCTTCCCGGGGGCCGAGCGGGAACGCGGGCAGGCCGTGCTCGCGCAGCGCCGCGGCGGCCGGCCGGGTGCCGCCGCCCGGCGCGAGCACCCGGCCGATCCCGCACAGCGGGCCGAACGCGTGGGCCAGCGGCACGATCTCGCCGGCGCAGCCGACCCCGGTACGGGGCACGGCCGGCACCAGGCCCGCGTCGAGGACGTCGGCGAGCCGCTGGCACAGCGCCGCGGACACCCCGGCGTCCCCGGACAGGAACGTGCGCAGCCGGACCGCGATCAGCGCCCGTGCGTCCGCCTCGTCCAGCCACGGCGGCCCGCCGGTCGCCCTGGCCAGCAGCAGGTTGCGCTGATGCTCGCGCTGCTCGGCGCCGGTGAGCCGGACGCCGGACAGCGCGCCCATGCCGGTGTTCACGCCGTACACCGGCGCGCCCGCGCGGAGCACGGCACGCGCCTGGCGGCAGCGGTGGTCCACCGCCCGGGACAGTTCGGGGGCGAGCCGGAGCCCGCGCCCGGCGGCGACCTCGCGGATCAGCCCGGGGCCGAGGCCGGCCGCCGTGCGCAGGGTGCGGGGCGAGCGGCTCAGGTCTTGGACGCCTTGTTGAGGAACAGGTGCCCGATGGCCGTCGGGTAGGGGCCGGTGACGGTCTTCGACCAGGCCGACAGGTAGTTGTAGAAGTACGCGTAGATGATCGGCGTCTGGTCCAGCAGCAGGTTCTGGATCTGCCCGGCGAGCTGCCGCTGGGTGCTCAGGTCCGACGCGGCGATGTACTGGTTGGACAGCTTGTCGTACTGCGCGTTGCTGAAGTGCGCCGCGTTCCAGGGCCCGGTGCCCTTCTTGGCGTTGGCGGTCTGCAGCGGCGCGGTCAGGAACACGTTCGGCACGCTGCGGTGCCCGTAGTCGACCAGGCTCATCGTGGCGTCCAGCCAGTCGGAGTTCCCGAACGTGGCCTTGCCGTAATAGGCGGACGAGCTTTCCACCTTGAGCTTGATGGTGACCCCGATGGCCTTCGCGGCCTGCACCATGATCTGGGCGAACTGCGGGATCTCCAGGAAGTCCTCGGTGATGAGCTGAGTGGTGAAGCCGGACGAGTGCCCGGCCGCGGCCAGCAGCGACTTCGCCTTGGCGATGTCCTCGGCGCGCTGCGGCACGCTGGTGTTGGTGGACGGGAACACCGGCGCGAACGGCGAGTCGTTGCCGAGGTCGGCGAAGCCCTTGAACAGGGCCGTGACGATCGCGGGCCGGTTCAGGGTGAGCGCCATGGCCTGGCGGACCCGGGGATCGGTGAACGGTGCCTGGTCGCAGCGCATGGACAGCTCGCGGTGCGCGCTGGACTTGAGCTTGCTGATCGTGTACGGCGCGCCCGGGGCGAGGAGCTGCTCGCCGCCGGCCACCGCGAACTGCCCGAGGACGTCGATGGTGCCGCCGGTCAACCCGAGGATGCCGGGAGTCTGGGTCTCGTAGAACGTGAACTGGGTCTCGGCGGGCAGCGCCTTGGGGCCCCAGTAATCCTCGTTGCGGGTGAACGTGGCGCCGACCTTCGGCGTATAGCTTCTTCAGCACGAATGGCCCGGTGCCGATGAACGTGCTCTGCCACTGCGTCGGGTCGTAGTTATTCGGGATGATGATCATGTTGTAGTTGTCGGACGACGTCAGGTACGGGAAGTTGCCGTTCGGCGCGGTCAGGTGGAAGGCGACGGTGTAGGTGTCCACCTTGACGACGCCGTCCGGGGCGAGCCCGCCGCCGAACGCCGACAGCGCGTTGGCCGTGTTCTTCGGGTCGGTCTGCAGCTTGTAGGTGTAGATGACGTCGTCCGCGGTGAGCGGGGCGCCGCCGTGGAACTTCACGCCCTGGCGGATCTTGAAGGTCCACACGTCGCCGGCGGCGTTGGGCGACCAGCTTTCCGCGAGCACCGGCGTCAGCTTGAGCTGCTGGTCGGACAGGCACAGGTACTCGCCGGTCTGGGCGAGCATGTCCAGGCCGCCCTGGTCCGCCACGGTCAGCGGGTTGATCGAGGCGGTGGGGACGACGATGCCCGCCTTGATCACCGCGCCAGACGAGCCGGCGCCGGTGCTCCCGCCGGTCGTGGCCGGGGTGGTGGAGGTGCTGGAACTGCCGCACGCGGAGATCACCGCGCCCAGGATGGGCAGCGAAATGCCGACCACGGTGCCGCGCACCAGCAAGTCCCGCCGGGAGATCCGGCCCGCGGCGAACTCGTCGATGATGTGGTTGGCTATCTCGCCCTGGCCAGCGCGAAGCTGGTCGAGCCGTTCATTGTCGGGGTTCACTGGAGATCCTCCCTAGGACCGCGCATGGCGACGCGAATAACCGGAACTATGCGCCGTAGTTGATCCTGTCATGTCTGCTGGCCGTTTCCCTGCAGGACCTGCAGCCGCTCTATCGGAATGTGACATCGCATAAAGTGCCCGGGCTCTTCCTCGGCGAGCGGTGGCTCGGCCGATTCGCATTCCCCGGTGGGCAGCCGCCGCGGGCAGCGGGTGTGGAAGACGCAGCCGCTGGGCGGGTCGGCCGCGGACGGGATCTCCCCGGACAGCTTGATCCGTCCGGAATCGGTCCCGTCCAGGCTCGGCACCGCGGAAAGCAGCGCCTCGGTATAGGGGTGGTGCGGGCCGGAGAAGACCCGCTCGGCGGGCCCGACCTCCATGAGCCGGCCGAGGTACAGCACGGCGATCCGGTCCGACAGGTACCTGACGACGCCCAGGTCGTGCGAGATGAACAGGTAGGTCACCTGCTCCTTGGCCTGCAGGTCGGCCAGCACGTTGAGGATCGCGGCCTGCACCGACACGTCCAGCGCCGACGTGGGCTCGTCGCAGACCACCACGGCGGGCCCGGCGCCGAAGGCACGGGCGATCGCCGTCCGCTGCTTGAGCCCGCCGGACAACTGGCTGGGCCGCAGCGCCAGATGACGTTCCTCCATCCGCACCGACTGGATCAGGTCGGCCACCCGCTCCCTGAGCCGCTCCCCGGACAGGCCGGCCAGCTTGGTCAGCGGCCGGCTGATCAGCCGGCGCACCGTGTGCCGCCGGTTCAGCGCCGAATCCGGGTTCTGGAACACGATCTGCAGCGACTTGAGCTGATCGCGGGTGCGGCGGCGGACGTCGGCGGGCAGCGCCTGCTCGGCGAGTTCGATGGACGCGCCCGAATCGGGCGGGATCAGGCCGAGCAGCACCCGGGCCAGGGTGGTCTTGCCGCTGCCGGACTCGCCGACCAGGCCGAGCGTCTCACCGCGCCGCAGGTCCAGGTCCACCCCGGCCAGCGCCCGCACCGGCGCCCCACGGGAGGTGAACGTCTTCGACACGTTCGCCAGCCGGGCCAGCGGCTCGGCATCCTGGGCCGGCCGGGGCAGGCTCACGTCCACCGGCGTGCTCCGCGGCAGGTCCGGTGCGATGTCGTAGCGGTAGCAGCGGGAGGTGTGCGCCGGGCTGATCGGGAACGCGGGCGGCGGGGCCTCGCGGCAGCGTTCCTCGGCGATCGAGCAGCGCGGGGCGAACACGCACCCGGGCAGCGTGTGGCCGGGGGGCGGCAGGAAGCCCGGGATCGAATCCAGCCGGCCGTGGTCCTTGCGCTGGTCGCGGCGCGGGATGCAGCGCAGCAGCCCGATCGTGTAGGGGTGCCGCGGCGAGTCGAAGACCTCCCCGGCCGGGCCCTCCTCGATCAGTTCCCCGGCGTACAGGACCCCGACCCGGTCGCACATCTTGGCGATGACCGCCAGGTTGTGGCTGATGAACAGCACCGAGGTGGAGAACTCCGCGCGCAGCGCGGAAACCAGGTCGAGCACCTCGGCCTCGACGGTCGCGTCCAGCGCGGTGGTCGGCTCGTCCAGGATCAGCAGCGACGGCTGTGCCGCCAGCGCCATGGCGATGACGACCCGTTGTGCCATGCCGCCGGACAGCTGGTGCGCGTACCGGCCCATCACCGCGCCCGGGTCGGCGATCTGCACCTTGGCGAGCATCGCCTGGGCGCGCTCCAGCGCCTCCGCCCGCGACGCCCCGGCCAGCTCGTACACCTCGGCGACCTGGCGGCCGACCCGGATCGACGGGTTCAGCGCGCGCCCCGGCTCCTGGTACACCATCGAGACGGTGCGGGCCCGCAGTTCGCGCAGCGCGGCGCCGCGCATGGCCAGCTGGTCCCGGCCGTTGATCGCGATGGACCCGCCGCTGATCCGGCCGTTGCGCGGCAGGTACCTGGTCAGCGCCAGCGCCACCGTGGACTTGCCGGACCCGGACTCGCCCACCAGCCCGTACGACTCCTGGCCGTCGATGTGGAACGAGACGTTCCGCAGCGCCAGCCGGTCCTGGCCGCGGACCCGGTAGGTGACGTCCATGTGCTCGACCGCGACGGCAGGCCCGGCGCGGCAGGCACTGGGTGGCCCGATAGTGGCGTCCGCGGTAGTCATGAGGCAAGTACCTGCTCGATCGAGTCGGTGACCAGGTTGATCGCGATCACCAGGGAGGCGATGGCGAGCGCGGGGAACAGCGTCATCCACCAGTAACCCGCCGGCAGCACGCCGTAGTTCGCGGCGATGTCCGCACCCCAGTCCGGCGTCGGCGGCTGGACACCGAAACCGAGGAACGACAGCGTCGCCACGGTGAAGATCGCGTAGCCCAGCCGCACGGTGAACTCGACCAGGACCGTCGGCAGCACGTTCGGCAGGATCTCCACGAACATGATGCGCGGCGCCTTCTCGCCGAGCAGCCTGGCCGAGGACAGGTAGTCGAGCTGGCTCTCGACGAGCACCGCGGACCGGACCGTCCGGGCGATCAGCGGGGCGAACACGAATCCCACGACCACGATGATGACCAGCGGGGACGGGCCGAGCGCCACCACGAAGATGAACGCCACGATGAGCAGGGGCAGGGCCAGCACGGCCTCGACGAGCCGGCTGACCACGATGTCCACGACACCGCCGAGATAGCCCATCACCAGGCCGATCGCGGTGCCCGTGACGGTGCCGAGCAGGGTGGCCAGCGGGGCGATGAGCAGGATGGTCCTGGATCCGGCGATGACACGGGACAGCACGTCACGGCCCAGCTGGTCGGTGCCGAACCAGTGCGCCGCCGAGGGGGCCTGGTTGGTGGCGAGCAGTTCCTGTGCCAGCGGGTCGTGTGGCGCGATCGCGCCGCTGAAAAGCGCGCAGACCACCCAGAAGATCAGGATCGCCGCGCCGGCCAGGAACGTCGGCCGGCGCAGCACCAGCCGCCAGGAGGTCAGCTCGCCGGACCGCTCGGCGTGCGCGACCACCACCCCGGCGGCCGGGGCCGCCGCGATCTCGGTCATCCGCTGCCCCCGAGCCGCAGCCGCGGGTTCAGCACCGTGTACAGCACGTCGGCGATCAGGGTCGCCACCATGTACACCACCCCGATGGTCAGTACGCCCGCCTCCAGCATGGGGAAGTCCTTGCCCTGCGCGGCCTTGAAAATCAGGTTGCCGATGCCCTGGTAGTTGAACAGGGTCTCCACCACCACCAGCCCGCCGATCAGGTAGCCGGTCTGGGTGGCGATGACGGTGATCGTCGGGAGCAGGGCGTTGCGGAGCAGGTGCCTGCGGATCACCACGGACCGTTTCAGGCCTTTCAGGGTCGCGGTGCGCGCATAGTCGGAGTCGAGCGCCTCGATCATGCCGGCCCGCGCCATCCGGGCAATGTAACCGAAAAGAACGAGGATCAGCGGGATGGCAGGCAGGATCAGGTGCTCGAACTGGCTGGCCGGCGAGGCGCCCTGGCCCGCGGACGCCGAGACCGGCAGCCATTTCAGGCCCACCGCGAACACCACGATGACCACGATCCCGGAGACGAACTCGGGCACGGTGGCGGCGGACAGCCCGGCCACCGAGATGATCCGGTCCGTGGCCCGGCCGACGTGCAGGGCGGCGAGGACGCCGCCGAGGATGCCCAGCGGCACGACGATGACGAACGCCAGCGCGCCGAGCTTGATCGAGTTCACCAGCGCCGCCTGGATGAACGGCTCGACCGGCGCGCGGAACTGGTATGAGGTGCCCATGTTGCCGTGCAGCAGCCCGGTGATCCAGGTCACGTACTGGCTGATCAGCGGCTTGTCCACGCCAAGCTGATGGTCGAGGGCGGCGACCGCGCTGGGGGCGGCGAGCGGGCCGAGGATGGACCGTCCCGGGTCACCGGGCAGCACCTGGAGGGCGAAGAACACGATAATGCTCAGCAGCCACAGGGTGATCAGCGCCAGACCCAGGCGCTTCAGGACGTACGTTGCCACGCGGCCCCCTCTGGCTGGCCCCATACCCTCAGTACCAGTTACTTTGAGCGTTCAAGCGTATGCCGGCTTGGACCATTCAAGCGTGATCCGGCGCAAAGGGGGAGTCCCTGTGCTGATTGGTGAGAGCTTCGTCGGCGAGGGCGTGGACGCCGCACACGTCAACACCGTGCTCGGTGACCGCGACGGGCCGGTGGGAATCGCGTGGGCCACGGCCCTGGCCTCCCCCAGCACGGGGCACACCCCGTTCGTGGCCGTGCTGCGGCCTGGGCTGCCCACCAAGCCGCTCACGCTGTTCGTCAATAAGGCGGCCGTCGCCGGGACCAAGCACGGCGAGCTCACCTGGGGCGCGGCGCAGGCGGGGGTGGCCGCCGGGGTTGCCGACGCGGTCCGCGCTGGGCTCGTCAGCACCGAGGACGCGGACCGGCTGCTGCTCATCGCCGCGGTGTGGGTGAACCCCGCGGCCAAGGACGCCGACAAGGTATTCGCGAACAACCGGGCCGCGACCACGCAGGCGCTGCGGGCCGCCAGCGCGGGCCTGCCTCACGTCGCGGACGTACTCGGCGCCGCGGACCGGCCTGCCAACCCGTTCTACACCGCGCCCGGCGCCGGGGAACCGTAGTGAAGATCACCGCCATCCGGCTCGACCGGATGCGGCTGCCACTGGACCCGCCCTTCCATGCCGCCTGGGACCCGGTGCCCCGCCGGGCGTTCGCCGCCACCCTGGTCAGCGTGGCGACCGACGAGGGCGTGACCGGGTACGGCTCCGGCGACACCATGGACGGCTTCGCCGCCTTCGAGGGCCTGTTTCTGGGCCAGGACCCGTGCCAGGTCGCGCGGCACGTGCGGGCCCTGGAGACGATCGGCTTCCACGCGTCCCGGTACTGGCCGCTGGAGGCGGCGCTGTGGGACATCGTCGGCAAGGTGGCCGGGCTGCCGGTGGCCGCCCTGCTGGGCGGGGCGGAGACGAGCATCCCCGCGTACGCGTCGTTCGGTGAGAGCAAGAGCCCGGCGGAACGGGCCGAGGCGGTGCTCGCCGCGCGCGAGGCGGGGTTCCGCGCGGTGAAGATCCGGATCGACCGCGCGGACGTGGCGGCCGGGCTGGCCGCGGTGCGGGCCGCGCGGGCGGCCGCCGGCGACCATGTCGAGATCATGGTCGACCTGAACCAGGGCTGGCGTATGCCGGGCGACATCTCCCCCGCCCTCGACGCGGCGGGCGTGACCGCGCTGGCCAGCGAACTGCGCGAGCTGGGCGTGTTGTGGCTGGAGGAGCCGCTGCCCGCCGGGGACACCGCCGGCCTGCGGATGCTGCGGGAGCGGACCGGGATCCGAGTGGCCGGCGGGGAGATGGCCCGCACCCCGGCGGAGCTTCTCGACGCGATCGGGGCGGGCGCGCTCGACGTGGTGCAGCCCGACGCGGTGCTCGCCGTCGGCCTGCTACGGGCGCGCACGGTCGCCGAGTACGCGCTGCTCCGGCACCGCTGGTTCACCCCGCACACCTGGACCAACGGCCTTGGCCTGCTGGCCAACCTGCACGTGGTGGCCGGCGTCGGGGGCGGCCCCTACCTGGAGTTCCCCTGGGACCCGCCCGGCTGGACCGTGGCCCGCCGCGACTTCTTCCTCGCCGAGCCGGTGTCCATCGACGCCGGCGGTCGGCTCCGAGTGCCGGACCAGCCGGGACTGGGCGCGGTGATCGACGACGACGCCGTCCGCCGCTGGGCGGTGTCCTGACCGCCGCCGCCGTACCGCCCGCCGCAACACCAGCCCCGCACCGCCGCCGCTGACCGCACCCGCCGCATCCGGCGCGCCGCCACCCAGGGAGAAACGCATGAAGGTCGCCTTCATCGGGCTCGGCCATATGGGCGCGCCGATGAGCCGCAACATCCTGGCCGCCGGGCATGACCTGGTCGTCCATGACCTGCGCAGGGACGCGGCCACCGGAGTGGTCGCCGACGGGGCTTCCTGGGCGGGGTCGCCCCGGGAGGCGGCGGCGGGCCGGGAGGTGGTGATCACCATGCTGCCCGGGCCGCTGGCCGTGGAACAGGTGCTGCTCGGCGCCTCCGGGCTGCTGGAGGGCATGGCGGCGGGCTCGGTGTGGATCGACATGTCCACCAGCACTCCGGCCGTGGCGGACCGGGTCCGTGCCCGGGCCGGGCCGGGCCGCATCGCGGTGCTCGACGCCCCGGTGAGCGGCATGGCCGCCGGAGCGCGGGACGGCACACTGCAGATCTTCGCGGGCGGTGACGCGGAGACGGTGGCGGCGGTCCGGCCGCTGCTGGAGGCGATGGGCGACCCGGCGCGGATCGTGCACGCGGGCCCGCACGGGGCGGGCTACACGGTCAAGCTGATGATCAACCTGCTCTGGTTCGCGCACCTGACCGCCACCGCGGAGGTGCTCACGATCGGCACCCAGGCCGGGGTCGGCCTGGGTACGCTGCGGCACTGCCTGCTCGCCAGCCCCGCGGCCAGCCATTTCCTCGATCGCGACGTGCTCAGCGTGCTGGAGTACGGCGACTACGACGAGGGGTTCGCGCTCGCGCTGGCGTGCAAGGACCTCGGCCTCGCGGTGGACCTGGCCCGGGCCGCCGGGGTGCCGGTGCCGGTCAGCGCGGCGGTGGAGCAGGTCTACCGGCAGGCCCGGGCCCGTTACGGCGACACCGGAGGTGAGATGCTCCCGGTCAAGCTTCTCGAAGACCTGACCGGCACCCCGCTCCGCCTGCCCGCACCACAGGAGTGACCATGCCCCAGCCGCTCACCGGCACCCGGATTGTGTACACGCCCCTGCCCGCCGCGCATTTCGGCGCGGGCACTCTCGGCGCGCTGCCCGAGGTCGTCCGGGGCACCGGCGGCCAGGCGGTGGCCCTGGTCACCGACGCGGTGCTGGCCGGCACCCCGGTGGTGGCGGCCGCCACGGCCGCGCTCGCCGCCGATGACATCAGCGCGGTGGTGTTCACCGGGGTGCAGCCCAACCCGACGACCGAGGACATCGCCGCCGGGGCCGCGGCGGTGGCCGCGCTCGCCGCCGGCGGCACCGCGGTGACGGTGGCCGCCGTGGGCGGCGGCTCGGTGATCGACGCGGCCAAGGGCATCGCGCTCGCCGCGGTCAACCCGCAGCGGGGCCGCGCTCTGGACTACCGCGGCACGTTCGCCCGCGCCGCGCTGCCGCTGGTCGCCGTGCCCACCACCGCCGGGACCGGCGCGGAGACGAACGCGTTCGGGGTGGTGACCGACGTGCAGGCCGGCCGCAAGTTCTACGTCGGGCACGCCAGCACGCTGCCGGCCGCCGCGATCCTGGACCCGGACCTGACCGTGGGCCTGCCGCCCGCCGGCACCGCCGCGACCGGGATGGACGCGCTGACCCACGCCCTGGAGTCGTACCTGTCCCGGCGCGCCAACCCGTGGGCGGACGGCGTCGCCCTGCAGGTCATGCGGATGGCCGCGGCCTATCTGCCGCGCGCGGTGGCCGACGGCGCGGACCGGGAGGCCAGATCCCAGATGCTGCTCGCCGCGCATCTCGCCGGGGCCGCCATGGCCAGCACCGGGCTGGGCATCTGCCACGCCATCGGCCACTCGCTGGGCAGCCGGTTCGGCGTGGCGCACGGGGCGGCCCTGTCGGTGGTGCTGCCGCAGGTGCTCCGGTTCAACCTCGCCGCCTGCCAGGACCGCCTGGCCGACGTGGCGTTCGCTCTCGGCGCGGGGGACACGGCCGCGGACCAGGCCGGCAACGCGGCGGCCGCCATCGACGCGGTCACCGTGCTGCGCGACAGCGTGGGGCTGACCCGCACGCTGGCCGATTTCGGCATCGGCGCCGCCGACTACGGCCAGATCTGCGCCGACGCCCTGGACGACGAGGTGCTCGCCAACACGCCGCGGATGCCGGACGCCGCCGACATCGCCGCGATCCTCACCGCCGCCC
>CAVSRH010000028.1:0-179681 GCA_963730235.1 uncultured Actinomycetes bacterium
CCCCGGCGAACGGCAGCACGCACGTCAAGACCGACAAGGGCATCTCGGTGACCGTGACGCACGGCAAGATCCAGAACGTCACGGTGGCCGACGGCCACACTGGGGCGCCCGGCGCCTTCACCGGCCAGACCAACACGGCCTGGCACACGCTGTGGCCGCTGCGCACCGGGGCCCACTACACGGTGACCGTGACCGCGGTCGGGCATCGACGGCAAGACCAAGACCGTCACAAGCTCGTTCGTGCACCGCGCACGCGGCCGGGACGTTCAGCGCCAGCACCATCCTGGGGAACGAGACCTACGGCGTCGGCATCCCCATCATGATCGACTTCAGCCAGGCGGTGGACCCCAGGTTCCGGGCCGCGGATGGAGAAGGCGATCAAGATCAAGAGCTCCAAGCCGGTCGTGGGCGCGTGGTACTGGGACAGCGACTGCGGTACCGGCCAGTGCCTCTACTTCCGGACCAGGAACTACTGGCCGCAGCACACCAAGGTGAGCTTCGACGCGCACTTCAACGGGGCCGAGATAGCGCCGGGCGTGTACGGGACATCCAACCTGAGCCAGTCGTTCACCATCGGCGACTCGCTCATCGGCGTGACCAGCACCCTCACGCACCGCACCCGGATCTACTGGAAGGGCAAGTACTACCAGACCTGGACGGACACCAGCGGCAAGCCGGGTGACGACACCGCCGACGGGACGTACCTGACCATCGAGAAGGCCAACCCGACCCTGATGACCGGGCCCGGCTACAAGAACGTCCCGGTCTACTGGGCGGTCCGGTTCACCTGGAGCGGGAACTACTACCACGACGCGCCGTGGTCGCTGGGCGAGCAGGGTTTCACCAACGTCAGCCACGGCTGCGTGAACCTGTCCCCGCAGCACTCCGAGTGGTACTACCAGCGGTCCGACCCGGGCGACCCGATCACGATCACCGGCAGCCCGGTCGCGGGCGGGTGGGACGACGGCTACACCGAGTGGTTCCTGACCTGGAAGAAACTGCTGCGCGGCAGCGCCACCCACGAGGCCGTGGAGGTGGGCCCGACGGGCAGCACCTTCGTCAACCCGAGCACGGTGGCCCCGGCCACGTCGAAGATCCGTGCTGCACGGGTCCAAGCGAGGCAATTACTCGCCGGCGCCCACGCCTGAGGGACCGGCCCGGCAGAGGATTTCAGCGGCGGCCCGGCTCGCGTCGTGCGAGCCGGGTGCGTCACGCTTTCCAGGCTCGTCGCCGCCCACGCGGCGGGGCGCGGCGCCGCGCCGTCCGCCAGGCCGTTCCAGTAGATCGACCAGGTGCTGGCCACCAGGCGGCGGACGACGGGGCGCGGTGACCAGCCGCATGCTCGCGGAAGCGAGCCACGGGCCGGTGCAGCAGCCCGCGCTGCAGCGCGCTGGCGCCGGGCAGATAGCGCCCGAACGCCTCCGCCAGGGCCCGGGCGTAGGCGGGGCCGGCCAGGCCCGGATCGGCGAGCACGGCCTCGGCCGCCAGCCGGGCGCTGATCATCGCGGGCGCGATGCCCTCCCCCTGCAGCGGGTTGATCAGGCCCGCCGCGTCCCCCACCAGCAGCACGTTGCCCGCCGCCGGGGGCGTCCCGGTCCCGCCCATGCGCAGCCAGCCGCCGACGACAGGCCCGATATCCGCGTCCGGCCGCAGATCCCCCCGCGAGCGCAGCAGCGTGCAGAACCGGTCCAGGTCGCCGCGGAGCGGCGCGGCGTGCCTGGTGCCGCCCATGCCGATCCCGATGCCCACGTTGGCCTGCCCGTCCTCGCCGGGGAACAGCCAGCCGTAGCCGGGGTAGATCCGCCACGGCGCCGACTCCAGCAGGACCAGCAACGGCAGCGGCACCTCGCCCGGCACGTAGGCCCGGACCGCGAATCCCCACAGCGCCGGCGTCCGGGTCCAGCATCCCGGCCAGCCGGGCGACCGGGCTCAGCGCCCCGTCGGCGCCGATGATGACGTCCGCCGGCCAGGCGCTGGCCGTCGTGCGAGTACCGCGCGCACCGCGCCGTCGGAGTCCTGGTCCACGGCGGTGATGCGCGCCCGTATCCCGACCGCCCCGGCGGCCAGCGCGGCCTCGCGCAGCGCATGGTCGAAGGACACCCGGGGCACCACGATCCCGTGGCCGGGGTAGCTGCGCCCGGGGAAGGCGGGCAGCCGGCTGCGGCGGCCGGACGGCCCGACCGCGAGCAGGTCGGAGCCGTGGCCGGCGTCCGGCACGGTCAGCCCAGGTCCGCGAGCACCTGCACGCCGCGCGGCCCGATCAGGTCACCGCAGGCCTTGTCCCGGGGGAAGGCAGCCTTGTCGGCCAGCGCGACCCGGGCACCGCCGCGGGCCAGCACCAGGGCGGCGATGCTGCCCGCCGGGCCCGGCGCCGACCACCACGGCGTCGAAGCGCGGCGCGCTCACCGGGCCAGCACCATGGCCACCGCGACGGCGCTGGTCGCGCAGACGAAGTAGCGCAGCGCCCGCTCGATCGGGGCGAGCAGGTCGGCGCGGCCGAGTTCGGCCGCTGGTCCCGTCGTTGAACGTCAGCCGCACCGTCACCCCGCTCACCCGGCGGCGCAGGGTCCGGGCCGGCGTGCTAGCGCCCGCTGGCCCAGCGACAGGAAGAACGCCGCCACCGCCGCCACCCCCGCCGCCAGCGACAGCGTCCAGTGCTGCGCGTACGCGCCCGACCAGCACCGGGAAGGCCCCCCACGCCAGGCCGCGAACCAGATGTCGCTGTGCAGCACCCCGCCGAACAGCTCCAGGTTGTACCCGTACACCAGCACCCCGCCGACGACCACGAACGGCAGCAGCTTCCAGCCCGCCGTCGACCAGGCCGAGCACCATCGCCGCGGTGATCGACACGACCGCCGTGACGATGAGCAGGGTGGCGCTGATGCCGGTGCCGAGCGGCCGGCCGTGCAGTTCGTCCAGCGCGTGCGCGCCGATGCCCACCGCCAGGAAGAACGCGACCAGCGTGCCGCGCCAGCCGCCACAGCACCAGCGGCGGCATGACCGCGGCGCCGATCGCCACGTACGACAGGTGCCACAGCGTGTAGGGCGGGTGCAGCAGCGTCAGCCAGTCGCCGGGCCCGCCGGTGCCCCGGCCGACCGAGTAGAAGGCCGACCGTTCCCCCGATGACCTCATGAGGCAGGTCCCTTGCGCCCCCACATGACCAGCCCGCCGCCCAGGCTCATCAGCTCGGTCCTCACCTCGGTCAGGCCCGCCGCCTCGCCACGCGGCGACGTGCCAGGCCAGCGGGTGCTGCCGGTAGTGCACGGAGATGCTCGGGCCAAGGAACCTGCCGACCCGGTACCAGGCCGGGCCCCCGGTGAGGCCGCCGAGCACCGGCAGCGCCAGCCGGGTGTAGCACCACCAGGCGGCCTGCCAGGCCGGCTGCGGCGGCACGTGGAACTCCAGGCTGGCCAGGGTGCCGCCGGGGCGCAGGCAGCGGGCCATCTCGGCGACCGTGGCCGCCGGGTCGTCCACGTAGCGCAGCAGGTAGGAGAACGTCACCGCGTCGAACGTCGCGTCGGCGAACGGAAGCTGGTCGGCGCGGCCCGCGGCGACCCGGACCCGGCCGCGCGGCAGCGGCCGCCGGATTCCGCGGCAGGCCGGCCCGCAGCATGGGCTCGTTGAGGTCCACCCCTGCCACGTTCGCGCCGGTCGCGGCGGCAACCGCCAGCGCGATCCCGGCGGGGCCGGTCGCGACGTCGAGCGCGAGCCGCGGCGCGCCCGCGGCGGTGCGGTCCACCACCGCCCGCCGCCAGCGCCGGTCCTGGCCGAGCGAAAGCAGGTAGGCAAGCCGGTCGTAACGGCCGGGCAGGCCGGTGAACACGGCACGGGCGACCGGCTCACCGCGCAACTGCGGAGCCGGGTCAGGCGGAGAGGTTACCGGGGTCGAAGCCACGCCAGCAGGTTCGCATGCCTGGTCATTCCGGGCAAGACCGGCGCGCTCCCCCGGGCCAGCACTGTCAATCTTCCTTCTTCTCGAACCGGCTGACCGCGATGAGCCCGGCCACGAACGCGACGACCATGGCGATGAGCAGCGCTAGCTGTGTGGTGTTCACGCTGGCCTCGTTGCTCAGCACCAGCAGGATCTTCCTGATCACCGCGACCAGCCCGACGACGATGAACGGCTGCGCGACGAGGCGGTGCGCCCGCAGCGACAGCACCACGGTGTGCACGATCTCGGCCACGATCAGGACCAGCAGCAGCCGGTCTAGCAGCCCGGTCGCGGCGGCCGGTACATTCTTGGTGGCCAGGTCGTGGACGAAGCCGACCAGCCCGGACACGATCAGGACCGTGGCCAGGAGGATCAGCACGACCCCGACCACGCCCGCCACGTAGTCCTGAGCATGTTCCAGCACCCAGATCGTGCCGCCGAGCCCGCGTGGCCGCCCCGGCCGGGACGGCTGCGGCGCGGGGGGCTGCGGCGGCAGGGTTCCCGTCTCGTCGCTGGGTTCCGCCATGGCGGTATTAGACCAGAGGGGCCCGTGGCGGGCCTCCCCCGCGCGGGTCGTGCGAACGGCGTAGCGCCGCTCCCCCCGCTGGCCGACCCGGGGCCCGGGGCGCCCGCCTAGTGTCGTGCCTGGGCCAGCGGCTGGCCACGGAGGGGGGCACGGGGACCATGCGCGGGGGGAACCGGACCGGCAGGCGCACCGCGCCGCGGCCCGCGCGCGCGGCGCTCGGTGCGCTGACGGCGCTGCTGATGACGCTGCTCGCCTCGGTCCCGGCGCCCGCCCAGGCGGCGGCCGCCAGCCCGGCGGCAACCGCCACGCCCGCCATCGCCACGCCGCACCACCAGACGGTGGTGTCCCTCACGTTCGACGACGGGACCGCCGGCGAGTTCGCGGCCGCCCGGGCGATGCACCGCTACGGCGTCGCCGGGACCTTCTTCATCATCACCGGCGCGGTGGGTGCCCCGAACTACATGTCCCTGCCCGAACTGCGCCAGATGGCCCGGTACGGCGACGAGATCGGCGCACACACCGTCTCCCACCTCGACCTGGTCGCCACCACCCCCGCCGAGGCCCGCCGCCAGGCCTGCGTGAGCCGGGACATCCTCACCCGGTGGGGCTTCCAGGTCACCTCGTTCGCCTACCCGGACGGTGCCACCAGCCGCCCGGTGGAGGCGATCGTCCGTGGCTGCGGCTACGACGCCGCCCGGATCGCCACCGGCCTGGCGGCCCCGGGCTGCCCGGGCTGCGCGCTGGCGGAGACCATCCCGCCCGCTGACCCATTCGCGATCCGCGCCCCCAGCCAGGTGGATGCCAGCACGACTCTGACGGACCTGGAGCAGTCGGTGCTGCGGGTGCAGCGGGCCGGCGGCGGCTGGCTGCCGCTGGTGTTCCACCACGTCTGCCCGGCGGGCTGCGGCGTGCTGTCCATCCGCGACGCGACGTTCACGGCCTTCGTGCGCTGGCTGGCCGGGGAGCGTTCGCACGGCGTGGCCATCAAGACCGTGCACCAGGCCCTCGGCGGGCCGGTGCGGCCAACCGTCGCGGTGCCGGCCGTGCGCCCGCACGGCATCGTGAACGCGTCCATGGCCAGGGACGGGGCGAAGGCCGCGGTCAACCTCGACATGGCGACCCCGGACCGCTCCGGTGCGCCGTTCTGCTGGATGGAGGGCGGCTACGGGCAGAACAAGGCCCGTTGGCAGCGGATCCGGGATGCCGGGCACTGGGCGGAACGGCTGACCGTGACCGGGTACCGCAGCGGTGGCGCGGAGTTCCTCCAGCTGTTCGACCTCGGCGAGTGCGCCCTGCCGGTGCGGCCGGGCCGGCCCTACCAGCTCAGCGCCTCCTACCGGGGGACGGTCACGACACAGTTCTCCGTCTACCTGCGGAACGCGGCGGGCCGCTGGCAGTACTGGACCTCCAGCCCCTACTTCTCGCCCTCGGCGCAGTGGGCCAGCGTGGGCTGGCGGACCCCGCCGGTGCCGGCCGGGACCTCCGGGCTGAGCTACGGGCTGTCCGCGTTCGCCAACGGCACCCTGATCACCGACGGCTACCACTTCGGCCCGGCGCCCGCGCAGACCGCCCAGGTCACCATGGCCAGGCTGGGGCTGCTGGCGGTACTGCTGGCCATCGCGATCGCGGTCGTGCGGTGGCGGATTCCGGCGGCGGCGCAGCGCGCGGCTGGGGGCGCCGCCCAGCGCCGCCCCGGCGGGGCGTCAGGCCCGGGATCCCTCGGCCCGGTCCGCGAGCAGCCGGTAGCGCACGGCGAACGACGCGGCCTCCAGCCGCGAGTGCACCCCCAGCTTGGTCAGCACCGACTGGACATGGGTCCTGACCGTGGTGCGGGACACGCTCAGCTTGCGCGCCATCGCGGCCGTGTCGAGGCCCTCCACCAGCAGGGCCAGGCACTCGCGCTCCCGGTCGGTCAGGTGCGAGGCGAGCCGGAGCGCGTCGTCGTGGCCGGGCGGCCGGGGCCGGCCGCCGCCGCGCGGCACGTCCACCACGACCTCGCCGCGCAGCACCCGGGTGATCGCCGCGGTGAGGGCGGTCACGCCGCGGGTCTTGTGCAGGTAGCCGGAGGCGCCCGCGTTCAGCGCCGCGAGGATGCCCTCGGTGTCCGGGTCCGCGCTCAGCACGAGCACCTTGGTGCCCGGGCTGGACGCGAGCATCTCGCCGATCGCCTCGACGCTGTCCACCCCGGCGAAGTGGCGGTCGATCAGGCACAGGTCCGGCCGGTTCGCAGCGACCGCCGCGACGGTCTCGGCCACGCTGCCGGCGATCGTGATCGCGTAGTCCTGCTGGGCCAGCACCGTCGCCAGGGCGTCCAGGAACACCACGTGGTCGTCGCCCACGACCAGGCTGGTCACCGGCCCGCCTGCGCCCGGGCCGGGCCGGTGGTGGTGACCTCGGCGGGCAGCGCTACCAGCACGCTGGTGCCGCCCTGCGGGGGCGCCTGGACCGCCAGCGCGCCGCCGCAGGACTCCAGCAGCGCCGTGACGACCTCCAGGCCGAGGGACGCGGTCCCCGGCGGCCCCGCGCCGAAGCCGGGGCCGTCGTCGGTCACGTCGATGACCGTGGTCCCGGCCTGCCGGATCGCCACGGTGACCGTGCCGGTGCGGCCGGCCGCGCGAACGGCGTTCTCCACCACGTTGGACAGCACGCGCCACAGCAGCACCGGGCTGATCGTGACGACCGCCGCCGTGCCCGGGCAGCAGCGTGACGTCCGCCGGGTAGGCGACCTGAGCCAGCTTGGTGAGCTGGGCGGCCAGGTCCCGCACGTTGACGGGCCCGGTGTCGCTGCCCCCGTCCCCGGCCAGCCCGTGCCGGATGATGTCCCGCATCCGGGACATTTCGAGTGCCAGCAGCTCCAGCCGGTATCCCGAGTCGGGCGGCAGCGCGGTGTCCCCGCGGACCGCCTCGACCAGATACGACAACGTCGTGACCTCGTGGCCGAGATCGTGCAGCAGCCCGCGCAGGGCGCGCACGTCCCGGTTGTCGGAAACCCGCCGGCCCCCGGTCCGGCGCCGTTCCAGCGGCGACCCCATCGGCTTCCCCCATCCCGTCCGGGCCGCAGTTGCAGCGCAACATGCACATATAGGGCGCCAGTGAAACCCCCGCCACCTGCGCCTTTGTCATGGATCTTACATCAGGCGACCAAACGAGTACCATCCGTGTTATTGGCGCCCGGGGGCACATAGGCGGCGGTGAGGGCGTCCCGCAGCGCGTGCAGGCTGTACCTGGTGCCCAGCCGGGCGCGGGCCGCCGCGGCCATCCGCCCGGCGTCGGCGGGCGAGTCGAGCAGCGCGCGCACCGCCCCGGCCAGCAGGTCGGGCCGCCGCGGCGGGACCAGCAGGCCGGTCTCCCCGGGCACCACCACGTCGCCGACCGCGTTGACCGCCGTGGCGACCACCGGCACCCCGCAGAGCATGGCCTCCACCACCGCCGTGGGCAGGCCCTCGTAGCGGCTGGGGAGCGTGAACACGTCGAACGCCGGCAGCAGCGCGGGCACGTCGTCGCGTTCCCCGGTGAGCACCACCGGCGCCTCCGGCTGCGCCGCCGCCAGCCGGGCCATCCGCCCGGCCAGCTCGCCCCCGCCCACCCACACGCCGACGACGCCGGGCCGGCGCAGCGCGCGCAGCGCGGCGAGGAAGTCCTCCGGGGCCTTCTGGTAGGCCAGCCGCCCGACCGCGCCCACGACGGCCACCTCCGGCGGCAGGCCGAGCGCCCGCCGGGCACGCCGGCGTGCCACCGGGTCGGTGGCCATGGGCGCCGGCTGCTCCACGGCCACGCCGATGGTCCGGATCCGGTCCGGTGGGACCAGGCCGCGCCGTACCGCCTCCACCGCCACCCCGCCGCCCACGGCGAGGGCCAGGTCGGTGATCCTGCCGAGCCGCCGCTCCACGGCCACGTAGGCATTCCGGCGGGCGGGCGACTGGAACTCGTGGAAGGGGAACCCGTGATAGGTGTGCACGATCCGCCCCGTGTCAGCCAGGCGCGCGGCGAGCCTGCCCACCGTCCCGGCCTTGGCCGTATGCGTGTGCACCACGTCGAACCGGCGCGCCCGCAGCAGCGCGGTCAGCCGCCGCAGCGCGGTGAGGTCGGCGGCCGGGCCGATCGCCGTGCGCAGCGAGGGCTCCAGCACCACCTCGATCCCCGCGGCCCGTGCCTGGGTGAGCTGCGCGCCGCCGCTGCCGGTGATGATCGTCACGGTGAAGCGGGCCGGGTCCAGCGCCATCGCGCCGCGCAGCGCCAGCACCCCGGCCCCGCCCTCCAGCCGGGTGATGACCACGGCGACCCGCACCGTCCCGGCGGGCCGGCTCATGCGGCTCGCCCCGGCGCGCGCAGGCCGGCCGCCCGGGCCACCCGCACCGCCTCCAGGCGGCTGTGCACGTCCAGCTTGGCGAAGATGTTGCGGATGTGCGTGCGCACGGTGTCCGCCGAGATGGTGAGGTCGGTGGCGATCTGGCCGCCGCGCTTGCCGTCCATCATGGCCAGCAGCACCTCACGCTCCCGCTTGCTCAGCATGCCCAGCTCGTCGTCGGCCTGGCCGGCGCGGCGGGCGTCGGCACGCAGTTCCCGCAGGATCTCGCCGAGCATGTGCGGCGGGAACCAGGACTCGCCCTTGATCACCCCGCGCAGGGCCACCTCAAGCTCGGCGGCACCCTGCTCCTTGGCCACCCAGGCGGCGACCCCGGCGCGGGCGGCCTCGACGGCATGGGTCACGTTGTGGTCGGAGGTCAGCACGATCACCCGCGCCTGCGGCCGCGCCGCCATCAGCTTGCCCAGCATGTCGGTGATCTCGTGGCCGAACGGGGCCACCTCGATCACGATGACGTCCGGGCGCAGGCCGCGGACGATGTCGGTCAGGTTCGGGTCGGCGGTGGAGCACCGGCCGGCCACCCACAGGTCCATCGAGGCGGACAGGCGCGAGGCGAGCGCCTCGGTGATCATCAGATGGTCATCGACCAGCATCAGGCGTGTTGGGCTCATGGGAAAACGATGCCTGGCCGCCGCCGTGAAGTCGTCATGTGCGCGCATGAGATCCCTCTCGTGCATTTGCATGAGGCGCCGCCGCGGGCGGCGCCACCGCGGCAGGCGGGGCGGACAGTTCCCGGCGCGCCGGGCTGCGCCACCGCCCGTTCGCCCGGGTGAGCCAGGCCACGGGTATCGCGGAAATCCCGATCGCGGCGTCCACCAGGCGCATGGCCGGGTAGAACGGGGCGAACAGCAGCAACCGGGGCTGGCGCTCAACGGCGGCCGCGACGCAGGTGAGCGCGAAGTCGGGGAGCAGGATGCCGACCAGCACACTGGACAGCCGGACGTGCAGCGTGACCACCGTGTACACCTGCGCGAACACCGGCCAGGCCGGCGCGCCGCCGGCCACGTCCGGGACGAACAGGACCAGCAGCAGCAGCGGCAGCACCAGGAACAGCAGGCTGGAGGTGACCAGTTCCAGCAGCAGCGCGGTCAGCATGGCGGTGAACAGGTTCGCCCGGGGCGGGTGGCGGCGCACGGTCTGCCACAGCCCTACGGCCCAGCGCTTGGTCTGCCGGACGTAGTCACCGAAGTTGTCCGGGTCCTGGGTCACGGCCACCGCGCCGAGGGTGAACCCGACCTTGCCGAGCCGCTTCTGGTAGACCTCGAACGTCATGTTGAAGTCCTCGATCACCAGGCCGGGCGGGTTCATGTCGATCTGCGGCAGCACCTCGGTGCGGTACATGCTGGCGAACCCGGGCACGATGGGGGTCGCGTTGGTGCGGGCCCAGGTCTGGCCGAACTTGAGCACCCGCTGGCCGATGGCGTAGATCCGCTGCCGGTGGCCACCAGCAGGTTCCCGGTGAACGTCAGCGCGCGGCCGCGGGCGGTCCTGCACGCAGCCGGCCACGGCCACCACGTCCTGGTCGTCGAACATCGGCAGCGCCGGCCTCGAAGTAGCCGGGCTGCACCCGGGTGTCCGCGTCCAGCAGCATGACGCACGCGGAACCGGCTCGACCAGCCTGAACCGCTGGATCGCCTCGGCCAGCGCGCCCGCCTTGCCGACGTTCTCCGTGGTCTTGATCACGGTGCACCCCGGCGCCGGCGGGCGATCCGACCGTGTCGTCGGTGGACCCGTCGGAGACCACGTGCATGTTCGCCCGGGGCACCAGCGTCATGATCGCGGCCAGGCTGTCCTCGATGACCGCCGCCTCGTTGTGCGCCGGGATGAGCATCGCGACGTCCTCGACGGTCAGTTGTCTGCCGCGCTGCGGTGCCGGGGCGTCGCGGGCGCGAGACGTCGCCGGGGACGGCCGCCTGCACGGAGCAGGACCCCGGCCAGCCGGCACAGGCCCGCCAGCCCCCACAGCGCGAAGTTGACGCCAAGGACGCCGCAGGGCCAGTGCCCACCACGGGATCACGGCCCCCTCGGCGGCCGGCACGGGCATGTGCAGTGGCAGTGGCGATGCAGCGCGCCCCAGGTGCTCGGCTCCTCGTTGCCGAACATCCACAGGAACACCCCGCCGGCCCCGGAGCCGGACGCCGCCTCGAACTTCGCCCGCGAGCTGGCCTGGTTCTCGAACCAGACGACGTGCCGGTGACCGGCGGCGGTGTAGCTGAACCACGGCTCCTGGGCGGTGGTGTCGTAGTGACGGCGTGGCGTGGTACCTGGTGGCCAGCTGGAAGGCGCTGCAGCCAGGGACAGCGCGGCCCCGTGCCCGCCCGACCAGTCGTATCCGTAGAGCGGGATGCCAAGGATGATCTTGCTGGCCGGGATATGGGTCTTGGCGTACCGCAGCACGGCACGCACCCAGCCGATCGGCGCCACCGGCCCGGGCGGGGACGCCGCCCAGTGGTAGTTGTAGGCCATGATCCGCACCTGGTCGGCTACCCGGCCGATCGCCGCGTAGTCCTGCGCCAGGTTGGCCCCGCCGTAGCCGGCGTTGCTGGCCTTGCCGAACACGGCGACCGAAAGGGTCTTGCCGTGGGCGTGCAGCGCGGCGGCCAGGCCCGTGATGAAGGTGGTGAACGCGTGCCGGTCGCCGGCCTGCAGGTTCTCGTAGTCGATGTCGATGCCGGCATAGTGGTGCCGCCCGCACCAGCGCCACGATGGCGGCGATCTGCTGGCGGGCCAGCGGCCGGGTCGTGCAGCATGCGCGCCACCGGCTGGTAGGACCAGTTGCCGTGCGGTGATGTTGGCCAGCGTCGGCACGATGGGCAGCCGGGCCTCCCGCAGCCGGGTGATCGCGGTGCTGACCGTGCCCGCCTGCGACGGGGGGTACTGCGGCTCGATCCGCCCGCTCGTGGACAGCCCGTAGATGAACGGCGAGACCTCGGTGAAGTCCGGGCGGTGCGCCAGCACGGTGGCCGTGCCGTTGCCGATGTCCCAGTAGGGCAGCGACGCGACCACCGCGCAGGGCGGGCGGCGCCGGCCCGGAGAACGGCAGCAGGGACACCGCGGCGCCACCGCGCCGGCCAGCACCACGGCCAGCCAGGTCACGCCCGCCAGGCGGGACGGCCGGTGGCGCCGCGGGACGCCTGCGCTGGCCCGCTCGGGTGCCGGGCCAGCACCGGCGTGTTCCGGCAGCCCGGGGGCCTCCCTGGGGGGAGGAGCCAGGGTGGGCCCGCCGGGCTGCCGAGTCTGGTCGCGCACTGTCGTGACTCCCCCGCCGTCACATGCTCAGGGTCGCGGCGGTGAGCTGGTCCTCGATGACCGCGTCGATGATGTCGTCGAGCGAGTGGGCGGGCTCGAATCCGACCAGGCCGCGGGCCAGCGTGCAGTCGGGCACCCGGCGCTGCATGTCCTCGTAGCCCTCCCCGTAGGCCTCCAGGTAGGAGGCGCGGGTGATGCCGCCCGCCGACCCGGTCGCCGCGATGACCCGTTCCGCGAGCCCGGCGATGGACACCTGCTCGGAGCTGCCGAGGTTCACCGCGCGGCCGCACGCGTCCTGCGTTTCGAGGAGCGCGATCAGCGCCGGGATCACGTCGTGCACGTGGCAGAAGCAGCGCATCTGGTCCCCGGTGCCGAACACGGTCAGCGGCTCGCCGGCCAGCGCCTGCCGGACGAACCGGGGGATGACCATCCCGTAGCGGCCGGTCTGCCGCGGGCCGACGGTGTTGAACAGCCGCGCGATGACCGCCCACAGGCCGCGCTCGATGACGTAGGCGGAGACCAGGCTCTCGTCGATCGCCTTGGCCTCGGAGTAGCTCCACCGTGACTTCAGCGGGGAGCCGGCCAGCCTGTCGTCGTCCTCGCGGATGCCGACCTTGGTGTTCTTGCCGTAGATCTCGCTGGTGGACGCGACCAGGATCCGGGCCTCGTTGCGGTGCGCCGCCTCCACGACGTTCTCGGTGCCGTGGATGTTGGTGCGCAGGCTCTCCAGGGTCTGGTCCCTGATGACGAACGCACCGACCGCGGCGGCCAGGTGGAACACCCGGTCCGCCCCGTCGCACAGGTCGTCCACCAGGTCGGCGTCCAGGATCGAGCCGAGGACCAGCCGGAACCGTGGGTGCGGCGTGACCGCGGCCAGGTTCTCCAGCCGCCCGGTGCTCAGGTCGTCCAGCCCGGTCACCTCGTGCCCCTCGTCCAGCAGGGCCTGCGTCAGGTGCGAGCCGATGAACCCGGCGGCGCCGGTGATGAAGTACCTCATGGCCGTTCTCCTTCGTACGCCGGCTGCGGAGCGGTCAGGGCGCGGGCCGTCCGGCGGCCACGCCAGATCCGGCTGCGCGAGGCCGCGAGCCGGTCGTAGAGGTCGTCGATGCGGCGGGTCACCGCGTCGATCCCGTACGCCTCGCGGATGGCCGGGACGCTCACCCGGTCCCGGATTCCGGACCGCAGCTCGGCGGCCATGGCCTCGCGCAGGCCGTCCACCGTGGAGGGCACCTGGACGGCCCGGTCCACGCCCAGGCCGTCCAGCGCGGGGCAGGTGGTGTAGAGCACCGGCGCCCCGTTGGCGAGCGCCTCAAGCACGGACAGGCCGAACGTCTCCTGCTTGGAGGAGGCGACGAACAGGTCGATCGCCGAGAGCATCGCGGCGACGTCGTGGCGCTCGCCGGCGAAGACCACCCGGCCGGATACGCCGCACTTCGCGGCGACCTCCTCCAGGTGGGCACGCTCGTCGCCCTTGCCGACGATCAGCAGCCGGGTGGTGGCATCCAGCAGCGGGGCCGCGGCCTCGATGACCATGTCGAACTGCTTGTTCGGGTCAAGCCGGCCCAGCACGCCGATGACGTATTCGCCCGCGCCCAGGCCGAACTCGGCCCGGATGCGGTCCCGGTCCGCCTGGTCGAACGCCACCCGGCCCAGGTCCACGCCGTTGGGGATGACGGTCATCCGGCGCGGCCGGATCCCCCACTTCGCCATCCGGTCCTGCACCGTCGCGGACACCGCGATCGTGGCGTCGGAGAACCGCTCGGTGGCCAGGTACAGGGCACGGACCCCGAGCGTCATCTCGCGGCGCTCCAGGTGGGTCTCGCCGATGGAGTGCTCGGTGCTCACCACCACCGGGGTCCCGGCCAGCCAGGCGGCGGGCCGGCCGTAGATCTGCGAGCGGTAGAGGTGCGCGTGCACCACGTCGTAGCCGCCGTCGCGGATCATGCGGCGCAGCTGGAGCAGGGCGCCCAGCTCGGTGTTGCGGGTCATGCCGAGGTTGCGCACCCGGCCGCCGTCGGAGCGGATCATGTCCGCGACCGGGCCGGGGTTGTAGAGGGTGATCACGTCGGCGTCGTGCCTGGTGTGCTGGAGGATCGACCGGAGCTGCAGTTCGGCGCCCCCGACGCCGAGCCCGGTAATCAGGTGCAGGACTTTCATTGCTGACCTCCTCGGCCAGGTATCGAAGAAATTTCAAGGCGGAGCCGCGGTGCCGCGGCCACCTGCGCCGCCGGGCGGCGGCGCAGCGGAGCGGCCAGTTCCGCGGCGGCGAGCCATGCGGTGCGGGCCAGGATCACCAGGTCCAGCCACAGCGACCAGTTGTCGATGTAGCTGTTGTCCGCGGCGGCCCGGTCCGCCAGGGACGTGTCGCCGGTGAGCCCGTGTACCTGGGCCCAGCCGGTGAGGCCGGCCTTCATCCGGGTCCGGCCGGCGTAGCCGGGGACCTCGGCGGCGAACCGGGCGGCGAAGTGCGGCCGCTCGGGCCGCGGGCCGACCAGGGACATCTCCCCGCGCAGCACGTTGACCAGTTGCGGCAGTTCGTCGAGATGACTGGCCCGCAGCAGCCAGCCCAGCCGGGTGGACTGGCCGGGCGCCGGGGACCAGCAGCGGTCAGCCCCCGGGCGCAGCGTGCGCAGCTTCAGCACCACGGCCCTGCGGCCGGGGCCGGTGACCCGGACCTGGCGGAACAGGGCCGGGCTGCCCAGCTGCCAGCGCATGCAGGCGCCGAGCAGGAGCATCGGCAGGCCGAACACGGCCAGGCCGGTCAGCGCCCCGACGGATGTCGATGGCCCGCTTGGCGGCCAGCCCGGCCCGGCCGGCCCGGGCTGGCCTGGCGGCCGGCCTGCCCAGGCCGGCCAGGGCCGGAGTCTTGTTCATCGTGCCGCACCCGCCGGCACGGCGCTCCGCCGCCAGGCGGTCGCGATGAGCGCGGGAGCCGCGTCGCGGGCGGCGTGGTCGGCTCCGTACACGAAGCGCATCACCGGCCCGAACGTGGGCGCCACGCCGGGGCCCATGAAGTACAGGCCGGGCACCGAGGACTGGTAGTCCTTGCCCACCACCGGCGTGCTGGCCACCGTCCGGATGCCGGCCCGCAGGCTCTCCTCGAGGAAGGCCAGCCGGGACACGTTCGGCCGGAAGCCGGTGGCCGCGATGACGTGGTCCGCGGACAGCTCCTCGCGGCCTCCGTCCGCGCGGGCCAGGCCCAGCGTGATCCCGTCCGCCGTGCCCTTGGCCCAGCGCAGCTCGCGGTCGCCGTGGATCGGGAACACGCCCTCGACCCGTGGCCGCAGCCAGCTCGCGCCGGCCGGGCCGAGCGCGGTACGGGCCCGGTAGATGCGGGTGGCCTCGGGCAGCCGCCGGAACAGCTGCGGGTGCCGCGAGTAGAACCAGGTGCTCCAGCCGGAGCCCAGGCCGGCCTCGGGCTCGATCATCCGCTGCGCCAGCGGCCGGTCCAGTGCCAGCGGCATCCCGTTCCACACCGGGGCGGACTTGCGCATCACGATCAGGGCCTCGGTGCCCTGCTCGTGCAGCAGCGCGGCGGTCTCCAGCGCGGCCTGCCCGGCACCGAGCACGACGACCTTCTTGCCGCGGAAGCGGGACAGGTCCGCGTGCGCGCTGGCGTGCGTGCAGATGCCGGCGGGCATGCCGACCAGCTCGGCGGGCATCGAGACGAAGTGCTCGACCCCGGCGGCGATGACCACCCGGCGGGCGCGGGCCCGCTCCCCGGTGTCCAGGGTCAGCTCGAAGCAGCCCGGCTCCGCGGTGATGTGCGTGACCATGGTCTCTTCCACGTCCGGCACGAGGTGCCCGGCGAACCACTGGCCGTAGGCGATGAAGTCGGCGATCGAGACCGGCAGGCCGTAGTCGGCGTAGGGGCGGCCGGTCGCCGCGCAGAACGCGCCCAGCGTGTGTGTGCCGTCCGGGTCGGACAGGTTGGACGCGAAGCCCTGCGACTTCAGGTACATCCCGGCGGGCATGGAGTCGCGCCACAGGCTCATCACGTGCCCGAACTGGCGCATGCTCACCCCGGCCTTGCGCAGGTGCGCGCCGAGGGAGAGCCCGTACGGGCCCGCACCCACGATCGCTACGTCGACGGCTGTGTCCATGTTGATTTCCTTTGCAAATCAGCGAGCCAGCCGGATGACGGGCTCGGGCTGGCGCCGGGTGCCGGCGGGCCGCCGGATCAGGGCGCGGGCGAACGGGCGGCCCGCGGCGCGCGCGGTCATCCGCACGCACATCAGGCCGAAGGGCAGCAGGTCGTCCCAGGCGAACCAGGCGGTCTCCTCCGCCCCGTACAGCGAGCGCAGCCAGGCGGCCGGCCGCAGTTCGCCGGCGCGCCAGTAGGACAGCGCGCCGAGCGGGTCGTAGTTCTCCACCACGAAGCGGCGCCCGCTCACCTGGCCCCGGACCGCGTACGGCTGCCCGGTGAGGTCGAGGTAGGCGGCGGTCACCACGTCCAGGCCGGCCCAGTCACGGAACAGCCGGAACTGCGCGCCGAGCCGCGGGTTGAAATCCAGCAGCTTGTAGCTGCCGTCCCTGGGGTCCTGGCGCAGGTCGAGGTCGGCGATGCCGCGGTAGCCCAGCCGGACGAACAGCCTGGTGATCTCCTCGCGCAGCGGCTCGTTGGCCGCAGCCAGGCCGAAGCTGGTCAGGCCCGCGTGCGCCGGGTAGGACCTGATCTTCACGCCGGTGAACACCGGCCGGCCCGCGGAGCTGGGGTCGCAGTAGGCGTGCACGAACCAGTCCCCGCCCACCTGGGCGGGAATGAACTCCTGCAGCATCAGGCTCGCGCCGGCCCGCTCGGCGGCCGCCCAGAGCCCGGTCAGGTCCTCCTCGGAACGGACCACCGTGGTCGGCCGCAGCCCGGTGCCGGCCCCCGTCCACGGCGTCGCCAGCTTGGCGATCACCGGGTAGCCCACCTCGGCGCCGAAGCCGTGCGCCTTCTCCGCGGAATCGGTCACCAGCACCCTGGCCGTGGCCACGCCCAGTTCGGTGCAGAGCTGCGCCAGGGTGTGCTTGCCGGCGAGCAGCCGGGGCAGCGCGGGCGGCTGGGCCGGGAACGCGAACGCCTCCCGGAGGCTGTCGCCCTGCTCGGCGAGGAAGATGGCACCCGCGTCGTCGGTGGGGATGAGCACCGCGCGCCGGCCGATCTGCTCGGCCAGCCGGAGCAGCCCCGCGCGGGTCCGCTCGGCCTGGCCCGGGTCGGGCCGCCAGACGAGCCGCCCGGTGAGGTAACGCGACCTGGCGGCGGGCGCCCATGGCCCTTCCACCACCCCGTACACCGGGACGCCGAGGCGGCCGAGGCTGCGGATGGCGCCCAGCCCGCCGTGGTGCATCACGTTCGGGTCGAACTTCAGCACCACCGCGGGGGTGCTGGGATCGATCGCTGTCCGGCCGGTGATCATGGCTGGTCACACCACCGCGCGGTGCGGGGCCGCGTCGAACTGGTAGGTGGCGTCGAGCACCTGCGCACACGCGGCCACCCAGGCGTAGCTGATCCCGGGGTGCAGGGTGTGCACGATGGCGAGGTCGAAGTCCGCCCCGTGCGGGTCCACCGCGGTGCGGATCTCCTGGCCGGACGGCAGCCGCAGGACCGGCACGAGCGGGTCGTAGAAGGACACGGCGGCGCCGCGGGCGGCCAGCCCGTCGATGATCGGGATGGCCGGCGACTCGCGGAGGTCCGCCACGCCGGCCTTGTAGCTGGCGCCGACCACGACCACCCGCACCCCGGCCAGGTCCCCGCCGGCCATCTCGGCCGCCCGGTCCACCACCCGTCCCGGGCGCAGCGCGATCGAGCGCATCGCCTGCTCGATCAGCGGCGAGCGGTGGTCCTGCTTGCCCAGCTGCCAGAGCAGGTAGTACGGGTCGCACGGGATGCAGTGACCGCCCACACCGGGCCCGGGGAACGCGCCGAGGAACCCGTACGGCTTGGTGCCCGCGGCCAGGGTGACCTCGATCGGGTCGAGGCCGAGCGTGGTGCACGCGTCGGCGAACTCGTTGGCCAGCGCCAGCGAGACCGCGCGGAAGATGTTCTCGTACAGCTTGGTCGCCTCGGCCGCCTCCGGGGAGCTGAGCACGTAGACCCGGTCGGTGAGCATGCTGACCACGGCGGCCGCGCGCTCGGCGCAGGCCGGGGTGACGCCGCCGACCACGCGGGGCGTCTCCCGGTGCTCGTGGTCGGGGTTGCCCGGGTCGATCCGCTCCGGGCTGAACGCCACGAACACGTCCTGGCCGGCCGCCAGCCCGCGGGCCGCCAGCGGCTCGGTCAGCAGTTCCCTGGTGGTGCCGACGTAGGTGGTCGAGGTGAGGATGATGGCCTGCCCGGGCCGGGCGGCCGCGACCACGGCGGCGCAGGCGCCGCGCAGCGCGGCCAGGTCGGGGGCGTGGTCGCCGTCCACCGGGGTGGGCACGCAGATGATGACCGCGTCCGCGGCGCCGATCGCGCCGGTGTCGCTGGTCAGCTCCAGGGTGCCGGAGCGCAGCGCCGCCTCCAGCAGCGGCCGGTCGCTGGCGGCGAGGTCGGCGTCGCGGGCGGCGATGACGCGCAGCCGCTCGGCGCTGATGTCGATGCCGAGGATCCGCGGGCTGTGCCCGTACAGCGCCAGCGCGGTCGGCAGGCCGACGTAGCCGAGCCCGACGATCGCGACGCTGTTCACCCCGCCAGCGGCGGCGGGCGGCAGGTACGGGACCAGCTTGGCGGAAAGCTGGTGCTCCCGGCCGTTGACGGCCAGTGAAAGCTCAGGTGATGTAGTCACGGCGAGAGATCCCCCCGGATCGCGTGTAACCCCGTTTGTGTGGTGCGGATTTGAATCTGCCAGCGGGCTCCCCCGGCCACCTCGGGCAACAGGGGTAGCGCGACTACGCAAAGGGTGGGGCGGCGGGGTCTGGGCTAGCAGAGTGCGTGACGGACCGGTTGGCGTAATCCCAGGTCACCCGGTGCTTGAGCGCCTTCGCCCAGAGCCGCCACGGCGAGTCGGCGTCACCGACGTAGGTCCGTGGCAGGGAGTGCTGGCTGGTGTGCCCGGCGCGCCAGATGGCGCAGCCGTAGGAGTAGCCGGCCGTCCGCACGGCGGCCACCACGCGCTCGTCGGCGTCCCCGTACGGGTAGCAGAACCCGGCCACCGGCTGGCCGCTGGCCGCCTGGAGCACGGCGCGGCTGTTCTCCAGTTCCGCGGTCAGCGCCGGGCCGCTGGCACCGGGCAGCGAGATGTGCCGCAGCCCGTGCGACCCGATCTCCATGCCGGCGTCCGCGGCCTGGCGCACCTGGCGGGCGGTCATCAACGGCTTGCGGGGACCGGCCGGGTCCCAGGTGTTCACTCCGCCGAGGCGGGCCGCCAGCGGGAACACGGTCGCGGCGAAGCCGTACCTGGCCAGCACCGGGAGTGCGTAATGCATGAAATCGGCGTAGCCGTCGTCGAAGGTCAGGCCGACGAGGCCGGCCGCGCCACCGCCGGCGTGGGCGGCGAGCAGTTCGCCGACACCGACGCCGCGCAGCCCGCGCGACCGCAGCCAGGCCATCTGCTGCCGGAACCGGGCCGGCCCGACCGTCACCTGGTAGGGGTCGCTGGTATACGGGCAGACCGAGTGGTACATCAGCACGGCGGGCATCATGCCGCCGCCCCAGCCCACATGCCGCTGGACGAAATTCGCGGTCGCCTGTGCCATCGTTGGCCCCCCAGTTGCCGTGCCGGACTGCGGCAGGCTATGGGACGCGGGGGGACCGGCTGATCCGCTCTTCGGGCGGTTTGGGCTACCTCATCGGCGGGTCACAGGTCGACGCTGGTGCCCGGCTCCAGCCGGGTATAGCTGGCGCCGTGCGGCCCGGCGGCGAGGCCGAGGAACATGTCCAGCACGGCCAGCCCGGTCTCGGACAGCAGCGCCTCGTGGATCACGAACCCGCGCCGCGGGGCCACCTCGCGCGCGTAGTCGATCATCTCCGCCGTGCTGTGCCACGGGCCGCTGCCCGGCAGCAGCAGCGTGCCCGCCGGGTCCTCGGGCACGGTGTAGGAGTCGCCGGGGTGGAAGACCTCGCCGTCGACCAGGAAGCCCACGTTCGCGATCGTGGGGATGTCCGGGTGGATCACCGCGTGCTCGGCGCCGTAGACGTGCACCCCGAACCCGGCGGCGGTGAACTCATCGCCGTGGGCGACCGCGCGGGCCCGGTCGCCGAACTCGGCGAACTGCTCGGCCACCGGCGCGGGTGCCCACACCCGCAGGCCGGGCCGGGCCGCGAGCGCGGCGCGCAAGCTGTCGGGGACCACGTGGTCGAAATGCTCGTGGGTGACGAGCACCGCGTCGGCGCCGTCGAGAGCGGTCTCCCCGCTGAACGCACCGGGGTCGATGACCAGGACCCCGCCATCCTTCTCCAGCCGCACACAGGCGTGCCCCAGCTTGGTCAGCTGCATTTGCTCCTCCTCGGCTCCGGCGCGAGGCAAACCTACTCCAGCCCCGGCTGGGCGCTGCCAGCCCGGGGGGGCGACCCCCCGGAACCCCCCGCTGGCCTGCGGCCCGGTTCCTTCGTCACCGGGCCGGGGCCCCTCAGGTCAGGCCCAGCACGCCGGCCAGGGTGCGGGCGGTCGCGCCGCCGGCCTCGGTGGCCAGGTCAAGCGCGGCGGGGACGTCCAGGTCGGTGGCCAGCAGGCGGCGCAGCTCGGCCGCCGCGGCGGCGTCGTCCGGCCCGTTCCGCGCGGCCGCCTGGTACAGGCCCTCCAGCCGGGCCGCGGCGGCGTCGAGCAGTTGCGGCCGGTAGTCCCAGCCCTGCGCCCAGGGCCGGTCCAGGATCATCAGCCGCACCGCCCCGGCGGGATGGCCCGCCAGCAGGTCGCCGACCAGCACCAGGTTGCCGGCCGACTTGGCCATCTTGGCGCCGTCGACGGTGACCACGCCGGTGTGGAACCAGGCCCGTGCGTACGGGCGCACGCCGGTGAACGCCTCGGCCATCGCGGCGTGGTAGGCGTGGTGCGGGAAGCGCAGTTCCGCGCCGCCGGCGTGCACATCCACCGCGGGCCCGAACACCGACATGGCCATCGCCGCGCACTCGGCGTGCCAGCCGGGCCGCCCGTGCCCCCAGGGCGACTCCCAGGCCGGGTGCCCGGGTTCGGCGGGCTGCCACACCGCCACGTCCAGCGGGTCGTCCTTGGCCGGGTCGTCCGGCCGCCCGCCGAACTCACCGGACAGGGCCAGCGCCCCATCCCGGCGCAGCCCGGCCCGCTCGGCCACCCGCGCGCCGCGGAAGTAGACCCCGCCCGAGCGCTGGTAGGCGGCACCAGTGTCGAGCAGCCCCGAGGCCAGTCTGATGACCTGTGCCACGTACCGGTGCGCCCGCGGCTCGTGCTCGGGCGAGCGGACCCCGATCGCGGCCATGTCCCGGTCGAAACCGAACTGCTGGATCGCGGCGAACTCGTCGTAGGCCGCGCCCGCCCGGCCCGCCGCGACGTCGAGCACGTCGTCCACATCGGTGACGTTGCGGCACACCTCCGGCTGGACGCCGAGCAGGCGCAGCACCCGGCCGAGCGTGTCGATCCACACGAAGGTGGCCGCGTGCCCGACGTGGGTCACGTCGTAGGGGGTGATGCCGCAGGCGTACACGCGGGCCCGGTCCAGCAGTTCCACCCGCTGGCCCGCGATCACCGCCCCGGCCGTGCCCGGGGCTGTCTCGGTTGTCATGGTCTTAGTCTGGATCACCGGGCGGGGCCCCCGTCACCTGGTAGGCCGAGTCACCTGGTAGGCCCGAGTCACCTGGTACGCCGTAGCCGCCGCCACCGGGGGTCTCGATGACGAACAGGTCCCCGGCACCGGCCTGCACGCTGTCGCAGCCGTGCATCGCCGCGACGGCCCCGCCGGCCCGCACCACCCAGTGCCTGCCCAGCGCCCCCGGCTGCCCGCCGGCCATCCCGTAGGGCGGCACCCGCCGGTGGCTGGCCAGCGTGGTCACCGTCATCGGCTCCAGCAGCCGCAGTTCGCGGCGGCCCCCGTCGCCGCCGGGCCAGCGCCCGGCACCGCCGCTTCCCCGGCGGATCGCGTAGCTCTCCACCCGCACCGGGTAGCGCCACTCCAGCACCTCGGGGTCGGTGAGCCGGGAGTTGGTCATGTGCGTCTGCACCACGTCGGCGCCGCCGAACCCGGGCCCGGCGCCGGACCCGCTGGCCACGGTCTCGTAGTACTGGTACCGGTCGTTGCCCAGCGTGACGTTGTTCATCGTCCCGGAGCCCTCGGCCTGCACCCCGAGCGCCGCGTACAGCGCCCCGGTGATCGCCTGCGAGGTCTCCACGTTGCCCGCGGCCACCGCGGCCGGGTACTCGGGGGCCAGCATCGACCCCGGCGGGATGATCACCTTGACCGGCTTCAGGCAGCCGGAGTTCAGCGGGATCTCGTCGGCCACCAGCGTGCGCAGCACGTACAGCACGGCGGCCATGGCCACCGAGGACGGCGCGTTGAAGTTCCCGGGAAGCTGGGCCGAGGTGCCGGTGAAGTCGATCTCCGCGGACCGCGCGGCCCGGTCCACCCGGACCGCGACGGCGATCACCGCGCCGCCGTCGGTCTCGTAGCGGCACTCGCCATCGCGCAGCGCCCCGAGCACCCGGCGTACCGCCTCCTCGGCGTTGTCCTGCACGTGCCGCATGTAGGCGTGCACCACGTCCAGGCCGAAGTGCGCCACCATGCGGCGCAGTTCGCCGGCGCCGCGCTCGTTCGCGGCGATCTGCGCGCGCAGGTCGGCCAGGTTCACCTCCGGGTTGCGCGACGGGTACGGCGCTTCGGCGAGCAGACGGCGCGTCTCGGCCTCACGCATCATCCCGTCCCGCACCAGCAGCCAGTTGTCGACAACTACCCCCTCCTCGTCCACGCCGGTGCTGAACGCCGGCATCGACCCGGGCGTGATCCCACCGATTTCCGCGTGGTGCCCCCGCGACGCGACGTAGAACAGCAGGCGGGCGCCCGCCTCGTCGAACACCGGGGTGACCACGGTGACGTCGGGCAGGTGCGTGCCGCCGTGGTAGGGGTCGTTCAGCATGTACACGTCGCCGGGCCGCATGGTGCCGGCGTTGCGCGCCGCGACCATCGCGATCGACTCGCCCATCGACCCGAGGTGCACCGGCATGTGCGGCGCGTTGGCGATGAGCCCGCCGCCGGCGTCGAACACCGCACAGGAGAAGTCGAGCCGCTCCTTGATGTTGACCGAGTGCGCGGTGGCCCGCAGCCGGGCGCCCATCTGCTCGGCCACCGACATGAACAGGTTGTTGAAGATCTCCAGCAGCACCGGGTCCACCGCGGTGCCCGCCCCGCCGCGGCCCGGGCGCGGTGCCACCCGGGTCAGCAGCAGGTCGAGGCCCGGCGTGACCTCGGCGCGCCAGCCCGGTTCCACCACCGTGGTCGCGAAGTCCTCGGTGATCAGCGCGGGGCCGTCGACGCCCGCCCCGGGCCGCAGGTCCCGCCGCCGGGCGAGCGGCACGTCCGCGTGCCTGCCGTCCACATACATCAAAACGGCCGGCGCCCGGCTGCCCGCGTCCCCGGGCGGCAGCGGCCGCCCACGGGAAATCTCCCCGCTGGCCGCCAGTGGGGGGGTCCGGGCCATCGGGGGTCCGGCGGGGTCCCCCGGGAAACGCTGCGTCCCCCCAGGCAGCACTGCCTCGACCGACACGGCCTCCGCCAGGATCGTCTTGTCCGGCATCAGGAACGAGAACTGCTGCCGGTAGGCATGCTCGAACGCGGCGATCATGTCCTGGGCCGAGCCGAGCGGCACGGGCAGCGCGGTGTCGGTGCCCGAGTACCGCAGGTGCGCCCGGCGCACGCTGGTCACCTGCGCCGGATCGGCGCCGCCGTCGGCCAGTTCCGCCCGGGCGCCGGCCTCCAGGGCCGCGGCTGTCTTGTCCAGTTCCGGTAGCAGGTTGTCCGTAGCAGGCGCCTCGACCGCCTGTTCCCGCATGGCGGTCAGGTCGGCCAGGCCCATCCCGTAGGCGGACAGCACCCCGGCGAGCGGGTGGATCAGCACGGTTTCGATGGCGAGCGCGTCGGCGACGGCGCAGGCATGCTGGCCGCCTGCCCCGCCGAAAGTGGCAAGCGCGTACCTGGTCACGTCGTAGCCACGCTGTACCGATATCTTCTTGATCGCGTTGGCCATGTTCGCCACCGCGATGGCCAGGAACCCCGCGGCCACCTCCTCCGGGCGCTGCGGCCGACCGGTCGCCGCCTCGATCTCGGCGGCCAGCGCGGCGAACTTCTCCGCGACGACCGCGGTGTCCAGCGACTGGTCGCCGCCGGGGCCGAACACCGCCGGAAAGTGCCCGGCCTGGATCCGGCCGAGCATGATGTTGGCGTCGGTGACCGTGAGCGGGCCGCCGCGGCGGTAGGCCGCCGGGCCTGGCACCGCCCCGGCCGAGCCGGGGCCGACCCGGAACCTGCTGCCGTCGAACTGCAGCACGGACCCGCCGCCCGCGGCGACGGTGTGGATGGCCAGCATGGGCGCGCGCATCCGGACCCCGGCGACCTGGGTCTCGTACTGCCGCTCGAACTCCCCGGCGAAGTGCGACACGTCGGTCGAGGTGCCGCCCATGTCGAAACCGATCACGCGGCCGAACCCGGCCGCCTGCGCGGTGCGGGCCATGCCCACGATGCCGCCGGCCGGGCCGGACAGGATCGAGTCCTTGCCGCGGAACGACTGCGCCCCCGCCAGGCCGCCGTGCGACTGCATGAACTGCACCCGCACCCCGGGGAGTTCCCGGGTGACGCTGGCCACGTAGCGGGCCAGCACGGGGGACAGGTAGGCGTCCACCACCGTGGTGTCGCCGCGGGAGACCAGCTTCATCAGCGGGGTGGTCGCGTGGGACAGGGAGACCTGGGTGAACCCGGCCCGGCTGGCGAGCTCGCCGATCCGTGCCTCGTGCGCCGGGTACCGGTACCCGTGCAGCAAGACGACCGCGACCGAGCGGAACCCGTCGTCGTAGGCGGCCTGCAGGCCGGCGGCCACGGCTGCTTCGCCGAGCGGGACCAGGACCGCGCCGTCCGCGCTGACCCGCTCGGCGGCCTCGATGACCCGGGAGTACAGCAGGTCAGGGCGGATGATCTCCCGGTCGAAGATGCGCGGCCGGTCCTGGTAGGCGATCCGCAGGGCGTCGGCGAAGCCCTTCGTGATGACCAGCACGCACGGCTCGCCGTTGCGTTCCAGCAGGGCATTGGTCGCCACCGTGGTGCCCAGGCGGACCACGGCGATCCGTTCGGCCGGAATTCGCTGGCCCGGCGCGATGCCGAGCAGGTGCCTGATGCCGGCCACCGCCGGGTCGTCGTACGCGCCGGGGTTCTCCGACAGCAGCTTGTGCACCGCGAGCGTGCCGTCGGGGCGGCGGGCCACCACGTCGGTGAACGTGCCGCCCCGGTCGATCCAGAACTCCCAGCGCCCATCCATGCACCTATCCTCGCCGCACCCACCGGGACCGTGCATCCGCGGGCCCGCCGCCGCGGGTGACGCGCGGCTACGACGGCTGCGGCGCGTACGCCGGCCGGGACGGCCGGTGGACCAGCACGAATGCGAGGCCGAGCAGCCCGGCCGCGGCCATGCCGGAGGTGACGATGTCGGCGGCGTGGCCGCCGAGCGCCCCCCGTATCGCCAGGTTCGCGCACGCCACGGCGGGATAGGAGGCGACG
The DNA here is from genome assembly GCA_963730235.1 of uncultured Actinomycetes bacterium. Classification (GTDB taxonomy): domain Bacteria; phylum Actinomycetota; class Actinomycetes; order Streptosporangiales; family Streptosporangiaceae; genus DASXKD01. Next base: position 25,709 of record CAVSRH010000028.1, read on the forward strand.
AAGGCCCACATGAACCTGTTGAGCCCCATCACCACCGCACAGCCCGCGTGGAACCCCACGCCGAGGACGAACAGGACAGCCACGACCGCGGGCGGGGCGGTGAGGGACAGGACAAAGAGCGACTCCCAGCAGATGACCGCGTACGAAGCCGCGTGCCCCGCCCACGGATGGCGGTTGACCACGCGCGCGGCGGCGGGCTGGCCGTACACCCGGGTCTGGGCGATCATGCCGAACGCCTGTCCCGACCGCCAGTACGCCGAGGTGGCCTTCGAGACCCCGGCCACCAGGTAGGCGAGGGTAAGTTCGGCGGCGAGGAAGGACACGGCCGCCCAGGTGGCGACGGCGTCCGCGCCGATTCTCCCGATCAGGCAGGCGACGAGCACGACGAGCGTCATCTGGTCGGACCCGTCGATGGTCAGGTGATGACGCTTCATCAGCATCAGCTGCAATGCCGCCGCGGCCGCGATGAGTGGCACGAAGGACGGCCGCACCAGCAGCAGGCAGGCCACCACGGCGTCGAGGACGATCAGCCAGGCGAACACGCCCGGGCTGAGGCGCCGGAAGGCGCGCCGGATGAGGCTGCCGAGGTGGGTCCGCGCCTGCGGGTCGAGGTTCCCGGTCATGGACCAGTCAAGAAACCCGCCGGGCCGGAACTCGGCCCGCACCAGGGCGAGTTCCAGCAGCCCCACAAGCTGGGCCACCGCGCACAACTGGACGGCGAGCCGCAGCGCCTGGCCGGGGTCAGGATGAGGCCACATGACGAACGCCTTCCAGGCCGGCCTGCGCAGGAGCGGCCCGGTGCACCGCGGAGCGAAATACGGTGCGGGCCAGCGGCGTCCCGCGCTGGTGCCGGATGACGTCGATGCGGAACTGCACCGCCACGGCGGTGCCGCACACTGCGGAGACCTTGGTGAGCAGCAGCAGGTAGGGCAGGCTCATGAGGATCGCATCAGCGGGGAGGCCGGCGGCGTCATCGGCCGGCAGCGCTTGTCGCGCAGCATCACGGCGATGCGCTCACAGCACGTGAAGATCGTCTTACGCGCGTACCGCCCCGGATTGACCGCGGCATCGGTCATGCGGCGCTCGCTGATTCCGGCGAGCTCCAGCCAGGCAGAGGAGCCATCGCCGGGCACGTCGCCCAGGTCGTTCGCGCACGATGCCCAGGACCGGTACCAGACGGCGAAATCAGCCTGGACCGGCTTGGGCGCGAAAAAGTTCCAGCCCGGGAGCAGGTGCCCCGCCGGGTCATACCGGCGGAGCCGCCTGCATCGGCTGAACGGGAGCTGGACGATCACGGTCATCAGGAACCAGCACGCAAGGACTCCTGTGACCGCGACCGTGAGGGGCGCCACGAGCCGTTTCCGGGTCCGCGGGTCAGGAATCGTGCCGGCGGCGGGCCAGCTGACGCTCGCGCGCCGCGGCGAGCTCGGGCCCGGACGGAAGCGGGAATTCATGCCCCTGGGCCTGCGCCTCGCGCACCCGCCGGACGACGACTTCGCGAACCTCGGGGTTCTTGATCCTCTCCTCGAGGTACTCGACGCTGAACGGCAGGTCGCCGATCCGGTCACCCACCGTGGGGATGTCCCGGGGGATATCCCAGACGATGTCGAGAATGTCGAGGATGATGTCGATGACGATGTCGAGGTCGATCGGCTCGAATTCTGGCACGGGAATTCACTCTCCTTGGGCATGAGCATGAGGTCACCGGCTGGTGGCATCGGTGTGAGCGCGGCCGTGAGCCGGATTCTGCTTCTACAGCTAAGGAGCCCGTTCCGGCCCGCCTGATACGTCTCGCGCGGCCCCCGTTACCGTCCTGACCAGGTCCGCAGGCTCCGCCGTCCACGCCGCGCGGTCACGCCTCCCCGCAGTGACCCCCGACCACCAGCCGACGTTGCGCAGTGCCGCGACGCAGTGGCGCAGGCCGGGGATCGCGTAGCCGATGCCGGCCTGCGCCATCACCTCGCGGGTGTACCCGGTGACCGGCTGCATCACCTGGCTGACGCAGACCACGGGGACGGTTGCCCGGACCGCCCCGGCGCCGATCGCGTCGGCGAGCACCTGGCCCGGCCACGGCCGCCCGTCCCGCTGCCAGGGCAGGGCGTTGATGACCGCGACCACGCCGACCGCCGGGTCGGCGGCCATGACCTCGATGCACCGGGTGAAGATGCCCGGGTCGATGACCGCCGCCCCGGTGATGTCCAGCGGGTTCTGCACGGTGCCGAAGTCCGGGAGGACGGCGGCCAGCGCGGCGCGGGTCGCCGGGGCCAGGGCGGGCAGCGGGGCGCCGAGGTCGGCGGCGTGGTCGGCGAGCATGTCGCAGGCGCCGCCGGAGATCGACACCACGCCGATGCCGGGCCGGGCCAGCCGGCCGAGATGGGCCGCCGCGCCCGCGGTGAGGATCAGGTCCTCGATCGAGGTCACCCTGATCACGCCGAGGTCGTGCAGGAGTTCGTCGATCGTGTGATCGTCGCCCGCCACGGCCCCGGTGTGCGCGGCCGCCGCCCGGGCGGACAGCTCCGACCGGCCGGACTTCAGCACCACGACCGCCTTGCCCGCCGCGGCGGCACGGTGCGCGGCCAGGGCGAACGCCGCGGGATCGCGGATCGTCTCCAGGAACAGCGCCACGGTCCTGGTGTGCGGGTCCCCGGCCAGGTAGTCGAGCACGTGGCCGGCGCCGACCATGGCCTCGTTGCCGAGGGTCACCAGGTAGGAGAGCCCGACGCCGGTCATCGTGGCGAAGTCGAGCATCGCGCTGGCGGCCATCCCACTCTGCGACACCAGGGCGACCGGCCCGGCCGCGCGGGGCAGCCCGGGGATGGCGGTGACCGGGACCCGGTCGACGAAGTTGGCGAACCCCAGGTGGTTGGGCCCGACCAGGAGCATGCCCAGCGCCTCGGCGTGCGCGACCAGGTCCGCCTGGGCCCGCTGCCCGGCCGCGCCGGCGTCCGCGTACCCCGAGGACAGCACGAGCGCGTGCCGGATGCCCGCCGCGGCCGCGTCGCTGAGCGCGTCCAGGGTGGCGGCCCGCGGCACCATCATGAACGCGAGGTCCACCGGCTCGCCGATCCGCGTGCAGGAGGTGACCGTGGCCCGGCCGTGGGCGCTCGCGCCGCGCCGGTTCACCAGATAGGTGCGGGAGGCCAGGCCGAAATCCACCAGGTTGCGGTAGGCCATCTGGGAGAAGCCGGACTTGTCCGCGGCGCCGACGAGGGCGACGCTGCGCGGCCGCAGCAGCGCCGCGAGGCGTTCCGGGGTGACGGCGGCGGTCATGCGCCGGCCCTGACCTCTGCGGCCAGCGCGGTGACGTACTCCCGGCGGGGGAAGAAGCCCTGGTGCACCTTGGCCGACACGCAGGCCAGCCAGCACTGCCAGGCGGACAGCCAGAGGATGCGGATCCACAGGACCCCCTCGGCGCGGTCGAGTTCGCCGGCCGTCAGCTCGATGTGCTCGCGATAACCGGCCAGCGCGGCGGCGGCGTGCCGGGGGCCCGCGCTGTGCAGCAGGCCGGCCAGGGAGGCCAGGCGCGGGCCCGTTCCGGCGCCGGCCCAGTCCACGAACACCGGGCCGTCCGGCGTGACGACCACGTTGTTCCGTACCGGGTCGGGGTGCACCAGCGCCTCCGGCAGGCCCGTGGCGTCGTCACCCTCGGGCAGCAGCCCGCTGATCAGCTCGTAGAGCTGCCGGTGCCCGGCCGGGACACGCCCGTCGAGGTCGGCCAGCAACGCGGCCGCGGCGGCGAGGTCGGCGGCCGGCCCGCCCTCGTACTGCGGCAGGTGATGCAGCGCCCCGGCCGGGCGCCGAGCCGGGCCCGGCTCGGCGGGCAGGGCGTGCAGCCGGCCGAGCAGGCCGCCGAGCCTGCGCCACACGGCCGGGCTGCCGGACGGGTGCCTGCCCGGCAGGTACCCGGTGACCAGGATGGCGCGGCCGTCCAGTTCGGTGACCGGCTCGGCGTGGGCGCAGCGTTCGGCGGGGAACCGCCGGCGGGCCAGGAAGCGGAGTATCTCGGCGTCCTCCTCGGTGCGCGCCACCGGCCGGCCGGTCAGCATCATCCGCGCCACCCAGGGCGGGCCCGCGTCGTGGTCCACCCGGAACACGCCCTCCGCCAGCCTGGCCGTGCCGGTGACCCGGAGGCCATAGCGATCCTCCAGGTGGGCCGTCAGCGCGCCGGCGCCCGGCCGGTGGTAGACCTCTCTGATCGCCGTGCCGATCCGTGGCATCCCGCGCCCCTCTGCCGTTGCCTGAACCCCAAGGTAGCGACCCCCGCGGACTCGTCGCGCGCCTTGCCCCAAAGGTACGAATGACCGTACATTTGAGGCTCTGGCAACGGCGCTGGGGAGGCGGTTCATGGCCGAGGTACTGCCGATCGAGACTCCCACCCTCGGTGACCGCAGCTACCTGGTCCATGACGGGAGCACCGCCCTGGTCATCGACCCGCAGCGGGACACCGACCGGGTCACCGCGCTGGCCGCCGAGCACGGCGTGCGCATCACGCACATCGCCGAGACGCACATCCACAACGACTACCTCACCGGCGGGCCGGCCCTCGCCGCCGCGACCGGCGCGGCGTACCTGGTCAACGCCGGCGACCCGGTCGCGTTCCACCGGACTCCGGTCGCCGACGGGGACAGCGTCGAGGTCGGCGGCACGCTGCGGCTGCGGGTGCTGGCCACCCCCGGCCACACCTTCACCCACCTGAGCTACGTGCTGGAATCGGCGCGGCGAGGTGGCCGGGGTGTTCACCGGCGGCTCGCTGCTGTACGGCACCACCGGGCGCCCCGACCTGCTCGGCCCGGAGCACACCGGCACGCTCGCCCGGGCACAGCACGCCTCCGCCCGGCGCCTCGCCCGGCTGCCCGGCACCACCCCGGTGTTCCCGACGCACGGGTTCGGCAGCTTCTGCTCGGCCGGCCCGTCCACCGGCCAGTCCTCCACGATCGCCGCCGAACTGCGGGCGAACCCGGTGCTGACCCTGGACGAGGGCGAATACACCGACGGGCTGCTCGCCGGCCTGGACACCTGGCCGTCCTACTACGCCCACATGGGCCCGGCGAACCTGGCCGGCCCGCCCGGCGCCGACCTGTCGCCGCCGCGGCAGGCGGAGGCCGGCGAGGTACGGCGCCGCATCGACGGCGGCGAGTGGGTGATCGACCTGAGAGACAGGATCGCGTTCGCGGCGGGTTTCCTGCCCGGCTCGGTGTGCTTCCCGCTGGAGGGCAGCTTCGCCAGCTACGTGGGCTGGACCGTACCGTGGGGCGCGCCGCTGACACTGCTGGGCGAGACGCCGGAGCAGGTGGCGCGGGCACAGCGGGAACTGGCCAGGATCTGGGCCGACCGGCCCGCCGCGGCGGCCAGCGGGGGCCCGGCGCGGTGGGCGCCCGGCGCCGGGCTGGCGTCGCTGCGGCTGGCCAAGTTCGGCGACCTGGCCGCGGCGCTGTCCGGGCCGGAGCCCGGCCCCGTGGTGCTGGACGTCCGCCGGCCGCTGGAGTGGGCGCAGAGCCACATCGCCGGCGCCCGGCACATCCCGCTGCACGAACTGCCCGGCCGGGCCGGTGAGCTGCCCACTGGCGAGCTGTGGGTGCACTGCCAGGGCGGATACCGCGCGACCGTGGCCGCGTCACTGCTGGCCGGCCGGGGGCGCCAGGTCGTCGCGGTGGACGACGACTTCGGCAACGCCGCCGCGGCCGGTCTGCCGGTGGAGCCCGGCTGACCCGCGGGAACCGGCGCCGATCACCCACGATGGGTGACGCGTGGCGGGCTGTGATCCGCACACTGAACGCGTGGAGCAGTCCTCGATCACCGTCTCCGGAGCAATCGACACCTTCCTTGTGCTGCTGATCGGCATCGGGCCCAAGCTCGCGCTCGTCCCGTTCCTGACGATCACGGCCACGCTCGATCCGGCGGACAAGCGCCGGGTGCTGCGCAAGATGCTCGTCACGGCGGCCACGGTGGCCGTGGCACTGGTCGTGCTCGGCGAACTGCTCCGCACCCTGCTGCACTTCACGATCGGCTCCCTGTCGATCGCGGGCGGGGTGATCCTGCTCGTGCTCGCGGTGTGGATGGTGCTCGGGCAGGGCGGCGGGGGCCACGCCACCGACGGGAAAGACCCGATGCAGCTCGCCCAGTACCCGCTGGCCGTCCCCTACCTGCTCAACCCGGTGGGCATCGTCGGCCTGGTGACGATCTCCGCGGAGTCGGAGTCGGTCGCCGTCCTCGCCCTGGCGGTGGGCATCCTGGCCGTCGTGCTGCTCATCGACATCGTGGTGTTCCGCTGGGCCAACCAGGTCAGCGCCAAGCTCGACGAGAACCGCATGCTGGTCACCGAGAAGGTTTTTGGCTTCCTGATCGCCGCGATCGCCGTGCAGCTGATCCTCGACGGGCTGGCCTCGGCCGGTGTGATCTCCGCCGTACCGCACTGAGCGGCGCGGCCGAGCGGGTGCTGGGCGCTTCCGGTGAGGCGCGCGTAGCTACCCGTGACGGGTGATGCGCAGCGGTTCCGGACAAGGCATCATGAGTCGGTCGGGGGGAGGGCAAATCCGCGGCCGCTGAGCAAAGGGAGGGCGGGCATGACGGCGTTAGACCAGCCAGGGCCTGGCTGGACGGTCGTCCTGCGGCGCAGGCCGGCCCGCATCGTCGAGGGCCAGCCGGAAGGCGGCTACACCAGCGCGTTCGAGATCATCTGCTGCTACTGCGGCGACGACCCCGACCTGGACTACCGCGACGTGTCTCCGGAGCTTCGCCGGATTCCGCGGGTCATACCAGGTCGCGGCCGGGGTGGCCGCCTACCGCAGGCACCTGGCGCGGCACCGGGACGCCCGGGACGGGCCCGGCACCGCATCGGCCAACGGCCCCGACGCACCACTTGCCGTGGCCGGCGAGCGATAACGGTTGATCACACCGGTCGCTGGGCCTTCCCATGGGACGTGCCGCGCCGGACAATTCAGGCAGTGCCGCTGACCCGGCGGTCTGAGCTGAGGGGTGGGTGGACATGAGCGAGGCGGCTTCGGTTCCATTCTCCGAGACCAAGGCACCGGAATCACCGGACCGGCTGCACCGGGGCGCGCTAGGGCTGATCGACATCTCGGCGTCGACGATGGCCAACATCGGCCCGGCGTACAGCTTCTACTTCGGCTTCGCGTTCCTGGTCGGTACCGCCGGTGTCGCCGCGCCGCTGACAATCATCGCGGCCGCCATCGCCATCGCTTTGCTGGGCAACACGCTGTCCCAGTTCTCCCGTGCCCACCCGTCGACCGGCGGCTTCATCTCGTTTGTGGGCAAGTCATTCGGCGGGACGAGCGCGGTCACGACCGCGCTGCTGTGCGGGGCGGGGTACATCATCGCGATCTCGTCGGTGCTGGCGGTCTCCGGCGGGTTCGTGTCCGACGTTCTGCAGTACTACTTCCACTGGAACGTGCCGTGGATCATCTTCTCGGTGCTGCTGACCGCCGGCGCGGTGTGGATGACGATGCGCGGGGTCGGGGTGTCGACGAAGCTGGCCGGGGCCTTCTTCGCCTTCGAGATGCTGGTGCTCGTCGTGGTGTCGGTGGTCGCCATCGCCAAGAACGGCGGGCACCTGTCCGCGGCGCCGTTCCAGTGGAGCCATATGACCAACGGGTTCCGCGGCCTGGCGGCCGGCTTCCCGCTGGCGGTCTACCTGTTCATCGGCTGGGAGAACTCCGCCGCGCTGGCCGAGGAGACCGGCAACCCGCGGCGCAATGTGCCGCGCGCGGTGTTCTTGTCCATCGCGATGATGGGCGTGGGCTACGTCCTGTTCGCCTACGCCACCCTCACCGGTTTCCACTACAACGCCACCGCGCTGGCCGGCACAACGGTCCCGTTCATCACGGTGGCCCACAACGCCCTGGCCGGCTTCGCCTTCTTCGCCTACATGGCCGGCCTTACCTCGACTCTGGGCGTGCTCATCGCGGCAATCAACTCCCAGGCCCGGCTGATCTTCAACGCTGGCCGGGAGCGGTTGCTGCCGGCTGGCTCGGCAGGGTGAACCCGAAGCACCAGACACCGGTGAACGCGCTCTACGCCTTCACCGGCATCGCCGGCTTCATCATCGTCGTCTGGCTGCTCGGCCACCTGATCGGCGGCGACGGCGGCAGCATGGACCCGTTCAACTTCTTCTTCGAGTCGTCGACGATGGGCACCATCCTGGTGCTGGTTGTCTACGCGCTGGCGAACGCGGCGCTGCCGTTCTACTACCGCAAGTACCGGCCGCAGGAGTTCAGCGCCGTTAAGCACGTGATCCTGCCGTTCCTGGGCCTAGTCGCGATCGGGGTGCCGGTGTACTACCTCACCAAGCCGGGCCAGTCGCAGCCCTATGACTGGTTCCCGTATGCGGCCTTGGCCATTGTGGTGGTCGCCGTCATCTACAGCATCATCCTCAGCCGACGCGACCCGGGCCTTGGGGACCGGGTCGGCTCGATCATCGCCGACGAGTAGGTCACGGCGGGCCGGTCAGGAGACGATGTCTTTCGCCCGGAAGTGCCGGAAGGCCAGCGCGAACAGGACCAATGCGTAGCTGACCGACACCGCGGCACCTTCGAGCATGCCGCCCCAGGAGATCTGCGGCTGCATCGCGTCCAGCCAGGCGAACTGCCAGTGGGTGGGCAGCACCTGGCGCCAGCCGTGCAGCGCGGTCACCGCGTCCAGGATGTCGCTGACGATGACCAGGCCGACCGCGCCGCCGACCGCGCCGAGCGGCGAGTCGGTGGACACCGAGAGCAGGAACGCCAGCCCGGCCACGACCAGCTCGGTGACCAGCACGTAAGCCAGCACGATGGCCATCCGGCCGAGCGCCGCGCCCGGGCCGAGCACCGCCCCGGTACCGGGCAGCCGCAGCGGATGCCAGCCGAACGCCACCGTGCCCGCCACCAGCGACATGAGCGGGAAGCTGGTCACCGCGACCGTCGAGTAGGCCAGCGCCACCACCAGCTTCTGGCGCAGCAGCCGGGCACGGGGCACCGGGGCGGCGAGCAGGTACCGCAGCGAGGCCCAGCCCGCCTCGCTGGCCACGGTGTCCCCGCAGAACAGGGCCACCGCCACGACGAGCAGGAAGCCGACGGAGGCGAAGAAGCTGAACGCGGCGAAGTTCAGCCCCCCGGTGGTGGCGAGATCGACGAGCCCGGAGGCGCCGGGCCCCGGCTGCGAGGAGCCGCCCAGCTCGAACGCGCCGACCAGGATCCAGGGCAGCGCCAGCAGGATGAGCGCGGCCACCATGGTGCGCCTGCGGCGCAACTGCCGGATCGCCTCCACCCGCAGCGGCAGGGTCCGCCCCGGCTGGTAGCCGGGGGCGGCGGGCAGGTCCGCGGCCGTCATGACGCCGCCTCCGCCGCGGCTGTGCCCGGCTCGCCCGGCCCTGCCGCGGCCTGGTCGATCAGCGCCAGGAACGCGTCCTCCAGGCGGCGGCTGGGCCCGACCCGGTCCACCGGTATCCCCGCGCCGACCAGCGCCGCGACCACGGCCGAGGCGGGCACGCCGTTGGGCTGCACCTGCACGCCGTCGGCATGCCGGTGCACCGACTCGATCCCGGTCAGGCCGCGCAGCACCGACACCGCGCGGTCCGCCTCGGTGGTGCCGACCAGCAGGCCCGCCCCGGCACCGATGATCTCGGCCACCTGGCCGGCCGCGACGCGCCGCCCCTGGTTCATCACGACCACGTGGCTGCAGGTCTGCTCGACCTCGGCGAGCAGGTGGCTGGACAGCACGACGGTGCGCCCGGCGGCCGCGTAGCCCAGCAGCGCGTCGCGCATCTCCCTGATCTGCGGCGGGTCGAGCCCGTTCATCGGCTCGTCGAGCACCAGCAGGTCCGGCAGGCCGAGCATGGCCTGGGCGATGGCCAGCCGCTGGCACATGCCACGGGAGTAGCTGCGGACCGGGCGGTCGATGGCGGTGCCGAGGCCCGCCAGGGCGAGCACCTCGTCCAGGTGCCCACCGGCCGCGGGGCGGCCGGTGGCCCGCCAGTACAGCTCCAGGTTGGCCCGGCCGGACAGGTGCGGCAGGAAGCCCGGCCCCTCCACGAACGAGCCGAGCCGCGACAGCGCCGGGGAGCCCGGGTGCACCCGGTGGCCGAAGATCGTGATCGTGCCCTCGTCCGGGTGCAGCAGGCCCATCAGCGCCCGCAGCGTGGTCGTCTTGCCCGCGCCGTTCGGGCCGAGCAGCCCCAGTATCTGGCCCCGCTCCACCCGCAGCGACAGGCCGTCCACCGCGAGCTGGCCGTCGCGGTACCGCTTGACCAGCCCGGAGATCTCCAGCGGGACCGGGGCCAGGCCGGTGACCGGCGCCGTGCCGGCGCGCGCGCCGGCCGACGGTCAGGATCCGCCGCGGCGGCCAGGGCGGCGAGCGGGGCCGCCCAGGCCCACCAGGGCGCCCCGCCACCGGAGACGGTCAGCGCCGGGTCGCCGGGCACGACGAGGCCCGGCCCGGCCAGCGCCACCCGGTAGACCGCCGGGGCGGGCGGGGTGGCGTAGCCGAAGTCGGTGGTGGTCAGCACCAGCCGCAGCCGGTGGCCCGCCGCGAAGCTGTAGTCGATGGCGGGCAGTGTGATCGTGACGACCCGGCCGGCCGCGGCGCCGGTGACCCGCAGCGGCGCCACGAGCTGATAGGGCAGCGTCGCGTTCCCGGCCTGGTCCACGTCGTAGACCTTGGCGAACAGCGTCACCTGCGGCGCGCCGCTGACCCGGACGCGGACCGTGGGCGACCCGGTGACGTTGAGCGCGGCGGTCAGCGGGGCGGAGGTGAACGCGGCGCTCTGCCCCGGCATGTCGAAGGTGAGCCCGCTCGTGCCGCCGCTGGTGAGCCCGCCGAGCGCGCCGAGGCCGGGGAACCCGGACAGCGACGGTGGCGCGCCGCCCGGCGGGTGGTCGATCGCCTGCGCCGGGCCGGTCAGCCGGATGGCGGTGCGCGTGGTGCCGGTCAGCCCCGGATAGGCCGCGGCGGTCGCGGTGCCGAGCGTCACCCCGCCGGTGTTCGGGTCGAAGCCGAGCACCCGGGTCACCGCGAAGCCGGGCTGCCCGGTGCCGGCGCTGGCTGGCGCGCGCCCGGGCGCGAGCCACCGGGTGAACCATGCCGCGGTGAGCGAGTTCACGTAGCCGGTCTGCTGGTCGCCGCCGTCGTGCCCGCCGGCGAACCAGACCATCGCGGCCGGGGCGCCGTTGCGCCGGATCGCCCGGTAGTTCGCGTCGGCCTGGCCGAGGCCGAACAGGGAGTCGTGCTCACCCTGGATCAGCAGCGTGGGGGCGTCCATCCGGCCCGCGACGCTCGCCGGGCTGGACCGCTGCAGCAGCGCGACCGCCGCGGGCGTCATCTGCCCGGCCTGGGCGATCTGCTGGTACATGGCGCAGATGCTCGGCAGGAAACGCCCGCAGAGCACATGCTGGCGGACCGCGGCCACCGGGCTGCCCCGGCCGGGCAGCGGGGCACCGAACCCGGCCGAGCCCTGGGTGAACAGCAGCCCGGCCCACTGCCTGGCGAACACGCCGTTCGCCGGGCCCACCGCCCGCCGCGTTCGGGGACAGCGCCGTGGCCAGGTTGTTCCAGGCGCTCTGCGCCACCACGGCGCCGATCCGGTGGTCATAGGCGGCGGCCAGCAGGGCCAGCCCGCCGCCGTAGGAGGTGCCGGTGATGCCCACTCGCGGGTCTACCGGGCCCGTTCAGGAGCACCCGGGGCTGCCGCGCCAGCCATGTCACCAGCTGGCTGGTGTCCTTGACCTCATAGTCCGGCGAGTCCAGCGCGATCTGCCCGCCGCTGGCGCCGGTGCCGCGCGGGGACCAGGCGAGCACCGCGAAGCCCGCCCGGGCCAGGTACAAGGCCTCCGGGGCGACCGCGTGCTTGGACTCCCCGAACCCCGGGGCGAGCAGGATGGCCGGGACCCGGGCCTGCCCGGCCGGTGTGAAGAAGCTGGCGTCCAGCACCACGTGCTGGGTGCCCCGCGGCCCGTCCAGCACGCCGATCCGCACGCTGCGGACCGTCACGGCGGCCGGCTGGCGCGCCACGGCGCCCAGGACGATCGCGCCCGCCAGCAGCAGCACCACGGCCACGGCCGCGATCATGAACCGGCCCCGGGGGAGCCGCCGAAACCTCATGTGCAGGACGCTATCGTCCAGTTCTGCTGAAAGGCTGGCTGGGTGAACGCCGCGCTGCTCGCGGCCAGGCTGGTCCTGGCGGCGGTCTTCTGCGCCTCGGGGGCGGCCAAGATCTTCGACCGCACGGGCACCCGTGCCACGGGCGCCGCGTTCGGGGTGCCCGCCCCGCTGGCCGGCGCCGTGGCAATCCCGCTGCCCGCGGCCGAACTGCTGGTGGCCGCGGCGCTGATCCCGGCGTCGAGCGCGGCCCTGGCGGGCTGGGCGGCGCTCGCCCTGCTCGCCGTCTTCTCCGCGGTGGTGGCGGTCAGCCTGGCCCGGGGACGGCGGCCGGACTGCCACTGCTTCGGCCAGTTCACCGCGGCGCCCATCGGAGGGCGGACGCTGGCCCGCAACGCTGCACTCGCCGCCGTCGCCGCGTTCATCGCGATCGGCGGCTGGCCGGACGGTGGCACCAGCCTTGGCGCGCTCGGCGCCACCCGGACGGCGACCGTGGCCGCGATCGCCGCGCTGGCCCTGGCCGTGGTGGCGGACACCGCCCTGGTGCTGCTGCTGCTCGGCCGCTACGGCACCGCGCGGCACCGGCTTGACCAGCTCACCGGTCGGCGCCGGGGGCACCCCGGCGCCTCCCGCCGGGCTGCCGGTCGGCACGGCGGCCCCGGAGTTCGAGGTGGCCGGCGCCGACGGCAGGCCGATGACCCTGGCCGGGCTGCTGGCCGCCGGCCGTCCCCTGCTGCTGGTGTTCAGCGACCCGGACTGCGGGCCCTGCGAGTCGCTGCTGCCCGACCTCGCCGCCTGGCAGGCCGAGCACGCCGGGCGGTTCACCGCCGCGCTGATCGGCCGCGGCACCATGGCGACGAACGCGGCCAAGGCGGGCCGGTACGACCTTGCCCACCTCGGGGTGCAGCGGGACAGGGAGGTGGCGGTCGCCTACGCCTACACCGGAACCCCCTCGGCGGTGGCGGTCGCCGCGGACGGCCGGATCGCCAGCCAGGTGGCCGCCGGGCCGGACGCCGTCCGCGCGCTGGTCACGGCCCTGCTGACCCGCAATCCGGCTTGACCGGCCGGCTCTCAGTTGCGGCTGGCCGCCTCGGCGAGCGCGCGGCCGGTCAGTACCCGGGCCAGGTGTTCCCGGTAGGCGACGGTGGCGCCGAGGTCGGCGCCCGGGCTGGTGCCCTCGGCGGCGTGTGCCGCCGCGTCGGCCGGCCCTTCCCCCGCGGCCAGGGCCCGTTCCACCGCGGCCGCGCGCACCGGCACCGAGCCCATGTTCACCAGGGCCACCCGGCCGCCCTGCACCGCGACTCCCACGATCGCCCAGTCGATGGCGCGCTTGGTGAACTTCTGGAACGACCAGCCCCGCTGTGCCGGCTTGGGCAGCCGGATCTCGGTGAGCAGTTCGCCGGGCTCGAGGGCGGTTTCGAACAGCCCGCTGAAGAACTCCGTCGCGGGGATCTCCCGGCTGCCCGACGGGCCGCGGGCGACCAGGGTCGCGTCCATGGCCAGGACCACCGCGGGCAGATCGGAGGCGGCGTCGCCGTGCGCGAGCGACCCGCCGATCGTGCCCCGGTGCCGCACCTGCGGGTCCCCGACGTACCCGGCGGCGTGTGCGAGCAGCGGCAGTTCGGCGGCCAGCAGCGCGGAGTGCTCCAGGTCGTGGTGCCGGGTCAGCGCGCCGACGGCGATGTGGCCGCCCTCGTCCCTGATATAGGACAGCTCGGCGATCCGGCCGATGTCGATGAGCGTCTCGGGCACCGCGAACCGCAGCTTCATCAGCGGCAGCAGGGAATGCCCGCCGGCCAGGTACTTGCCGTCCTCACCGGCGCTGGCGGCGAGGTCGAGTGCCTCCTCGACGGTGCTGGCCCGCTGGTAGGAGAACGGCGCCGGGATCATGAGGCCTCCTGTGCTGGCTGGCCGTCGCGGGCCGCGGCGAGCACCGCCCGGACGATGTTGTGATAGCCGGTGCACCGGCAGATGTTGCCTTCCAGGCCGGTCCGGACCTGCTCCTCGGTGGGGTCCGGGTTCTCGGCGAGCAGCGACACGGCCGCCAGCATCATGCCGGGGGTGCAGAACCCGCACTGCAGGCCGTGCTCTTCATGGAAGGCCCGCTGCACCGCGTGCCACTGGCCGTCCGGCCCGGCCAGTCCCTCGCAGGTGGTGACCTCGCGCCCGTCCGCCTGGGCGGCCAGCACCGTGCAGGACTTCACCGACTCCCCGTCCAGCAGGACGGTGCACGCGCCGCAGGAGGTCGTGTCGCAGCCGATGTTCGTGGCGGTCAAGCCGGCGACCTCGCGCACGAAGTGAACGAGCAGCAGCCGGTCCTCCACCTCCGCCTCGACACGTGTCCCGTTGACGCTGATCGCGATCTTCACCGGGCAGCCCTCGCTTCGTTGATAGCGGCCCACACCCGCTCCGGGGTGGCGGGCATGTCGATATGGCGGACACCGAGGTGGGACACGGCGTCGATGACGGCGTTCAGCACCGCCGGGGTCGATCCGATGGTCCCCGCCTCCCCGATGCCCTTGGCGCCCAGCGGGTTGATCGGGGTCGGGGTCTCGCTGGCGACCAGTTCGAACGAGGGCAGCTCGGTTGCCGTGATCGCCGCGTAGTCCACCAGCGTGCTGGTCAGCGGGTTACCGTCGGCATCGTAACGCACCTCTTCCAGCAGCGCCTGCGCAACACCTTGGGCTATGCCGCCGTGCCGCTGGCCCTCGGCGAGCACCGGGTTGAGGATCCGTCCCGCGTCGTCCACGGTCACGTGCCGCACCAGCCGCGCCTTGCCGGTCTCGGTATCCACCTCGACCACGGCCAGGTGTGCGCCGAAGGGGAACGTCGGCGCGCTGGCGTTGAAGCGCGCGTCGGCGGCCAGGCCGTCCGGGCCGGCCCGCTCGGCGATCTGGCCCCAGCCCAGCGCGGACGCCGGGTCGCCGCGCACCTGCCAGGTGCCGCGCACCGTGTCGAGTTCCAGGTCCGCCTCGGCCGCCTCGATCATCTCCGCGGCCAGCCGCCGCGCCTGCTCCTTGACCTCGCCCGCGGCCTGGACCACCGCGGTCCCGCCGAGCTGCAGCGACCGGGACCCGAAGGTGCCGATCGCCTCGGGGATCGCGTCGGTGTCGCCGTGCACGACGGTGATCGACTCCATCGGGATGCCCAGCTCGCTGCGGACCAGCATCGCCCAGGCGGTGTGGTGCCCCTGCCCGTGCGCGGAACTGCCGGTGAGCACGGTCGCCGCGCCGGTGCCGTCGATCACCACCCGGGCCGTCTCCCCACCCATGTCCCCGGCGGTGATCTCCACGTAGACCGACATCCCGACTCCGAGCTGCACCGTGTCCGCGCTCTCCCGGCGGCGCGCCTGCTCGGCCCGCAGCGCCGGGTAGCCGGCGGCGGCCAGCACCCGGTCAAGCGCGGCCGCGTACTCACCGGTGTCGTAGGTGGCGCCGGTCGCGGTGGTGAAGGGGAACTTGTCCGGCGGCACCACATTGATCCGGCGCACCGCCGCGGGGTCCATGCCGATCTCGGCGGCGAAGTCGTCCATCGCCCGCTCGATCGCCGCGGCGGCCTCGGGCCGGCCTGCCCCCCGGTAGGCGGCGATCGGCGTGGTGGTGGTCGCCACGGCACGGAACGAGGCGCCCGCGTGCGGGAGGTCGTACACCCCGGCCGCCATCAGGACCGTGAGCTGCGCCAGGAACGCACCGAGGCGGTTGAAGGCGCCGCAGTCCTGTACCACGTCGAGGTGGTAGGCGAGCACGTGGCCGTCCCTCGTCCCGCCGATCTTGTAGGTCTGCCGCTGGCCCCGGCCGTGCACCATGCCGACCAGGTTCTCGCTGCGGGACTCGATCCAGCGGACCGCGTGCCCGGTGTGCTTGGCCGCCCAGGCGACGGCGATGGCGTCCCGGTCCACCGCGACCTTGGCGCCGAACCCGCCGCCCACATCCGGCGCGATCACCCGGATCAGCGCGGGGTCGAGCCCCACCGCCCCGGCGATGGCACCCCGTGCGAGCTGCGCGTTCTGGGTGCTGGACCAGATCGTCAGCCGGTCGCCGGTCCAGGCCGCCGCCATCGCCCGCGGCTCCAGCGGTACCGGGGCGAGCCGCTGGTTCACGATGGTCCGCTCAATCACGACCTCGCAGCCGTCGAAGCTGGTGTCGTCGCCTTCCCCCGCCGTCCCGGTGCCGAGGATGTTGTTTTCCGTGCCGGGGAACAGCAGCGTCTCGCCGGTCAGGGCCTGCTCGATGCCGGGGACCGCGGGCAGCGGGTCGTAGTCGACGCTGACCAGTTCCGCCGCGTCCTCGCCCTGGTAGCGGCCCTCGGTCAGCACCAGGGCCACCGGCTCGCCGACGTACCGTACCCGGTCCACCGCGAGCAGCGGCTCGGCCCCGGGGTCGCCGCCCTCGGGCGGGGCGGGCAGATCCGCGGCCGTCAGCACCGCGACCACCCCGGGGAATCCGGCGGCGGCGCTGGTGTCAATACCGGTGATCAGCGCGTGCGCGACCGGGCTGCGCACCATGGTGACGTATGCCGCGCCGGTCAGTTCCGGCAGGCGCAGGTCGTCGGTATAGACGCCACCGCCGGTCAGCAGGCGCGGGTCCTCGGTCCGCAGCACCCGCGTGCCCATGATGCTCATCGGCTCTCCGTTGTCTCTGGCCGGCCACCGGCCACGCGGATCGCGCTATCCCGGCCGGGGCAGACTAGCCTCTGCACAGCCTGCCACGATCAGGGCGCCGCCGCCGCGCCGGGCCCGCTACCGGTCAGGGCGCGGCCGCGGGCAGGCCTTCCAGCACCCCTTCCGCCGCGGCCAGGTCGCTGTCCAGCGGCCGGTCGGCGGTGGCCCGGTCCAGCGCGGCATCGGCCAGGTCGTAGGCGCTGCGCAGGCCGCCACCGGCCGGCACCCGGTCCTGC
The DNA here is from genome assembly GCA_963730235.1 of uncultured Actinomycetes bacterium. GTDB lineage: Bacteria > Actinomycetota > Actinomycetes > Streptosporangiales > Streptosporangiaceae > DASXKD01. The sequence goes on from CAVSRH010000028.1 coordinate 42,692, forward strand.
AGCCGCAGCGCGCGGGTCGCGGCGATCAGTTCGCAGGCCAGCACGGCCCGGTAGGGGGCCACGGTGTCGCTGGTGGCCCTGGCCGACTGGGTGGCGAAGCCCGCATGCTCCTCCACGCCCCGGGACAGCACCGCGCTGCCCAGCGCCGCCGGCGTGGCGAACCGGCGGATGTCGGCGACCGCGGACTGCGCCACGTACTCCAGGATCATGACGCCCGAGCTGGCCCGGTCCGCGGCGAGGAACGGGTTGAGGCCGGTGAACGACGGCTCCATCAGCGTGCCGAGCCTGGCCACGGACAGCGCCGCGGTCTGGAACAGCGCCGCGCGGACGGCGTCGAGGGCCAGGCCCACGTAGGCCGCGTGGAAGTTCCCGTTGTGCCACGCTGCGTGGCCTGCGGCGTCGATCAGCGGGTTCTCCGGACAGCCGTTCAGCTCCGCCTCCAGTACGCCGGCCGCGTGCTCGGCCGAGTCCACCGCTGGCCCATGGACCTGGGGGAACGCCCGGTACCCGTACGGATCCTGCACCCGCGCCGCGGCACCGGCGCCGCCCGCGAGCAGCGCGCGCATGCTCGCCGCCACCTGCTGCTGGCCGGGGTGCGGCTTGGCCAGGTGTACCGCCTCGGCGTAGGGCTCGGTCGAGCCGTGCACGGCGAGCAGCGACAGCGCCGCCACCGGGGCGGCGGCCCGCAGCAGGGCCGCCAGGTCGTGGCAGGCCAGCGCGCCATCGCCCAGGGTGGCGGCGCTGCTGTTGATGAACCCGAGCGCCTCGCTGGTGCGGATGCGCAGCCGCGGCGGCGGCCCGGTGCCGCCCTGCCAGGCGCGCTCGCCGAGCAGGCACAGCCCGGTGGAGGCCAGCGCGGTGAGGTCGCCGGTGCCGATCGCCCCGTAGACCGGCACCGGCGGGGTGAAACCGCGGTTGATGGCATCGGCCAGCACCGGCAGCAGCGCCGGGTCCACGCCCGAGCCGCCGGCGCCGAGCTGGTTGAGCCGCACCACGAGCATGGCGCGGGCCACCTCGGGCGCCAGCAGCGGCCCGGTGCCCGCGGCGTGGCTGCGCAGCAGCCGTATCCCGTGCGTGGCCCGGTCGCCCTCCCCCAGGTCGACCGCATGGTTGGCGCCCACCCCGGTGTTCCTGCCGTACACCGGCTGCCGCGCGGCCAGTTCCTGCCCCGCCAGCCACGCCGCCCGCGCCGCGGCCACGGCCCGCTCGGCGACGGCCACGCCCGCCTGCCGCCGGGCCACCGCAGCCAGCGCGGCGCAGCTTAGTGACTTCCCGTCGATGACCACGACTGTGCTGGTCACAGCTACCGCCGCCTCTCGCTGCGCAGCGCCGCCGCGCAGCCTGCCGACGAATTTTGCGTAACGATACGTCCGCGCCGACGTCCGGCCGCAGGCAGGCCCCGTGCCCGGGACTTTCCCCGCCGTGGCAATGGCGCTAGCTTGTCCGGGTGAGTCGTGCTGCCCCGGGCCCGGAGGACCGGCACGCCCAGGACCCGGGCACCGACGGCGGCGGTGCGTCCACCGGATGCGCCGAGGCGGTCGTCCCGGCCCGGCCGCCTGGGCGGGCCCGGGCCGCCCTGGCCGGGTTTCGCGCGCCGGTCGTCTGGGTGCTGCTGGCCATCGCATACTTCACCGCCATCTCCGGCAAGCCGGTGGACGGTGTGCTGATGCTCATCGTGGCGGTGGGGCTGATCTGGGACACGGGCCGCCGTGCGCTGCGCCACCCCGAATCGGAGAGCCCTCCTGCGGCCCGGGCGGGCCGCCGGCCCGGCGGCCGCCGGCGGCTTCTGCTCGTCACCGCGCTGCTGGCCGGCGGCGCTGTCTATGCCGGGGTGGTGGGCTCGTTCAGCCGTTACTCCTGGCCCGTGACGGCGTGCATCATCGGCGTGGGCACGATCGTGGTCCTGATCGGCTGGCACGGCCCGGTCCGGGCCCGCCCGCACGGCGGGCGGCTGCCGGTGGCCGGCACGCTCGCCTGGGTCGCCGTGCTCGTCGCCGGCTGCCTGTGGGAACTCGGCGCCCTGCTGCAGCAGCCGTCGCTGACCACGGATTCCTACACCCACCCGACGATCAGCACCCTGACCGACCCGGTGCTGGCCACCGGCCCCGGCCGCGCCGTGGTCCTGTTCGCCTGGCTCGCGTTCGGCTGGTACCTGGTGGAGCGATGAACTCCCACGAGGTGACGATCGCCGGATACCTGCTGGTCCTGGCCGGGATCGTGCTGCTGCAGGTGCTCGCGACCAGGACCCGTGCCCCGGTGCCTTCGTTCGGGGACCTGCTCACCCGGGCCATGCGCAGCCGGACGGGCCGGGTGGGCGTGCTGGTCGCGTGGGCCTGGATCGGCCTGCATTTCTTCGCCAAATAGCAGATGGGGCCCGGCACAGCGCTGTGGGGCCCCGTCACGTGGCTCCCCGCCGGCTTTCCGGGCCACCGGCAGGGAGCACTCCGCTACCTCTCGTCCCCGCTGGCGGTTGCCTCCTGCGCGGGGTTCTGTTGTGCCGCTACGAGCAGCGGCATGATCGAAATAACATCTTCGCGGCCGGACTGGCAGCCCGCCTTGAAGGCCTCAGCCTCGCGGGAGATCCGTGCCGCCTCGGCGTTGGCACGGTCGGCCGCCTCCTGCCAGTGGCTGACTTCCTGGCGCATGTCCGCCCGGATCCGTGCCAGTTCCCGGCGCATCTCTGCCCGGGCCCGTGACCGGGCGGACTGCCAGCTGATCACAAGGCCGGCGGCCGCCCCGATCACCAGAAGGGGAACGATCACGGGGCCACCTCATTCGCGGCCGGGGCGGACCACTTTCCCATGTAGGGGGTGATTCCGCAGGTGAAATGGCCGCCCTGGCCCTTGCGTACTGCGTGGATGCGGGTAATGCTGATCATTACCAGGTCTCCTTGGTCTGTTCGTGCAGTCGGGAGCTTGGTTTACCGCTGGGCTGGCGGGGTCTGACCGCTGGCCCAGCAGCATGTCCGGGGACGAAATGGTGGGCCGCCCCAGCGACGTCTGCCATCGCGATCTGGACCGGTGCTCTGCTGGGCGGGCCTCGCGCGCGGTGGCGCGATCCTGGCTTTGACGCAGTGGCAAGGACGGGACCGGGACCGCGGGCCGGTGACCTGGCCGGGGCACAAGGCGGTGGCACTCTCCGCCGTTGCCCCGTGGCGATCATGTGGCCCCCTGAACTTGGCCGCACTTCCATTGAACGACAGCGATTCCGTGTAGGCAATGGGCAAAAATGCAAACTGCACTGCAGATCCCTGTGCAGATCGCCCTCTGGGCCTTCACCGCAGGCCACTCCAGGCACTACCCTGCAATGAAGCCACACCCTCCCGGGGTCCCCCAGAAACCGAGAGAAGGCCAGCGCGTGCCTGAGCAGGGCGCTTCCGTTGGCGGCCGTCGCCTCGCGGCAGAGCTGCGGCGCCTGCGCGAGCGCGCTGGCCTCACCGGCGAGGAAGTCTCCCAGCAGCTTGGCTGGAGTGGTTCCAAGCTGAGCCGCATCGAACTGCACCGCATTGGCGTGAAACAAGCCGACCTGCGGGAGTTGCTGGCGCTCTATGGGGTGGACGAAACCTATCGCGATGAACTGCTCGCCCTCGCCCGGGAGTCGAAGCAGAAGAGCCCGCCGCAGAAGGCAGCGGCCAGCTTCCCGGTCGCGACCTATGCCTACGCCGAGGCCGAAGCCGAGTCGGTGTGGAATTGGGAGCCCCAGCTCGTTCCCGGGCTCCTGCAGACCCCTGAATACGCCCGCGCGGTGCGGCAACTGTGGCATCGGATGTTCCCTGGCCCGCCGGGCGACATTGACCGCTGGGTCGAGGTCAGGCTGCTCCGCCAGCAAGTCCTCACCAGGGATCCCCCGCTGCAACTGTCGGTCGTCATCGACGAATCGGTGCTGCACCGCAGGTTCGGCGGCCCGTCAGTGATGCGCGGCCAGCTGGCACACCTGGTGGAGGTTTCAGAGCTGCCCAACGTCGTGCTGCGGATCTACCCGCTGGATAGTGACGCCCCCCCACTGGGGACCGGCGCGTTCTCCTGCATGCAGTTCCCGCAGGTCCATGACGTTCCGCTGCACGACATCGTGTCTGTAGAGCATCACGAGGGCACCTACGACCTCGAGGACGAGGGCGAAACGTTCAAGTACCGGGTGGCGTTCGAGTACCTCAGGAGAGGGTCACTGGATCCAGCGCCATCACGCGCGCTGATATCTGCAGTGATGGACGAGGTCTGGACATAGAAGAACCCGGGCCGGTAACGGCGTAGCGTTACCGGCCCGGGTGCAGCCGGACGGCGATTTCAGGTGCCGTTCTTGACCCCGTCGATGAACGAGCGCCAGGCCGCGTCGCCGAATACCAGGACCGGTCCCCGGCCCGCGTCTTTGGTATCGCGGACCCCGATGAGATCACAACGAATCTTAGCTATCTCTACGCAATTGCCGTTACAGGCACTGTAGGAACTCTTACGCCAGGTGGCTCCAGAAAGACCAGCCAATCCTATTTCAATACGCGCGTCCGCACCAAATCGGACTTCTTCAGGCCGACCGACCTGCTCCCCAAACGCGACCACAACGACCTCGCCCTCGGACATGGCTATCTGGTGGAAAAGGAGCTGCCCAGGCACGGGCGGGCCGCGGCGGCAGCATAGCGATCTTTATAGCACCTGGCGAGCCGCCGGATGGGGCTAACGACGATCTGCGTGTCGCCGTCACGCGGCCTGCGCTGTGGCGGCGCCGGGAGTCGCTCTGACCGAGATACATCGTGTCTGAGCAGGGCTTATGCGGCCTGGATCGCGAACTGGGGAGCCCGGGCGCGCGGGCCGGTGATGAGCGCACGGCAGGCCAGGGCGAGCATCGCCCCAGCGAGAGCCGCGGCCAGCAGCCAGAGCAACTGGGCAGCCCGGGTGCGCGCCTCCCGCGACCCGAGTGCCACGCGGACCAATTCCGCGCCCCGGAACTGCGCGGATTCGGCAAGCCGCCTTTCGCCGCGGAGATCCGCGGTGTCGATTTCGACGCAGTTCCCGTCAGCAGCACTCAATGGGCTCTTACGCCATACGTTCTGTACCCGGCCTGCCGCTTCGCCGGCCGCCCAGCCGCCACGGAAATACTTCACCGAACTCGTCATTGTGACCTCACCTGCTGATACGGATCTAGGGGCAACATCTGCCTTATTCCGTATCGCAGACCGTACACCAGGGGCACACCGGGACAACATCATTCTCAGCGAACTTCGCTGAACGTGTCGTGGCGGCAGCTAAAAGCCGGGCAGCGGCCCTGCCGAGAGGCCGCCGCCGGGCTGTGGTGCGGGCTTAGGAGGCGGGGATGGCCGCCTTGCCGTTGGTGCCGGGGGCGGGGCTGAAGAAACGGTGGAAGCCCTGCTGGAGCAGGGTCAGGTCGATGATCCGGATCGTGGTGGTCGTGCTGCCGCTGACGGTGGCGTCCACCATGACCTGGTTGCCGACCTTGATGGAGCCGATGCCGTCGCGCTGGGCGTTCACCATGGTGGAGCTGGTCACCGGGTAGGTGTGGCTGTAACCGTCGGCGCTGCGCAGCGTGATGGACGTGCTGGAGACGGCGGTCACCTTGCCGTTCTGGAACGCGACGGTCTGGTAGCCACCACCGGGCTTGGGCACCACGACGGTGCCGTGCACGGCACCGAACAGCCCGCCGCCGAGCATGCCGGGGGCGGCGAACGCCGGCCCGAACAGACCGGGAGCGCCGTGGATGCGCCACGGCAGCTGCTTCGGCAGGCCCTTGGGCGGCAGCAGGCGGCTGGACGGCGCGCTCGCGGACGGCGAGGGCGGCGCGCTGGGAGCGGGCGTCGGCGAGGATGAGCCGGTCGCGGCGACCGCGACACCGGCTCCGGTGAGCACGCCCACACCGATGACGCCCGCCATGACCGCGACCCGGCGGGAGCCGAGCCATGCGGCCCGCAGGCCGGTCTTGCCCGGTGGGGTGGGGTGATCGTGTTCTGGGCCTGCCGACATGCGAGCCAACTCCTTCTGGCGGTCGGACGTGCCCGCCCGGGCACAGTCAGCGGCAGAATCCCAGGTCAACCTGGGAGGAAGCTAAGGGGCAGCGCAAAGTTCCGCGTCAGCGGCGGCACCCGGCCCTGCCTGCGGTTATTCAGGCTGCCTGGGACGTCTCCCGGCGCGTGGTAGCGCGTGATGCCAGGGACCGCACCACCGCACCGCTGATGCCGCCAGGGCACCCGCTTGACCATCTGCTCGGCAAGGACCAGCGCGTCGGACGCCATCTTGCGCACCTCGGGCGAGGACCTGATGGCGTTCACCGACGTCTTCAGCCGTTCCAGGCCGTCCTTTCCTTCACGGGCCCCGACCAGATAACCGGCCAGGAACCCAATGATCGTCTCCATCAGTCGCTCACCCCACCTGCTGCGTACCTGAGCCTGTGCGCGACCACGCACGGGTGCTTCCTCCGCCGGGCACGGAGCCGGCCCGGCGCCTCATGCCTCGTTACATCTCGCGGAGTTCGAGATAGCGCTTGATGTCGGGCAGCGACTGCACGATCAACGCCAGCACCGCCGCGATCAGCGCTGCCTTGATGAGCTTGCCGATCATCGTGTTCCCTCCCTCCCGTTACTCGCCATCGTCACCACTTCCCCCGCCGCCCTCGGCAGGGACGGGCTCTATCTCGTCGGGGGCGAAGTAGAGGAACCTGCCGTGGTTGCGCTGCAGGTCGGCCAGGGGGTCACTGACCGGGCTGACCGCGACGTGCACCTGGCCGTCCACGTCGTGCAGGACCGCCTCCACCAGTGCCTCGCGCCCGGTGAGGAAGATGTCCTGTGCGTCGGCGCGGCGGGCACCGGGCAGCATCCTGACCTTGCTGCCCCGGGCGACCCGGACCCCGCCGACCAGCACATGGTCGGTCTCCGGGGACACCGAGGTGTCCGCCCCCGGGTCCCACCACGGCTGCGCGGGCGTGCTCGCGGCGGGGAACTCCGGCGGGAACTCGGCCGGCTCGGTGAACACGGGCGGCGCGGCGGCCGCGCTGCTGGGTGACAGGTAGCGGATGGCGCCATGCATCCGCTCCCACATCTCCGGCGGCAGGCCGTCCAGGCGGTCGATCAGGTCGGCGGCGCGCTGGTCGGTCGCCCGCGCCTCCTGCCGTTCCGCGTCGGTCAGCGCGAGCGTGCGCAGCGTGAGAATCTCGTCGATCTCGGTGGCGTCGAACAGGTCCCCGGCGCTCTCCGGCGCCACCTCGGGGTGGTCGTAGAGGATGACCGGCGAGGACAGCAGCAGGTCGCGGCATTCGGCCGGGCCGGCCAGCACCGGCCAGGTGCCGATGTTCTCGCACGCGGCCACCTCGGGCGCGGCCCACTCCGGCGGCTCGGTCATCGACAGGAACGTGCCACCGGCGACGCCGATCAGCAGGTGCGCCGCGATCATCGAGTACTTCAGGCCATCGTCCCGGCTGCGCAGCGCGGCCTGCGGCTGTGCCCGGTTCTCCACGCGCACCCGCAGCCGGAGCGCACCGTAGGGCCCGGCGGTGCGCTCGGCCCTGGCCACGATCGCGCCGGACAGCGGCTCGCAACGGCGGATCAGCCGGCCGGCGCCGCCGTCCTGGCCGGCCAGTTCCTCGGCCTGCTCGGACCCGGGGATGTCGAAGCGCAGCTCGGTGCCCTGGCCGAGCAGTTCGGCGACGGAGCCGCGCAACTGCTCCTCCCGCTCCACCGCCTCGTCCCACGAGCCGTACTCGGTGCCGGCCACCTGCACGGTGTCGACGTCGCTGGCCTCGCCGGTGCCCGCGTCGATCCGCTGCGCGGTGCGGTGCTGCAGGTGCAGGAAGCGCAGGCCGATGGCGACCTCGGCATCGGCGGGGCACTCGACCAGGCATTCGGTCTGGCTCGCCGACGGCTCATGCTCGTCCACAGCCTGGTAGGGCGGCGGCATGAGGACACCGAACTGGAACCTGGTGCGGTTCTTCTGCGCCGACCGCCGGTACGGGTAGAGCAGGTAGCCCTCGTACAGCACCGCGTCCGCCACCTTGCGGGCATGCTCGGTGTGCGCCGGGTCGGTGGTCATTGCTGGTCCGCGGCATCGGTATCGGCCCGCGCGAGCAGCTCGCCGAGCGTCATGTCCCAGGTGGGCATCGCGTGGGCAGACTTGAAGCGCTGCAGTTCCGCCATCGTCTGCCTGCTCATCCTGATCCATGCGCTGTTGGGGAAGTGGGCGTCGATGGCCTCACGCCAGACCTGGACCGGCAGCCGGTAGGCCGCCTCCTTGCTCCAGGGGACCTGCTGCACCTGGATGCGGCCGTCGATGACGGTGAACACCGTGCCGCTGAACAGCAGCAGCAGCGGGATCTCGCCCGACTCCAGGCTGTCGAAGTACCGGGCGGAGCCCACCTCCAGGTCATAGGTGAACGGGACCGGCAGCTCGATCTCGGCAGCGCCGGAAAAGCCCGGCACCATGGTCGCCACGGTGCTGAACTGCATCGGCTTCAGCGTGTCCGCCCAGCGTTCGGTATCGCCGAAGAGGTCGTTCAGCCGTTCTGCCTCCGCGGCCGAATAGCGCCGCCTGGCCGGCTCGATCCTGATCTGGCACCGAAGCGCGATCGCCTCCACCCGCTGGCCGCTGGTCTCGCTGATCCGCAGCACCAGCGACAGGCACGGCACCACCGCGAACCGGTCCACCCGGGTCCCGATGCAGTCGAAGGCAAGCTCGGCCACGTCAGGACTCCCCGGCCAAGGGCCTTGCCAGGGACCTGACCCGGTCGAGGAAGTCGGCGATGCTCTGGCGGGCCTGCTCGCCGCCGTCGAAGCCACGCCAGTACAGCCGCATCCGCCCGGCAAGCTCGTAGCAGGTGTCGATGGGCACCAGGAAGTGCTCCACGCCGTCCTTGGTGCGGCTGATCAGGGCCGCCTCCACGTCCGGTGCCATGGCGGCCAGCAGCGGATGGTCCGCGGCGAGCCGGTCCCAGGCCGCCAGGTCGAGCCGGCACTCGGTGGCGCCCGCGGGGCTCGGGTAGAAGCCGGTCACCTCGCCCGCCGTGGAACTGTGCAGGAAGAAGGCCAGCCCGACGGGGATCTCCAGGGCATCCCACTCGGCGGCGGTCATCGGCCGTTCCGGGTCCGCCAGGTACCGGTCGGGCACCGAGCGGTACCGCCCGCGGCCGGCCTGCCCGTGCGTGAACAGCAGGTAGCACGGGCGGCAGGCGCACATCAGGCTGGACTGCTCCAGGTCCGCGACATGGCCGTGCTCGGCCAGGATCTCCGCCGCGCAGAACTCGCACTTCTCCTCGGCCGGTGAGACGGCCCCGGCGCGGCCCCCCTCCGTGCCCACGCCGGCGCCCGCCGCGGGGGCGCCCGCTGGGGCGCCGGCCGGCCCGGGCGGCGCGGGCGGTTCCGTGACGAACCGGCGCAGGCCCGCCGGCCCGCTCATGAGGGCACCGCCGCCGGTACCGCCACGCGCACGCCCTGGCTGTCGGCCAGCAGCGGCAGCGGGTCGAGATGGGCGGCCAGGCCGTCCAGCCCGGTCCCGGCCCGGCTGACGTCGTACCGGCTGCCGCACGGGCAGCTCAGCACCTCACGGCTGAGCGTCCCCTCGCGCAGTGACGAGCCGCAGGAGGCGCACTGGTCGCGGTAGGCGTACAGGGTGCCACGGACCGAGCAGACGAGCACCGCGACGTCCCCGGCGGCCGCGGTCACCGGGCGGGAACTCGGCGGGCCGATGTCCGGCAGCGTGACCCACTCACCGCCGGACGTGGCGGCCAGGCGGCGCGGCGCCCGGTACCTCGCCGGGCCGCGGGCCGATCTGCAGCAGCTTCGGCCCGGGTGGGGCGGTCATCCCCTCGACGACCACCTCGGTCACCTCGGGCGCCGCATCCTGCACGGCTCCCTCGATCGCCAGCCGGACGGTGACGGTCGAGGAGGGGCAGCCGTGACAGCTCCCTTCCAGCCGGAGCCGGGCGACGCCGTCGCTCACCCCCAGGTACTCCACGCCGCCGGCGTGCGAGCCGAGGTAGGGCCGGACCTGGTCGAGCGCCCGCTGAATCCGGGCGTCCACATCCAGCGGGTGCAGCCCGTGCAACAGCAGCAGCCCCTCCACCACCGGGTCGGCGGTGAGCCGGTCGGTGATCGCGCGGCCCGGCTCACCCTCCTGCGCCAGGGCCGCCATGATGGCGGCCAGGCCGTCTCCGTATATGCCGACCAGCAGGCGGACAATTTCCTCGCACGTCTCGGCGGCGGGGCCGCCGCGCGACCGCAGCGAGGCCAGCAACTCCTCGATCCGTTCGCCCGCCTGCGCAACGGTGGTCATCGGGCCTCGCTTCCCTAGGCAGCCGCGGCGCCGCCACCGTGACGGCGCCGCACATCCTCAGGTGTCAGGTTGCCAGGGTGACCGTCATCGGCGAGTGCACCTTCTCCAGCTTCTTCCCATCGCCGAGGTACATGTGCACGCCACAGGGCAGGCACGGGTCGAAGCTGCGGACCGCACGCATGATGTCGATGCCCTTGAACCTGTCCGGCGGGTTCTCCTCGAAGATGGGCGTGTTCTGCACCGCGTCCTCGTAGGGGCCGGGCGTTCCGTAGACGTCGCGGACGCTGGCGTTCCACGGGGTCGGCGGGTACGGGTGGTAGTTCGCGATCTTCCCGCCGCGGATCACCATGTGGTGGGACAGCACGCCGCGGACCGCCTCGGTGAAGCCGCAGCTGTTGGCCTCGTCGGGGACGTTGAACGGCTCCCAGGTCTTGGTGCGCCCGGCCCGGATCTCGGCCAGGGCCTTCTCGGTGAAGTACAGCGCGCACGCCGCCGCGTAGGCCTGGAAGTAGGTGCGGGCCCGGTCACGCTCGATCGCGTTGGACAGCGGCGCGCCCGTCTTGTCGGTGGGAATCTTCCACTCGAACGTGGCCTCGGGCCTGCTGACCGTGCGCGGCAGGTTGATCTGGACGCTGTGGCCCGTGGATTTGACGTAGCCGAAGTCGACAAGGCCGCCGAGCGCCGTCGCCCAGAGCCGCGCGATGGGGCCGCCGCCGGTGTCCGCCGCGAGGTGGTCCTTGCCGTCGAACCAGCGCGGGGACATGACCCAGCTGTACTTGCCGCCGAAGTCCCGCTTGGCCGGCTTGGGGATGGTGTGCTGGTTCCACGGGTGCCTGCGGTCCACCGGGTTGCCCAGCGGGTCGCGGGTGACGAACATCTCCTGGTCTTCCCAGTCCTCGTAGTACGAGCTGCCGAGCAGGATGCGGATCCCGAGGTTGATCTCCACCAGGTCGTTCGTGAGCAGCTGGCCGTCCCGGATCACGCCGGGGCTGACGAACATCTTGCGGCCCCAGTCGGTCATGTGGTCGTAGCGGAAGTCGCAGATCTCGGGGTCGTTGAGGCTGCCCCAGCAGACCATGTCCGCGCGGCGCCGGCCGACCTCCTCATACCCCGGCAGGGCCTCGTAGAAGAAGTCGAACAGGTCGTCGTGCATCGGCACCACGCGCTTCATGAACTCGACGTAGCGCATCAGCCGGGTGAGGTAGTCGGTGAAGAGCTGGACCGTCGCGGTCGTGCCCACGCCGCCCGGGTAGAGCGTGGAGGGGTGCACATGGCGCCCCTCCATCAGGCAGAACATCTCCCTGGTGGACCTGGAGACCTGCAGCGCCTCGCGGTAGAACTCGCCCTCGAGCGGGTTGAGCGACCGCATGATGTCGCCGATGTACTTGTACCCGTGCTCGGCGGCGTGCGGGCATTCGGTGCGGTTCGCCAGTTCCAGCACGCCCGGGTTGGTCTCGCCGACCATCCGTTCGCAGAAGTCCACCCCGACCAGGTTCTCCTGGAAGATGTTGTGGTCGAACATGTACTCCGCGGACTCGCCCAGGTTGATGATCCACTCGCCGAGGTGCGGGGGGCGCACCCCGTAGGCCATGTTCTGGTTGTAGACCGAGCAGGTCGCGTGGTTGTCACCGCAGATGCCGCAGATGCGGCTGGTGATGAAGTGCGCGTCCCGGGGGTCCTTGCCCTTCATGAAGATGCTGTATCCGCGGAAGATCGACGAGGTGCTGTGGCACTCGACGACCCGCTTCTGCTTGAAGTCAATCTTGGTGTAGATACCGAGGCTGCCGACGATCCGGGTGATCGGATCCCAGGCCATCTCCACCAGGCCGGTGTCTTCGGCCGTCGTCATGGCACTCCCCTTCCCTCCGGGCGGGGCCGTCCCGGCGCCCGCCCGTCCGAAATCAGTCGATCACCAGGTCTTCTTGAAGCCCGTCAGGAGTTCATCGCCCCGCTTGCGCCACTTGGGCTCCTCGTCGGCGGTCTTCGAGGTGAATCCGCGCAGCGTGCGGATCACGGTGCCGTACATCGTGCTGGCCGTGGTGGAGACCTTCGACCCGGGCGGCTCGTCCATGAACGGCATGAACTTGTCCGGGAAGCCGGGCATGGTGCAGGCGATGCAGATGCCGCCCACGTTCGGGCAGCCGCCCACGCCGTTGATCCAGCCGCGCTTGGGCACGTTGCACTTGACCACCGGCCCCCAGCAGCCCAGCTTGACCAGGCACTTGGGCGAGCCATACTCGTTGGCGAAGTCGCCCTGCTCGTAGTAGCCGGCCCGGTCGCAGCCCTCGTGGACGGTCGCCCCGAACAGCCAGGTGGGCCGCAGCGCCTCGTCCAGCGGGATCATCGGGGCCTGGCCCGCCACCTGGTAGAGCAGGTAGAGGATCGTCTCGGACAGGTTGTCCGGGTGAATGGGGCAGCCGGGCACGCAGACGATGGGCAGGCCCGCCTTGGACCGCCAGTCCCAGCCCAGGTAGTCCGGCACGCCCATGGCACCGGTCGGGTTGCCCGCCATGGCGTGGATGCCGCCGTAGGTGGCGCAGGTGCCGACCGCGAGGATCGCGGTGGCCTTCGGCGCCAGCCGGTCCAGCCACTCGTTGGTGGTCATCGGCTGGCCGGTCGCCGGGTTGTTGCCGAAGCCGCACCAGTAGCCCTCGTCCTTGATCGCCTCGTTCGGGATGGAGCCCTCCACCACCAGGACGAACGGCTCCAGCTCGCCTCGGTCGGCCTTGTGCCACCACTCGATGAAGTTGTCGGCCCCGGTTTCCGGGCCGCATTCGAAGTCGATCAGCGGCCAGTGCACGGCGATCTTCGGCAGGCCCGGCAGAGCGCCGAGCACGATTTCCTCGATGCTGGGCTGGGTGGCCGCGGTCAGCGCGACCGAGTCCCCGTCACAGCCGAGCCCCCCGTTCATCCAGAGGATGTGCACCACCGGCTCATCCCCGCTGCCTGCGCTTGACCCCGCTCCGCTCGACGTGGCTGTGGCCATCACGGCCACCTCCTGACTTCTGATTCGGCGTTCGTGATGCGCGACGGTCGCCATGCTAGACCCGGCTGGACCTGCCTTCAAGAGTGAGCGGACAGTTGACCGGACAGAACTGTCTAGATCCAAGTCACCGGCTGGTTACGCCGAGCCGCGAGGCGGTCACGACCTGCCACAGAACATGGCCATAAGGCCGGCCATCTCACCGGTCAGCACTGGCTTGAGCAGGCGGGATGGAATAGCCTGGCGTGTGCCTGGACCGCCCTGCGGCACGAGGCATCCCACGAAGGAGAAGTCCGGTGACCGAGTTCATGACGGGTCCAGGTGACCCGATCCAGGTCACACCGGTCGTGGTGCTTGTGCAGGCGTTCCCGGCACGGCCGTCCTCGATCCCGGACATCCGCGACTTCGTCCGCCGCTGCCTCGCCGAGTCTCCGCTCACCGAGGAGGGCAACCGCGAGGTCGGCGAAACCGTATTCCGCGCACTGCTGGACGCGGCCGGGCCGACCGGCTCCATCCAGGTCGCGTTCCGCATCTTCCCGGAGCACGTCGAGGTGGACGTGCTCCACTCGGACAACCAGATCCATCCGCTGAAGGCGGCGCCGGACGGGACGCGGGCGGCCAGGCCGCGGACCGTGCCGTGACCGCCACGGCGGTCCCCGTGGCCAGCCCCGGTATGGCGGCGGACACTTCTGCCGAGGGCGCTGCGGGCGAGGCCGGGACGCCGGTCCACGCCGACACGTTCGCGGACTGGATGTCCACCGCGCTCCGCCGGGAAGGCCTGACCCAGGAGGCCGCCGCCCGGATGCTCGGTGTGTCCGTCAAGACGGTCAGCCGCTGGGTCGGCGGCGCCACCGAGCCACGCATGCGCGACCTGCGGCGTATCCAGGAAGTGTTCGGCGAAGTACCGCATTCCTAGCAACCGCGCGGGCGCCCCGGCGGTGCCCGCGCACCGGCGGCCATCGGCAATGAACAAGACTTGTCTGTCCAGTTCACTGGACGTCCCCCCAGAAGTGTCCTAGCGTGCTCCCATGGCGGTACTTGCGGGTCGCCACCAACTCGGCCCGGACCTGGGCCGCATCGTTCTGCGCACGTTCCGTGACGGGCTGGCCGCGCAGGCGGGTCATGACCTCACCATCGAGGCCACCCGGTGGTCGGGGGAGTTCGGCGTGAATGACGACCTCAGCCCGGCTGACCTGGATGTACGCATCGACATGGGCGCGCTGGTGGTGCGCGACGGGTCCGGCGGCGTCAAGCCGCTCACCGACCGGGACCGGCGCGAGATCGCCGTCACGGCGCGCAAGGTGCTGGCCTCCGACCAGTTCCCGGAGGCTGTTTTCGCCGCGGCCGGCTTTCAGCCCGGAGCCGGGGGGGGCGGCGAAATCACCGGGACACTCACCATCCGCGGCAAGGAACGGCCACTCAGGTGCGGGTCAGCTCAGACCGGCGCCGACCGCTACCATGCGGAGGCGCAGGTCGTGCAGTCCGATTACGGGATCAAGCCGTATACCGCGTTCCTCGGTGCGCTGCGCGTCCGTGACGCCGTCGATATCGCGGTCGACCTTGACCTGTCGGAGTCCGCGGCAGATCAGGGGCAGATTCATGACCAGCGGCTACGACGCGCAGACGGCGGCCAGGCTGGCCGCGGCAGGCGAGGAGGCCGCCAAGGCGTTCGCGCGGCGCGTCGAGCCCATGGGCGGCGTGGCCGCGCAGGCGGACGCGGTGGCGCGGCGTGCCACGCCATGGCGGTGCGGTTCCATGAGGGCGGCAAGCTGGTGGTGTTCGGCACGGGCGCCGCCAGCACCGACGCGCAGCACGTCGCGGTGGAGTTCGTGCACCCGGTGATCGTCGGCAAGCGGGCGCTGCCGGCCATCTCGCTGACCACCGACGTGGCCACGGTGACCGGGATCGCCGAGCGCGAGGGCATGGCCGGGATCTTCGCCCATCAGCTTCGCTACCTGGCCGCGCCCGGCGACATCGCGATCGGCATCTCCGCCACGGGGACTGCGGCAGCGTGCTCGCCGGGCTGGCCACGGCCAGCGAACGCGGCCTGCTGACGATCGCGCTCGCCGGCCGCGAGTGCGCCGTCGGCTGCGATGCGGCGGACCACGTGCTGGTGGCCGGGCTCCGACGACCCGCGGGTGGTCAAGGAGATGCACGTCACCATGTACCACGTGCTCTGGGAACTGGTGCACGTATTCCTCGAACAGCCGGGCACCCTGGTCCGGGGGTGTTCGCATGACCGGGCCACGGGGAGGGTGTTGCCATGACTACCCACAGTGGCCAGTCGGCCGGCGCAGCTGCGGAGTGCTACGGCGACGTCTGCATCACCTGCTCCGACACCGCCGTCGAGGTCACCGTGCTGCGGCTGCTCGGCGACGGGCTGGCCATGGTGGACACCGGCCAGGGCGAGGAGGAGGTCAGCGTCGCGCTGGTCGAGCGCCGCGGCCCGGCGACACGATCCTGGTGCACGCCAAGGAAGCCATCGCGATCGTGGGAAGGTGACGTCGCGTGTCACACGATGTCGAGGACGGCACGAGCGCGATGGAGGCGCTCTACCCGTTCCTGTACGCCGGGACGCTCGGACCTGGCCGACCTGATGGCGGAGGTGCGCGCGTCGACGCTGGCGAAGACCGAGGAGATCGTCGAACTGCGCAGCGTCGTGGCCGCGCGGGAGTGGACCGGCTGGCCAACTGCGCCGAGGACATGGCCGCCAGGTTCGCCGCGGGCGGCCGGCTGTTCGCCTTCGGCAACGGCGGGAGCGCCACCGACGCACAGGAGCTGGCCACCCTGTTCCTGTCCCCCGGCGGTGACGCGCCCGCGCTGCCTGCCTTCGGGCTGGCCAACGACACCTCCGTGGTGACCGCGCTGTGCAACGACGTCGGCGTCGAGGTGGTCTTCGCCCGGCAGCTCGCGGCGTTCGGCCGCCGGGAGGACATCGCCGTCGGCCTGTCCACCAGCGGCAACTCGGAGAACCTGGTGCGCGCCTTCGCCGAGGCCAGCCGGCGCGGGATGCTCACCGTGGGCCTGGCCGGCTACGAGGGCGGCGGGATGGCGGAGCTGGACAGCATCGACTACCTGTTCGTCGCGCCGTCCACCTCGGTGCACCGGATCCAGGAAGCGCAGACGACCATCTACCACGTGCTGTGGGAGCTCACCCTCGCCGCCCTGGCCCGCCGGTCCGGACATGACCCGGCCGGGCGCATATGACCGACCGGGGATGAGCCGGGCCGGGTGCTCGTCGCCGGCGTCGGCAACATCTTCCTCGGTGACGACGGGTTCGGCCCCGAGGTCGCCAGGCGGCTGGCCAGCCAGAGCCTGCCCGGCTGGGTCCGGGTCGCCGACTACGGCATCAGCGGCATGCACCTGGCCTACGACCTCGCCGACGGTTACGAGACGGCCATCCTCGTTGACGCCGCGCCGCGAGGCGGCGAGCCTGGCACTGTGACCGTGCTCGCTGTGGAGGCGGAACACCGGCGGGACCTGGCCGCGGCCGAGGGCCCGCTGCGGCGCAGCGGCTGTTCGACGCCCACGGCATGCAGCCCGACGTGGTTCTCGGCGTGCTGGACATGCTCGGTGCCGGGGGCTCGGTACGCGTTTTCGTGGTGGGCTGCGAGCCCGCCAGCATCGACTACGGCATGGAGCTGAGCGAGCCGGTCGCGAAGGCGGTGGACGAGGCGGTCCAGGTGGTCCTGGGCCTGGTCGCCGAGACCGGGCGCGGGCGCCAGGACGCGGGCAGCCCGGCGCCGGAAGTCCCGAAGCCCACGAGACCGCGGCGGAAGGAGTGTCACATGTGCCTTGGCATTCCCGGTGAGGTGATCGAGTTCCTCCCCGAACAGCCCGACCTGGCACGGGTGAACGTCAGCGGGGTGCGCCGGGTTATCAACGTCGGCCTG
Source organism: uncultured Actinomycetes bacterium (assembly GCA_963730235.1). Classification (GTDB taxonomy): domain Bacteria; phylum Actinomycetota; class Actinomycetes; order Streptosporangiales; family Streptosporangiaceae; genus DASXKD01. The sequence continues at coordinate 59,830 of CAVSRH010000028.1, forward strand.
CTGACCGACGAGCCCCCCGAGCCGGGCGAGTGGGTGCTGATCCACGTCGGCTTCGCCCTGTCCAAGATCGATGAGGCCGAGGCAGCCGCGGCCCTGGAGTTCCTGGAGGGGATCGGCCAGGCCTACGAGGACGAGCTCGCCGCGCTGCGGGACTCCAGATCGAGTAGGAGCTGGTGACATGCGGTTCGTCGACGAGTTCCGTGACGCAGAGAAGGCGCACGCGCTCGCCGCCAGAGATCGCGGCCCTGTGCGAGCCCGGGCGCCAGTACAAGCTGATGGAGGTGTGCGGCGGGCACACCCACACCATCTACAAGCACGGCCTCGAGGACTACCTGCCGGAGTCCATCACCCTGGTGCACGGCCCGGGTGCCCGGTGTGCGTGATCCCGATGGGGCGGGTGGACGACGCCATCCACCTGGCCTCGCAGCCGGACGTGATCATGACCTCGTTCGGCGACATGATGCGGGTCCCGGGCAGCAACGGGGTCGTTCTTCGACGCCAACGCGCGCGGCACCGGCATCCAGATGGTCTACTCGCCGCTGGACTCGCTGAAGATCGCCAGGGCCAACCCGGACAAGCGGGTCGTGTTCATGGCGATCGGGTTCGAGACCACCGCCCCGTCCACGGCGATGACGGTGCTCCGGGCCAAGGCGCAGGGCGTGACGAACTTCTCGGTGTTCTGCAACCACGTCACGATCATCCCGGCCATCAAGGCCATCCTGGACTCCCCCGACCTGCGGCTCGACGGCTTCATCGGCCCGGGGCACGTGTCCACGGTGATCGGCTGCCGGCCGTACGAGTTCATCGCGAAGAGCTACGGCAAGCCGGTCGTCGTGGCCGGCTTCGAGCCGCTGGACATCCTGCAGTCCATCTACATGCTCATGGTGCAACTGCACGAGGGCCGCAGCGAGGTGGAGAACCAGTACTCGCGGGTGGTGCCCTGGAACGGCAACCCGGTGGCGCTCAAGGCCATCGGGGAGACCATGGAACTGCGGCCCTACTTCGAGTGGCGCGGGCTCGGCTTCATCTCCCACTCGGCGCTGAAGATGCGCGGGACCTACGCGGACTTCGACGCCGAACTGCTGTTCAAGGTGCCCGGCGTGCGGGTCGCCGACCCGAAGGCGTGCCAGTGCGGCGAGGTGCTCAAGGGCGTACTCAAGCCCTGGGAGTGCAAGGTGTTCGGCACCGCCTGCACCCCGGAGACCCCGATCGGCACGTGCATGGTCTCGCCGGAAGGCGCCTGCGCCGCGTACTACAACTACGGCCGGCTGACCCGCCAGCGGGTGCCCGAGGCGATCTCCGTGGTGAGCTGCGCCGGCCATGACGCACCAGCGGGTCCTGCCCGCCGGGCGGGAGCAGCAGGTGCTGGACCGCATCGACCGGGCCCGGCGGCGGCGGCCGAAGCTCAGGGAAGAACGCATCACGATGTCGCACGGGGCCGGCGGCAAGGCGACCCAGACCCTGATCGAGGCCATCTTCCTTGACGCGTTCCGCAACCCACTGCTGGAACCGCTGGAGGACGCCGCCCGGCTGCAGGTCGGCGGCGCCACGGTGGCGCTGACCACCGACTCGTTCGTGGTGTCGCCGCTGTTCTTCCCCGGCGGCAACATCGGCGACCTGGCGATCAACGGCACGGTCAACGACCTCGCGGTGGCCGGGGCGACCCCGATGTACCTGTCGGCCGGCTTCATCCTCGAAGAGGGCTTTCCCGTCGCGGACCTGAGCCGCATCGCCGAGTCCATGCGGGACGCGGCCGCGGTGGCCGGGGTCGCCATCGTCACCGGGGACACCAAGGTGGTGGAGAAGGGGAAGGCCGACGGCTGCTACATCAACACCGCGGGCGTCGGCGCCGTCGCCGCGGGCGTGGACCTGGGCGTGGCCAACGCCCGCCCGGGCGACAAGATCCTCGTCTCCGGGCCGATCGGCGACCACGGCGTGACGATCATGCTGGCCCGCGGCGAACTGGACATCGAGGCGGACGTGGAGTCCGACACCGCGCCCCTGGCCGGCCTGGTGGCCGGGCTGATCGGCGCGGTGCCCGGGGTCCGCGCGCTGCGCGACGCGACCCGGGGCGGCGTCGCGACCATCCTCAACGAGATCGCCAAGGCCGCGGACGTCGGCGTGCTGATCTCCGAGGAGGTCATCCCGGTGCGGGACGAGGTCCGCGGCGCGGCGGAACTGCTCGGCATCGACCCCCTCTACGTGGCCTGCGAGGGCCGCCTGGTCGCCGTGGTGGACGGCGACCAGGCCTCGCAGGCCCTCGCCGTCCTGCGCGCCCACCCGCTCGGCGCACAGGCGGCGATCATCGGCGAGGTGACCGCCGAACCGGTCGGGCTGGTCACGATCAAGACCACGTTCGGCGGCACCCGGATCGTCGACCTGCTGGTCGGCGACCCGCTGCCGCGCATCTGCTGACCGGTCGGGAGGCCGCGTGCACGAACTGGCGATCGCGGAGGGCGTGGTCGACACGGTGACGCGTAAGCTGCCCGGCGCCCGGATCACCATGGTGCGCCTGGAGATCGGGGCACTGTCCGGCGTGGTGGCCGACTCGATCAGGTTCTGCTTCGACCTCGCCACCGAGGGCACCGGCCTGGAAGGAGCCACGCTGGAGATCACGCAGCCGCCCGCGCGGTGCCGGTGCCGTGCCTGCGGCACCGAGTTCCAGCCGGACATGCCGATCATCCTGTGCCCCTGCGGCAGTGCGGAGGTGGCCGTGCTCGGCGGCGAGGAACTCCGGATCCTCTCGGTCCAGGTGGCGTGAGATGTGCGCGACCTGCGGCTGCGCCGGTGACGAACCGGCCGGGCACGTGCACGCCGACGGCACCTGGCACGATCACGGCGACGGCGGCGAAGGCAGGACCGTCACGCTGGCCGAGAAGGTACTCGCCCGCAACGACGCGCTGGCCAGCGAGAACCGGGACTGGCTGCGCGAGCGGGACATCCTCGCGGTCAACCTGATGAGCTCACCCGGCGCCGGCAAGACCACGCTGCTCGAACGCACCGCCACCGAACTGGCGGGGCAGCTTGTCATCGGCGTCATCGAGGGCGACCAGGAGACGGAACTGGACGCGGACCGGATGCGCGCGGCCGGCTGCCAGGTGGTGCAGGTCAACACCGGGACCGGATGTCACCTCGACGCCGTGATGGTGCGCGACGCGCTCACCAAGCTCGACCCGCCCGGCGGCTCCGTGGTGGTGATCGAGAACGTGGGCAACCTGGTCTGCCCGGCCCTGTTCGACCTGGGCGAGGCGCACCGGGTGGTGCTCGCCTCGGTCACCGAGGGAGCCGACAAGCCGGTCAAGTACCCGCACATGTTCCGCAGCGCCGGCCTGGTCCTGGTCACCAAGACCGACCTGCTGCCCTACCTGGATTTCGACCTGGCCCGGTGCACGGCCGACCTGGGCGCGATCAGCCCCGGCGCCACGGTCCTGCCGGTCTCGGCGCGGGCCGGGGACGGGATCGGGGCATGGTACGACTGGCTGCGCCAGCGCACACCGATCCGCACGGCGCGCTAGCCTCGGGGGGATGACGGACTGGGAAGAAGTGGCGGACGGCGTCTTCCGGCGCCGGTATCAGCCGCACGACGTGAGCGTCTGCGTGGTGCGGGGCGACGGCGGGCTGCTCGTCTGCGACACCCGCTCCTCGCACCGCCAGGCCGACGAGATCCGGGCCGACCTGAAGCAACTCGGCGGGCAGCCGGTCCGCTGGGTGGTCAACACGCACGCGCACTTCGACCACAGCTTCGGCAACGGCCGGTTCGGCCCGGACAGCGACCTCGGCGCGCCGATCTACGGGCACGAACGGGTGCCCGCGCACCTCGACGCCTACGAACGGCCGATGCTCGCCGAAGTGATCGCGTCTGGCGAGGAGCCGGCCGGCGAATGGGCCGACATCGTGATCACCCCGCCCACGGTGCTGGTCCGCGACGCGATGACGCTCGACCTCGGCGGCACCGCGGCCGACCTGGTGTACCTGGGCCGCGGCCACACCGACAACGACCTGCTGGTGCACCTGCCGGCCAGCGGCGTGTGGCTCACCGGCGACCTGGTCGAGGAGTCCGGGCCGCCGGTGTACGGGTCCGGCAGCTTCCCGCTGGACTGGCCCGGCACCATCGGCCGGCTCCGGGCGGCACTGCGCGAGGGGGACGTGCTGGTGCCCGGGCACGGGGCGGTGGTCGATGCGGCGTTCCTGGCCGCGCAGCACGAGCAGTTGACCGCCGCCGCCGCGCTCGTCCGTGAACTGCACGCGGCCGGCGTGCCCGCGGCGGACGCGGAGGCCGAGGCCGGCGACCGCTGGCCGTTCCCCGAGGGCCTGCCCGGCGCGGGCCTGGCCGCCGCCGCCCGCGACGGCTACGTCCAGCTGAACGGCTAACCGGCCGCGCGATCCCTAGCGCCTGCGACCACCGCCTGGCCGAGGCTGATGCCGCCGTCGTTGCACGGCACCCGGGAGTGCAGCAGCACGTGGAACCCGCGCGCCGCCAGCCGCGCCACCGCCCGCTCGGTGACCAGTAGGTTCTGGAACACCCCGCCGGACAGCGCCACCGTGTCCAGGCCGTGCCGCTCCCGCGCCAGCACGCACCCGTCCTCGATCAGCGCGGCGATCCCGTTGTGGAACCTGGCCGCGACAAGCGGCGCCGGCGCCCCGTCCGCCAGCTCGCCGGTGACCGCCCGCACCAGGCTGGCGCCCTGGATACGAAACGGCGCTCCCTCGCTGATCTCCGCCCGGTAGCTGCCCGTCTCGCCGGGGTCGGCCAGTTGCTCGAGTTCCACCGCGGCCTGGCCCTCGTAGTTGATCGTGTCCCGGATCGACAGCAGCGCCGCGACCGCGTCGAACAGCCGCCCGGCGCTGGAGGACAGCGGGGCGTTGATGCGCCGCTCGGCCATCGAGGTGACCGCCGCCCAGTTCCGCTCGTTGCGCTTGGCCACGCCGAGTCCGGCGGGCGGCCCGCCGGGGAAGGCGGCGCGCAGGTAGGCGGCGGCCATCCGCCACGGCTGCCGGATCGCGGCGGCGCCGCCGGGCATCGGCACCGGTTCCAGGTGCCCGGCCCGCTCGAAGCGGGCCAGGTCCGCGACGAGGAACTCGCCGCCCCACAGGGTGCCGTCGGCGCCGAACCCGGTGCCGTCGAAGGCCACCCCGATGACCGGGCCGTCGTGGCCGTTGTCGGCCAGGCAGGAGGCGATGTGCGCGTGGTGGTGCTGCACGCCGCAGGAGTCCAGGTCGAGGTCCAGCGCGTACTTCGTGGACAGGTACTCCGGGTGCAGGTCGTAGGCGACGACCTCCGGTTCCACGCCGAACAGCCTGCCGAAGTGCTCGATGCCCTCGGTGAACGAGCGCAGCGTCGCCGCGTTCTCCAGGTCGCCGATGTGGTGTGACACGAACGCCCGGTCGTCCTTAGCCAGGCAGAACGTGTTCTTCAGCTCGGCACCGCAGGCCAGCACCTGGCGCGGGAACCGGTGCGCCGTGGTGACCGGCTCCGGCACGTACCCGCGGGAGCGCCGGATGAGCATCGCCCGGCCGGATACGGGCCGCACCACCGAGTCGTCGGTCCTGATGTGGATGGCCCGGTCGTGGGTGAGGAACGCGTCCGCGATCGGCTCCAGTGCCGTGACCGCGTCCTCGTCGCGGTAGGCGATGGGCTCGTCGGAGAGGTTGCCGCTGGTCAGCACGATCGGGCCGGCGACCGCTTCGAGCAGCAGGTGGTGCAGCGGGGTGTACGGCAGCATGACCCCCAGCGACCGGTTGCCCGGCGCGACCGCCGCGGCGACCGTGCCGGGGCGCCGCGGCAGCAGCACGATCGGCCGGCGCGGGCTGGCCAGCAGCGCGGCCGCGGCCTCGTCCACCTCGGCCAGTTCGCCGGGCCGCCGCCAGGTCGGCCGCCATCACCGCGAACGGCTTGTCCTCCCGGTGCTTGCGCGCGCGCAGCGCGGCGGCGGCCGCCGCGCTGCGCGCGTCCACCGCCAGGTGGTAGCCACCCAGCCCCTTCACCGCCAGCACCTGCCCGTCCCGCAGCAGGTGCGGCAGCGGCGGCGATCGGATCCTCGCCGGCTGCCACTGGGCTCCCGCCGCGCCCGCGCAGGGTCAGCCGGGGCCCGCACGCGGGGCAGCACACCGGCTGGGCGTGGAACCTGCGGTTCGCCGGGTCGTGGTACTCCGCCGCGCACGGCGCGCACATGGCGAACGGTGCCATCGTGGTGTTCGGCCGGTCGTAGGGCACGTCGGTGACGATGGTGAACCGCGGGCCGCAGTTGGTGCAGTTGATGAACGGGTACCGGTAGCGCCGGTCCCCGGGATCGAGGAGTTCGGCCAGGCAGTCGGCGCACATGGCGCTGTCGGCCGATACCAGGGCGGTGCGCCGGGCGCCCGGTGCGCTCGGGGCGATGATGAACCCCGCGGTGCCGTTTGGCTGCATGCTTGTGGACACGACCTGGTCGATTCTGGCCAGCGGCGGGGCATCACGTGCCACCGCGACCAGGAATTCCGCCACGGCGGCGGGGGCGCCCTCGACCTCTGCGAACACGCCGCCGGAGTCGTTGCCGACGAAGCCGGCCAGGCCCAGCCGGCCCGCCAGCGAGTAGACGAACGGCCGGAACCCGACCCCCTGGACCGTCCCGGTGACCCGCACCGCCACCCGGGTTACGTCGCTGCGCACCGTCCCAGTGTGGCGCGGCCGTGCCCTAAGCTCCCAGACGATGACCACACGAGCCATGAGCGGCCATGAACTGCGGGACCGGGGCGGCCTGCGGGTGCTGGCCTGGCCGGCCCTGGACGCCTGCCCCGTCGACGCGCTGGTCACCACCCGCCACGGCGGCGTCTCCGCGGGCGTCTACGCGACGCTGAACCTGAGCTTCGGCGTGGGGGACCGGCCGCAGGACGTGCTGGAGAACCGCCGCAGGACCGCCGCGGCCATGGGTGCCGACCTGGCCGGCTTCGTGTTCGGCAGCCAGGTGCACGGCGCCGTGGCGCGGGTGGTGACCCGCGCGGACCGTGGCCGTGGCGCCGCCGTCGCCGATGCGGGTGTCGGCGAGGCCGACGCCCTGGTCACCAGCGACCCCGGCACGGTCGTGGGGGTACTTGTCGCCGATTGCGTGCCGATCCTGCTCTACGACCCCGGCGCACACGTGGTCGCGTGCGTGCACGCGGGCTGGCGCGGCACCGTCGCCGGGGTGACCGGCGCCGCACTGGACGCCATGGCGGCCCTCGGCAGCCAGGCCGGGTGACGTCATCGCCGGGTATCGGGCCCGCGATCGGGCCGGACCGCTACCAGGTGGGCGAGGAGGTCGCCGCGGCGGTGCGGGATTGTTTCGGCGAGCACGCCGGCCAGGTCGTCCGGCCCGACGGCACCGGGCGGTGGCTGTGTCGACCTGTGGTCGGCCAACCGGCTGCTGCTTCGCGAGGCGGGCGTGGCGCAGGACAACATCCACGTGGCCGCCGTGCCGACCGGCGCGGACTTCTTCAGCAACCGCTCGGCCAGGCCGTGCGGCCGGTTCGGGCTGTTCGCCCGGCTGCGCCCGCGGGACGGCGCGCCGTGACCGCCGGCCCGCGGCCCGCCCTGTCCTGGTCCGACGTGCGCGGGATGCGCGCCGGGGTCTGGGGACTCGGCGTCGAGGGCATGGCCAACCTGCGCAAGCTGGCGGCGCTGGGCACCGGGGCGGTGCTGGTGGACGACCGGCCGTCCGGCCCGGGCCCGGGCGGGCAGCCGGTCCTCGCCACCGCCGAGGGCGGCCTGGCCGCGCTGGCCGGATGTGACGTCGTGATCAAGTCGCCCGGGATCAGCCGCTACCGCCCCGAGGTGGCGGAACTGGCGGGCCGGGGCATTCCGGTGGCCGGCGGGCTCGGCCTGTGGCTGGCCGAGGCGGACCGTAGCCGGGTCGCCTGCATCACCGGGACCAAGGGCAAGAGCAGCACGACGGCGATCGCTGGGCACCTGCTGCGCCGGTGGGGCTACCCGTGCGTGGTGGGCGGCAACATCGGCCAGCCGCCGTGGGATCCCGCGCTGGATACCGGCGCCCGGTACTGGGTCATCGAGACGTCCAGCTATCAGGCCACCGACCTGGCCTGGTCGCCCGCCGTGGTCGCGGTGACCTCGCTGCACCCCGACCACCTGGACTGGCACGGCGACGTGGAGACGTACTACCGGGACAAGCTGTCCGCGTGCACGCAGCCGGGCGCGGACCTGACCGTCGCCAACGGGGACAGCGCGGAAGTGGCGGAACGCGCGGCGCTGCTCGGCCCGCGGGTCGAGTGGGTCCGGGCCGCCGGCGACCCCGGCGCCGACTGGATGGCGCCGCTCGGCCTGCTCGGCGCGCACGGCCGGCGCAACGCCCTGATCGCCCGGGCCTGCCTGCGGGCCCTGGGGGTTCCCGAGGCGTCCGACGAGGCGGCGCTGGCGCGGGCCGCGGCGGGGTTCGTGCCGCTGGCGCACCGGCTCCAGGTGATCGGCGAGGCCGGCGGGGTGACGTTCGTGGACGACAGCCTGTCCACCAACGTGCTGCCCACCCTGGCCGCGCTGGACGCCTTCCCCGGCCGCCGGGTCGCGCTCATCGCCGGGGGGCACGACCGCGGCATCGACTACGCACCGCTCGCCGCCGGCCTGGCGGCCAGGGACATGCCAACGCTGGTCCTCACGGTGCCGGACAGCGGGCCCCGGATCCAGGCGGCCATCGAGGCGGCGGAGCCCGCCAAGGTGGACGTGGTCTCGTGCGCGGACCTGGACGCGGCGGTGGAGCGCGGGTTCGGCTGGGCCCGCCCGGACGGCGTGGTGCTGCTGTCGCCCGCCGCGCCCAGCTTCGGCGCCTTCCGCGACTACGCGGACCGCGGCGAGGCCTTCGCCCGCGCCATGCACGCCTGCCAGGGTTAGTACCCGTCCCGGTGGGCCGCCGATGCGGCCCGCGATGACCTGCGCCCCTGCCAGCAGCCGGTCAGGGGATCACCTGGACGAACCGGAGATGGTTGCCGGACAGGTCGCGGAAGGCCCCGTCGATACCCCAGGGAACCTCGTTCGGCTCCTGGATCATCTCCACGCCGCGGCCCTTGAGCTCGGCGCAGGTGGCCCGGCAGTCATCGACCTCGAAGCTCAGGCCGCTCATCGCGCCCTTGGCTACCAGCTCGTTCATCCTGGCCGCGGTGTCAGGGTCATGCACCGGCGGCCCGGGCACGCCGAGGATGAAATTGACCTCGGGCTGCAACGGCGGGCCGACGGTCAGGTAGCGGTAGTTGCCGAACTCGGCGAGGGTGACGTCCTGGCGGGGCTCGAAGCCCACCTTGCGCGTGTAGAACGCCAGCGCCTCGTCTTGGTCATGAACCCACAGGTTGACATGGGTGAGCCGCATCAGCATGGCGGTACCTCCCGGGTTGCCGGAACGCTCTAGGAGATCACCAAACTAGGGCGGGCCGCCGCGGCCTGTCTTCTCCAAACGTGCTGTCCGCGGATACGGGCGCCCCCAGGCACGCAGCAGGCAGTCCGGGATCCGCGCCCGCGCGGCGGCCGGCGGGAAGGCCGACCGGTACGCCGTGGGGCTCAGCCCGAAGGTGCGGCCGAACCGGGTGGTGAACGAGCCGACGCTCGTGAACCCGGCCATCACGCAAACATCGGCGACCGTCCGGTCGGTGTTGCGGAGCAGCGCGGCGGCCCGCTCCAGCCGCCGCGTCAGCAGGTACCGGTGCGGGCTCTCCCCGAATGCCCGGCGGAACTCGCGGCTGAAATGAGCGGCCGACAGGCCCGCGGCAGCCGCCAGAGCGGCGACGTCGAGCGGCTCAAAGTACCGGCCGTCGGCCAGGTCCTTGGCCCGCAGCAGATGGCGGGCCGGATGGATGCTCGGCATTGACCGGGAGTATCCCCGCCAGCGCACGGCCGGGCAAGACCAGCACGGCCACGCCCGCGTTTGTGGTCGTTGGCACGCCGCCTACATTCTCGCCGCCGATCTGGCAAAACCATGACATGCGACGTTGACGGCGGCTGTGGACGGGGCGGGTGGCCGGACTACGTGCCTACGGCTCGGCCCACAGGCTCGGCGTATCCTCGTATCAACTAGCAACCCCGATCGGAGGAACGTGGGCAGGCCACCGCGCTTACCTCGCACACTCAGCCAACGGTCGGCGAAGCGCTTACTGGAAGCGGACGGCTGGACGGAGACTCTGGGCGGGAAGCACGTGGTCAAGATGACCAAGCCAGGCCACAGGCCCATCACTCTCCCCCATCACGGAGGGGACGATTACTCGCGGGATTTAACCGACCGGATACTGCGGCAGGCAGGGCTGAAGGGAAGCGGCCAGCATGAGTGAAGTCAAGGCCAGCTACACCGTCCTCGTCCACAACGAAGGCCCTGGACAGCGCCTATGGGCCGACGTGGAGGAGCTGCCGGGCTGCTTCGCGTCCGGCTGGGATATGAGCGAGTTGCGAGCCGCGCTGGCCGAAGCGATCAGCCTCTACTTGTCCGAGCCTGGCCATGAAGTGCACGTTGAGTTGGAAGAAGAGCCCGGCGTCACTGAGTACCGGCTTCTTGCCCGGACCGCCTGATCTGCTCCCAGCCCAGCGGTGATCTTGGTGCCCTAGAGCCGGGCGGTCCACACCATGGTCAGGTGGTGGGCCCGGCTGGTGGAGCGAAAGTTGTCCCTTTCCTCGTGACACCCTCTGGGGTGCTGTCGGAGGCTAGACCCCCGTTGGGGTCTGCACAGGCTGGGGGCAACGGGTGCGCCCGCAGGGCGCGCAGCATCCGCACGCGGCGTCCGGTGTTCGGGCAGTGTGTGGGAGCTGTGCAGGCTCAGTACGGTATGAGCTTCTGGCATGCGTTCATCGCGGGCCTCATTACGTTCTTGCTGACCCCGCCTGGCGGGTGGAAGTGGACGCCCTGGGCGTCCACGCTGGGATCGGGGTAGTCCGGTATGCCGTGGGCGCGCATGCACGCGGCGAATTTCACGACCCCCGCGGCGTCTGCCTGTTGCTGGGTCGCGGTCAATGGTTTGGTTTCCGGCAGCAGGTGCTGGCAGTGCCTGTTTGCCGAGCCCATCAGCGCGCCGTTGAGGTGGTCCTGTGGCCCGAGGGCGATGCCGACACTGGGCTGGGGATCGGGGAAGCCCGGCTCGCCGTGCGCGCGCATGCACTGCGAGTAGGCCAGTTCCTTCTGGTAGGCCGCCTGCTCGGCTGGTACAGGCGTGCTGGCTGCGCCGCCGCATGCCGTTGCCAGCGCTGCGATGGCCGCCACCGCGGCGACCGCCGCGCCTGCCCGCCACCGGGCTCTGGTCCCGTCGGTCATGGGGTTAATCCTCACGGCCTGAGCCGATGATCCCGACGGCCGCCATTATCGGCGGCGGACCTCAGGGCACCGCGAGGATCGCGTGTGACTTCGGTGTGAGTGCCCGGGCACGGGCACCCTGGCGGCTGAGTCACCATCCAAACTGACCCACGACCGAAGTTCCCGGCACCGGCTGCGGTGCCAGGCTGGTGTTCATATCTCAGATACTCCTGGCCTGCGCCGGGACGGCTCGCCATGGGCTGGCACCCACATCGATGGTGGGCCTGGGCCGACCCGCGCCCGGCCCTGGATGGCATCGGCCCGCGTGAGCGGCGGGTGGGTCTGCTGTCTCCTCGGTGTTACCGTCGGGAATTCGGGGGCTTGACTGGCTGTCAGAGTTGAACCGCCCACTCGATCGTCAGGCGTCGGACTTGGTCAGCAGGGGCGCCTGACTCCGGGTGTTGCGAGGGATGGCCAAACGATCGGCGCCGGTCACGGCCGCAGGGCTTGCCTCAATCGGCGGTCCCGCTCGGGGGCGTTGGCTGGCCGCCGGGACGGTCGCTAGCCCAGGGGGAAGGCGGCGATGGTGCGCCACTGGCCCGGCGGCGTGCCTGGGATACCGGGACGAGGGCCGGCCATGAGGATGACCTCCGTGGCGGCTGCCTCGATGGGGAGGCAGGGACGGACCGACTTGGCGGCGGCGCTCAGGGCTTGCGGGCCGCCGGTATGGCCGATGGTCAGGTGCGGGATCACCTCGGTATGCCGCCCGCCATAGGGCGGGCAGGAGGGGTACGCACTGAAGGTCAGGTCGGTGAGGGCGGTGAAGGGCGCGGCGTCGCGCGGCCCGAGCCAGAGGAGCTCCTGGCCGAACCAGCCGACCTTGTCCAGCGTGAACCCGAACGCCGCGCGCCCGGTGAACAGCCTGCCCAGCTCCGCGAGCAGAGTTTTGTCGATCCCGGCGGGTGGCAGGAACGGGTACAGCACCGTGATGTGCGCGGGGACCCCGTCCCTGGCGGCCTCGTCAAGCCGGGCACGGTGCTGGCCGACGGTCGGCTCGGCGGCAGGCACGGGCACCAGTAGCGCGGACTCCCAGTCGGCACCGGCACCTGGGATCAGGCCTGGCATGCTAGCCAAGCTATACGGCCCGCCCGCGCACGCGGGAATGCCTTGGCCCACCGTCGGGCCGACCATGATGCCGGCAGGTCCGCGGCCGTCTTCGCTGGGCCGATGGGTTCCTCCGGCCGGGCCCTCAGGGCGGGAGTGGCCTGCCGGGAGGACCTAGCCGGTGCGCCCGCGTGTCGTTCAGCGATACGAAAGCCGGGCTGCTGGGTCGGCAGTCAGATCGGCTGTCCTTCGATGACCAGCCGTTGGCCCCGATCAGCGCGCGCGGGGTTGTCCCATTGTTGTGTAGGCGTTGGCGCCAGCAACCACAAACGGCGAAGCGGCGGATCCGAGCGAGACCGTCCACTCGATGACCAAGCGCCGACCCTGGCCAGCGCTGGCGGGATTATCGCATTCTCTCTGACACCCTCTGAGGACACAGACGACGCAATCACGCCAGGCCTGAGCACACTTCCGCTTGCCGTCCGGAGGGCCCGGCCGGCCCTTGGCAGGCAAGGCTTTGGGGGGTGTGCGGGTGCTGATCTGCCTGGTAATGCGGGCCAATCTGGCACGGGGTGGCCCGGCGCTGCGCCGGTCAGAGCCGCCCGGGGGTGCTGGCTGATGCCCAGGCTGGTAGCGGTGCAGCGCGGGCGGCAAGCCAGGGGCCGGGGCGGAGTGCTGGGTCTGCTCCCGGGGTCATCCCCAGGTCCAGGTGTCGTCGAGCATCGTCGTGTTGCCCTGGCCGCCGAAGAGGACCACGTGCCGGTGGCCGGGTCGTAGGCCATCGACGCGGCGTACCGCGGGCGGCGGGCTGGTGGCCGGGGACTGCTGGGTCCAGGTGGTGCCGTTCCAGGTCCAGGTGTCGCTCGAGCGGGCCGCGTCGTCGTTGCCGCCGAAGAGGACCACGTTGCCGGTGGCCGGGTCGTAGGCCATCGACGCGTCGTCCCGCGGCGGCGGGCTGGTGGCCGGGTGACTGCTGGGTCCAGGTGGTGCCGTTCCAGGTCCAGGTGTCCCGACCAGGCTGCCGCTGCGGTTGCCAGCCGCCGAAGAGGACCACGTTGCCGGTGGCCGGGTCGTAGGCCATGGAGGCGGCCGCACCGGGCCGCGGGCTGGTGGCCGGGTGCTGCTGGGTCCAGGTGGTGCCGTTCCAGGTCCAGGTGTCATTGAGGAAGCCGCCGTGCCGTTGCCGCAGCCGCCGAAGAGGACCAGTTGCCGGTGGCCGGGTCGTAGGCCATCGACGCGTCGAACCGGGCAGGCGGGCTGGTGGCCGGGTGTTGCTGGGTCCAGGTGGTGCCGTTCCACGTCCAGGTGTCATTGAAGGCCGGGCAGCTTGCCGTGGTACAGCCCGCCGAAGAGGACCACGTTGCCGGTGGCCGGGTCGTAGGCCATCACCTGACCCGACCCGGCGGGCGGGCTGGCGCGCAGGTGCAGCTGGGTCCAGGTGGTGCCGTTCCAGGTCCAGGTGTCGCCGGCCGTGAGTAAAGCCGCCGAAGAGGACCACGGTGCCGGTGGCCGCGTCATAGGCCATCGCCTCAAACGTCTGGTTCCCCGGATGGGGCGCCACACTGTGGGAGGTCCAGTTCAGAACCGGCGGTGAACCCGCCACAGCAGCCGACGGAACCGCGGTGGCACCCCCAGCACCGACAGCGAGCACCACCGCAACGACCGCGGCCTGCCCCCAGCCCCGGGACCACACTCGCGCTAGCCCGGTCTCCCGCTTCATGACGCGCCTCCCCCGGCAACCTTCTGGTCCATAAATGGGACGCCCGGACGTTCCAGCCGGATGACACACCACGCAGGGAAAATCCAGACCGGTACCGCGTCGCCGGGCACTGCGGCTCCCTGGCGCTACTTCGGGAGGTAAGGACTGCCTGTGCACTGTCACAGGTCGGCTGTCAACTCGATGGCCAGGCGTTCTCCCTGGTCAGCGGCGGCGGGATTGTCCCATTCATTACGGCACATCTTTGGTGGGTGGAGTGCCAACGACCACAAACGAGGTGACGTGAAGGACGGTGAGCTGTCCAGGGCGCTGTTGCGTGAGTTTGCTGCCGTGGTCGGTGATGCGCATGTGCTGACCGGGGATGCCACCGCGGGGTACGTGGTGGATTGGACCGGGCGGTTCCGCGGGCATACTCCGGCCGTGCTGCGCCCGGCGGACACCGGCGAGGTGGCCGCGGTGCTGGCGCTGTGCCGGGAGGCGAGCGTGCCGGTGGTCCCGCAGGGCGGGAACACCGGGCTGGTGGGGGGCGGGGTGCCGCGGCACGGCGAGGTGGTACTGAGCCTGGCCCGGCTGGACCGGCTCGGACCTGTCGATGCCGATGCGGCGCAGGTCACGGCCGGTGCCGGGGTAACCCTGCAGCGGGTCGCGGACGCCGATCCTGGCCTGGACCTGGGCGTGCTGATCGCCAGCAGAGACAGCGCCACGGTCGGCGGCGCGGTCGCCACCAACGCGGGCGGGCTGCGGGTGCTGCGCTACGGACCGATGCGGGCCCAGGTGCGCGGCGTGGCGGCGGTGCTCGCCGACGGGACCGTCGTGTCGCATCTGGCCGGGCTGGTCAAGGACAACACCGGGTACGACTACCCGGGCCTGCTGACCGGCTCGGAGGGGACGCTGGCCGTGGTCACCGCGGCCCGGATCCAGCTCGTGCCCCGGCCGGCCTGGTCACGGTGATCATCGGGCTGGATGGCCCCGGCGAGGTACACGAACTGGCGCGCGAGGCAGTGCGCACCGTCCGCGGCCTGCTGTCGGCGGAGTACTTCACCCGGGCCGGGCTGGATGTGCTGGCCGAGCATGCCGGGCTGGTGCCGCCGCTGCGTGACCCGGTGCCCGCGTTCCTGCTGCTGGAGGCGGGTGGGCCGGGGGCGGTCGACGACCTGGCCGTGGTGGCCGGCGACCGCCCGGTGGCGGTGGGCACCACGGCCGCGGACCGGGCCAGGCTGTGGGCCTGCCGGGAGCGCCATCCCGAGGCGGCCGGGTTCCTGGGGGTGCCGCTGAAGCTCGACGTGTCGGTACCGGCCGCGCACTGGGTCAGGCTGGCCAGCGAGGTCGGCGCGGTGGCCAGGTCGGCGATCCAGGCGCACAGGTGATCAGCTACGGGCATGTCGCGGACGGGAATCTGCACGTCAACGTGGTCCCCGCGGCCGAGGCGGACGGGCGGCACGAGGACGCCGTGTTCGGCTTCGTGGCCTCCCTCGGCGGGTCGATCTCGGCGGAGCACGGCATCGGCGCGCTGAAGGCACGCTGGCTGCCGCTGGCCCGCACCGCCCAGGAGCGCGCGCTGTTCGCCCGGATCCGGGCGGCGTTCGACCCCGATGGCATACTCAACCCGCACGTGCTGCCCCGCTGACCTGGAGAAGGCCATGAGCCCGCGACCGCCGCTGCCGCCGTTCACCGAGGAGACCGCGCGGCAGAAGGTCCAGGCCGCCGAGGACGCATGGAACACCCGGGATCCGGAGCGGGTGGCCGGGGCGTACACCGAGGATTCGGTGTGGCGGAACCGGCACGAGTTCGTGACCGGCCGGGCGCGAGATCGTCGAGTTCCTGCACCGCAAGTGGAGCCGTGAACTCGACTACGCGCTCCGCAAGGACCTGTGGTCGTGCCACGGCAACCGGATCGCCGTCCGGTTCCAGTACGAGTCGCACGACGCCGCCGGCCAGTGGTACCGCAGCTACGGCAACGAACTGTGGGAGTTCGACGAGGACGGGCTGATGCGGCGCCGCGAGGCGAGTATCAACGACATGCCCATCGACGCGAGCGAGCGGCGCATCTTCGGCCCCAGGCCCGAGGCGGAGCGGGGGCAGACCTTCCCACTCCGGTAGCCAGCATATAGTTGACCTCTCAACCAGGGGTGGGACGCCGGAGGTGCGATGACGGGGCGTGACGGGCTGGGCGTGACGCCGACCCCCGACACCGGCGAGCGGCTCAGCACGGCCCGGCTCTGGGACGAGTCCGCCCGGCCAGCCGGTCCCGAGCCGCCGCCGGACGCGGCCTACTCGGCCCATGGCCGGGCGATCGCGGGCCATCTCGTCGAGATTCACGACCACCTGCGCGCCGAGCTTGCCCAGATCCGCGACCTCATCGGCCAGGTCAGGGACAGCGCCAGCGCCGCCCTCGTGCGCTCGGCCATCAACGAGATGACGCTGCGGCAGAACAGCTGGACGCTGGGCGCGTACTGCGCCTCGTACTGCCGGATCGTGACCGGGCACCACACCCTGGAGGACCAGGCGGTATTCCCCCATCTGCGGGCGGCCGAGCCGGGCCTGGCGCCGGTGCTCGACCGGCTGGCCGACGAGCACGAGACGATTCACAAGGTGCTGGAGGACGTGGACGCCGCGCTGGTCGAGCACCTGCGCGAGCCGGGCAGCTTCGACGGCCTGCAGGAGGCGGCCGACATACTGACCGACGTGCTGCTATCCCACTTGGCCTACGAGGAGGCGCAGCTTGTGGAACCGCTCGCCCGGCACGGCTTCTACGGCGGGCAGCTACGGTGAGCACCGCCGGGAGATGATGGCCCGGTGAGGGTGATCGCCGGCAGCGCCAAGGGCCGGATCCTGCGGCCACCGCGCACGTCGGCCACCCGGCCGATCACCGACCGGGCCAAGGAGAGCCTGTTCAGCATCCTGGCCCCGCGGATTCCCGGGCGGCGCTTCCTTGACCTGTTCGCGGGCACGGGCAGCGTCGGGATCGAGGCCCTGAGCCGGGGCGGCGCGCACGCCACGTTCGTGGAACGCTCCGCCGCCGCGCTGGCGGGCATCCGGCACAACCTGGAACTGACCGGCCTGGCGGCCCGGGCCGAGGTGGCCGGCCGGGACGTGTTCGCCTACCTGCGGGACGCCCCGGCCCCGTTCGATGTGATCTTCGTCGCCCCGCCGCAGTGGCGCGGCCTGTGGCCGCGCGCCGTCGCGCTGCTGGACCGCGAGCCCGGCTGGCTGGCCGGCGGCGCGGTCGTGGTGGCGCAGCACGACCCGTCGGAGAGCGTTCCGCTGGACCTGGCGCACCTGGCCCTCACCAGCGAGCGGACCTACGGCCGGGTGCGGTTCAGCTTCTTCGGGGCACGAGCAGACTCATGACGGGGCCGTGGCCGGACATCGCACACACCTACGATGTGGCCGCCGAGCACTACGCGGCCACGTTCGCTGGGGAACTCGCGGGCAAGCCGTTCGACCGTGACCTGCTGGACCGTTACGCGGCGGCGCTCGCAGGCTGCGGTGCGGTCTGGGACGTGGGCTGCGGCGCCGCCGGTCACCTCACCCGGTACCTGGCCGACCGGGGCGCCGAGGTGTCCGGGGCCGACATCTCCCCGGGCTCGGTGACGGTGGCGCGGCGGTGCCAGCCGGGGCTGACGTTCCGGGTCGCGGACATGTGCGGGCTGCCGGCCGGGGACGGGTCCCTGGCCGGCATCGTCGCGTTCTACTCGATGATCCACCTGCCGAGAGCACGCATACCGGTGGCGCTCGCGGAGTTCCGCCGGGTACTTCGTCCCGGCGGCGCACTGCTGACCGCCATGCACGGCGGCGCCGGGGAGACCGGCTCCGATGCCGCGTTCGGCCTTCCGGTGCCGGTTCGCGCGACCCTGGTTTCGCTGGATGAACTGACGGCGATGGCGGAGTCCGCCGGCTTCACCATCCGGGAGCGGCACGAACGCGCGCCCTACCCCGGCGAATACCCCTCACAGCGCATCTACCTGTGGGCGCAGACGCCGCTAGCGGGGTGAGCCGGACTGGTCGCCGGCCGATCCCTCATGCCAGCTGCCGCCGTGCTCCCGGGCGTACCGGTGCTGCTTGCGCGGCGAATCGGCGTACTGGTCGTAAAGGTCCTCGGCCCGGCGAGTGGTCCGGTGGGTCAGGTAGCGCGTCCGGAAGCCGGCCAGTTCGAGGAAGGCGTAGACGGTGAAGATCAGCACCACCGCGATGACGATCTCTATCCACATATGGGTCACCCCATCCGCGCGGGCGCCTCGCCCGCCAACTGTTCCCGTACCCGCACCGCCCACGGCAAACATCGCGGGCGGGCGCCGGGGGAGGCTTGGCGCGCGGGGCGGAGAGAGGGCTCAGGTCGCCCGGACGAAGTCGGCGATCACGGTGCCGAGCCGCTCCCCGGCGTCCTCCTGCAGGAAGTGGCCCGCACCCTCGATGACCGGGTGATCCAGGCCGGCCGCGCCCGGCACGGTCCGCTTCAGGATCGGGGCCATCGCGCCGGTGATCGGGTCGGAGTCGCTGAACGCGACGAGGAACGGCTTGTCCCAGGCCGCGAGGCGCTGCCAGGCCGCCCGGTTGGCCGCCGAAGCCGGGTCGTCGGGAGTCGTCGGGACCAGCCGGGGCATCGCGCGCGGCCCGGCCTTGAAGGTCTCATCGGGGAAGGGCGCCTCGTAGGCGGCGAGGACCCCGGCGGGCAGCACGGTGCGGCACCCGGCCTGGATGAGCCGGGAGATGCCCAGCTCAGGCGCGGTTGCCACGACGTCGCGGAACCGCAGCCACACCTCGGGCATCGGCTGGTCGCCGGTGGGCAGCCCGGTGTTCGCGGCGACCACCCGGGCGAACCGGTCCGGGTGCTCGGCCACCAGGCGCAGCCCGAGCAGCCCGCCCCAGTCCTGGCCGACCAGGGTGACGCCGGTGAGGCTGAGCGCGTCGAAGGCCAGGGCGCGCATCCACTCGACATGCCGGGCGTAGGAATGGTCACCCATCTCGGCGGGCTTGTCCGACCGGCCGAAGCCGATCATGTCGGGCGCGATCACCCGCAGCCCGGCGTCGGCGAGGACGCTCATCACGGTCCGGTACAGGAACGACCAGCTCGGCTCGCCGTGCAGCAGCAGCACCGGCTCGCCATCGGCCGGTCCGGCCTCGACATAGGCCATCCGCAGCCCGCCCACGTCGGCGTACCGCGGCGCCCAGCCGAAGCCGGGCAGATCGGCGAAACGGTCCTCGGGGGTTCTCAGCGCGCGCACCCGCACATGCTCCCACGCGGGACAAGGCGGGCGCCGCCCCGGGGAGCCGGGCCCGGCCGGGTCACCGGCGCGCCGAGCACGCCGGTGACCACGGCGCGCTCCTAGGACGGCGTCCGGTTGGCGTCGATCTGGTCGAAGTCACCGAACCCGTTGAAGGTGCCGCCACCGCCGGACCACTGCCACATCACCGCGTTGGTGTCGGAACTGGTCACCCCGCCGTAGAACTGCGCGCAGGTGGTAGTGCTGCGCAGGCACCAGCTGTCCGGGGTGTGCGACAGGCTGCTGGTGTCGGCGAGGTAGGTCCACTCGTAGGTGTGCTTGATATGGGAGGACGAGCCCGTGCCGAAGATGCTGGCCCACACCGGCGCCGACGAGTAGACGCCCGGCGTGAAGGTGGAGTTGTGCGCGATCTCGTCGAAGAACCCGTCGAAGTCGGCCCGGTCCACGGCCGCCGAGATGCCCGACTGGCTGACCTTGCCGCTGCACGGTGAGGTGTAGACCGAGTTCCAGCCGTTGTCCGGGGCCGGGCTGATGCCGGGCGCGTTACCCGGTATCTCGACATCGGCGAAGATCACCGGGTAGGTCACGGTCAGCTTGGCGACGTCGGACAGCGTCCGGATCGCCTGCTGCTGGCCCCACGCGTACGCCTCGGTCGTGGTGCCGTTGTAGTGCGGAGTCCACCCCGGGCCCGCCCATGAACCAGTAGACCCCGGTGCCGATGCCGTCGTGGTAGGTGCTGAAGTTGGTGTCCGCGTCCGCGGCGTTGGTGTCGGACCAGGCGACCTTGTCACCACAGTGCTGCCACGTCGCCCAGTTGCCCGTCATGCCGATGTAGCCGCCGTACTTCCCGCCGATCTGCGGCTCGGAGTAGGGCGCGGAGCCGCTCATCGTCACCGGAAAGCTGTCCGTGCCGTACCAGAAACCCGGCGGGCCTGGCTCGCCGCGGGGGCTCGCTGGCTTCCCTCGCGCCCCGGGCCGCCCGGGCCGCGGGCCGGGCGGGCGCGGCCGCGGCCGCCGTCAGCCCGAGCACAAGTGCCGCCACACCGACTACCGTTAGCCCCAGCCTCCCGGGCCGCGGGCCCGGGCCCATCCGTTCATTCGCATGCCACCTGTCCTTCTTGTCGTGGTGATTCCGGTCAGCCGTGGATACCGTGATTAGCCTGGATATTCCCTGCCAGCGCACCGCACGCTCAGCCCGGCGTTCCTTAAGCGGTCAAGCCGGCCAGTTGGTGGCGGATCGGGGCCCGGAATGCCGCGGGTGAACATTCTTCGCCGGCAAGCGCGGCCTAGCTATCCGAGCCGGTCCGCGGCGGTCTGCGCCCGCGCGAGCCGCCGTTGGGCCGCGTCGGCCGCCCGCGCCGCCGCCTCCTTGGCCCGCTGGGCGTCGCGGACGGCACGGTTGGCCTCGCTCTCCGCGGCGATGGCCTGGCTGAGCTCCCTGTCCAGCCGCTCGACCAGCCTGCGGGCGGACTCCTGGGCGGTCCGGGCACTGGCGGCCCGGGCCTCGGCCCCGGCAAGGTCGGCCGCGGCGGCCGTGGCGGCGTCCGCCGCGGTGCGGACGGCCTGCTCCGCCGCCGCCCTGCGCTCCGCCTCGGCCGCGGCCTGCCTGGCCTGGCGCTCCGCCTCGGCGGCGGCCAGCCGGGCCTCCCGTTCGGCCGCGGTCTCCGTCGCCCGCCTGCCGCTGGCCCGCGCGGGCGCCTTCTGCCCTGGCCGGCGGCCTCTCCCCGGCGGGTGCCTGCTCCCCGGCCGGTGCCCGCTCCCTGGCCGGTGCCCGCTGCCAGGACACCGCGCCGGCCTCGTCCCCCGCGCCCAGCCCGGCGTAGGACAGCGGGCTGGACAGCGCACCCCGCGCGCACCGCCTCGGCCGCACCGGGGTCGGCCAGCGCCGCCTGCAGGGTCGCCTCCACCTCGCGCTCGACCTGCAGGCCGGCGGGCCGGCCGTCCCGCTCCGCGATCCGCTTCGCCTCGGCGAGCAGCGCGGCGACAAGCTGGCGGCGGCGCACCGACAGATCGCGTACCTGCTCCCCGGCGAGATCCTGGTGTGCCTGGCGCAGCGACTCACCGAGGGCCAGCAGTTCGCCCACCTGATCCCCGGCCGCCCGGACAAGCTGGTTGACCAGCCACGCGCTCACCACCGGGCGGCGCAGGGCCCCGATGGCCCTGGCCAGGCCCCGGTCGCCGGACGCCCTCGCCTGCGCCACCCGCTCGTCCCGGGCGGCGGTGAAGTCGCCGGGCGAGAGGGCGTACAGCTCCGCCGCCACGCTCGCCAGTTCCGCTTCCTGCACGTGGGGATGGTAGCCCTGTGCCCCGGGTGGCCAACGGGCCGGATGGCTGGTCACCATGCGGCCCGGTCCGTCGTAACCACCTGGGATACTTGAACCATGCTGCAAGCCCCGGTCAGCAAGCTCGTGGGCAGGGCCGTCGAGTTCGGCCGCCTGACCCGCGTGCTTGACCAGGCCGCCGCCGGGGAGCCCACGGTGGCCCTGGTGAGCGGCGACGCGGGCATGGGCAAGACCCGGCTCGTCGCCGAGCTGGCCACGGTCGCCGCGGCCCGCGGGTTCATGGTCCTGTCCGGCAGGTGCGCCGAACTCGGCGACAGCGTCCCCTACCTGCCGCTGGCCGACGCGCTGCGCAGCGCCGACCACACCGACCCGGCACTGCGGGACGCGATCGCCACGCGGCCGGTCCTCGGCCTGCTGCTGCCCGACCACGGCAGCCCGGAGCTGGCGGGCGGCGAGGTCTCCGGCATGGCTCAGCAGCAGTTGTTCGGCGCGGTGCTCGGGATGCTCGCGGAACTCGCCGAGCAGACCCCGGTGCTCCTCGTGCTGGAGGACATGCACTGGGCCGACCGGTCCACCAGGGACCTGCTCACATTCCTGAGCCGGGTGCTGCACCGGGAACGGGTGGCGGTCATCGCCACCTACCGGACCGACGACCTGCACCGCGGCCACCCGCTGCGGGCGGTGGCCGCCGAGCTGCTCCGGCTGCCCAGCGTGACGGCCGTCGAGGTGGGGCCGCTGCGCGACGAGGCGATGGCGGAGCACCTGGCCGCCCTGGCGCAGCGTCCGCTGGAAGCCGCGGCACTGGAAGTCATCATCCGCCGCGCGGAGGGCAACACCTATTACGCCGAGGAGCTTCTCGCCGCCTCGGCGTGCGGGTCCGATCTGCCCGCCGGCCTGGCCGAACTGCTGCTCGCCAGGCTGCAGCGGCTCTCCCCGGCGGGCCAGCAGGTGGTGCACGCCGCCGCCGTGGCGGGCCGCCGGGTCGAGGACGATCTGGTCCGGCAGGCGTGCGGGCTGGACGGGCCGGACTACGAGCTGGCGGTACGGGAAACCGTGGCGAACCAGTTGCTGGTTCCCGACGGCGAAGAGGGCTACGCCTTCCGGCACGCGCTGCTGCGCGAGGCCGCCTACGCCGACCTGCTGCCTGGTGAGCGGACCAGGATGCACGCGCGGCTGGCCGAGCTGCTCGCCGACGAGCTACGGCTGTCGTCGGTGCCGGGGACCGCGGCTGAGCTGGCGCATCACAGCCTGGCCAGCCACGACATCCCCGGCGCCTTCAGCGCCTCGGTGCGGGCGGGCCTGGAGGCGGACCGGCTCGCCGCCCCCGCGGAGGCGCACCGGCATTTCGACCAGGCCCTTGCCCTGTGGGACCGGGTCACCGACCCGGAGAAGCTGGCCGGCATGCAGCGCGGCTGGCTGGCGTTCGAATCCGCGACGAGCGCCGCGGCCAGCGGTGACCTGCACCGCGCGGTAGTGCAGCTACGCCGGATGCTGGAATATGTCGCCGTTGCCGATGACCCGGTTCTGGTCAGCCGGGCGAACGAGCGGCTCGCCTTCTACCTGCTGGAAATAGATGCGTACGCGGCGGCTATCGCGGCGGCCCGCGACGCCATCGACGCCCTGCCGGAGGAACCGCCGCGCTGGGAGCGCGCCAGATCGCTGGCCACCTACGCGCAGACGCTGCTCACCGCCGACGACCTGTCGCCCGCCCGGACCTGGGCGCTGGCGGCGCGGGACGCGGCCCGGGCCGCCGGGGCCCAGTCGCCGGAGGCCGATGCGCTGGTGACACTCGGCCTGCTGGAGGAGCGCTCCGGGCGCATCGCGGAGGCCATCGAACTGTTCACCCAGGCGCACCGCCAGGCACAGGAGGCGGGGGTACTCGGCGTCCACCTGCGCGCGGCGTACCAGCTCGCCCGGATCCACCTGGAGCGGGGCGACCTGGCACAGGCCGGCGCGACCGCGCACGAGGGACTGCTCCGTGCCGAGGAGGCCGGCCTGCTGCTCGCTCCCTACGGTCTCGACCTGCAGTACCTGCACTACCTGGCGCACTTCAACGACGGCGACTGGGACCACGCGCAGCAGGTCGCGGACGGGTTCCCGGTCCGGGTGACCACCGAACGCGAGGCCCTGCTGTCGGCCATGGCGCTGTTCATCGACGTGGCCAGGGGCAACGACGCCATCGTGGCCGACCGGCATACCTGGCTGGAGCCGTTCTGGCCCGCGGAGAACTTCAGCGCGTACATCGGCCGCGGGCTGCTCGCCGAGCACGCGCTGTGGCACGGCGACACCGCCACCGCCGTGGCCGAGGTGGCCGCATGTATCAAGTCAGAGCTCGACTACCTCGGCGGATACGGGCCGCCGCTGATCCGGGTGGCCGCGGTAGGGCTGGCGGCCCAGGCCGACCGGGCCGCCCAGGCCAGGGCCGTGGGTGACGAGGCAACCGCGGCCGCGGCCGTCGAGGCGGCCGAGGTGCTGATCGAAACGGCTCGCCAGGGGGCGGCACACCCCCGCAGGCCGAAGTCGGTACTGGGCGTGGACGGCCGGGCATGGCTGGCCCGCGCCGAGGCGGAAGTGCTCCGCGCCCGGGGGAACAACGACCCGGCGGCCTGGGCTGCCGTGGCGACCACGTTCGGCCCGGCGTTCGTCTACGAGACGGCCAGGTCGCGGTGGCGGCTGGCCGAGGCGCTGCTGGAGACCGGCCGCCGCGACGAGGCGCAGCACGAGTGGCGGCAGGCCATCGACGCGGCCGAGCGCCTGGGCGCCCGCCCGCTGCTCGCCGCGCTGACCGATCTCGGCCGCCGCGGGCGGCTGTCCCCGACCAGGGCCGGCCCGGCGGCCAGGTAAACGTGCTGCGTGGCCTGACCGCCCGCGAGCACGAGGTGCTCCGGCTGCTGGCCGCGGGCCGCACCAACCGGGAGATCGCGACCGAGTTGTTCATCGCCCCGAAGACCGCCAGCGTGCATGTGTCGAACATCCTTGCCAAGCTGGGTGCGGCCAGCCGCACCGAAGCCGCGGCGATCGCACACGCCGAAGGCATCGGCCTGCCGGCTGGCCGCATCCCGTCGTAGTACGTGTCCCGCAGCTCAAGGTGAGCTGCGGGACACGCGGCTTAACGAACGGCCTGCCCGTGGGACCGCCTGGCGGCGGTCGGCTCACGCATCACCGAGCTGGCCGTCTGGCACAGGAAGTCCTCGTAGCTGTCCGGCGCCTGGCTGCCGTGGAAGGTCCGCTCGGTGACCAGCGGGCGCCGGCGGGCGGCCCGCCGGGCTTGCCGGGCTTCCCGGCGGTCCCGGGACGCGGCGGCGGCGCACTGCATGTCCTTGGCCCGTTCCGCGGCCAGGGCCAGCGAGATATAGGAATTCATTTCAGGCCTCCTCGGTGCGGTTCCGCTTCCCGGTCCCGCACCATCGAGAATCGCCGTAAGGCGGTGGCCCTGGCATCGGACATACGCCCTAATTCCCGCCCGTGAGCTTGCCTAAGGCGCGCCGAGGCGGCTTAGACGTCCGGGCCAGGCTCCCGGCGGGCGCACCGCGCCGCGAAGCCAGCGCCCAACCAAACGGCAGCCCGGGCGCATTCACCCAGTGGTGGACCGGAGCAGCGCAGTTCGGTACGACGGAAGCATCCCCGAGAGGAGACAGGCGTGCCCATTCGACTGCCCCATCCGATTGTGACGATTCTCGCAGCGGTAGCACTGGTCCCGATCGCGCCGGGCGCGGCCATGGGTGCGAAGGGATCCGTGCTGCCGTCAGCCGCGGCGGTAAGGGGTGCCGTGCCTGCGGCTCCGGGTCAGGTCATCCTGATCACGGGGGACCGGTTGCTGGCGGGTACCGGGGGCTTGAGCGGCCGCGGGGCGGCCGCGCTGAACGCGGGGGGCGCGGTGATTCCGGGCGGCCGCGGGGGCGGGTCGTTGCTGTCGCTGCGGGCGGGCGGTCACACCTACGCGATCCCCGCGGTGGCCCTCCCCTACCTGGGCCACGGCCTGGCGGCTGGCCTTTTCGACGTGGCCGCGCTGGCGCGGGCGGAGTCGGGCGGGCGGCTCGCGGTCCAGGTGAGCTACCACGGGCACCGGCCGGTGCTGCCGGGCATCCGGTTCACCGGGCCGGGGTCGGGCTACCTGACTGCCGCGTCGGCACGGGCGTTCGGCGGCGCGCTGGACCGCCAGTACCAGGCCGACCGGGCCAGGGGCAGCTACGGCACCGACGGGATGTTCGGCGGCGGGGTGTCGATCACCCTGGCCCGCGCCGGGCCGTCCAGCCGGGCCGCGGCGTCGCCCCACGGCTATCAGATGCGGACGCTCACGGTGGCCGGGACGGATCTGGCGGGAAAGCCGGACACCGGCGACTCGGTGTTCGTCTGGAACGTGGACAACGGCCTGCGCAGCGACCCCAACCAGGCGTTCAGCGCCTTCTACCACGGCGTGGCCAGGTTCAGCGTCGCGGCCGGGCACTACTGGGCGGTGGGGATATTCGGCGACGCCGCCTTCGGCGCCACGGCACCGGTGCGGCTCGACGTGCTGCCGCAGTTCACCGTCTCGGCGGACACCACGGTGCACCTCGCCGCGCGGGCCGCCGACAGCAAGGTGACCATGGTGACCCCGCGTCCCGCCGTGGCCCAGTCCAGCAACCTCTACCTGGTCCGGATGCTGCGCTCGGGCCCGGAGTCGGTGCTTCAGTTCTCGAACCTGCCACAGCTCGATCTGGGTCAGCCCGGACTTCCACCGGACCACGGTCGGCTGGATCCGCGCCGACGCGTCCCAGGAACTCCTCTCCAAGCCCGGCCCGGGCGCGCCATACGGGTACGCGCTCAGCTACGCCGGTCCGCGCGGGGTGATCACTTCGCAGCGGTACCTGGTGCGCCCGGCCAGCCTGGCGACGGTGCGGGAGAACTACTACCAGGATGTGGCGTCACCGGGGTACTGGGCGATCTTCGGCTCGTTCCCTGCGACGTTCAACGGCTACGCCGAGCCCGAAATCTACCCCGCCGGGCTGCCCGGACGGCGCACCATGTACCTGGACGGGCCCGCGGACTGGGGCGGCTACTACGAAGCCGCCGGGCCAGCGTCGGGCAACGCCGCGTTCGAGGAATTCCGCGCCGTCCGGCCCGGTGAGCACCTGCGCGACGACTGGAACCGCTACCCGCTGCACCCCGCTCCCACGGTGGACCTGGCACCACGCAACGAACTCATCGCCTACCTGCCGTCGGCGGACCGGGCAGGGAACAAATTGACGCTCGACATGGTGCCGTTCAGCGGCAACCAGCCAGGACAGCAGAACAGCTACGGGTTCGCGGCGCCGCACGGGGCCACGGTCACCGGCAGCTACCAGGTCGACGAGAACGGCAGGAAGATCGCCAGCGGGAACGCGGTGGCGGCGGCACACGGCGGGCCGGAGTTCTACACCAGGGTGCCGCTGGCCAGCAAGCCCGCGATGATCAGGTTCATGCTGGCCACGGCCAGGAGCGGCCCGGCGTTCCGGCTGTCCACGGCAACCCGGACGGTGTGGACGTGGCGCTCCGCGCCGCGGCCCGGGGCGACGCTCCCGCCCGACTGGTACTGCTACAACCCGGCCAGCCCGGTCGCCCCCTCCCCCGGCACTGCGCGGTCCAGCCGATGATCACGTTGCGCTACCTGGTGGCCGGCCTGGCTCTGAACGGTGCCGCGCCCGCCGGCCGCCAGGTGCTGACGATCGCCGCCACGCACCTGCCGCTGGCCAAGGCGCCGCCATCACCGCGGCGGGCCTGCAGGTCTCGTTCGACGGCGGGAAGACCTGGCGGAGCGCGCCGGTGACCGGAACCGGGCCGGGCCGGTTCCAGGCCACCTTCACCGCCCCGGCCGGCGTCCTGGTCACGCTGCGCGCCAGCGCCCGCGATGCGGCGGGGGGCAGCGTCACCGAAACGATCACCGGCGGCTACGCCACCGCGGGCGCCTCCTCCGCCACCATGAGGGGGTGAGCTGGCCATCCCGGGTCTTCCTGTCCGGGCAGGCGGTATCGCTGCTCGGTGACGGCCTGGCCGTTCTGGCCATCCCGCTGCTCGTGCTCGGCCTCACCCGCAGCCCGCTGATCTCGGCGCTGTCCGCGGCCTCGGTGACCGTGGGCTACCTGGCCGTGGGGCTGCCCGCCGGGGTCCTGGTCGACCGGCTGGACGCCTGGCGGGTGCTGGTCGCGATGGACGCCGCCCGCGCGGTCGCTTTCGCCGCGCTGTACCTGCTCTGGGTGACCGGCGCCGCGACGCTCTGGGTGATCATGGCGATCGCGCTGGCCGCCGGGGCGGCCTCGGTGTTCTTCGAGACCGCTCTGGTCGTGGTGGTGAAGGACCTGTTCCCCGGACCGGGGCTGATCCGGGCGAACTCGTTCCTGGAACTCGCCAGCCAGGCGGCGCTGATAGCGGGCCCGGCCGTGGTGGGCGTGCTCGCCGCGGCCGGCGAACTGGGCGCGGCGCTGCTCGCCGACGCGGTGACGTTCGCCGTGTCGCTGGCGACCCTGCTGACCGTGCGCGGCCAGGTGCCGCACCCGTCCCGCCGGCCGCGCGCTGGCTGGCGCACCCTGGCCGCGGAGTTCCGGGCCGGCATCGGCTATCTGCTGTCGGTGCGTGTGCTGGTCATCATGACCGTGATGCAGATCATCGTGAACCTGTGCCTGGCCACGGAGAAGCTCATGTTCTTCTACGCGAAGGACACTCTGGGCCTTGGCGCGGCCGGGGTGGGCGTCGTGGTCGCCGCGGGCGGCGTCGGCGGCGTCGCCGGCGCGCTCAGCGCTTCCTGGCTGGCGGCCAGGATCGGCCAGATCCGTCTCGTGGTGCTCACGGTCGCCGCCAGCGGCATGGCGATCGGGTCGGTGAGCGTCACGCACTCGCTGGTCACGCTCGCCGCGGCCAACCTGGCCTACCTGTGGGCGATCACCGCGGCCAGCCTGGCCAACCGCACCTACCGGCAGCTCATCGTCCCGCGCGACATGCTCGGCCGGGTGACCGCCACGGTGCGGCTGCTGTTCCTCACCGCCGACCCGGTGGGCGTGGTCGTCGCGGGCTCGCTGACGGCGGCTATCGGCAGCCCGCGCCCGGTCTTCCTGGGCGCGGGAATCGTCGTCACGGTGACCGCGGCGGCGGGCTGGCGTGCTGGGCTGCGGCGAGCGGGACCAGCGGGCCCGCCCCGCTGACCTTGGTGCCCTTGGTGAAGCCACCGAACAGCACAGACAGCACAATGAGGATGACGATCAGGGCGATGAGCCAGATCAGGCAGCCCACGACCCTGGGCCTGCGCCGCTCGCGGCGGCCGTACCACCTCAGCATGTCGCCTCCCGCCGGGACGCCTGTTACCGACCTCGCAGGTACCCCGGGGCGCGGGAATCATTCACCGCCGCCCGGGTAGTGAGCGGGGCGCCCAGGTCCCGTGGCACAAGGAGGCGGCGATGTTGCGTATACGAAAGGCCGGCACCGGGTTAATCGGCCGGCTCGCCATGCTGGTGGCCGCGCTGGTGGCGGTGGCCGTAGTGGCCGTCGCGCTGTCCGCGGTGCATCTGCTGCCGCAACTGCGGAACCCGTTCGCCGAGAAGACCACGATCACCAGCCAGCCGGTGCTGCTCAAGTCGATCACCGCGCTGAGCCGGTACGAGGCGGCCAGCGGCACGTTCCAGGTGGTCGTCGACCTGACCCAGCATTCGCTGCTGCCTGGCTTCCTGCAGGGCAGCGAAACCCTGTTCATCGGCCAGGGCACGGACATCGCGTTCGTCAGCTTCGGCGGCCTCAAGGGCCAGGCGATCCAGGTGTCGGCGAACCGCGCGGCGGTGACGGTCACGCTGCCGCCGGCCCAGCTGGAGCCCGCCGTCCTCAACGTCCGGCAGTCCTACGTGTACGCGCAGCAGCAGGGCCTGCTGACCCGGATCGGTAACTTCTTCGGCGGCAACCCGAACAGCCAGCAGCAGGTCTACATCGCCGCCCAGCAGAAGATCGGGACGGCCGCGCGGCACAGCCCGCTGCTCGCCGAGGCCGAGCGGAATACCAGGGGGATGCTCACCGGGATGCTCAGCTCGCTGGGGTTCCGGCGGATCACGGTGAACTTCGCGTCACCGGCCCCGGCCGGCCACTGAGATCCAGGCCGGGCCGCTGCAGGTGCTCCCCGCGCAGCGGTCGCGCTGTGCCCTGGCCTCCCGCACGCCAGGCTGTGCCATCGCCCCGGCCATCGGTGAACCTCCCTAGAGCGGGCCCATCGCCCTTTCTGACTTGCCCCGATGACCGAGCCTTTCGGCCCGCGGGGCAGGTCCCTGCGCGAAGCTGACCGGGTCCCCGCGCGAAGCTGCCCGGGCGGGCGGGATTTCTGCCACGACCCGGCCCCGGTTCGTGAAAATGTCAGTTTGAGTGAGTATTATCGAATTAGAGTTCGATCAGCGTGGATGGCAGCCGCGGGAGCCCGAGGGCGGAGGTGAGCGGGATGTGCGACGGCGAGGGCCAGCCGGCCTGCGTGGCCGACGCGCTGGGCATGCTCGACCGTGCCCTCGGTTACCTCGCGACCGCCGACGCCGCGGCGCTGCCCAGGGCCGTCCAGGCTGACGCGCTGCTCGCGTTAGCGAAGGCGGAGGCCCAGCACACCGCCGCGCGTTCCCGGGTGCTTGCCGCGTTCGCCGCCCAGGGCGGGTACGAAGATGACGCGCATGGCAGCGCCCGAAGCTGGCTGAGGTGGCGGGCCCGGGTGACCGCGGGCGCCGCCGCCGGAGCGATCGGATGGGTGCGGCGACTGGCGGCACATCCGGTGATCGGGGAGGCCCTGGCTACCGGCGAGCTGTCCGAGTCCTGGGCCAGGCAGATCTGCGAGTGGACCGACCGGTTGCCCGAGGCCCAGCGCGGCGACGCCGACGAGATCCTGGCCGGCGCCGCACGCGGCGGCGCGGAGCTTTCCGGGCTGGCGGGGCTGGCACAGGAAATGTACGAGCGCAGCCACCGCGACGGGCCGGACGAGATGTTCGATGAGCGTTACCTGCGGCTGGGGATCACCTTCCGGGGTGCGGGCCGCGCCGAAGGTGACCTGACCCCGGCAGTGCGCCGCCGCCCTGGCTGCCGTGCTGGAAAGGTTAGGGAAGAAGGCCGGGCCGGAGGACACCCGCACCGCTGCCCAGCGCCGCCACGACGCGCTCGAAGATGCATGCACCCGTCTGATCGCCAGCGGGACACTCCCGGACGGGCGGCCTGACCGTGCCTACCTGCACATCACGCTGGCCCAGTTGCGCGGCGCTCCCGGCGCCTCCCAGGCAGAGGGCGCCTGGGCCGCGGCCCGGGCGGCTCAGCCCGGCTGGCTGACCGGCGCCGAAGCCGAGGCCGCCGCGTGCGACGCCACCCTCATTCCCATCGTGACCGGCCACGTGGACTGGGCCGCTCTCGACCGGTTCACCGCGGCCTACCTAACCACCCGCAGCGGCCAGGGCGGCAACGGTAGCCAGGCCGGAACAGCAGCGGCCAGACCGGCAGCAGCGGCCAAGGCAAACACCGACGCCCAAGGCGGCGCCGACGGCCAGGGCGGCGGCGGCCGGACCGGCTGCGGCTGTGCCTGCGGCGGCTGCACCTGCCCGGCGTCGCGGCCGCTGTCGCCACAGGCCCTGGACCGGCTCCGGGCCACCATGCTCCGGCTGGCCGCCGACGTGCTGTCCGGGCCGGGCGGGCTGGCGTCCTGGCTGCGCCGGTCGCAACTCGCCGGTCAGCCCGGGGGCGGCACCAGCCTGCCGCTCGGCATTCCGCTGCCGCTGGACGCCGGCGAAGCCGAGCCGGGCGATCCCCGTGCACCTGCGCCGGGCGGTGATCACCCGGCACATCCACTGCGCGTTCCCCGGCTGCCGGGTGCCCGCCACCGGCTGCCACATCCACCACCTGGTGCCCAGGGCCCGTGGCGGTCCGACGGCGCTCGGCAACCTGGTGCCGCTCTGCGCGTTCCATCACCTCACCGCGATCCACCGCTGGGGCTGGACGCTGGCCCTGCACGCGGACGGCAGCACCACCGCCGACCAGCCCGGACCGGGCTCGCACGCCTCCGCGATCACGGCCCACCTGGCGACGGGCCCCCGGTCAAAATCCGCCCACCGTAGCGGCGTAGCACGTCCGGGCATGCGCCTGCGCTGGAGGATAACAGCCCGGACCCAGCCCTGCACGTGACCACCCATTAGGCCGGTGGCAGCAGCGCGCTGCGCCTTGACGATCTCCAGCGGGTGGCGGGCGGCGCGGCCGGTGCCGTGCGCGATCTGCTGGCGGCAGGAGACGCCGGACGCGGCGATGACGTGCCGGCGGGCTCGGCGCGGACGGCGGGGAAGAGCCGCAGTTCGCCGATCTGCATGGACAGGTCGTAGTGCTCGGCCTCGAAGCCGAACGAGCCGGCCATGCCGCAGCAGCCGGCGTCGAGCTCGGTGACCTCGGCGCCGGGGATGGCGCGCAGCAGCGCCACGGTGGCGGCCGTGCCGGTGACCGCCTTCTGGTGGCAGTGGCCGTGGAAGAGGATCCGCTTGGCCGCGATCGGCGCGCCAGGGCGAGCCGGCCCGTCGGCGATCGCCTCGAGGAGCAGTTCCTCGGGCAGCCGGCTGGCCGCGGCGACGGCCTGCGCCCGCGGGTCGTCGGGCAGCAGCGCCGGGTACTCGTCGCGCAGCGTCAGCAGGCAGGACGGTTCGCACGCCGACGATCGGCACGCCCCGGGCCGCGGCGCCGGCGCCAGTCGCCGACTCGCCGCGGCCCGGGCGCCGGGCCTGGTCCGAGCAGGCCCTTGGACAGGCTGGCGCGGCCGCAGCAGGCGCGCGTCTCGAGCCGCACCGTCCAGCCGGCCGCCTCGAGCAGCTCGATCGCGGCGCGCGCCGACCGCGGGCTCGGTGTAGCTGGTGAAGGAGTCGGCGAGGAAGACAGCTCACCCGCGGCGCCGCCGGGGCTGCGCCGGGCGGCGCGGCGTGCCACCTGGCCAGGTGCTCGCCGCTGGAACCGGGGCAGCGGCCGGGCCGCGCGGCGATGCCCAGCCAGCGCTCGCGCCAGCAGCCGCGCCGGCCGAGACGTCGCCGAGCAGGTTCGCCAGCGGCGCGGCGGCCGAGCCCATCCGGTTCAGCGCGCGGATCGAGCCGAACATCCGCGAGCGCAGCGGCACGCCGTGGATGTCGTGGTAGG
Organism: uncultured Actinomycetes bacterium; assembly: GCA_963730235.1. Lineage (GTDB taxonomy): Bacteria > Actinomycetota > Actinomycetes > Streptosporangiales > Streptosporangiaceae > DASXKD01. Next base: position 92,510 of record CAVSRH010000028.1, read on the forward strand.
CGGCGAGGGCCTCGGTCTTCAGCGAGGCCATGTCCACGCCGAGCGGGCACTCGCTCTTGCACGCCTTGCACTCCAGGCACAGGTCGAGGATCTCGTGCAGCCGCTCGTCGCCGAGCGCCGCCCGCGGGTCCGGCATGAGCAGCGCCTTCACCAGCGCGTTCGGCCCGGCCCGCGGGTGGAGTGCTCCTCGTCGCGGGTGGCCATGTAGGAGGGGCACATCACGCCGGTAGCGCTCTTGCGGCACAGCGCCGATGTTCATGCACCGGTCGGCTGCCGCGCGCATGCCGCCCGGGAACTGAATCTTGCTGGCGTAGCCGGGGCCGGGCGGCGGGGCCGTCTCGCGCAGGTTGCTGGTCATCGGCGGCGCGTCGACGATCTTGCCCGGGTTCATCCGGTTCTCCGGGTCGAACAGCCGCTTGACCTCACGCATCGCCTCGTACAGCTGGTCGCCGAACACGGCGCGGTTGAACTCGCTGCGGGCCAGGCCGTCGCCGTGCTCGCTGGAGTTGACGCCGCCGAACTCAAGCACCAGCTCGCGGATCTCTTCGGCGACCGCGCGCATCGTCTGCACCTGCCCCGGCTGGGTCAGGTCCACGAACGGCCGGACGTGCAGGCACCCGACCGAGCAGTGCCCGTAGAAGCCCGGCGGACAGGCCGTGCGCGCTGAGCACCTCGCGGAACCGGCGGGCGTAGGCGCCCAGCACGGCCGGGTCGACGGCGGTGTCCTCGACGAACGCCAGCGGGCGGCGGGGCCCGGTGCTGGCCGCCATCAGCAGTCCCAGGCCCGCCTGGCGGACCTTCAGCAGCGCCGCCTGGTCCGCGGCGGCCTGCGCCCGGAGCGTGTGGTAGCCGTGCCGGTGCCGCCGCCACAGGCGCGTCCAGCCGGTCGATCCCGGCGGCCGCTTCCGCCTCGGTGTCCCCGAAGAACGTCACGAACAGCAGCGCGCCCGGGTCGCCGGCCAGTATCGACGACAGCTCCCGGTACTCCAGCTTGGTCCGGGCCAGCTCGAGGATGGTGCGGTCCATCAGCTCGACGGCGGCGGGCTGGCAGCCGAGCGCGTCGCCGGTCGCCTCGATCGCCGCCTCGGCGGAGCTGAAATGGCCGACGGCGATCGCCCGGTGCCGGGGGGCGGGACGAGTGCGACCTCCGCCTCGACCACCGTGGCCAGCGTGCCCTCGGAGCCGACCAGGAACCTGGCGAGGTCCATGCCGCCGGGCCCACCGCGGCCCGCCAGCCGGTCCAGCCGGTATCCGCCCGACTGGCGCCAGAACCGCGGATACCCGGTGGCGATGGCGCCGGCGTTGCGCGCCGCGAGCAGCGGCAGCTCCCGGCAGATCGTGCCCTCCAGCGTCGGCCGGGCCGCCCGGCCGGCGGCCTCGGCGGCCGTCAGCGGCCCGAAGCTCGCCCGGCTCGCGTCGGAGAGGACCACGTCCAGCGCGAGGACGTGGTCGACCGTCATGCCGTACCTGACCGAATGGCTGCCCGCCGAGTTGTTGCCGATCATCCCGCCGAGCGTGGCCCGGTTGCTGGTCGAGGTGTCCGGGCCGAACATGAGCCCGTGCCGCGCGGCGGCCAGGTTCAGCTGCTCCTGCACCACGCCCGGCTGCGACCCGGGCGGTCCCGGCCTCGGGGTCGATCGCGAGGATCTGGGTCATGTGCCGGGAGAAGTCCATCACGACCGCGCGTCCCACGGTCTGGCCCGCCAGGCTGGTCCCCGCACCCCGGGGCAGCACCGGCACGCCGAACCCGGCGGCGGCGGACACCACGGCCGCGACCTCGCCGGCATCCCTGGGGAACACCACGCCCAGCGGCTCGATCGCGTACATGCTCGCGTCCCGGGAGAAAAGGTGCCGGGTGTACGAATCGAACCGCACGCCGCCGCTCACCACGCGGCGCAGCGCCGCCGCCAGTTCCCCGGCATCCGGTGCGGCGGCGGAATCCGGAATGTTAATTCCGTCCTCCCTGGGGTTGCCCGGCCTTCAGGTTACATAATAGGACAATGAATCACCGGAGCGGCCGGCATTTTCTCCAGATCCCCGGGCCGACGAATGTCCCGGACCGGGTGCTGCGCGCGATGGCGGCCCCCACCATCGATCACCGTGGCCCGGAGTTCGCGCGCCTGGCCCGTGCGGTACTCGGCGGGGTGCGCAGCCTGGCCGGCACGGTGCGGCCGGTTGCCCTCTACCCCTCCTCGGGCACCGGGGCGTGGGAGGCCGCCCTGGTCAACACGCTTTCACCGGGGGACAAGGTGCTCGCGTTCGAGACCGGTCACTTCGCCGTGCTGTGGGCCGCCATGGCGGCGAACCTGGGGCTCGATGTGGACCTGGTGCCGGGGGACTGGCGCACCGGCGCAGACCCGCAGCAGGTGTTCGACCGGTTGTCCGCCGATGCCGGCCACGCGGTCAAGGCGGTCACCGTGGTGCACAATGAGACCTCCACGGGCACCACGAGCAGTATTCCGGAAATCCGCGCGGCAATCGACGCCGCGGCACATCCGGCATTGCTGATTGTGGACGCGATTTCATCACTCGGATCCATTGACTACCGGCACGATGAATGGGGTGTCGATGTCACCGTGTGGTGTTCCCAGAAAGGCATGATGCTGCCCCCGGGCCTGGGTCTCAACGCGGTCAGCGCGAAGGCGCTGGACCGCTCACTCGAGGCGCGCCTGCCGAGGAGCTACTGGACGTGGCAGCCACTGCTCGACGCCGCGGACACTGGGATGTTTCCTTACACACCTCCGACGAACCTGCTCTACGGGCTGCGGGAGAGCCTCGCCATGGTCGCCGAGGAAGGGCTTCCCGCGGTCTTCGCGCGGCACCAGCGGCACGCCGAGGCGGCCCGCCGCGCGGTCCGGGCCTGGGGCCTGGAGATCGTGTGCCGGGATCCGGCGGAATACTCCGGCACGCTCACCGCCGTGCTGCTTCCCGGCGGGCAGGACGCCGACCGGGTGCGGCAGATCGTCCTGGATCGCTTCAACGCCTCCCTCGGCGCGGGCCTGGGCAAGCTGGCGGGGCGCGTGTTCCGCATCGGGCACCTGGGCGACCTGGGCGACCTGGAACTGGCGGGCACCTTGTGCGGCATCGAGATGGGCCTGGCCCTGGCCGGGGTGCCCTTCGAGCGCACCGGGGTCCGTGCGGCGCTGGACTACCTCGAAGTGGCCTAGCCGGCCGCGGCCCGGCTAGAGCGGGACCGGGAGGGTCAGCGCGGACGGGTGCCCCGGGTCGTGGAGCACCTGCTGGCGCGCGGGGACCAGGGTGACCGCCGTGCCGAGCGGCTCGCCGGTGCCCGGGTTGCGGGCGTACCGGGGGTGGGCCCCGCTGGAGACCTGGAGCCGGAGCCGGTGGCCGCGGGCGAAGCGGTGCGCGGCGGGCCAGAGCGTGAACCGGGCGCGGATCGTGCCGTCGGGCTGCCGCTCCGGGTGTCCCGGCGTCAGCCGGAGCAGCGCATCGCAGATGTTCTCCGAGGTTCCCGACGGGCCGACGTCGCACAGCCGGGCGAAGAAGTCCGTGTGCTCCCGGCTGGAGGAGACGAACAGGTCGGCCACCACCTCACCGGCTACCTCCAGGTCCCCGGCGAGCGGGGCGCTGGTGTAGGTGAGCACGTCGGGCCGGGCCTCCAGGGCGCGGTTGTCCACCCTGGCCCGGCCGGACAGGCCGGTCGGCCCGGCCAGGTTCGGTGTCGGGTCCGCCGGGTCGTAGGTGTAGCTGTCCGGGTCGGCATGCGCCGGCGCGGCCTGGGCCAGCGCTCCGTCGGGGTGCAGGTGCCACCGGTGCGGGCGCGTTTCCGGCGGCCAGGCGGGCAGGTCGCGCCACTCGTCCGCGCCGGTGACGAAGATCCGCACCGGCTGGGGCCGCAGTGCGCCGCGGTCCCCGGCCAGGTGCGCACGCATCCAGGCCATGCTTTCGCTGATCCAGAACTGCACGGCCGCCTGGTCCGCGTGCCGCCACGGCCCGATCAGCAGGTACGGTTCCCGGCCCGCCGCGCGCAGCGCCGCATAGTCGCGAAGCTGCAGCGGCAGGAAGATGTCGTGCCACCCGCCGACCATGCTGACCGGGGCGGTCACCCCGCCGAGCGTCGCGGTGAAGCTGCGGTCCTTCCAGTAGTCGTCCCCCGGCGCGTCGTGAGCCAGCCAGTCCTGCCAGTACGGCACGGCATGACCGGTGCCGAGCCGGTCGAGGTCGCCCAGCGGCAGGTGGTTGAGCAGCCGGCGCCTGCGCCGCTCGGAAAGCTGGTTCCGCAGCGTCCCCAGTGGCCGTTCCTGGCTCGCGACCTGGCAGATCCACCCCATCGCGGTGTCCAGCGAGAACGACCCGCCGGGGTAGAACGGCGCGCGGAAATCGGCCGTGGTGACCTGGGTGGCGATCGCACCGAGGCCGGTGCCAGCGTCCGCCGCGATCGCCCACTGGGTCATGCCCAGGTAACTCGGGCCCGCGGTGCCGAACGAGCCCGGGTACCACGGCTGCTTCCGCAGCCAGGCGACCGTGGCCAGGCCGTCGTCGTGCTCGTCGGGCCCGAACGGGCGGAACGTGCCGCCCGAGCCGAACGTGCCGCGGCAACTCTGGATCACGGCCTGGAAACCGCGCTCGGCGAGCAGCCGGCCGAACAGCAGCCCCCAGGACCGGCGCCGCCCGTAGGGCGAGCGGACCAGCACCAGCGGCGGGGACGGCCGCTGCGGCCAGGGCCGGATCCGCGGTGCGTACCGGTCGGCGAGCAGCACGGTCCCGTCTGGCATCGGAACTCGCAGGTCACGCTGGACATCGATGCCGCGGCTGGTGGCCGGTGGCAGCTTGAGCGCCTGTCCCATGAAACGGCTGGCGAGAGTCATTTCCGGTGATTATCCGGTGTGGAGTGGTCGGTTACTGCCTGGTTTGCGTCATCCAGGATGGCACGCGCACGCCCGCCGGCGCAGCAGGCTCCGGCGGGCGCGCGGGACAGGGTTACCGGCGACGGGCGAATCGCCACCAGAGGAACACCACCAGCCCGATCAGCAGCCAGGGGATATGCCATCCAAACGACCAGCCCCACGGGATCAGGCCGCCGCCGAACGGGAAGAACAGCGGCCGGGCGAGCACGCGGCCCACCATGATCGCGGCGAGCACGACAAAGGCGAGGAACACGACGCGCGGGAGCCGGGTGCGTGGGCGGGGCGCCTTGGGCGCCCGGACCACCGGCGGCGGGGCCGCCGGCCGGGGCGGGCCGTCAGCCTCCGGCAGGTCGTCGAACAGGCCGTCCAGGTCGCCGCGCGTCTTGGCCTTCATCGCCCGGTCCAGGCGCTCGTTGAACTCCTCTTCGTCGAGCCGCCCGTCGCCGTAGTGCTTGGACAGCCGGTCGGCGACTTCGGTGCGCTCGGCGTGGGAGACCCTCATGTTCGGGTCCTCCTGGGCAGCGCGTTGGCCTGACGATCCGCGCCCCCAGGGCGGATTGTACGGCGCTGGCATGGTGTGGGCCTCCTTGGCTCAGAGCGACCGGGACTGCCGGGACTGGACGAAGCTGCTGGCGATCGAGTGGTCGGAGCCCTCTTCCGGGATCAGCAGCCAGCAGGCGAGGTAGATGGGCACGCCGGCGCCGCCGACGAAGGTCAGCACGGCGAGGATGATGCGGATGATGGTGACGTCGGCGCCGAGGTAGTTGGCGATCCCGGCGGCGACCCCGGCCAGCATCCGGTCGGAGACCGGACGGCGGAGCGGCTCAGGCCGGCTGTGGTCGATGGCTTGGGTGCTGGCATCTGCGGTGGTGGTGTTCATGCCTCCAGCGTGGCCCCGCGCGCCGCGCGGGGGTATCCGGAAGACCCCCGATCCGACCCTGAGGTCTGCCGGAGAGGATCAGGGTTCGCCCGGATAGCCGGCACACGCGTGAGGCGCGATGATGGATCCGTGGAGGAACCGGCTGGCTGGACGCCGCCCTGGGAGCCTGCCCGCGCCGCGGGCCAGCCCGGCACGCCACCGGACGATTCCCGGCAGCCGGGCCACTGGCATCCCCGGCGGCGCGGCCCTGGCCGCTGGGCCGGGCGCGATCCGCTGCGGCGCGCCAAGGAAGACCGCCTGGTCGGTGGGGTAGCGGCCGCCATCGCGGCCCGGATCGGCCGCGACCCCACGACCGTACGGATCGTGCTGGTCGTCGCCGCGGTGCTGAGTGGCGGCTTCGTCGCGGCCGCCTACGTGGTCGCCTGGATGCTCATCCCGATGACCGGCCACAAGCACGGCATCGCCGGCAAGGCGATGACCGACCGGCGGGGCCTGGCGCTCATCGCGGCCTACTGGTCCGGCCTGATCGTGGTGCGCATCCTGGCCTCGGTGTTCCATGCCGGGGGACTCACCTCGCTGCTCTGGCCCCTGGCCATCGCCGGCGCGGGCCTCGTGCTGATCTGGCGGAACGCCCCCGAAGACGAGCAGGCGATGATCCGCCGTCAGGTCCAGCCACTGCTGGGCCTGACCACCGGTTCCCGGCGTGCCGGGCTGGTCCTGCGGCTGACCGTCGCACTGATCCTGCTGGGCGGCGGGATCGGCGCGCTGCAGTCCGCGCACGAGAACGTCGCGCTGCTGCGGCCGCTGGCCGGGGTGGCGCTGCTGATCTCCGCCATCGTGGTGCTGCTCGGCCCGTGGTGGCTGCGCATCGCGCGGGACCTGGTCGTGGAGCGCCAGGCCCGGGTGCGCGCGGAAGAACGGGCCGACATCGCCAGCCGGGTGCACGACTCGGTGCTGCAGACCCTGGCGCTGATCCAGCGCCGCGCGGACCAGCCGCAGCAGGTGGTCGCGCTGGCCAGGGCGCAGGAGCGGGAACTGCGCTCGTGGCTGTTCGACGGCAGGCCGCCCGGCTCCATCGATGAGGCCACGACGCTAGCCGGCGGCGTGCGGCTGATCCAGCAGGAGGTGGAGGCGCAGCACGGGATCGCCGTCGAGGTCGTCCTGGTGGGCGACTGCCCGCTGGACAGCGACCTGGCCGCCCTGCTTGGGGCCGCACGGGAGGCGACGGTCAACGCCGCGAAGTGGTCCGGCGCCAGCGTCATCTCGATCTTCGCCGAGGTGGAGCCCGCCGAGGTGTCGGTATACGTCCGGGACCGGGGCCGGGGTTTCGACCCGGAGGCGGTGCCCGCCGACCGCAAGGGCGTGACCGAGTCGATCCGCGCCAGGGTGGCCCGGCACGGCGGGAACGCGGCCATCCGCAGCACGCCCGGCGAAGGCACCGAGGTATCGCTGACCATGCCGCACACCGTCAGCCAGCCGACCCAGGCGTGAGCCCGGCTACGGCCCGAGGTACTCCTGGCGCCTGCGTTCGTCCGCCTCTTCTTGCCGCAGCCGGATCGCAAGCTCGGTCGCCGTCCAGGCCGTGATCAGGCACGTTGCCCGGGCCGCGAAGACCCTGCGGGCATCGGGGCCGCTGGCCGCGCTCGCCCACACCGAGCCGAACTGCCAGCCGGGGAACTCGCCCTGAAGCTGATCTAAGTCATTAGACATGCAGCATAGACTAGCACAGCATGAACTAGCACAAAGCGCAGGTCAGCGAGCTACCCGTATCGTGATCTTGTGCCAGATGCGCCGCGACAAAAAGCACGACGGGAGCGAGAACCGCCGTACTTGCGGATTGCTGACGACATGCGCAAGAAGATCAACGATGGTAACTGGCTACCTGGCGAGCAGATACCGAGCCTGGACGATCTGTCCGAGAGCCATGGAGTCAGCCGGGTGACCGCGCGCAAGGCAGTGCTTCTGCTCATAGACGAGGGTTTGCTGGAGACGCGGCCCAGATGGGGCACGTTCGTGGCTGAGCGGTGACCGGGGCAACTGGTTAACTGGCAGGTATGAGCGGCGCGAGGCCACGGGTGTTCATCGTGGACGACCACGGGCTGTTCCGGTCCGGGGTGCGGTCCGAGCTTGGTGACGACGTGGAGGTCGTCGGCGAGGCGGACGACGTCGCCCCGGCGATCGCCCAGATCGGCGAGTGCCTGCCGGACGTGGTGCTGCTGGACGTGCACCTGCCGGGCGGTGGCGGCCAGGCCGTGGTCACGGCGCTGAAGGCGGAGCACCCGGAGGTGCGGTTTCTCGCCCTGTCCGCGTCCGACGCGCCCGAGGACGTGATCGCGGTGATCCGGGCCGGGGCGCGCGGGTACGTGACGAAGACGATCTCCGGCGCCGACCTGGTGGACGCGGTGCGCCGGGTCGCGGCGGGCGACGCGGTCTTCTCCCCCCGCTGGCCGGCTTCGTCCTGGACGCGTTCGCCACCGGTGGCGAGCAGCGCCCGCCGCTCGATCCCGAACTCGACCAGCTCACCGCGCGGGAGCGGGAGGTGCTGCGGCTGATCGCCCGGGGCTACACCTACAAGGAGATCGCGCGGGAGCTGTTCATCTCGGTCAAGACGGTCGAGACCCACGTGTCCTCGGTGCTGCGCAAGCTGCAGTTGTCCACCCGGCACCAGCTTGCCCGCTGGGCGACCGAGCGCCGCCTGGCCTGACCCGCGGCGGCCCCGGAACCACGCCGGGCGGCGCGGAAACCGGTTGATAGCCTGTCGTAATGCCTGCTTCCCGGGCACCTGTCTACGACCTCATCGGCGGGAGCTACGCGCGGGGGCGGCGCGCGGATCCCCAGATCGCGGCCGCCATCCGGGCCGCGCTCGGCGGCGCGCGGACGGTGCTGAACGTGGGCGCCGGCGGCGGCTCGTACGAGCCGCCCGGGCCGCGCGTCGTGGCGGTCGAGCCGTCGGTGGTGATGATCGCGCAGCGGCCCCGGGACGCGGCCCCGGCGGTGCGCGCGGTCGCCGAGGCGCTGCCGTTCCCCCGCGGCGCCTTCGACGCGGCCATGGGCGTACTCACCATGCATCACTGGGCCGACCGGGACCGCGGCCTGGCCGAGATGAGCCGGGTGGCGCGGCGCGTGGTGCTGTTCCTGTGCGACCCGCAGCGCCGCCCGCCCTGGTGGCTTGGCGAGTACTTCCCGGCGACCGCCCGGCTGGAGGCCGCCAGGGAGACCCGGCTCACCGACGTGGCCCGGGTGCTCGGCCCGCTGGAGGTGATCCCGGTGCCGATCCCCGGGGACTGCACCGACGGGTTCAACGGGGCGTACTGGCGGCGGCCGCGCGACATCCTGGATCCGGCGGTGTGGGGGCCTATGTCGGCACTGTCGCTGATCCCGGACGCGGACCGCGCGGCGGGCATGAGCCGGCTGCGCGCCGACCTGGACAGCGGCGCCTGGGACCGGCGCTGGGGCCACCTGCTCGGGCTGGCCGAGCTGGACCTGGGCTACTGCGTGGTGGCGACCCGCTAAGACGGCCGGTGTCAGCCCTGGCCGTAGCTGTTGACCAGCCACCGGCCGTGCACCCGGGTCAGGTAGACGGTCCAGAAGCTGTCGGGGTTGCCCTCGGCCGGTGACTGCGACTCGGTGAACGTGCACCGGACCGACGCGGTCCTGGAGGCCTGGCTGGCCAGCTTGCAGTGCAGCGCGGTAAACGCCGACCACTTCGAGGTGGCGATGGCACCCCAGCCCGTCTGCTCCTCGGCGGCCCGGGTGAGGTGCGCGACGGTGGCGGCCTTGTCCTTGTGGTTGATGGCATAGAACCACGACACCGTGGCCTGCTCCGGGGACCGGTACAGCGCTCCTGGAGCCGGGTCCGGCGAGGCAGCGCACCCGGCGGCCGCGACGCCGGCGGCGACGACGGCCGCAACCAGCCACCTCATCGGGTGCCCCCGGACAGCGTGGCCGCCAGGAAGTCCAGCTTGGCGCGCAGGTGCCGGGTCCCGCCGCCCTCGTGGCCGTTGAACTCGTACACCGCGATGTCCTTGGGCCCGGCGTAGTGGTTGAACGCGGCGAAGACCGTGGACGGCGGGGTGATGTCGTCGGCCAGCCCGGCGGAGAACAGCGCCGGCACCGGGCGCGCTTGGCGTGGTTGACCACGTCCACGTAGGACAGCGTGCGGAACACGGTCTCCACCAGGTCGCTGTGCACGGCGCAGTACTCGGACAGCTCGAAGTAGGGATAGCTGTTGGTGACCTCAACCGCCCGCCGGGGGTGGGCCATGAACGGCACGTCGGGCATGGCCGCGCGGACGCCGCCGGCCAGGTGCGCGGCCACGATCGCCAGCCCGCCGCCCTGGCTCACGCCGGTGGTGACCAGCGGCAGGCCGGCCATGGCCGGGTGGCCGCGGGCCGCGTCCACGGCGCAGACCGCGTCGGTGAACAGCCGGGTGTAGTAGTGCGTGCGGGGATCGGCGATGCCGCGGGTCATGAACCCGCGGGCGCTCGGCGCGCCGTTGTCGCTGGGGTCCGGCGTGTCCGCGCCGCGCCACGCGCCGCCCTGGCCGCGGGTGTCCATGATCATGTGGACGTAGCCGGCGCAGCTCCAGGGCAGCCAGTCGAGCGGGTCGCCGCGGCCGCCGCCGTAGCCGATGTACTCCAGCACCACGGCGCCGTGCGGCGCCGGGTGGTGCGGTACCAGCAGCCACCCCCTGACCGGGTCCCCGCCGAACCCGGAGAACGTGACGTCGAACACGTCGGCGTGCCGCAGCGCGGTGCCGGCCGGGGTGAACTCGGGTTCGGCTGCGGTGGCCCGGGCGGCGGCGAGCTGCCCGGACCAGAACTCGTCGAAGTCCGCGGGCTCGGCCACGTCCGGGGCGTAGCCGCGAAGCTCGGCAAGCGGAAGGTCGGTGAGCATGGGAAGGAGCGTAACGGCTACGGCGGCCCGTGGCCGGCCGTCTGCCTCGCCGCGAGCGGGCCCTGCTAGCCCGGGGGAGCGACCCCCCGGAACCCCCCGATGGCCTGCGGCCCCTGCGACTGCGTCGCGGGGGCCTTGCCCGCGCCGTAGGCTTTCGGCGTGGGTGGCGACCCCGATCCGGCCGAGCGCATCCAGCGGCTGCGCGCGAGCCTGGGCTTGTCCCAGGAACAGCTCGCCCGGCAGCTGGGCGTGTCCTTCGCCACGGTCAACCGCTGGGAGTCCGGGCGGACCCAGATGTCGGCGCGGGCCAGCCGCGCCCTGGCGGAGTTCGAGGCACGTGCCGCCGCCGAAGGCCCGCCCACGGCCGGGCTGCCGGTCGCCCAGTCGAGCTTCATCGGCCGGGCCACCGAGCTCACCGAACTGGGCGAGATCATCAAGACGTCGCGGCTGGTGAGCCTCGTCGGCCCCGGCGGCGCCGGCAAGACCAGGCTGGCCATCGAGGCGATCCGCCGGGGCAGCCCGGCGGCCGAGGTGGTGTTCATCCCGCTGGAACCCGTGCGCCAGCCGGCCTCGCTCGTGACGGCCGTGGCGAGCTGCCTGCGGGTGCGCGACCAGCCGGGGCTGAGCATGGAGGAATGCCTGGCCGCGGCGCTGGCGGCGGCGCCGCGGCTGCTGCTGCTGGACGGCGCGGAACAGCTGCGCGACGCGGTCGCGGAACTGGCCGGCCGGCTGCTCGCCGCCGTGGACGGGCTGCGGATCGTGGTCACCAGCCGGGTGGTGCTCGGCGTGCCCGGCGAGGTGTGCTGGACCGTACCGCCGCTGGAGTGCCCCTCCGCCGCGGCGGGCGCCTCCGACATCGCGGCCAGCGATGCGGTCCGGCTGTTCATCACCAGGGCGCACGAGCGGATGCCGGGCTTCACCAGCGCCGACGTCGCGCCGCACGCCATCGCCGAGCTGTGCCGCAGGCTCGACGGCCTGCCGCTCGCCATCGAACTGATCGCGGGGTGGGTGGGCACCCTGTCGGTACCGGAGATCCTCACCCAGCGGGCGGTCCTGCTCGATGCCGAGCCGCCGCCCGGCGGCCAGCCACGGGGCCGCCGGCTCATCGACGTCGTGCAGACAAGTTATGACCTGCTCAGCCCCGGGCAGCAGCGGCTGCTGCCCGGGCTGAGCGTGTTCGCGGGGCCGTTCACGGTGGACGATGTCCGGGCCGTCAGCGGCGCGCCGGACCCGCTGGCACACCTGATCCGCGGGCTCGTCGACTCCTCCTGGCTGGTGGTCATCCCCGGGCCGGAGCACAACAGGTTCGCCATGCTGGAGACGCTGCGCAGCTTCGCCGCGGCCCGGCTGGACGAGACCGGGGCGGGAGCGGAACTCCGGCGCGCGCACGCGGCCCATTTCGCCCGGCTCGCCGCCGGCAGCGAGGAGGGCATGGCCGGGCCGGACGCGGCCGGCTGGACCGCCCGGATGGAGGCCGCGCTGGCCGACCTGCGCGTCGCGCTGGCGTGGGCGGACGAGGCCGGCGACACCGACCTGGGGCTGGCGATGAGCGCGTCCCTGTGGCGCTGGTGGCTGGTCAGCGGGCGGCTGGCGGCGGGGCGGGCGTGGCTGGCCACGTTCCTGGCCCGGGCCGGGCAGCGCCGGGACGAACTGGCCGGGCGGGCGCTGTGCTCGGCCGCGGTGCTCGCCGCGGAGAACGGCGACTACGCCGCGGCGATCCGCCAGGGCCAGCAGGCCCTGGCCGTGTTCGAGCCGCTCGGCCAGCGCGAGCCGATGGCGCACGCCGCGACCGTGGTCGGCTCGGCACACCGCTATCTGGGGGACCGCGCCGCCGCACGGCGCAGCTTCCAGGCCGCGATGGACCTGCGGGCGTCGGTGGGTGACCGCCGGGGCGTCTCCGTCGCGCTGAACAACATGGCGCTGCTGGAGATGGACGACGGGGAGCTGGGCCGGGCGCGTGAGCTGCTGGAGCAGGCCCTGGTCATCAAGCGGCAGCTCGGCGAGCAGCGGTCGCTGGCGATCGGCCTGGCCAACCTGGCCGACGTGCTGATCCGCAGCGGGCAGTGGGAGCCCGCCCGGCGGGCCCTGGCCGAGGCCGCCGAACTGGCCGAGGGCGCCGGCAATCCGCAGCTCATCGGCACGCTTCGGTGCAGCCAGGGAAACCTCGCGGTGCGGGAGCGCGACTGGGCCACGGCGGCCGGGCACTTCCAGGCAGCGGCGGCGGCGCACCGCGACGCCGGGCACCCGCACGACACCGTGGAGGCCATGATCGGGCTGGGCCGGGCCTGGCACCAGATGGGCCGGACCGCGGAGGCGCTGCGGCAACTGCACGCCGCCGAGGCGCTGGCCACCGAGATCGCCAACCCGCAGCGCCTGGCGGAGGTGCGCGCGGCCCTCGCCGAGGCGGGCGAGACGGTGGCACTGCCCGATGGCCTCACCGCCCGCCAGGCGGAGGTGCTCAGCCTGCTCGCCGCCGGCCTGTCCAACAAGGAGATCGCCGCGAAGCTCTACCTGAGCCCGGCGACGGTGGAGCGGCATCTGGCGACCGTGTACCACAAGCTCGGCGTGACCGGGCGGGTCGAGGCCGCGCGCTACGCCATGGCCCACGGCCTGGCCGCGGCGGCCACGCCCCCGGTGTTATAACTGCGCGCCGTCACGGCCGCGGGCACCCGCCCGGCCCGGCGGCGAATACATGGTTGCCAGGATTCGGCGGCCCGTTCCGGCGGCCTATAAATACCTGTGACTGGCCACACCGGGCCGTAGCAGGGGCCCGCCCGGGCGGCGACACCACGCTCGTGAAAGGACCGCCATGGAAGAGCAGGTTCTCGGCACGACGCTCCCGGTATTGTCGATCTCCCTCGACCCGGGTGAAAGCGTCGTCGCCGAGGCCGGGGAGTTCTCCTGGATGACGGACTCGATCCAGATGTCCACCGGCATGGGCGGTGGCGCGGGCGGCCACGGGCTCATGGGCGCGCTGAAGCGCGCGGCGGGCGGCTCGACGCTGTTCCTGTCCAGCTACACCGCCACCGACAGCGCCGGGACCATCGCGTTCGCGGCGAAGCTGCCCGGCAGCATTCTCGGCGTCGACGTGGGCCCGCAGCACGAGTACCTGGTGCACCGGCACGGGTTCCTGGCCGGCACCCCGGGGATTGCGATCTCCGCCGGGTTCCAGCAGTCCTTCTCCGCGGGGATCTTCGCCGGAGAGGGATTCGTGCTCCAGCGCATCAGCGGCCAGGGCCGGGCCTGGGCCGAACTGGCCGGCGAGGTGGTCAGGTACGAGCTAGCGCCCGGCCAGTCGCTGCGGGCGCATCCCGGGCACGTCGGGATGTTCACCGCCTCGGTCTCGTTCCAGGTGATGCGCGTTCCGGGGGTCACCAACCGGTACTTCGGCGGCGACGCGCACCACTTCGCGGTGCTGTCCGGCCCGGGTGCCGTCTGGCTGCAGTCGATGCCCCTGCCCGTGCTCGCCGCCTCCCTGGCGCCGTACCTGCCGCAGGCGCAGGCCGGCCACCCTGCCGTCGAGGGCGGTGTGGCCGGCGGGATCATCGGCGACCTGCTGCACTGAGCAGCCGCCTTCGTCACTTCAACCACAAAGGACAAGACAATGGATCTTCACTTTCCCGGCCGGATGGCCGGCGCCCTGGCGGTGGCCGCGCTTCTCGTGGCCGGGTGCGGGGGCGGCTCGGGCAGCTCTGGCGGGTCCGGCGGTTCGGGCGGCTCTGGCGGGTCGCAGGCCAACACGACCGGCTCGTCCGGCGGTTCCAGCTCGTCCGGCGGTTCCAGCTCGTCCACGGGGTCGAATCTGTTCCCGATCGCCGTCGGCGAGAGGTGGGTGTACACCAGTCACGAGGGCATTGGCGGAACGTCCACGGTCGTGAACGCGATCAAGGCCGTCAAGCCGGCGGCCGGCGGCAACCTGGTCACCATGTCGGACACCACCGACATCGCCGGGGTGCGGAAGACCACCCAGCTGACCTACATGTTCTACTCCGACGGCTCCATCGGCGTTCCGTTCACGTCGCTCGAGGGCGGCAAGGTGACGATCAAGTCGGGCAGCATCGTGTGGCCCTCGGCGTCGGAGATCTCCTCGGGCCAGTCGCACTCGTCGGTGCTCGCCATCGCGATCAAGGTCAACGGCCAGACTCTCAACGAGAGGGTCCACGTCACGATCAAGGGTGGCGGGACGCACAGCGTGACCGTGCCGGCCGGGACCTACCAGGCCAGCGTGGTGGACCAGACCATGGCGGAGAGCGTCCTCGGGCACCGGGTGAACACCGTCGTCCGCACCTGGCTGGCGCCCGGCATCGGCCCGGTGCAGTCGGAGGTGGTGGGCAGCGCCGGCGAGGGCCTGCTGGTCCGCCAGGAACTGAAGTCGTTCTCTAAGTAGCCGCGGAGCGGACCGCACCGGCCGGGCACCGACCGCCCCGGCCGGTGTGGTCATTTCGCCCGGTCAGGCGAGTTCGACCAGCGGGAACGCACGGTGGCGGCGCGGCGGGACGAGGTAGTTCTGCCGCCGGGTCGCGGTCATGAACCGCTCCAGCCCGTTGGCCGTCGGCGCCACGCCGAACTCGTTCTGCAGGTCGAGCGACGCCTGGTTGATGCGCAGCGTTTTGAAGAACTGCGCGGTCGGCACGAAGATCGTGAACTGCAGCTTGGGCTGGCTGGCGCCACCGGGAACGTCCATGTTGTCGAAGCCCGGCCCGTCCATGCGCAGGTGGATGGGCGTGCCGTCGTTCGCGCGGGAGGACCGCTGCAGGCAGGACAGGTGGCCCATCCGCTGCTCCCCGTTGTTGGTGCCGATGCCCTCGGCGGTCTTCTCGGCGTAGTGCGGCCCGCGGTTCTGGTTGGGCAGCAGCGACGGCCCGCCGCCGTCGGTGAACTGGTCCTTGTTGCCGGGCACGAGGTTCGGCGCGTGGAACGCGTACTGCACCCGCTGGATGAACTCACCGTCCGGGCCCGGCTTGGACGCGGGCGTCTTCATGGCGAAGAACTGCAGCATGTCCAGGATCAGGTGGGACAGGTGCTGGATGGCGCCGTGGTCGAAGTAGTCGCCGGCCTTCGGCGGAGGTCAGGTGCGCCGAGGAGTTGCCCGCGAACGTGCAGACCGGAGCCGGGCCGGACCCGTTCACCTGCTGGTCGGCGAAGCCCAGCCACATCGGCGACTGGTGCTGGATGAAGTCCGCGAACGGCAGGCCGTGCTGTTTCGCGATCGACTTGGGCAGGCCCATCTGCACGAACATGGTGCCGGCTGCGAGGTGAAGCTGAGCAGCCCGGTCCAGGCGGGCGAGGTGACCGCGCTGGCCGCGCAGCGTGCCGCTGCCGCCGAACCAGGCCAGCACGTCGGTGAGGAACGCCGCGTTGTCGCTGCGCAGCGTGAACAGCAGGTCATTGTGCTCGATGGCCACGTCGACGTTGTAACCGCAGCTTGTGGATCTGCGGGTTGGCCGGGCTGACGTCGGTCGGGCCGGGCACCGCCTCCTGGAGCACGTAGCTGGCTCGCGTCGGACAGCGGCCGCGGCATGTGGCCGGACACCAGCTTCCCGTGCAGCCCGCCGGGCAGCCGGCTGAAGTACGGCAGCCCGTAGGACACGAACGTGACCAGGTTCGCGGCGCCCCAGGGGTAGGCCGCCTCCAGCGCGGCCAGCACCCGGTCCAGCTCCGTCTGGTCGGCCTTGGCCGGCGTGCGCTGCAGGGCCGCGGTCAGGAAGATCGTGTGCACCGGCGGCAACTGGAACTCCACCCCGCTGCCGAAGGTCTGCGGCGGCGAGGACAGGAAGGCGGCGATGTCGAACTGGATGTCCGACGGGGCGGTCGCCGCGAACGCCCGCTGCGGCAGGAAGGCGAGCGGCCCGGCCGCCTCCAGCGCGGCCACGGCCGCGGCCAGCACCCCGGCCTGCCGCAACGCGGTGCGCCGGGTGATGTTTCCCCGAGAATCCACCAAGCATCTCCTTCATATGCGCAGGTCAGAGAACAGCACCAGGAAACGCCTAAGACGGGACCGATCCTAGTCAACCGGGCAGCAGCTCGGCGGCGTGGTCCGGAACGAAGGTCTGTGAATCGAGCGGGGCGCGCACATAGCCCTGGGAGGCCGGCCGCGGCGGCAGCTCCAGCTTCCTGGGCCGCTCGGCGTGGTAGCCGATGGTGCTGAGCAGGTGGGCGATCATGTTGATCCGCGCGCGCCGCTTGTCCTCGCTGTCCACCACGTACCAGGGCGCCTCGGGGATGTCGGTGTGCACGAACATCTCGTCCTTGGCCCGCGAGTAGTCCTCCCAGCGCGTGACGGACTCCAGGTCCATGGGGGAGAGCTTCCAGCGCCGCATCGGATCCTCGCAGCCGGGAGCGGAACCGGCGCTGCTGCTCCAGATCGCTGACCGAGAACCAGTACTTGCGGAGCAGGATGCCGTCCTCGACCAGGAGCCGCTCGAAGATCGGGCACTGGTGCAGGAACCTGCTGTACTCCTCCTTGGTGCAGAACCCCATCACGTGCTCGACCCCGGCCCGGTTGTACCAGCTCCGGTCGAACAGCACGATCTCACCCGCCGCGGGCAGGTGGTCCACGTAGCGCTGGAAGTACCACTGGGTCGTTTCCCGCTCGGTCGGCGCTGGCAGGGCGGTGATCCCGGCGACGCGTGGGTTGAGGTACTCGGTGACCCGCTTGATCGTGCTCCCCTTGCCCGCCGCGTCCCGTCCCTCGAAGACCACCACCAGCCGGGCACCCTCGGTGCGCACCCACCCCTGCAGCTTCACCAGCTCGCCCTGGAGCCGGAACAGCTCCTTTTCGTAGATCTTGCGGGGCATCCGGGCCGCCGCCACCTCCGGGCCGCCGTCTTGCTTGCCGTTCTTCCCGTCCTTGTGTGCCACGGTGGTGCTCCTTCCCGCGGGCGCGGTCGCCGGTGCGGCTGCCGCGCCACTGCGGGATTACTTGCCCGCAGAAGGCTGATCTACCACATCACGGACCGGCCGCCGTGGCGTGGCCGGCCTACGGCCCGGCGACCTCGAAGCCTGCCCCGCGATCCTGGGCGGCCCACCGGGCGACATAGCTGAACCGGTCGGCGCGCACCAGGCCGTGCCGCCATTCCACGGGCGTCCCGTTGCTGGAGGCCAGCCGCTCGATGGCGAGCGCCGGCGTGCGGGCGCCGAGGCCGAGCAGTTCCCGCTGCTCGGCGGTGGGCAGCACGGGCCGCAGCCGCTCCCAGCCGGCGTCGGGCCACAGCCCGCACTGGGCGTGCAGCTCGTGGTACAGCGCGGTGCGGGTGAAGTCGGCGCCGAGCAACGGCCTGGCCACCGCGGCCGGGAGCCAGGAGCAGTCGAGCACAATCGGCTGGTCGTCGGCCAGGCGCAGCCGTTCCAGGTAGACCAGCGGCTCGTCCGGCGCCCGGCCGAGCACCTTGGCCGCTTCCTCGTCCCGCCGCTCTTCGAGGTGGCGGACGACGCTGCGCTGCACGTAGCCCTGGGCCTCGACGGAGCGGAAGAGGCTGTACAGCGCGCCCAGCGGCTGCTCTATCAGCGCCCCGGTCACGAACGTCCCGCGGCCGCGGCCGCGCTCGATGACCCCCTCCGCCTGGAGCCGGCGCACCGCCTCCCTGACGGTGTGGCGGCTCACCCCGTAGGCCTCCCTGAGCTCCTCGTCCCCCGGGAAGCGCCCGGTGAACTCACCCCGGGCCAGCCGGGCCCGCAGATCGCCGAGAACCTGAGCCCACAGCGGCAACGGGCTGTTCCGGTCGGGGATCACCCTCCCAGTATGCGGCCTGGCACCCGGCCTCACATCGCCATCAGGCAGCCGTCCCAGTACGCCTCCACCCTGGCCCGGCGCCGTCCGCCAAGCCCGATTTCCAGCAGGTCAGGCCGCCGTCCGCCGGGCGCGCGGAACCAGATCTCCAGCGGCTCGGCCGCGACCGGCGCGAACCCGGTCAGGCCCGCCGGCGGGTCGGTCGCCGCGTGCATCATCGCGGGTGTTCCCGAGCAGCACATCCGTGGCGTGGCGAACCAGACCCACAGCCGGCCGCCGCGGGCCAGGACGAATTCGGCCGCCTCGCTGCTCACCTGCACCTGCACACCCGTACCGTAACCCGGCCGGCGCGGCGGAGCCAGCGGCCGGTGGCTGGCCCGGACGGCCCGGACGGGTAGATACTGGCGGCGCAGCCCACGCCCGCACACGGAGGGCCCGTGATCGCACGTCGCCTGCGCTGGCCGCCGGACGCCCGCCAGATGGTGCGGCAGGTTACCGGGGCCTGGCTCTGCGGCTCGGTGCTGATGGGCACGGTGGCGTGGGGGTTCCTGTCGTCCGCGGCCACCGCCGTCCCCGTGCCGGTGGACGGCCGCGTCTCGGTGCCGGCGCCCTGCCCAGCGCCAGGCGCGTCGTGCCTGTATCCGTCGTTCTTCCAGCTCACGCCGCTGGGCAGGCTGGCGGTGCTGGCGCTGGTCGCGCTGCTGTTCGCGGCGCTGGGGGTGCTCGGCCGGTGGACCGCTGGCGCGTCCTGGCTGACCGGCGACCCGAGGGCCCGGCTGCTGTGGGTGCTGCTGGTCGGGGCGGGCGGGCTGATCGGCTGGTCCTACGCCGCGGTGGTCACCTTCGCCGCCGGGTTCGGCGCCACGGCCCAGCTCATCCTCGCCTACACCGCGGGCGGGCTGCCGTTCGCACTGGCCGCCGGGCTGCTGCTGCGGCCCTGGCGGGCGAACGTGGTGGCCGGCGCGATGTGCGCCGGCCTGGTGGCGGCGGGTTTCCTGATGGTGGCCGGGGGGCCCGCGCCGCGTAACGTGTTCGCGCTGTACGCCACGTACGCCCACTCGTTCCTGAGCGGCGGATCGCAGGCGTTCCTGTTCTACTGAGCAGGCGGGCGCAGGCCGTCCAGGATGAGCGCCAGCATCCGGTCGGCCTGCCCCGGTTCCGGTGCCTTCTCCGTGGCGATGTTGACCGCGTGCACGAGCCTGATCAGGTCCTGCGCGTTGGCGTCCGGGCGCACCACGCCGGCCTGCTGGGCGCGGGCGAGGAGCGCTTCGGCCGCCCCCTTGATCTGCTTGGCACACGAGGACAGCAGTTCCGAGTCCGTGCCGAGGGTGGCCAGTAGCGCGGTGGTCATGCTTCGCTTTGTGCTGCTGAACTTCACCATGGCGCGCATCCAGTCGGCCAGCGCGTCGCCGGGTGACTCGGCCCGGAGCAGTTCCTCCGACCGCGCGCTGAGCGATTCGACCTGATCGGTGTAGACCGCTTCGAGCAGCGCCTGCCTGGTGGGGAAGTGGCGGTACAGCGTGCCAATGCCGACGCCGGCCCGCCGCGCGATCTCCTCCAGGGAGACATCGTCAGCGCCGTGTTCCACGAACGCGGCGCTCGCCGCGTCCAGCAGCCGGGCGTAGTTGCGCTGTGCGTCGGCCCGCATCGGGCGCGCGGCCGCCCCAGTACCTGTCACGCTCATCGGCTCTCACCTGGCCAGACATAATCGACTTGCAAAACGGAGGGTGCCTCCGTATAGTTAACGGAGGTTGGCTCCGGTTACAGCATAGCCAACGCGAGCCGGGCCGGTACTCATTCCCCTGGCCCATCTGCTGGAGTTCGTACCTCGAAAGGAACTCATGTCGACCCCGTCGATCATGCAAGAAACCATCCGGCGCCCCAGCCGGCTGGCCGCGATGCGGGACCGCCGCGGCCTGGCCCTGGCGATCGTCCTGGGCGCCCAGCTAATGATCATTCTCGACATGACCGTGGTGAACATCGCGCTGCCGAGCATCGCCCACGGCCTGCACTTCTCCACGGCCGGACTGTCCTGGGTGCTGAACGCCTACACCCTGACGTTCGGCGGCCTGCTGCTGCTCGGCGGGCGCGCCGGTGACATCCTCGGGCGGCGGCGGGTGTTCCTGGCGGGCATCGGCCTGTTCACCGTGGCCTCGCTGGCGGGCGGCCTGGCGCAGTCGGCGGGCTGGCTGCTCGCCGCCCGCGCGGCGCAGGGCGTCGGCGGCGCGATCGCCTCGCCCGCGGTGCTGGCGATGATCACCGCCAGCTTCGCCGACGGCCGCGAGCGCGCCCGCGCGCTGGGCATCTACACCGCCGTGGTGATGGGCGGCGGGTCGCTGGGCCTGGTGCTCGGCGGCGTGATCACCGAGTGGGTGTCGTGGCGCTGGGTGCTGTTCATCAACGTGCCTATCGGCATCCTCGTCGCCGTCGCCACCCCGCTGTTCCTCCCCGAGACCGCCCGCCAGCCCGGTCATTTCGATGCCGTCGGCGCGCTGACCTCGACGGCGGGGATGGTCTCACTCGTGTACGGCATCATCCGCGCCGCCGCGGACGGCTGGGGCAACCGGGTCACCCTCGCCGCGCTCACCGCCGCTGCCATCCTGCTCGCCGGATTCATCTGGCGGGAGTCCCGGGCCCGGCAGCCGATCACCCCGCTGCGGCTGTTCGCCGACCGCGGCCGGGCGGGCTCCTACCTGACGCGGCTGCTCCTGGTGGCGGGCATGTTCGGCATGTTCTTCTTCCTCACCCAGTTCGTCCAGGACATCCTCAGGTTCAGCCCACTGCGCGCGGGGATCAGCTTCCTGCCGATGACCGCCGCGCTGTTCGGCGTCTCCCGGCTGTCGCCGCGGCTGGTGAGCCGGTTCCGCCCCTGGACGCTCATGGTGGCCGGGATGCTGCCGGTGGTGGCCGGGATGGCCTGGCTGTCCCGGATCGCCCCGGGGACCGGCTACCTGGCCGGCGTGCTCGGCCCGATGGTGCTCATCGGCGCCGGGATGGGCGTGGTGTTCGTGCCGCTGACCATGGCCTCGCTGGCCGGGGTCAGGCCGGGGGACTCGGGCGCCGCATCCAGCATGGTGAACGTGATGCAGCAGGTCGGCGGCTCGCTGGGACTGGCCGTCCTGGTCACTGCATCCAGCAGCGTGACGGGGAGCGCTACCGGGACAGCAGCCGTCGTGCACGGGATGTCCAGCGCGTTCACCCTCGCGGCGGTGTTCGATGTGCTCGCGCTCCTGGTGGTCCTGACGATCATGCGCCCCCGGCCGGCGCACGGCGCCGAGACGGCTGGATGATCTTTACGCCGGCCACCCGGCCGGCCCTGGCATCATCGAGGAAGTGCCAGACCTCCAGGCCAGCTCGGTGCCGGTGGACGCCGAGTCGGCCGAGCCGGGCCGGCCGAGCTCCGCCAGCCGCCCCTGATCTGCGGCCCTACCTTGTCCTCGCGTTCATTTCGCTGCTCGTCTCGCTCTATCTGAGCGGGCACCTGCTGGGTGATGTGGCGGGCCGGATGGTCGCCGGAAACCCCGGCGACATCCGGCTCTTCACCTGGTACCTGGAGCACGACGCGCGGTCCGTGCTGCACGGGCAGGACCCGCTGTTCTTCACGACGATGAACGCCCCCGCCGGTGTCAACGCGATGTGGAACACGTCGCTGCTGCTGCCGGCCCTGGTCATGGCCCCGGTCACGCTGCTGGCCGGCCCGCTGGCCGCCTACAACGTGCTGTTCATCCTGGGGCTGGCCGCCGGGCCGCTGTGCGCGTTCGGCCTGCTGCGGCGGTTCACCGCCAGCGTGCCCGCCGCGGGGCTGGGCGCGCTGGTGTTCGGCTTCTCCCCCGCCGTGCTCGCGTCCGGCTTCGGGCACGTCAACCTCGCGCTGACCGGGCTGATGCCGCTGTCGCTGCTGCTGGCCCATGACCTCGTCGCGGGCCGGCGGGATCCGGTGACCGGGGGCGCGGCCCTGGGGCTGGCGATGGCCGCGCAGCTGTTCACCTCCGAGGAACTGCTGTTCCAGACCGGCCTGGTCATGCTGGTGGCCGGGGTGCTGGTGCTGGTGACGCGGCCCCGGTCCGTCACGGCGGCGGCGCTGCGCCGGACCGGCCGGGGGGCGGCGGCCGCGCTGGGCGTGTTCGGCTTCGCCTGCGCCGGGCCGCTCTGGCTCCAGTTCTGGGGGCCGCTGCACCAGCACGGCAGCCCGTTCACGCTGGCGTACTTCGAGACGGACCTGCGCGCGTTCTACGTCCCTTCGCCGATGCTCTGGCTGACCACCAGGGGCAGTTCGGCGTTCGCCGCCTCGTACGTGCCCGGCGCGCCCGAGTATCTGGCCTACCTCGGTGTCCCGCTCCTGGTGACCGCCCCGGTGGCGGGCATCGCGGGGATCCGGGACCTGCGCGCCCGGCTGCTGCTGGGCGTCGGTGCCGTCTTCGCGCTGTTCTCCCTCGGCGGCACGCTGCTCGACAACGGGCGGCAGACGAGGATCTGGCTGCCCTGGGGTGCGGTGCAGGGCTGGCCGGTCTTCGGGTCGGCGCTGCCGGACCGGTTCGCCATCGTGGTGGCGCTGGCGGCCGGGGGCCTGCTGGCCGTCGCGGTCGGCTGGCTGCTGGGCACCGGCAGGACCGGCCCGCGCATCCTCGCCGCGGTGCTGGCCGCCGCCTGCGTCGCGCCGCTGCTGCCCAGGCCGTACCCCGCGGCGACGCAGGCCCCGGTCCCCCCGTTCTTCGCCGCGGCGAGCCGGTGGCTCGCCCCCGGCTCGACCGTGCTCATGCTGCCGTACCCGACCGGCTCGCAGACCGTGCCCCTGGTGTGGCAGGCCGCGGCGCACATGGCGTTCCAGATGCCCGGGGGGTACTTCATCGGGCCCGCGGCGGGCGGCGAGGCGTACGTCGACGGCCCCGGCCCCACCGCCGTGGCGGCCACGCTGATCGAGATCCAGCTCGGCGGCCCGGTCCCGCCGGTCACCCCGGCGCTGCGCGCGAGCTTCCAGCAGGACATGTCCTACTGGGGCGCCCGTGACATCGTGGCCGGCCCGGGCACGCGCCCGGCGCTGACCGCGTTCATCCGGCAACTGGTCCGCCGCCCGCCGCTGCGCGCCGGCGGGGTGCTGCTCTGGCGGTACTAGCAGACCGGGGGCCGCTCCCCGGGGGTCCAGGCCCGCGAGCGCCCTCAGTTGCCGGACCGGACTGCGTTACGTTCGTGACGGAGGTGAGCCGATGGCAAGTGCCCCCGGCGCGGTGCGCGGCGCCGGCCGCCCGGCCGGCCTGCCGCCGGCGCAGCAGCGGACGCTGGCCGTGATCAGGGCCGAGCTTGCCCGGCTCGCCCGTTACGACGACGAGTCGATCGTGCACGACTGGTGGCTCAGGAGGCGCTACGACAGCGGCCGCTACGCCACCCTCGGCGACGCCAGGCGGGCCACGGTGACCACGGCCTGGCACGAAGCGGGACACGCGGTGGCCGCGCTCACCGTGGGCGCCCGGTTCCGCTCGGCCAGCATCCACCCCGGCCGCGACACCGAGGGCCGGGTGCATGGCATCCAGGCGGCCGGCGAATGGGCCTTCGTGGTGGACGCCGCCGGCCAGATCGCCGAACGGCTCCGCGACTGGACCCTGCCCGGTGACGACATGCTGCGCGAATGGCTGCCGGCCTGGCGGGACGACGGCGGCGACGCACGCCGGTTCCGCGCGGCCATCCGCCAGCGGTTCGGCACCGACGAGTTCGCGGCCTGGCGCCACACCGAGTCGCTGCTGACCCCGCACCGCCTGCAGATCCGCAACGTCGCCCGCGCCCTGCTGCTCCACCCGGCGCACCTGCCCCACCAGGTGGTCGCGGCGATTTCCGCAGGCCGCTGACGCCCGCCCGTCCCGTTCCTGCCGCTCCCAAGCCGGCGGCCGCGGCGCAGCGCAGCGCAGATGTCACCGATTGTTCTTCAACACATAACTGGCGTTATGTCCTGGCGCGATACCTCATGGGTCAACTTGGAGAACGTGCGGATCGCGATCGTGGCCGAGTCCTTCCCGCCCGATGTCAACGGGGTGGCCCACTGCACGCTCCGCGTCGCCGAGCACCTGGTGGCCCGGGGTCATCAGCCGCTGGTGATCGCCCCGGCCCCGGCCCGCAACGCTCCCGGCTCGGCCGGCCCGTTCCCGTGCCCGGTGATCCGGCTCCGGTCGGTGCCCGTGCCGATCTACCGCAACTTCCGTATCAGCGCGCCCGGTCCCGGGCTCAGCTCCGCGGTGGCCCGCCACCGGGCCGACCTGGTCCACCTGGCCAGCCCGTTCGTCCTCGGGGCCGGGCGGCCCAGGCTGCCCACGGTCGCGGTCTACCAGACCGACATGCCCGGGTACGCGCGGGTGTACCGGACGGGCCGGCTCGGCGAGGCGGCGGCATGGCACTGGGTGCGCCGGATCCACAACGCCGCCGACCGCACCCTCGCCCCGTCCACGGCCAGCGCCGACGGCCTGCGCGCGCACGGTGTCGAACGGGTCCGGGTGTGGGGCCGGGGAGTGGACACGCGGCTCTTCGAACCGGGCAAGCGGAGCGCGGCGCTGCGCCGCGACCTGGCCCCCGGCGGCGAGGTACTGGCCGGGTACGTCGGGCGGCTGGCCCCGGAGAAACGCGTGGACCTGCTCGGGCAGGTCGCGGCGCTGCCCGGGATCCGGCTGGTGATCGTCGGCGGCGGCCCGGCCGGGGCGGCGCTGCGCCGGTCCCTGCCCGGCGCGGTATTCCTCGGCCCGAAGTACGGCGCCGAACTGGCGGAGATCTACGCCAGCCTGGACATCTTCGTGCACAGCGGGGCCCGCGAGACGTTCGGGCAGACGCTGCAGGAGGCCGCGGCCAGCGGGCTGCCCGTCGTCGCCCCGGCCGCGGGCGGCCCGCTGGACATCGTGAGCGACGGCGTCACCGGCTTCCTGGTGCCGCCCGGGGCGCCGGGACCGCTGGCCGCTGCCGTGGCGCGGCTGGCGCGCGACCCGGCGATGCGGGCCGCGATGGGGCAGGCAGCCAGGCAGAAGGTGCTCGGCCGGACCTGGCCGGCCCTCGGGGACGAGCTGATCGGCCACTACGCAGAGATCCTCAGGCACCGCGGGAAGGCAGCGCCATGACGACTTTCGCGGCACTCGGTGACTCGATCACGCTGGGCGTGGGAGATCCCGCGCCGGGCGGCGGCTGGCGCGGCTGGGCCGGCCTCCTGGCGCAGGGCCTGCCCGCCGGGCGGCTGGTGAACCTGGCGGCGAACGGAGCCCGCGTTGCCGACGTGGAGCGCACCCAGCTGCCCCGCGCCCTGGAACTGCGGCCCGACGTGGCCAGCGTCGTCGTCGGGGTCAACGACATCCTGCGGGCCGGTTTCGACGACGCGGGCATCCAGGCCTCGCTCGCCCATGTGACCGGCTCGCTGAGCGCGGCCGGCGCGGTGGTCCTCACCATGCGGCTGCCGGATCCGGGGATGATGCTCGGCCTGCCCGCGGTGCTGGCCAGGCCGCTGGGCAGGCGGCTCCAGGTGATCAACGAGGCCATGGACGAGGTGGCGGAGCGGTTCGGCACGCTGCACTTCGACGTGGCCGCGGACCTGGCCGCCCGCGACCGGCGGATGTGGAGCGCGGACCGGCTGCACCCGAGCGAGCGCGGCCACCGGTACATCGCCGGCCGCTTCCACGACCAGCTCGCCGGCCGCGGCTACGTCGTCGGCCCGCGCCCCGGCGCCGAGCCGACCAGCCCGCCGCCGACCCGGCTCGACACCGCCGCCTGGATGGCGACCAAGGGCACCTGCTGGGTGCTGCGCCGCTGTACCGACCTCGTGCCCTACCTGCTTTTCATGGCGCTACGAGAGTGCCTGCCTGGCCCGGAGCCGCAGCCACGGGTGGTGCCCCGGCTGCCAGGACAGGCGCAGGCCGAGCCTGGCGTGCCGGAGATCGGGCACGCGCCATGACCAGGCGGCCGCGGCTGACCGTGTTCGGTACCGGGTACCTGGGCACGGCGCACGCCGCCTGCCTGGCCTCGCTCGGCTTCGAGGTGCTCGGGGTGGACGTCGACGCGGCACGGGCCAGCGCGCTGCAGGCCGGGACGCTGCCGTTCCACGAGCCGGGCCTCGAGCCACTGCTGCGCGACGGGCTGCGCTGCGGCCGGCTCTCCTTCACCACGTCCTACCCGGCCGCCGCGGAGTTCGGCGAGGTGCACTTCATCTGCGTGGGAACCCCGCAGCGGCCCGGCTCCGGCGGCGCGGACCTCACCCAGTTCGAATCGTGCTTCGCCGGGCTCGCTCCGCTGCTGCGGCGGCCCTGCCTGGTCGTGGGGAAGTCGACGGTGCCGCCGGGCACGGCGGCGGCCTACGGCCGGCGGCTGCCGGTCGCCGCGCCGGCCGGGGCGGGCGCCGAACTTGCCTGGAATCCGGAGTTCCTCAGGGAGGGCCACGCCGTCGCGGACACGCTGCGGCCGGACCGGATCGTGGCCGGCGTCTGGTCCGGCCGCGCCGAGGCCACGCTGCGCCAGGTCTACGCCGAGCCGGTGGCGGCGGGCGTCCCGTTCCTGGTCACCGACCCCGTCACCGCCGAGATGGTGAAGGTCGCCGCGAACGCGTTCCTCGCCACCAAGGTCTCCTTCATCAACGCGATGGCCGAGGTGTGCGAGGTGACCGGCGCGGACGTGCTCAGCCTCGCCGACGCGCTCGGCCGCGACCCGAGGATCGGCGGGGCCGGGCTGCGGCCCGGACTGGGTTTCGGCGGCGGGTGCCTGCCCAAGGACATCCGGGCGCTGGCGGCCAGGGCCGCGGAACTCGGCGCGGGCGAGGCGGTGGCGTTCCTGCACGAGATCGACGCGATCAACCAGCGCCGCCGCACCCGCCTGGTGGACCTGGCCAGCCAGGCCGCGGGCGGGCGACTGGACGGACGCCGGGTGGGCGTCCTCGGCGTGGCGTTCAAGCCCGGCTCCGACGACATCAGGGACTCGCCCGCGCTTGAGGTCGCGGCGCGGATCCGGGCCCTGGGCGCCCGGGTGGCCGTGTTCGACCCGGCGGCCATGGACCGGGCCAGGCAGGCGCATCCGGAACTGGACTACACCGGCTCCGTCCTCGGCGCGGCCCGCGACGCCGACGTCCTGCTGCTGCTCACCGAGTGGCCGGAGTTCGCCGAGGCCGATCCCGTGATACTGGCCAAGACGGTCGCCCGGCAGGCCATCGTGGACGCCAGGCACGCCCTGGACGCGGACGCCTGGCGAGGATGCGGCTGGGACTACCGCGCCCCCGGGCGCCCCACTCACCTGCCCCGCATCCCCGGCACCCTTGCCAGCCTCACGGGGGGCCGCCAGCCACGGGAAACCGGGCCGCACGAGGCCGAAGTGGCCTTCCTCGCCGCCGCGATCTGACGGCCCTGCGCCAGGGGCGACGCTCCCGCCGATATCAGACCGGCCAGGTGCCCGCCGGGACCTGTTCTTCCGTCACGTTGGCGGCCAGCCGGGTGAGCAGGGCCGCCAGGCCGTCGAGGTCGGCGTCGGTCAGGCCGTCGCGGAGCCTGCGGTCGAAGGCGCTCGCCGCCTCCGCCAGCCGGGCAAAGGCCGCCTCACCGTCCGGCGTCAGTTCCACCACGTGTATCCGCCGGTTGGCCGGATCCCGGGTGCGCGTGACCAGTCCCTGCGTGTCCATCGCGTTGAGGTGATGGGTCAGCGTTGCCTCCCGCACGCCCACCGCCTCGGCCAGTTCGCGCTGGCTGGACACCTGCCGGGTCTTCAGGTTCAGCAGCACCAGCCACACCGGCAGCGAGCCCCCCACCTCGCCCAGCGCGTCATCGAACGCCCGGCTCACCGTCCGCGCCGCCCGTGCCAGTTCCAGCCCGATGGGAGTCCTCGCCGGTCGCATGGCCCCCAGCTTAGCCGATCCATTGATATCTAACTATTCGACGGCGAAGCGCTCCGACTGGCCCCGGCCCCGCCTCCCGGCGGAATCAGAGCAGGCTGTCTACCCGGTGCACGTCGCCGCAGGAGACGCCCAGCGCCTCGTGATGCTGGCGGATTGCGTCCTCATCAGGGCCTTCCAGGAGGCAGTAAACCTTTCCATCGGCGTTGTGGTAAAGCTCAACCTGGCGCACACCGAACTCGTCGGTAGCGCCTTCCCGTGTTCCCTGGGCTATCTGGTCGATGGCTTCCTGCGGCAGTTTAAGGTCGTCGTGGAAATCCATGAATCTAGGCATGAAGTCCTCCCCGTCACACATCGAGCCACTACTGTGCCCCAGTGAGGGGCCCACCGTCTATACCGGGCGCACCGCCCCGGCACGCGGCGGCGTCGAGCTTCGGGAGTGTGCTGGCCGCGATCGGGCTTCGCTGTTTCCGTCATCCTGCTGTCGCTGCCGGGCCGCCTAGGGAGGTACGGGACGTGGACAGTCAGCCGGCCGGCCAGAGTAAGCGTGACATCGATGTACCTGATCCCCGGCAGTTTGATGCCTACAAGAATCTGACTTCGTCGCAGCAGGCGCTCATCGACCAGGTCGCCGCCTCGCTGACGAGGCAATCACGGTCCTCGCGAACGCGCCTCTATACATCCCGTGTGCTGCGGATGGCCGCGCTGACCATGGCTACCGGGGTGCCGGTCGTAATTGCTGCGTCCGCGCCCAACTGGGTGGCCGCGTTGCTGGGCGGAGGTGCGGCTCTCTTCGAAGGCTCCATTCAAGTGTTCCGCCATGAAGAGCGGGCCCTCGTCGAGATCCGGCGCTACCGCAGCGAGCTGGGTGAGCTGGAGGATTTCCTCGCGATGGGGAGCGGCTACCGTCACGACTCCAAGCCCTTCGAACTCCTCGTCGACAGGCTCAGCCAAATTCGCGATCAGGCGCAGCGCGCTGATCTTCTGGTCTTGTCGCGTCCGTCAATGGGAAAACAGAACGAAGCAGCCGGCCCATAACGACATGAGGTTTGCTGCGGGGTGGGTCAGCGGCCGAGCCGGGCGCGGGCCAGGCGGGGGATGGCGGCGGGCCCGGTGATGGGCCGGAACCGGGCCGCCGCGGCGGCCAGGGCCTGGTATTGGCCGTCGGTGAGGTCGATGTCGGCGGCGGCAGCGTTGCGTTCGAGCTGCTCGACGCTGGATGCGCCCGGGATCGCGGCGACCGCTGGGTGGCGGATAACCCAGGCCAGGGCGATCTGCGCCGGGGTCGCCGAGTGCGCGTCGGCTACCTCGCGCAGCGCCGCGATGAGTTCGGCGGCGCGCTCCAGGTTGCCGGGAAGGAACAGCGGGTTGCCGGCGCGGACCCGGTTGGCCTGGCCGCTGCCCGGGTCATACCGGCCCGAGAGCAGCCCCTGGGCCAGCGGGCTGTAGGCGAGCACGATGCGGCCGCGCTGCTGGGCGTAGGGCAGCAGCTCGCGCTCGGGGGAGCGGGCCACCAGGCTGTACGGGATCTGGTTGCTCAGCACCGGGCTGCCCAGCGCGGCCTCGGCGGCACGCCAGCGCTGCAGGGAGTAGTTGCTGACACCGACCTCGCCGATCAGCCCGACACGCTGCAGGGCGCGCATGCCCGCGCATGATCGTGCCGTCCCGGATCACCGGGTTGGACTGGTGCACCTGGTACAGATCGATGCTGCGGGCGCCCAGCCGGTTCGCGCTGGCCACGGCGCGCTGCTCCACCACCGGCGCGACCGGCAATACCGGGAAGATCTTCGTGGCGAGGAAGACACGCTCACGGTCCTCACCCAGTGCCTGGCCCAGGATCCGCTCGCTGCGCCCGAAGCCGTAGATCTCGGCGGTGTCGAACAAGGTGATACCCAGCTGCAGCGCCCGCCGCACGATGTCCCGCGCGACCTGGTCGGCATACCGGTCCCCGTATCCCCATTCCCGGGACCCGAACTGCCACGTGCCCAGCCCGATCTTGGAGATCTGTTTGGCGGTGCCGATGCCCAGATAGCGCATGATCCCAGTGTCTACCCAACGCCGCGGCGGCACAGCCAGACCACAGACGCGGCAGATCCGGCCCCTGCGGTCCCGCCTCTCACAGCGCGGCGCGCATCTTTGTCACAAGCCTTTCGAACATGGGGTAGGCGGCCGTTCCCCCGAGGGCATCGATCGACGGTTGCCACAGGTCCCACCGGTCGATGAGACGGCGGCCGAGCAGCGTTCTGATCAGCTCGAAGTCGAAGCCGCCATGCTTCTCCAGCGCCCCGAGCTGCTCGAAGTAGTCGAGCTCCCGGTAAAGGACATACGCGTCGGCGGAGTTTTCAGCGATGAAGATCGTCATCGCGTCCCGCAGCGCTTCTGGCGTCCCGAACTCAGCCACGAGGCGGCGTGCCTCCACCATCGGGCCTTCGTTCCAGCGCCGGAAGAACTCGACTGCCATCTCAGCCTGACGGCCGATACGGGCTTCACGGGCTTGCTGGCCTGCGAAGATCACTGCACCGATCGCGCTCAGCAGCCCGATGGCGCTTACCGCGGTCGCGATCGCCGTGACCTGCTCCGCCCAGTTCGGCATGGGCCGGCCTCCAATCAGTGTCCGGCCCATCCGCACGCTGCTGGCAGTAGTGCCGACGTGCCCGTTCCCGTCCCAGATGGACGCCACCATAACCAACGCGGCGGCTCCGGCCATCCGCACCAGCGCTTCCCACGGCGGCGCTAGCGTGACCTGAAGCCGGAGGAGGCTGGGCACGACCGCAGCAGCCCGGGGCAGGCAACGCCATGGAGAGGAAGGCGAGATGACAGGGCCGGTAGCGCCAGATTCCGCTGACTGGCAGCGCCGCTGGACCATCGACGCTGGAGCCGTGACGCTCCAGCCAGTGACCCGTGCCATCGCTCAGGCCGTGCTCGGCGGCGGCCCGATCACGCGCGACTTCGAAGACGGCGCCCTGCATGACAGGATTCCGCAGGCCCTGGGCTTCGCCCTCCGCGATATCGACTCCGGCGCGGCCGCCGTCCTGCCGACCGTCTGGTTCGTCGTCCGCCGCGCCGATGGGCGGATCGTGGGCGACCTGGGCACCCATGGGCCGCCGGACAGCGCCGGCTGCGTGGAGATCGGCTACGCCCTCGCCCCCTCCGCACGAGGCAAGGGCATCGGCACCGCCGCGATAGCCGCCCTGGTCGGCCGCCTGGCAACGGTGCCGGGCATCCACCAGGTAACCGCAGTCACCGGCGCCGAGAACACCGCTTCCCGGCGCCTGCTCGAACGCCAGGGATTCCAGCTAACCGGACCGCTTCCCGGCACCGGCGATGTCCGCTACACACTCAGCTTCGGCTAACCGGATCGCCGCGCAGAAGTCGTTCAGTTACTGCCGCCGAGCAGGTCTGTCCCTTCCTCGTCGGGCTCCGGACCACCTAGCTCGTCCACGCCGCCACTCCGATCGGCACCGCCGAGCAGGTCCGTCCCCTCCTCGTCGGGCTCCGGACCACCCAGCTCGTCCACGCCGCCACTCCGATCGGCACCGCCGAGCAGGTCCGTCCCCTCCTCATTGGCCTCCGGACCACCCATAACATCCGAATCTTCCGCCATGGTGACCTCCATTCGCGCAGCGCCTGATGTGCCAATCAAACAGCCAATGCCGGCAATTCGCCACTGTCAAGGCAGTCCCGCGATGGTCTCAGGATGCCTGCCAGTACGAATCCGGCGGCCGTAGTACGCAGAACTCGTTGCCGTCCGGGTCGGCCAGGATGTACCAGCGCCATCCGGCCTCGCTGACCGGCTGATCGGTCAGGAGCGTGGCACCGAGGCTCAGCAGCCGTTGCAATTCGGGCTCAAGGTCACGAGTGCGCAAGTCCAGGTGCACCCGGTTCTTGCGGTCCTTGCTCTCGGGAACCCGCTGCAGCAAGATCTCCGCGCCCGGGCCATCGGCGGGCAGCAAACTCTGGTAACGGCCGGCCGCAGCACCGTCCCGGATGTACCCCAAAGCACGAGTCCAGAATGCCGCGGACCGGTCCAGGTGCGCGCAGTCGATCACGACAACAAGTTCGCCACCCAGGTACGGGTGCCGCTCGCGGCTCATGACCCGATTCTGCCCCGGCGGAAAGGACCATGGACTCGCAGTCACATGCCGCTCCTGGTTGGCACGCGGCGGGCGCCGGCGCATGAGGTAGTGCCCGGGATGTCAGGTTCGGTCGCCCGGCCGCACGGGAAGACCTGATCATGCCGGGCCCTTCCGGCGGAATCGGGGAAGACCGATGAATGCGTCTTTACTCGCGGTCCTTAATGACGCTGAGCGGCTACTGGTCGCCGAGACCGAGCGGGACCAGCTTGCTGCGCTTGACGAGGACGCGGCAATCGAGCTGGAAGCGCGGATCAGGCGCGCCCGCAACAAGTACGTCGGCCAGTACCGCCGGGGCGCCAGCGCCGCCGTTCCCGGCAAGGGCGGGCGCGGCAAGGCACGGCCGGAGAACACGCGGGCACGGATGAAGGCCGAGGCGTTCGAGGAGGCCTTGTCCCGGGTGAGCGGCCGGGTCGCGGTCCTGGCCCGGCAGGCGGCGGCGGAATTGCGGGCAGAGCGGCTCGCGGCGGCCCGGGCCGCCAAGCAGGGCCGCGGGCCCGGTGGGCAGGCCGCAGCGCCCAGCGCGAGCCGAAAGGGTGCCGCCGGCGCAGAAGCTGCTGCCGCTCGTACCCTCCGCTCGCCCAGGACGGAGAAGCAGCGCGCGGGCACCCTTGCCATGGGTGCCCGCCGCCAGGCGAAGCGGGATAGCCGATAGCCACGTGGTGATGCCCGCGGGCTCAGCGGCGTCCCGGCTGCCGCCGTGATCATGGGAATCGGCCCTGTTGCAGCGGCCGGATTCCCATGACCCCGGGGAACTGCTGGCTTAGTGGTCGCGCCCGTAAGTTCGTCGGGGGTATAGATCAGGCTGCCAGTGCGTGCGGCTGGGTGTTGTCGTGGGCGTCGATGCGGTGCAGGAGGTCGTTGAGGTCGGTGCGGGTGAACTTCCAGCTGAATGGCCTGGCGACGGCGTTGTAGCGGGTCTCGAACGCGGTGAGGCGGTCGCGGATCTGGCCGAGGTTGGTGAAGTCGTTGGGGCTGAGGACTTTGCGCTGGATGACGGAGAAGTAGATCTCGGCCTGGTTCAGCCAGGAGGCGTGGACCGGCAGGTGGATCAGGTGCGCGTTCGGCCAGGCCCTGGTCATCCGGTTGATGGAGGCGGCGCCGCGGTGGGAGGAGCCGTTGTCCACGATCCAGAACACCCGGTCTGCGCTGGCGTAGGGCTCGGCGGTCATGACCTGGGCGACCAGCCGGGCGAACGGGGCGATGCCGGTGGTGGGCTCGCACCGGCCGAGTGACCTGCCCGCGGCGGACGTCCTAGGCGGCCAGGTAGGCCAGGGCGCCGCCGCGCTGGTAGTCGTGCTCGACGCGCATCGCGCGGGCCTTGCCCGGGGGCAGGGTGGGGTGGCAGCGGCAGCGGGCCTGGATGGAGGTCTTCTCATCGGCGCAGATGACGTAGTCGTTGCTGCCGAGCGGCTCGCCGTCCCAGATCGCCGGCGTACAGGTCGAGCACGCGGGCGGCCTTGGCGGCGAAGTCGGGGTCGCGGACGGAGATCCAGGACCGGTGCTGCCAGGGCTTGAGGGCGTCGGCGGCCAGCCACCGGCGGATGGTGGACGCCGAGGCCGCCACCTGGCAGCGGGCGGCGAGTTCGCGGGCCAGTTCCGGGCAGCTCCACCGCGACAGCGGCACCCCGGTCTCGGCCGGCAGCGCGCACGCCAGCGCGACGGCCTCGGCCCGGTCGGCGGCGGTGAACACCGGCGGGCGCCCGCTGCGCGGGGCGTCCCTCAGCCCGGCCAGCCGGGCGGCGGCGAACCGGCGGCGCCACTTGCGGACCGTATCCGTGCACACCCCAGCCTCCGCGGCGATCGCGGCGATTGGCCTTGCCGGCGGCCGCGGCGAGCACGATCTGCGCCCGCAGCCGGTCGCGGTGCTCGCTGCGCACCGACCGGGCACGGGCCATTAACACCGCCTCCTCCTCACCGGACAAGACAATCAGGTACGGACTCATCACAGGCATCGTGATCCTTGTGCCCGGTCCACAGCCGCCGGACCCGCGGCACAACACGCGGCGCGGCCCCACGACCATCGGGCAGGATGACTGTCATGGCCAAGTACCCGGACTCGACGAAGGCGTCGCTGGAACAGCGCCTGCACGCCAGGGCCCGCGAACGCTGGCCCCAGATCACCAGCCTGCACATCCGCCACCGCGGAGCCTTCAGCTACATCGACGCGACCCTGACCGACGCCACCACGCTCAAACTATGCCGGCTGCGCTACGTCGGCTCCGCGCACCAATGGCAGTTCGCGATCTACCGCGCCAGCCACGACGACTACGACGAATCGATCTTTCCCACCGGCCTGCCCATCGGCACCTGCCAAGACGCCCTCGACACCGCCTGCGGCCTCTACCTCAACGACCCCACCGCCTGGACCCGACCCCCGACGAACTTACGGGCGAGACCACTTAGCCGGTGAAGGCGGCGGTGCCGTTCGGCGTGCCCAGTCCGGTCGGCCCGTCGTAGCCGACCTCGGCGTGGCACAGGAATGGGTGTGGGCTGCAGGTGCCATCGGCGCCGACGGTGACGTCGTTCAGCGCGCTGGGGTCGGCGTACGGGTAGGACGACGGGTAGGTGCCCGCCGCTGGCGTGCCGGCCAGCGCGAAGACCGCGGCGATGATCGGTGAGGCCGCGCTGGTCCCGCCGACCTCGAGCCAGCCGCCCTGGTCGTAGGTGTCGTAGATGGCCACGCCGGTGTTGGGGTTGGCGACGGCCGCGACATCGTTGTTGATCCGGTGGCTGCATCCCGCGTGGGTCTGCCAGGCCGGCTTCTGGCTCGAACTGCGAGCAGCCCGAGCCGGTGCCCTCGCCGCCGGAGGCGCTGCCCCACACGGTCTCGGTCCAGCCGCGGGAGGTGCCGCTGTTCCTCCTCAGCGTGGTGCCGCCGACCGCGGTGACGTACTGCGAGGCGGCCGGGTACTCGACGCCATAGCCGGAGTCGCCCGCGGAGGCGGTGACGGCAACCCCGGCGTGCTGGTAATAGGCGGTGTCCCAGGATGTCTCGGAGCTGTTATCGCCGGCGCCGTAGGAGTTGGACACATATCCGGCGCCCAGGACACTGACCGCGGAGTTCACGCCAGTGCCCAGGTCGCTGATGCTCGGGCTGTTGGCTTCCACCAGGAAGATGTGGCACTTCGGGCAGATTGCCGAGACCATGTCGACGTCCAGCGACTCCTCGGTCGCCCAGCCCGTGGTGCCCGAGTTCGCCGGGAGCGGGCTGGCGGTGCCGTTCTCGTTGGTCACGGTCAGGCAGCCCGCCTCGGTGGTGGTGTTGCACGCGGGCAGGCCCCAGGACGAACGGTAGACGGCCAGGTCGGAGACGGCGCTCGGGTCGTTGTAGGCGTCCACGACCGCAACGTTCCTGACCGGGCTCGACGACGGCAGGTTGTAGGCGAGCTTCAGCGCGGGTCGCCCGTAACCGAAGCCCACCGGCGCGTTGCTGTGGAAATAGGCAGCGGAGTGCTGCTTCACGTCGGTGCGGACCAGCACCATGCAGGCGGCGATCCCCGGACGGTGCGTGAGGGCGCAGGCCCGGCGATAGTCATGCGCCGCGGCCCCGACGCCGTGCGCGGCCGGGGCCGGCGCTGCAGCGGCCGATGCGGCCGATGCGGCGGTGCCAGCGGCCAGCGACAGGGCGGCAGCGGCAACCAGCACCGTGCGCGCCATCCGTGAGCGTGCGAGTACGGACAATGAACTGCTCCTCTCCTAGGGACATGCTGTTCCAGGCGGCTGGCCAGCAGGCTCCCGGCCTCGCTCTACCCGGCGAAGAAGCTGCCGCGGCTGGGGAAAAGCACGCACAAACAGACCCCCCCAATACGGCCCGCCACACGCAGCATGGACGGTCACGCCCAGCCCACCGGCAAGCTCAATTACCCAATCACGCTTCCCGCGCGGATACTAGCTTTACACGATCGATCACATCAATATCTGATTACATACGGTAAATCCCTGTAACAGATAGTCAAACCGGGGCCCGGGGCCAAGGCGGGCACCTGACCTGTGGCCGGCAGCGGGGACAAACGGGCACCGGCGGCGGCTCGACCACCAGGACCAGAACGGCCACCGCCACCATAATGGCGAAGGCGTCCATCATGCCCAGCGAAGGTCACCTAGGTCGAGCGGCCGCGCGGGCTTCACCCATAGACGGGCGATCACCTTGTCCCACCGCCGAGCGGTTGGCCGCGCGCCTGCCCCGGATAAGTCATCGACTGCTGCTCCATCACGGAATGTGCGCATCTGTCGCAGTGAGCGTCAGGACCAGGTGCCCGGCTCGGCTAGGGCTGGCGTACCGGGCTCCGGTGACGTCGTAGAAGTGATGGACCGGGTTGTGGATGAAATGCCGCGCAAACGACTCGACCCGCGAATCGAGCGCCGTCGCTCCGACTGCCGGTGCGCTGCCGATCGGCGTCGACGCTCTCGACCTGCGCCGCGATCGTCATGGCGGCGTCGGCCAGCTCGGCGGCAGGATCCTGCTCGCCCGCAGTGGTCGGCAACCGCCGTGGCATCCTGATCCCCAGTTAGGGTATTGCGGCCCTGCTCAATGAGGCATCAGCCTGCAGCCAGCTTGGGGACGCCCCAGGCAGTAGCACGGCGAGATGAGAAGGCGAAGCGGCTCGTCTGCGGGCAGATCGTGAGCTGAAGCGCTGTGTTTCCGCTGTAGCGAGGGGAGGTGTGTGTCACGAGAGGTAGCTGGACAACTCCTGCGATTGCACATCCGATAGTGACTATTCGGTACACAGACAGCTATCATGTCCGTTTCAGTGCGTGGGCAGGCGGCTGAGGTTGCCCAATGGTGAAGTGGTTCGTTGTGTGGCGGGTTTGAGATGATGTTTGCTAGCCTCCGCCCATGGGACGGTCGCCGATACTTCCGGTCGGTGCGGCGGTGGCTGCCGTTGCATTGAGTGCGTCTCCTAGTCTGGCTGGCGTAAATCCTCCGGGCAAGCGCGAGCACAATCACGCTATGGGCTTCCCGCTTTTAGCTTTGCGGGCTGGCCATGTCAGTGCGGTGCCGAGCGGCCATGTGTCGCACAGTAGTCACGTATCGCACTCGTCGCATGTCTCAGGCTCACATAACTCGCATAACTCGCATATTTCGCATTCATCTCATTTTTCTTCCTCGCATTCTTCTCACTTTTCCTCAAGCCCTTCATCCTCGCCGAGCCCGCAGCCCCATCCCCGTAACGACGCAACCTGTCCCACACCGCAAGAAGACGGTGAAGGTTGGGAAGGAAGCGTCACCGATGATGCCGGCCCGGCGCCATCACCCCTTCCACGCCGTCACCGTCGCCTCTCCGCAGAGATGCCACGGTCAGCCCGGTTGGCAGCTTCAGGGCATCGCCGGTGAACAACAACGGTTCCGGCAACTCCGGGCGAGCCGCGGTGGCGGTAACAGCTCTTCGGTTTGGGGGGGCCGGGGGCATCACCTACAACATCGTCTGCAACAGGGGGCGGTCTTGGTCGAGACGTTGATAGAGGCTGGGCAGGATGGTAGAGATCACCTTCGATCAGGCCACGGTTGGACTGGACGCGCTGCAGCGGGCCGTGTACGCCACGGCGAGTTTGATGACCGTAGACATCGCCATCTCGGATGGCAGGTTCGTCTGCAGCTTTGTCCCGAGAAGTCAGGCCGACGACGAAGCCGAACTCGCGCATCGTCTTCGGGCCGAGGTTATCGACCAAACCTTGCGACTGCGGATCGCGGCCCAGACTGAACCACTCCGCAATCTGATTTTCGCGCTTGCTTTCTCCCGTACTGGCCTTGACGATACACTGCTCTGCAGCTGGCCTGACATGACAACACGACTATCCCGTCAGGCAGTCGCTGTCGACCGTAACGGCTGGGAGTTGCTTCCGTTGCGGTTCCACCGATTCGGCGGCGACGTTATTTTGCTGACGAATCTCGTTGGCGAGCACTGCTTCGTGACGGAAGGCGCAACTCCTGGCCGATTCTCGACGGCACTTGCGATGACCAGCAGGTTCTTGCCGAACTGCGCGCCAGGCACCTGATTCAACTGCCCGGAGAGCGGCTTCCGGCTGGAATTGCTGGCAATCAAATTGCGAACCAGGCTGCGCCGGCTGCCCGAGTCGACCGGACTGCATATGTTTGTGGCTACGATTGCGGTGCGAGCACACCTGCCGCTACTGCCAGGTGTCGCGGCAGTCCATCGGCGCACAGCGAATACGACATGAGCCACCGAGACGGCGCGCTAGGGCACTACGGCTCGCGTTCCGTTCCCCGTCTCCGCACCTGAAACTCGAATTCCAGGGCGGCGAGCCATTGCTGAACTTCCCGCTGCGTGCGATGGATAGTCCGGCGAGGCCAGGCAGCATGAACGAAGGGCCACGGCAAGCAACTCGCTTTCGTGATCGCGACCAACCTGGCGCTCCTGGATGATCAAGATCCTGGATTTCTGCGCCGACGAAGACGTTTACCTGTCCACTTCCCTGGACGGGCCATGCGACCTGCACAACGGCAACCGGCAGGCGACCCGGTCAGGATAGCTGGCAACGAGACAGTCGATGGCATCCGGCAAGGTCCAGGAGCGGCTCGGACCGGACCGGATAAGCGCCCTGATGACGACGACCGAGGCCAGTCTTGACCGGCCGGCGGAGATCATTGACACTGTACGCGAGCTTGGGCCTGCAGCATGTGTTCCTGCGGCCGATCTCGCCCTATGGTTTCGCCCTCCGCAAGCGGGGTGGCGCGGGTTACGGCGTGCGACCGCTGGCTGGAGTTCTACGAGAGCGGACTCGACCACATCATCGAGCCTGAACAAGCGCGGGATGCCCGATGGTCGAGACCTACGCCGCGCTCATCGCGAAGAAGATGTTCAGCAACGACGACCCCGGCTACGTCGATCTCACCTCACCCGCCGGCATCGGCCTCGGGGCACTGGTCTACAACTACGACGGCGACATCTACGCCTCGGACGAAGGCCGCATGCTCGCGGAGACGGATGACCATACCTTCCGGCTCGGCAATGTCGCCGACAGCAGCTACGAGGACATCATGCTCTCGGAGAAACTCCTGCTGCCGCTAGAGCAGTCCCTCACACTGAGCGCACCGATGTGCAGCACGCTGCGCGTTCGAGCCCTACTGCGGCGCGGACCCTGTGTTCCACCACGCGACCGATGAATGACTTCGTCGGCCACAAGGCACTGTCGGCGTTCTGCCAGCGCAACATGGGAGTCTTCACCGCCATCCTGCGGAGGACACGCGAAGACCAGTATGCGCGCGACCTGTTCTGGCGCTGGGCTCATCGATGATCAAACTGTCGGGAAGAATAACGCCGAACGGACCTGGACGGAACTTGTTGCAACCAGACATCTGGCGAATCAGCCGCGCTGATGAACACGCCGCCGACCTGCCCCTGGCCCGCCTGTCCTGACCGGGCATCGCCGGAGTCCGGCGCTTCGCCACGCCGCCTCAGCCTCGAATCAAGCTGACGCCAACCGGCGGACAAGATCATCTAACCTGCCGGACGATCTGGCGCACCTGACGCCGGCGACATCATCGCAATCTCTGCCGGACGGCAGCGAGACTGAACGTCCTATGGAAGAGCACCGCTGCCCACAACAGCCTGCTGCTGACTGAGCAGTGCGACAACTACTGCCTGATGTGCTCACAGCCGCCTAAGGATCGTGACGACGCCTGGCTATTCGGACGCGCTAAGCGCATCATCAGCCTCCTGCCGCCATCAGCGCACAGTGTCGGGCCTGACTGGCGGGGAGCCGACCCTGCACGGCGACGCACTGATCGACCTCCTTGAGCACTGCCGAGAACACCGCGGCCTGACCTGTCCGTTGCATCTCCTGTCTAACGGGAGGCGCTTCGCGGACCCTCGTTTCGCTCGCCGGTATGCGCAAGTAGGCCTCAGCGACATCATGGTCGGCATCCCGGTTTATGCTCCGGAAGCCGCCCTTCACGACTACATAGTCCAGGCCAAGGGCGCTTTCGACGAAACCATCCACGGCATCTTGAATCTGGCCTCGTTCGACCAGCGCATAGAACTCCGCATCGTCGTCCAGCGCCATACCGTTCCCGATCCTGCCGCGACCTCGCAGTTTTCATCGCTCGCAACCTGCCATTCGTCGACCAGGTCGCGCTCATGGGCCTGGAGATGACCGGCCTGGCCCGGCCTAATACAGCGAGAAGTCTGGATCGACCCGGCTGATTATCAGCTCCAACTCGCTGAGGCCACCGAGTGCCTAGTCGTCGCAGGCATCGCCACCAAGATCTACAACCACCAGCTCTGCGTACTCGAAAAACGCCTCTGGCCTTTCGCCGTCCGCTCCATTAGCGACTGGAAGAACGACTACCTGCCGGTATGCGCCACGTGCTCGGTCCGGGACGCATGCGGAGGCGTCTTCACCACCAGCGGCAA
The DNA here is from genome assembly GCA_963730235.1 of uncultured Actinomycetes bacterium. GTDB lineage: Bacteria > Actinomycetota > Actinomycetes > Streptosporangiales > Streptosporangiaceae > DASXKD01. Next base: position 133,226 of record CAVSRH010000028.1, read on the forward strand.
CCGTGTAAGCCAGCACCTGCGTCCCATCCCTCCAACGCCTCCCTTGACGCTGGACGCCTACGTCAACTCCGAACCTACGGCTTAACCACACACACCAAGATCCACCGCCAAGCCTGTATAACTATGCGTGGTCGGCTGTGTTGCGAATGCACAGATCTGCCGCTTGAGGTTGCGGCGAGGTGGAGCTTGCCGCTGACGGATCTGGCAGTCTGCGCAGAAATTGCTGACGACCAGGTAGGGCACCAGGGGCAATTTCCCGGCCGATCGGCGGCGGCGGCCTGGCCACGGCCACGAACCTGAACACGCAGGGGGCGCGGTCGACCGTTCCAGCAACCTGATAATCGCCGACTTAATTTTTTTTTTTAAGCCATCGGGGCTGAGCATTTCGAAGCCGAAGGCGTTGGCGAGGCGGTCGTTCGTGTTGAACGTTGCATAGATCGCCAACGAGTTCTCGACCTGCTAGGCGTGAGACACCACCGCCTGTATCGCTGATATAACACGATGTAATCTAACCGCTACGAAGCGGTAGGATGCCTTCGAGGAACAGCGCTGTCACAGGGGACCTGGAGCATGGGGGCGGAGCGGGAACGTTTCGAGCTCGCGGAGCAGCTCGCGGCCATCGTAGAGTCGTCCACCGACGCGATCATCGGCACGTCACTCGATGGCACCATTACCAGCTGGAACACGGGCGCAGAGCACACCTTCGGCTACCAGGCCGCCGAAATCATCGGGCGTCCCTCGTCGTTGCTCATTCCCCCGGTCACTGCCCCTCAGCTGGTGCCCATCCTGGACCTGGTACGCCGGGGGGAGCGGGTCGAGCATTTCGAGGCTAAGCGTCTCCACAAGGACGGCAGCATTATCGAGCTGTCCTCCACCATCTCGCCGATCCGGGATATCACCGGCGCGGTGGTCGGGTTGTCAACCGTGGGCCGCGACATGACCGAGCGCAACCGCGCCGAGGCCGAACGCCGCGCTATGGAGCACCAGCTGCACCAGGCCGAGCGGCTGCAGAGCCTGGGCCAGCTCGCTGGCGGGATCGCCCATGACTTCAACAACCTGCTCGCCGCCATCATGAACTACGCCGGGTTCGTGGCGGAGCAGACCGGCGACCGGCCAGCGGTGCGGGCCGACGCCGAGCAGATTCAGGCTGCGGCCGAACGCGCCGCCCGGCTCACCCGGCAGCTGCTCATCTTCAGCCGCCGGCAGGAAACCATGCCAGAAACCCTGGACCTCAACGCCATCGTGGCCGACATCCGCAACCTTCTGTCACGCAGCATCGGAGCGCATATCGAGCTCACCGTCACCCTGGCCCCGGACCTGCCCCCCATCGAGGCTGACCGGGGCCAGATCGAGCAGGTGCTCCTCAACCTGGCGGTCAACGCCCGCGACGCCATGCCCCACGGCGGCACCCTGACCATCGCAACAAGCCCCGCCGACCTCGATACCAGCTACACCACGACCCATCCCGGCACCGTCCCTGGCCGGTACGCCAGGCTCACTATCGCCGATACCGGTACCGGCATGAGCGAGGACGTCGCCGCCCACATCTTCGAGCCTTTTTTCACCACCAAGCCGCAAGACAAGGGCACCGGCCTGGGCCTTTCGACCGTGTATGGCATCGTCACCCAGTCCGGGGGCGGCATCAGCATCGACACCGCGGAAGGAAGCGGCACCACCTTCCGCCTCTGCTTCCCCGCTGCCGCCAAAGCCCCGGCCGCAGCGCCCGGCCCCGCCAGCCGCATGCCAGGACGCGGAGAAACCATCCTCGTGGTCGATGACGAACCTGCGGTCTTGGACGTCACCGCGCGGATCCTCCAGCAGAACGGCTACAGCACCCTCCAGGCCGCGACCTATGAGCAAGCACTGTCGCTGGCCGCTGCCCACGACCTCCACCTCCTGCTGACCGACTCCGTCATGCCGCGCATGTCCGGCCAGACCCTCGCCGAACGCATCACCGAGACCAGGCCCGGCCTGCCCGTGGTGTACATGTCCGGCTACAGCGAGAAACCCGGCCCGCGCGGCGCCGGCCGCCCGGGGACAGCCCGCATCCAGAAACCCTTCAACAGCCGCACCCTGCTGGAAACAATCCACACCGCGCTACACACCCGGCCCGGGCACGATTAGCCGGCGACCGCCGGCCATGCCGATCTTCGGCTCCGGTCCGGCCCGGCGGTGGTTAGCGGCCGGGCTGGGCCGTGGCGTGCAGAAGCGCAGAGAAACGGCGGCCGAACAGGTAGGCATCGCCGGGCCAGCGTGCGGACAGGTAATTGCGGTCGGTGACGGTGAAGGCGGGCGTGTCATCGGTGGCGGTACCGCGCGCCGTGAGCACTATGGGCCCGCGCTGGAACTGGCTGCCCGGGTCGTCCAGTGCCGCTTTGACCTCATCTTCGACGTATGCGGGATAGGTCCGGTAGTAGCGGCCGAGCCGCCAGGCGGTACTCCAGTAGGCCAGGCGTTCCATGTATTTGGGCAGGCAGGTGGTCCGGCGGCCGGCCAGCACGCTGTGACCGGTAGCGGGATCGCGCGTTCGCGCCAGCACCAGGACGCCGTGGCAGATCGCACCGACGGGCTGGCCCAGCGCCCAGAACCGGGCCACCTGGTCACGCAGCACCGCCGAGCCAAGATACTGCCGCATCCCCGGCGCGTGCCCGCCCGGCAGCAGCAACCCATCGAAGGCGGCCGGGTCCGCCGTCCCCCACGCCACTGTGCTGGTGAACTCCGCCGCCTTGACGAGCTCGGCGTAGTAGCGCTTGGCCTCGGGCGAGGCACCCAGCTGCCCGAAGATCACCCCGGTCAGCAGCCGGGGATCCGCACCCGGGACCGTACCGCCGTGCTCGGTCGCGAAGACCACCTGATGCCCCGCATCACGCAGTACCCGCCACGGCACCGCGACCTCGGTCACATCGAAATCCCGGTCGGGCAGCGGAATCAGCACGCGCACCCGGCCATCATCCCGCACCCGCCGCGGTTAAGCACGCCCTCGACTAATATCCTGGTTTCCATTAGGTTGGTGGCATGGCTGGCAAGCCCATGACGGGGCAGGCGTTCTTCGTGCTGACCGCGCTGGCGGGTGGCCCGCGGCATGGGTACGGCATCGTGGGTGAGGTGGCCGAACTGTCGCAGGGCCGGGTCTCGCTGAAGATCGGCAGCCTGTACGGGGTGCTGGACCGGCTCGCCGCCGAGGGGCTGATCGAGCCCGACCGCGAGGAAGCCCACGACGGCCGGCTGCGCCGCTATTACCGGCTGACCCGGGACGGGCGGCGCGCACTGGCGGAGGAGGCCGAGGTGCACGCCGCGGCCGCCCGGGTGGTGCGGGCAAGGCTGGGCCTGACCGGAGCAGCCGGGTGAGCGGCGGCCTGGGCCTGGAGCAGCGGTACCGGCGGGTGCTGCGGGTGCTGCCCGGCTGGTACCGGCAGCAGTGGGAGCAGGACATGGTCGCCGCGTTCCTGGACAGCTGGGTAAGCGGCGACCCGGAGGACGACGCGTGGGCGCTGGAGTTCTGCAAGCCCACCTGGGGTGATGTGGCCAGCGTGGCAGGCCTGGCTGCCCGGCTGCACCTGGGCTGCGTGGGAATTTCGCGCCGATACTTCGCCTGGGGGCAGGCCGTGCGAAACGCGGTGCTGGCGGTGATGCTGGTGCACGCGGTGCTGGGCCTGAACGTGCTGGTGCGGATCGCCTGGAGCCGCCGACTGTTCGGGCTCCCCGCGCCGTCGGCGAGCCTGGCGGCAGCCTCGCCGGGCGGCGTCTGGCCCACGGTGTTCTACGTGGTGAACATCGCCTGGGTCGTGATCTTCGTGATGCTGGCTGCCGGGCATTACCGCACGGCCCGGGTCCTGGCGGCGCTGGCCATCGTTCCCGGCCTGGCCGCTTTGCTGCAGGCCCAGTTCACTGGCATCGTGCCGGCGCCGTTCGGGCCGTGGGCGTGGTGGGTCCTGTTCAATTTTGTCCCGGTCGCGGCCATGGCCGCGTTCTACCCCGGCGTCCCGCCGGCGGCGCGGCTACCCTGGCTGCTGGCGCTGCCCGCCGGCTACCTCCTGGTGATTGTGCCGCTGCTGGCGGCGCAGGCGAGTGGCAACCTCGCCTGGGTGCCGGACCTTCCCGGGCAGTGCTGCCTGGTGGTGTCCCTTGCTTGCCTCGCCCACGCGCCCCGGGCCTGGTCGCGCAGGGCCGCCGGCTCGGGCGTTTGGTCGCTGACCCTGACGCTGATCGCCGCTGTCGCCGGGGCATACCGGATCCTCACGATCGCCGGCTACGTGCACGACCCGCACCTGATCAAGGTGAGCCTGGCCGAACTGCTCATCCTGGTGGCCGCCGTCGCACTGGTCGCCCCCGACGCCGCCCGCGCCCAGACAGCAACGCCCGCACCGCCGCCGTATCCGCACACGATGACTGCCTAGGAGGACCAGGACATGCCGTTCCAGCGGCCACCGCGCCCGTGGCCGGTCCTGGCCAGCGCGCTGGCCGCCGCGGGCCTCATGCTCACCGTTGCCAGCTGCACGGGCCACATCACTCCGCTGCGGCCGGAGCCAGCCCCGAGACCAGTCGCCGGAGCGTCACGCCCGGTTGCGCACGTGCAGTTCATTCCGCAGATGCCTTTCCATCTGCGGTCGCCGTTCGTCCTGGAAGCCGTGCGTGTCCAGCGCCCGACGCGCGCGGGCGGGTGCCCGGCCGGTTCCGCCGCACTTTCCGGGGGTCCCGGCCAGTGCTTCCGCACGCTAGGTACGCCGGCGACGATCACCTCCGCAGCGGTTTCCTCGGCCGCCTCGTACCCTCCGGCGGGGCGGTATGCATTCATGATCGGCCTGCCTCCTGCCGATCAGCCGGCGCTGAAAGCGATCACCACGTCGGCCGCTGACGCCCATGCCAACCTCAGCATCACCGTCGCCAGCCGGACCTGGCTTCTCCCCCGGGTGGCACAGCCATTCACAGGCCCACTCGAAATCGCTCTCCCCAGCAGGAATCAGGTTGGCCAGCTTTACCGCCTGCTCGTCTCGTCCGGCTGATCGGCGGCTGGATTGTCACCAGATTCCGGTGATGCCGTCTCACCTGCCGGGGCCTGACCATCGAGGCATGGAGCCACGACGTCATGTTCTCGGGCCGGTCACCGTGTCTCGCGTTGGCTTCGGCGCGATGCAGCTGCCAGGTCCGGGGGTATTCGGTCCGCCGCGCGACCGTACAGCGGCCATCGCCGTCTTGCGCCGCGCGGTGGAGCTCGGCGTCGATCACATCGACACCGCCCAGTACTACGGCCCCGGCGTCGCCAATGAACTGATCCGGACGGCGCTGCATCCCTACCCCGCAGGGCTGGCCCTGGTCAGCAAGGTCGGCGCGCGCCGGGATGCATCGGGCGGTGTGCTGCGATACGACCGGCCAGCCGAGCTCCGGCAGGGAATCGAGGACAACCTGCGCAGCCTGGCCGTCGACCACCTCACCGTCGTCAACCTGCGCCTCATGGACGACGCCCCGCCCGGCCAGTACTTCGATGACCAGCTCGCCGCCATGGTGGCAGCGCGCGAGGACGGCCTGATCGGCGGCATCGGCCTCAGCAACATCACGCCCGGCCACCTCCGCCGCGCGCTGGCCATCACCGACATCGCCTGCGTGCAGAACCTGCTGAACCTGGCCGACCGGCGGTCCATGCCGGTACTCGAGGAGTGTCACGCCCGCGGCATCGCTTTCGTGCCGTTCTTCCCGCTCGGCTCCGGCTTCGCCCGCGGCGGCAACCCGGTCCAGGCTAGCCCGGCGGTTGCGGCCACCGCCGCCCGCCTGCGCTGCACGCCCGCCCAGGTGGCGCTGGCCTGGCTGCTGGACCTGCGGCCAGAGGTGCTTTTGATCCCCGGCACGTCCTCGATCAGCCACCTCGAGGAGAACATGGCCGTCGCGAACATCGGGCTTGATTCGGAAGCCCGCGACCTTCTCGGCTAAAGCTGATGGGAAGTGAACCACGTCCGTTCGGATAAGAAATCACTGTCCAGAGCGGGCGGGGGCGTGCCAGGCCCTTCCGGGAGGGAAAGCGACTTGTCACCGTGACCGGTATCGGGGGGATCGGCAAGACCTGCCTGGCCCTGCAGCTGTGCTGGAGCGCCAGTGACCTGGATAATGTTCCGCGGGCCGGTAGTCTATAGCCTGAACTTCTCTCTCGACCGCGGCTCTATCAGCCGGACTGACTATGAGGAGAGGGCGCGATGACCGACATGCCCGCCGCGGCGGGCTCAGGCCGCGCGCCGGGCAGGGCAGAACCTGGGCTGATCCACCGTCACGACCTGGTGGCCGCCTTGAACCGGGCAGCCCAGAAGCGGGTCACGATTATCTCGGCGCCTGCCGGCACCGGGAAGACGTCGCTGTTGCGCGCGTGGGCGGACCAGCCGGGTCAGGATTGCCGTATCGCCTTCATGACCGTACGGCCGGGCCAGCACGATATGCAGCTCTTCTGGCTCACCATGCTGGGCGCGGTCCGGGCCGCGGCAGGCACCGGCGAAGGCGGTGCGCAGCTGCCGCCGGTGACACCCGGCTCAAGCGGTAGCGCCATGGTGGACAAGGTGCTGTCCGAGCTCGAGGAGTCCTGCGATCGCTTCGTCCTGGTCATCGACGACCTGCACGAGCTCAGCTCACCCGAGGCCGCCGGGCAGCTCACAGCGCTACTGACGCGCCTGCCTCCGGGAGTCCGCGCGATCGTGGCCACCCGCCGCGACCTGCCGCTGCGCCTGCACAAGCTGCGGCTGGCCGGTGACCTGGCCGAGATCCGCGCCGCGCAACTGCGCTTCACCGAGCACGAGACCCGCCAGCTCCTCGCCGCCGCCGGAATCGCGCTGCCCGAGCACATGGCCGCGATGCTGCATCAGCGGACCGAGGGCTGGGCGGCCGGGCTGCGGCTCGCCGTGCTATCCCTCGCCGGGCACCCCGACCCCGAACGGTTCGTCGCCGAGTTCTCCGGCAGCGACCGCACGGTCGCCGAGTACCTGATGGCCGAGATGCTGGAGCGGCAGCCGCCGGAGGTCCAGGGCCTGCTGCTGCGCACCTCCGTGCTGGACCGGGTCAACGGCGAGCTCGCCGACCTGCTTACCGGAGCCACGGGGTCGGAACGGATCCTGCTGGACCTGGAGGACGCCAACGCGTTCGTCGTGTCCCTCGACCCCGGCCGTACCTGGTTCCGCTACCACCGCATGTTCGGCGGCCTGCTCCGGCTGGAACTGCGCCGCACGATGCCCGCGGACATCGCCGGACTGCACCAGCTCGCCGCGCGCTGGCTCGCCGCGCGCGGCCAGGCCGCCGACGCCATCGGCCACCTGCAGGCGGCCGGCGACTGGGACGAGGCGGCCCGCATGCTCACCGACCACGCCCTCAGCCTCACCCTCGACGGGCAAGCGGGCACCGTGGCGGCGCTGCTGCGCTCCTTCCCGGCCCGGACCGGTGCGGACTCCCCCGACCTGACCCTGGTCCGGGCCATCGCCGACCAGTACCAGCTCCGCCTCGACCAGACCGATGCGCACCTGCGCGTGGTCAGGGCGTACGCGGCCACCACGCCGCCCGGCCGCCAGCACCGGCTGCGGATGGCCATCGCCTCCGTGGACCTGCTGTCAGCGCGGCTGCGCGGGCACTTCGACAGCATCTTCGAGCAGGCAGGGGCTCTTCTCGGCCGGTTCTCCGGCCGACGGCCAGACGAGCGCCGACGCCGCGCTCAGCAGCGACCTGAAAGCCGTCGCGCTCCTGAACCTGGGCGTCACCGAGGCATGGTCGCTGCGGCTGGCCGACAGCGAACGGCACCTCGTAGAAGGCGCCGCCCTCGCCTGCCGCATCGGCCGGCCCTACCTGGAGGTGGCCTGCCTCGCCCACCTGGGGTTCGCCTCCACGAGCCACTCCTTCGCCGTGGCCCGGCAGCGCTGCGAGGAAGCCATAGTGGTGGCGGCGCGGCACGGCTGGGACGCCGAGGCGGTGACCGCCCCAGCGCTGGCGGCGCTCGCCAACGCGCTGATCTGGACGGGCCAGTTCGACCTCGCCGAACACTGGCTGGACCGCGCCAGGCGCGCCACACAGGCCGACGGCGAGCCCGGCATCCGGCTGCTGGTGTGCCTTACCTCCGCAATTCTGCAGGCGGCGCGCGGCCACTGCCACCGGGCGCTGGAGGAGTTCGCCGCCGCCCGGCAGATGCAGGCGCTCATGGTCGGCGAGCACGGGCTGACTACCCGCGTCAATGCGTGGACGATCGCCACCCAGGCCCGGCTCGGGATGGCCGGCCAGGCGCGGGCTGCGCTGGCCGCCCTCGACGACCGGCAGGCCAGCGCGGGCGAGATCCGCAACGCGGCCGCGGTGATCCGGCTGGCCGAGCAGGACCCCGCCGCCGCCCGCCGCGAACTCCGCGCCGTCCTCGACGGCGACGTCCCGGTTCTTTCCTACCTCACCCGGGTCGAGGCGCACCTGCTGGACGCGCTCGCCTGCCGCGACCTGGGCGATGAGCGCGCCTCCCAAGAGGCAGCCGAGCAGGCGCTGAACCTCGCCGAGCCGGACCGGCTGATCCTGCCATTCGCGATGACCGGCGCATGGCAGCTCCTCGAAACCGTGCCGCGGCACGGCACATCGCACGCGGCGCTGGTCACCGACATCCTCGACGCCATCCGCAGCGGTGCGCGGGCGGGGCTGAGCCAGCCGGCCATGATGCCGGTCGAGGAACTCAGCAGAAGTGAGCTGCGCGTGCTGCGCTACCTGCCGACGAACCTCACCCGCCGCGAGATCGCCGGCGAGCTGTCGGTCTCGGTGCACACCGTTGACACCCACATCCGCCGCATCTATGCCAAGCTCGGCGCCGCCGACCGGACCGCGGCGGTGGAGCGAGGCCGCGAACTGCGGCTGCTGTCCGTCGGCCGCACCTGAGCGCCCGGCGACCACCGCGCTGGATGGACCCGGACCGCTCCTGACGGTGCATCTCGCTGGCGCACGTTCACTGGATCTTGGTGATGCGGTGGCACCCGCGGCCCTGACCATGTCGTCATGGACTGGGCACCTGCCGAGTATGTGATCCGGGTCGACGGGCATCTCGGCGCCATGGCTCTGTCCGCGTTCCCGGAGATGACGCCGCGGCGGCAGGGCAGACATACGGTGCTTACCGGCCTGCTGGACCAGTCCGCACTGTATGGCGTGCTGGCCGAGATAGAGGCCCTCGGCCTCGTCCTGCTCGAGGTCCGGCAGCTCGAGCCACAAGGTAAATCACCAATATCCCGTGATGACCTGCACCCGCCTGGCGGCGATCCTGGCGTGGTCACGAGCTTGCGGACTTGCACGGCCGCCAGGGACGTGCCCCGAGAACCCAGGGAGAGACAGTGACATCACCAGCCACCGGCGCGACTGGCGCCGCAGACCTGCCCGATTATGCGCCCGTCCCGCAGTCCGCGCGGGGCGCGGCCCTGAACGAGCACGGATATCACGTCGGGCAGGTCGAGCGGAACCTGTACTGGGTCACCGATAACGTCTACCAGTCGGCGTTCCTGACCACCGACGACGGCGTCGTGCTGTTCGACGCGCCGCCGAACATCGGCCACAACATACGGCGGGCCGTGGATGAGATCACCGCCGCCAATGGCGTGACCAACCGGGTCACCCACATGGTCTACTCCCACCACCACGCTGACCACCTGGGCGCGGCCTCGCTGTTCGGCGGGGATGTCATCCGCATCGGCCACGAGGAGACCCGGCGGTTGCTGCTGCGCGACAACGACCCCGCCCGGCCAGCCCCGGATGTGACCTTCACCGACAGCTACACCCTGGAGGTCGGGGGCGAGCGCGTGGAACTGGCCTGGCGCGGCCCCAACCACTCGCCGGACAACATCTACATCCACTTCCCCGGCCACGACACGCTCATGTTCATCGACGTCGTCAACGCCGGCTGGGTGCCGATCTACAACCTCAACCTGTCCGATGACGTCATCGGGTACATGGGAGCCCCGGCCATCGCGCTGGACTATCCCTGGCGGCACTTCATCTGCGGGCACCTGGGCCGGCTGGCTACCCGCGAGGACGTCGCGCTGCACCAGCAATACATCGCCGACATCGTGGCCAGCTCGCGGGAGGCGCTGGCCGCGGTCAACGGAGCGCCGATATTCCAGCATTACGGGGAGAACGTCTGGGCCGCGGTGCGGACCCACCTCGATGCCATTACCGAGCGCGCGGCCGCGCCCATCATCGCGAAGTACACCGGCGTGCTCGGCGGAGCGGACATCGACGTCTTCACCTGGACCACGACGTTCGCGATCATGCAGTCGCTGCGCTTGGACTCGGGCCCCAGCGGCCCGGTCCATCCCTGACCAGAACGCACCAGGGCTATCCCGGCCCTGGTGCGCCACCTGGGCCGGCTTCCCGCACCCGGGTCAGATCCTTCTCGATCCGCCGGACGCGTGGAACCGTACTATGGCCCGGTGGCGTCACCTGGATACCTGAGATTCCCGCATGTCACCAACGACCTCGTGGTCTTCGTCGCGGCCGACGACGTCTGGCTGGCGCCGGTCGCAGGCGGCCGGGCCTGGCGGTTCACCACGGACGAGGCACCGGCGGCGACGCCGCGGCTGACGCCGGACGGCACACACGTGGCCTGGGTCAGCGCCAAGGACGGCAGCCCCGAGATCTACGTGGCCGGTCTCGCCGACGGCACCAGCACCCGGCTCACCTACTGGGGGACATCGTGGGCCCGGGTCAGCGGCTGGACCCCGGCCGGGGAGGTGCTGGCCGTAAGCCCGGCGAACCAGCCGTTCGGGCCCCACGCCAGGGCACGTGCGCTGACGACCGCGCTGTCGGGCAGCCCGGGCGCGGAACGGGTGCTGCCGTTCGGCCCGGTATCCGACCTGTCGCTGGGCACAAGCGGGGACGAGGCTGGCACGGTGGAGCTGCTGACCGGCACCTGGGGAAGCTTCAACGCCGATCCGGCCCACTGGAAGCGCTACCGGGGTGGCACGGCCGGGCGCCTATGGGCAGGCCCGGCAACGGCGGTGGTTCCCGATGCGCCGGGTGCGGGCGGCCAGGTCCCGGAACCATTCCGGCGCGTGCTGGCGGACCTGCCTGGCCAGTTCGCCAGCCCGATGATCGCCGGCGGGCGGCTCGCGTTCCTTTGCGACCACGAGGGCACCGGGAACGTCTACTCCTGCGCGCTGGACGGCAGCGACCTGCGGCGGCACACCGACCATGAGGGCTGGTACGCACGACAGGCCAGCACCGACGGGCAGCGGATCATCTACGCGCGTGGTGGCGAGTTGTGGCTGCTCGATGATCTGCAAGCCGCCGGGCCGGTCCGGCTCGACATCACTCTCGGGTCGCCCGTGCACGGCCGGGCACTCCGCCTTGTCACGGCCGAGGACCACGTCGGCTCGCTGTCCGTCGACCATGGCGGGCGGGCCAGCTCGATCGAGGTTCGCGGAACCGTGCACTGGCTGACCCACCGGGATGGGCCGGCCCGGGCCGTGTCGGTTGTTCCTGGCGCCCGGGCACGTTTCCCGCAGGTACTGGGGACCGGCGGACAGGTCGTCTGGGCGACCGACGCTGACGGCAGCGATGGCCTGGAGATCGGCTCCGGCGACCCGGCGGCCCCAGCCGATCCGGCCGCCGTTCCGCGGCGGGTCGCGGCAGGCCAGGTTGGCCGCATCACGGGGCTGGCGGCCGCGCCGGACGGCAAGGCGGTCGCAGTTGCGGCGCAGGACGGGCGGCTGCGGGTCGTCGACGTCGAGTCCGGCCACGTGCGGGAGATCGCCGCCTCGGACAACGGGGCCGTGACCGGGCTTTCCTGGTCGCCGGATGCTGCCTGGCTGGCATGGTCGCAGCCGGCCGGGCATCCGGCCGGCATGAACGGCAACCCGCTGCGCCGGCTGCGGCTGGCGCGGATCGCCGACGGCCAGGTGTTCGACGCCACCGACGGGCGGTTCGCCGACACCGAGCCGGTCTTCACCCTCGACGGCAAATACCTCGCGTTCCTGTCGATGCGCAACTTCGATCCGATCTACGACGTGCACTTCTTCGACCTCACGTTCCCGTACGGGGCCAGGCCCTACCTGCTGCCCCTCGACGGGACGGCTCCGTCACCCTTCGCACCCGAACTTGGCGGGCGGCCCATCGGCGAGCCCGAGGGCAAAAGCACCGGCGCCCCGGCGGCTGGCGATGAATCGGCGAGTGCCGGCGGCGCTGTCGCCGACGCCGTGGCCGGCGGCGGCACGCCACACGTTCCGCCGGTGCTGGTGGACACGACCCGGATGGCCGACCGTGTCGTCGCGCTGCCGGTGCCCGAGGAACGGTACTCGGGCCTGCGCGCGGTGAAGGACGGGCTGGCCTGGCTTCGTGAGCCAGTGACGGGCAACCTCGGCATCGGTGGCGCGCGGCCGGGCGACGACGCGCCACGTCCGGTGCTCGAGCGGTTCGACTTCGCCAAACACGAAGTGCGCGAGCTCGCCGGGGAGGTGGACTGGTTCGAGGCCAGCGGCGACGGCACCAGGCTGGTCACCAGCGATCGCGGCAAGCTCACCATGATTCCGGCGGAGCACAAGGCCGACGGCGACAATCCCGACGACGAGATCGAGATCGACCGGAGCCGGGCCAGGTTCCTGCTCGATCCGCCCGCGATGTGGCGCCAGGCCTACGCCGAGGCGGCCCGCATCATGCGGCACGATTTCTGGGTGCCCGACATGGCGGACGTGGACTGGGACGCCGTGCAGGACGAATACCGGCCGCTGCTCGACCGGATCACCACGGGGTCCGAGTTCGTCGACGTGCTCTGGGAGGTATTCGGCGAGCTTGGCACCTCGCATGCCTACGCGTCCGCGCCAGCCGGCGGCATGCTAGCCGGACGTCCCGGCCTGCTCGGCGCGGACATCGCGCGTAGCGGGGACGCCTGGCGGCTGACCCGTGTGGTACGCGGGGACACCTCCGATCCCCAGGCCCGCGCACCGCTGGCGGCACCCGGTGCCGGGATCGCCGTCGGCGACGTGCTGCTCGGTGTGGATGGCCGGCCGGTCGGGCCCGATGGGCCCGGGCCGCTGCTGACGGGCGCCGCGGGCAAGCCCGTCGAACTCACCGTCGCGCCCGCCGACGGGAGCCGCCCGCGCAGCGTGGCGGTGGTCCCGCTGTGGAGCGATACCAGGCTGCGCTACCTGGACTGGGTCAGCGCGAAGCGGGCGCAGGTCCGGGAGCTCAGCGACGGCCAGATCGGCTACCTGCATGTGCCAGACATGGTCAGCCAGGGCTGGGCGGACTTTCACCGGGACCTGCGCACCGAGATGCTGCGCGATGCGCTGATCGTGGACGTGCGCGGCAACACCGGCGGGCACACCTCGCAACTCGTCGTGGAGAAGCTGGCCCGCAGGGTGATCGGCTGGGACGTGCCGAGCGGCCTGATGCCGTCCACCTATCCCCAGGACGCACCGCGGGGGCCGGTCGTCGCCATCGCCGACGAATACTCGGGATCCGACGGCGACATCGTCACCGGCGCCATCCGGCTGCTCCGGCTTGGCCCCGTGGTCGGCGCCAGGACCTGGGGCGGCGTCATCGGTTACGACAACGAGCACGAGCTAGCCGACGGAACGCAGATCACCGTGCCGCGGCTGGCCTTCTGGTTCGAGGACTACGGCTGGGGCGTGGAAAACCATGGCATCGACCCCGACGTCGAGGTCATCATGTCGCCCGGCGACTGGGCCGCGGAGCGTGACACCCAGCTGGAGACCGCGGTCCGGCTCGCGCTGGAAGCCCTGCAGCAGCGGCCCGCGGTGCGGCCTCCTGACACGCGGACCAGACCGTCCAGACGCCGGCCGCCGCTGCCGCCGCGAATCTAGATCGGTCCCGGGGCCTCGGCTGGGGTCAGGCCGCGCCGTCCTCGGGTTCGATGCCGTGCTCGCGGAGCAGGGCATGGAGGCGCTCGATTTCGCCGCTGAGCTGACGGACCTTCTCGGCCAGGGATGGCAGGTCCGGGTGAGTGACGGCCCACTGTTCCTGGCGTGAGGCCTGCTGCGCGAGCAGGTCCTTTTCCCGGTCGCGCAGCGACGCGGCCCGCTCATACTCCTGGGCGTCGACGGCGGCGTGCCTGTCGCGCAGTACCTGCTCGATCTGCTGGTCCAGATCACCGGTGTCCGGCCCGGTCCCGGTGCGCTGCTCGACAGCGGACAGCCGCGTGCCGATCGCGTCGAGGCGCTCGGCGATCTCCGGCGGCAGCCCGCGCACCCGCAGGCCCGTGGGCGGCCCCGCCGGCTCCTCGCCCGGGTAGCCGTGCAGGAGCCGGATCACCTGCTGGCGCACCCGGTTCAGGTCCGCACCCAGCTTCACCAGCACCTGGGCCGCCACACCCTCACCCTCACGGATGAGGCCGAGCAGGATGTGCTCGGTACCGATGTAGTCGTGGCCGAGCTGCCTGGACTCACGCAGCGACAGCTCAAGTACCTTCTTGGCGCGCGGGGTGAACGGAATGTGCCCGGACGGGGCCTCCTGGCCCTGGCCGATGATCTCCTCGACCTGCTGCCGCACTGCTTCCAGGCTGATCCCCAGCGACTCCAGGGCCTTGGCCGCGACGCCCTCGCCCTCATGGATCAGGCCCAGCAGCAGGTGCTCGGTGCCGATGTAGTTGTGGTTGAGCATCCTGGCTTCTTCTTGCGCCAGGACGACAACCCTCCGCGCCCGGTCGGTAAACCGCTCGAACATCCTCTGCCGTGCCTTTCTGGCGGGTTATGCAGCGGTGGGCTGGCTCAGCGGCGGCGGAGCCGCCAGGCGCAGGCGATATAGACGACGGCGAGGATCGCCCAGACGGTGGCCAGCGCCTTGACCGGCGATGAGCCTGGGTAATGAATCGACCATTCGACGGCAGCCCCCGAAGCCAGCGCCGCGAGCGCGGACCCGGCCGCCATGGCGCCGAGCTGCGAGCGCTTCCTGTCCATCAGTGCGGGATCCGGTGCGCGGGTCCCGGGTTGCCGCGCGGCAGTGAGCTGAGCGTCGATCCGGGCACCGACTTCCTTGTCGATCTTTTCAAGGAACGACTCCACAACGGCATCCCGGTAATCGGGCCCGAGTTCGTTGTGGACTTCGGCCGCGGCACGGATCTCATCCGGGGAAAGCCTTGCGTCGCCCATGCCAGCAGCGTAACCGGCCGTACCGCTCGGGCGCACCGGCGCTGCCGGGGATGCGCGGAGCGGGGCCGCGGCCACGTGCTCTTGACCGTGTCGGTTGCGCCCTTGTACCGTCCGGTGCGCCCCAGGTGGCTTGTAGCGGTTGTCCCACACGAATGGCGGCCAGCATGAACGGCAGACTCCATTTCCTGGCCACGCTCGCCGGCTTCTCGGTGCTGGCGATCGGTGTTCCCGGCGCTGTCTTCGCCGTGCAGGCTGGTTCGGCTGCGGTGCAGCGGGCTGCCGGGACGGCAACCGGCCTCGGCGTCGTGCCGAAGCCGGTGTCGGCGCGGACCGGCAGCGGCCATTTCACGCTCACCCGCCGCGCCCGGATTGTCTCGGCACCGGGCACCAGCGCCGCGGCCGAGTCGCCGGTCGCCGGTGATCTGGCTGCCTACCTGCGGCCCTCGACCGGGTACCGGCTGCCGACCGTCACCGGCACGCCGCGCCCCGGTGACATCGTCCTGGAGATCGGCGATCCCGCAACCCTGGGGCCCGGCCACCGGGCCGAGGGGTACCAGCTCGTCACCACCACCTCCGGCGTGACGATCGAGGCGCCGACCGCGCACGGCCTCTACAACGGCATCCAGACCTTCCGCCAGCTCCTGCCGGCGTGGATCAACAGCCCGGTGGCCCAGCCGGGACCCTGGACCACGCCGGTGGTCGCCATCACCGACTATCCCCGGTACGCCTACCGCGGCCTGCTGCTTGATATCGCCCGGCACTTCGAGCCCGCATCGGCGGTCGAGCAGCTCATCAGCCAGATCGCCGCCTACAAGATCGACGTGCTGCACCTGCACCTCAGTGACGACCAGGGCTTCCGGCTGGCGATCAAGGGCTTCCCGAGGCTGACCGCGATCGGCAGCCGCGGCTCGGTCGGCACCGAGGGCAGGCTGGTCGACCCGGGCGGGTTCTGGACGCAGGCGCAATACAAGGCCGTCGTCGCCGATGCCGCCGCGCATTTCATCACCGTCGTGCCCGAGGTCGATTCCCCCGGCCACAACAACGCGATCATCATGTCGGAGTACAACGACACCGGCAATCCTGCGCTGCCGGCCAGCCCGCACGCGATCGACTGTGGCGCGTTCAAACCGCCGCACTGGGACTACACCGAGGACGTCGGTTACAGCGCGCTGTGCCCGGGCAGCCCGGACACCTGGGCGATCATGACGGCGATCATCGGCCAGCTCACCGCCATCACCCCCGGCCCCTACTACGACCTCGGCGGAGACGAGGTGCCGGCGTCGCTGCTCCCGCCTGCGCAGTACGCCGCCTTCTTCAACAAGGAAGCGGGCATCGTCACCGGGCACGGTAAGACCGTCATGGGCTGGGCCGACATCGCGGGCAAGGGAACCAATCCGCCCGCCGGCTCCATCGCCGAGTACTGGCAGCCCGCCGGGGGCACCTCGCCCGGATCGATCACCGGCCGCGAGGCGGTGGCCAAGCACATGAAGATCGTGATGGCGCCGGCGAACCACACTTACCTTGATCAGAAGTACGTCGTCGGCGCCCGGTCCAGCGTGCCGCCCACGCTGGGGATGAACTGGGCCTGCCCGCGCGGATGCGATGTCTCGGCTGCCTACAACTGGAACCCCGGCGGGTTCGTCAGCGGTGTCACCGACCGGAACGTCATCGGCGTGGAAGGCGCCATGTGGGGTGAGACCGTCGCGAGCCTGGCCAACGCCGATTACATGGTGTTCCCGCGGTTGCTCGCGCTGGCGGAGGTCGCCTGGTCACCGAGCGCCCGCCGGACCGCAACCAGCCCCGCTTACCACGACTTCCTGCAGCGTCTCGGCGGGCAGGGCGCCCGGCTGCAGGCTGCTGGGGTGAACTTCTACCCCTCGGCGCAGGTGCCCTGGCCGCTGACGGTCATCGGTGCCACCGAGACCGCCGGCGCCCACGGCCAGGTCCACGGCGCGGTCGCGACGCTGTCCGCACCGGGCTTTCCCACCAGCACGCTCACCATGTGTGATTCCTCGCTCGGCATCGGCTGCACGATCAAGTGGGGCGATGGCAGCACCTCAACGGGCGACGTGACCGGCACCAATGCCACCGGCACCCAGGTGAACAGCCTCTACACGATCTTCGGCACGCACACCTACGCCCGCCCCGGCAGCTACCGCGGCGAGGTCATCGTCAGCGCCGGCAACAGCGGGCCGGTCCGGGCCCACTTCACCGTCAACTGGCCCTGACATAAGACCTCGCGGACGGTGACGCCGCGGGCCAGCTCGCGCGCCGTGGCCAGGTCCGGGCAGCCCGCGGTGCCGCCCGGCGCACGGGTGGACGCGGCGCCGGCGGCGCAGCCGAGCGCGACGGCCGCCGGCAGGCCCAGGCCGCCCAGCAGCCCGGCGATGACGCCGGCGTTGAAGCAGTCCCCCGCGCCCGTGGTGTCGCAAACCGTGACCGGCGGCGGCTCGGCCAGGTAGCGGCGGGTTCCGTCGGCGCACAGCGCGCCGCGCTCGCCGAGCTTGACCACGAGCGCCGGGCCAGCCGCGGTCAGCGCGGCCACGGCCTGCTCCAGGTCCGGGACGCCGGCCAGGTGCAGCGCCTCCGCCTCGTTGGGCAGCAGCAGGCTGGCCTGCCCGAACACCTCGGTGAGCCGCGGGTCCGCCCAGCGCTCCGCCGGGTCCCAGTTGGTGTCCACCGAGGTGCTGGCACCGGCGCCCCGGGCCACCGCCAGCAGCGTGGCCAGCCCGGGTGCCAGCGACTCCGCCACCAGGAAATAGGAGCTGACGTGGACGTGCCGGGCGCGCACCAGCAGGGCGGACGGCACGTCCCTGGCGGTCAGCGTGGCCACGGCGCCGGTCGCGGTGAGGATCGCCCGGTCCGCACCGGCCGACAGCGCCACGGTCATGCCGGTGGGCACGTCGGGCCGCACCGCCACGTAAGCGGTGTCCACCCCCTCGGCGGCGAGTTGCCCGAGCATGAACCGGCCCGCCGGGTCGTCGCCGACCGCCGCGGCCAGCGCCACCCGCAGGCCCAGCCGCGCCGCGGCCACCGCGGTGATCGAGGCGGAACCGCCGATCTCCAGCGAGATCCCGTCCACCAGCTTCTCCTGCTGGCCGAAGGCGGGGGCGACGTCCCGGCCGACCACCATCACGTCGGGATTGCAGTCGCCGATGACCAGCAGATCCAGCGCGCCAGCCCCAGCCCCGGCGCCGGCCCCGGCGGGACCGCCCGGGCCCGGCTCAGGCGGTGACAACCTTGATCCCGGCGTCGGCGAGCCTGGCGGCCTCGGCGGGGGCGATGCCGGTATCGGTGACCAGGATGTCCACCTCCGCAGCCGCGCAGATCCGCGCGAACGCGCGGCGGCCCGCCTTGGAGCTGTCCGCGGCCACCACGACCTGGGCCGCGCGCCCGGCCATCAGCCGGTTGGTGCTGGCCTCGCCCTCGTGGTGGGCCGTGGCGCCGGCCACCGCGTCGATCCCGTCCACCCCGAGGAACGCGATGTCCAGGGTCACCTGCTCCAGCACCCCGGTGGCCAGCGGGCCGGTCAGCTCGTAGGACTGCGGCCGGGCCACCCCGCCGGTGACCACGATCTTGAAGTTCTGGCGGACGGCAAGCTCGGTGGCAATGTTCAGCGCATTGGTGACGATGGTGAGCCCGGCCGACGGCGCGCCCGAGTTCAGGTCGGCGCGGACGGCGAGCGCCCGGGCAACCTCGGTGGTGGTGGTCCCCCCGTTCAGGCCGGCGATCTGGCCGGGCAGCACCAGCCCCGCGGCCACGGCGGCGATCCGCTGCTTCTCCGTGGGGTGCCGTTCGGTCTTGTAGCGCAGCGGCAGGTCGTAGGTGACTCCCTTAGCCACGGCTCCGCCACGGATCCGGGTGAGCATCTGCTGCCTGGCCAGCTCGTCGAAGTCACGCCGGACGGTGGCGGCCGACACCCCGAGCACCGCCGCCGCGCGTTCCACCTGCAACTGGCCGTCGGCCGCCAGCAGTTCCAGCAGCTCGTTCCAGCGGCGATAACGGCTCATCTGCCCGCTCCCGGATCTTCCCGCAAGATCTTACCGTCCCCAACCTGAGCATTCCTGTTCAAAACCGAGCAATACTGATCACCGGACCGCCCCCAGCACGCCGAGCAGCCGCGTCACCTCGGCCGCGACCGCGTCCCGGGCGGCCGCGGTGTACCGCCGCGGGTCGACCACCACCGGGTCGGCGGCCAGATACTGCCGTATCGCGCCGGTGAACACCTTGTTGAGCTGGGTCGCCACGTTGATCTTCGTCATCCCGGCCGCGACCGCCGCGGCGAGCCCGGCGTCGGGCACCCCGGAGGAGCCGTGCAGCACCAGCGGCACCGGCACGGCCCGGTGAATCGCCGCGATCAGGCCGGTGTCGAGCACCGCGTCGCGGGTGAGCATCGCGTGCGAGCTGCCGACCGCCACGGCCAGCGCGTCCACGCCGGTCGCGGCGGCATACCGGGCGGCGTCGCCCGGCGGCGTCCTGGCCCCGGCCGCGTGCACGCCGTCCTTGCCGCCGATCTCGCCGATCTCGGCCTCCACCCAGACCCCGCGCTCGTGGCACCACCGGGTCACCGCCGCGGTGGCCCGCACGTTTTCCTCATACAGCGCCGCGGACGCGTCGAACATCACCGAGCCCACGCCCATGGCCACCGCGGCCCGCACCAGGTCCTCGCCCGTGACGTGGTCCAGATGCACCGCGACCGGCACGGCCGCCGCGGCCGCGACGGCGAGCGCGGCCCGCGCGATCGGCTCCAGCGCCCCGTGGTAGGCCACGCAGTTCTGGCTGATCGCCAGCACCACCGGCGCGCCTGCCGCCTCCGCGCCGGCCACGACCGCCTCGGCGTGCTCGATGCCGATGATGTTGAACGCGCCGACGCCGCGGCCCGCCGCCGCGGCGGGGCCGACGATCTCGGCCATGCCGGCGGCCGGCATCAGCGGCCCGCCCACTCGGTGACCCGGGTCCCGGCCAGCGCCCGCCGGTAGTCCGCCGCGGCGAACTGCCCGCGCGCCCGGCGCCGCGACCGCGGCGGTGCCGAGCGCGGCGGCGTGCCGCAGCCGCTCCGGCCACGGCCGGCCGAGGACGAGCCCGTGCGCCAGCCCGGCCACCACGGCGTCGCCCGCCCCGGTCGGGTTCGCCCGCCACCCGCGCGGGCGGCGCCGCGTGCCAGGTCCCGTCGCCGGTGACCGCGAGCAGCCCGTCGCCGCCGAGCGACACCACCGACCGCGCCGGCCCCGGCGGCGCGCAGTTCCGCGGCGGCGGCCGCGGCGGCGGCCCGGTCCGGCAGCCGGCCGGCCGCACCGCGTCCGCCAGTTCGGCGAGGTTCGGCTTGGCGATCGCCGGGCCCGCGGCCGCGCCGAGCCGCAGCGCCGCACCGCCGGCGTCCAGCACCACCGGCACGCCCGCGGCCGCTGCCCGCGCGGCCAGCCCGGCGTAGCTGTCCGGCGGCAGTCCCGGCGGCAGGCTCCCGGACAGCACGACCGCGCCGCAGCCGGTCAGCGATTTTTCATACAAAACGAGGAACCCCGCATACTCGCCGGCCGAAACGGCGGGCCCCGGCTCGTTGAACAGGGCGGTGCCGTGGCTGGCCGTGTCCACCACGGTGAACGTGCGCCGGGTCTCGCCCGGCGACCGGGGCGAAGGAGCCGGGCACCCCGGCCGCCGCGAGCCCGGCGCGCACCGCCTCACCGGTGACCCCGCCGGCCAGCCCGGCGACCAGCACGTCGCAGCCCAGGGCGTGCAGCGTGCGGGCCACGTTGAGGCCCTTGCCGCCGGGCGCGGCGGCGACCTGGAAGGGCCGGTTCACCCCGGACCAGTCCACCCCGGCCACATGGTGGGTCACATCCAGGGCCGGGTTGAGGCTGACGGCAAGGATCACGGGCACGCCGGGCGCTCAGCGGGGTGCCAGGATCACGCGACCGGGTGAGGTTGCGTGGCCGGTCCGGGTCCAGGCCGCGGGCCCGCCCCAGCGTGGCCGCCAGCCGCTGCACCAGCACCAGCTCGGCCATCGGGTCCCGGTTGCCCTGCCAGGCCAGGCCGCCGGCCGCGGCCACCTCGGCCGGCAGCCCATCCGGGGAGGGGCCCAGCAGCCAGACCACGCTGCCCGGCCCGGTGACCGAGATCGGGCCGTGCCGGTACTCCATCGCCGGGTAGGCCTCGGTCCACATCCCGGCGGCCTCGCGCAGCTTGAGCGCCGCCTCGTTGGCCAGCCCGTAGGTCCAGCCGGTGCCGAGGAAGGTGAACTGCCGGGCACCGGTCAGCGCCACGGGCAGCGGCTCGGCCAGGGCGGTCTGCGCCGCCGCGGCCACCGTGGCCAGGTCCTGGCCCAGATGGGCCCGCAGCAGCGCCAGTTCGGTGGTGGCGAACCGGGTCTGCACCACGGAGACCTCGTCGGCGAAGTCCAGCGCGATCACGGCGCCTGCCGCCGCGGAGACCGGGGTCCGCGCGTCGGCGGTGATCGCCACGGTCGGCACCGCACCGGCCAGCCGGTCCAGCAGTTGCAGGATCTCGGTGGTGGTGCCGGACCGGCACAGCACGACGACCCTGTCGTAGCGCCGCCCTACCGGCATCTCCGAGGCGGCGAACGCGTCGGTCTCGCCGTGCCCGGACGCCTCGCGCAGCGCGGCGTAGGACTGGGCGATGAACCAGGACGTGCCGCACCCGGTCACCGCGACCCGCTCCCCCCGGGCCGGCAACAGGCCCGCGACATCGGCCGCCAGCCCGGCGGCCCGCAGCCAGCAGGCCGGCTGGGAAGCCACCTCGGCGTCGATGCTGCCGGTGTGCGCCTCACCTTCCCCGGCCGGGCCGCTGTCCCCTATCGTGTCGTCGTCGCCCACGTCACCCCTCCTCATGTCCCCGCGAGCCCGGTCGCCGCGACCGAGCGGATGAAGTACCGCTGGGCCGTGAAGAAGATCAGCAGCATCGGGATCAGGCTCATCACGTTGCCCGCCATCAGCAGCGTCCACTCGGTCGAGTGCGCGCCCTGGAACGTGGCCAGCCCGAGTGGCAGCGTCATCTGATTGGTCGAGGTGACGACGATCAGCGGCCACAGGAAGTTGTTCCACGAGTCCAGGAACGTCAGCGCGGCGAGCGTCGCCAGCGCGGGCAACGACAGCGGCAGCACGATGCGCCACAGCACCTTGAGCCTGTTCGCGCCGTCGACCCGGGCCGACTCCTCGTACTCGATCGGCAGCGTCCTGAAGAACTGGCGCAGGAAGAAAATGCCGAAGGCGGTCGCCGCATTGGGCAGGATGAGCGCGCCGATGTGGTCGATGCCGACCTGTGCGAGCACGTGGACGCCGAGCCACTTGGTGATGATGAACTGCGGGATCATCGTCACCTGGAACGGCACCATGAGCGTGGTCATGATCACTATGAACAGGGCGCCACGGCCGAGGAACCGCAGCCGGGCGAACGCGTACCCGGCGAGCGAGCACAGCACCAGGTTGCTCAGCACGGTGGTCACCGCCACCACCGTGCTGTTGATGAAGAACCGGCCGAACGGGGCGGCCTTGAGCGCGTCGCTGTAGTTGGCGAACCTGAGTTGGTGCGGGATGAGGATCGGCGGGAAGTGCAGCGCCTCGGCGGGCGTCTCCAGCGACGTCACGATCAGCCACACGAACGGGAAGAGCAGCGCGATGGTGGCGGGCACCAGCACCAGGTGCCACGGGCTGAACGGCAGCCGGAACCGGCGGCCGGGCAGCGCTTGCGCGGGTGCGGTCATGTCAGGACCTGTAGTGGGTGAACCGGCGGCCGACCCGGAACTGGACCGCGGTGACCGCGAGGATGATCAGGAACAGGAAGTAGGCGATCGCCGAGGCGTAGCCGAAGTTGAAGTTGACGAAGGCCTGCTCGTAGACGTAGTACACGAGCACCGTGGTGGCGTTCAGCGGGCCGCCCATGGTGCTCAGGTACACCTCGTCGAACAGTTGCAGCGCGTTGATCGTCAGCCATACCGCCAGGAACAGCGAGGCCGGGCTGAGCAGCGGCAGGGTGACCCGGCGGAACGTGGTCCACGGACCGGCCCCGTCCACGGCCGCCGCGTCCACCAGCATCTGCGGCACGCCCTGCAGTGCCGCGAGGTAGATGACCACGGAAAACCCGGTCCAGCCCCAGATCGTCATGATCACGATGACGTACAGCGCCTGCGACGGGGCGTTCAGGAACTGCTGCTGCGGGATGCCGAGCAGGCTGAAGAAGTAGTTCACCACCCCGTAGGACGGGTCGAACAGCCAGATGAAGACGATCGCCTCGCTGATCGTCGAGATGGCCATGGTGGCGTAGGCGGCGGTGCGGTACAGCCAGATGAAACGGATCTTCCGGTTCATGGCGACGGCCAGGAAGAGGCCGACGATCATCGTGCCGGGCACGAACAGCACCGTGTAGACGAGCGTGTGCTGTACCGCCTGGGCCACCACCGGGTCGTGCACCATGAGCCGGTAGTTGCGCAGTCCTACGTACGGGGTCTTGCCGCGACAGCAGGTTGTTGCGCTGGAACGACATCACCGCCGACCAGATGATCGGCACAGCGCCGAAGAGCAGGATGATCGCTACCCCCGGCGTCACGAAGGCCCAGCCGGTGACCTGCTCCGACATCCGCGGCCGCCGCCGGGCGCCCCGGGACGGCGGTGCCTCCAAGCGCCTGCGCCGCAGCAGGGCAGCGGGTGCTGTCACGTCAGCCGTTCGAGGCCGCGAGCGCCTGGTTGACCTGCTGCGCCGCGCTGGTGAGCGCGGCCTGCGGCTGGCTCTTGCCCAGGAGCACCGACACGATCATGTTGCCGAGTATCTGGGAGACCTTCGGGTACGTGGGGGTCTGCGGGCGCGCCTGGTGGACGTTGTCCAGGTTGGTGACGAACGTGTCCACGCCGGGCAGGGCCTTGTCCATCGCCGACAGGAAGCCGGGCGCGGCGTCCACGGACTGCCGGGTCGGCAGGTCCCCGGTGGTCAGCGACCAGTACTTCACCTGGGCCGGGGCGGTCAGCCAGAGCAGGAACTTCTCCGCCGCCGCGGTCTGGGTGGCACCGTTGTTGAAGATCACCCAGTTGTCCGGGCCCGGAGATCGTCTGGTGGCCGCCGGTGGTGCCCGGGTAGGACGGCATGATCTGCACGCCGTAGTGCACGTTGGGGAACCCGGACAGGTCCCACGGGCCGGTCACCAGCATGCCGATCTTGCCCGAGTTGAACAGGTTGGCGTAGGCCGAGTCGGTCGGGTCCAGGTACATGGAGTGGTCGGTGACCGCCATGTCCCGCAGCGTGGTGAGGGCCTTGAGCCCGGCGGGCGAGTCGAAGGCCGCCTGCTTGTTACCCGGCTTGAGGATCTGGCCGCCGGCCTCCCACAGCAGCGCCTCCCAGTGCCAGACGGTGTCCTCGGTGCCCGGGGTGACGTACGCGGTGCCGAACTGCTTCTTCGCCGGGTTGGTGAGCTTGGCGGCGTCGGCCACGAACTGCTGCCAGGTCCAGCCCGGTCCTGGCGGGGCCAGGCCAGCCTGGGCGAACAGCGTCTTGTTGTAGACCACGGCGAGGTTGTCCACCAGCGCCGGGATGCCGATGACCTTGCCGTTGACCGTGGCCACGTCACGCTCGCCGACCCAGAAGTCCGACCAGTTCACGCCGGGCCGCTGCACTACCTTGGTCAGGTTCACGACCTGCGGGATCTGCGCCACGTTGGGCGCCCAGGAGCCGTACAGGTAGGCGATGTCCGGCGGGCTGCCGCCGCGCACCGCGGTGAGCACCTTCTGCAGCGTGTTGTCGTTGTTGACGTACAGGCTGTTCACCGTGGTGCCCGGGTTCTGCTTCTGGTACACGCCGACCAGGTGGGCGAACGTCTTCGCCTCAGCTCCGGTCCACCCCTCCCAGATCGAGATCGAGGTCCCGCCGCCGGAACCGCCGCTGCTGGCGTCGGATCCGCAGGCCGCAAGGCCCAGGGCGATGAGGGATGACGCGACGGCCACGCCTGAGCCAGTGAGTTCTCCCAGTCACCGTCCTCGTTCCCGCCCCGGGATCGCCAGGCCGTGCCCGACGACTCTTGCACGAAGGGTGGATGTTTCAGACATCATCGCGCGCAGTTTAGGTCCGATGTCAACCCTTACGGCGCTTTTAGCAGTCTTGTATGCGCAGTCTTGCTCGAAGCTGTACGAAATGCGACACTGCCGAGATGGTCAAGGTCGCGTTCATCGGCGCCGGCAGCGTGGAGTTTACCCGTAATGTCGTAACTGACCTGTGCGGTTACCCGGAACTGGCCGGCGGCCTGGACCTGGCCCTGCACGACGTGAGCGCGGAGCGGCTCGCCCACGCCCGCACCCTGGCCGAGCGGATCGTGGCGCAGAGCGGGGCGGGCGCCACCGTGACCGCCTCGGCCGACCGGCACGCGGTCCTCGCCGGCGCCGACTACGTCATCAACGAGATCCAGGTCGGCGGGTACGACGCGACCCGGCTCGACTTCGACATCCCGGCGCGCTACGGCGTCCGGCAGACGATCGCCGACACCCTCGGCATCGGCGGCATCTTCCGCGGGCTGCGCACGATCCCGGTGGTGACCAGCCTGGCCGGGGACATGCACCGGCTGTGCCCGGACGCCTACCTGCTGAACTACACCAACCCGATGGCGATGCTCCCCTGGGCGGTATACGAGGGCACCCCGTTCAGCAACGTGTTCGGCCTGTGCCACTCGGTCAGGGACACCCACGCGTTCCTCGCCGGGCTGGCCGGCCTCGACCCGGCCGAGGTGGACTTCGTCACCGCGGGCTTCAACCACCAGGCGTTCGTGCTGCGCTTCGAGCACCAGGGCCGGTCGCTGTACCCGCGGCTGCGCGAGATCGTCGACGCCTCGCCGGAGCTGCAGCGGCGGGTCAGGGTGGAACTGTTCCGCAGGTTCGGCTACTTCCCCACCGAGTCCAGCGAGCACTCCGCCGAGTACGTGCCGTGGTTCATGCGGCACGACGACCAGGTCGAGCGGTTCCGCATCTTCGTCGGCGACTACCTGGCCCGCTCCGAGGAGAACCTGCGTGAGCTGGCGGAGCTGACCCGGCAGCTGGACGCGGGCACCCCACTGGACCTGACCCCCACCAGCGAGCTGGCCTCGGAGTTCATCCACTCCCTGGAGACCGGCACCGAGCGCGAGGTATACGTCAACGTCCGCAACGGCGGGCTGATCACCAGCCTGCCCGAGCAGTGCTGCGTCGAGGTGCCCTGCCGGGTGGGCGCCGGCGGTGCCGTGCCCCAGCCGGTCGGCGCGCTTCCGCCGCAGCTCGCGGCGCTGAACCGGACGTTCCTCAACGTTGTCGAGCTGACCGTGCGCGCGGCGCTGGACGGCAATGTCCAGCACGTGTACCAGGCGGCGCTGCTGGACCCGAACGCGGCCGCCACCCTGACCACCGCGCAGATCGTCGCGATGTGCGACGACCTGCTCGACGCGCACAAGGCACTGCTGCCACCCGGCCTCGCCCGCTGAGCTAAGGAGCCCCCATGCTCCGTACCCCGCTTGCCCTTGCGGCCTGCCTGGCGCTCCTCCTCGCCTCGGCGGCCGGTCTCCGCCCAGGCTTCCTCCCGGACCATCACCCAGCCGGCGCCGCCGGTCACCGCGAGCGCGTTCCCGCTGGAACCCACCGGCACGCCGCCCGCCGACGGGGACGGGCTGATCCCGAACCCGGCGACGCCGACCGGGTCGCCGATCGCGCCGCCCTCGTCCTGCACCGTGACGTTCGCCTCGGCGGGCGGCGCCACCTCGGCCACGGTCAACTCCTGGATCGCCGCGAACGAGAACAGCATCACCACGGCAACGACGGTGTGCCTGTCCGGCACGTTCACCGCGCCGATCCACGTGTGGAGCAAGTCTTCCGCGGCGCTGCTGGAGATCGCCCCGGCGCCGGGCGGCACGGCCACGCTCGACCTCGGCCAGGTGCAGGCCGCCGACACCAACCCCAACGAGTTCTTCGGCGACTCCGGCGGGGTCAGCATCGTGGACTCCCGCAGCGTGGAGATCTACGGCCTGACCGTGGAGAACTACACCTTCGACGGGACCGCGCACAGCCCGGCCGGCATCTACGTCACGGTCCGCAGCGACACCAGCACCACCAGCCAGTCGGTCATCCCGCACCGCTCCGTCTGCTTCCTGAACGGCGGGGCGTGCAGCGACATCTACGTGATCGACAACACCGTGCGGGACATCACCAACTCCGCCGACGAGGACTACACCACCAAGTCCGTGTGCGGCAACGGCAACGTGGACGGCTACGGCATCGCGGTGATCGCCGCGGGCAGCGCCACCTCCCCGGCGCTGCAGCACCTCGTCATCGAGGGCAACACGGTGACCGGGACTCGCACCGGGCAGAGCGAGACGGTGACGATCAACGGGGACGTCACCGACTTCCTCGCCGCCGGCAACGTGATCCACGACACCGACAACATCGGCCTGGACACGATCGGCTGGGAGACCGGCACGTCCCAGGCCAGCCACGGCTACGTCACCGGCAACACCGTCTACAACGTGGACACCTGGTCCAACGCCGCCTACGGCAAGTGGAGCAACGGAACCTGCGTGGCCCGGCAGGAGAACGCGGCGGGCCTCTACGACGACGGCGCCTCCTACATCTGGATCCACGACAACACGGTGTGGAACACCGACCAGGGCATCAACCTCGACGTCGAGACCGCGGGCAAGGAGACCGACCACCTGCTGGTCTCCGGCAACACCGTGTACGACGACCCGGGGACGTCGAAGTCGGACCCGAGCACCGGCACCAACCCGCCGGGCGCGGGCGGCACCTCGACGGTCGCCGGCCACGACCCGTTCGCCCTCTACATCGATGCGTTCGGCAGCAACGCCAAGATCACCGACGTGTACGTGCACGACAACACGCTGCAGAACCAGAGCCAGTTCTACCTGACCCCGGCCGCCGGGATGCCGGTCGTGGACCTCGGCGGCATCTGGTCCAACGTGCAGATCTGGCACAACACCATCACCGGGATGGGCGCTGCCGACCGGTACAACCCGCTGTTCGAGGTGGACAAACAGCCGAACGGAGGCACCAACGTCGTGGACTGCAACGACTACGGCAACCTGTCCACGGCCGGCAACACGGTCAACGGCAACTTCGCGCTGCCCAGCAACGACTGGCTGACGCTGGCGAACTGGCAGGCCCACAACGGGCACGGCTGGGACGCCGACAGCGCGGTCGGCGGTTTCTCCCCGAACTGCCCGAGCGAGTCGATCCCGTGACCGCCGCCAGGGGCGCCCGCGCCGCTCTCACCCTCACCGCCGCGGCCGCGCTCGCCGTGACCGTGCTGAGCGCCAGCCCGCCCGCCGCGGGCGCAGGCCAGACCGCCCCAGCTCGGTCGGGCCGGCCGCGCCGAACCGCACCGAAGCTGCCGCCGCCACGGCACCATGGCACGCTCCGGGTGGCCGGCACGCCGCGCGACGGCGGGACCGTGCGGGCAGCGGGCCTGTCCTGGCGCCCTGGACGTCTGCCGGCCGGGGACCGGTTGCTGTCCTTCGAGGTTGGCTATGTGTGGGACGCCTGCACCGCGGCGGGCGCGTGCCAGCCCGGGGCGGATACCACGGTCACCCCGTTCGCGGCCAGCCGCTACGTCGCCGCTCACGCCGATACCGGCAGGTTCCTGAAGGTCACCGAGACCGCCACCGAGGTGGTGGAGACGAGTCCCGCGACATTTGCGTTCAGCACAAACAGCGTCTCGGTGAGCGCCACCGCCAGCAGGGCCGTGCGCGCCTACCGCGCCGGGCGGCCGCCGGTGAGCGCGTTCGTGAACGGCACGCCGGAGCGGCGCACCGCCTCGGCGGAGGAGTACTTCAGCGCGGCCGCGCCGCACTACAACGCCGCCGACGGCCCGGTCACCCAGCGGTACCGGGTGGACCACGGGCACTGGCGGCCGATGCCGGCCAAGGGCGTGTTCTACACCGGCACGCTGCGCACCGGCCGGCACCGGGTCGTGGTGCGCACCGCCGACCGGGCCGGCGCGACGACAGCCAGGTTCGCCTGGCGCGTGGTGCCGATGCCCGCGCCGCTGCCCTGCCGGGCGGCGCCGGGCCAGGCGTGCTGGTACCCGCCGCACCTGGACTCCACCGGGCACCCGATGCGCTGGGACTGGCAGATCGGCCGGGTGACACCGCTACAGCGGACCGGCGCCCACGCGGTGGACATCTACGACATCGACGGTTTCCTGACCACGGCCGCCGAGGTGCGCGCGATCCACACCCGGTGGCAGGCCGCCACGCTGCCGCACCCGAAGGCGATCTGCTATCTCGACCTGGCCTGGGAGGACTACCGGCCGGACGCGACCCCGGGCCGGTACTTCCCCGCGGCCGCGCTCGGCAACGTGTACTTCGGTTACCCGCAGGAACGGTGGGTGGACTTCCGGCAGCTCGACGCGCTCAAGCCGATGCTGAACGAGCGGATCCGGATGTGCGCGGCGAAGGGTTTCGACGCGGTCGAACTGGACGACATCGACAGCTTCGACCCGCCGTCCACCACGGGCTTCCACCTCACGCCGGGGGACGCGCAGAACTACCTCGCCTATGCGTTCAACGAGATCCACCGCTACGGGATGACCGGGCTGTGGAAGAACTCGCCGCTGCTGTCGTGGTGGGGGCGCCGCTACACGGACGGCGCGGTCGTCGAGGAGTGCTACGTCTACCACCAGTGCTTCGCCGCCCAGTTGCGCGGCAGCAGCCAGTACGGGATCACCTGCACCGGGCTGTCCGGCCGGACGCCGTGCGGCTGGGACGACTTCAGCACCGATCAGACCAGCGCGCAGCCGACCGGCAAGTGGGTCGGCGAGGCCGAGTACAGCGCGGACCACTACGTCTGCAACCCGGGGCAGCCGTGCCCGGCGAAGCGGCGGTTCGCCACGTTCTGCCGGATCGTCTACGCGCCGCCGTACGGCTTCTCCGCGGTCAAGTTCGACGTGAACCTGGACGGCAAGATGTTCTATCCCTGCCCCCGCGGCACCTGACCGTCCGCCCATTCCGCCCGGCCCGGAGCGCCGCCGGGCCTGATCGGCTGCCTCTGGTAGCCCGCCGGCCGGCACCCGGCGGTTGATGTCGGTGCATCCTGGTAGTAACGAAGGTAGTTAGTAGAGGCGCATTTCCCGCAGCTTGCCCGGGTCCGTCCCGGGGAACCGGCGGCGTCGCTGGTGCCGGGCGGCCCGGCATCATGGTGGGCCCCGGAGCGCCTGGGTGTGAGCGCGGGGCCGGGGCCTGTGGCGGCGCGCTCCGGTCCCGCCCTGCCGGAGTCCGCGCCGGGCCAGGACGGCCGGCCCTGGCAGTGCGACGTCCGATAGGCGCCAGCAATGCGCGGCGCCGGGACGCAGGCTGGAGTCATGAGCACACTTCAGTACAAGGCGATCGACGCCGAGCGCCTGGACGCGATGCGCGGCCAGGGCGCGGATGAGTTCGGGAACCCGTGGCGGCAGCGTACGGCCGAGGGCTGGGAGCCGCTGCGCTGCTGCCTGCGCACCGCCGATGAGGGCGAGGACATCGCCCTGATCAGCTACAGCCCGTGGCCGCTGCCCTGGGACACGCCGTGGGCCGAGGCGGGCCCGGTGTTCGTCTGCCACCGGCGGTGCGCGGGCTACGGGACGCCGGACGAATACCCGCCGGACCTGCGCAGCCGGTTCAGCCTGCTCAACCCGTTCGACCACACCGGGGCGCGGGCGTATCAGCACATCAGGTTCGTCGAGCCAGGCGACGACTACCCGGCGGCGGTGGCACTGGTCATGGGCCAGCCCGGCGTGGCCCGCCTGCACGTCCGCAGCGCGACCGCGCAGTGCTTCACCTTCGAGGTCTGCCGCGCCTAGCACGCCGGGCGGTGCGTGTGGGCGCCTGGTTGGCGTCCCAGGGGGTGCACCATATTGATGCATCTTGATACCATGACGGTATGGCCATGACACTGCGGCTCGATCCCCGGCTGGAGGCAGAGCTTCGCTTGGCCGCCGAGGAAGACCGGCGCAGCCTTCACCAGACCGTCGTGCTCGCTGTCGAGACGTATCTGGCGCTCCGGGAGACGGCTGAGGTGAGGGCGGATCCGGAGACGCTCCGTGCGCTCGCGGAGGCCAGGCAGGCAGTGCAGGACGGTGACGTGGTCTACGGCGCCGACGCCGTCCGCGCTCTGCTGCGCGGGCGTCAGGCCTCGTGACCGCCCGGTACGAACTGGGGACCGCGCCCCCGGCTCGCCGGGCGCTGGCCGGCCGGCTGCAGGTCGATGCCGCGGCCGCGGCGGCCGAGTTCATTACCGGGCCCCTGTTAGAAGATCCGCGCCGGGTCGGCAAGCCACTCGGGGCCGAACTGGCTGGCATCCACAGTGCGCGGCTCGGCCGGGAATGGCGTGTGCTGTACGAGATTGACGACACCAAGCAGCTGGTGATCGTCTTGGATATCCGGCACCGCTCCATCGCCTACCGGCGGCGGTAAACCGCACCGGGCGCGGCCGGTGGACCGGCGCTCAAGAGGATCACCAGCAAGCTCACAACAGACGGTCAGGAATTCGCAAGGTAGCCGGGCCAGGCTGGGCCTATGCGGGACGCGCCGGGGGAATCCGAAGCCCGGCTCCTGGTCGTGGACGACGAGCCGACGATCCTGGAGTTGCTGGCCGGGACGCTGCGGTTCGCCGGCTTCGACGTGCTGACCGCGGTCAGCGGCGCGGAGGCGCTGCGCGCGGCGGCGGCGGCACGGCCGGACCTCATCCTGCTCGACGTGATGATGCCGGACTGCGATGGCTTCGACGTGGTGCGCCGGATCCGCGCGGGCGGCCCACGGGTCCCGGTGATCTTCCTGACCGCCCGGGACAGCGTGCACGAGCGGGTCACCGGGCTCACCCTCGGTGGCGACGACTACGTCACCAAGCCGTTCAGCCTGGACGAGGTGCTGGCGCGGATCCGGGCGGTGCTGCGGCGCAGCCGGGGCGAGCCGGAGGCAGGCTCCCGGCTGGCCGTCGCCGACCTCGAACTCGACGAGGACAGCCACCAGGTGTGGCGCGGCGGCACCGAGGTCGCCCTGTCGCCGAACGAGTTCAAGCTGCTGCGGTACCTGATGATCAACGCGGGCCGGGTGCTCAGCCGGGCGCAGATACTCGACCACGTATGGGACTACAGCTTCGACGGTGACGGCAACATCGTCGAGTCCTACATCTGCTACCTGCGCCGCAAGCTGGACCGCGGCGAACCGCGGCTGATCCACACGATCCGCGGCATCGGTTATGTCCTGCGGGTCCCGCCCCCGTGAGAAGCCCCGGGTGAGAAGCCCGGCATCCCTCCGGCGGGCGGTGCTGGCGCGCGCGTCGCTGCGGGTGCGGCTGATGGCCGCGGCCGCGGTGCTGGTCGCGGTCACCTCGGTGCTGATGGGGCTGCTCGGCACGGTGCTGTTGCGCGGCTATCTGTACGGCCGGGTGGACGCGCAACTGCGCTCGTTCTCCATGTTCATCAGCCGGGTGGCGGCGCACCCGCGCCCCGGGCCGCGTCCCCGCCACCCCGGATCGCAGCAGCTGCCCACCGCCTACCTGGTCGAGGTCGTCGGGCCCGGCAGCCAGGTGCACGTGACCCCCGGGTCATTGCACGGCATCCCGCCGCCGGCGCCTGACCGCCGCGCAACTGGACGGCCCGGCCGTCCCGTTCACCGCGGCCGCCAAGGGCACCGCGGGGCACACGTGGCGGGTGCTGATCCGGGCGGTGCCCGGCGGCCGCCATGTCGTCGCCGCGGTCAGCCTGGACGACGTGCAGAGCACCGTGGGCCAGCTGGAGATCGCCGACACCGTGGCCGGGGTGGCGGCCCTCGCGCTGCTGGCGGGCATCGGGCTGCCGCTGATCCGGGCCAGCCTGGCCCCGCTGTCGCGGATGGAGGACACCGCGTCGGCGATCGCGGCCGGCGAACTGTCCCGGCGCATCCCCCATCCCCAGGAGCGCACCGAGGTGGGCAGGCTCGCCACCGCGCTCAACTCGATGCTGGGCCGGATCGAGGCGTCCTACCGGGCCAGGGAGGACGGCGAGGCCAAGGCCCGCGACTCCGAGGACCGGATGCGCCGGTTCGTCGCCGACGCCAGCCACGAACTGCGGACCCCGCTGACCTCGGTCAAGGGCCTCGCCGAGTTCTACCTGCAGCTCGGCGACACGGCGGACCGTGCCGAGGTGGCCAGGCTGATGACCGGCATCCAGGCCGAGGCGGACCGGATGAGCCGCCTGGTCGAGGACCTGCTGCTGCTCGCCCAGTTCGACGAGGGCCGCCCGCTGGATCTGCATCCGGTGGACCTGTCCAGCATCGCCGTTCAGGCCGTCGCCGGCGCCCGGGCCATCCAGCCCGCCCGGCCGCTGATGGTGCTCGCGGCGGCACCGGTCATCGTCCACGCCGACGCCGGGCGGCTCCGCCAGGTCCTCGACAACCTGATCGGCAACGCACTGCAGCATACGCCCGCGGGCACACCGGTCACCGTCACGGTGACGGCCGCCGGCGGGCAGGGCCAGGCCAGCGTCACCGACACCGGCCCCGGCATGTCCGCCGCGCAGGCCGCCCAGGTCTTCGACCGGTTCTACCGCACCGACCGGGCGAGGAGCCGGGCCAGCGGCGGGACCGGGCTCGGGCTGTCCATCGCCGCCACCCTGGTCGCGGCGCACGGCGGCACGATCGAGGTCGAAACCAAGCCCGGGCACGGCGCCACCTTCGTGGTCCGGTTGCCACTGGCGGCGGCTGCGGCGGATGGCGGGTCGGCGGAACCACACGAGGACGGCGCCGGACAGGCCGGGGACCTGCCCGAGCCGGCCGGGCGCCAAGCGGCCGGCCACGAGCCGGCCCGGCACGGCGGCTGACGCCGTCTCAAGGAAACGTTCAGCGCGCTCAATGAAAACCCGCGTCCTAGCACAAGGAAACCGGGAGGCAGTCTCAACCGGCAGGACAGCCGGAAGCGGTGTGCTGGCATATGGCGGGCTGGCATGCGCCGGCCAGGACGCTCACATATCAGCTACCAGAGCTATCGCATATTAAGGGGAACCCATGTTCTTCACCTACCTGCGGCGGGAGCTGCGGCGCCGGGCGCGGTCGGCGACGATCATCGCGCTGGGCCTGGCCCTGGGCATCGGCCTGGTGGTCACCGTGACTGCCCTGTCCGCCGGGGTGAGCAAGGCGCAGGGGGATGTGCTGCACTCGCTGTACGGGCAGGACACCGCGATCACGGTCACCAAGGCCCCGAAGTTCGGCAGCGGCGGCCCCGGAGGGTTCCGGTTCCGCGCCGTGCCGGCGGCGGGTCACGCCCCGCGGCCGGGTCCAAGGTCAGCGTGGACACCCTCGCCAGTACGGCGCTCGGCACCATCTCGACCGCTGACGTGGCTTCCGTGGCCAAGCTGAACGGGGTCGCCGCGGCGGCGGGCGGGCTGACCCTGAACGACACCAAGCTCACCTTCACCATCCCCAGCCAGAGTTCCGGTGGCGGCTTCGGCGGCGGGTTCGGCGGCGGAGGCGGCGGCGGCGGTAGCAGGTTCGGATCCGGGCGCTTCCCCACCCCGATCAGCGTCAACGGGGTGGAGCTGTCCGGCAACGCCGCCGCGCTGGGGCCGCTGAGCACCGCCAAGCTGGAATCCGGGCGCACCCTGGCGGCCTCCGACGCCAACTCGGACGTGGCGCTGGTGAGCTCCAGCTACGCCACCGCCAACAAGCTCAAGACCGGGTCCACGGTGACGCTGGCCAAGACCAAGTTCCGCGTCGTCGGCGTGGTGTCGGCGGGGTCGGCGAACAGCACCGACGTCTACATCCCGCTGGCGCGCGCGCAGGCACTCGGCACGGCGCAGGGCAAGAGCCTGAAGGACGAGGTCAACACGATCTACGTCGCGGCGGGCAGCGCCACCAGCATCACCACCGTGTCCAAGGAGATCTCCACGGCGCTGCCCGGCAGCACGGTGACCAACCAGAACGACCTGGCCAAGGAGCTGACCGGGTCGGTGGCCAGCGCCTCCAGCCTGGCGTCCAACCTCGGCCGGTGGCTGGCCATCGCGGTGCTGGTGGCGGCCTTCGCGCTGGCCAGCTTGCTGACCAGCGCAGCGGTCGCGCGCCGGGTGCGGGAGTTCGGCACGCTGAAGGCACTGGGCTGGACCAGCCGCCGCATCGTCGGGCAGGTCGTCGGCGAGTCGCTGGTGATCGGGGTGATCGGCGGCATAGTCGGCATCGCGCTCGGGTTCGCGGGTGCCTCCCTGGTCGGGGCGTTCTCGCACACGCTGACCGCGACGGTCCCGGCCGGGACGACCACCGGCAGCGCCACCCCGGGCGGCGCGAGGTCCTTCGGCGGCCCTCCGGGCGGCTTCGGCGGCGGCGGCGGGTTCCGCCGGCTGGCCTCAACCGTCACACCCACGGTGCATGTGCCGCTGACCGCGACGGTCACCATCGGCGCGATTATCGCGGCCGTGGTCCTGGCCCTCGCGGGCGGCCTGATCGCGGGCGCGTTCGGCGGCTGGCGGGCAGGCGCGGCTGCGGCCGGCGGCGGCACTGGCGAGGGTCGAGTGAACCGGCGGGCAACGGCCATGGCACGGCGTGGCGACAAGCATGAGGGAAGTGGCGTGATGTACAAGCTGACGGGCGTGACCAAGGACTACGCCAAGGGCCGCGAGGTCGTCCACGCGCTGCGGGGCGTCGACGTGGAGATCTCCGTGGGCGAGTGGCTGGCCATCCAGGGGCCTACCGGGCACGGCAAGACCACCCTGCTGCAGATGCTCGGCGGCCTCGACCGGCCGACCTCCGGCAGCGTCATGCTGGGCGGCGACAACCTGGCCGAGCTCCGGGAGTCCGCGGTCACCAGGGTCCGGGCCGCCTCCATCGGTTTCGTCTTCCAGACCTTCAACCTGGTGCCCACGCTCAGCGCGCAGGAGAACGTCGAGACCGCACTCGTGCCGCTGCGGATCAAGCCGGCCGAGCGCCGTGCCAGGGCCGCCCGGGCGCTCGCCGATCTCGGCCTCGCGGACCGGGCCGACCATCTGCCGTCGGAACTGTCCGGCGGGCAGCAGCAGCGGGTCGCGATCGCCCGGGCGCTCGTCAAAGAGCCCCAGGTACTGCTGGCCGACGAGCCGACCGGCAACCTCGACGAGGACACCCGGGACGACATCATCTCCCTGCTGGAAGGACTCTGGCGCGACAAGCACTTGACCATGGTGCTGGTCACCCACGACAGCGCCATCGCCCGCCGCGCCCAGCGGCGCGGCGTCATGAAATACGGCAAGCTCACCACCAGCAACGACACCACGCAGGTACCCGCCGGCCCGCAGTAGCCCGCGCGCGGCGCCGGTGTCCTCCCAGGGGGTCCTGCCCGGGCTGCGGGCCGAGGTGAGCTTCGTCGGGTAAACATGGCTGCATGGCAAGCGAGGTCGCGCGGTACTGGCGGCACACCGGGGTGCCCGGGGTGGACCTGCTGCGCGCCAGGTACGTGACGCACCGGTACACCAGGCACGCCCACGAGACCTTCACCTTCGCCCTGATCGAGGCCGGGATCGAGGAGTTCAGCTACGGCGGCACCCTGCTGCGCGCCGGGCCGGGCGGGGTCGCGCTGCTGAACCCGGACATGGTGCACACCGGCCAGGCGGGCACGCCGGCCGGCTGGGCCTACCGGGTGCTCTACCCGGACCCCGGCCTGGTGGGCGCGGTCGCCGCCGACCTGGGCTGGCCGCGGGGCACCCCGTCCTTCCCGGAGACGGTGGTCTACGACCCCGGCAGCGCCCGGCTGCTCCGCGCGGCGCACATCGCCGCCGAGCACGGCGACGCGCTCGCGTCCTCCAGCCTGCTGCGCGCCGCGCTGGCCGGGCTGCTGCGGGCGCACGCCCGGCCCGGCGACCGGGCCTGGACCGAACGCGGCCCGCACCGGGCGCCCGCCGCCGTCCGCACCGTCCGTGACCTGCTGGCCGGCCGGCTGGCCGACCCGCCGAGCCTGGATGACCTGGCCCGCGAATCCGGGATGAGCCCGTTCGCGCTGGTGCGGGCGTTCCGCGCGGAGACCGGGCTGCCGCCGCACGCCTACGTCAACCACCTGCGGGTCCGGCTGGCCCGGCGGCTGCTCGACGGTGGCCTGGCCCCGGCGGACGTCGCGGCCGAGACGGGCTTCGCCGACCAGGCCCATCTGACCAGGCACTTCAAGCGGGTGGTGGGCGTGCCGCCGCACGCCTACCAGCGCGGCAAGAACGTTCAAGACCGCGGGGAACTGGCCAGCTAGCCTCGCGGATGTGACTGATACCGATGGCCGGCCCGCGGCGCCGGTGCGGGCCCGCCCGGTGCGCGACGGTGTCGGGCTCGGGCTCGCGGTCGGCGTCTCCGGAGTTGCCTTCGGCGCGGCCGCCGTGGGCTCGGGGATGACCATCGCGCAGGCCTGCGTATTGAGCCTTCTTGCCTTTACCGGGGCGTCGCAGTTCGCGCTCGCCGGAGTGGTCGCGGCCGGCGGCGGCCTGGCCGGCGGCGTGGCCAGCGCGGTCCTGCTCGGCAGCAGGAACGCACTGTACGGGCTGCGCCTGGCGGACCTGCTGCCGCAGCGGGGCGCCCGCAAGCTGATCGCCGCCCACGGCGTCATCGACGAGACCACGGCCGTCGCGCTGGCCCAGCCCGATGCGGTGGCGGCCCGGCGCGGCTTCTGGGCCACGTTCGCCACCATCTACGTGACCTGGAATCTCACCACGCTGATCGGCGCGTTCGGCGCGGGCCGGCTGGGCTCGCCGCAGTCGCTCGGCATCGACGTGGTCGGGCCGGCCGCGTTCCTCGCGCTGATCTGGCCGCGGCTGCGGGCAGGCCGGACCGAACGGGCCGTCGGGCTGGCGGGCGCGGCGATCGCGCTGGCCGCGACGGCGTTCCTGCCGCCGGGCGTGCCGGTGATCCTGGCCGCCACGGCGGCCCTGGCCGGTGCCCTGATCTCGCCCCGGCCGGGTGCGCCGCGGCCGGTCGCGCCACAGCCGGAGGTGCCGTGACCGGGATCTGGGTAGCGGTGCTGGCGACGGCCGCCGGATGCTACGCGCTCAAGCTGACCGGCCTGGTCGTGCCGCGCAGCGTGCTCGGCAACCCCCGGGTCCGCCGGTTCGCCGAGCTTGTCCCGATCTCGCTGCTGGCCGCGCTGGTCGCGGTGCAGACGTTCGCCGCCGGCCAGGCGCTGACCGTGGACCCGGCCCGGCTGGCCGGGCTCGGCGCGGCCGTGGCCGCACTGCTGTTGCGTGCCCCGTTTCTCGTGGTGATCGTGGTGGCGGCGGGTACCGCCGCGGTGCTGCGCGCGCTGGGCGTCGCCTGACCGGCCCCAGCGCGCGCGGCGTGGCGGGTTACGGCACGGGCCGCAGGCCGGCCGCGGTGAGCAGGTAGGCCTCCGGGCCCTCGCCGGGCGCGCGCGCCTCGATCAGGCCGGTGATCGCCTTGCCCACCTGCTCGGGGGTGAGCGCCGGGCCGAGGGCTTCGGTGTAGCTGGCCAGGTCCGTGCCCTGCCGCTCCGCGTAGGCGGCCACGGCCGCCGCGCCCAGTTCGGTGGCCGGGGTGAGCTGCGGGAGCACCGAGACGAACCGGATGCCGAGCCCGGCCCGCTGCGACTCGTCGGCGGCGTAGGCGGCGATAAACCTGATGGCCGCCTTGGCCCCGGCGTAGCCGCCGGACAGCGGTGAGCCGCGCAGCGCGGCGCCGCTGGAGAACGCGATGACCACGCTGCCGTCGGTCAGCGGGCGCAGCAGCGCCTCGCGGGACCAGTGGAACACCTGCCGCACGTCGCTGTCCCAGTTGCTGCTGAACGTCTCCCAGGTGTGCCGGTGCAGCGGCCGGGACAGCGGGGCCGCCCCGGCGGCGAGCACCAGCACGCGCGGCTGATAGGTGTCGATGAGCTGGCCGGCCACCACGGGGTCGGCCGCGTCGGCGGCGACCGGGGTGAAGCTGCCACCGAGTTGCGCGTGCAGCTCGTCCAGCCTGGCCCGGTCGCGGGCGACGCCGACGACGTTCGCGCCGGCCCCGGCAAGCGCGATGGCGACGCCGCGGCCGAAGCCACGGCTGGCGCCCGTGACGAGCGCCGTCGCTCCTGACAATTCTTGCGCTGGCATCCGGAACTCCTTGATCATTAGGGCGGAGCAGGGTTCCCCGCCGTTACCGGTACTGATACGGGCGGCGGCGGGAACTCACCGCCACCTGAGGCGGTTAATTCCGGCGGGCCCGCGGATCTGTACCGGTGACGGCCGCGGGCACCGGCGCGTGGGGAAGGCAGGGGTGATGCTGGGCAGTGACGAGTTCGCGCGGCTTACCGAGCCGTTCCGGCCCGAACTGCTGGCGCACTGCTACCGGATGCTCGGCTCGGTCTACGACGCCGAGGACCAGGTGCAGGAGACCCTGGTCCGGGCCTGGCGGTCCTACAGCGACTTCCAGGGCAGGTCGTCGCTGCGAACCTGGCTATACCGGATTGCCACCAACGCCTGCCTGCGGGCGATCGAGAACCGGGCCCGCCTGCCGCTGCCCTCGGGCCTGGGCGCGCCGGGCGACGACCCGGACGGCCCGCTGGCCCCGGTGCTGCCGGAGATCCGGTGGCTGCAGCCGATCCCGGACGCGCTGATGCGCCCGGGCCGGCCGACCCGGCGGCGGTCGCGGTGTCCCGGGAGAGCGTCCGGCTGGCGCTGATCGCCGCGCTGCAGTACCTGCCCGGACGGCAGCGGGCCGTGCTGATCTTGCGTGACGTGCTCGGCTGGCACGCGGCCGAGGTCGCCGACCTGCTCGGGCTCACCCCGGCCGCCGCGAACGGCCTGCTGCAGCGGGCCAGGGAGCGGCTCCGGCAGGTGGCCCCGGACACGGACGAGGTCCGCGAGCCCGCCGAAGCCGGCCAGCGGGCGCTGCTCGACGCCTATGCCGGGGCGTTCGCCAGACGCCGACGTCGGTGCCCTCACCAAACTGCTGCGCGAGGACGCCGTGCTGGAGATGCCGCCGCAGCTGAGCTGGTTCGCTGGCCGGGACCAGGTCGGCCGGTTCCTCGCCTCCCGGGTGCTGACCCGGCCCGGCCGGTTCACGATGACCGGCACCGCCGCCAACGGGCAGCCAGCGCTGGCCGCCTACCTGCGCGGGGACGACGGCGTGCACCGGGCGCACGCGATCCAGGTGCTGACGTTCCGCGGCACGGGCATCGGCAGGATCGTCTCGTTCAACGACGCCCGCCTGTTCCCCATGTTCGGCCTCCCGGGCGTGGCCCGCCTCAGCCCGGACGGCCGTGACGCTGCTGGGCCAGCAGCGTGACCAGCCGTTCGATGAGGCCCTCGGGGATGGGCTCACCCAGTGGGAACCGGAGCGTGCCCTTGCCCGCCAGGTAGGGGGCGAGTTCCGCGGCGAAGGCGGGGTCCGCGTCGGGCACCGGGTACAGCGAGATGTGGTGCTTCCAGGCCGCGAACTGCACCAGGGTCCTGCCGCTGAGCGTTATCGCCGGGATCTGGTAGCTGATCGTCTCACCGGCCTCCGGCACGACGCTGAGAATCCTGCGCCGCACCTCACGCAGCCCGGCCTGGACATCGTCCGGAAATGAGCCGATGTACTCCGCGACCGTCCGCCACTGCGCTGCCATGAGACACCTCCCAGATCCTCGCCGCCGGGGCCGGACCACCCGGCAGCCCCGGCCAATGGCTCAGCCCGACATTACTCAAGCCGGCTCGATGCCTACCGGTCCGGGATCCGCACACCGGCCCGGGCGCATTCGTCGCGCAACAGGCTGACAGCGATCGGTGCGCTACCCGTGTGATCTATGTCCCTGACGGCGGTCCGGGCGTCCGCCGCCATCCGGGGGGCCGTGACGTGGTCGGCGATACGCCGCAGCGTCAGGATGTCCGGGACGCCCCGGTTGCGGCCGAGATCGCCGAACAGCTGGCGGCAGGCCTGGACCGCGGAGAGCCTGGCAGACGGCGGCGCGGTGGCATCCGGGCGGGCCGTCGGCGCTGGAGCGCCGCCGCAGCCCGCGGCCAGCGCCACGGCGGCGCCTGCCAGCAGTACCTTCACGTATCGGTCCCCCATCGCGGCAACATCGTAACCAGGGCGTTACCGGCCAGTGGGCGGCTTACCCTGGCTGGAAGCAGGCGAGTCAAACGGGAAGGCACGGCGATGGCGCTCACCAGGGCGTCCCACGAGAAGAGCGACCATGAACGACACTGGCGTCACCCGTGTCGCCGTCTACATCGATTTCGACAACATCGTGATCTCGCGTTACGACCAGGTTCATGGCCGGGGCCAGTTCCAGCGCGACAAGGTCCGCGGGTTCAACAGGTCAGACAGATCGGCCGATCCCGACGATCGCGGAAAAGCTCCGGCGGGCCACCGTGGACGTCGGCGCAGTGATCGACTTCGCCTCATCGTTCGGCACCCTGGTGCTCACCCGCGCGTACGCAGACTGGTCCGCCCCCGTGAACGCCGACTACCGGGGGCAGCTCGTCAGCCGCGCGGTGGATCTGGTGCAGCTGTTCCCGACCGCCGCCTACGCCAAGAATGGCGCCGACATCCGGCTGGCCGTCGATGCGGTGGAGGACATGTTCCGGCTGCCCGACCTGACTCACATGGTGATCGTGGCCGGAGACTCTGACTACATCGCCCTCGCCCAGCGGTGCAGACGCCTGGGCCGTTACGTCGTGGGCGTCGGGGTCGCCGGGTCGAGCAGCAGATCGCTCGCTGCGGCGTGCGACGAATTGGTGACCTATGACGGCTTCCGGGCATCACGCCTACCGATGCCACCCCGCGCCGGCCGGACCCGGCGGCGGGAGCCGAGCCGGAACGGCAGGAGCCAGCCGCGCCGCCCGCGCCGGGGCTCGCGGCGTGCCAGGCGGGCGGAGCCACAGTGGGCGACGAGGTGATGATCTCGATTCCGAGGACCCGCAAGAGGTGGCGACGAGGCTTCTTGAGCGGGCGCTGCGGCTCGGCCAGGAAAAGGAAGACGCCGACTGGCTGCATAGCTCTGCGGTGAAGAGCCAGATGAGACGCATGGACCCGTCGTTCAGCGAGCGGGCACTCGGCTATCGCTCCTTCTCGGATTTCGTGAAGTCACGGGAAGCCGTCGCCGAACTCGACGAGACAAACCCCGCGCGGCTCATCCGGCTCAACCCGGCCATGACCGCGCAATAGGGGCTGAGCCCTGACTGGAAGGTCCTGGCGTTATGCCGGGCGGTTTTCGCGCGCGTATGCGTCGAGCCTGCTGAGCTCGTCGGTGAGGACGGCGCCCAGCGTCCTGGGCGCGAGCATGCGCTCGAGCAGGCCGCGGATCCCGCCCGCGCTGTCCCAGGCGCAGCGGATCCGAACGCGCGATGCGCCGCCCTCCGGGGTGACGGTGAACGTGGTGACCACGCTGGAACCGGCATCGGTCTCGGTAAGGATCCGGCCGGGCTCGGGCTCGGCCACCGTCATCCGGTGCTCGCGGGTCTGGCCACCGACCTTGAGCTTGAACGAAATGACCGTGCCCGTGCCAACGCCGCCGGACTCCACCTGGAAGTCAGAAAACGCCGGAGGCAGGAAACGCGGATGGTGCTCGCGCATGTCCGCGATATAGCGATAGACCGTACCGGCGGGCGCATCCACTGCGCGTTCAGCGGAAACCTCTAGCTTCGCCATGCGGGCCTGTCTACCACAGCCAGGATGCCCTTCGGCCGCCAGTGACCCGCCATTTCGGAGCGCGGTCAGAATGCGATGAACGGCAGGCGCACGCCGGCCGGCTCGGCGCTGACCTGGGCCTCCGGCGGTGCCACCTGCCTGATGTGGTCCGCGAGAACCTGGGCGTC
Source organism: uncultured Actinomycetes bacterium (assembly GCA_963730235.1). GTDB lineage: Bacteria > Actinomycetota > Actinomycetes > Streptosporangiales > Streptosporangiaceae > DASXKD01. The sequence goes on from CAVSRH010000028.1 coordinate 176,014, forward strand.
GTCCTCGTTGCTGGCGCCCACGATGAGGAACCTCCAGCGCCGCACCACGGGATAGCCTTCGCCCTGCAGCGCGGCCGCCAGCGTGACCGCGTCCCGATGGGAGCCCAGCTCCACCCGGGCCTGCCACAGGGAGGTCCCGGCAGCGAGTGAATCCGCGGTTTCGGCGGCCTCCAGCCGCTGGTGCTCGGCCTGCCGCTCGGCCTCGGTCTGCGGCATCGCGACGTCCGGGCTCCGCCACTCCTCCTCGATCGGGTGCCAGCGATCGATCGCGAACTCCGCCTCGATGCCCAGCTTGCCCAGCACTTCACGAGCGGTCTGCTCGGCTTCGCTGGCGGCCAGTTCGGTGCCGGCATACAGGAAGATCTGCGAGTCACCGGAGCCGACGACGATATTGCGCCCGAGGCGGTGACGGACGTCTTGTTCCACCTCCTTCTCGGAGAAGGATTTCCGCGCCTGCTCAACGTGGGCCTGGGTGGTCAGCGAGATCGTCACGCGCCAGTCAGTGCTGTCAGTCACGGCGTGACTCTAGCGCACCCGCCCGCCCGGCCAGCCTGCGCCCGAAGCCGCGGAGCAAGGGCTCAACGATGTATCTTGACATCAAGGTAACTACGGGAGGCGGGATGATCCATCACGTGCAGCTGGCCTGCCCGGCCGGTACCGAGGACACGCTGCGCAGCTTCTACGGCGGGGTGCTTGGCCTGCGGGAAGTGCCCAAACCGCCCGCGCTCGCGGCCCGGGGCGGCTGCTGGTTCCGCGGCCATGGCATCGAGTTGCACCTCGGCGTGGAGGAGGACTTCCGCCCGGCCCGCAAGGCGCATCCGGGCCTGGTGGTGCAGGACCTGGATGCCTGGGCAGGCCGACTGCGCGCCGCGGGCGCCCCGGTCCGTTTCGATCGGGACTTCCCCGGCATGCGGCGCTTCTACAGCGAGGACCCCCACGGCAACAGGCTGGAATTCCTCGAACCTGCCGACGAGGCCTGACCCCGGCGCGGGCCCCGCGGTGGCCATCGATGCCGGGTCACCTGCGGCCGGCGAAGGACCACCCTGCCGCCGAGCACTGCCGCCGGACCTCCCTGGTGCTGAAGAACCCCAGCGGGATCACCGTGCCCGAGCCCGGAACGGTGAGGCCCGGCTGAGCGTAACGCCCGCCGCCCACCCGGACCACCCGGAGCTGACCACCAGCGCCGCGGGACAGTGTCCGCCGGGCACCCCGCGCGTCCACGAGCGTGATGGCCTGCGGGGAGATCTCCAGCCGGGATGGATGGCGGATAAGCCGCACCCAGGCCAGCACGAGCGCCCCCGCCACGACGGACACGAACAGGACGACGGCGACCCGGCCGGCGGCGGTCTGTGCCCCGGCGAACCCCCGCACCAGGGCCACCAGGAACGCCGCTGTCAGCGCGCCGAAGATGCCGTCGCGCTGCAGCCTGCTCTGGCGCAGCACGGTCGCGGCAGCAGCGCCCGGCCCGGCCGCGGGCACGCCGCTCGATGGCTCATTCATGGGTTCCTTCGCGGGCCGCCTGGGGCGTCAAGCGTAACCGCCGTACCGGGTACGGCCGGGGCGCCTTTCGCCACCCGCCGGGGTCAGGGATCCGCCACCAGGATGTCGTGGCAGGCCTCGGGCTCTCCCACGCTGGTGGCGGTGGTGCCGCGGCGGACGAACTCACGCGGGGGCGGCCACAGGGCGACATGCTGGTCGCCGGTCGCGTCGTCGTACCGGATGAACGTCACCTGGCTGATCATGACCGCGAACAGGTGGAACCGGCCGGGCTCCGGGGCCCAGCCCAGGCTGGCACCGACCGCGGCCGCGTAGCGGGCCTGCACATCCGGGCTGCCCTCGGCGCGGGCGGTGCCGCGGATCTTGAACTCCCCTTCGCCGCCATCACGGCTGGTGATCACGCTGTGCACCAGGATCCGCGGATCGCGCAGCAGGTCGGCGGCCTTACGCGACTGCCACAGCATCGACAGCCACAGCCCGCCCGCGAGCACGAACGGCTCCACCGGGCTGACGCGCGGTGTGCCATCGGCGCGGATAGTGGCTACCAGGACCACGCCGGGGTCCAGCAGCCGCTTCCGGCCAAGCCCGGCCAGCGCCGGCTGGCGGCGCTCCAGCTCCGACCAGTCCATCACCCTCACCTCACCGCCGGCCGCTCCCGCTTACCTGCCTATCGCAGGGCGCCGACAATCCAGGTGCACCGCGGCCGCAGTCCGGGATACGGTCCGGACGATGGACGGCGAGGACGGTTACTTCGGGGAGCGCATCGCGGCGGCCTACGACCAGGAGTCGGCGGACATGTTCGCCCCGGCCGCGGTGGATCCCGTGGTCGACGTCCTGGCCGGGCTCGCCGGCGACGGCCGGGCCCTCGAGCTGGGTATCGGAACCGGGCGCATCGCCCTGCCGCTGGCGCGCCGCGGCGTGCCGGTCCACGGCATCGACATGTCCCGGGCGATGGTCGCGCGGCTGCGCGCCAAGCCGGGCGGCGAGCAGATCGGCGTGACGTTCGGCGATTTCGCGACCACCCGGGTGGCCGGCCCGTTCGCCGTCGCCTACCTGGTCTTCAACACGATCATGAACCTGACGACGCAGGAAGCGCAGGTGGCCTGCTTCCGCAACGTCGCCGCCCACCTGGCGCCCGGCGGCTGCTTCGTCATCGAGGTCCACGTCCCCGAACTCAGGCGGCTGCCGCCCGGGCAGAACGTCGTGCCGTTCCACGTGAGCCCGACGCGGTGGGCCTACGACGTCTATGACACCGCCACCCAGGCGATGAGCTCGAACTACGTCGAGGTCAGCGGCGGCCGCGGCGAGTACACCTCGATCCCGTTCCGGTATGTCTGGCCGACCGAGCTTGACCTGATGGCCCAGCTCGCGGGGCTGCGGCTGCGCGACCGGTGGGGCGGCTGGGCCCGCGAGCCGTTCACCAGCGAGAGCCGCCAGCACGTCTCGGTCTGGGCGAAGCCGGCCGGTTAGTGCCGGGGGTCAGTGGGTATTCGTGGCCACCTTCTGAAGGAACTGCAGTGCCACGGACGGAAGGGAATGCCCGGAGACATTGTGCGGCACGTTCAGCCAGTAGCCATTCACGAACCTGCTGGTGTCCTGGTAGGCCAGCCAGAGCTGGCCGGCTGTGCTCAGCCGGCCGCTAGGGCTGGTGCTCAGCCCCCTGAGCAACATTGCTCGCGGGTTGATTTGGTGCAGCAGGGCGGCGGCAGCTTGGGCATCCTGGGAGTAGGTGGATGTGCCCTGCGCCAGCTGGTCCTGGATATCCAGGTAATCGGCGTAGCGGCCGCATTTCATGAGCCCGGCCTGGACGAACTGCCGGAACCATTCGCCGTTCGCGGGCCGGGGCCCCGACAGATCGAACCCGGGACTGGCGATATATTCCAGCCCGTTCTGGTGCAGCAGCCGTGCCGTCATCCGGCAGTAACGCACCGGATCTTCCAGCTCAGCAGCCGGGGTGCCGGTGGATCGCTCGTTGTCATACACAACGGCCCTGGTGTCCGCCGCGATGTGGTGGTTGGCGAGCGCCTGGGCAATTCCGGCATAGCTGTTGAACACCTGGATGCGGGTGGCGTTCATGAGCGGCTTCGACTTGGCCATGGGGATCGACACCCAGGCTGTGCGGTGGGTGGCGGGCTGGCACCTGCTCCCAGGAGCGGCCAGGGCCCTTGGCC
>CAVSRH010000029.1:0-123675 GCA_963730235.1 uncultured Actinomycetes bacterium
GCAGGACGACCCCGGACCGCGGCTCGGTCATCCTTGCTCCTCTCTGTAGTGACGGATGGTGTCAGCCAGCGCGGCGAGACCGGCGGCGACGGGAGCGGTCTCGATCCACTCCCCGGGAGTGTGCTGGCCCGCACCGAATGTGACACCAAGAGCCACGGCGGCGATGCCCACCTCGTAGGCGGCGTTGGCATCCGTGCTCGCGGCGCTGAAACTCGCAGTCGATGCCCGCGCGGGCGAGGGGCGTCGGAGGCTGCCTTCGGCGAGCGGGCTGGATGGCGCCACGCCCCCGGCCGGACGGCGTCCCAGCTCGGCCACATCGACGGCCAGGCCCGTCCCGGCGGCCGTGGTGACGATGGCCGCCGCCCGGTCCGCCAGCTGCTGCAGCGCCGGGGCCGTGTCGGCCCGAAGGTCAGCCTCGAACCAGGCATCCCTGGCTCTGGCATTGATGGCTTCCCCGCCGCCGATGCTGCCGATATTCACGCTGCACCTGGCGCCCGGAACGGTCAGATCGGCAATGCGCGCGGCGGCCGCGGCGGCGGCGTGCACCGCGCTGGGCGCGCCGGACCGCTCCCAGGCATGCCCGCCGGGCCCGCGGTAGTGCACCCGCCACCGGATGGATCCCACGCCGGTGATGACGACACGGCCGAGGTAGTTGCCCTCGACCGCGATGACGGCCGAGACGGGCTGGGATGCGTGCGCCAGGGCGTGCCGATCCCGGCGAGGTTGCCCATGCCCTCTTCCCCCACGGTCGCGACCAGCCAGACCGGGACCGGCCCGGGCCCGGCCAGCAGGGCCGCCGCGGACAGCGCCGCGACGCCGATGCTGTCGTCCCCCACGCTGGGCCCCGTCAGCCGGCCCGGCGTGGCGGCGACCTCGTGCGGCAGGTCCGCGGGAAACACGGTGTCAAGGTGGGCGGCCACGAGCAGCGCGGGCCCCGGGCCGCCGGGCACCTGGCCCCAGACGTTGCCCGCCTCGTCGATGGAGGTTGCCCACCCGTCGTCCTCCCACCAGCGCCGCACCACGCCCGCGCGGTTCCCCTCGGCGCCGGTAGGCGCCGGAATGCGGGCCAGCTCCACTGTCCGGCTGAGCACCAGGGCGGCGAGGGCGCCGTCCTGGCCGTCTCCGTGGGTCCCGGCCGTCATGGCGCCACCGCGACGCCCGCGGCGACCAGCTCGTCGATCTCGGTGGCGGGCATGCCCGAGCCGGTCAGCAGCGCCCGGGTGTCCGCGCCGAGCGCTGGCGCGGGGCGGGGATAGGTGAGTGTGGTCCCGTCCAGCCGCAGCGGCGGGCCGATCAGCCGGTAGCCGCCCGCCTCGCGCTGGCCCAGTTCCTGGACCGACCCGAGCGCCGCCACCTGAGGGCTGTCCAGCACCTGGGACAGGTCCTGGACCTCGGCCGCGGGCACCGCGGCCTCGTGACAGCGGGCCAGCCAGTACCGGGTTGGCTCGGTGGTGAGCACCGACTCGATTTCCCCGGTGAGCTCGTCGCGGTGCGCCACGCGGCCTGCGTTGTCGGCGAACCGGCGATCGGTGACCAGATCGTCGCGCCCGAGCACCCGGCACGCGCGGCGCCACATGTCCTCCGAGCCGGCGCCCGCCAGCACCAGCCAGCCATCGGCGGTACGGAACCCGCCGTACGGCGCGAACGTGGGCGAGTGCGTCCCCAGCAGGCCCGGCGGCTCGCCCGAGGCCAGCACCCCCGCGGCCACGGTGCCCAGGCTGGTCAGGGCGAACTCCAGCAGCGACGAGGAGACCAGCCGCCCAGCCCCGTCCGCTGCCGTTCCACGCAGGCGGCGAGCAGCCCCAGCGCGCAGCTGAGCCCCGCCCCGACGTCCAGCACCGGCGCGCCGACCTTGACCGGCCCCGACGAGGGTGCGCCGGTCACGCTCATCATGCCGCTCTCGGCCTGCAGGATGAGGTCGAACCCTCCCCTGGACGCGTCCGGTCCCACGTCCCCGTACCCGGAGATGGACCCGTAGATGAGTGCGGGGTAACGGGCATGCACGGACGGCCAGTCCAGCCCGTGCGACGCCAGGCTGCCCGGCCGCGAGTTCTCTACGAGCATGTCGGCCGAGGCAAGGACCCCCTCCAGGGCCTGCCGGCCGCCGGCTTGCGGAAGTCCAGGGCCAGGCTGCGCTTGCCCGAGTTCAGCGCGAGGAACAGCGCCGACTCCCCATTGACCCGTTCGGTTCCCTGCCACCGGTAGGGGTCGCCGGGCGGGACCTCGACCTTCACGACCTCGGCCCCCAGCGCGGCCAGCAGCATGGTGGCCTGAAGCCGGCGACGAACCGGGTCAGGTCGAGCACCCGCAGCCCCGCCAGCGGGGGCCCTACCATGGCGACGGCTCCCGGAACTCGCCGAAGGCGCACCGGAACACGTCGCTCATCTCCCCCACGGTTGCCCCCGCCCGCGCGGCACCGATCAGCGCCGGCATGACGTTCCGGCCGCTCGTGGTGTCCCGCTCCAGCCGTCGCAGGGCGCGGGAGCAGGCGCTGGCGTCGCGCGCCGCCAGGTGCCCCGGGTCCGCTCGATCTGCCGTTCCTCGATGCCGGGGTCGGGCTCGAACAACTCGACCTCGCGGGACTCAGCCCCGGTCACGTGCACGTTCACGCCGACCTTCGGGCTCTCCCCGGAGGCGAGTTGCTGTTCCGCCCGGTAGGCGGCCTCGGTGATCCAGCGCTGCGGGACACCCTGCTGCAGGGCGCTGACCGCGCCGCCGAGGTCCTCTATCTCCCGCAGGACCCCTGCGGCCCGGGCTTCGATCTCGTCGGTCAGATGCTCGACGAAGAAGGAGCCCGCCAGCGGGTCGGCGGTGCTGGTCACGCCCGTCTCCAGCGCGATGATCTGCTGGGTACGGAGCGACAGCGTGACGGCCTCCTCGCTGGGCAGCTCGAACGCCTCGTCATAGCCCATCACGTGAATCGACTGCGCTCCGCCGAGGACGGCGCCCAGGCACTGGATGGTGGACCGGATCACGTTGTTCAGCGGCTGCTGCGCGGTCATGGTGGTGCCCGAGTTACCGGAAAAGAACCGGAGCCTGGCCGACGCCGGATCGGATGCGCCGAAGCGCTCGGTCGCGATGCGGTACCAGAGGCGGCGCGCCGCCCGGAGCTTGGCGACCTCCTCGAAGAGGTCAAGCGTGGTGGCGAAGTGGAAGGACAGCCGCGGGGCGAACCGGTCGAACGCAAGGCCCCGGCCGGTGAGTTCCTCGCAATACGCGATCGCCGAGGCCATCGTGAGCCCGAGTTCCTGGACGGCGGTGCACCCGGCCTCCCGGGCGTGGTAGCCGGTCACGGAAATGGGGTTGAACCGGGGCAGCGCGTCGCTCGCGTACTCCACCACATCCGCGGTCAGCCGCATGGATGGGCCTGGCGGGAACACATAGGCCTTTCTGGCCAGGAATTCCTTGAGGATGTCGTTCTGCAAAGTGCCGGTGAGCTGAGCCGGCGGCACGCCCTGCCGCTCCGCGGCCACCAGGAACGTGGCGAGGATGACCGGAGCGGTCGCGTTGATGGTGAAGTTGACGGAAAGCTTGTCCAGCGGCAGCCCGGCGAACAGGTCCGCCATGTCGCCGGCGGTGTCGATGGCCACGCCGACCCGCCCGACCTCACCCCTGGCCATGTCGTGACCGGAGTCGTAGCCGAGCTGGGTGGGCAGGTCGAAGGCGACGGAGAGCGCGGTCTGCCCCTGCCCGAGCAGGAACCTGAACCGCGCGTTGGTCTCCTCGGGCGAGCCGAAGCCGGCGAATTGCCGCATCGTCCAGAGCCGGCCACGGTACATGGAGTCATACGGCCCCCTGGTGAACGGGGGGTGGCCGGGGAGACCGAGCCGTGCCTCCAGTGCCTGCGGGCCGCCGGCCACGTCGGCGGCGGTGTAGACCGGCGCGACCGGGATGCCGGAGTCGGTGGTGACGGGAGACTCGTCCGGGCCCGGGCGGGTGGTCATCACGCCGCCTCCTGGCCTGCCAGCCGGAGCATGCCGCGCACCGCGTCAGGCAGTGCGGTGCCCACGGTGAAGACCGCCGCGACGCCGAGCCCGCGCAGCGCCTCGGCGTCCCGGGCCGGGATCGTGCCGCCCACGGCCAGCGGCGTGCTGGCGCCGGCCGCCCGCAGCGCGGTGAGCACCTGCTCCGCGATCGGCAGGTGCGCCCCGGACAGCACGGAGATCCCGACAGCGTCGGCGTCCTCCGCCACGGCGGCGGCGGCGATCTGCGCCGGAGTCACGCGCAGGCCCAGATAGATCACTTCCGCCCCGGCGTCCCGCAGTGCCATCGCGATGACCTTGATCCCGCGGTCGTGGCCGTCGAGGCCCGGCTTGGCCAGCACCAGCCGGGGCCGCCTCATTGGACGGCACCCTCGATCATCACCGCGCGGCCGTCGAGTTCCAGGGTGGCGTCGCGCATCACGCAGTCAAGGTGGGCCACGGCGTTGACCACGCCGCCATAGGCGATTGAGTTGCCCAGCGCCACGTGCGCGGTGCCGCGCGCCGACTCGGTCTCCATGGGCACCTCGCAGATGGTGCCGGCCGGGTTGAAGGCCAGGGAGACCTCGGCGAGGTTGGTCATCCGGTCGTCCTGGCACCGTTCCAGCATGGTTGTGAGCCGTCGGCGTTCCGGGCCTTCGATGCCCCGGACCTGCCCGTCGACAATGTGCAGCACGACCGGTTCCGTCAGCGGCCCCTGGCCCATGAACAACAGGTCGCCGTCGACCACCACGGTTCCCGAGACGGTGCCTTCCACCGGCGCGGTGCCCGACTCGATGTCGGGCGGGGCCATGTAGGCGCCCGGCTGGGTCGCGATCCCGTGCAGCACGCGGCCGGGCCGGTCGGCCACCGACCCGCGCAGGTCCGTCCCGCCGCGGCTGGTCAGCCGGAACTCCTGGGCGGTTCCCCACGCCCGCCCCACGTGTTCGGCGTCGGCGCGCAGTTGCTCGAAGTCCACCTCAAGCGGGCCACCGGCCCGGAACGTGTCCAGCCGCACGCCGGGCATGGCCAGGTAGCGCGCGCCGCGATCGGTCGCGTCCCGGCGGGCCCGGCTGGAGCCGATGAACAGGCTGGTGAGCTCGATGATCGCGGCTGCTTCCGCCATCATCGCGGCCACCGCTCCCGGCGGCTCGGCGCCCGGCAGATGCGGCGCGGGCATCTGCGCCACCAGCGGGATGCCGTCCCGGGCGGCGACCGCCTCCAGCAGGCGGGTCACCACTTCGGCATCGGTCCCGCCGTCGGTGAGCAGCACCACCTGCTCGCCGGGGCGCACACCGAGGCACTGGTCCAGGACGTTCGAGAATCCGTTAGTCGCCACGGCCCCTCCCGGCCTCGCCGCCGCCCCGGTCCGCGAGGGCGAGCGCCGCGAAGACCGCGTACACCTGCGTGGCCTCGTGGATGTCGGAGACGGCCAGGTGCTCGTCGGGACAGTAGACGGGCGGGCCGCCAGGGCCGAAGATCACGGTAGGGACCTTATCCCCGAAGCTCGCCGTGTCGCCGAGCCAGTTCTCCGTGACCAGCGCCGGTTCCGTACCACGGACCAGGCGAACCGCATCGGACATGAGCCGGACGACCTCGTCGCCGGGATCGGCGAGATAGCCGTTCTTGACGTCGACCAGCTCGACGTCCGCCACAAAGCGCGGGTCGGCGGCCCTGGCCTCGGCGAGACAGCGGTGAATCTCGGCACGTACCTGCTGCGGTGTCACACCCGGCTGGGGGCGGGAGTCTACCCGGATCACGCATTCGTCGGGGATCATGGACGGGCCGCCGGGCGCCAGCCCGCCATAGATCCGGCCGGGCACGATATACGTCTCGGCACCGAACAGTTCGGCCACCCCGGCCCCGAGGGGCGGTTCCAGCCGGGACCGGTCCAGGGCAAGCACCGCCTGGGCGGCGAGCACGTTGGCGTTCACCGCGGCATGCTTGTGGCAGGTGTGCGCGGAGCGCCCCCGGACGGTCACGTCGAAGTAATACCGGCCGCGGTGGCCGACGCACACTTCATTGTCGCTGAGCTCACCGAGGACACACAGGTCGGCCTTGTGATTCTCGAAATAGGAAATGGAGCCGGCCTGATCGCCCATATGATCGGAGACTGCCGCCATCGCAAGGCTGCCGGACAGCGGCAGCTGGCTGGCCCGCACCGCCTCGATCGCAACGATCTGGCACGCGAGCGCCGCTTTCATGTCCATAATTCCGTGGCCGTAGACGGAACCGTCGATAAGATCACCCGAGAATGGCGCGGCCCGCCGCCAGCCATGAGATTCCGGCTTGGTATCCATATGCCCGGTGAAGGCCACCCGCCGCCCGGGGCCGAAGGTCACCTCGCCGATAGCGTTGGGGCGGTCCGGGGAGGACGGGCTGCAACTCGACTGACTCAAACCCCGATTCGCGCATCACCGAGGCCAGGAACTCGGCCAGTGGCCCCTCAGCGCCGAGCACACTGGGGATGCGGCAAACCTGCTGGACGAGAGCGACAGCCCGGTCGAGATCGAGATTATCCAATATGGGGGCAGCGAATGGCCAGTCAGCGACGTCCACGGTCCTGATCTCTCCCGAACATCAGATATAAGATCTTATATGTACCGCAGTTCCCCGTGTCAAGCCGGGCTCCGGCGGGAGAGACGGCCGGCGCCCGCGCGATGACCCCGCCACTTCGCCGAACTATCACAGTCAGTCACCGGGTCATGCCGTCCGTGACTGAGGGATGGTCCGGCTCCCCGGTGGCCCGGGCAGGCGCCGTGGTGAATTGCCTGGTTGCCCTATCGCCGTACGACGACGAGGTCATCCCGGATGCGGCGGAAAGCCGCGTTCGCCTCCCGGACGATCTGGCTCTCGTCAACGAAGACCAGGCGCCGGCCCCGCATGACGATCCGCCCATCGATGATCGATGTGTCGACCACGCTCCCGTTCGCCGCGAAAACGAGATGACTCTGAACGTGGGCGGCGCTATCCCTGAGCAAGGGCGTGAAGATCGCATTGTCGGTATCGATGAGGATGACGTCGGCCTTCGAGCCGGGCCGAAGCTGGCCGGTATCGTGACCCAGCGCCCGCGCGCCGGAGTTAGTCGCCATTCGGAGCACCACCTCCGCCGGCATCAGGCTCGCATCGGACCACCTGGCACGGTGGATGAGCGAGGCGAACTTCATGACCTCGAACATGTCAGCGCTGTTGTTACATTCGCATGCATCGTGGCCGAGCCCCACATTGATACCCGACCTCAGCATTTCCGGGACGCGGGCAATACCATTGCCAAGCTTGGCGTTGGAGGAAGGGTTGTGGGACACGTGTGCCCCGGTTTCCGCGAGCAGGCTTATTTCGCTGTCATCGAGGCAGACCGAGTGCGCGGCCACGACGTCCGGGCCCAGCAGGCCGGCCTGGTGGTATACGTGCGCTGGCCTCGTGCCAAAACGCTGGAGGGAGTCCTCGACCTCCGACATCGACTCGTTGAGATGGATGTGGACGCCGGTCCGGAGCTCGTCGGCCAGGGATCGTGCGTCGCACAGGAACGCCAGGTCGACGGTGGGCAGCCAGTCGATGCCGACCCAGACCTCGATGCGGCCGCCGGCTTTGCCGTGGCTGGCCGCGTAGGCGTCGGCGTTGTCGGACAGGGTGTCGAGGCCATGTTCGGGCAGCGCGGCGTCGCTGGACAGTACCGCCCGGATGCCGATGTCATCGGCGGCCTGCGCGAGCGCGCCGAGCTGGCGGTACATGTCGTTGACCGTGGTCACACCGGCCTTGATGGACTCGGCATAGCTGACGAGCGCGGCCCAGTACGCGGCCTCCGGATCCACCGCCCGCACGATCGGGTACCAGCACTCGTCGAGATACTCCCACAGCGGCAGGTGGTCGTTGTATCCCTTGCCAAGCGCGGTGTGGTAGTGCAAATCGATGAGCCCCGGCATGACAATCTTCCCGGATGCGTCGATCGCCTCGTCTCCGGGCCGATCCGTAACCGGGACCGTCCCGTCGTCGATGGAGGCTATCCGGTCCCCGTCGATAACGAGCGTGCCGCGCTCAAAATAGGTCCCCGCCGGGTCCAGGGTCAGAATCATGCCGTTACGAATGATCAGCCGGGGCATGGGACAATCCTTTCGCTCGGCCTGGGATGGCTTTCCGGTCAATCGGGCCGCGGCCGGATGTGCCACGAACCCTGGCTCGCGCACCACCGTGTCCCGGGAATCCGGCCGGCGGCATTAGCCTCCCCCGAACAGCGGCCCTAGCCTCCTCGAACAGCGCCCTAGCCTCCCCCGAACATCAGATATAGGATCTTATATGTGCTTTGGTTCCCCCGTGTCAAGGTAGCCGTCCTGCCCTCATCCCGGCGGCCCTGGGCGGAGGGCTCGCGGCGGACCGGTGCGGTGGGTACCCGCCTGCCCTGGCCGGAGTAGGGAGAGGACGATGTTCACGATCGAGCCCATGGTCGTCGCCTACGGCCCGCACCGGGAAAAGAGCCGCTTCACCTACATGCACCACGCGGGCGTCCCCATCGACATCCCGTATGTGTCGTGGCTGATCCGGGGACCGGACCTGACCGCTCTGGTCGATGTCGGCTGCAGCGCCCGGGACTACACCGAGCACATCCGGCCCAAGGATCGCGAACTGGTGCACGTGGGCCAGGTCTTCGCCGACGTCATCGACGTCAAGCCGATCACGCAGCACCTGGCCGACCGGGGGCTGACCCCGCGCGACATCGACATCGTCGTGCTGTCCCACCTGGACTGGGACCATTGCATGACGGTCGAGCCGTTCGCGGATAGCGCATTCTTTGTGCAGCGCAAAGAATGGGACACCACCCCGTCGCACGAGATGTTTACGACGTCGTTCGGGCCGAAGGAACACTATGACAAGATCGCCGGGTTCAACCTGACATTGCTCGACGGTGCGCACCAGATCGCCGACGGATCGAACTGATCCTCTCCCCGGGCCACACCTTCGGGGGCCAGTCGGCGATCATCCGCACCAGCGAGGGCACCTTCGTCATCGCCGGGATGTGTGTACTCCGGGAGAACTTCTACCCCTCGCCCAGCAGGCCGAGCACTTCAAGGTCATCCCGCCCGGCGGCCACACTGACCTGTTCCAGTCCTACGAGTCCATGCTGCGGCTGAAGGAGATCGGGGGAGACAACGTCCTCCCGCTGCACATGACCGAGGCCTGGGATATCACCCGCATCGGCGCACCCATCGGGCAGTGACGTGAGCGAGCTGCGGAATGACTACCTGATCACACCAGGCGAGCTGCGGGCACGGCTGGGTGAGCCAGGGCTTGCCGTGATCGACGCACGCTGGGATCTCGATGACCGTGCCGGCGGCCGGAACGCCTACCGCGCCGGCCACGTCCCCGGCGCCCGTTACGTCAGCTGGCTGGATGACATCTCCGACCCAGCGATGCGGTCGCCGGGCAGCTGGCCGGGCCCGCCGATTTCGCCCGAGCCATGTCCGCCGCTGGCGTGGGTGACACCAGCGAGGTTGTCGCCTATGACGACAACAAGATCTTCATGGCCGCCCGGCTGCTGTGGGCACTGCGCATCTACGGCCACGACCGGGTGCGCGTCCTCGACGGGGGCTGGCCTGCCTGGATACGCAGCGGGGGCCCGGCCGACACGGCGCTGCCGCCCGCGGTGCCGCGCAGTTCACCCCCGCGCCGCCACGGGACCTTCGGCTGACCAAGGATCAGATGCTTGCTGTTCTCGAGTCCGGCGGAATGCAGATCGCCGACTGCCGGATGGACGGCACCTGGTATGGGCCGGTGCCCACATCCCCGGCGCGGTGCGCCTGCCGGCACCGTTGCTGGTGCAGCCGGAGAACGGCACGGTCCGGGATGCCGCGGGAGTCCGCGGGCTGCTGGCGGAGGCGGGCCTCGATGCCGACAGGCCCATCGCGCTGTACTGCGGCGGCGGCGTGTCCGCCGCGGAGGTGTTCATGGCGCTGCGCACCGCCGGTATCCGGACAGCACGCGTCTACGACGGCTCATGGACCGAATGGGGCGCCGACCCGGCCACCCCCAAGACGCCGCACGGCAACGGCTGACCAGGCGGCAGCCGCCCCGGAGTCAGCCGAACACCGACCTTTCCTCGTCGATCTGCCCCTCATGTGCGCCCAGCCAATAGAAGAATGGCGTGTGTCGTGCTCTCCGTTCGGGGCACCACGGCTAAAAGGGAGGACCACAGTGATGAGACGAATCCGCCCGCTAATGGCCGCAGCCGCGGCGCTGGCCCTTACGTCGGGGATCGCCGTGCTGCCGGCGCTCATCTCGGCGGCACCGGCCAGCGCGCAGGCTTCCTGCGCCGGCACCAGCCTCAAGTCGGCGGGGCTCGGCTTTCAGGTACGTGTCCCCACCACCGGTAATGGCACCGGGAACACCAACTGCGACCTGGGAGTCGGCAACCAGGGTGCGGCGGTGAAGACTCTGCAGAACGCCCTGAACGTGTACCCCCTTCGACACCCTGCAGGTCGACGGCATCTACGGGTCGCTCACCCAGGAATCGGTCGAGGATGCCCAGCAGCAACTACGGCGCCCACGTCGATGGCATCTTCGGGCCGCAAACCAGCTCCAAAATGTCCTGGCCGCTCGTTGGCTATCCAGGTGTATGCGGCTTCTGGTCCTGAGCTCGCCACGCGATCGACACGGGTAACGCCAGCCATGTGACGGCTGGCCCGGCCGCGCCGCGGCCGGGGCCAGCCCCGGCGGTTTGCTAACGGCAGGCGGGCCAGGCTCGTCCAGCGGCCCGTCAACCCCATGATCAGGCCACACGGAGCCGTCTCAGAGCCAGTGCCGCAACCCGGCCGGGTGGCGGCACCAGTGGTTGAATAGCTTGGTGAGCCCCGCCAGCGAGGAGACCGGTACCGCTGCCAGGATCACCCTGTACTGGCGGCCGGGCTGTGTGTTCTGTAGGCGGATGCGGTTTGTCCTGTGGTGGCATCGTCTTTCCGTCCGGCAGGTCAACATCTGGCGGATTCCGATGCGGCCGCCTTCGTTCGCTCCGTGGCCGGCGGTAACGAGACGGTCCCGACCGTGGTGATCGACGGCCGCCCCATGGTCAATCCGGCACCACGCCAGGTGATCGCCGCCGTTCGACCCGGGTAAGGGTGGGATTCCCAGCGTGCGGTCGCCAGCGGTGGGACGCCGATATTGCTGAGTAACGTCCGCGATGGCATCACGGGGCGCAACTCATCGCCTGGCCGGCGGCTGATGCGGACATTACCTGGGCCAGTCGCAGCGGATACTTATGCAAGCTTCTGAGCTTGTTCCGCTTCGGGGCAGCTTCAAAAGTTCCAGGCCTGACGGGCTCGCCGGGATGGGTTTGGGGGTTTACGGTGGCGATGATGGTAAACGCCGTTGCCCGGGGGGATTGTGTGATTCTCTGCGGGGCAGCCTGCGAAAGGGAGGGGCTCTCATGCAGCATCGAATCAGTGTCAAGGCGGTCTTCGCCTTAGCTGCCGTCACCGCACCCGCACTTCTCGTCGCCTTCGCTCCCGCTAGCGGGCTGGCGTCCACCGTGCGGCTGTCCCAGGTTCCGAAATCGCCGAACTACGCCGGTGGCTGGCTGGCGCGCCCAACACGCACCGCGACCCGTCGGCCGGTTCCACGTTCACGGTGCCGGCTGTGACGGGCTGCACGACGACCAACGACTTCGTCGTGATCGGCATCGGGCTTCCCTCCGCCAAGTCGATCATCGCTACCGGCGTCGCCGTGGGCTGCCAGAGCGGGGCGCCTTTGACACGGGGGAAACAGACATCAACGGGACGATCACGCCGGTCTCGGTCACCATCACCCCCGGCGACAAGATCGTCTTGAAGCTTAGTGGTCTCGCCCGTAAGTTTTCTTCGGGGGCAAGCTACCGCTGCGGGGCGGATGCGGCTGGTTGGTCGGGGCGTCGATGCGGGCCAGGAGATCGTCCAGGTCGGTGGTGGTGAATTTCCACTGGAACGGCTGTGCCGTGGCGTTGTAGCGGTGTTCGAAGGCTGTGAGTCGGTCTCGGACTTGGTCGAGGTTCGTGAAGTCGTTGGGTGCCACGACTTTGCGTTGGATGACGGAGAAGAAGATCTCGATCTGGTTCAACCACGAGGCGTGAAGGGGGGTGGATCAGTACGGCGTTCGGGTATGCCTTGGTCAGGCGGTCGATGGAGGCTTGGCCGCGGTGCGAGAACCCGTTGTCGACGATCCAGTACACGCGTTCGCCGAGGCGTAGGGTTCTTGGGTCATGACCTGGGCGACCAGGTTCATGAACGGTGCGATGCCGGTGGTGGCCTCGCAGCGGCCGAAGACTTTCGCCCGGTGGACGTCGTAGGCGGCCAGGTAGGCGAGGGCGCCGCCGCGGTGGTATTCGTGGTTGACGCGCATCGCCCGGGCCTGGCCGGGGGCCAGGGTGGGGTGGCAGCGGCAGCGGGCCTGGATGCTGGTCTTCTCGTCGGCGGATACGACGTACTCGTCGTTGCCGAGGGGTTCGCCCTGGTGGGTGCGGGCGTAGAGGTCGAGCACGGGTGGGCCCGAGTGCGGAACCGGGTCGCGGATGAAGATCCAGGACTGGTGCTGCCAGGGCTTGAGCGCGTCGGCGGCCAGCCACCGCCCGATGGGCGGACGCCGAGGCCGCCACCTGGCAGGGGGTGGCGAGTCGCGGGCCAGTTCCGGCAGCTCCACCTCGACAGCGGCACGCCGGGACTCGGCCTGGAGGGCGCACGCCAGCGCGACGGCCTCGGCCCGGTCCGCAGCGGCGGAACACCGGCGGGCGCCCGGCTGGCCGGGCTGAGGGACGCCCCGCGCAGCGGGCGCCCGCCGGTGTTCACCGCTGCGGACCGGGCCGAGGCCGTCGCGCTGGCGTGCGCCCTCCCGGCCGAGTCCGGCGTGCCGCTGTCGAGGTGGAGCTGCCCGGAACTGGCCCGCGAACTCGCCACCCGCTGCCAGGTGGCGGCCTCGGCGTCCACCATCGGGCGGTGGCTGGCCGGCGATGCCCTCAAGCCCTGGCAGCACCGGTCCTGGATCTCCGTCCGCGACCCCGAATTCGCCGACAAGGCCGCCCGCGTGCTCGACCTGTACGCCGGGATATGGGACGGCGAACCGCTGGGCAGCAACGACTATGTCATCTGCGCCGATGAGAAGACCTCCATCCAGGCCCGCTGCCGCTGCCACCCCACCCTGCCGCCGGGCAAGGCCCGCGCGATGCGCGTCGAGCACGACTACCGGCGCGGCGGCGCCCTGGCCACCTGGCCGCCTGGGACGTCCGCCGCGGGCAGGTCAGTGGCCGGTGCGAGCACACCACCGGCATCGCCCCGTTCGCCCGGCTGGTCAAACAAGTGATGACCGCCGAGCCGTATGCCAGCGCAGACCGGGTGTTCTGGATCGTGGACAACGGGTCCTCCCCCCGCGGCGCCGCCTCCGTTAACGGATGACCAGGGCCTGGCCGAACGCGCACCTGATCCACCTGCCGGTACACGCCTCCTGGCTGGACCAGGCGGAAATCTACTTCTCCGTCATCCAGCGCAAAGTCCTCAGCCCGAACGACTTCACCAGCCTCGGCCAGATCCGCGACCGCCTCGCCGCATTCGAGACCCGCTACAACGCCGTCGCCAGGCCATTCAGCTGGAAATTCACCCGCACCGATCTCGACGACCTACTGCACCGCATCGACGCCCACGACAACACCCAGCCGCACGCCCTCGCAGCCTGATCTATACCCCCGACGAACTTACGGGCGAGACCACTAAGCTTCAAGACGATCTTGTCGCCGGGGGTGATGGTGACCGAGACCGGCGTGATCGTCCCGTTGATGTCTGTTTCCCGTAGAAGGCGACCCCGCTCTGGCAGCCCACGGCGACGCCGGTAGCGATGATCGACTTGGCGGAGGGAAGCCCGATGCCGATCACGACGAAGTCGTTGGTCGTCGTGCAGCCCGTCACCGCCGGACCGTGAACGTCGAACCGGCCGACGGGTGCGGTGCGCGTTGGGCGCGCCAGCCAGCCAGCCGCGTAGTTCGGCGATTTCGGAACCTGGGACAGCCGCACGGTGGACGCCCAGCCCGCTAGCGGGAGCGAAGGCGACGAGAAGTGCGGGTGGGTACGGCAGCTAAGGCGAAGACCGCCTTGACACTGATTCGATGCTGCATGAGAGCCCCTCCCTTTCGCAGGCTGCCCCGCAGAGAATCACACAATCCCCCCGGCAACGGCGTTTCCCCATCATCGCCACCGTAAACCCCCAAACCCATCCCGGCGAGCCCGTCAGGCCTGGAACTTTTGAAGCTGCCCCGAAGCGGAACAAGCTCAGAAGCTTGCATAAGTATCCGCTGCGACTGGCCCAGGTAATGCCGCATCTCACCCGCCGGCCAGGCGATGAGTTGCGCCCCGTGATGCCATCGCGGACGTTACTCAGCAATATCGGCGTCCCACCGCTGGCGACCGCACGCTGGGAATCCCACCCTTACCCGGGTCGAACGGCGGCGATCACCTGGCGTGGTGCCGGATTGACCATGGGGCGGCCGTCGATCACCACGGTCGGGACCGTCTCGTTACCGCCGGCCACGGAGCGAACGAAGGCGGCCGCATCGGGATCCCGCGAGATGTTGACCTGCGGACGGAAGACGATGCCACCACAGGACAAACCGCATCCGCCTACAGAACACACAGCCCGGCCGCCAGTACAGGGTGATCCTGGCAGCGGTACCGGTCTCCTCGCTGGCGGGGCTCACCAAGCTATTCAACCACTGGTGCCGCCACCCGGCCGGGTTGCGGCACTGGCTCTGAGACGGCTCCGTGTGGCCTGATCATGGGGTTGACGGGCCGCTGGACGAGCCTGGCCCGCCTGCCGTTAGCAAACCGCCGGGGCTGGCCCCGGCCGCGGCGCGGCCGGGCCAGCCGTCACATGGCTGGCGTTACCCGTGTCGATCGCGTGGCGAGCTCAGGACCAGAAGCCGCATACACCTGGATAGCCAACGAGCGGCCAGGACATTTTGGAGCTGGTTTGCGGCCCGAAGATGCCATCGACGTGGGCGCCGTAGTACTGCTGGGCATCCTCGACCGATTCCTGGGTGAGCGACCCGTAGATGCCGTCGACCTGCAGGGTGTCGAAGGGGGGGGCACACGTTCAGGGCGTTCTGCAGAGTCTTCACCGCCGCACCCTGGTTGCCGACTCCCAGGTCGCAGTTGGTGTTCCCGGTGCCATTACCGGTGGTGGGGACACGTACCTGAAAGCCGAGCCCCGCCGACTTGAGGCTGGTGCCTGGCGCAGGAAGCCTGCGCGCTGGCCGGTGCCGCCGAGATGAGCGCCGGCAGCACGGCGATCCCCGACGTAAGGGCCAGCGCCGCGGCTGCGGCCATTAGCGGGCGGATTCGTCTCATCACTGTGGTCCTCCCTTTTAGCCGTGGTGCCCCGAACGGAGAGCACGACACACGCCATTCTTCTATTGGCTGGGCGCACATGAGGGGCAGATCGACGAGGAAAGGTCGGTGTTCGGCTGACTCCGGGGCGGCTGCCGCCTGGTCAGCCGTTGCCGTGCGGCGTCTTGGGGGTGGCCGGGTCGGCGCCCCATTCGGTCCATGAGCCGTCGTAGACGCGTGCTGTCCGGATACCGGCGGTGCGCAGCGCCATGAACACCTCCGCGGCGGACACGCCGCCGCCGCAGTACAGCGCGATGGGCCTGTCGGCATCGAGGCCCGCCTCCGCCAGCAGCCCGCGGACTCCCGCGGCATCCCGGACCGTGCCGTTCTCCGGCTGCACCAGCAACGGTGCCGGCAGGCGCACCGCGCCGGGGATGTGGGCACCGGCCGCATACCAGGTGCCGTCCATCCGGCAGTCGGCGATCTGCATTCCGCCGGACTCGAGAACAGCAAGCATCTGATCCTTGGTCAGCCGAAGGTCCCGTGGCGGCGCGGGGGTGAACTGCGCGGCACCTGCGGGCGGCAGCGCCGTGTCGGCCGGGCCCCCGCTGCGTATCCAGGCAGGCCAGCCCCCGTCGAGGACGCGCACCCGGTCGTGGCCGTAGATGCGCAGTGCCCACAGCAGCCGGGCGGCCATGAAGATCTTGTTGTCGTCATAGGCGACAACCTCGCTGGTGTCACCCACGCCAGCGGCGGACATGGCTCGGGCGAAATCGGCGGGCCCGGCCAGCTGCCCGGCGACCGCATCGCTCGGGTCGGAGATGTCATCCAGCCAGCTGACGTAACGGGCGCCGGGGACGTGGCCGGCGCGGTAGGCGTTCCGGCCGCCGGCACGGTCATCGAGATCCCAGCGTGCGTCGATCACGGCAAGCCCTGGCTCACCCAGCCGTGCCCGCAGCTCGCCCGGTGTGATCAGGTAGTCATTCCGCAGCTCGCTCACGTCACTGCCCGATGGGTGCGCCGATGCGGGTGATATCCCAGGCCTCGGTCATGTGCAGCGGGAGGACGTTGTCTCCCCCGATCTCCTTCAGCCGCAGCATGGACTCGTAGGACTGGAACAGGTCAGTGTGGCCGCCGGGCGGGATGACCTTGAAGTGCTCGGCCTGCTCGGGCGAGGGGTAGAAGTTCTCCCGGAGTACACACATCCCGGCGATGACGAAGGTGCCCTCGCTGGTGCGGATGATCGCCGACTGGCCCCCGAAGGTGTGGCCCGGGGACAGCATCATTTCGAATCCGTCGGCGATCTGGTGCGCACCGTCGAGCAATGTCAGGTTGAACCCGGCGATCTTGTCATAGTGTTCCTTCGGCCCGAACGACGTCGTAAACATCTCGTGCGACGGGGTGGTGTCCCATTCTTTGCGCTGCACAAAGAATGCGCTATCCGCGAACGGCTCGACCGTCATGCAATGGTCCCAGTCCAGGTGGGACAGCACGACGATGTCGATGTCGCGCGGGGTCAGCCCCCGGTCGGCCAGGTGCTGCGTGATCGGCTTGACGTCGATGACGTCGGCGAAGACCTGGCCCACGTGCACCAGTTCGCGATCCTTGGGCCGGATGTGCTCGGTGTAGTCCCGGGCGCTGCAGCCGACATCGACCAGAGCGGTCAGGTCCGGTCCCCGGATCAGCCACGACACATACGGGATGTCGATGGGGACGCCCGCGTGGTGCATGTAGGTGAAGCGGCTCTTTTCCCGGTGCGGGCCGTAGGCGACGACCATGGGCTCGATCGTGAACATCGTCCTCTCCCTACTCCGGCCAGGGCAGGCGGGTACCCACCGCACGGTCCGCCGCGAGCCCTCCGCCCAGGGCCGCCGGGATGAGGGCAGGACGGCTACCTTGACACGGGGGAACCAAAGCACATATAAGATCCTATATCTGATGTTCGGGGGAGGCTAGGGCGCTGTTCGGAGGAGGCTAGGGCCACTGTTCGGGGGAGGCTAAGGCCGCCGGCCGGATTCCCGGGCCACGGTGGTGCGCGAGCCAGGGTTCGTGGCACATCCGGCCGCGGCCCGATTGACCGGAAAGCCATCCCAGGCCGAGCGAAAGGATGTCCCATGCCCCGGCTGATCATTCGTAACGGCATGATTCTGACCCTGGACCCGGCGGGGACCTATTTTGAGCGGGGCACGCTCGTTATCGACGGGGACCGGATAGCCTCCATCGACGACGGGACGGTCCCGGTTACGGATCGGCCCGGAGACGAGGCGATCGACGCATCCGGGAAAATTGTCATGCCGGGGCTCATCGATTTGCACTACCACACCGCGCTTGGCAAGGGATACAACGACCACCTGCCGCTGTGGGAGTATCTCGACGAGTGCTGGTACCCGATCGTGCGGGCGGTGGATCCGGAGGCCGCGTACTGGGCCGCGCTCGTCAGCTATGCCGAGTCCATCAAGGCCGGTGTGACCACGGTCAACGACATGTACCGCCAGCTCGGCGCGCTCGCGCAGGCCGCCGATGACATCGGCATCCGGGCGGTACTGTCCAGCGACGCCGCGCTGCCCGAACATGGCCTCGACACCCTGTCCGACAACGCCGACGCCTACGCGGCCAGCCACGGCAGAGCCGGCGGCCGCATCGAGGTCTGGGTCGGCATCGACTGGCTGCCCACCGTCGACCTGGCGTTCCTGCGCGACGCACGATCCCTGGCCGACGAGCTCCGGACCGGCGTCCACATCCATCTCAACGAGTCGATGTCGGAGGTCGAGGACTCCCTCCAGCGTTTTGGCACGAGGCCAGCGCACGTATACCACCAGGCCGGCCTGCTGGGCCCGGACGTCGTGGCCGCGCACTCGGTCTGCCTCGATGACAGCGAAATAAGCCTGCTCGCGGAAACCGGGGCACACGTGTCCCACAACCCTTCCTCCAACGCCAAGCTTGGCAATGGTATTGCCCGCGTCCCGGAAATGCTGAGGTCGGGTATCAATGTGGGGCTCGGCCACGATGCATGCGAATGTAACAACAGCGCTGACATGTTCGAGGTCATGAAGTTCGCCTCGCTCATCCACCGTGCCAGGTGGTCCGATGCGAGCCTGATGCCGGCGGAGGTGGTGCTCCGAATGGCGACCAACTCCGGCGCGCGGGCGCTGGGTCACGATACCGGCCAGCTTCGGCCCGGCTCGAAGGCCGACGTCATCCTCATCGATACCGACAATGCGATCTTCACTCCCTTGCTCAGGGATAGCGCCGCGCACGTTCAGAGTCATCTCGTTTTCGCGGCGAACGGGAGCGTGGTCGACACATCGATCATCGATGGGCGGATCGTCATGCGGGGCCGGCGCCTGGTCTTCGTCGACGAGAGCCAGATCGTCCGGGAGGCGAACGCGGCTTTCCGCCGCATCCGGGATGACCTCGTCGTCGTACGGCGATAGGGCAACCAGGCAATTCACCACGGCGCCTGCCGGGCCACCGGGGAGCCGGGACCATCCCGCAGTCACGGACGGCATGACCCGGTGACTGACTGTGATAGTTCGGGCGGTGCGGCGGGGTCATCGCGCGGGTGCCGGCCGTCTCTCCCGCCGGAGCCCGGCTTGACACGGGGAACTTCGGTACATATAAGATCTTATATCTGATGTTCGGGAGAGATCAGGACCGTGGACGTCGCTGACTGGCCATTCGCTGCCCCCATATTGGATAATCTCGATCTCGACCGGGCTGTCGCTCTCGTCCAGCAGGTTTGCCGCATCCCCAGTGTGCTCGGCGCTGAGGGGCCACTGGCCGAGTTCCTGGCCTCGGTGATGCGCGAATCGGGGTTTGAGTCAGTCGAGTTGCAGCCCGTCCTCCCGGACCGCCCCAACGCTATCGGCGAGGTGACCTTCGGCCCCGGGCGGCGGGTGGCCTTCACCGGGCATATGGATACCAAGCCGGAATCTCATGGCTGGCGGCGGGCCGCGCCATTCTCGGGCGATCTTATCGACGGTTCCGTCTACGGCCACGGAATTATGGACATGAAAGCGGCGCTCGCGTGCCAGATCGTTGCGATCGAGGCGGTGCGGGCCAGCCAGCTACCGCTGTCCGGCAGCCTTGCGATGGCGGCAGTCTCCGATCATATGGGCGATCAGGCCGGCTCCATTTCCTATTTCGAGAATCACAAGGCCGACCTGTGCGTCCTCGGTGAGCTCAGCGACAATGAAGTGTGCGTCGGCCACCGCGGCCGGTATTACTTCGACGTGACAGTCCGGGGGCGCTCCGCGCACACCTGCCACAAGCATGCCGCGGTGAATGCCAACGTGCTCGCCGCCCAGGCGGTGCTTGCCCTGGACCGGTCCCGGCTGGAACCGCCCCTCGGGGCCGGGGTGGCCGAACTGTTCGGTGCCGAGACGTATATCGTGCCCGGCCGGATCTATGGCGGGCTGGCGCCCGGCGGCCCGTCCATGATCCCCGACGAATGCGTGATCCGGGTGGACTCCCGCCCCAGCCGGGTGTGACACCGCAGCAGGTACGTGCCGAGATTGACCGCTGTCTCGCCGAGGCCAGGGCCGCCGACCCGCGCTTTGTGGCGGACGTCGAGCTGGTCGACGTCAAGAACGGCTATCTCGCCGATCCCGGCGACGAGGTCGTCCGGCTCATGTCCGATGCGGTTCGCCTGGTCCGTGGTACGGAACCGGCGCTGGTGACGGAGAACTGGCTCGGCGACACGGCGAGCTTCGGGGATAAGGTCCCTACCGTGATCTTCGGCCCTGGCGGCCCGCCCGTCTACTGTCCCGACGAGCACCTGGCGGTCTCCGACATCCACGAGGCCACGAAGGTGTACGCGGTCTTCGCGGCGCTCGCCCTCGCGGACCGGGGCGGCGGCGAGGCCGGGAGGGGCCGTGGCGACTAACGGATTCTCGAACGTCCTGGACCAGTGCCTCGGTGTCCGCCCCGGCGAGCAGGTGGTGCTGCTCACCGACGGCGGGACCGATGCCGAAGTGGTGACCCGCCTGCTGGAGGCGGTCGCCGCCCGGGACGGCATCCCGCTGGTGGCGCAGATGCCCGCGCCGCATCTGCCGGGCGCCGAGCCGCCGGGAGCGGTGGCCGCGATGATGGCGGAAGCAGCCGCGATCATCGAGCTCACCAGCCTGTTCATCGGCTCCAGCCGGGCCCGCCGGGACGCGACCGATCGCGGCGCGCGCTACCTGGCCATGCCCGGCGTGCGGCTGGACACGTTCCGGGCCGGTGGCCCGCTTGAGGTGGACTTCGAGCAGCTGCGCGCCGACGCCGAACACGTGGGGCGGGCGTGGGGAACCGCCCAGGAGTTCCGGCTGACCAGCCGCGGCGGGACGGACCTGCGCGGGTCGGTGGCCGACCGGCCCGGCCGCGTGCTGCACGGGATCGCGACCCAGCCGGGCGCCTACATGGCCCCGCCCGACATCGAGTCGGGCACCGCGCCGGTGGAAGGCACCGTCTCGGGAACCGTGGTGGTCGACGGCGACCTGTTGTTCATGGGCCAGGGGCCGCTGACGGAACCGGTCGTGCTGCACATTGTCGACGGGCAGGTCCGGGGCATCGAAGGCCCGGAACGCCGACGGCTCACAACCATGCTGGAACGGTGCCAGGACGACCGGATGACCAACCTCGCCGAGGTCTCCCTGGCCTTCAACCCGGCCGGCACCATCTGCGAGGTGCCCATGGAGACCGAGTCGGCGCGCGGCACCGCGCACGTGGCGCTGGGCAACTCAATCGCCTATGGCGGCGTGGTCAACGCCGTGGCCCACCTTGACTGCGTGATGCGCGACGCCACCCTGGAACTCGACGGCCGCGCGGTGATGATCGAGGGTGCCGTCCAATGAGGCGGCCCCGGCTGGTGCTGGCCAAGCCGGGCCTCGACGGCCACGACCGCGGGATCAAGGTCATCGCGATGGCACTGCGGGACGCCGGGGCGGAAGTGATCTATCTGGGCCTGCGGGTGACACCGGCGCAGATCGCCGCCGCCACCGTGGCGGAGGACGCCGACGCTGTCGGCATCTCCGTGCTGTCCGGGGCGCACCTGCCGATCGCGGAGCAGGTGCTCACCGCGCTGCGGGCGGCCGGCGCCAGCACGCCGCTGGCCGTGGGCGGCACGATCCCGGCCCGGGACGCCGAGGCGCTGCGCGGGCTCGGCGTCGCGGCGGTCTTCACCGTGGGCACCGCACTGCCTGACGCGGTGCGCGGCATGCTCCGGCTGGCAGGCCAGGAGGCGGCGTGATGACCACCCGCCCCGGCCCGGACGAGTCCCCCGTCACCACCGACTCCGGCATCCCGGTCGCGCCGGTCTACACCGCCGCCGACGTGGCCGGCGGCCCGCAGGCACTGGAGGCACGGCTCGGTCTCCCCGGCCAGCCCCCGTTCACCAGGGGGCCGTATGACTCCATGTACCGTGGCCGGCTCTGGACGATGCGGCAATTCGCCGGCTATGGCTCGCCCGAGGAGACCAACGCGCGGTTCAGGTTCCTGCTCGGGCAGGGGCAGACCGCGCTCTCCGTCGCCTTCGACCTGCCCACCCAGCTCGGCTACGACTCCGGTCACGACATGGCCAGGGGTGAGGTCGGGCGGGTCGGCGTGGCCATCGACACCGCCGGCGACATGGCGGACCTGTTCGCCGGGCTGCCGCTGGACAAGCTTTCCGTCAACTTCACCATCAACGCGACCGCTCCGGTCATCCTCGCCACGTTCCTGGTGGCCGCGGAGCGGCAGGGCGTGCCGCCGGCTCAGCTCACCGGCACTTTGCAGAACGACATCCTCAAGGAATTCCTGGCCAGAAAGGCCTATGTGTTCCCGCCAGGCCCATCCATGCGGCTGACCGCGGATGTGGTGGAGTACGCGAGCGACGCGCTGCCCCGGTTCAACCCCATTTCCGTGACCGGCTACCACGCCCGGGAGGCCGGGTGCACCGCCGTCCAGGAACTCGGGCTCACGATGGCCTCGGCGATCGCGTATTGCGAGGAACTCACCGGCCGGGGCCTTGCGTTCGACCGGTTCGCCCCGCGGCTGTCCTTCCACTTCGCCACCACGCTTGACCTCTTCGAGGAGGTCGCCAAGCTCCGGGCGGCGCGCCGCCTCTGGTACCGCATCGCGACCGAGCGCTTCGGCGCATCCGATCCGGCGTCGGCCAGGCTCCGGTTCTTTTCCGGTAACTCGGGCACCACCATGACCGCGCAGCAGCCGCTGAACAACGTGATCCGGTCCACCATCCAGTGCCTGGGCGCCGTCCTCGGCGGAGCGCAGTCGATTCACGTGATGGGCTATGACGAGGCGTTCGAGCTGCCCAGCGAGGAGGCCGTCACGCTGTCGCTCCGTACCCAGCAGATCATCGCGCTGGAGACGGGCGTGACCAGCACCGCCGACCCGCTGGCGGGCTCCTTCTTCGTCGAGCATCTGACCGACGAGATCGAAGCCCGGGCCGCAGGGGTCCTGCGGGAGATAGAGGACCTCGGCGGCGCGGTCAGCGCCCTGCAGCAGGGTGTCCCGCAGCGCTGGATCACCGAGGCCGCCTACCGGGCGGAACAGCAACTCGCCTCCGGGGAGAGCCCGAAGGTCGGCGTGAACGTGCACGTGACCGGGGCTGAGTCCCGCGAGGTCGAGTTGTTCGAGCCCGACCCCGGCATCGAGGAACGGCAGATCGAGCGGACCCGGGGGCACCTGGCGGCGCGCGACGCCAGCGCCTGCTCCCGCGCCCTGCGACGGCTGGAGCGGGACACCACGAGCGGCCGGAACGTCATGCCGGCGCTGATCGGTGCCGCGCGGGCGGGGGCAACCGTGGGGGAGATGAGCGACGTGTTCCGGTGCGCCTTCGGCGAGTTCCGGGAGCCGTCGCCATGGTAGGGCCCCCGCTGGCGGGGCTGCGGGTGCTCGACCTGACCCGGTTCGTCGCCGGCTCGCAGGCCACCATGCTGCTGGCCGCGCTGGGGGCCGAGGTCGTGAAGGTCGAGGTCCCGCCCGGCGACCCCTACCGGTGGCAGGGAACCGAACGGGTCAATGGGGAGTCGGCGCTGTTCCTCGCGCTGAACTCGGGCAAGCGCAGCCTGGCCCTGGACTTCCGCAAGCCGGCCCTGGCAGGCCCTGGAGGGGGTCCTTGCCTCGGCCGACATGCTCGTAGAGAACTCGCGGCCGGGCAGCCTGGCGTCGCACGGGCTGGACTGGCCGTCCGTGCATGCCCGTTACCCCGCACTCATCTACGGGTCCATCTCCGGGTACGGGGACGTGGGACCGGACGCGTCCAGGGGAGGGTTCGACCTCATCCTGCAGGCCGAGAGCGGCATGATGAGCGTGACCGGCGCACCCTCGTCGGGGCCGGTCAAGGTCGGCGCGCCGGTGCTGGACGTCGGGGCGGGGCTCAGCTGCGCGCTGGGGCTGCTCGCCGCCTGCGTGGAACGGCAGCGGACGGGGCTGGGCCGGCTGGTCTCCTCGTCGCTGCTGGAGTTCGCCCTGACCAGCCTGGGCACCGTGGCCGCGGGGGTGCTGGCCTCGGGCGAGCCGCCGGGCCTGCTGGGGACGCACTCGCCCACGTTCGCGCCGTACGGCGGGTTCCGTACCGCCGATGGCTGGCTGGTGCTGGCGGGCGCGGCTCGGAGGACATGTGGCGCCGCGCGTGCCGGGTGCTCGGGCGCGACGATCTGGTCACCGATCGCCGGTTCGCCGACAACGCAGGCCGCGTGGCGCACCGCGACGAGCTCACCGGGGAAATCGAGTCGGTGCTCACCACCGAGCCAACCCGGTACTGGCTGGCCCGCTGTCACGAGGCCGGCGTGCCCGCGGCCGAGGTCCAGGACCTGTCCCAGGTGCTGGACAGCCCTCAGGTGGCGGCGCTCGGGTCGGTCCAGGAACTGGGCCAGCGCGAGGCGGGCGGCTACCGGCTGATCGGCCCGCCGCTGCGGCTGGACGGGACCACACTCACCTATCCCCGCCCCGCGCCAGCGCTCGGCGCGGACACCCGGGCGCTGCTGACCGGCTCGGGCATGCCCGCCACCGAGATCGACGAGCTGGTCGCCGCGGGCGTCGCGGTGGCGCCATGACGGCCGGGACCCACGGAGACGGCCAGGACGGCGCCCTCGCCGCCCTGGTGCTCAGCCGGACAGTGGAGCTGGCCCGCATTCCGGCGCCTACCGGCGCCGAGGGGAACCGCGCGGGCGTGGTGCGGCGCTGGTGGGAGGACGACGGGTGGGCAACCTCCATCGACGAGGCGGGCAACGTCTGGGGCCAGGTGCCCGGCGGCCCGGGGCCCGCGCTGCTCGTGGCCGCCCACCTTGACACCGTGTTTCCCGCGGACCTGCCGCACGAGGTCGCCGCCACGCCGGGCCGGCTGACGGGGCCCAGCGTGGGGGACGACAGCATCGGCGTCGCGGCGCTGTCCGCGGCGGCCCTGCTGGCCGGGCCCGGGCCGGTCCCGGTCTGGCTGGTCGCGACCGTGGGGGAAGAGGGCATGGGCAACCTCGCCGGGATCCGGCACGCCCTGGCGCACGCATCCCAGCCCGTCTCGGCCGTCATCGCGGTCGAGGGCAACTACCTCGGCCGTGTCGTCATCACCGGCGTGGGATCCATCCGGTGGCGGGTGCACTACCGCGGGCCCGGCGGGCATGCCTGGGAGCGGTCCGGCGCGCCCAGCGCGGTGCACGCCGCCGCCGCGGCCGCCGCGCGCATTGCCGATCTGACCGTTCCGGGCGCCAGGTGCAGCGTGAATATCGGCAGCATCGGCGGCGGGGAAGCCATCAATGCCAGAGCCAGGGATGCCTGGTTCGAGGCTGACCTTCGGGCCGACACGGCCCCGGCGCTGCAGCAGCTGGCGGACCGGGCGGCGGCCATCGTCACCACGGCCGCCGGGACGGGCCTGGCCGTCGATGTGGCCGAGCTGGGACGCCGTCCGGCCGGGGGCGTGGCGCCATCCAGCCCGCTCGCGAAGGCAGCCTCCGACGCCCTCGCCCGCGCGGGCATCGACTGCGAGTTCAGCGCCGCGAGCACGGATGCCAACGCCGCCTACGAGGTGGGCATCGCCGCCGTGGCTCTTGGTGTCACATTCGGTGCGGGCGAGCACACTCCCGGGGAGTGGATCGAGACCGCTCCCGTCGCCGCCGGTCTCGCCGCGCTGGCTGACACCATCCGTCACTACAGAGAGGAGCAAGGATGACCGAGCCGCGGTCCGGGGTCGTCCTGCAGGGGGTCGACCCGCCCGGTGAATTCTGCGGCATGGTCGGGGAGATCGAAAGCCTCGGATTCAGCCAGCTATGGCTCACCGACTCCTCGCTCCACGCCCGCAATTGTTACGCCTATCTGACATTGGCCGCGACGGCGAGCTCGCAGTTGCTGCTCGGCACCGCCGTGACCAACCCGGCCACCCGCCACCCGGCGATCACCGCGGCCGCCGCCGCGACCGTGGACGAGATATCCGGCGGCCGGCTGACCCTCGGTATCGGCGCGGGTGACCGGCCGCTGCTGGCGCTGGGGCTGCGCCCGAGCCCGCTGGCCACGCTCGAGGCCGCGATCGACGCCATCCGGCTGCTCTGGCGGGGCGAAGATGTCAACCTGGATGCCGGCGGCTTCGCCATGAATGCCGCGCACATGCGCTTCGGGGCGCGCCCTGACATCCCGGTCTTCCTGTCCGCCAGCGGGCCGAAGACGCTCGAGCTCGCGGGACGGACCGGTGATGGCGTGATCCTCCTTGTCGGCCTGTTCCCCGAGGCTCTCGACTGGGCCATCGGCCAGGTCGCCAGGGGAGCCCGGGCGGCGGGCAGGCCGCGCCCCCATGTGGCGGTTTTCGCCTATGGCGCCATCGACGAGGACGAAGATGCGGCCCTGGAGAACGCCCGCTCGATCGCCGCCTGGTTTCCGCAGACGGCGCCGCACATCTGCGATCTGGCCGGGCTGGCCCCCGAGATTGTGACCCAGGTCCGGGAGGCTTATCAGGGCGGTGAATTCCAGGAGGCCGCCGTGGCCGCCCGGCAGCTTCCGGACAGCTTCGTGCGGAAGGTGGCGCTGGCGGGAAATGGCAAACGGGTCATGGGCCAGATCCGGACCGTGCTCGGCGCGGGCGCCGATTCCGTGCACGTGTTCCCCATAGGCAGCGGGCGCATGAACACGGTGCGGTCCTTTGCCGGCGCCTGGCGCTCGGTGCTGGCAGAGCTGCCAGCCGAAACGTTTCAGCCGACAGCTAGGATTTCACATATAGAAGATGATATCTCGTAACATGAGGTCGCACCCGGCGCTGTGTGCAGGGGAGAACCGTTGGGGAAAATGGACAGAACCTGGCAAGTGACCCGTGTTCACCATGTTGCCTTTGCGCACTCGGGAGACGGCCCGCCACAGGTAATCGGCGACCTGCTCGGACTTGCGTGCGCGCACGAGGAGCACGCCGCGGGGTTCGTGGAGCGTATGCTTCCGGCGGGTGACTCCTATCTCCAGCTGCTTGAGGCGACGGGACCCGGGACCGTCGCCTCGTTCGTCGACCGGCGGGGACCGGCGCTGCATCACGTCGCCATGGAGGTCTCCGATATCGACGAGGCGGTGTCGGATCTGCGCCGGCGCGGGGTGCGGATGGTGGATGAGACGCCCAGGCCCGGTGGCATGGGGACCCGGATCGCCTTTGTCCATCCGGCGTCTTGTCAGGGGCTGCTGCTTGAGCTGGTCGAACCTGCGGGTGCCGGGCCGGGCGGCGCGCACGTTCCAGACACGTGGAGGTCGTAGGTGGCCACGCAGCCAGGAGGTATCGGCGGAACCCAGCCGGGTTCGGTCTTCAGCGGCCAGCACGACCGGCGCAAGGTCACCGACTGGGTGTACGAGGAGCTCAAGTCGGCCATTGTCGATCTCAGGCTGGCCCCCGGGCACCCGCTCAGGGAGGCGACGCTGGCGGCGCAGCTCGGCGTGAGCAAGACCCCGGTCCGGGAGGCGATCACCCGGCTGGAGCAGGAGGGCCTGGTCGAGACGACATCCTTCAAGGGAGCCGTGGTCACCGAGTACTCGCGCCAGGACCTGATCGAGATCTATGAGCTCCGCGAATTGCTGGAGACGGCAGCGGTCCGGATAGCGGCCGAGTCCATGGACGACGAGGGCCGCGCCCGCCTGGAGCGCATTTCCGGCGAGAGCCAGAAGCTGAAAAAGGGCAACACCACCCGCCTCGCCGCGCTGCTCACGCAGTTCGACGACGTCCTGTTCGAGCAGGTCCATAACAGCCGGATCCGGGCGCTGATCGAGAATCTGCGGGCGCACCTGACCCGGATCGGGCACCTTACCGAGGGAATCCCCGGCCGAATTGAGGCCTCGGTGGACCAGCACGAAAAAATCGTCGAGGCGATCGCCGCCCACGATCCGCTGGCGGCCGAGAAGCATCTGCGAGATCACATCCGGAGCGTTCGCGACGACCAGCTCCAGGCGCTGGCCGAGGCCGCCGACCACGAGTAAGCGCACGGGCCGGGCGGCCGCCAGGCCCGTGCGGGTGGCGCTGCAGGACGCGCCGCGTCAGCCCGGGCCGCCGTATCCAGGCCGGGCCGCTTGACCTAGCTGAATGGTATCTGATGTGCTGTACATCATGTCCGACTTGCGCAGCATGGGGGTGTCCCAGGTACTGCGCGAGCGCGGCAAGGGAACCTGGATGGCCGCGGTCAGCCACCCGATGGTGCGGCAGATCGGCGACGGCACGCTGCCCCACCCGACGTTCCGCCGCTACTTCGAGCAGAACGTTCCCTACCTGATGGACTACGCCCGCGCCATCGGCCTGATCATCGGCAAGGCGCCGGACAGAGCGGCCATCGACGTGCTCACCCGCTTCCTGGGCCAGATCGTCAGCGCCGAGATCCCTGCCAACCTGGCATTCCTCGGCCGGCTGGGCGGGGCTGCGGAGGCCACCGGGGATGCGGCGTCGATGTTGCCGGCCGGCTACGCCTACACCCGGCACCTGCTCTGCGCCGCGGCGCAGGGAAGTTGCGCCGACGGGCTGGCGGCGGTGCTGCCCTGCCAGTGGAGCTATGCCGAGTTCGCCAGGCCGCTGATGGCCATGCTGCCTGCGGACCCGGTGTACGCCGACTGGATTTCCATGTTCGGTGTGCCTGGCTACGATTCGCTGGTCGACGAGACGACCGGCCTGCTCGACCGGCTGGCCAGCGCGGCCGACGACGCGGCCATGGCCCGGCTGACCTCGATCTTCGACATCTCCACCCGCTACGAATCCCAGTTCTGGGACATGGTCTACGCAACGCCTCCCCGCGGGGACGCTTGATCTGGGAAGGAGCCTGGCCCTCATGCGCGCAGCCCGAATCTTCGAGGACCTGAGCCTTCGCGTGGGCGAGGCTCCGGATCCCGCCCCCGGGCCGGGTGAGGTGCTGGTCCGGGTGCACGCCGCCGGCGTGTGCGGGACCGACCTGCACATCCTCGACGGCATGATCAAGCCGGACCCCTACCCGATGACGATCGGTCACGAGGCCGCGGGCGTCGTTGCGGCCGCGGGCGACGGTGCCGGAAACTCGCCGGGCGACCGGGTGGCCGTCTACAACAAGCTCTACTGCGGAACCTGTGAGCAGTGCCTGACCGGCCTGGCACAACCTCTGTGACAACGAGCCGGGGCAGCTCGGCTTCAACATGGACGGCGGGGACGCCGAGTACGTCGTGGTGCCCGCCCGCAACCTGGTACCGGTGCCGGCGGCCGTGGATTTCGCCACCGCCGCGGTGCTCAGCTGCGCCGGGATGACGGCGGTGCACGCCGTCCGGCTGTCGTCGCTCCGGCTGGGCCAGACCGCCGTGGTCGACGGCATCGGCGGGGTCGGGATCCTCGTCGTTCAGGCGGCCCGGCACGCGGGGGCCAGGGTCATCGCCGTCGCCGACTCCGACGAAAAGCGGGAGTTCGCTCTTTCCCATGGTGCGGCGGACGCTCTCGTGGTCGCCCAGGCCGACGGCTACGCGGGCCTGCCTGGCGCCGTGCGCGAGCTCACCGGCGGGCGCGGGGCGGACGTGTTCTTCGAGCTTGTCGGCACCCGGGAGTCGATGACCGCGGGCGTCCGCTGCCTGGCAAAGGGCGGCCGGTTCGTCTCCACCGGGTACACCGACCAGGAACTGGCCATCCATCCCATCGAGTTCATCCTTTCCGAGACGTCGCTGATAGCCACGGTGGCGGCGACCAGGCAGGATCTGCGGGACGCCATCGGCCTGGCGGCCAGCGGCCAGATGACGGTGCCGATCGCCAGCCGGTACCCGCTCGACGGTGTGCAAAGTGCGCTCGACGCGCTCCGCAAGCGGGCGGTCCTCGGCCGGCAGGTCCTCGATCTGCAGTAACCGGGAAGGAGCCCGACCATGAGCGAGCGCGTCATCATCTCCAGCGGCTGGGTCGTGACGATGAACGACGCGGGGGATGTGCTGCCCGACGGGGCCGTCGTGCTGGACGGCGACCGCATCACCGACGTCGGGGATACCGCCGCGGTGCTGGCGCGGAACAGCACGGACGGCGCGCGCGTGATCGACGCCCGCGGCAAGGCCGTGCTGCCCGGCCTGGTGGACCTGCACTATCACACGGCGCTGGGCAAGGGGTGGAGCGATCATCTGCCGCTTTGGGAGTACCTGGACGCGTGCTGGTACCCGATCATCAGGGCGCTGGACTACGAGGCCGCCTACTGGGCCGCGCTGGCCAGCTACAGCGAGTCCATCAAGTGCGGGGTCACCACGGTCAACGACATGTACCGGCAGCTCACCGCGCTCGCCGACGCGGCCGAGGAGATCGGCATCAGGGCCGTGCTGTCCAACGACGTGGCCGACCCCGAGCACAACCTGGACACCCTGGAGGACAACAGGGCGGCATTCCAGGCCAAGAACGGGGCGGCGAACGGGCGGATCGAGGTCTACGTCGGGATCGAGTGGCTCCCGCTCGCGTCGGAGCACCTGCTGCGGGACGCACGCCTGCTCGCCGACGAGCTCGGCACCGGCATCCACATCCACCTCAACGAGTCGCTGACCGAGGTGGAGAACTCCAAGGAGCGCTTCGGCCGCCGCCCCACCGAGGTCGCCTACGACGCGGGCATCCTGGGCCGTAACTGCATCGCGGCGCACTGCGTCTGGCTGTCCGACCAGGAGATAGCCCTCATGCGCGAGACGGGAACGCAGATCTCCCACAACCCGTCGTCGAACGCCAAGCTCGGCAACGGCATCGCGCGGCTGCCCGAGATGCTGAACGCGGGGCTCAACGTGGGCCTCGGCCATGACGCGGCCGAATGCAACAACTCCCTGGACATGTTCGAGGTGATGAAGTTCGCGTCGCTGATGCACCGGGCCAGCCGGGTCGACGCCTCCCTCCAGCAGGCGCCGGACGTGGTGCGGATGGCCACCCGGAACGGCGCGGACGCGCTCGGGCACCAGACGGGGCGCCTGGAGCCGGGCCGCAAGGCCGACGTGATCCTGGTGAACCTGATGAGCCAGATGTTCACGCCACTCATGCCCGGCAACTCCGACCACCTGTTCTCCCACCTGGTATTCGCCGCCAACGGGAGTTGCGTGGACACCACGATCATCGACGGGAAGATCGTGATGGAAGGGCGGCAGCTCACCACGGTGGACGAGCAGAAGGTTCTCCGGGAGGCCAATGCCGCCTTCCTCCGCGTGATCGACCGGATCGGCGCGGGCGGCAGCAGCGGTAGCGGCACTCCCTGACGCAGGAAGGTGGGATCGGCATGAGCAGGTACCTCGTCATCGGGGATCCCGTGGTGACGCTCGGGGCAGGCACCCTGATACCCGACGGTGCCCTGATCGTTGAGGATGACTCCGTCGTGCGCGCAGGGCCACGTGCCGAGCTGGAGAACGACGGTCACTTCGACAAGGTGCTCGGCTCGTCGGGCCACTTCGTCATGCCGGGGTTCGTGAACTGCCACTACCACTCGGAACTGGCCATCGGCCCCGGGCTCTACCAGTACATCTACGAACGGGCGCACGTCTATGTCGGCTCGGCCCTGGGGCCGATCGCGGAGCAGGACCTCTACAACGCGATCCTGTGGGGGCTGGTGACCGCCATCAAGGGCGGGCAGACCGGCACCGTCGACATGTTCTACGGGCGCCCCTCACTCACCGACTTCGGCACCCCGGCGGCGCTGCAGGCCTACGAGGACGCCGGGATGCGGACCATGTTCGGCCTGGTGTGCCGGGACCAGAACACGATCGTCCACGAGGAGGACGAGGCCTTCCTGCGGCGGCTGCCACCCGAGCTCGCCGCGCAGGTGCGAGGCTCGCAGATGGGCATCGCCTGGCCCCTCGACCGCGTTTTCGGCACCTACGGCACGCTGCTCAAGCAGTGGCACGGCCGGCAGGGGCGGATCCAGATCGCGGCGGCGCCCGACTGGACCCCGTCCTGCTCGGACGAGCTCTACCTGCGCTGCCATCGCCTCGCCACCGAGCACGACACGGGCATGCTGACCCACGCGGTCGAGACCCGCTCGGAAAGCCTGTTCAGCATGGAGCGCTACGGCAAGCCGGCCGTACAGCGGCTGGCCGATCTCGGCGTCCTTGACCCGCACGCCGTGCTGGAGCACTTCGTCTGGGTCACCGACGACGAGATCGGCATGTTCGCCGACTCGGGCGCGGTGGCCTCCAACAACGCGGGCTCGAACCTGCGCCTCTCGTCGGGAATCTGCCGGCTCAGGGACATCCTGGCGGCGGGCGGCCGGATGGCCTTCGGCACCGACGGCATCTCCTTCTCCGACCATGAGGATTTCTTCCAGGAGGTGCGCCTGGCCTGCTACCTGCAGCGGATCCCGCGCAGGTTCGAGGAGGCGCGGCTGCCCAGCGAGGACGTGATGCGCGCCGCGGCCCAGAACGGCGCCCGCGCGATCGGCTGTGAGGGCAAACTCGGCAGCCTCGAGCCGGGCAGGCTCGCCGACCTGCTCGTCGTGAAGAAGGACCGGATCTGCTACCCGCCCGGCCGGTATGACGCCGAGCCCTTCCTGGATGTGATCCTCGACCGGGCCGAGTCCGGCGACCTCGACTCGGTCATGGTCAACGGCAAGGTCCTGATGGAGGGCGGGCGCGTCACGGTCGTCGACGAGGACGCCGTGCGGGCCAACTTCGCGGAGTCGGTCGGGCGGATCTACGCCCCGTCGGAGCAGAGGCAGCGCTGGGTCGAGCTCGGCCGGCAGGTCGAGCCCTTCGCGGTCGACTTCTACCAGCGCTGGTACGAGACGCCGCTTGACCCTGCGTACGTATACAACTCAAGGTCACTGCCGCGCAGCTAGCTGAGGAGGAACCCATGACCGCTACCAACCAGGTGACCGACGGGGCGTCCGCGGAGCCCGGAACCAACTTCTGTGACGTGCTGCGCGCCGATGTTGAAGACCTCTGGCAGGCGACTATGCAGCACCCGTTCCTCGTCGAGATCGAGCAGGGCACCCTGCCCGACGAGAAGCTGCTTTTCTACTTCATCCAGAACGTGCACTACATCGACGCGGCGATCGCGTTCAACGCCGAGGCCGCGGCGAAGGCGCCCGACGAGGAGAGCCGGCAGTTCGCGCTGCGCCTGCTCGACTTCGGCCGCAGTGAGGTGCCCCGGCAGCGCGAGTACGTCCGCCGCCTCCGCGAGACCGTCCCGGTCTCGTTCGACACCGGCCTCGCGCCCGCCTGCCGGGCGTACACGAACCACCTGCGGGCGGTCGCGGCCTACGGCACTCCGCTTGACCTCTTCGTCGGGCTGCTGCCCTGCGAGTGGACCTACAGCGAATTCGGCACGCGGCTCGCCCCGATCGTGCGCCACCCCGTGGTTGCTGACTGGATGGCCACCTTCGGCGGGGCGGACCACAACGACATGAACATCAAGTACAAGGGCGTCCTCGATCACCTGGTGGCGGACTCCGGGCCGCAGCACCGCGGCGAGCTGTCGCAGATCTTCGAGATGAGCCTGCGGTACGAATGGATGTTCTGGGAGATGGCCTACACCCTGGAGCGCTGGCCGATATAACGCGCGACCCCGGCGCCGGCGCGGGTGCGCGCCGGCGCCGGTCAGGGCACGCAGGCGGCTATCTGCGCACAGGTGCCGATGAACGTCTCCGGGCGGCCCTGCAGGCCCTCGATCGTTTCCTCGAGCAGCCGGAGCCGGCCCGGGCGCCCGATCACCTGGGGGTGCATCGTGAGAATGGCGCTTCCGCCGAGCTCATGCACCCCCGCCAGCTCGTCCGCCCAGATGGACCGCACCTCGCCGACCGTGGCGATCTTCTTGGTCCAGCTCGACCCGCTGAAGGAGAAGTGCGGCGCGTCGTCGAGCGTCCAGTGCACCGGCAGTTCGACGATCCCCGAAGCGCCATGGCGATAGGGGCGGATGTCGTCCATGAGGTTGGAGGAGTAGCCGAACCCGTGCTTGGCCAGCAGCGCCAGGGTGTGCTCGCTGAACTCCCAGGCGGGGGACCGGTAGCCGGCGGGGGGCCGGCCGAACGAGGAGAGGATCTCCAGCCCCCGGGTGAGTTCGTCCTCCTCGGCCTCCGGCGACAGCGCGGTGGGCGAGGTGTGCGTGTACCCGTGGTGGGCGAGCTCATGGCCGGCCTCGACAATGGCCCGCACGACCTTCGGGTAGCGCTCCGCAACGCGGCCGGGCACGAAAAAAGTGGCGTAAATCCCCCGCCGCTCCAGGATTTGCAGAATCAGCGGGACGCCGACCCTGGCGCCATACGTGCCCTGGGAGAGCACGCCGGGACGCGCGGCGTTCGCCGGGTCCTCCGCTATCCACACCTCTTCGGCGTCGAAGTCAAAGGTGATGGCCACCGCGGAGCGTGCGCCCCCCGGCCAGCGGTCCGGGCCGGAGGTCTTTGACTCGTCCATGGGATCCAGCCGGGTGCGGAACGGAGGGGCAAAGTGCTCTCTACCAGGGCCTTGACGCTTGGCATATAAGATATCATACTTATCATCTCAAGTACTTGTTTAGGTGGGTACTGGGGAGCTGGCCAGGCATGTCACCCGGCAAACGTCCCGGCCTGGACGGCGCCCCGTGACCGCAGGCTGGCCTGCATGGTGCGGAGAGGGTCGGGCACATGGCTGAGACCGGCGTCCAGATGGAACTTGCCAATGAAGAGTTCCAAATCGAGACCCATGGAATCGACATCATTCCCGAAAGCCAGCGAGGCGGGACGCCGCGCCGGCTTTTTTGGATCTGGCTCGGTGGCACGTTTTATGTCAATGGCCTTGTCGTCGGCGGCCTCCTGCCGTTCCTGGGCCTCAATCTCTGGCAGAGCCTCTCGGCCATCCTCCTGGCGGCGATCTGCACGGTCGGGCTGGGGATCTTCACCGTGTACGGGGCCCGGTACGGCACTTCCACCATGGTCATCGGCCGGGCCACCCTGGGCCGCCGCGGGCAGCTGCTCCCGACGCTGCTGACCTGGCTGGGAGCGGTCGGCTGGGAAACCGTGGTCAGCGTCGTCGCGGCCCTGCTGATCTCGGCGGCCGTCACGCACGAATGGCCACATACCAACACGACCGTGGTGGAAGTGATCTCCTTCATCGTGGTGCTGGGTGGCCTGCTGCTGTGGTCGCTGGCCGGCCACGCCACGATCCTCAAGCTGCAGAAGCCGCTGTCCATCCTCTGCGCCGTATTGCTGCTGGGCCTGGTGCCGGCGCTGCTCATCCACGGGCACCTCGCGCACATCGGCTGGAACGAGTACCTGGCGCCGCCCGCGGGGAACACCCGGTGGGCGAGCTGGCTGTTCGCCTTCATGATCCTCATGTCTTCCGGCTGCTGGGGCTGGACCGCGTACGCCTCTGAGTACGCCAGGTACCTGCCGAAGAAGACCTCAGCGAAGTCGATCGTCGCGAACGTCTTCTGGGGAAGCAACATCGGCTACACGGCGGTGCTGCTCATCGGGCTGCTGATCGCCTTCGGGCTGAAGGCGTCCGACCCGATCACGGCGGTCCCGACGTTCCTGCCGCTGTGGTACCTCATCCTGTTCGTCCTGGTGATCGTCGTGAGCACGTGGACGACCGGCGTGCTGGATGCCTACACCTCCGGCCTGGCCCTGCTCGCCCTCGGGCTCAAGGTGCCGCGGCCGCTAACGATCATCGCGGACGCCGTCCTGGTCGCCTTCGGCGGGGTGTATGCCCTGTTCATCTACAACTTCATCGGCTCCTTCGAGGAGTTCCTCGGCCTGAGCATCGCCTGGCTCGCCGCCTGGAATGCCGTCATCCTCATCGACCACTTCGTGAACCGCCGGACACTGAACTACGAGAACCCGGAAGACCTGCTGAACAGCACCGGCGGCAGGTACTGGTACCGCAGCGGGGTGAGCCCGAAGGCGTTCGCGGCGTTCATCCTGGGCACCATCGCCGCGCTGCTCTTCCTCAACGACTCGCCGCTGTTCGTGGGACCAGGCAGCAAGGCGCTGGGCAATGCCGACCTGAGCATCTGGGCCGGGACCATCGTCGCCGTCGTGGTGTACCTGGTGTGGCACTGGGCGGAGACCCGCAGCGCGGCGGCCGTCCCGGTGGCGGTGCCGGCCAGCACGGCCGATTGAGCACCGGGACCTGATCCGGGCCGGGATGACAGGGGCGGTGGCTGCCGGACGGCCGCAACGCACCGGCGAGCCCGGGTGGATGGTCGGCGTGGACGTCGGCGGGACCTTCACCGACGCGATAGCGATCGCGGAGGACGGGAGCCTGCGCACGGCCAAGGTCGCCTCCACGCCCGCCGACCCGTCCGCCGGATTCGAGCAGGCGCTGTCCGCGCTGTCCGCGGCCGGAGCGGCACCCAGCCGGGTGCGCCTGCTCGGTCACGGCACCACCGTCGCCACGAACGCACTGATCATGGGGCGGCTCGCGCGGGTGGTGCTGGTCACGACGGAGGGGTTCCGGGACGTGCTGGCGATCCGCGGTGGCCGCCGGCCTTCCGTCTACGACCTCGACCCGGCGAAGCCGCGGGAGCTGGTGGCGCGGCGTGACCGGGTCGAAGTCGCCGAACGTATCGGCCCGCACGGCGAGGTGCTCAGGGAACTGACGGCGGGAGAGATCGAGCGCGTCTGCCGGGAGGTGGCCGGGCGGCGCCCCGACGCGGTAGCGGTCGGGCTGATCTTCAGCTACCTGGACGACCGGCATGAGCAGGCCCTCGCGGCGGCGTTGCGGCGGTCCCTGCCGGATGTGCCGGTCACGCTGTCCGCCGAGGTGGCCCGCGAGTTCCGTGAGTACCCGCGGATAGCGACCACCGCGATCAATGCGGGGCTCCGGCCCGTGGTCGGCCAGTACGTGCTCCGGGCCGCGGCCCGGGCGGGCAAGCTCGGCATCCGGGCGCCGCTGCTGGTCATGCAGTCCAACGGCGGCTACGTGCCCAGTTCCCGGGCCGACGCGCAGGCCCACCGGCTGCTGCTGTCCGGGCCGACGGCCGCCGTTACCGGGACCCTCGCCCTGGGCGCCAGGTACGGGATCGGCGGGCTCATCTCGCTGGATATGGGCGGAACCTCACTGGACGTCTGCCTGGTGCGCGACGCAGCCGTCCCGGTGACCCGGGTGCAGTCGGTGGACGATCATCCGGTGCTGTGCTCGGCGGTGGAGATCGTGACCGCCGGCGCGGCGGGCGGCAGCATCGCATACACCGATCAGACGGGCCGGCTGCGCGTCGGCCCGGAGAGCGCCGGGGCACGCCCGGGGCCGGCCGCCTACGGCTTTGGCGGGCAGCGGGCGACGGTCACCGACGCGCACGTCGCCACGGGCATGCTGCCCGCGGACCTCGGCCTTGCCGACGGCCTCAAGCTGGACGCCGCCGCGGCCCGGGCCGCCGTCCGGCGGCTGGCGGACGCCCTTGCCATGGCCGGGGACGACACGGCACTGGGCATCATCGCGATCACGTGTGCCCACGTCACGGCGACGATCAGGGCCGTATCGACCGAGCGCGGCATCGACCCCCGCGATTACACGCTCGTCGCGTTCGGGGGCGCGGGCCCGATGTACGCCGGGCTGGTGCTGCGCGAGCTCAACCTCGGCCGCGCCCTCATCCCGGCCCATCCCGGGGCTCTTCGCCGCGGCCGGGCTGGTCGCCGCGGACCTGCGGATCGACGAGTCGCGGACCGTCCTGCGCAGGCACGAGCCCGCGGCAGTGGGTGAGCTGCGCGGCTGGTTCGACGCGACCGCCCGGCAGCTGCGGGCCCGGCTGCGCGCGGACGGCGTTCCGGTGTCCCGGACCCGGGTCATGGCGAGCCTCGACTGCCGCTTCCCCGGCCAGGGCTTCGACCTGCCCGTGCCGATCCCGCGCATCAGCGTCGGCGCCCTGGACGGCGCCGCCAGGCGGTTCCGGGACCTGCATGAACGCACCTACGGCTACGCCGACCCGGCCGAGCCGGTCGAGATCGTCACGGCCAGGCTGTCGGTGTTCGGCAGCCTGGCCCGCCCCGAGCCGTCGCGGCTGGCCGCCGGATCCCGTACGCCGCCCCGTGCCGCCTTGCTGGGAAAGACCCCGGCCCGGCTGCCCGGTGGCTCCTGGCGGCCGGATCTGCCGGTCTACCAGCGCGATCGGCTGCGCGCGGGCAACCGCGTGCGGGGCCCGGCGATCATCCACCAGATGGACGCCACCACGGTGGTGCTGGACGGCCAGGCGGCCGACCTGGACGAGCTCGGCAGCCTGTGGCTCAGCGAGCGGGTACGCCGGTGACCGCCGTCACCGATGTGCACGGGCCCGCGCGCCGCGGCGGCCGGCGGCTCGATCCGGTCACCTTCGAACTGCTGCACGCGACCCTGGTCGCGGCGGCCCGCGAGATGGGGCAGGTGCTCAAGCACTCCAGCCGCAGCCCGATCATCCGCGAAATGGACGACTTCAGCTGCGCGGTCTTCCGTGCCAACGGCGACCTCGTGGCGCAGGCCGACTTCATCCCCGCGCAGCTGGGCGCGATGTCGCTCGTCGTGAAGTCGATCATCGCCCGGTGGGGTGACCGCGCCGGCCCCGGCGACATGTTCCTGGCCAACCACCCCTACCACGGCGGCATGCACCTGCCCGACCTGAACCTGATCACGCCGGTATACGCCGGTGACACGAAGATCGCGTGGGTGGGATCCACGGCTCATCACATTGACGTCGGCGGGGTGCGGCCGGGCAGCCAGGGTTCGGACCTGGAGCAGCTCTTCGCCGAAGGCCTGATCTTCTCCGGCGTCCGCCTGTACACGGCGGGGGCGGTGAACCCGGATGTCACCAGTGTGCTCGCCGACAACGTCCGCGATCCGGCCTCGACCATGTCCGACCTGGGTGCCCAGCGCGCGGCCTGCCTGCTGGGAGAGCGCCGGGTGGCGGAGGCGGTCGGCCGCTTCGGCGCCGCGACCGTGGTCGCGGGCATGGCGCAGATGCTCGACGTGGTCGAGCAGGCGACGCGGGTGAGCCTGACCGGGCTGGCGGACGGGCAGGCCGAGGCGGAGGGTTTCCTCGACGACGACGGGCTCGGCGGGCCGCCGGTGCGGATCCATGTGCGGATGCGCAAGACAGGCGATCAGCTCACCGTGGACCTGTCCGGTTCGGCTCCCCAGGTGCGGGGGGCACTGAACGTGCCGTGGGCGAGTACCCGGGCGGCCGTGGTCTACCTGCTGCGGGCGATGACCGACCCGAGGGCGGCCACCAACGACGGCATCCTGCGGCCGCTCACGATCACCTGCCCGTCCGGCTCCATCCTCAACCCGCGCCCGCCGGCCGCGGTCTCCGTGCGCCACAACACATGCCAGCGGCTCGCGGACACCCTGGTGCGGTGCGCCTCCGAACTCTGGCCGCACAAGGCGGTGGCCAGCAGCACGGTGACGTTCTTCGGCATGCATCTGGAGGGCGTCTCGGCCATCACCGGCAACCTGAGCGTCATGGCCGAGGTGGTGGGCGGCGGGGCAGGCGCCCACGCCGGGGCGGACGGCCTGGACGGGGTCGACACGTACATGAGCAACGTCGGCCTGATGCCGGTCGAGGTGGCCGAGACGACCTACGCCGTGCGGGTCCTGCGGACGGAACTGATTCCCGGTTCGCAGGGGCTCGGGACCTTCAACGGCGGGCTCGGCATCAGGCGTGAGTACCTCGTGCTCGACGCACCCCAGACCGCGACGCTGTATGCCGAGCAGACCGACCCCCGGT
The DNA here is from genome assembly GCA_963730235.1 of uncultured Actinomycetes bacterium. Lineage (GTDB taxonomy): Bacteria > Actinomycetota > Actinomycetes > Streptosporangiales > Streptosporangiaceae > DASXKD01. The sequence continues at coordinate 39,324 of CAVSRH010000029.1, forward strand.
TCCGGCCCCAGGGCGCGCGGGGCGGCCTGGCGGGCGCGCCGTCCAGGATCACCGTCACCTTGCCGGACGGCAGCCGCCTGCCGCCACTGACCAAATTCACCCGCCGCCTGCCGGCTGGCACCATCGTGCGGGTGGAAACGGCGGGCGGCGGCGGGTTCGGCGACCCGGCCGGGCGCCCCGCTGCCAGGCAGGCCGGCGACCTCGCGGACGGGCTGATTTCCAGGCGGGAGGAACCATGATCATCGACGCGCACAGCCACATTCTGGCCATGGCCGAGGATCCGGAGTTCACCGCGGCCTACGGCCGTGAGGGATCGCTGTGCATCTACCGCAGCACCGGCCGGCTCCCCTCCCACCACGTCCCGACCGAGGCCGAGTGGGAAGCGAGCGGCCTCTCGCTCCGCGGCATGCCCATCATCGGCCCGGCCGAGTCGGCGCGTGATCACCCGGGCTTTGACAAGGTCGTGGTGCTGGCCATCTCGCCGCAGTTCCTGGACGGGCACCTGATCGGGACCGTCGATGTCGATGGCCGGCTCGGCGTGCCCGGCCCGCCGCACCCCGACAAGTGCAACGACTACATCGCGGCGGTCGTGGCCGCGGATCCCGGGCGCTTCATCGGGTTCGCATCGGTCAACCCGGCGTATCAGGGCCCCAAGGCGGCGGTGGCCGAACTTGACCGCGCGGTGACCGGCCTGGGCCTCACCGGGCTGAAGCTCTACCCCATGTACCAGCACTGGGCCGCCAACGACCGTGACCTGGCCTTCCCGATCTACCGGAAGGCGGCTGAACTGGATATCCCGGTGATGATCCATCAGGCGGGCTCGACGCGCATTGACGCCAAGCTTGAGCTTGGCCGCCCGGCGATTCTCGACGACATCGGGCGTGAGTTCCGCGACCTGCGGATCATCATTGCCCACTGCGGCATCCCCTGGGTGGAGGAGGCTCTCTTCCTGCTCACCAAGCACCCGAACTTCTACGCCGAGCTGTCCTACCTGATCGCCACGTTGACGCGGCGCGACCTGTTCGGCTTCCTGCATCGCTGTGAACCGGCGTTCGTCCCGCTTGAAAAGATCTTCTTCGGGTCGGACTACCCCGGCTTCCTCTATGACCCGGTCGCGCTGCTGGAGAAACTCACCACCGTCAACGACGAGGCGGCGGCGCTGGGGCTGCCGCCGATCCCCCAGGGAAAGCTGCGCGGCCTGGCGGGCGACAACTTCGCGGCGGTGCTCGGGTTGCCGCAGACCACCTGACAGCGACAGAGGGCGTAGGTACGGACCGGACATGGGCGTTCTCGAACTCAAGATCATCGAATGTGGCAACACCTCACTCGACTACGAACTCGCGCTGAGCGGGCACCCGGACCGGATCGCCACCAGCGCGCAGCCGTCCCGCACGACCGGGATCCTGCGCCACCCCATCTACGTCTATGTGATCGAGCACACCGACGGCAGGGTGCTGGTGGACACCGCCGTGAGCGTGAACTACCAGCAGGAATGGCGGGACCGGTTCTACGGGGAAGCCATGGCCTACGATCCCGGCCCGGACGGGCTGTTCACCCAGCGCCTCGAGCAGCTCGGGCTCACCCCGGCAGACTTCGGCCATGTGGTCATCACGCACCTGCATACCGATCACGGCGGCAACGTGCGGCTGTTCGACCCGGCCCGGACGCGCATCTACGTCGGCGAGGACGAACTGCGCGGCTGTGCGCGGGTCAAGGGCGGGCTGCTCCGCGACGACCTGCTCACGGTCTGGGGGGTGACCAGCCCGCAGGGATTCACCCGGGCCGATTTCGCCAGCCTGCTCCCCGACCGGGCGGTCGAGGTCTTCGCCGACTTCGAGCTGCTGCCCGGTGTGTGGCTGGTCACGCTGCCCGGCCACACCTGGGGGACGCTCGGGGTCGCGGTCCGGCTGCCGGAAAGCGGCTGGATGCTCATCGCCTCCGACACGATCTACCTCGCCGACTCCTGGGGCAAGCGCTTCGTCCCCAGCCTGCTGCACCATGACCTGGAACGGTGGGCGCACTCCGCGCACAAGGTGCGGCGCCTGGTCGAGCGGTACGGGATGAAGGTCCTGCCCGGCCACGACGCCCGGCTGATCGAGCCGGCCGGCGAGGGCGAGTACCGGGTGGTCCCGGTGGAGCCCAGCTACCGATGAGCGCCGCTGCGCCACCCCCGGGGACGGGCGGGAGCGATGTCCGTGACCTGCTCGCCGCCTACGACCCGGCGTTCCCGCCGGAGTGGTCGGCCGAGTGCCACCGGCGCGGGCACTGGCGGGACGAGATTCTGTTCGACCATGTGCTCGCGCATGCCGGGCGGCATCCCGGCAAGATCGCCGTCGTGGATGCCGGCGGCAGCTACCGCTACGGCGAACTCGCCGCCGAGACGCTGGCATTCGCTGCGGGCCTGGTGGCACTGGGCGTGGCACCGGGCGACGTCGTGCTGGTGGCGCTGCCGCCCGTCCGCCAGTTCGTGCCCGCCCTCCTGGCCGCGGAACGGATCGGCGCGGTCGTGGCGAACGTCATGCCGACGCTCGGTCCCCGCGACCTGCACCGGATCCTCGGCCTTGCCCAGCCGCGGGCAGTGGTAACCGTCGCGGCCTTCCGCCGCCACCGGCCCGCGCAGGCCCTCCTGTCCGTGCTCGCTGGGCAGGGCAGGCACTGCACGATGATCGTGGCCGGGGACGGTGGTCCCCCTTCGGCGGCCGGCCTGCCGGTCACCGGCTACGACGCTGTCGTCGGCACCGGTAACGCGGCCGCCGCGCACCTGCCCGGCCCGCCCTCCGCCGATGCCGTGGCCAATCTGGCGTTCACCACGGGCAGCAGCGGCGAGCCCAAGGGCGTCCTGCACACCCACAACACGGCCATGCTCGCGGTGCGATCGACCGCCGAACGCCAGGAACTCGGCGAGGACGACGTGTTCCACGCCGCGCTGCCCGTCGGGCACACGTTCGGCCACTTCTACGGCGTCCGGCTCGGCCTGCTGGCGGGCGGCCGCATCGTGATGCAGCCGGCCTGGGACGCGGGCGAGATGCTCCGGCTGGCCCGCGAGCACCGCATCACCCACAGCGCCGGGACGCCCACCTTCCTGGCCGACCTGATGGCCCGCCGGAGCGCGGCCGCGGGCAGCCTCGCGTCGCTGCGCGTGTTCACCTGCGCGGGCGCCAAGCTCGACGCCGCGCTCGCGCAGCAGGCAGCGGAATCATTGCCTGGACGGCTCTCCCTCGCTTATGGGATGTCGGAAGCGGGCCATGTCGCTTCCACCGGGCCCGGTGACGACGTGTCCGGTGCCATCGGCACCTGCGGCCGGCCGCAGCCCGAGACCATCGTCACGATCGACCCGCTGCCCGGACCGACGGGAGCCGGTGACGGGGAGGTCGTCATCACGGGGCCGTCCGTCACCCCCGGCTACCTGCAGGGCCGGGAATTCAGCGCCAGGTTCCTGGACGGGAGGGGCGGCTACCGAACCGGCGACCTCGGCCGTTTCGACGGCAATGGCTGCCTGGTGCTGACCGGGCGGATCAAGGAACTGGTGATCCGTGGCGGGGAGAAGATACCGGCCGGCGAGATCGAGGGCCTGCTGCGCACCTGCCCGGGGGTCGGCGAGGTGGTCATCGTGGGCGTGCCGCACGCGCGCCTCGGGGAATGCTGCGTGGCCGTGGTGGAGCCGGGCGCCGGGGCCGAGGTCACCCTCGGCGGGCTGGCCTCGTTTCTGGAGGCCCGGGGCGTGACCAAGGCCTTCTGGCCCGAGGAACTCCTCACGGTGGACCGGCTGCCCCGTAACGATGTTGGCAAATGGGTGCGTGCCGAGGTGTCCCAGCTTGCGAACGACCTGCTGCGGGCGCCGGGGATGCCTGAGCAGGGAGAGGGCGCATGAGCGAGCCGGTCGTGACAGCCGTGGAGCATGTGTCGATCGCGGTACGCGATGCGGAGGGCGCCAAGCAGACCTTCGCCGCGCTCGGTTTCGAGCCGCAATGGGTCGAGGATCTGCCCGGCCAGGGACTCCGGTCGCATGTGCTGCGCGCGGAGGGGGTGGTCCTCGAACTCATCGAGCCCGCGGCGGCGGCCCCGGTGGCGGGCTCGCTCGAGCGTTTCCTGGCCCGCCGTGGCGAGGGACTCCATCACCTGTGCCTTCGGGTGAACTCCCTTGAGGAGGCGATGCGGGCCGTCGAGGCGGCCGGGATGCGGCTTGTGGACCGGGTGCCCACCGTCGATGAGCAGGGCCGGCGGGTGTTCGTCCACCCGGAGAGCGCGCACGGTGTCCTCATCGGGCTGGTCGAGCCGCACCGGGGACAGGCCACGCCGCCGGGCCAGCCGGGCGGCCGGCGCGTGCTGGGTGCATCCGACCCCGCGTTCGCCGGCCGGACCTACGTCGCCGCGGTGGCCCGGCCCGGGACCCCGCTGTTCATCTCCGGGCTTACCGCGGCGCGGCCGGACGGCACGGCCGAGGGCGGCACCGTCGCCGCCCAGGCACGGGAGATCTTCGCCCAGCTGGCGCGAATCCTCGCCGAAGCGGGCGCGGGGCCCGCCAACGTGGTGAAGACCACGGACTACATCCTGTCCCGGGAGGGGTACCGCGCGGTCGCCGACGTCCGCCGCGAGTTCTTCGGGGAGCACTTCCCCGCGGCGACCGGGATAGTGGTCAAGGAACTGCTGGGCCGGGGCGTCCTGATCGAGATGGATGCCGTCGCAATGCTCTGAACCGGCCCGTCAGGCACTCCACGCGCGGCCCAGCCCGAGTTCCCGCAGCCCCCTCCGGTACGCGATGGTGACCGAGTCGGCCTGGACGTGCAGTTCCTCGCCCAGATCCAGCGGGAGTTCCTCCGGCCGCTGGCCTTCGACGATCGGCCGGTCCTCGGCGGCGATACTCAGGTCGTAGGCGATGATTTCCTCGGCCGGGATGTGCGCATCGAAGTTGCGGGCCGCGACGAAGAAGATATTCGTTGCCCGTGCGGAAACCGGTGAGGCTATATCGAACGCCACGTGGGCGCGTCCCTCGCCCTTCTCCGGATACGCGATGGTCAGCTGCACGGTGAAGGGCAGGGTCACGTCGTACGTCGTATGGCGCTGGATGACCTCGCCGCCGCCAAGGGGGGAATTCTTCGGGTTGCTGGCCAGGTACGGGAAGTCATAATGCAGGCCACGGGGGGTCTGTTCCACATCCACGTGCGCGACCTCTGTCACGTCAGGGTTCCCGAAGGTTCCCGCGTGCACGAACGGGAAATGGCTCACGTCCATGAAGTTCTCGATCTGGCGCGCCGCCGAGGTCCGCCATGATTGCATGCCCAGCTGGAGAAACCGGTACGAGGGGTCCTCGAGTACCGGGCACTCCGGGAGGTCCGCGGCGGGCTCCGCTATGCAGGCCCAGATAAGCCCATAGCGTTCCGCGCAATTGACGGTCATGAGCCGGGCACGCGGTGATATCCGCACCGCGGCGGGCTGGGATGGAATCCGCACGCACTCACCCTGGGGGCCGTATCGCCAGCCGTGGTAGGCGCAGACGATTTCGTCGCCCTGCATGTGCCCCATGGACAGCGGGCTGCCCCGGTGCATGCACAGATCCCGGGCGGCTACCACGCCCTTACTTGTCCGGTATACGACCAGGTCAACGTCGAGCAGCGTGGCCTTGACGGGCGTGCCGGCCACATCCGTGCTGAACAGGACCGGATGCCAATAGCGCCCGAGGATTTCCCAGTCACCAGGGCTGAAGGTGCAGTCCCTGGGCCGGGGAACAGCGGTTCCGGTCAGCACATCTGGATCCTCAAACTCGGGGCAGGCGCACCACGTCCGTGCGCTAAGGCAGCAGATACATAATGTTCAGCACATCAGATCTCATTCGCGGAAGTCAAGGGCTGGCCGGGCGGTCCATCCCGGGCCCCAGGCAGCGTGGCCCGGGATGCGGTGCGGGTGAGCTCCACCGCGGCGAGATTGCCTCCCGGGACGGCGCAACATATCGCCGCCGGGGTGCATCTTTAGGCAGGGACACTCTCGTGGAGGCCCGATGACCTTCGAGGAATTCGCGGCGGCCCGGCTGCCCGCGGTGCTGAGGTTCGCCGCCGTGCTGACCGGTGACCGCGGCCTGGCCGAGGACGTGGTGCAGGAGGTACTGATCCGGGCGAACGCGCGATGGCAGGTGATCGAGAACCTGGACCGGCCCGAGTCCTACGTCCGCAAGATGATCGTCAACGAGTACCTGGCCTGGCGGCGCCGGTCCTGGCGCCTGGTGCTGTCCAGCGCGGGTTCCGGCATCGAGGGCCTGCCCACACCCGATCCCGCCGCCGGGTACGCCGAACGCGAGGCGATGCTGGCCGAGCTGACCAAGCTGCCCCGGCGGCAGCGCGCGGTGCTGGTGCTGCGCTACTACGAGGGCCTTTCCGATCAGGAGATCGCCGACGTCCTGGGCTGCAAGCCGGGCACCGTCCGCGGCCACGCGTCCCGGGCGCTGGCCGCGCTCCGGATCGAGCTGACCGGGGTGCCGGTGCGGGGACCAGTTGTGATCAAGGAGGAGTACTGATGCGAACCGGATCCGAAAGCGCCAGGCGTACCGAAGACGAGCTGCGGGCGGCGCTGCCAATGCTGGAGCGTCATGCGCCAACCGCGGATGCGGTGCTCCGGGCGGTGCGCGACGGCGGCACCCGGCGTGCGCCCGGCCTGGTCCGCCGCGGTGCCGTGCCGCGCCGCTGGCCGGGGTGGCTGGCCCCCCTGGCGGCCGCGGCCGCCGTGATTGCCGTGGTACTCGCGTCGCTGGCCATCTCCGGCGCGATCCTGCACCGCCCGGCCGCGAGCGGCCCGGATTCTCCGGGTGTGCTGGCCAGGGTCCCCCGGTATTTCGTCGCCATTCCCGAGACCCCGGGCCGCGCGGTGGTCGGCGCGACCGCCACCGGAGCGGTGCTGGGGACCGTCGCGCCGCCCAAGCCGTACAAAATGTTCATGTGGGTGGCAGCCGCCGGTGACGCCCGGACGTTCGTTCTTGCCGCCGGGGTCCCGCCCGCGGCGGGCACAAACGTACTGGACCCGCGGCCGGTCAGGTTCTACCGGCTGGCCCTGGACCGGTCGGGTCATCCGGGCCGCCTGGTGCCACTGCCCATACCTGCGGAAACGGTGACCATCGCGGATCTGGCGCTGTCCCCCGACGGCAGCAGGCTCGCCGTGTCCCTGCTGCCCGGCCATAGGGAGACTGGTGCCAAGATTCAGGTCTTCTCGCTCGCGACCGGTGCCGGGCGGGAGTGGGTGTGGCCTGGCCGTGGATTGATCGGCGAGATCTCCCTCGGCCCGGGTAGCAGCGGCTCGAACTCGTGGGAGGCAAACAACCGGACGCTGCTGTTCGAGGTGACCACCCGGACCAAGGCCGGGAACGAGCCGGCGCAGCTTCGCCTGCTGGACACCGCCGCCCCCGCCGGCAGCCTGCTGGCATCCAGCGCGCGGATCCCCATCCCGGCCACCGAGGCCGGCTGGACGCACACCAATACCGGGCACCGCATCATCGGGATTCCGCTCATCACCGGCGACGGCACCAAACTCGTCGCCCCGTACTTCCACGCGTCCGCCCCGCCCAAGATATTCCGTTTCACGATCACCGAGTTCTCGGTGCGCACCGGAAAGCCTCTACGGGTCCTGTACCAGCGGCGGACCGACACCGAGGCAGCCTCCACGGGCGTGCTGTGGGTGAACGCCTCCGGCACCGCGATGATCGTCGACCGGGGACCGGTGTTCGGCGTCCAGACCCTCACCACGTTCACGCCGCTGCCCCGCAGCACCCAGCGCCTGTTCGCCCGTAACGGATTGTTCTCCCGGGCGCCCGCCTGGTAGGGCGCTGGGCTGGAGCAGCTCCCCTGCCGCACCAGCCCAGCACGTTCGGCTCCGGCGCCGCTGCCTCAGCCGTTCAGCAGCGAGCCGGGGAGCTTGGCCAGCACGGCGGCAGGGAGCTTGGTCAGCACCGGGTGGGGGAGCTTCGCCAGGATCGCCGGCGACAGGGTAGCCAGCACGGACGAGGGGAGCTTGGCCAGCACGGAGGCGGGAAGCTTCGCGAGCACCGAGGCCGGCAGTTTGGCCAGCACGGCTACGGGGAGTCTCGCCAGCACGGTCACGGGCAGGGTCGCGAGCACCTTCGTCGGGAGCTGCGCCAGCACCTTGACGGGGAGCTGCGCCAGCACCTTGACGGGGAGCTGCGCCAGCACGGTGACCGGGAGCTGCGCCAGCACGGTGACCGGAAGCTGCGCCAGCACGGTGACCGGAAGCTGCGCCAGCACGGTGACCGGAAGCTGCGCCAGCACGGTGACCGGGACCTTCGCCAAGACCGTGGCCGGCAGCCGGGTGAGTGTGGCGGATGGCAGGATGCCCAGCAGCCGCGCGACCACGGCGGCGGGCTGCTGGCCGAAGACCTGCGACAGCGCCGCGGCAGGTAGCAGGCCCACGACCTGGGACAGCGGCTGGGCGGGCAGGGCGGTCAGTACCTCGGCCAGCGCCTGCGCGGGGAGCGGAGCCAGCGCCTCGGCCAGCACCGGCCCGGGCACACTGGTCAGCACCTGCGCCAGCACGCCCGCCGGCAGGGCGACGAGGTCCTGGGCGAGCACGTTGCCGGGCAGCCGCGCCAGCATCGCGGGGAGCGGGAGCCTCGGCAGGCGCAGCACCAGCGCGCAGTAGTCGGGGACGTTGGTGCTGCTCGTGGCGGTGGCCAGCAGGGCTGCGAACGCCGGGCTGGCCAGCACGCGGCCGACAGCCGGGCTGGCCAGAGCCTGGTCCAGCTGGGCGGCGCTCATGGCCTGGCTGGCGGTGGCCGCCGCATGCTGCTGGGCTCGCGCCACGCGGGCGGCGACCTGGCGGCACAGCTGGGCGGCGTCAAGTGTTCCGGCGCGACCGTGGCGCACGGTCGCCTGGGCGCTCACCGAGGCGTGCCCCTGCGCGGTGGCATGGCCGGACCGGCGCACACCGGCCCGGCCCGGCCCGTGCCCGGTCAGGGCGCCGGTGGTGGCGGCAACCGCGATGCCGCCGGTCACGGTGACGGCCAGCGCTGTGGCCAGCACCTTGGTGGCAAGGAGTTTCGCGAGCGGGGACTTGGTCATCGGCTCCGTCCGGGGTGTCGGGACAGGGGCGAGATGCTCCGCCTGGAACGCGGCCATCGCCGTTTCCGCGTGCGCCAGCTCGTGCTCGCGCCCGTCCGCGGCGGCCGCGCCCAGCAGGCTCGCCAGCCGGTGCGGGACCATGCCCGGCCTGGCGGTGCCGGTGTCCAGCAACTGGCCGACGGCCTTCCGGCTCAGCCGCCGGGAGTGGCGTGTGTTCATCTCGTACCCTTTAGCGTCCGTTCACCGCTGGATGTCACTCGTGATCCGTATTGCCGGTCACTTCCCTCGCGCGGCTGGCCCGCCGTACGGCGGCCGGTCGCTGTCGTAAGGTCCGCATCCTCGGCCGCCACCCAGCGCGACAGCCTGCGCAGTCCCCGGTAGCAGGCGGTCCGCACCGCCCCGGGCCGCTTGCCGAGCACCTTCGCCGCGCTGACCGCGTCCAGGCCGACCACCACCCGCAGCAGCACCGCCTCGGACTGGTCGCGCGGCAGTCGCGCGATCAGGGCGATCGCCGCGTCGGTGGCCACCGCCTCCAGGGCGCGGTGCTCGGTATCGTCACCGCCGGCCCGCGTTTCCAGTTCCGCGGCCTCGATGTCGGCGGTCTGGGGGCGGCGCTGGGACTGCCGCAGGTGATCCGCGGCACGGTGGCGGGCGATGGTGGCGACCCAGGCCCGGAAGCCGTCCGAGTCGCCATCGAACTGGCCCAGGTCGCGGGCGACGTTCAGCCAGGTCTCGGACGCCACGTCCTCGGCGTCCGTGCCCACCAGGGTCCGCAGGTACCGCAGCATCCTCGGCTGGATGTCGCGATACAGCACGCCAAAGGCGCCCTCGTCGCCAGTCCTCGCGCACCTGATCGCGGTGGCGAGGTCGGGCGCAGGCGCCCACAAGCGCTCGGGCCGGGGCAGGGAGCGGGATGCTGTCCGGTCCACCCGGAGAATCCTGATCTACCCCGGCCTCCCGCGCACGGCGACGACGATATATCCCGAAATGTCATCCTTACACGGGTAAGGGTGACAGAAGTCGCGGGTTTAGCGCTGACCAAGTTGTCACGAATTTCGGGAGCGGGACGCAGCCTTGGCCAAGGAGGAGTGAGATGCACCAGCCGGTGACGGCTCGCAGCAACAGGGTCCGGCGGGCGCTCAGCCGCAGGCAGGCGCGGCAGCACGTACCGGCCGGCCATGTCGTCTGGGTCTATGCCATCACCGATAGCCCCGCCCCCGATCTGCTGTCCGGCCTGACCGGCGTCGGTGGGGAGCAGGTCCGCGCTGTCGCCGAGGCGGGGCTCACCGCCGTCGTCGGCTCGGTGGACGCGGGGACGTTTGGTGAGCAGGCGCGGGCCGGCCTGATGTCCGACCTGCCCAGCATCGAACGGCTGGGGCGCGCGCACCACCAGGTCATCGCGTGCGTGGCGGCGGGCGGGCCGGTGCTGCCGCTCCGGCTGGCCACCATCTATCCGGACGACCAAACGGTCCGCACCCTGCTCGGGCGAAGCAGCGCAGAGTTCGCGGTGGTCCTGGATTCGCTGCGCGGGACCGAGGAGTGGGGCGTCAAGGTCTACGCGGGCGCGGCGGATGCGGCGTCCCCGCGGGGCGCCCAGGCGGGGCCGGCGGACGAAACGGCGGGCCGCCTGGATGCGCCGGGTTCCGGGGACCGGGTGACGAGCTACAGCGAGCCGGTGATACCGGACGGTGGCCTGGCAAAGCCGGTCCGGCCGCCGAGGATGCGGAAGCCTTCGCCGAGATGATCGACCGTGCGCTCGCCGGCATCGCCATTGCCTCGCGCCATTTCAGTGCCGCCCAGGAACCGGGTTCCGGCGACAGCGGGAAATGCCTGGTGCTCAATGCCGCATACCTCGTTCTCAGCGATCGTGCGGCCGAATTCACCACGGTCGCGCGAGCGCTGAGCAGGGGGTATCGGGGAATGGGAGCCCGGCCTTACCGGGCCCTGGCCGCCCTACTCCTTCGCGGATACCCGCCCGAGCTTATCTCCGCAGGCGCCGGGCTACAGTTCCCGGCTGAGCACCTCGGCGAGCCACAGCGCGGAAAGCTCCCGGCCCCGTGCGGCGGTCAGCTGGATGCCACAGGGCAGCCCCAGCTCATCGGTGCCCGCGCGGATCGTGACGGCCGGGACACCGGCGAGATTCTGCGGGACCGTGTAGCCCATGATGACGTCGCGGAACGGCTGGCGGGTGCCGTCCGGCGCGATCACGTGGTCCGGGTCCTCCCGCCGGGGCGGGGTGCCCGGATTGACCGGCGTGACCAGGACATCCACCGAATCGAGTGCCACCTCCAGCGCCGTGACGAGATGCGGGCGCCGCTCTTGTGCGGCGAGATAGGCGCCCAGGTCGATCGAGCCCGCGGCCTCGAGCCGCCAGGCGGACATCTTCGCCGTAGTCCGCCGCGCGGGCCGGGAAGAGCCCGAGCCGCCGGTGGTGGACGTCGTAGGCCTCGGCCATCTGGATGACGCCGAACACCTCGCGGTACTCGGCGGCGGACGGCAGCCGGAGTTCGGCGATCGTGGCGCCCAGGCCGGCGAGCACCTCCAGAGCACGCTGGTAGGCCGCCGCGTGCGGCGCGGCCATGGCCGCGCCGAGCAGGTCCGGCGAGACGCCCACGCGGCGGCCGTCCAGCCCGGCGGGCCGTGGCCCGGGGGCGGTCATGCCCGGTATCCGGGTGGCCGGGTCCGCTGCCGACCACCCGGCGGTGGCCTCCAGGAGCGGGACCAGGTCGGCCGGCGTGCGCGCGATGAATCCGGGTGTGTCCAGCGAGGGCGCGAGCGGGACGCAGCCGTCGCGGGGGATCCGGCCGAAGGCCCGCTTGATCCCGGCCACCCCGCACAAGGCCGTGGGAATGCGGATGGAACCGCCGGTGTCCGTGGCCACCGCGGCCGGGACGAGCCCGGCGGCGACCGCAGCAGCGGACCCGCCGCTCGACCCGCCGGGGACGAAGTCCAGGTTGCACGGGTTACGGGTCCCGGTGCCGTCGGGGTGCTGGGTGGTGATGCCCCAGCCGAATTCGTGGGACCTGGTCAGGCCCACGATGACCGCGCCCGCACGGCGGAGCCTGCGGACGATCCCGGCGTCGGTGGCTGCCACGGCCCCGGCGCGGGCGCGTGAACCGTAGGTCGCGGGCAGGCCCTCGACGTCGAAAAGTTCCTTCACGGCAATCGGCACGCCATGCAGCGGACCCCGCCAGCGGCCGGTCTTCAGCTCCGCATCCGCGGCCGCGGCGGCCCGCCGGGCGCGGCCGGTGTCCACCGCGGCGAACGCGCAGAGTGCCCCGTCCGCGGCGGCGATCCGGGCAAGAGTGTCCTCCAGTACCGCGGCGGCGGTGCGCCGGCCCGAGAGGTAGGCCTGGGACAGTCCGGCGATCCCGGGCAGGTCCGGCCGGGTCACCGCAGGTACTCGATGCTGCCGAGGACGTGACCCCGGATAATGGCGGCGACCCGCTCCTCATCCCTGCGCTTGAGCGCGTCGACCAGGTCCGCGTGCTGCCGCACCGATTCCCGGTGCGGCCTGCCCGACCGCGGCCCCAGCGGGAACGACCGCCAGAGCAGCCTCATCAGCAACAGAAGCATCGGGGAACGCGCGCATTCGTAGATCCGGAAGTGAAACTGCCTGTTGAGCTCCGCCAGCCGCCGTCACCGGGGGGCAGGCCGCGACCTGCTGGTAGAGGGCCTCGATCTCCGCGATGTCGTCGTCGGTCATTTTGGCCACCGCGAGGCTTCCCGCCAGCGCTTCCAGCGCGCCGAGGATCCGGTAGTTCTCCTCCAGCTCGTCCGACTCGGTGCGCGCGACCGTGGCGCCCCGGTGCACGTCCGTGACCACCAGGCCTTCAGACTCAAGCCGGCGCAGGGCCTCACGTACCGGCGTGTAGCTCACGTCGAACTGCTCGGCGAGCTCGCGCTGGCGCAGCGGCGTACCCGGGGTCAGCTGCCGGTCGGTGATGAGTTCCCTGAGGATGTCGGTGACCATCTCACTCTTGCTCACGTATTTCCCCCGGGCCCGCAGCGCTGGCGGCATCCTGGCGGAGGGAGCCGGCCTGCCCGGGCCCGCGCCTGCCCGGTCGCCCGCTTCGGCCATGGCTATTGGTTCCTCATGCCGGGCGTGGCCAGGAGTGGCCACGTGCCACGGACGGGGCCGCGGGCCCCCGTGCGGACCGGCCGAGGAAGACCTCACGAATGTCGGGCCGGTCGCGGATCTCGCCTGGCCGTGCCCGGCGATCTCGATCCGCCCCCCGACCAGGATGTAGGCCCAGTCGGACACGCCGAGTGCCTCGAATGCCTTCTGCTCCACCAGCAGCACGGCCGTCCCCGCGTCGGCCAGACGCCTGACCTGGTCCCGGAGCACCGAGCGGGACATATCCGGGGAGAGGCTGGAGGTCGGCTCGTCGAGCACGAGCACGTCGGGTTCGAGCATCAGCACCCGCGCCATCGCGAGCATCTTCCGCTCGCCGCCGGACAGCTTGCCCGCCGTCCGGGATCTGGCCTTGGCCAGCGCGGGGAAGGTGGTCAGCGCGCTCTCGATCCGGGTGGCCACCTGCTGCTTGGTGAGCAGATAGCCACCCATCTCCAGGTTCTCGGTCACGGTGAGCGTGTCGAAGACGTCCTTGGTCTGTGGGACGTAACCTATGCCGATCCTGGCGAGCAGGTGCCCACGCATGTTCGTTATGTTGCGCTGCTTGAATGTGACCGTACCGGTCATCACCGAGAGCCCGGCCGATCACCGCCTTGAGCAGCGTGGACTTGCCCGCGCCGTTCGGGCCCGATCACCGCGACCACCTCGCCGGGGCCCACGTCGAGGCTCACACCGGACACAATGGGCGCGCCGCCGTATCCCGCCGCGACATCCTCGAGCCGCAGGATCGGCCCCGGGCGCTGCGGTATGCCGCCGGGGGCGGGGCTATCCGATGAGGTAGGCATCCAGCACCTCCTGATCGGAACGGACGTCGGCCATGGTGCCCTGGGAGATCACCCGTCCCTGGGCCATCACGATGACGGGGTCGCACAGCCGTTCCACCACCGCCAGTTCGTGTTCGACCATCAGCATCGCGAGCCCTTCGCCGGCCAGATCCTCCAGGTGCCCCTCGATCCGCCTGGCCAGCGTCGGGTTGACCCCGGCCATCGGCTCGTCGAGCAGCAGCAACGCGGGATCGGCCATCAGCCCGCGCATCACCTCCAGCAGGCGTTTCTGGCCGCCGCTGAGGTTCCCGGCGTACTCGTCCTCGGCTGCGGACATGTCGAACCGGGCCAGCAACTGCCGGGCGCGCTCGACCGTGGCCCGTTCGTGCGCCTTCCAGTAGCGCTTGCCGAGCGCCGCCTGCCAGAGCGTCTCGCCCCGCTGCGCGGGCGCCGCGACCAGCAGGTTCTCCATCACGGTCAGCGCGGCGAACTCACTGGACACCTGGAACGTCCGTACCAGTCCGTGCCGCGCCACCTTGTAGGAGGCCAGCCCGGTGATGTCCTGCCCCCGGTAGGTGACCGTCCCGGCGCTCGGCCGCAGCGCGCCCGCGATGATGTTCAGCACGGTCGACTTCCCGGCGCCGTTGGGCCCGATGAGGCCGGTGATCCCGCCGGGCGGGACCGCGAACGACGCACCGTTCACCGCATGCACACCGCCGAACTCGCGATGCAGGTCGCTGACCGTGAGCAGGGCACCGGCGGGCTCGCTCACCGCGGCGTCCCCGTCCGGAGCAGTGACCGGCGCGGGCCTGGCCTCGGCGGCCCCGGGGAAGCGCCGTCGCCGTTCCGGGATCACCCCACGCGGCCAGAACCACAGGAAGACAAGGGCGAGCACGCCGACGATGATCCACTGCAGCGCGTCGATCAGCCCCGGCGGCCCGAACTGGGGAATGAACCGCGTGGCTTCCAGGAAGGCGACCGGCACCAGCAGTGCCCCCACCATGACGCCGAAGTTGTTCCCCGACCCGCCGACGATGACAGCGGTGAAGTACACGAAGGTTTCCGGGTACAGCCAGGAACCAGGGGACCAGGCGGAGATGAACTCGACCAGGATGGCGCCGCTGATGCCGGCGATCACGCCGCCCAGCACGAAGGCGAGCATGCGCAGCCCGGTGACGTTCTTCCCGAGCGCCGCCGCCGCCGGCTCGTTGTCGCGGACCGCGCGCAGCGTGCGCCCGAGCGGCGAACTCGTCACGACGTGCACGAGCCAGTACACGCACACGGCGACCACGGCCGTGAGACCGACGAAGAACCACTGGTAGCCGATGGGCGACAGGTTGACCAGCGAGGCCAGCGGCTTGGGCACCAGGGCGAGCCCGTTCGGCCCGTTCACCAGGCCGACCTGGTTCGTGGCCACGCTGGTCGCGATCAGCGACACCACAAGCATGACCATCGCCTCGTAGTCGCTGCGCAGCCGCCGGATGGCGAAACCGCCCACCACCGCCGCCAGCAGGCCGCCGACCAGACCGGCCGCCAGCATCGGCAGCGGGAAGGGCCAGTGCGCGCCGCCGATGTACTGCTGGAACCCGCCGAGCCTGGCGGGCTTCGCGGGCCCGAGCGTCAGCACCGAGGCCGTGTAGGCCCCGGCGGCCTGGAAGATGATGTAGGCGAAGTTGACCAGTCCCGCGACGCCGAACTGCAGGTTGAGCCCCCAGCACGCGATCACGTCGACGCCGAGGTAGATCAGCACGGTGGAGATGTAGAACTGCCAGGCTACGCTCACGCCGCGACCTCCTTGCGGGTGGCGATCTCCGACAGGATCCCCTGCGGCCGGGCGAGGAGCACGATCACCAGGATCACGAAGGCCACGACGTCCTTGTAGTCCGGGTTGATGATGGCCGCCGCGAGCTCGCTGGCGATCCCGATGACCAGTGCGCCCAGCATGGCCCCGTACGGCTGGCCGATCCCGCCGAGCACCGCGACGGCCACGATCGGGATCAGGAACTGGGCGCCGGTCGTGTCGGTGAACGCGGTCACGTTCATCACCAGGATCACGCCGGCCAGCCCGCACAGGGCGCCGGAGATCGCCCACGCGAGGTCGATGACCCGGTCGGTGGCTATTCCGCAGTTGCGGGCGAGGTCGGGATCCGTGGCGGTGGCCCGCATCGCCTTGCCGAGCTTGGTGTAGCGCAGCAACACGTGGATGAGCAGCATGGCCACGACCGCGATGGCGATGATCGCGAGCTGGACGGTGGTGAACACCATCCCGGCGATGTGCACCGACGAGGGCCGCGGCATCGTCAGGCTGAAGAAGTTCGCGCCGAAGCCGGCGAGCAGGCCGTTCTGCAGGATGAGGCTGACCGCGATGGTCACGATGATCATGCCGAACAGCCGGATCCCGTGCCGGACGAAGGGCGTGTAGATGCCCCGGTTCAGCAGCACGGAGAAGACCGCCCCGAACGCCGCGCCGGCCACCAGCGCCAGCCACACGCTGATGCCCGCCCGGGTGACCAGGTAGGCGACGAACGCGGCGGCGGTCATGATGTCGCCGTAGGCGAGGTTCAGGATGTTCGTGACACCGAATTGAAGGGTGAACCCGACGCCCGCCACGGCCAGAATGGACGCGGTGACGAGACCGAACCCGATCGCGGGCACCAGCGTGTTCACCTGCTGAGCGCCGCAATCTCCGCCGCGGACACCGCGCCGACCAGCTTGATGTTGCCCTGCACGTACCGCGCGGCCTCGAACGCGCCCGTGGAGTTGTGCCAGCGGTTGAACACGATCGGGCCGCCCGCGCCGATGTACTGGATCTGCTTGCCTGCCTTGAGCGCCGCCCGGCCCGCGGTGAACGTGTTCACGACCGTCTTTCCCGGTCCCGGCTCGGTGACGTTCGTGACGAATTTGTCGAAGGTGGCCGGGCTGGTGCTCTTCGCGGCGATCATCGCCAGGGCCATCACGTTCACGCCGTCGTAGTAGGTCATCGAGTACGGGTCGGTGCTCCACTGGCTGGGCTTGGGAACCTGCGACCCCGACGCCAGCAGCGACCGGTTGTAGGCCTGCCAGGCAGTGCCCTGGCGGCGCGTACGGCTGCATTCCCTCGAAGTACCTGGCCATCGCCGCGGCGCCTATCGCGCCGTTGACAGCCTTGAGCCAGGGCGCCTGCAGGGTCACCTCGGTGCCGATCACCGGGATCAGCCCGTGCAGCTGCTGCAGCTCGGACAGCACGGTCGCGCCGGTCTGCGGGTCCACCTCGGTGAAGATCACCTGCGGATGGGCGGCGAGCATGCTTTCGATCTCGCTGCGGTACGAACTCTGGTCCAGGGCGAAGGGCTTGTTGTAAACGATCGTCCCGCCGAGCCGGGTGAACGCGCTGACCAGCGTCGGCACGTCGGACTGCGCACCGGCGTCGTTGCCGAACACGGCGGCCGCCCGGGTGTAGCCCGCCTTGTGCGCCCAGAGCGCGAGCGCGTAGCCCTTGACGTCGTCGGCGGGGGTGATCCGCCAGAAGTAGGCATCGCCGGTGTGGTCGAAGGCGGCCTGGCCGGTGTCGACGAACATCGGCACCTTGCCCTGGTTCAGCAGCGGCACGGTGGCCAGCGCCTCGTCGGAACTCGGGCCGAGCACCCCGACAAGTGACGACTCGGTCGCCATCATCTTCTGCGCGGCGGGCACGGCATCGGCCGGGTCGCCCCTGGTGTCTTCCTGGACGCAGCTCATCTGATGCCCGAGCACCCCGCCCGAAGCGTTGATCAGCTTGATGGCGGGAACGCAGCCGCCGGCCATTTCCGGCCCGAACGCGGCGTCCGGCCCGGTGAACGGGTTGAACTCTCCGACCACCAGCGTCGCCGGCGCGGAGCTGCCACCCGACCCCCCGCACGCGCCGACGGCGATCAGCACGAATGCCGCTCCCGCTGCTGTCACGGCGAATCTCATTACGCACCTCCGGGCGATGAGGCCGCCAGCAGTGCGCCACGCGTCAGGCGTCGTCACCGTCCTGGCGAGGCAGCTGGGCGATGGCCTCGATTTCAACCAAAGCGTCAGGATGGGCGAGCGCGCTGACCTGAACCAGCGTGCTCGCCGGGCGGGCATCGCCGAAGTAACGGCGGCGCACCGTGTTGATGGCTTCGCGATCAGCCATGTCCCGCAGGTATACACCAACCTTGACGACGTCGTCGAAGCTGGCGCCGGTGGCCGTCAGGACGGCGGCCACGTTGTCCAGCACCTGCTCCGACTGCCTGATCACGTCCCCGGTGCCGACGATTTCGCCGTTGGCTGCGACCGGCAGCATCCCGGAGATGTACAGAAACCCGCTGGCCGCCACCGCGTCGGTGTAATGGCTGATGGGTTCGGGCAGTTGCCCGGCCAGCCGGATCCGCCTCATGAGGGATCCGCCGGGGCGCCCAGGACGCGGATCCGCAGGGGGCTCGGGTGGAACCCGTTGCACGGGTTGAGGTCCTGTGGGCACGCGGAAACCGACACGATCGAATCCATCAGCGTCCGCAGCACCAGCTTGTCTCCTGGCCTGCCGGTCGGTATCTCGTTCCCGAACGTCCGGTCGGGGTGAATGGGGGCGTTCTGGAAGAAGTTGAACGGATCGGGGATCTGCCACTCCGCGATGCCCCACGGCTCCAGCGCCTCGGTGAAGTTCGTCCGGCAGCTGCGGTGGCCCTCGACGCCATAGTCGAGCCGGTAGCGCCGGTCGTCGCACATCGACGTGATGATGTCGTTCCGGCCGACGTCGTCCTGGACGATCTCGAACATCGGCCGCCGCCAGTTACTGTCCAGCCGGTCCCCGGCCTGCACCGTCAGCCGCAGCACGCTGGAGCGAGTATGCGTGGTGGACAGCCACTCGGTCCGGTTGCGCTCGGCGAACGCGACGAAGTCGGCGACCTGCTGCCCCTCCACGTCCACGATTTCCACCAACTGCCCGGCCCGGGCGACGAAGGCCGTGCCATGCCCGCCCGGCACCAGGTACTCCTGCTCCGGCGAATCCGGCCGCGATGCCGCGGTCACCTGACCGTCCCCCGTGCTGGCTGCATCAGTCATGACGAGAATTGTGCGTCATATATAATATTGTGGTCAAGAGGAGCCTGAGATGCTCCTGCGCCCGCCGGTTCCGGTCGCGGCATGTCCCTGATGATCAAGTCTTGCCGGCGCTGTTTCGGCTGGATATGGTTCGTCCAAACCTGGCGCGGAGGGGCGTGGGGGATGGCGAAGGCGCAAAGCCCTTCGGCGGGGAAGCGGGCCGGCGGCGTGCTGCTGATGCTGCTCGGCGTGGCGCTGATCGGGTACGGCACGCACTACCTGGCCAAGAACGGCAACTGTTCCAGCACCGGGTACGTCTCCTACGGGCCGGTGCCCAAGTGCAGCGGCGGCGAGGCGCTGTACATCCTCTCGACGTTCTTCCTCGGTCCCGCGCTCGCCGTGGCCGGCTGGCTGTTCGCGCAGATCGACGGGGTACTGTGGCCCGCCGTCTGTGTCAGCGCCGGGATCGGCCTGATCGCGCTCCACCTCGACGCGGCGCCCGGGACGCAGTCTTTCGGCGTGGCCACCGGCCTCATCTTCTTCGCGCTCGCGGTGCTCTCGGTCGTCCTCACCGTGCGCAAACGGCGCCGGCCCAAACCCGCCGTCCACGGGCCGGCCGGGCTGCCCGGCGCCCCGGTGCTGAGCATGCCTGCCGGTAATCCGCCGGCATCCGGGGGCCCGCAGCCCGGCGGCCCGCAGTTCGGCGCCCCCCACCCCGGTAATGCGGGGCCCGCCGGGCACGCCCGGCCAGGACCCGCTCGACCGGATCGCCAAGCTCGCGCAACTGCGCGACAGCGGCGCGCTCACCAACGAGGAGTTCGAGGCACAGAAGGCCAAGCTGCTCGCCGAGACGTAGCAGGCCGGGCGGACAGCCCCGGGAGCATGATGCGACCGCCCCGGGATACTCGGTCTCGTTACCTTTCCGGCCGGGATCTTGCCCACCGCATTTTGTTTCGGGCATTACGCACAGACCCGGCCGGACTTGTCCCGCCGCGCCGGCCGCCGGCCAGGGAACCCCCGCCGGCTGGCGCACCGGCGCCCGCGACCACGTGAGCGGCGAGCAGGGCGCCGGAGTTCGTGACGGCGTGCAGCAGTACCGGGGCGGCCAGGCGGCCGGAACGGTCCCGCAGCCAAGACAGCAGCATCCCGGCCGCCGCCGTCCCCGCGACCGCGGCGCAGGTGCCCGCCACCGCCCGGCGGCGATCCCCGGCCAGGCCGTTGACCCGCAGCGCCGCGATCGTGGGGCGGATGTGCCAGATACCGAACACGCCGCTGGTCACCACGATGGCGGCGGTGTCGGGCATGACCCGTCGCAGCGCCGCCTGCAGCACGCCGCGGAACGCGGTTTCCTCCCACAGGGCGGTGCCGACCGGAATGCGGACCAGCGCCTGATAGGCCGTGTCCCGCGCGTCGAGGCCGGCGGCCCGCTTGTCGCCGAGCACCGGGCGCGTGGCCGGTACCGCGGCGATCGAGCAGCCATCCGGCGGCGGCGCCGGCCGCCAGCCCGGAGCCGAGCCGCCCGGGCAGCCACCGGCCCCGGCCGAGGCCGAGATCCGCCGCGGTCAGGCCGCTCAGCGCGGCGGCCGCAACCGCCGCGCCGGTGGCGCCGGCGTTGAGCCGCACGTACCAGCGGGAGTGCCAGGGATGCAGGCCGAGCACGTTGTTGTAGGCGGCGAGTGCGACGCACGCTCCCATCGCGAACGCCCAGTGCTGGCCCGGGGGGAGCGACCCCCCGGAACCCCCCGATGGCCTGCGGCCCCGTTCCTTCGTCACGGGGCCTTGGCCCTGCAGGCCCGACAGCATGGCGCCGCATCGGGGGCTCAGCCGCCCGGGTGGACCAGGCCGGTCTCGTAGGCGAGCACCACGGCCTGGGTGCGGTCCCGCAGCCCGAGCTTCATCAGGATGCGGCTCACATGTGTCTTCACGGTCTGCTCCGCCACGACGAGCTGGTCGGCTATCTCGGCGTTGGACAGGCCGCGCGCGACCAGGGCGAGCACTTCCGACTCCCGGTCGGTGAGGCCCTCGATCTGCTTGCGGGTCGGCGTCCGGGGAGCGCCCATCCTGGCGAACTCGGCGATGAGGCGCCGGGTGACCCCCGGGGCGAGCAGCGCGTCGCCGGCCGCGACCAGCCGCACCGCCTCGGCCAGCTCGTGCGCGGACGCGTCCTTGAGGAGGAAGCCGCTGGCACCCGAGCGCAGCGCCTCGTAGACGTAGTCGTCGAGGTCGAACGTGGTCAGTACCAGGACCTTCGGCGGGTCGTCGGCATCGCCGTGATCGCCCGGGTGGCCTGGAGGCCGTCGAGCACCGGCATCCGCACGTCCATGAGGATGACATCCGGGTGCAGCTCCGCGGCCTGGGTGATCGCTTCCTGCCCGTTCACCGCCTCGGCGATGACCTCGATGTCGGACTGGGCGTTCAGCAGTACGGAGAAGCCGGACCGCACCATCCCCTGGTCGTCGGCGATCACGACGCGGATGGTCACGACTCGTCCTGTGCCGAGCCAGCGTCCAGCGGGAGAGGCGGCGGTCACCAGGAACTCGCCTTTCTCGATCGGGCCGGCCTGGAGGCTGCCCCCCAGCATGGTGGCACGTTCGCGCATGCCGATGATGCCATGCCCGCCGCCGTCGCTGAACACGCCGGTCGGTTGCGGGGTCTCGGGCGGGCAGTGGTCGTTGCGGACCTCCACGACCAGCGCCGCGTCGCCGTAGTACAGCTTCACCTGGACCGCTGCTCCCGGGGAGTGCCGCATGGCGTTGCTCAGCGCCTCCTGCACGATCCGGTAGGCGGACAGGTTCACCCCGTCGGGGAGCGGGCCGGGGCGTGCCGCTGACGCCGGAGCTGATCGTCACCCCGCCGTTGCGCGCGCGATTCCAGCAGGCCGTCCAGATCGGCGAGGCCCGGCTGGGGCGTGGTGTCCGGTGTTTCGCTGCGCAGCACGCCGAGCACCCGGCGCAGCTCCTTGAGGCCGGACAGCGCGCTGGCCCGGATATCCGCGAAGCTCTCCACCAGTTCCTTCGGCGGGTCCTGGACCTTGTAGGGCCCGGCCTCGGCCTGGATCGCGATCACCGACATGTGGTGGGCGACCACGTCGTGCAGTTCGCGGGCGATGCGCTGGCGCTCCTGGAGCAGCGCGCGCTCCCCCTCGTGCCGGCGTTCCTGAACCGCGAGCCGTTCCTGGCCGCCGCGCCGGGTACGGACGACCACGCCGGCCAGCACCGGGACCGCGGCGACCAGGATGGCCGTGAGGGGCTGCAGTCCCTCAACGAAGATGGCACCGGTCGCCGTCACGATGCCGGCGGTGGTCACCACCCACGCCTCGCAGCGCACCGCGACCGCGTACAGGCACAGGACGTAGACGAGAATCCCGGCCGGGATGGTGCCCGCCGGGGTGTACGCGCCGCCGATCCAGAGAAACGCGATGGCAGAGGCCGACCAGGCGGTCAGCGGGTAGTAGTTGCGCAGCGCCAGGGGCGCGCTGACGGCCAGCGAGATCAGCAGGACCACCGTGGCAGTAGCGAGGGGCGGGTGCTCGCCTCTCAGACTGCTGTTCGTGGCGGCGAAGCAAATGAGCGCGGTGATCACGTCGGCGACCGCCACCAGGTCGAGCCGCCCGCGCCGCAGCCACCGCGGGCGCGGCGTCGGCGGCCTGGTGACGCCGGCGGCGAACGCGGCCGCGAGCCTGCGCCGCAGATCCGAGATCATAGGCCCAGCGTAAGGCGGAGCCACCCGGGCAGACGTGCCCCTGGAGAGGCATCTTCGCGGGGCTACCTGAGTAGGGGGGCGAGTACCGCGGCGGCCGCCGCGGCCGGCCTGCCGGCCCCGGCCTCACCTCCGTGACCCTCGCGGGGCAGGCCCGTAGTCGGCTCCGCAGGGTGACGCCGGCCACAGGTCGCGCTCCGTAACTTCCTGTCCAGTCCCACAGCCGGACAGGAAGGACTCGTCATGAGACTGCGCCGCACCAGCATCATCGCGGGGATCGCGGCCGCCGTGGCCGCGACGACCGCCGCCGTGTTCCCAAGCGCCCAGGCGGGGCGGCTTCAGCCGATGCCCGCGCTCACCGCCCCGGCGCTCACCGCCCGCTACGCCGCCGACGCGCATCAACTCGCGCGGGCGGCCCGTGCCGCCAGCAAGGCAGGCAACACCGGGCTCGCCAGCTCCCTGGGCGCCATGCGCGGCGGCCGGTTCCTCGACTTCAGCGCCGCCGGGCAGGGCCTGGCGGTGGAGGTCTTCGGCAACCTGGCCACGGCCACCAGGGTGGCCATCCTGGTGCCGGGCTCCGACACCACCCTGGCCACGTTCGACTCGCGGGGCACCGCCTCACCCGGGGGCGGCGCCGCCGCGCTCGCGGCGGAGGCCAGGAAGCTGGACCCGGGCAGCCCGCCTCGCGGTCATCGCATGGCTGGGTTACGCCACCCCGGCCACGCTGAGCCCGGCCGTGATGACCTCGGGCGACGCCGGGCAGGGCGCGGACGCGCTGCGCCCGTTGGTGGACTGATCTCGCCAGGAACGGCCGTCAGGTCGCGCTGATCTGCCACAGCTACGGTTCGGTGGTCTGCGGCCTGGCCGCCCCGCACCTGCCGGTCACCGACATCGCGGTGGTCGGCAGCCCCGGGATGGACGCCTCCTCGGTGCGCGCGCTGGACACCACGGCGCGGGTGTGGGCGGGCCGGGGAGCCAGCGACTGGATCCGAGAACGTGCCGCACGTCCACTTCCTCGGGATCGGCTTCGGCCAGGATCCGATGTCCCCGGCCTTCGGCGCCAGGATCTTCGCGCTGCGGCGGCGGCGGGCACAGCGGCTACTTCAAGCCGGGTGGCATCGCCCTGCGCAACCTGGCCGACATCGCGCTCGGTGACCCTGCGCGGGGTGACCCGATGACCGGCCAGCGCGCTCACCCGGGCCCGCGGTCTCGCCGCGCGGATCGACGCCGCCACCCCCGCGACCCGGGACCGCACGGTGGACGCGCTCCGCGCGCTGGCCATCGCCGGCGTCATCCTCGGCCACTGGCTGGTCACCGCGCTGGTGGTCACCCCAGCCGGACCGGGCACAGCTGCACGACAAGAGCCCGCTGGCCACCCTGTCCTACCTCACCCCGGTGTCCTGGATCTTCCAGACACTCGCCATCTTCTTCCTGGTCGGCGGGTACGCCGCCGCCCGCAGCTACCACGGCGACTACCGTTCCTGGCTGCGCAAGCGGCTGGTCCGGCTGTCCCGGCCGGTCGCGCTGCTGGTCGCCGTCTGGGTGCCGCTCGGCGGCGGGGCTGTACCTGGGCGGCGTCTCCGGCTCGGCGCTGCACACCGTGCTCACCCTGGTGCTCGACCCGCTGTGGTTCCTCGGCGTGTTCGTGGTGCTGACCGCGCTGACCCCGCTGGCTGTCGCCATGGTGCGCCGCCTCGGCGTGCTCGCGGCGGCGATCCCCATGATCATCGTCGCGGCCGCCGACGCGGTGCGGTTCGACCTCGGCGGCCCGTCCTGGGTCGGCTGGATCAACGTCGTGGCCGGCTGGATGGTCCCCTACCTGCTCGGGATCGCCTGGGCACGGGGCGCGTTCGCGGGCCGCGGGGCCCGGCCCTGCTGCTCGCCGGCGGGGTCGCGGCCACCGCGGCGCTGGTGCTGTTCGCCGGGTACCCGGCCAGCATGGTCGGCGTCAACGGCGCCCACATCTCCAACCTGAACCCGCCCACACTCGCCGTGGTGACCTTCGGCATCGCCCAGACCGGGCTCGCGCTGCTGCTGCGGGAACCGTGCTGGCCAGGTGATGAGCCGCCCGCTCGCCTGGGCGGCCGTCGCCACGGTCAACCTGTCAGCGATGACGCTGTTCCTCTGGCACCAGACGGCCTTCCTGGCGGTCACCATGGCCGCACTGCTCATCGGCCGGCTGCCGGGCCTGCACACCGCTCCCGTCCAGCGCCATCTGGGTCGCCGAACGGCTGGCCTGGCTCCCGGTCTTCGCGGTCGCGCTGGCCGGCCTCTGGCTGCTGTTCCACCGCGCGGAGCATGCGCCGGTGCGGCGCCGGCCCCGCCCGGCGGCCAATGCCTGTCAGCCCGGACCGGCTGCCGGCTGACAGTGCCCAACGGCGGCCGGGCCTTGCCGAAGCGGCGTCGGCGAGGCCCGGCCGCTGACGGGCGGCCTGAACCGGCCCGGCACCCTGCCGGTCCCCGGCGAGATCGGCAGGGTGCCGCGCTGACGGCCATCGCGGCAGCGGGAACGGCATGCCCGTCAGCGCATGGTGAGCTGGGTGGCCATGGCGTGCTGGACCAGGGCGATCAAGGCCATCTTGGTCGACCTCCGCTGCCGCGCATCGCATTCGATGATCGGCACGTTCTGGTGCACCGACAGGGCCTCGGCGACCTCGGCCGCGGTATGCGGGAACTCGCCGTAGAAGCCGTTGATGCCGATCAGGAACGGCACGCCCGCATTCTCGAAATAGTCGAGCGCGGGGAAGGAATCCTCCAGCCGTCGCGTGTCCACGAGCACCACCGCGCCGATGGCACCCTGGATCAGGTCGTCCCACATGAACCAGAACCGGTGCTGCCCCGGCGTGCCGAAGAGGTACAGGACAAGCCCTTCGTCCAGGGTCACCCGGCCGAAGTCCATGGCCACCGTGGTCGTGGTCTTGTCCGGCACCTGGGACAGGTCGTCCACGCCGGTGCTGGCGGCGGTCATCACCGCCTCGGTGGTCAGCGGCGTGATCTCGGAGACCGACCCGACGAAGGTGGTCTTGCCCACGCCGAAGCCGCCCGCCACGACGATCTTGACCGATGTCATCGCCGCTTCCCCGGCGCTACCACGCAGGGGGGCCGCGCTTGCGAAGTCCACTGAGCAGCCTTTCGAGCAGGTGGAAGGAGGTCCGGCCGGGTGCCGCGGCGGCTAGCTGCCGCCGCGGGCCCATAACCCGCCGCGCGGCTCCGGGGTGAGGGCCTTGCCCACCCGCTCCACCAGCAGCGTCATCTCGTATGCCACGAGTCCCATATCGCAGTCGGCCGCCGCGAGCACGGCCAGGCTGGAGCCGTTGCTGATGGCCATCACCAGCAACAGCCCGCCGTCCATCTCGACGACCGTCTGCAGCACGGCGCCCGCGTCGAACACCCTGGCCGCGCCCTGTGTCAGGCTGCTCAGCCCCGAGGTCACCGCGGCAAGCTGGTCGGCCCGGTCCGGCGGGAACCCGTCGGAGAAGGCCAGCGGTAACCCGTCGGCGGACACGACGATGGCATGAGCCACCGCGGGCACCCGCTCCACGAAGTTCGTGATCAGCCAATTCAGGTCCTGCACCGAGGACGTCACCGGGCTCACGCCGTCTCCTCCCTTCCTGGCTCGTCCGGTTGCTGGCCGTCATCCGCCGGCCCGGCCGCGCGGGCGTCCCTGACACCCTGCTGGAAGCTGGACAGGCGCTGCCTGGCCTGGGTGGCGGACCGCGGCGCGGGCACCGCCGCCGACGGCATGGTGACGCCGCCGGGCACCAGGTTCGCCTTGGGCACCCGCTTGGGCAGGCCCGCCCGGGTGGTGCCCGAGGACACCGGTGCCGAGGCCACCTCCGCGGCCTGCCATCCCGCGTCCGCCGGTGACGACCAGCCGGACGCGGCCGGGGCCACCGCCGCGGCCGGGCTCGGCACGGCGCCCGTCCAGTCCGCGCCATGCCTGCCGCGCCGGAACCAGTCGGACTCGACCGATTCGAAGATCGGCAGCCGGTTCTCCTCGCCGACCGTGGCCGGCGGCGGCACCACCACGCCCTGCGGCGTCACGGTGGCCTCGCCGTTCGCAGCAGGTGCCGTGCCGTTGACCCCGGCGCTGCCGTTCGCGCCGAGGCCGCCGTGGATCCCGAGGCCGCCGTTCGTGCCGGGGGTGCCGTTCGTGCCGGGGGTGCCGTAGCTGCCGAGGGTGCCCAGGCTGCCGTAGCTGCCGTCGCTGTCGTCGGCCGCGTAGTCCAGGCCGCTGTCGGCCACCGGGCCAGGCGCTATCACCTCGGCCGTGGGCGCCGCGGCGAGTTGCCCGCCGTCCGGGATGCTCCCGGAATCCGTGGGCGCCTCGTCCGGGCTGGGCAGCGGCTCGAACCGGGCCATCCGGGCAGCCGCCACCGCCCTCGCGGCGGCGCCGCGGCCGCCAGGTTCCTCGGCGCCCGGCTCGGCCGGCTCCGCCGTGGCCCCGTTCCCGGGCGGCTGGAACCGGCGGAAGCCAAGCGTCGAGGGGAAGGCCTCGCGCGTGATCACTTCGTCCGGGAGCCAGACCAGGGCGGTCAGGCCGCCCATCGCACCGGGCCGCAGCCGGACCCGGATACCGTGCCGGGACGCCAGCCGGGCGACCACGAACAGGCCCATCCGGCGGGACACCGCGACGTCCACCACCGGCGGGTTGTCCAGCCGCCAGTTGGCGTGGGCCATCTCGTCGGCGTCCATCCCGACGCCCCGGTCGGTGATGTCCAGCAGTGCGCCGCCGCTGTTGAGCAGGTGGCCCGACACGTCCACCGGGGTGTCCGCGGGCGAGAACGTGGTCGCGTTCTCGGCCAGCTCGGACAGCAGGTGCACCACGTCGTTGACCGACTGCCCGCGGACCGAGATCCCCGGCTGGATGTTCGGCACCACCCGTTCGTACTGCTCGATCTCGGAGACCGCCGCGCGCAGCACGTCCACCAGCGCCACGGGTTCGGCGCGCTGCCTGGACATCTCGTGCCCGGCCAGGACCAGCAGGTTCTCGGAGTTGCGGCGCATCCGGGTGGCCAGGTGGTCCATCTGGAACAGGTTGGCGAGCCGGTCGGGATCCTGCTCGCCCTGCTCCAGGTCGTCGATCAGCCGGATCTGCCGCTCCACCAGCGACTGCGACCGGCGGGACAGGTTGACGAACATCGCGTTGACGTTGCCGCGCAGCGCCGCCTCATTGGCCGCCAGCCGCACCGCCTCGCGGTGCACCTGGTCGAACGCCCGGGCGACCTCCCCGATCTCGTCGGTGGAATCCACGTCGATCGGCTCGACCTCCAGCGGCGCGTCCGCGGCGTCGCCCTTGGTCATCCGGCGCACCGTCTCCGGCAGCCGCACGCCGGCCACGTCGAGCGCGCCGGTGCGCAGCCTGCGCAGCGGGCGGGTCATCGACCGGCCCACGGCCGTGGTGAAGAACAGCGCCAGGGCCAGTACCAGCATCACCGCGGCGCTGTCGATGAGCGCCGACCTGATCGCCCTGTCCCGCTGCTCGGCGCTCGCGCCGATGATCGAGGACATGAACCGCTGCTCGACCGAGTGCAGGCTGGACACCAGGTAGGAGGAGCCGTTGGCGGCGTTGGTGTAGGCGGGGTTCTCCGCCGAGGAACCGCCGCCGAGCGCGAGCGTGATCGCTTGCTGGATCTGTGCCTGCGCCTGGTCGGACTGCGCCGACGACAGCGTGCTCTCGTAGATCTGCCGCTGGCTGCCGGTGGCGGCCAGGCCGAACTGGGTCGCGTCCGCCTGCTGCTCGGCCTGCGCCGCGTTCAGCGCGGAAAGCTGCCCGGGCTGGAACTGGCCCGCGCCCACCAGGTCCGGTGTCAGTGCCGAGGTGAGGATCGCCTGCTCCTGCGACACCTCCTCCTTCATGCCGGAGATCAGGCCCACGACCCGGACGGTGTCGGCGAGCGCCGCGTCGTTGCCGCCGGTGGCGATCTCGTCTTCCAGCGCGAGTAACTGGTCGATCGTGCCGGCGTACTGCTGGATCACCGCCAGGGACGGAATCTGGGTGCCGGTCGCGGCACTGCGCAGGGCGCCGATCCCGTCGATCGCGGTGATGGCCCCCTGGGCCTCCTGCCGCGCCACCGCCGGGTAGGAACTGCCGATGCTGCCCGCCAGGCTCCGCACCGTGGCCGCGAGCCCATCGGTGGCGTGGTAGTCCTGCGCCAGGACGGCAAGCTCGGGCCGGCCGCCGCGTGCGGCGCGCCGCGGCCGCCGCCTACCGGGCCCATCGTGATGTACCTGATGGTGTCCTCGCGTTCGGCCTGCAGCACCTGGGCCAGGCGGGTGATCTCGCCGCCCAGCCTGGAGAACTGTTCCACCCGCTGGTAGGCGGCGGCGCTGCGGACGGAGGCGGTCACGGCGAAGCCGCCTAAGATCACCGCGGATAACGTCGGTAACACAACCAGGAGGAGGAGGCGGGACCGCACCCGCCAGTTCTTGAGCCCGTTCTGTAACGATCTGCGCCCAGCGGGGGAGACCGGGCGCGGGCTGGCAGCGGAACTGCCGTCACGAGGCGCCGTGCCGTTGCCGGCCGCGCCGTGGGGAGAATGGGCCCGGTTTACGGGCGCCTCTAAGGAAGCCGTGGGTACGTGCGCCGGTGACCGCTGAAGCGTGTCACGGGCCGGACTGCCCGATATCTCTCGCCTGGACCGCACAGTGTTGCACCTCTCACCTGGGGAACGGCAGGCGTCCGCTGAGCCGCGAAATGCCGCGCCGAGAGTAAGAAACACGGCGGCACATCCCGGTCGGCCATTCTGCACGCGGCCGTCTCAGCAGAGTCTGGGGCTCACTCTAACGCTTGACCACGTCAGCCACACCAAGTGTTACCAGTGTTATCTAAAGAGATATTCATTCATGAATGGGGCTACTGGTACTAGATGGGCACTTAGGGCATACGAGTCTTATCGACCGAGCCCGCGGCCGCAGCCGAACGTCTAGCGTAAGCAGGAACGGAGCGCCCGGCACCATCGGGTTTCCCTGGCAGGCCGGGCCGCCCGTGGCTGAGTACCTATCCGACGATGGAGGAGCTTCCTTGGGTCTTGTTGAGGCAGGAACCCGCACCGGGCGCGGCAGGATGCTGCGCCGGTCGGGCATGACCCTGGCATCGGCCTGGCTGGTGTTATTCGCGACGGGTTGCCACGTCCCAGGGACTGGCGCCTCGTCCGGCCAGGCGGCGGGCCAGGCGCAGGGCGGCGGCCAGCAGATCACCGTGGCGGTCGTCCCAGGATTCGAGAACGCCCCGCTGCAGGTGGGCGTCAAGGATGGGCTGTTCACCCGGCACGGCCTGAACGTGACGGTGCAGACCTACCAGACCCTCCAGCAGGCGTACGGGGCATTGGCCAGCGGCCAGGCGGAGGTTGTCAGCGGTGACTACTCCGGGCTGCTCTACATGCAGGCCCACTCGCGCCGCGCACAGTTACGGTTGATCGCGGACGGGTACGACGCGACTCCTGGCCTGATGGAAGTGCTGACACTCCCCGGCTCATCGGTGCGGGTTCCGCAGGACCTCCAGGGCAAGACCGTCGCCACCCCCCCGCGAGAGCTTGCCCCGTTCTCCACGGATGCCCCCTACAACATCGAGACGCTGGCGACCGAGTCCACGCTGCAGAGCGACGGTGTCAGCCCGTCCAGCGTGGTGTGGGACGCCATGCCGGCGGGCAGCATGATCAGCGCGCTGCGCGATCACACGGTGAGCGCGATCGTGGCCACCGAGCCGTACATCCTGCAGGCCGAAACCCAGCTCGGGGCCATCGAACTGCTTGACGCGTGCAGCGGCGTGACCGCCGGGCTGCCGCTGTCCGGCTACTTCACCACGGCCAGCTTCGCCGGCGGGCACACCGCGGCGTTACAGGCCTTCCGCGCCGCGCTCGACGAGGCCAAGGCCAGCGCGGCCCAGCCCGGCACGGTCCAGTCGGTGCTGCGCACGCTGCCGGAGATGTCCTCGCGGGAGGCGTCCCTCGTCACGATCGGGCAGTATCCGACGTTCCTGAGCGTCGGGCAGGTCCAGCGGGTGGCCGACCTCATGTACGGCACCGGGATGATCAATACCATCCTGTCCGTGAAGAACCTGCTGCTGCGGTAGCACGGCGCCGCGCCGGTGCGCGCGGCCGGTACCACAAGGCCTGGCCCGGACGGCGGGATGCCGTCCGGGCCAGGCCTTGTGCCGGTGCCGCGCTAGGCGACGAAGGCGAAGTGCTCGAAGTCGAAATTGGACAGGGGCTGGCCGACCTTGCCGGCCGTGTACCCGGTGATCTTGTCGCTGTAGGCGTCCAGTACGTCGATGTACGCCGGGATGATGTAGCCGCCCTCGGTGAAGTCGAACCGCTGCATATCCTGCAGGATCTCCTTGCGCAGCGACGGGTTGGCCGTCGCGTTCGCCTGGTTGTAGAGGTTCGTGTACTGCGGGTTGTTGGTGTGCGTCTCGTTGTACGGCGAGCCTTGCAGCATCGACTCCGCCACCTGCGAGAGGTAGGGGTAGTAGTTGTAGTAGTCCTGCGCGAACGTCCACTTGAGGTAGTTGGGCCCGAAGAACGTGCCGGGCGGGACGTTGTTGATGTTGATCGTGACGCCTGCCGCCTTCGCCTGGGCGGCCAGCACGGTCGCCATCGCCACCGTGCCGGTGGCCACCGGCGAGGTGGTCAGCGTCACGGTCAGCCCCTCGGCGCCCGCCTTCTTCAGCAGGAACTTGGCCTGCGGGATGTCGCCCTGGGCGGCGCGGACCAGCGAGTGGTCGAAGTCGGGGTCGTACGGGGAGAACAGGTCGTTCGCGACCACCCCGTAGCTGTCCAGCGCCGAGTCGATCAACTGCGGGCGGTCCACGAGCAGGCGCATCGCCTGGCGGACGTTGACGTCGTTGAACGGCGCCTGGTCGACGCGCATGGTGAACGGGACGATCTCGCCCGAGTGCGACACGATCGTCTTGATGCCGCTGGTGGTCGCCAGCGAGGCAACCTGGGGGCCGTCCAGGCGCCGGCGCCGTGGATGACGCCGGTGGCCAGCGCGTCCTGCAGGGTGGTGTTGTCGCTGAAGTCGATGATCGTCAGGGTGCCCACGTAGGGCAGCCCCGACCTCCAGTAGTGCGGATTCCGGGTGAACACGCTGCGCTGGCCGGGCGTGAAGCTCTGGTAGACGAACGGCCCGGTGCCGTTGGGCTTCGCCGGGTTGAACCCAACCGGCGCGATGTACAGGTTGTACCAGAACGCGGCGAGCTGCTCGGCGAAGCTGGCGAACGGCTTGGTCATCTTCACCTGGACGGTGAGCTTGTCGAGCGCCGTGGTGTTCTTGAGGTCGATCGGGCCGAGGCCGAACTTCCCGGTGAAGTCGTTGCTGTACACCCGCTGGAACGTGAAGATGACGTCGTCGGCGGTGAATGCCTTGCCGTCGTGGAAGGTCACGCCCGGCCGCAGCCGGATGATCCAGTTGGACAGCGACCCGTGCGGGGTGATCGACTCCGCCAGCACGTACTCGACCTGTGCCTGGGCGTCGAGCTGGGCAAGGGGCTGGTAGAGCGACTGGAGGCGGGAGGTGTCCAGATAGGTCAGGCTCTTGTGCGGGTCGAGGGTGTCGGAGCTGGATCCGCCGGTGAGGCCCAGCTTGAGGTTGCCGCCGCGCCGTAACGAGCGGCTGGTCTGCGTGGCGTGCTTCGCGGCGTCGGAACTCGATCCGCCGCCGCACGCGGCGAGTAAGCTCCCGGCACCCGCAACGGCGCCGGTTGCGGCAATTCCACGCAGGAATTGGCGCCGTCCCAATCCCTGTCCGCGCCGCGGCCTGCTGTCCTGATCCGATCGATCCACGGGGCTTACCTCCACGATGTTTGCCTATTTTCGTGCGCGCCGACTTCCATGGCATGGCTGAATTCGCGCGCCCGCGCCTGTCGGGCGGCATAGTGCCGATTTACTGGAAAAACGGCATGTTTGGGCAATGCGGCCATAGTCTCACAGGCGGACGGCCGTGTCAGCCCGTTACTGGGCAGTGACTGTCTGGTCAACGCCGGCCCGCGGGGAAGGCGGGCCGGATCAGACGGCGACAAGGAGCACCTTCCCGACATGCTGTCGGCGCTCCAGGAAACGGTGCGCCTCGGCGGCATCGCTCACCGGGAAGGTGGCGGCGATGGGCACCCTGACGGCACCGCGCCTGATGAGGTCCAGCGAGGCCGCGAGGTCATCGGGCGGCGCCAGCCGGAACCCCACGATGCGCCAGCCGTTCCGGAACAGCGGGATCAGGTCGAGCGGCACCACTTCGCCGGCGTGCGCGCCACAGGTGACCAGGGTGCCTTCCTCGCGTAACACCGACAGGTGAGCCCCGAACAGCTCACCGCCGACGGTGTCGAGTACCACGTCGCAACGCCGGCCGCCGGTGGCGTCCAGCAGATCCGCGGCGATGTCACCGTCACCGCGTACCACGACCATGTCCGCGCCGAGCGCGGACACCCGCCCGGCCTTGGCGGCCGAGCCGGCCGTGGCGATCACCGTCGCCCCCGCCAGCTTCGCGCACTGAACCAGCGCGCCGGCCACCCCGCCGGAGGCCGAGGGGACGAGGACCAGGTCGCCCGGGCGCACCAGCGCCAGCCGGTTCACCATGTGCCACGCGGTGCTGACGACACACTGCCCCGCCGCCATCACCAGCGGATCGTCGGCCGGGTCGAGTGGCACCACGACCCTGGCCGGCACGCGGACAAGCTCGCCGTAGCCGCCCCACCGGGTGGTGCCGAATATCTCGAAGTCCGCGCACAGATCCGGGCGCCACATGGCGCACTGCGCGCAGCGGCCGCAGTTGAACTGCTGCAGGGCCGTGACGAGGCCGCCGGCAGCGATGTGCGCCACCTGGCTGCCCACCGCGGCCACCGTCCCGGTGAACTCCGCGCCGAGGACCATGGGCAGTTCGAAGGGCCACCGGGACGTCCCGGCCCGGGAATCTAAGTCCGAGTGGTTGACGCCGCAGGCCTGTACCTGGATCAGCACGTCGGCTGGGCCGACGCCGGGATCGGGGAGGTCCGCGTACTGCATCGCCTCCGCGGGCCCGTATTCGTAGAACGTCGCAGCTTTCACCGGCTGGTTACCTCCGCATCCGGGTGGGACGTTGCACCCGCGGGGAGGATCCCTGCCGGGGCCGCGAAACGGGATGAACGCCCAGGTAACCGGGTAAGGCGAGGGCCGGATAAGGATGCGGTGATGCGGCCGTTCCAGGCCGCGCCTAGCACAAAAAGATCGCCTTCCACGTCGAGGAGACTAGCGCCGGCCCGAGCCGGATATGGGCCGTTTCGGGCAAATACCCGGCTGCCCGCGCCGTCTGGCCGCTGGCCAGGGCGTAGTCGCCTGGTTACGCTGGAAACAGGATCAATCCACCGGGTTGCCAGCCTTCGCCCGGGCCCGTGGGGCACGATGAGATGCGGGCGCCACGAAGGAATGGGCGCTGGCGGACTCCACCGCTCACGCTGGCGGGAGGGAGCGGCACCATGGCGCGCGCCGGTACGGCACTGCGGCAACCCGGGGAAGCGGAACCCGGGGCCGCCGCGCCGCAGTCGTCCCGTGCGCCGCACCCGGCCCTCTCGCTGCTCGGCCGCCGGGCCGCTGTCGGGGTGTTCACGTTATTAGTTGTCTCGGTGCTGGTGTTCGCTGCCACCGAGGTTCTGCCGGGCAACGCGGCCAACGCGGTGCTCGGGCGCAACGCGGCGGGCAACCCGGTGGCGCTGCACCGCCTGGAGGCCGCCCTGCACCTCAACCGCGGGGTGCTGGACCAGTACTGGATCTGGCTGTCCGGCCTGCTCACCGGCCACCTCGGCCATTCCCTGGTCAACGGGCAGCCGGTGTGGGGTTACGTCGAGCCCAGGCTGATCAACTCGGCCGTGCTGATGCTGGTCACCGGGGTCATCGGCACGGTGCTAGGCGTCGGCCTCGGCGCCCTGGCCGCGCTTCGCGCCGGCGGCTGGTTCGACCACGTCACCTCGGTCGCCGCGCTGGCGGTGACGGCGCTGCCGGAGTTCGTGGTCGCCATCGGCCTGGTCATCCTGTTCTCCACCGTGGTCACGCACCTGCTGCCGGCGGTGTCCCTGCTGCCGCCGGGCAGCTACGCCTGGAATGCCCCGCAGTTACTGATACTGCCGGTGGCCACCCTGGTCATCGTGATCGTGCCGTACATACAGCGGATGATGCGGGCCGCCATGATCGAGGCGCTGGAGTCCGACTACGTGGAGATGGCCCGGCTGAAGGGCGTGCCGATGTGGCGCATCGTGCTCATGCACGCGCTGCCCAACGCCACCGCCCCGACCGTCCAGGTGATCGGCCT
Source organism: uncultured Actinomycetes bacterium (assembly GCA_963730235.1). Lineage (GTDB taxonomy): Bacteria > Actinomycetota > Actinomycetes > Streptosporangiales > Streptosporangiaceae > DASXKD01. Next base: position 74,279 of record CAVSRH010000029.1, read on the forward strand.
CAACTTCCTGTACCTGGCCGGCGGCGTGGTCATCGTCGAGTACGTCTTCGCCTACCCCGGCATCGGCCAGGGACTGGTCTACGCCGTGGACAACCGGGACATCCCGGTCATCCAGCTCATCGTCGTGGTGCTCGCCGCGTTCTACGTGTTCATGAACATCGTCACCGACATGATCGCGCTGCTGGCCACGCCACGGCACCGGATTCCCAGGTGAGAGCGGAGGCCAGGCAGGCATGAGCAGTGGTGGGCGGCAGGGGGCTACGGCCGCGCCGCCCCGGCCGGAGCGGATCCGCCGGCACCAGTGGCTGGCGGTGCTCGGCCGGGCCGCGCGCACCCCGCGGGGCGCCACCGGGCTGGCGCTGGCCGGCCTGGTCACGGCGATCGCGGCGGCCGGCCCGGTGCTGGCACCGCACTCGCCGGATGCCCTGCTGACGCTCCCCTTCGGCAAGCCCTCCGGGCCCTTCCCGCTCGGCGCTGACTTCCTCGGCCGCGATGTGCTGTCCCGGGTCCTGGACGGCGGCTGGCTGTTACTGCTGCTGGCCGTGTCCGCGACGGCCATCGGGATCGCCGCGGGCGCCACGGCCGGCGTCAGCGCCGCATACCTGCGGGGGCGCACCGACGGGCTGATCATGCGGACCGTCGATGTGATCCTGGCGTTTCCCCAGCTTGTCTTCGCGCTGCTGCTGCTGAGCATCCTCGGTCCCCGGCTATGGCTGATCGTGCTGGCCGTGGGCCTGACCCATGCCCCCGCGGTCGCCCGGGTACTGCGGTCGGCCACCCTGGACATCGCCGAGCGGGACTTCGTCAAGGTGGCCGAGCTTCAGGGGATGCGCCCGGCCGCGGTGATGGCCAAGGAGATCCTGCCCAACCTGAGCACGCCGCTGATGGTGGAGACGGGCCTGCGGCTGACCTACTCGATCATCGTCATGTCCGGGCTGGCGTTCCTCGGCTTCGGCCAGCCGCCGCCGGCGCCGAACTGGGGGACCATGATCAACGAGAACCGGACCGGGCTGTCGCTCAATCCCTGGGCCGTGATCGTCCCGGCCGCGCTGATCGCGCTGCTCACCATCGGCACGAACCTGTTCACCGACGCGATCGGCCGGGTGGCGATCGGCGTGGACCGCAGGCCGGAGGAGGCGGCGCTGGCCGACGACCTGGGCCTGACCGGGAGCAGGGCGACGTGAGCGCCGGCGGGACGCGGGCCACCGTCACCGGCAACCCGCCCGGCAGCCCTGCCGGGCAGGCCCGGCTGGAGGTCCGTGACCTGGAGATCCGCAGCGGCCGCCGCGGGCCGGCGGTGGTCAGCGGGGTCAGCTTCGCGGTGCGGGCCGGCGAGGTGCTCGGCCTGGTGGGTGAGTCGGGGTCGGGGAAGACCACGGTCGCCCTTGCCCTGCTGGGCCACGCCAGGCGCGGGCTGTCCTTCGGGGCCGGCGAGATCCGCCTGGACGGCACCGACCTGCTGCGGTTGCGGCCCGGCGGGCTGCGGCGGCTGCGCGGTGCCAAGGTCAGCTACGTGCCACAGGACCCGGCGGCGGCGCTGAACCCGGCGCTGCGGATCGGGTACCAGCTCCGCGAGGCGCTGCGGGTGCACGCCGGGGCGGCGGCCGACCCGGATGGCCGGGTCGCCGAGGTCCTCCGCGAGGTGCGCCTGGATGCCGTGCCGGGCCTGCTGCGGCGGTACCCGCACCAGCTCTCCGGCGGCCAGCAGCAGCGCGTCGGGCTGGCCATGGCCTTCGCCTGCCGGCCCGCGCTGATCGTGCTGGACGAGCCCACCACCGGCCTCGACGTGTCCACCCAGCGGCACATCCTGGACACCATGCGCAGCCTGTGCCGTGGCTACGGGGTGGCGGCCGTCTATGTCAGCCATGACCTGGCGGTGGTCAGCGAGCTGGTGGCCGAGGTGGCCGTCATGTACGCGGGCCGCATCGTGGAGGCCGGTCCCGCGTCGCTGCTGTTCCACCGGCCGCTGCACCCCTATACCCGGGGGCTGCTCGCCTCGGTGCCCACCCCCGGCGGGGCCGGGCGGCTGACCGGGATACCCGGGCAGCAGCCCGCGCCCGGCCAGCGCGGCCCCGGCTGCACCTTCGCCCCCCGCTGCGGCCTGGCGCTGGCGCAGTGCCGGGACCGCGAGCCGGAGCAGATCGTTTTCTCCGGCCGTGCGGTGCGCTGCTGGCGGGCGGCGGAGGTCGCGGCCGTGCCGCCGGGCCGCCCGGCGGCGCCGGCCCTGCCGGACTCCCGCGCCGGGCGCGGCGGTGCTGTCGCTGCGCGGCGTCTGCGCCAGCTACGGGCCGGCGCCGGTGCTGTCGGCCATCGACCTGGACGTGCCCGCGGGGTCGTGCACCGCGATCGTCGGCGAATCCGGCTCCGGCAAGACGACGCTGGCCCGGTGCATCGTCGGGCTGCACCGGAACTGGACCGGTGAGATCACCCTGCACGGCAGCCCGCTGGCACACAGCGCCCGGCACCGTCCCACGCTGGTGCTGAAGCAGATCCAGTGCGTCTTCCAGAACCCGTACACCTCGCTCAACCCCAGAAAGACGATCGGCCAGATCGTGGCCGAGCCGTTGCAGCGTTTCCTTGGCCTCCCCCGCGGCGAGCAGGCCGGCCGCGTGGTCGCCGCGCTCGACGACGTGTCGCTGGGCCGCGGGTTCCTGGACCGGTATCCCGATCAGCTCTCCGGCGGGGAACGGCAGCGGGTCGCGATCGCCCGTGCCCTGGTGGTGGAGCCGGACCTGCTGATCTGCGACGAGGTCACCTCGTCCCTCGACGTCTCGGTGCAGGCGGTCATCGTGGAACTGCTCCGCACCGTGACGGCCAGCCGCCAGCTCGCCATGGTCTTCATCACGCACAACCTCGCGCTGGTGCGCAGCGTCGCCCAGTTCGCCGTCGTGCTGCGGCAGGGGGAGATCGTCGAGGCCGGGCCGGCCGGGCCGGTCCTGGCCCGCCCCGCCAGCGACTACACCGCGCGGCTGATGGCCGACGTGCCCAGGCTGGCGGGGCCGGCGGCGGGCGGCTAGCGGCCGCCGGTTCAGTCGTCCCCGGGGAACACCGGGATGACCAGGCGGGAACCGAACCGGCCACCGGTGTGCAGGATGTGCGGGCCGTTGTTGACGGTGTCCTCGTGCCGGGCATACACGGCGGGCTTGGGATAGCGGTTCACATCGGTGCCCTGGACCACCAGCAGCAGCTTCTCGCCCGCCTCGAATCGCGTGCCCGAGGGCAGCACCTCGATGTCGAGCCGGACGATCTCACCGGCCGGGACCGGCAGCGCGCGCTGGTGCGCCAGCACCGGCAGGTACGGCGTGGACCGCGCGGGATCCAGTTCCCGGTGCGACGCCCGCTGCCAGCCGGCCGCCGCCGGGCCGTCCTCGAACTGGGCGTAGTAAGGGAATCCCACGTGCCCGCCGCCGGCGTCCAGCTTGAACAGCGCCACGAAGACGTCCAGATCCTCCGCCTCCGGCGACGACAGGTACAGGGTGGCCACGGTATGGCCGATCAGCTCCACCGGATCGCCGAACGTGATCGAGAACTCGGCCCGGCGCGGCGCCAGGCCGGAGCCCAGGCTGTCGTAGCTGACCTGCTCCTGCGTGCCGCCCGGCTCGGCCGCCATGGTGCCCACCGCGCCCGCGGCCGCCGGGGCGCGCAGGTGGAGCGTGCGGTATTCGGTTTCGGCCGGCGGCCACCGGCTGGCCGTGCGGCGCCTGCCCCGGTAGTACGACTCGCGTGCCTCCATCCGGACGGCCGGCCAGTCCATCGGCCCGGAGCCCCGGCCATGCAGGAAGTGGTCGAAGAAGACCCGCTGGCGCTCGACCGACTCCGGGTCGTAGTAGTACGCCCACTTCTTGCGGCCGTGCACGTCGAGCCACTTGTGCGCCGAGGAGATCCGCCGGAACCCTTCGAGGGTGCCGCGGGAGTGCAGCCCGTGGTCGGACCAGCTCGCCACGACGAAGGCCGGCACGGTGATCTTCTCCAGGTCCGCGCTCTTGGACCGCCAGAAGTCGTCGTAGAACGGGTGGGCGGCGGTCTCGGCCGCCAGGTCCTCGATCTCGGTCACGCTGGCCCCCCAGCGCTGCCAGATGTACGGCCAGAACCAGGTCTCGGGGATCCCGCCGTGCCTGGCGACCTCACGGTAGGTGTCGGACCACCCCTCCCACGGGTTGATCGCCGCCAGGTGCGGCGGGCTCAGCTCGGCGACCCGCCACTGCGCGCTGGTCAGGTACGACACCCCGGACAGGCCGACCCGCCCGTTGCTCCACGGCTGGGTCCCGGCCCACTCGATGAGCCGCGCGAACGCCTGCGCCTCCGCCGGCGAGAGGTAGGTCGCCCGGCCGCGGGAGTACCAGCTGCCCGGGATGTCCGCGGTCACGATCGCGTAGCCGTGCGGTACCCAGTACTGCGGATCGGGGGCCTCGAAGGTGGTGAGCGGTGAGGTGTGCTCGGGCTTGACGCCGCTGCGGGGGTACAGGATGCCGATCGGTGCCGGGTTGTGCTTGCCATACGGCGACCAGGCGATCAGCGGTGCCGCGGGAACCGGGGAGTCGGGGCGGTAGATGTCGACGTAGATGGGCTCATCCGGGGAGACCGGCACGGCCACGTCGCGGTCGATCAGCATCCCGGGATGGGTTTCCGTGCGCGGCCGGGGCGGGCGGCCTCCCCGTGACTCTGGTGCGGCGTACGGCGGCCGGAATACGTAGCCGGTCACTGCCTTCGCCGTCCCTCCGAGTCAGCTCCCGGCGGCCGCGGCCGCCGGGGCGCGGCGCCGGTACACGAAGTACGCCCGGTCGGAATCGTCGGTCGCCGGGCGGCCGTCGGTGCTGGTCGCCTCTAGCAGGTCGAAGCGCGGCGCGAGCGCCTCGTGGATCCGGGCGAGTGGCACACCGAGTTCCCCGATCCGCTCGTGATGCAGCCGGAACTCCTCCCCCTCGACCCGCTCGAAGATGCGCACGTCCCAGGGGAACACGCCGTCCTCGCCCGCCATCACGTCCATGATCAGCGTGTGCGGGCCGAAGTCCTCGACGTAGCCGGGGGCGGCGGCCAGGCGGCGCAGCCTGCCGACCGTGTTGACGTCGAAGATGAACAGGCCCCCGTCGGCCAGATGCGCGTCCACCTGGCCGAACATCGCCTGCCAGGCATCGAACGAGGGCAGGTGGTTGAGCGTGTCGAAGACGCAGATCACCACGTCGAACCGGGTGCCGAGGGAGAAGGCGGTGATGTCCGCCTCCACCAGGCGCACCCCGGTGAGCTTCGGCGCGGCGGCGGCGAGCATCTCCGGCGACCGGTCGACGCCGGTGAGGTCCAGCCGGCCGGCCAGCCCGGCGAGCACGGCGCCGGTGCCGCAGCCCAGTTCCAGCAGCGAGCCGGGCCTCCGGCTGGTAGCGCTGCAGGTAGCCATGGATCCGCTCGATGATGGCGCTGCGGTCGCCCATGATCTCGTCGTAGAACAGGGCGAAGTGCGCGTAGGACGGCACGCCGCCATCATGCCCCATGGTTGTGCTGGCCCGGGAGGACGACCCCCTGCTGGCTGGGTCAGTGGCTGCCCGGCGCGGTGACGAAGTCGATCAGTTCCTCGACCTGGCGCAGGAACACCGGTTCGAGGTCGGCGAAGCTGGTCACCGCGCGGAGGATCCGCTGCCATGCCGCGGCGGTGTCCGGCGGCCAGCCGAGCGCCGCCAGCACGCCTTCCTTCCACGGGGTGCCCGCGGGGATCCGCGGCCAGCCGGCGATGCCGAGCACGGCCGGCTTGACCGCCGCCCACACGTCGATGAAGGGATGGCCGACGACGAGCACGTCCGGGGACGCCGCGGCGGCGGCGAGCCTGCTCTCCTTCGACCCGCCCACCAGGTGGTCCACCAGGACGCCGAGCCTGCGGGTGGGCTCGGGACGGAACTGCGCCACGATCGCGGGCAGGTCGTCGATGCCGCCGAGGTACTCCACCACCACGCCGGCGTCGCGCAGGTCGTCGCCCCAGATCTTCTCCACCAGTTCCGCGTCGTGGCGGCCCTCGACATAGATCCGGCTCGCCCTGGCCACCTTGGCCCGGCCGGGCGGGGCGGCGACCGAGCCAGAAGCGGTGCGCCCCGAAGCGGTGCCCCCCGAAACAGTGCGCCCCGAAGCTGTGTGCCCCGCGGCGGGCGCGCCGCCACCGGCGGGCCTGACCAGCGTGACCGGCTCACCTTCCAGCAGGAACGCGGCCTGGCCGAGCGGGAACACCCGCCGGTTGCCGTGCCGGTCCTCCAGGGTGACCGCGTCCTTCTCGCACAGCACCACGGCCCCGCAGAACAGGCCGGCGGCGTCCTCGACGACCAGGCCGTGCTCCGCGGGCACCCGCGGCGGTTCCCGGCCCCGGCGCTGCCTGCCCGCCGCGAGCACGTCCTGGCCGTACTGCCTGCTGTGCACGGGGACCTCCTCTGCGGCCGGGCACCTTCGGAAGCTACCCCGGCCCGCCGGCGGCAGGGGGGTGCCACTCCGCACCATGGACCGGATTGCCCCGGGGCGCCGTATCGCAGCGAAAGTCAGGTCCGGCGGACACGGCAGCCTATTTGCGCGCGGGCGCGGGTGGTCTACGCTTCGCTCGATGGCGACCTTGCCAGGCGCGACGTGCACCGGCCAGGACGTGGCGCAGCGGCTGACCAGCGACGGCTACGTGATCGTCACCGGGCTGATGAGCGACCGGGACGTCGCGGCCGCACGGGCCGACCTGGGCCGGATCCTGGCCGCGACCCCGACGGGCCGCAACGAGTTCGAGGGCTTCGACACCCAGCGGGTGTATGCCCTGTTCGCCAAGACCCGGACGTTCGACCGGCTGGCCGTGCACCCGCTGCTGCTCGCGGTGCTCGACCAGGTGCTGGGGCACTACCAGCTCAGCGCCCCGGTGGGCATCCGCATCGGGCCCGGGGAGAGCGCGCAGATGCTGCACCGGGACGACGCGATCTACCCGCTGCCGGAGCCGCACCCGCCCGTCGTGGTCAACACGATGTGGCCGCTCGATGAGTTCACCGAGGAGAACGGCGCCACCAGGTACGTGCCGGGCAGCCACCGGTGGGAGCCGGGGCGCCAGCCTGGCCCCGGGGATCCGGTCCTGGCCGCGGCGATGTCACCGGGATCGGCCATGTTCTACCTCGGCAGCCTCTGGCACGGCGGCGGGGCGAACCAGACCGCCGCGCCGCGGCTCGGGGTGATCCTGGAGTACGCGGCCGCCTGGCTGCGCCCGCAGGAGAACCACTGCCTCGCCGTGCCCCGCGACATCGTCCGGGAGCTGCCGGAACGGCTCCAGGAACTGCTGGGCTACAACATCTACCCGCCGTTCGTGGGTTACGTCGACGGCTCACACCCCCGCAAGGTGCTGCGCGCGGCGGAGTGACCGCGCGACCTCAGCCCGGCCCGGCCAGGAGCTTGCGCAGGTAGGCGGCCGACTCCTGGTATCCCAGCGCGCGGTAGAAGGGCGCCGCCCGCCGGGTCGCGAGCGCGGCGAGGGTGCAGCCGCGCCGCTGCGCCCAGTCTTCGAAGGCGCTCACCAGGGCCCGGCCGATGCCGTGCCCGCGCAGGGCGCTCCGGACGAAGACCTCCTCCATCCAGGCCACCCGGCCGTTCGCGTAGAAGGTCAGGTGCTCGAAGCCGAGCAGGTACCCGGCGCAGTCCGCCCCGGTGTCCGCGACGAGCAGGCAGGCGTGCCCGGCCGCGAGCAGGGCCGGGTAGTGCGCGTCGAAGCTTGCCCGGGAGAAGTCGAACGACTGGGCCAGTTCCCCGGCGAGGCCGGCGACAGCGCCCGCGTCGGCTGCGGCCGCCGGCCTGATCCGGGCCGCTACGCCGGCCATCGTCCCGGTCTGCTCAGCCGGGAAGGTTGGCCTCGATGGCGGAGACGAGTGCCGGGTCCTCGGGCTCCGTCAGCGGGCGGAACCGGGCGAGGACCGTCCCGTCCGGGCCGACCAGGAACTTCTCGAAGTTCCACTGGATGTCGCCGGCCTCGCCGGCCTCGTCGGGCACCGCGGTCAGTTCGGTGTAGATCGGGTCCGGCCTGGGCCGTTGACGTCGATCTTCTCGAATATCGGGAAGCTGACCCCGTAGTTGACCGAGCAGAACTCACCGATCTCTTCCGGGGTGCCGGGCTCCTGGCCGCCGAACTGGTTGCAGGGGAAGCCGACGACCGCGAACCCGCGCTCGCTGAACTGGTCGTGCAGCCGCTGCAGCCCGGCGTACTGCGGGGTCAGGCCGCACTTCGACGCGACGTTCACCACGAGCAGGGTGTTGCCGGCCAGATCGCCCAGGGACGCGTCCTGGCCGCTGAGGGTTTTGACGGCGATGTCATGCACGGTCACGGGAATTGCCCCTTGGGGTAGGCGGGACTGGGACGTTTCAGCCAACAGTGGCGGCGCCGCGATTATGCCCTGCCCCGCGGCACCGGCCGGGTGCGGGGCTGGCGGGCCTGGCCGCTGGCCGGTTGGTCTCAATGCTGCTAACGTTCTCATATCTGAGAGCGGCGGCGGGACCTGATGCCGCAGCCGAGCTGACGTGTTCCTGGTGGCAAGCGAGCCGTGCAGAGGTGCCGTCCATGCCGAACAACCTGCTAGCGGCCGCGGCTGGTGCCGCCGGCAAACCGCCGGCCGGCCTGCTGCTCGCGCTGGTGCCGCTGCTCGTGCTGATCGTCGCACTCGACGCCTACTGCCTGATCGACCTGGCCCGGGCCAAGTCCGTGCGCAACGTGCCCAAGTGGGTCTGGGCGCTCGTCATCCTGTTCATCAGCGCTCCGTTCGGTGCGCTGATCTACCTGTTCGCCGGGCGTGACCGGGGCCATGACGGTCAGGTGGCGGCGGCGCAGCGGGCTCCGGTGGCGCCTCGCCCGCCGGTGGACCCTCGCCCGCCCGTGGCGGGGCCCCCGCCGGTGACCCCCGGTGCGCCTGGCGTGGGGCTCGCCGCCAGCGCCCACCCGGTCGTGACCACGAGCGGGCTCACCAGGGATTACGGCGGGGCCGGGCTGTTCGACGTCGACCTGGTGGTGCCGCGCGGTTCGATCTACGGGCTCGTCGGGCCGAACGGTGCGGGCAAGACGACATTGCTGTCGCTGCTGTCGGCGACCCGGCGGCCCGACCGCGGCACGATCAGCCTGCGCATCGCGCGCAGCCAGGTCGCGGTCTGCCCTGACGTGCCCGAGTTCGACGGCTGGCTGACCGCCGCGCGAGGTGACGGACCTGGCCAGATCGCTCGTCGCGCCCGGCGCGGGCAGCCAGGCGGTGGCCGCGGCGCTGGCGGCCGCGGGCCTCGCCGACGCGGCCGGCCGGCGGGTTGGTGGATTTTCCCGCGGTATGGTCCAGCGGCTGGGGCTGGCCTGTGCCCTGGTCGGCGAGCCCGAGTTGCTGATACTCGACGAGCCGACCTCGGCGCTGGACCCGGCCGGGCGCGCGGAAATGCTCAGCCTGGTCGCCGCGATGCGCGGGCACCGGACCGTGATCTTCTCCAGCCACATCCTGTCCGACGTGCAGCGGATCGCCGACCAGGTGGGCATCCTGCGCGGCGGCCGGCTGCTCTACCAGGGCGCCACCAAGGACCTCATCGACACCTACCTGGAGCCGAGCTGGCTGGTCCGCATCGCCGGCGACGCTGCGCCCGGTGGCCGCCGCGCTGGCCGGGGAGCCGTGGGCGACCCGGGCCGAGCCGGTCGGCGCCGACACCCTCAGGGTCGACGCCACCAGCATCGAGGCGGGCGAGCGGGGCATCCCCGCGGTGCTCGCCGGCTGCGGCGCGCGCCAGGTTTCCTGCGAGCCGGTGGCCGCCGATCTGGAATCCGCGTTCCTGGCCCTGACCGGCGCCGGTTCGGGGGAGTGAGATGGCCAGCACGACGGCACGGCTGACCCGGCTCCGGATGAACCTGTGGCGCCTGGAGTGGCTCCGGCTCCGGCGGACCCCGCGCGCCCTCACCCTGGCCGCGGTCTTCGTCTTCTTCGGGCTGCTCGAACCGGTGCTCACCAGATACCAGAGCCAGCTTTTCCGCCATGTCGGCAACGGCGTCCGCATCGCGTTCCCGCCGGCCACCCCGGCGGCCGGCGTCAGCGGGTACTTCGACGAACTGGCCGGCACCGGGGTGATCGTGGTAGTGGTCGTCGCCGCCGGTGCCTTCACCTTCGACGCGCATCACGGCCTGGCGATATTCCTGCGCACCAGGATCACCGGGCTCTGGCAGCTCGTCATGCCGCGGTACACCGTGAACGCGGTGGCCGCCGCCTTCGCCTACATTCTTGGCACGCTCGCCGCGTGGTATGAGACGGATCTGCTGATCGGCGCGCCCGCGGCCGGCCGGATGCTCGCCGGGATGCTGTGCGGTGCCGTCTACCTGGGGTACGCCGTCGCCGTGACCGCCTTCGCGGCGAGCATCGTCCGCAGCACGCTGGCGGCCGTCGGCATCGCGCTCGCGGTGCTGTTCGTGCTCCCGGTCGCGGGCTTCTACCACCCCGTCCGCGACTGGCTGCCCGGCGGCCTGACGGACGCCCCGGCCGCCCTGATCAGCGGAACGCAGCACCTGTCGCACTACCTGCCGGCCTTCGTGGTGGCGGTCGCGGCCGGCGGGGCGGCGCTGGCGGTCGCCGTGCTCCGGCTGCGGGCCAGGGAGATCTGACCCGGGCCGGCCGCGGCCGGGCGGCTGAGCGGTACCTTCAGCGGCGGATCAGGGACGTGCGCGGCTGCCGGCCGAGGACGTTGGCGACGCAGCGGTAGGCGCGTGCCCCGCTGTAGAAGGCAGCCTCGCTCGGCGGCAGCACGTCGACCCGCCACGCGCTCAACGGAATACCCGCGGCCCGGCCGCGCCGCGAGGCGAGCAGGACCCGCACCGAGCACACCGCGCTGACCGCCGGGTTCTTCTCCAGCGTCGGCTGGTCGAACGTGCGGGCGTCGGCCGGCAGGATCGCGATCGCGAACGTCTCCCAGTAGTGCGGCCGGGCGCAGGGCAGGCTCCGGTCGGTGACCGCCGCGGAGATCTCCACCATGCCAGCCCAGCATTCCGGGCGGCTCGGGCAGCGTGCCCCGGCTGCCCGGACCGACGCGGCCGGGCAGCCCGCGGTCACCGTCGGGATCCCGAACACGCCGGGAGAGCCGGCCGCCGTCACGCCGGTCTTGGCACGGTGGCCCGGGGCGGCGGGCGTCCCGGCGCCATGACCCAGGAGGCGCGCGCCGAGCAGCGCGGCCGCGCCCGCGAGGACGATGACGGCCGCGCCGAGCGCGATCAGCCGCACCGCGCGCCGGCCGCCGCCCGGCCCCGGGTGCCCGGCGTGACCGCGCGGATCGCGCCCGGCGTGATTGCGCGGACCGTGCCCGGCCGGGGGCGCCGCCGCGGGACGCTCCGGCCGCCCGTCCAGCCGGGCCAGCGCGTCCCGCAGTGCCACCGCGCTGCGCGGCCGCACCGCCGGGTCGGCGGCCAGGCCCTGGCGCAGCAGCGTCATCAGGCCCGCCGGCGCGCCGGGGACATCGTCCACCGGCCGGTCGTGGAGCGCCAAGATCATCGCGGGACTGGGTGAGCGCCCGTCGGCGGGGAAGCGCGGCGGGCGCCCCGCGAGCAGGGCGTACAGGGTGGCCGTGAGGGAGTACAGATCCCCGGCGGGAGCCGGCTCGGCGCCGTGGAAGGTCTCCGGCGACGCGTAGGCGGGGGTGAGTGCCTCACGGGAGGCCGTCTGGTCCCCGCTGGCCGCCACGATCGAGGCCAGCCCGAAGTCGGAGAGCCCGACCATGCCGTACCGGTTGACCAGGATGTTCGCCGGCTTGATGTCGCGGTGCAGGATGCCCGCCGCATGCGCGGCGGCGAGCGCGTCAGCGATCTTGATGCCGATGTCGCGGACCTGCCCCGGGCTCATCGGGCCGTGCCTGCGCAGCGCGTCGTTCAGCGAGCCGGCCGGGCACAGTTCCATCACCAGGTACGGGCGCCCGTCGCCGAGGGTCCCGGCGTCGTACACGTCGATCACGTGCGGGTGCCCGGACAGCCGGCCCGCCGCGGTCACCTCGCGGACGAACCGGCGCCGGTCGCGGTCGCTGAGCAGCATCCGGTTGTCGACCTTGACGGCTACTTCCCGGCCGACCGCGAGCTGCCAGGCCCGGTAGACGGTGGCGTAGCCGCCCCTGCCGAGGACCCCCCGACCTTATGCCCGGGAATGTCCGGTGTCGTGACCACGAGGCGCAAGCCTAGCCGCGGCTCCCGGAGCCCCGGGCGGTCATCGGCGGCTGATCTTCCCGGCGCGCCGGAGCGCGCGGGAAGTCCAGCCGTGAACGTTTCCCGGCGTCAGGTCAGCAGGACGATCTTGCCCCGGACGTGGCCCCCCGCGAGCAGCCGGTAGGCGTCCCGCACCTGGGCGAGCGGGAAGGTCGCGGCCACCGGGACCTCCAGCTCGCCCGCGTCGATCAGCCCGGCCAGTTCGGCGAGCACCGCGGCGCTCGCCCCCGCCGCGTTGCCCTTGGCCTTGACCCCGTACTGCTGCACCGCGTCGAAACGGACGATCGTGTCGATGCGGGACGGCTCGACACCGAGGCTCAGCGCGAGTTCCACATAGTCCGCGCCGAACGTGTCGATGAACGCGTCGGCCTTCGCCGCGGCCTGCCGGATCCGGTCCGCGGCGCCGTCGCCGTAGCTGACCGGAATCACCCCGTGCCCGGTCAGCCAGCCGTGGTTGGCGGGGCTGGCCAGGCCGATCACGGTGGCGCCCGCCCGCCGGGCAAGCTGGACCGTGATCGAGCCGACGCCGCCCGCCGCACCGGACACGACGACCGTGTCGCCCGCGGCCGGCGCCACGGCCGCCACGGCGGCATGCGCCGTGGCCCCGGCGACGAACAGCGCGCCCGCGACCTCCCACGGCACGCCCGCCAGCCTGGCGGTCAGGTGCCCGGCATCGACCAGGACGTACTCGGCCTGGCTGGCCCGGTCGTCGGTGAACCCGATGACCTCGTCACCCTCGGCGAACCCGGTCACGCCCGGGCCGGGCCGCGCCACGATCCCGGCCAGGTCGCTGCCCTGCCCGGACGGGAACGTCGCGGGCCACCGGGCGTGCAGCAGGCCCTCGCGGATCTTCGCCTCGCCCGGATTGATGCCGGCGGCCTTCACCCGGACCAGCACCTGGCCCGGTCCCGGCTCCGGCATCGGCACCTCGACCACGTTGAGGACATCGACGCCGCCGTACTCCTCGAATCGCACCGCCTTCGGCATGACACCACCCGTTCTCTCCGACCGGTCATCAGCACCTGCTAACCACGGGGCCGGGCGCGATTATGCCGCGCTTGCCCGGGGGCAGCGAAGGTGCCCGGGCCGGTGGTCAGTGACCACCGGCCCGGGGGACGTGGCGGGTCTGCGGGTCAGTAGCCTGCGGCCTGCATGTCCTGGAGGAACTGGTCGGCCTGGGCAATGGTGGGCGTGGTCGCGTTGATGTAGTAACCGTCCGCGCTGACGGACTGGGCGGCGGCGGCCATCTGGCCGGCGGTGCCGTAGTTGGTGGAGACCTCGGCGTCCATCTGGATCTGCGGGTTGGCGGCCAGCGCCTGGCTGTGCGTGGCGCTGAAGAAGGAGTCGAACTCGGCCAGGTTGGTGGTGTTCACCTGGTCCTGGAGCACGAAGACGTCGGAGTAGGCGGCGGCCGCGCCGGCGACGTTGCAGCGGACGAACCAGTGGTCAAGGTTCTCGCCCGGCAGCTCCGGGCAGGCGGAGCCGGGCACCTGGGCAAGGTCACGGGCGGGCGCCTCGATGACGTCGTACCCGTTGGCGTGGGCCAGCTGGCCGAACAGCTTCATGTACAGCGCCGGGTTCTGCTGCTCGTTGACCGGAGTCTGTGACCACATCTCCGGGTCGTACATCACCCATTTGTAGCTCGGGCTGAGCGCCCCGTTCTGGAGGTCGGCGGCGAACTGGGCATAGGAGGTATAAACCATCGCGGCGCTGGCGCTGAACCCGTCGTTGACGGGGTCGAGGGTGGAGTTGGGGCCGGTGCCATAAGAAGTGCTGGTGTTGAAGAAGTGGCTGGCGGTGGCCGGGTCCAGTTGGTCGGTCAGGTGGATGTTCCAGCCGGTCATCACCCAGTTGTGCACGCCGGCCGAGGCGGGCGCCGCACCGAACGTCGCGGCGGCGGCGGCCACGGCGAGCGCGGCGGTGGCCACGGCGGTGAACTTGGCGACGAGCTTGCCGGCCGGGCCGGCCGGGCGTTTTGCGGTAGCGGACATGACGACCTCTTAGGGAATTGGCTTTGAGGATGTTTAGTGTCATGACCACTGTGCAAAAATTCGCCGGTGCTTCCCCAGAGGAATGCGGCCCGTCCTGGCGGGGTATTCGGCCCGGCCCGATTAGGTATGGCCGCCCGGATCGCGGGGGTAATTCGGCCCGGTGCGAAAGGCCCGGCCGAAGGACCCGGACCCGGAGCGATGAAGGGTGGCGGGCCCCATGGCCGGGCCGGGGAGCCGGGGATGGCGCCGTCCGGCGCCGGGGCCGCCGGACCGCGGCGGCCGGGAGGGGCGTTATCGCGCCGGCGTCGTCCGCGGCGCCGGGGCCGCCCGCTGGCCGCGCCTGGCCGTGAGGCAGTCCACGAGCTTGCCGAGTTCGGTGAGGTTGAGCGGCTTGGTCAGGTAGCCCGCGACACCGCGGTCCCGCATGGCGCGTATCACCGACGGCGCCGCCTCGGCGGACAGGACCGCGACCGGGATGCCCGCGGTGGCTGGGTCGGCCTTCAGCCGCTTCAGCACCTCACCGCCCGGCAGGTCGGGCAGATGCAGGTCGAGCAGGATGAGATCGGGAATCTCGCGCCGGGCCATATCCAGGCCGGCCTGCCCGGACATGACCGAATGCAACTGGACGTCCGGCCGGGATCTCAGGAACCGGGAGACCACCTCGACGTTCGCCGGGTTGTCCTCGATGTACAGGATGCGGGCCCGCGCCCCGGCCGGCTTGGGCGGTGCGTCCAGGCCGGCCAGCGCCGGGCTGTCGTCCTTCGGCACCCGCGCCATGTCCGCCGCGCGCGGCACGATGACGGTGAACGACGTGCCCTCGCCCGGCGTGCTGGACGCGGTGAGCTCGCCATCCATCGCCTGGGCGAAGGCCCGGGCCAGCGGCAGGCCGATCCCGGTCCCCTCGATCCCGGTCTGCTCCGCGCCAAGCCGGTCGAACGGGACGAAGATGCGCTGCATGTCGGCTTCCAACAGGCCCGTCCCCGTGTCGGTGACCACCATCGTGACCTGCTCGCTGCCCTGCGCCTGGCAGCCGATCGTGACCCGCCCGCCGTGGCGGTTGTACTTGATCGCGTTGGAGAGCAGGTTCACCAGGATCTGGCTCATCCGCTGCCGGTCCGCCTGGACCGCGAGTTCCGGGTGCGAGCAGCCGTGCGTGAGGGTGATCGAGCGCTCGGCCGCGAGCGGCTCCATGAGCTGGCAGGCCTCCTCGACCAGCAGTGGCACCAACACCGGTTCCACCGACAGGCTGAACTCGCCCGACTCGATCCTGGCGATGTCGATCAGCTCGTTGATCAGCGAAAGCAGGTGCCGCCCGGCGGCCAGGATGCGCTCCACGCCGTCCCGGTCCTCGTCGCCGAGGTCGGACAACTGCAGCAGCTGGGTGAAGCCGAGCACGGCGTTCAGCGGGGTGCGCAGCTCATGGCTGGTGGCCGACAGGAAGCTGTTCTTGGCCTTGGTCGCCTGCAGCGCTTCGTCCCTCGCGCTGGTCAGCTCGCCGGTCCGGGTGTCCAGCAGGTTCTGCGCCCGGACCAGGGCGGTGGCCAGCCGGCCGATTTCGTCCCGGGCAGCGGGCACCGGGTCGAGCGGCTGCCCCTCGCCCAGCCGGTCGGCGTTCCTGGCGGCCGCGGCGACCCGCCGGGAGATGCCCGCGGTGAACAGCGCGACACCGATCAGCCCGGCGAGCAGGCCCACGGCCAGGCCGGCGTAGCTGAGCCTGTCGATGTCCGATTCCATCCGGTTAATGGCGGCTCGCCTGGTAATGACGATCTCCGCCGGTTTCTGCGCAAGGCTGGCCATCTGGCGGCGGAGCCGGTCCATCGTCACCTTGCCGAACTCCAGCGCCGGGGTCAGTGCGCGGCCCGCGGTGCCCGCGTGGATCTCGGCGCGCATCCGCGCCAGTTCCGCCATCACCGAGGCCGTGGTGGCCGCCGCCGCCCGCTCCTGGCCGATGTCCTTCTCGGTGGCGGCATCGGAGTGCAGCGTGGCCAGGTCCCTGGGGATGGCCATCCGGGCGACGTTGTAGGGGGTGAGGAAGGTCGCCTTCCCGGTCGCCGCGTAGCCCCGGATGCTCGTTTCCGCATTGACCGCGTCGGCGAGGGTCTGGCCGGCCGCCGAGCTGAGCCGTGAGGCGGCCAGCGCCACCGTGCGCTCCTGCTGCTCGTTGTACTGCAGTACCAGGCTGGCCACCGTCACGCCGATCAGGGCGATCAGCGGGAACGCGACCGCGATCATGCCCTTGGCCCGCACCGACCGGTCCAGCCACCACTGCGGCAGGCGGGCGGGGCGGGCCGCCGTCGCCGCCGGGCGTGACATGCGAGATCTCACACATCCTCCCAGTCAGGAGGTGTAACTCAGAGTGATTTAATACTTACTGTATGTTACATGAAAATGGGCGTCCGGTACGCGATGCCCTCGATGTCAGCTCCGCGGGGGTGCGGGCGATGCGGGAACTGACCGACCGCCGGTTCGTTGGACTGCTGGAAGCGGCGCCGGACGCGATGATCTGCGTCGAGGGTGACGGCCGGATCGCACTGGTCAACGCGCAGGCCGAGCGCCTGTTCGGGTACCGCAAGGACGATCTGATCGGGCAGCCGGTGGAGATCCTGGTGCCCGAGATCATGCGGGGCATGCATCCGGGCCACCGGGCCGGGTATGTCGCCGATCCCAGGCCCCGGCCCATGGGGGCCGGTGTGGAACTCGCCGCGCGGCGCCGTGACGGCAGCACGTTCCCGGCGGAGATCTCCCTGTCGGCCATCGACGCCGAGGAAGGCATCCTGATCACGGCGGCCGTACGGGACGCGACCGAGCGGCTGGCCGGTCAGGCCGAGCAGGAGCGGCTGCGGGCCGAGGCCGAGCGTGACCGGATGGAACGCCAGCTGCAGCAGTCGCAGCGGCTGGAGAGCCTGGGCCAGCTCGCGGGCGGGGTCGCGCATGACTTCAACAACCTGCTCGGCGTCATCTCCAGTTATGCGGCGTTTGTGGCCGAGGAGGCGGAGCGGCACTGCCCGGGCGAGGCGTGGGAAGCCATCCGGGCGGACATCGAGCAGGTGATGCGGGCCGCCGACCGCGCCGCCGGGCTGACCCACCAGTTGCTGTCGTTCGCGCGGCGGGAGGTGGTCCAGCCGCGTGTCCTGGATCTGAACGAGACGGTGGCGAGCGTCGAGCAACTGCTCCGGCGGACCCTTGGCGAGCACGTCGAACTGATGACCGTGCTGGCCGGTGACCTGCGCCCGGTGCTCGCGGACCCCGGGCAGATCGAGCAGGTGCTGGTCAACCTCGCCGTCAACGCCCGCGATGCCATGCCCGGCGGGGGAAAGCTGACCATCGAGACCGCGAACACCGAGGTGGACCAGGTCTATACGGCCGGCCAGCCGGGCCTGGCCGCCGGCTGTTATGTCACGGTGAAGGTGAGCGACACCGGCACCGGGATGTCCGCCGAGGTGGTGGACCGGGCGTTCGAGCCGTTCTACAGCACCAAGCCCAAGGGCGAGGAATCCGGCCTCGGGCTGGCGACCGTGTACGGGATCATCACCCAGGCCGGGGGGAATGCCCGGATCTATTCCGAGCCTGGCCTCGGCACGACCGTCGGCCTGCTGCTCCCGGTCACCGACCTGGCTCCGTCCGCGGCTGGCCAGCCACCGCCCCGGCCGGTGCGCGGCCGCGGCGAGGTCGTGCTTGTCGTGGAGGACGAGGCGGCCCTGCGCGAGGTGACCCGGCGGATTCTCGCCCGCAACGGCTACGAGGTGCTGGTGGCGTCCAACGGCTATCAGGCGATCAACCTGGCGACCGCGGGCACGCAGCGCCTGGACGTGCTGCTCACCGACGTGGTGATGCCCGGAATGCAGGGCAAGGAGGTGGCCGAGCGCGTCCACAGGCTGCGGCCCGAGGTCCGGGTGCTCTATATGTCCGGTTATACCCACGGCCTGCTCGGCGTCCAGGGAGTCCTGGAACCCGGTGTCCATCTGATCGAGAAACCGTTCTCCGAAACCTCCCTGCTCGCCAAGCTGCACGTCGTGCTCGGCCAGGGGTGATCCACCGCCCCGGCCACTGGGTTTTGCTGATTACGTTGGGTATATGAGTAAATACTAAAAGTGAACCAATGGCGGGGGTGGGCCAGTGCCTGGTGCGGAGATTTTGCTCGTGGAAGACGATGACCTCAATCAGGCGCTGGTACCGGCGATCCTGGCCAGGTCCGACCAGCCGCATCTGCGGGACGCGCACGTGACCGTGGCAGGCACGCTGGCGCAGGCGCGCACGGTGCTCGCCGAGCGTCACATTGACCTGGTCCTGCTGGACATGCGGCTGCCCGACGGCAGCGGCCTGCCGCTGGCCGCCGAACTGCGCGACCGGCGCGGGCCGGCGGTGGCGGTGATCGCGCTCACCGGGGCACCGGCCGAGCATGGCAGCGACGCGCTCGCCGCCGGCTGTGTGGCGGTGCTGGGCAAGCCGTACAGCCTGGGCGAACTGCGCGAAGTGGTGGCCGCGCACCTGCCGGGCGGCCAGCCAGGCCCCGGCCCGGCGGCCGCTGCCGGGGAGCCGGCGGCCGCCGCCCATCAGCCGGCGCCGATGGCCGGAGCGGAGGTGCCGGCGCCACGGATGGACGCCGCCGGGGCCGGTACCGAAGCACCGGCGTCACGGGCGGATGCCGCCCGGGCCGAGGCGGAGATGCCGACGTCACCGATGGCTGCCCCCTGGGCCCAGCGCCGGCCGCGCCGGCGGATGCCACCAGCGCCGGGGCGCAGCAGTGGTCCGCTGCCCACCAGGCAGGGATGGGGCAAGCGATGGCCGTCCCGGACGCGGGCCGGCCGGGCATGGCGGTGGACTTCGGCCTGCTGTTCGCCGCGCTGCCGGGCGCCTACCTGGTGCTGGACCCCGAGCTGAGGGTCGTCGCGGCCAGCGCGGCCTATGCCTCCATCACCGGGGCAGCCCCGGCGGGACTGGCCGGCCGGGATATCTGGGAGGCGCTGCCCGAGGACCAGGGCAGCCCGCGCCCCGGCGCGCTGCCCGGCCTGCGCGAATCCCTGGACCAGGTCCGCCGGCGCCGGGTCCCGGACATCATGGAGATCCAGAAGTGCTTCCTGCCGCCGCCCGATGTTGGCAACGGCACCTACGAGGCCTGCTACTTCAGGCCCGCCAACATCCCGGTTCTCGATCCGGCCGGGACGCTCCGCTACATCATCCACGCGCTGGAGGACGTCACCGGCCAGCGGGGCGAACTGGAGCAGGCCCAGCAGGCGCGGCAGGCGGCGCACGACGCCAAGACGGAGTACGTGTCCCGGGTCAGCCACGAGCTGCGCACCCCGATCAACACCGTCCTCGGCTTCGGCGAGCTGCTCTGCCTCGGCGACCTGACGGCCGAGCACCGGGAGTGGGCGTCGATGATGGTCAAGGCGGCCCGCCACCTGGCGTCCCTCATCGACGACATCGCCGACATCTCCAGGGCCGAGATGCAGAAGCTGTCGGTGTCCATCGAACCGGTACCGGCGGGCAGCGTCATTACCGACGCCCTTGACCTCATCCGCCCGCTGGCCGCCTCACACGGCGTGCACCTGGATCCGTCGCCGGCGGGTGCGCAGCACGTCTTCGCCGATCCGCGGCGGCTGCGCCAGGTGCTGCTGAACCTGCTGTCCAACGCGGTCAAGTACAACCATCCCGCGGGCCGGGTCACGGTCGCCATCGACCCACAGCCGGGCGAGCGGCTGCGGATCGCCATCCGCGACACCGGCCGCGGCATCGCGGACTACGACATCGGCCAGCTCTTCACCCCGTTCCAGCGCCTCGACGCGGCCCAGGCCGGCATCGAGGGCGCCGGCCTCGGTCTCACCCTGTCCAGGCAGCTCATCGAGGCCATGGGCGGCACCATCGGCGCCACCAGTGCTCCCGGCGAGGGCAGCATCTTCTGGGTGGAGCTGCCGATCGCCCAGCCCGCTGCCACCGCCGATGCCGCGGATGCCGCTGACCCGGTGGTCGAGGTTCGTGCCTACACCGCTCCCAAGACCATCCTGTATGTCGAGGACATGCTGGAGACCCTCCTGCTGGTGGAGCACATCCTCAAGCAGCGGCCGTCCACCTCGCTGGTGCCGGCCATGCTCGGCGGTGCCGCCCTCGACCTCGCCGCCGAATACCGCCCGCACCTGATACTTCTCGACCTGAACCTGCCCGACATCCCCGGCGAGGAACTGCTGCGCCGCCTCAAGGCTGACCCGGCTACCAGCGCCACGCCCGTGGTCATCATCAGCGCGGAAGCGGCCAGCGAGCGGATGCAGCACCTCCTGGCGGTGGGGGCCGCCGCCTACCTGGCCAAGCCCATCAGCGTCCGGGACTTCCTGCACACCGTGGACACCTTGCTCACCGCGCCCCCGCCTGCCATCGCCATGACCGCCGACGGCAACCAGGCCCGGCAGGCGGGGCACCAGCCGGAGGAAGCCATGGCCGAGGTGCCCCGGCCCGAGGAGGTCCGGCCCGATCAGCCCCGGTCCGAATAACCACCGGTCCGAATAGGCCCCGGCCCGGATAACCCCCAGGGCCACGGCATGGTGGCGTGATGCCCGTTTGATGACGTGATGCCCGGCCCGCCAAACACCGGAACGGGCATCACGTCATCCACCCAGGCCACCCCGGCCGACCTCGCCCGGTCACCGCAACATCGCAGCCGCCACCCGTCACCCCGCGACGCCACCCGCACCCTGGTCACCCTCGGGCTCACCCACTGACCCCGCCCTCCGGGCCGCCCGCAGAAAACCGCCCCAGGCATGCGATAGGACAGTCCCGTGCTCTACCGCATGCGCATCTACCGGGCCGTGCCAGAGAACCTGGCGGCATTCCACGAGTTCTTCCGCGACTACCTGCTGCCAGTCCAGCTCCGCCACGGCGCCAGGCTGACAGGGCGCTGGCAGACCGACGACAACCGCGTCGTGGCGATTTGGGAGTACGACGACCGCCCAGCCTACGAGCGGATCGACGCCGCCGTACGGGCCGACCCAGCCACGCGGCGAGCCCACCAGCAACGAGCACGCCTGCCTGCGCTATTCACCGCGAAAGAAGAAGACATTCATGTCCTCAACCACCACCTGAGCCACCAGCCGGCCCTCGGCCCGCTCCCAGCCCGGCATGACCGAAACGGACACTACGCCACTATGCCGAGGCCCTGGGATAACCCCAGGCCCGAATAACCAAAGCGCCCCCCGCCCTGCTGACCGGCAGGGCGGGGGGCGCTCCCCCGGTCGGGCGCGACCCAGGGGGATCGTGGCCGTCAGTAGCCGGCCGCCCGCATCAGCCGGAAGAACTGGACGGCCTGGCCGATGGACGGGTGGGTGATCGAGACGTAGAAGCCATCGGCGTTGATCGACTTGGCGGCGGTGGCCATCTGCTGCGCGGTGCCGTAGTTGGTGGACAGTTCGGAGTCCACGACGGCCTGCGGGTTGGCGGCCAGTGCCTGGCGGCGTGCACTTGCGAACAGTGCGTCGTACTCGGTCACGTTGGTGGTGTTCACCTGGTCCTGGAGCACGTACACGTCGGACGCGGCGGCGGCCGCACCGGCGATGTCGCAGTGGATGTACCAGCGGTCCAGGTTCTCGCCGGGCAGTTCCGGGCAGGCCGAGCCGGACTTGGCCACGTTGCCGAGGTCGCGGCCGGGGGCCTCGATGACCTTGTATCCGTGGGCGTGGGCGAGCTGGCCGAACTGGGTCAGGTACTTGACGGGGTTGAGCTGCTCGGCGACCGGGGTCTGCGACCATTCCTCCGGGTCGTAGAGGACCCACTTGTAGTCGGGGCCGATCGCGCCGCTCTGGATGTCCGAGGCGAACTGAGCGTAGGAGTCGAAGACCAGCACGGCATTGGCGGCGAAGCCGTTGGTGACCGGGTTCTTTGCCGCGACGGGGCCGGTGCCGAATGAGCTGGAGGTGTTGAAGAAGTGCCGAGCGGTGGCGGGATCCAGCTGGTCGGCGAGATGAATGTTCCAGCCGGTGGCGATCCAGTCGTGTGTGGCGGCCGAGGCCGCCGTCATCCCGCCGCCGGCGATGGCGGCGAACGCGGCGGTGGTGGCGATCACGACCGAACCGAGAGTTCCCAGCAGAGACCGTCGGCGGCGGATGACCAGGCGGGCGGCGGTTGCGGTCATGGCATATCTCCGTGGGCTTCGTCAGCTTTTTTAATGTCATGACCATTCTGTGAAAAATCTGCGGGCCGCCCCAGAGGAATGTGGCTCGTATTGCCCCGGTAACTCGCCCCGGTACTTCTGGCCCGGGATCCCGGGATTACCTGGGCAATTCGGCGGGGGCTGAAAGTCCTCATGCCAATAGGGCCGAACGGCCCCCGCGGGGCAGGTAAACTGGCCCCGGAAAGCAAACGGCCCGCCAATCCCCCTGTAATACGACATAAAGCGGAAAGTCCGGTTTCACCCCGCTGGCACGAGCCTGAGCCGTGCCGGCCCGGACGGCTCGCGGCGATGCGCGGCGCCTGCCCCCGAACCCGTCTCCCCCAGCCGAGGACTCTGCTGATGCGCCGACTCACGGCACGTTCCCTGCCCGGCATCACGCGCCGCCTGGGCCCGGTCTTCTCCGTGCCGGTGATGCTGTTGCTGATCGCCATGACGGTGGGGGCCGGCGGCCACCTGCCCCGCTCGCCCGGCTGGCTAGGCTCGGGGCCGCCCGCCCTGGCCACCATGCTGCGGTTCGCACCGCCCGCTCACGGGCCGTACCTGGTCATCTCCGGGCAGCACCTGCGCGACATCCAGCTGGCCGCGCCGGCGCTCGCCGCTGAGCTGCTGGCCCGCCAGACCACGATCGTGCTGAACCCGGCATTAGCCACCACGCAGGCGGCGATCGGGACCGCGTTCTTCACCAGCTACGCCGACTTCGCCGGCGAGCTGCAGCGGCACGCCGTGCCCGCCGGGGTGCGGGCCGTCGCCTACGACCCAGAGCTGTGGCGCGCCACCCCGCTCGCGGAGCGGATCGATCCGCAGCGCTACATGCGGCTGTTTGCCGCGGCGGCGCAGCGGCACGGCTACGCGACGATCCTGATGCCGGGCCGGGACCTGCTCGCCGGGGCGGGCTCGTGCCGGCAGCGGGACGGGGAGGACCTCGATGCCGCGTTCGTGCGCTGCGGCCTGGCCGGCGAGGGTGCCCGGCTGTCCCAGATCTTCGAGCTGCAGACCGCTCCGGTGGAGCTGAGCAGCACGGAACTGCGCGGCTTCGCCGCCGCCTGCGCGCGGCAGGCCAGGGCCGCCAACCCGTCGGTGGTCCTCATCGCCACCCTGAGCACGCAGCCGGGCGGCAGGTGGGCCAGCGGCTGGCAGCTCGCCCGGGCCGCGGCGGCGCTGCGGCCGTTCGTGCAGGGTTTTCAGCTCAACATGACGCGGTGGTCTACCCGTGCCGCGGTGGCCTTCCTGCGGACGGTGCCGGGGTTGCGCGGATAGCCACCCGCCAGCCCGGCCGCGAGCCGATCACGACGCGCGGTCCCCGGATGTCGCGCGCGCTGATCTGCGCGGCCACGCGGTGGGCGGGGTTCGGCGGCGGCGGCCCGTCGCTGACGGCCGTGCGCGGGTGGATCGGCGCACGCGTCGCGGCCAGCACGGACGGCGCGATGCCGGCGAGCCGCTGGCACGCGTACTCCCGCCAGATTTTCACATGATGCAGGTAGTCCATCAGGCGGCAGTGCAGCACGGCGAGGGAGTCCTCCGGCCCGATCGACATCCGGTAGGACAGCTTCGGTGAGTACCGCCCGGGGATCTGGAACTGGCGCCCCACCGCCTTGTCCAGGTAGTCGCCGCCGAAGACGACGGGGAAGTGGCGGTCGAGCCAGCCCAGCACGAAGGGCGGGATCCGCTTGTCGTTGGTGCCCGCCTGCCCGTAGTCCGACTCCGGGATCGCCATGGACCACGGCTTGTAGCCGGGCACGTTTTCCTCAAGCTGGCGCTCGCCCCAGTCCATGTTGCTGGCGATCCGCTTCCGGTACTGGGCGAAGGTCTCCTCATGGCCGGGGTTGCCGTGCTGGCCGGGGAAGTACTGCTGGTAGGCGAAGGCGGCCCCGGTGTCGCCATCCTCGTTCCAGCGGATCTGCTCCCGGCCATAGCCGAAGTGCAGCTGGACGTCCCAGGTACTGGTGTGCGCCATCTGCTGGAGCTGTGACCAGGACAGGCTGAAGTGCGGGTGCCCGGTCACCCAGGCGGGTACCACCAGCTCGGTCACATGGAACCCGTACGCCTGGAGCAGGTCGTTCGCGGCCCGGTAGGCATCCTCCCGGCCGTCGTCGAAGGTGAGCAGGATCGGGCGCGACGGCAGGCCGCGGTACCCGTGCTTCACGAAATGCTCGTACTGCTCGATGGTCAGGGTGTGGAAGCCGGCCACCTTCAGGGCGCGCATCTGTTCCGCGAACAGCTTCCTGGTCACCGTCAGGTAGCTCGCCTTGCCACCGATGCTGTGGTACATGAGCACCGGGACCACCCGGTGGTAGTCCGGGAACGACGCCCATTCGTGGTGCTGCGCGGCGGAGAGTGACGCCGTCACCATGGGCAGCGGGGCACGGTTGGCCTCGGCTGCGTGCAGCCGGGTGACCACGACGGCCGCCGCTATGCCCAGCAGGCATCCCCAGCCAATAAGTCCGTGCAGCACAGACCTGCTGATGCTGGCCCGTGCCCCGCGTTGCGCGCTCATCTGTCACTCCCCCCGATTGCCGCTGCTTCTCAGTCCCCGACCAGCTCGTTCACCGGGTCCGCCCGCCTCTCGGGCAGGCCGCCGCCGCGGCCACCGCGCCAGGTGACCTTGGGCATGATGTGCTCGGCACGGACCCGGTCGCGGTTGGTGCCGATCACGTCGAACATGTGCTCGACCAGGGTCTCCGACAGCAGATGCGGCTCCAGGCCCAGGTCCAGCAGCCTGGTGTGGGTGGCGTTGTAGTAGTGCCCTTCCTTCTCGACCCTCGGGTTGGCGACCGGGTTGATCGCGACGTCGATGCCGCACTCCTTGCCCGCCCGCTGCACCAGATCGGCGAGCTGGTTGATCGTGAATTGCTCGGTGAACTGGTTGAACACGCGGAACTCGCCCCGGCCGGCGGGGTTGAGGCAGGCCAGTTCCACGCACCGCAGCGTGTCCAGGATGTTCAGGAACCCGCGGCACTGCTCGCCCGAGCCGTAGGGGGTGAGCGGGTGCCCGATGACCGCCTGGACGCAGAACCGGTTCAGCGCGGTGCCCCAGATCTCGTCGTAGTCGAACCGGGTCGCCAGCCGTGGGTCCAGCCTGGTCTCCCCGGTTTCGATGCCGTAGACGACGCCCTGGTTCAGGTCGGTGGCGCGGATCCCCCAGACGCGGCAGGCGAACTCGATGTTGGTCGAGTCGTGCACCTTGGAGCAGTGGTAGAAGGAGGCCGGCAGCTTGGGGAAGGGCAGCCGGTCGTGCCGCCCGTTGTGGTCGATCTCCAGCCAGCCCTCCTCGATGTCGATGTTGGGGGTGCCGTACTCGCCCATTGTCCCGAGCTTGACCAGGTGCGCGTCCGGCGCGAGCTCCTGCATGGCCCAGAGCACGTTCAGCGTGTTGATGACGTTGTTGTACTGGGTCAGCACGCACCGGCGGCGGTCCTTCATGGAGTAGGGGGCAGCCGGGATCTCCCCGTAGTGGACGATCGCGTCCGGCGTGAACTCCCGGAACACGTGCTCCACCACCGACCATTCGGTCAGGTCGCCCTCGGTCACGGTGATGGCCTTGCCGGTGACCTCCCGCCACGTGCCCACCCGGGTGGCGAGATCAGGGGCGATGACCGTCAGCGACCCGCTGCCGGCCTCCCCGTGAACCTTGCGGCGCAGGTAGTTGTCCACGACGTGCACATCGTGGCCACGATTGGACAGGTACATGGCGGTCGGCCAGCCTAGGTAACCGTCGCCGCCCAGGATCAGAATCTTCATCCCCCGTTCCTTTCCTATCGACTGGTGTCAGGTCGCGTCGCCGAGGCGCTTTGACGTCAGGCCCTGGATGAGGCGTGCGGTCCTGTCTCTGGCGATTCCGGCGAGCCGCTTGCGTGACGGCGACGGCCGGCTGGCGTCTGGGTGAAGGCCAGGGTGAGCAGCGTCTCCAGCGCGTAGAAGGAGACGATGAGCCGGAAGACGAGATAGCTGGGAATCGAGGCGATGAGCCGGGTGTCTCCCAGCAGCGCCATGCAGACAGCCATCTGGATGAGCTGTACCCCGAGGAAGATGGCGCCGCCGGCCGAGATCTCCTGCAGCGGCACCGAGGAGTGGCTGAGCAGCACCAGGAACAGGCCCGCCGCCGCGAAGGGCAGCATCATGAGCCGGCGGAACATGACGAAGCCGGCCCACGGAAGCATCCAGACGCAGCGCAGGCCCTGCATCATGACGATGCCCGACTTGTTCCTCGCGAGCATGTGATAGGTGCCGCGGGCCCACCGCATGCGCTGCTCGCGGAGGTAGGCGAACGTGGTCGGCATCTCCGTGAAGGCGCGGACCGAGGAATCGGAGACGATGCGGTACCCGAGGCGGCCGACCCGGACGGTCATGTCGGCGTCCTCGCCGTTCACTCCCTCGGCGAAGCCGTTGAGCTTGACCAGCAGGTCGCGGCGGTAAGCGACGAGGGCGCCGGGGAGCACGCCGATCGCGTCGACCGCGTTGTACCCGGCTCGCTTGAACCCGACCTGGTAGTAGACCTCCAGCGCGCGCATCCGGCAGATCCAGCTCTCCTGGATCCGGGGCAGCGGCATCCCGCTGGCGCCGCCGACCGAGGGGTCGCCGAAATGCCGGATCAGGCCGAAAAGCACGGATTGTGTCACCAGGGTGTCCGCGTCAATGCGAAGGACGATCTCCTCGGTAATGTGCCGCAGCCCGTAGTTGAGCGCGTACGCCTTTCCCTTGGACTCGCACTGGAGGAGAACGCCGCGAACGTGCCTGGCTTCGCCTATCGCGGCCCGTGCCTCCTCCAGGGTATGGTCGGTGGACCCGTTTTCCACCACATAGACCGTGCATGCCTCGGGATAGTCGGCGACCGCCTCGTCAATGGCCCGGATGCAATCCCCGATGAGCCCTTCCTCGTTCCTCGCGGGAACGACGATGCCCACCGGGAACAGCATGGTGTGCTTGCCACGCCGGGTGCAGCGCCGGGTGATGTTCAGGGCATACAGCATTCCGGGGAACAGCCCGAAGAAGACCACGAGCGCGGATGCGGCGCCGCCGAGCAATGGCGCCTTGGACATCAGCACCAGGAGGTCGCCCCAGTGCCTTTTGATCAGCAGGACCGCGGCGATCGCCACGCCCACCACCGTGCCCAGCAGCGCGATGTCCCGGTGCGGCCGCTTGCGCTCCGCCCGCACCACCACGCCGGGCGGCAGTGCCGCGCTGGTGAAGACCCCGACGGCCAGCGCCATGATGCCGTCAAGCCCGGCGATCGTGTTGCCCATCGCCCCGAACGGGCCCGGCCCACCGGACAGGGACCAGCGCGTCATGGCCAGGTCGGTCAGCGTGACGAGCACGGCGAATGCCAGCACGGTCATCACGAGCAGCCGGATCCGCCGTCCCACCGTGCCCGCGGCGAGCAGGGCGAATAGCAGGGCCAGCAGCAGCACGAGTGGCCGAACGGCCACCGAGGTCTGCTTGCCGAATGTCCCCGGCGGAACGTGCGCGATGGCCCGCAGCAGCTGGCCGTACACGTGGGTCAACGGCACGAACCATCGCTCCAGGGCCGCCGCGCACGCGGCGAACAAGGCCAGGAACACCGGTGCCACCCAGCGCGGCCGGGCCACGCTCAGCCCGGGTGGCGCGGTGTCCGGCGTGATGAAGAAGCCGGCTTGGCGGCCCCGGGTGGTGTCGTACCCGACGCCGGTCGGCAGGGGCGGCCTGCCCCTGGCCGGGCCCGGCGGGTGAGCGGCGCCGTGGGCCCCGGGCCCGGGCTCCTCCCGCCGTGGCGCTGGCTCCTCGTCTTCCCCCATGCGGTACTACCTCCAGTGTCTGTCGTGACGTGCGCGTTGCTCACCGGCCGGCGGAACCGGCACCCGTACTGCCTGGCGAGGCCACGCCGAGGGCAGCGGATTCCGGCGGGAATCAGCCTGACTTGACAGGTGCCCGGCGTGCTCGCTCACGGCACCTGCGGTATATCGAAAGGGTGCTCTGGCCGGGCCGGTTTAGGTACCGCTAACCCCGGGAACACGCGGAAAGAGTACAGGAAACCCTTGGTGATGTCACTCAAGGATCGGCCGAAGAACGCAGATTACCGTACAGCAGGTGCGAGGTGCCGGATGATGTGGCGGTTTGCCTCTTTCGCCGTGCCGTTGATTTAACAATCGAAATTAGCCGAATTCATAGTTGAAGAATTTAATTCTCAAGGTTTTTCATGACAACGTATCCGGGGCGCACCGGCCCGGCGCGCGGCGGGCTGCCGGGCCTGGCGGCCGCGCGGCCGGTGCCACGGGCCGGGCTGCGGGATGTCGCGGTGGTTACTCTCCCGCGGCGCCGGCCAGCCGGGCGGCGAACGCCGCGGCCTGGGAGCGCCGCTGCATGCCCAGCTTGGACAGCAGGGAGGACACGTAGTTCTTGGCCGTCTTCTCGGACAGGAACATCTGCTCGGCGATCTCCCGGTTTGTCATGCCCTCGCTGATGAGGTCGAGCACCCGCTTCTCCTGCCCGGAGAGCGCGGCGACGGGATCCACGCCGGAGGTCCGCTCGCGGAGGCGCTCCATCACCCGCTGCGCGGTGTGGGCGTCGAGCGTGGACTGGCCCGCGGCCACGGTGCGCACGGCCCCGACCAGCTCCGGGCCGGAGGTCTGTTTCATCACGTAACCCGCCGCGCCCGCCATGATGGCGCCCATGAGCGCCTGGTCGTCGCTGTACGCGGTGAGCATCAGGCAGGCGATGCCCGGGAGCGCGGAACGGATCTCACGGCACAGCGACACGCCATCGCCGTCGGGCAGCCTGATGTCGAGCAGGGCCACGTCCGGCTGGAGGGCCTTGATCCGGCCCATGGCCGACTCCGACGTGCCGGCCTCGCCGACCACGTCGATGTCCGCCTCGGCTTCCAGCAGGCCCTTGAGCCCGCGCCGGACCACCTCATGATCATCGAGGAGGAATACGCGAATCCGCGCCGGGTCTGCTCCGGCCTGCTTGGTCACTGGCTCGTTCATCTGGCGCCCGCCACCCCCCGGGTGCCGCGAAGCTGCGGCGTTGCCCGGCTTCCTCCCCGGTTCCATAACGTATTGCTACAGGCAAACTACTATATGTGATGACCGATCGGGATGCCGAGGCGGGCCCCGCGAGGCTCCCCGGCCCCGGGCGCCGGGCGCCAGGGCCGCCCTGGGGTGCCTCTCCCCGGTGAACCGGGGATCGTCAGCCTGGCGGGTCAGGGGTCCTGGCCACCGTCGAGATGCCGGTGATCTTGCCGGTGCTGTCGGTGATCGGGGTCAGGGTGAGCGAGACGGTCATCCTGGATTCCGTCCTTGCGCAGCCGCTGCGCCTGATGCGCCTCGATCCGGACGCCGCGCGCCACGCTGGCGAAGGTCTCATGTTCCCGCTGCCGGTCCTCGGCGGGAATGAGCACGTCGACGTGCCGGCCGATCATCTCGCTGGCCCGGTACCCGTAGAGCCGCTCCGCCGCGGGGTTCCAGCTCGTGATGATGTGCTCGGTGCTGTTCCCGATGATCGCCACGGGGGAGGACTGGACGATGGCCGCCAGTCGGCAGGCGGTCTCGAAAGCGTGCCGGCGTTCGGTGAGGTCGCGGACGGCCGCGGCGACGAGGACGCCCTCGCTGGTGTGGATGGTGGACAGCGAGATCTCGGCCGGGAAGGTGCTGCCGTCGCGGCGGCGGCCGGCCAGGTCCAGGCCCACGCCCATCGGCCGGGACCGCGGCTGGGCCAGGTACCTGTCGCGGTGCCGGTCATGCGGGCCCTGGGTCACTTGCGGGACCAGGATCTCGATCGGCTGGCCGGCCAGGTCGGTGCGCGGGTAGTCGAACAGCTTCTCTGCCTGGGCATTGACCGCCACGATCCGGCCCTGGTTATCCACGCAGACCATGGCGTCCGGCACCGCCTCCAGCAGATCGGTGAATGTCCGGTCCACGGGTTGTGCCACGCTACCTCCCGCGTGCCCGGTTCGTGTTACCTAGAGTAATGTGCTAATTACTATATGTGCTGAACCACGAACGTTGCAGGGCGAGAGGGCCACGTGCCGCACTGCGCAAGGGGGGGTGGAGCGTGACGAACGGCACCGAAAGAGATCAGATCCGTGTCTGTCTCGTCGATGATCAGGCCTTGATCCGTCAGGCCCTGAGGGACCGGTTTGCCCGGGAGCCGGACATCGAGGTGGTGGGCGAGGCCGCGAACGCAGCGTCGGCGCTCGCCATGGTCGAGTCGGTCCAGCCGGATGTGGCCGTGCTGGATGTGCAGCTTCCCGACGGCGACGGCGTGACGATCTGCCGGGAGATCCGGTCGGCGGTGCCGGATACGGCATGCCTCATGCTCACCGGGTACTCCGGCGACGAGGCGCTGGTCGGGGCGATCATGGCCGGCGCGGCCGGATACGTGAGCAAGGAGAACATCGCCGACAGGCTGGTGACGGCGGTCCGCGCCGTGGCGGCGGGCAGATCCGCCCTGGATCCGCGCGCGGCACAGATAGCGATGCACGTGCTGCGCGACGAACTGGCGGCGGGCCCGGGGCTGTCCGGGCGGGACCGGCAGGTGCTGGAAATGATCGGGGACGGGCTCACCGACCGGCAGATCGCTCAGCGGCTGAACGAGCCCGTGGACACGGCGAAGGGTGAGGTGCTGTCCCTGCTCGGCAAGCTGGGCCTGCCAGGCGGGCGTGCGGCGGGCACGAGCGAAGGGCTGGCCGCTAGGGGGGTGTAGATGCACGGCATCGCCGGGGCGCAGGCGGGTGACGCGCGGAAGAACATCAGAGTCTTCGTGCTCGATGATCACGAGGTGGTCCGGCTGGGCCTGAAGGACCTGCTGGACGCCGAGCCGGACATGGAGGTGGTGGGTGAGGCGGCGACCGCGGAGTCGGCGGTGAGCCGGGTGCCGGTGCTGAAGGTCGACGTGGCCGTGCTGGACGTGCGGCTGCCCGATGGCGATGGCGTGGAGGTGTGCCGGGAGATCCGGTCGGCCAGCCCGGGAACGGCCTGCCTGATGCTCACCGGCTATGGCGACGACCGGGCCCTCCTGGCGGCGATCATGGCCGGCGCGGCGGGCTACTCGATGAAGCAGTCCATGGGCACGGACGTGGTGGAGGCGGTGCGGGCGGTGGCCGAGGGCCGGTCCGCGCTCGGTCCCGAGGCCGCGCACCGGGTGATGGCGCTGCTGCGCGAGAAGGCGGAGACCACCGACCCGCTGGCGGCGCTGTCCGGCCAGGAGAAACGGGTACTGGAGCTGATCGGGGAGGGACTGACCAACCGGGAGATCGCCGAGCGCATGTTCCTGTCCGAGAAGACCGTCAAGAACTACGTGTCCTCGCTGCTCACCAAGCTCGGCATGAGCCGGCGGTCCCAGGTGGCGGCGCTGGCCGCCCGGATCGGCGACCGGGTCACAGATGGCTGAGCCGGCGAACGGCCAGGTGACCGCCAGCCCGGGTGGCCCGCGGGTCCTCGTCGTGGACGACACCGACGAGGTCCGGGTGCTGATCCGCCGGGCGCTGGCCGGGCATGGATACCAGGTCGACGACGCGGCCTCCCTCGCCCAGGCGACCGCCCTGGATCCAGCGGGGTATGACCTGGTCCTGGTGGATGCCCACCTCGGCGCGGATATGGGCACCGATCTCATCGACACGCTGGTGGCACAGGATCCGGCCGCGGCCGGGCGGTGCCTGGTCATCACCGGCGGCAGTTCCGGTGTCGTGCCGCATGGCGTCGCCATCCTTGCGAAGCCGTTCCGGCCGTCCGACCTGCTCGATGCCGTGCGCGCACTGCACCAGCCCGATTCCGCCGCCACCCGGCCGCCGGCCGCGGTCGCCGGGAACGGCTCGGCGCCGGCCCGGCCGGCCATGCCGCCGCCGACCGCAGCGCCGCCGACCGCAGCGCAGCCGACCGCAGCGCCGCCAACCGCAGCGCAGCCAACCGCAGCGCCGCCAACCGCAGCTCAGCCAACCGTGCCGCAGCCGGCCACGCCGGCCGCCGCCCGGCCGGGCGGCCAGGCCAGCCGGATGCCCCCCGCCTGGCGGCTGCTGGGCATGATCCGCGGGCTCCGGTCGAGCGAGCGCGCCACCGTGGCGGACTTCGTCCACGACGGCCCCATCCAGGAACTCGCCGCCGCGGCCCTGGTCATTGCGCTGAGCGGCCGCGCGGAGCAGGGCGGCGTGGCCCGGATCCAGGACGACCTTCAGCAGCAGATCGACGCGGCGGGCCGGTCGCTGCGCTATCTGACCGATGGTGACTGGCCGTTCCTGCCGCCGGGTGCCTCGCTGCCGGAGACGATCCGGCAGCGGACCTCGTGGCTGCCGCTGTCCTCGGTCACCGTGGACATCCGGCAGACCTGTGCCGCGCTGCGCGCCGAGGCCCCGCTCATCGCCGACGTCGTCGAGCTGGCCCTGTTCCTGATGACCAGCGACGGGCCGCTCAGCCAGGCGGACATCTGCGTGCAGGCCGGCGAGGACGAGGCAGAGATCGTGCTGACCCTCACCCAGCCCGGGGACGTGCGCGACTGGGCAGCGGACACCGGGGAGCTTGCGGAGCTGGCCTCGATCCTGGGCGGGACCGCGTACACCGAGCGCGGCCCGGCCCGCTGGCAGGTCCGCATCGCGGTGCCGAGGCAGTGCTCGGTGGCTGACCGGCGCCGCTGACCGTCACGGTCACGGACTTGCCGACGCGGTCGCCGACGGGGTAGCCGCCGGGCTGCTCGGTGGCGCCGACGTGGCCCCGATGGTCGGCTGTGGTGTCGCAGTGCGGTGCGGTGTCGCGGTGCGGTGCGGTGTCGCGGCCACGGTCGGGGACGGCGAGGGGTGCGGGGTCCGCCGCGGGGCAGGACTCGGCGTCGGTGAGGGGCCGCGCCGGCGAACTGCTCTGCGGCGCGGCTGCCGGGCTGTCAGTGGGCGAGGGCGGCTTGACCATCAGGTAGAGCACAAGCACGCCGAGGAAGATGGCCAGCAGCACCCACGTGGAGGTCCGTATCCGCCGCATCAGCCGTCTCCGTTGGGGTCGGCGCCCTCCAGCGTGGGCGGCAGGTTGATGCCCTCACGCAGCAGGGCCGTCGCGATCCTGGCGCGCAGCGCCCGGCCGACGTCGAACTGCTTGCCGGGCAGGGTCCGGGCGACCACGCGGACCTGGAACTGGGTCATGTCGATGCTTTGCACGCCCATCACGGCCGGCGGGTCGAGCAGCAGCTGGCTCAGCTCCGGGTCGGCGTAGGCATCTTCGCCGATCTGCCGGAGCAGGTCGCTGACCCGGTTGACGTCCACGGTGGCGGGCACGGGCACGTCGAGCACGGCGCGGGCCCAGCCACGGGACAGGTTGGTCACCTGGCCGATCTGGCCGTTGGGCGTGATGACCACCTCGCCGTCGGCGGTCCGCACCGTGGTGACCCGCAGCGTGACGTCCTCCACCGTCCCCATCGCCGCGTTCGACACGCTCGGCACGGCCAGCCGTACCAGGTCGCCGAACCCGTACTGGCGCTCGGTGATGATGAAGAACCCGGCCAGGATGTCCTGCACGACGCGCTGCGCGCCGAAGCCGAGCGCCACGGCCGCCACGGCGGCCGGGGCGACCAGGCTCGTCAGCGGGACGCCGAGGCGCTCGGCGACCGCGATCCCGGTGGCGCAGTAGATGACCACCAGAGTCGCCCAGGTGATCACCTGGGCCAGCGCGTGCCGGTGTTTCGCCGCCTCGGAGCGGACCAGGGCGTCGGTCTCGCGGGCGTTGGCGTCGATCCGCTTGGTGATCCTTTCGCCGAGCCACGACACCAGCCGGGTCAGCAGGATCGTCCCGACCACCAGCAGCACGATCTCGAGCCCGCTGCCGCGCGCCCAGTGGCTGATCTCCTTCAGTGCCATCACAACCAGCCAACATAGCCGCCGGGCGGCGCGCATCTGGCGCCGATGACTGGGCCGTGGCGGGGCCCGGGCGAAGGCTTGAGGCGTTATCCCCGCGGCCGCAGCGCCCAGGACCGCAGGTGGTGATAGCCCCGTACGGCCGCGGGCCGCCTGGCCTGGAGCCGGTAGCCCCCCGCCGCGCGCAGCGCGCTGGCGAGTTCCGCGTCCACCAGTGCGCTGCCCGGCCTGGCCAGCGAGGTCAGCCGGGCCGCCAGGTTCACCACGGGCCCGTACACGTCGCCGAACCTGGTCAGTACCCGGCCCGCCGCCATGCCGACACGCAGTGCGGGCAGGCCCTGCCCCGGCCGGCCGGGGCTGGTCAGCCGCAGTGCGATCTCGGCAGCGTCGGCCGGGCTGTCTGTGACGAACAGCACTTCGTCCCCGACCATCTTCACCACCCGCCCGTGGTTGGCGACCACGGCCTCGGAGGTGTCCTCCTCGAACGTTTCGAGCAGGGCGGCCAGCTCCTCGATGGCCGCGTGCCTTGACGTCCTGGTGTACCCGACGATGTCGGCGAACCCGACCGTCATGGTCGCCGCGGACAGCTCACCCGGCGGCGCCAGCAGGATGCGCTCGTACGCCGCGGCGAGATGCCGCCGCCACACATAGGACTGCAGGTGCTCGATCACGGGCAGCAGCGTGTCGGCCATGCCGGCGGCGGCCGCCCGGCCCGCCCCGCCCGGGGCCAGCGCATCGGCGCGGGCCATGACCTCCCTGGCCTGCCACTCGGCCAGCCGGGAGAGCGTCTGCCCCATCACCCGCGCATGCGGCACCTCGTCCTCAGCCGCCATCGTGCCGCTGGCCACCAGTGCGGCCCAGGTCCGCAGCGCCTCGATGTCACCGTCGGTGAACACGGCCTCGTCGTCGCCAACCTCGGCGAAGCCCATGGCCGTCCAGAGCCGCTGCGCCCGGTCCCTGTCCACCCCGGTGGCCTCGCTGACCTGCACCCGGTTGTACCGGCGCGGCCCGCCGAGCAGCGTCTCCTCGATCCGCCCGGCGGCGATCTCGGTGTCCATCGGTGTCCCCGGCCCGGGCGGGCTAGCCGACCGTGTGCACGATCAGCACGTCGCACGGTGACCGGCGGGTCACCGCCGCTGGCACCGACCCGAGCAGCCGCCCGGCGAGCGTGTTCAGCCCGCGGTTGCCGACCACCAGCAGGTCGGCCCGGTGCTCTTCCAGCACGCTGATCAGCGACTTCACCGGCTCGCCCGGCACCGCGACGCGTTCGATCTTGCCCGCGCCGCGGGCTGCGGCCCGCTCCGCCGCGGTGCGCAGGGTCTCCTCCGCGGGGGCCGAGCCGACCACCGAGAAGGCCTCGTCCCCGAGCACGTCCCCGGCCGCCGCCACCTCGCGCGGCGTGGCTGGCTCGTACGCGCACACGATGACGAGCCTTGCCGCGGCGTCCCGGGCGATCTCCGCGGCCCGGTCCACCGCGCGCAACGAGGAGTCTGATCCGTCCGTGCCGACCAGCACGGTCTGGTAGGCGCCCATCCGGCCTCCCTGCGGGCCAGTGCTCGGCCGCGCCGGCCCGGCGCGGCCCCTACCCGAGAGTAACGTGTCGTAGCGCACGCCCGGCCGCGACCCCGGCCATGCTCTCCAGCCCCACAAGCCGCTCTGCCCCCGAGCGCACGCCACAACCGGGATGATCATGGCGTTTTGGCTGCTCTGGTGACCAAAACGCCATGATCATAACGGGCGCGGGCCCCGGGGCAGCGGTCAGGTGCCCAGGAGGGCGGCCTGGCCGAGCAGGCGGTCGCCGGCCCGGATCAGCGCCCGTGCCGCCGGCACGTTCACCGGCTGGCCGGCCTCCCGGCCGCCGGCGGGGCCGAGCGTGGCGTTTCCCCACTAGCCACATGGCAATCACACGAAATTACCGTTGACGTTAACTATCGTTCACTATCGCTGTCTATGCATAGATTGGCTCGGTGGTCCCGTCAGGGCCCGTTCGCCGAGCCGTACCGGGGGTGGGCGCGGTGGCGTGGGCACGGCGCGGTACGGCGGAGCCGCGTGCCCGGTGAGCACCAGATGACGGGCCCGGTTATGCCTCAAAGCCCGGATAGGAGCATCGGCTGGTGGCGCTGAGATACCGCGTGCTGGCCGCCGTGGCCGCCATCGCCCCGCTCGCCCTTGTCACCGCCTGCAGCGCAGCAGCCGGGCCGTTCGCACCGGCCGCCGCCCAGGCCGCTCCCGGCGGCGGCATTCCGGCCGCCCCGGCGCCCGGTCCCCAGGCCCTCGCGGAAACGGGCAGCACGCTGCTGTTCCCGCTGCTGCACCGCTGGGCGGCCGCCTATCACCAGCAGCATGCCAACGTGTCCATCACGACGGCCGCCACGGGCTCCGGCAAGGGGATCGCCGAGGCCTCCGCGGGGACCGTCGACATCGGCGCCTCCGACGCCTTCCTGTCCAGCGGTGACCTGGTCACCAACCCGGCGATGCTCAACATCCCGCTGGCCATCTCCGCGCAGCAGGTCAACTACAACATTCCGGGCCTGCGCCCAGCCACCCACCTGAAGCTGAACGGCAAGGTGCTCGCCGAGATGTACCAGGGGTCCATCACCTCCTGGGACGACCCGAGGATCGCCGCGCTCAACCCGCGCGTGCGGCTGCCGCACCTGCGGGTCGTGCCGCTGCACCGGGCGGACAGCGCCGGCGACACGTTCCTGTTCACCAGCTACCTGTCCACGCAGGATGCCGCGTGGGACCGGGTCACGGGTTACGGCACGACGGTGGCCTGGCCGCCGGTCCCAGGGGCGCGCGCCGAGACCGGCAACACGGGCATGGTGGCCGGCTGCACGGCAACGCCGGGCTGCGTCGCCCCCGTCGGCATCGCCTACCTCTCCTCGGCGCTGGCCGGCGGGCTCGGCTACGCGGCGCTGCGGAACGCCCCGGGCGCCTACGAGGTGCCCACCGCGCAGACCATCGGCGCGGCGGTGGGCAGCTTCGTGTCCACCACCCCGGTGAACGAGACGATCTCCATGGTCGACGGGCCGGCCGGGACGGGCTACCCGATCGTCAACTACGAGTACGCCATCGTGAGCGCCCGTCAGCACAACGCGGCCACGGCACGTGACATCAAGGCGTTCCTGCACTGGGCCATCACCGCGGGAAACGCGCCGCGGTACCTGGACGCGGTGCGGTTCGCGCCACTGCCCGGTCCCATCGTGTCGCTGTCGGACGCGCAGATCGCGAGGATCGGCCAGCCGTGACCACCACCTCCGCGCCGGCGCCGGTTCCCTCCCCGCACCGGGCCCGCCGCCGGCCGCCGGCCGGGCCGTGGCCCGCCGTGCCGCCGCGGCCGGCCGCGGCGGCGCAGCGCCCGTCACCCGGCGCCGGCCCCGGTCCGCGCCCGCCAGCCTGCGCCTGCTGCTCATCGGCCTGCTGGCGGCGGCGGTGGCCTACGGGGCCGTGGGGACCTGGACGGTGCTCCAGCACGCGTCGGCGGCGCAGGACGTGGTGTCCACCAGCGAGCCGCTCAGCCTGGCCGCGCAGCGGATGTACCAGGCCCTGTCCGACGCCGACATCACCGCGACGACGTCGTTCCTGATCGGCCCGACCGTGCGGCCACCGGCCCGCGAGCGCTACACGGCCGACATCGCCGCGGCCGCGACCGACCTGACCAGCCTGGAGGCGGCCACCACGACGGCCGCGGACCCGCGGCTCGTGCGCAGCCTGGCGGCGGTGGCGGCCGGGCTGCCGGTCTACACCGGGTACGTGTCGGAGGCGCAAACCGAGTTCCTGCTCGGTTACCGGCTGACGGCCGGGTCGCTCATGCAGGTGGCCGCGGAGCAGATGCAGCTCACGCTGCTCCCGGCCGCGCGGGCCAGCTACGCGCAGGAGAACGCCGCGCTGACCGCGGCGAGCGCGCAGGCGGACGGGCTGCCGTGGATCGTGGTGGTGCTCGTCCTCGCGATCGCCCTCGGGTTCGTCCTCTACCGGGCGCAGCGGTGGCTGTCGCGGCGCACGCACCGGGTGCTCAACCTGGGCCTGCTGGCCGCGTCGGTGGCCCTCGCCGTGTCGGTGTTGTGGCTGATCGCCGCGTTCGCGGTGGCGCGCACCGACCTGCAGCGTGCCGCCGGGCATGGCTCCGTCCCGGCCGAGGCCCTCGCCCAGGCGGCCATCGACACCCAGGAGGCCCGCGGGTATGAGGTGCTCAACCTCATCTCGCGCAGCGGGGACGCCACGTTCGTCAAGGACTCCCAGGCGGTCCGCGCCAGGCTGGGGCCGGGGCCGGCACGTTGCTGACCGTCGCGGCCGGCGCGTCCAGCGGGGCCGGCGGCCGGTGGGCCGCGGCGGCGGCGCGCGACGTGCGGGGCTGGTACACGGAGATCGGCCAGGCCGACGCCCTCGACGGCAAAGCGCGGTACACGGCCGAGACCGCGCTGGTGATCGGCCCGGCTCCGACCGCCTCTACCGCGGGGTTCGCCCGGGTCGAGGCCGACGAGTCCCAGGCCATCACCGCCGACGACGCGGTCTTCCGCACCGGCGCGACGGCCGGCCGGGACGCGTTCGCCGGCCTCGATGTGGTGATCGCCGCCGCCGCGCTGCTGATGGCCGCCGGGTCGGCCTGGGGCCTGTCCCGCAGGCTCGCGGAGTACCGGTGAGATGGCCATGACCGCGGTGCTGACCCGGGATCAGGCGGCCGCAGCGGTCGGGGCCGCGGTCGCGGAGCGCGACACCATCCAGGCCAACCTGCTGGAACTGGACAACAGCTTCGGCAAGCGGCTGCTCGCCGGGGCGGCGCTGACCGGCGGGACCCGCAAGCGCTGGGACGCCGCCGCGGCGGACCTGACGATCCTGTGGCAGACCTTCGATGCCTACTCGGCGGTGGTCGACAGGGCCGCCGAGCTGATGGCTGGGCTGCGGCGCTCCGCCGACCGCCAGCTCGCCGAAATCAGTTCGCTGCTTTACGCAGCGTCGGTGCGGCTCAGCCGCCCATCGCCGGCGCTGGCCCGGGGTGACCTGACCGGAACCGGGGAGACCCAGGTGACCCTGGCCGCGGCGGTGACGGACATGAGGCGTATCTTCGCGGCCGTCACCGCCGTGGTCACCGCGGCCGAGGCGGTCTGGAACGAGGTGGCAGACCCGCTGCAGCAGATCGGTGAGCAGCTCGCCGCCGCGAGACAGCAGCTCGGCGGCCTGGACGGCGACGCGATCGAAGCGGCGCTCACCGTGGCGGAGGAGGACCATGCTCAGCTCCGCGGCGTGCTGAACACCGATCCGCTGGCGCTGTGGCTGGGCGGCCAGGTGGATACCGGCCGGATCGGCAGGCTGCGGGAGCGTGCCGCGGCCGCGGCGCATCCGTCGGCAGGCTCGCGGCGCTGCGCACCGACGCCGGCGCACGGATCGCCGCCTGCGCGGCGGCCGTCGCCGCCGCCGCGGCCGCCCGGCAGGACGCCATGGCCGCGCATGCCCTGGCTGCCGCCAAGATCGCCGTCCTGGCCCTGCCGGGGCCACCGGAGGTCGGCGGCCTGGCCGCGGCTCGCCGCCTGCGAGGCACTCCGGGCGGCCGGGCGCTGGACCAGGCTCGCCGCGGAGCTTGACCTGATCGAGAAGCAGGCGGCCGAGGCGGTCAGCCAGTGCCGTGCGGTGGAGCGGCACGCCAGGGCGCTGCTGGACCGCCGCGCGGAACTGCGCGGCCTGCTGGACGCCTACCAGGCCAGGGCGGCGCGGCTGGGCGGCGCCGAGGACACCGACCTGGATGCGCGCTACGCCCGCGCCCGTGAGCTGCTCTGGACCGCGCCGTGTGACCTGGCGGCGGCGACGGCCGCGGTGACCGGCTACCAGCAGGCGGTGCTCGCGCTGAGCGGACGGGGGAGACGGCCATGACCGGCGGCGGACCCAGATGCGCCCGGCCGGGCTGCGGCGGGACGATCGACGGGGGGTACTGCGACACGTGCGGGCTGGCCCCGGATCCGGCCCGGCCCGCGGCATCGGCGCGGCCCGGCCCAGTCCTCCCCCCCGCGCCCCGCCCTCCGGCACGGGCAGCACGGGCACCGGCAGCGGCCGCACCGGCAGCGGCGGCAGCCGCCGGACCCGGCCGGGCGGCAGCAGGTCGTCCCGCGGGCACCTGGGCGCGGGCCTGGTGGAGGTCCCGCCGGTCCCGGCCAGGGATCCGGCGTCCGCCGTGCTGGCGGACCCGGTGGTGGCCGAGGGCAAGCGGTTCTGCGGCGCGTGCGACCAGCCGGTCGGGCGGGGCAAGGACGGGCGCCCCGGGCTGGCCGAGGGATTCTGCCCGCACTGCGGCACCCCGTTCGCCTTTGCGCCGAAGCTGGCGCCCGGCGAGATGGTGGCAGGCCAGTACGAGGTGCTCGGCTGCCTCGCCCATGGCGGGCTCGGCTGGATCTACCTGGCCATGGACCACAACCTGGGCAACCGCTGGGTGGTCCTCAAGGGCCTGCTCAACACCGGCGACGCGGCGGCCCAGGAGGCGGCCGTCGCCGAGCGCCGGTTCCTCGCGGAGGTCGAGCACCCCAGCATCGTCGGTGTCTACAACTTTGTGCAGCACGCCGACCGGAAGAGCGGACAGTCCGCCGGTTACATCGTTATGGAGTATGTGGGCGGGAAATCGCTGCGGCAGATCTTGCAGGAGCGCCGCCAGAGCGGCCAGTCGCTGCCGCTGCCGGTGGCGCTCGCGTACGCGATCGAGGTGCTGCCCGCGCTCGGCTACCTGCACAGCAGGGGGCTGGTGTATTGCGACTTCAAGCCGGACAACGTCATCCAGACCGAGGAACAGCTCAAGATCATCGACATGGGCGGCGTGCGCCGCATCGATGACGACGACAGCGCCATCTACGGGACCGTCGGCTACCAGGCGCCGGAGATCGCGGCGCAGGGCCCCTCGGTGTCCTCCGACCTGTACACGGTCGGCCGTGCCCTGGCCGTGATGACCTTCGAGTTCACCGGTTACCAGGGGAGGTATGCCACCAGCCTGCCGGACCCGGCGACGGTGCCGCTGCTCGCCCAGCAGGAGTCGTTCCGCCGCGCGCTGCGGCGCGCCACCGACCCGGATCCGGACCGCCGGTTCGCCTCGGCCGGGGAGATGGCCGAGCAGCTCACCGGGGTGCTGCGCGAGGTGCTCGCGGTCGCGGACGGCCGGCCACGGCCGGCGTTCTCCGCCCTGTTCAGTCCCGAACTGCGGGCGGCCGGGGTGGCCGGCCCCCCAGACGGATGGCGCCCCGGGCGCTGCCCTGCACCCGCCACCGGCCGCGGAGATCGTCGCCGCGCTCCGGTGCCCCAGGTGGACGCCGCCGACCCGGCGGCCGGGTACCTGGCCACGCTGAGCACGCTGGACCCGGGGCAGCTCACCCCCGTGCTGGCCGCCGCCGTCGCCGGTGGCCAGGGCACGCCGCCGGAGGTCGCGCGGTCCGCGGAGACCCGCCTGGCGCTGGCCCGGTCCCGCATCGTCACCGGCGACCTGGCCGGCGCCGGCGCCGTCCTGGCGGACCTGGCCGCCGAGGACCCGGCCGACTGGCGCATCGCCTGGCACCACGGGCTGCGGGAACTGGCGGGCGGCAACCCGGCCGGCGCCCTGGCCGCGTTCGACGCGGCCGCCAATGCGCTGCCCGGTGAGCTGGCGGCCAAGCTCGCGCTGGGGTTCGCCGCCGAGGCGGCCGGCGACCGGGCGGCCGCCGACCACTACTTCCGGCTGGTCTGGACCGTGGACCGCGGCTATATCAGCGCGGTGTTCGGGCTGGCCAGGACCCGGCTGGCGGCCGGTGACCCGGCAGCGGCGATCGCCGCTCTGGCTGCCGTGCCGGACACCTCCAGCCATCACCTGGCGGCGCAGGTGACCGCGGTGCGCATCCAGGTGTCGCCGCGCCCCGGCCAGGCCCAGGTGTCGCCGGACGACCTGGGGGAGGCCGGCGCGCCGGGTGGACCGGCTCAAGCTCGACGCCATTCAGCTGGAGTACCTCACCGCCGAGGTGCTCCGCGCCGCGCTCGGCTGCGCCCAGGCCGGGACGGCGCTGCCCGGCGGGGCGGTGCCCGGCTGCTCGGCTGCGAGTTCACCGAGCGCGGCCTGCGGTTCGGCCTGGAGCGCAGCTACCGGGCCCAGGCCCGGCTGGCGCCCGACCGGCGCAGCCGGATCGAGCTGGTCGACGCGGCCAACAGCGTCCGCCCGAGGACCTGGATATGAGCACAGGCCCGGGGGCCGGCGTGTGCCCGAACTGTGGGCGGGCGGTCAGCGCGACGGACAACTTCTGCGAGGGCTGCCGCACCGAGCTTGCCCCGGCCGTGGTCAGCGGCGACGCGCCCGCGCCGGCCAGCGAGTGCCCGGCCTGCCACTCGGCGCAGATCAGCGCGGACGGCTACTGCGAGTCCTGCGGGCGCAAGATGCCCGCGGGCCGTGACCACATCGAGCTGGACCTCGGGCTGCTGGCCGGGGTGACCGACAAGGGCCTGCGGCACCCGCGGAACGAGGACGCGATGGCGCTCGCGACCGCGCGGCAGGCGGCCACCCGGTCGCGGTGGCCGTGGTCTGCGATGGGGTGTCCAGCTCACGGCGCCCGGACGAGGCATCGCTGGCCGCCGTCCAGGCGGCGGTGCGGGTGCTGCTGGCCGGCGTGCGGGAGGACGCGGACCTGCCCGAAACCTCCCGGGCCGCGGTCGCCGCGGCGCAGCGGGCGCTGGCCGGCCTGGATGAGCCGGGGCCGGGGGACCCGCCGTCGGCCACGTACGTCTCCGCGGTGCTGACACACCAGGCCGCGACGCTGTGCTGGCTGGGTGACAGCCGCGCCTACTGGCTGGCGGCCGGTTCCGGCGCCAAGCGGCTGACCGACGACGACTCGCTGGCCGGCGAGATGGTCGCGGCGGGCCTGGTGTCCGA
The DNA here is from genome assembly GCA_963730235.1 of uncultured Actinomycetes bacterium. Taxonomy (GTDB): domain Bacteria; phylum Actinomycetota; class Actinomycetes; order Streptosporangiales; family Streptosporangiaceae; genus DASXKD01. The sequence continues at coordinate 117,281 of CAVSRH010000029.1, forward strand.
GGACGACGCGATGGCGCTGCCCGGCGCGCACGTGGTGACCGGCTGGATCGGCGCCGACGGGCCCGGCACCGATCCGCACGTGGCCACGTTCACCCCGCCCGGCCCCGGCGTGCTGCTGCTGTGTTCCGACGGCCTGTGGAACTACCGGCCCGGTGCCGCGGAACTGGCCGAACTCGCCCTGCCCCGGGCGCTGACCGACCCGCTGGGCACGGCCGCGGCACTGGTCAGCTTCGCGCTGGAGGCCGGCGGCATGGACAACATCACCGCGGTCCTGGCCCCCTATCCGCCCACGGCACCCGCACTCGAGGAGCAGCCCGCCGATGAGCACTGACTTCACCGTGGAAATCTCGCAGAACGAGTACCTCGCCGAAGGCGCCGGGGACGTCAACGCCATCGTCACGGTGACCTCCCCGGACACCGGGCTCGCGGCCCCCGTGGACGGCCAGGGCAGCGCGGAGATCATCATCATCGACTGCTCCGGGTCTATGCGGTCACCACGGACCAAGATCGACCAGGCCCGGGCGGCCACAGCGGCCGCCGTGGACGTGATACGGGACGGCGTGGCATTCGCCGTGATCGCGGGCACCAACAAGGCGCAGCCGATCTTCCCGCTCGACTACGGCCTGGCCATCGCCGACGACCAGACCAGGTCCCTGGCCAAGCAGGCCGTGGCCGGCGCGCTGCCCCGGCGGCGGGACCGCGATCGGCCAGTGGCTGCGGCTGGCCCACTCCATGTTCGGCTCCCATCCGGCCGCGCTGCGGCACGCGATCCTGCTGACCGACGGCCAGAACCAGCACGAGACCCCCGCGCAGCTCGGCGAGGCGATCAGCCTGTGCGAGGGCGTGTTCAGCTGTGACTGCCGCGGCGTCGGCACCGACTGGGAGGTCGGCGAACTGCGCCGGATCTCCTCCGCCCTGCTGGGCACCGTGGACATCGTGCCCGAGCCCGCGGGGCTGGCCGCCGACTTCGCGGCCATGATGCAGACCGCCATGGGCAAGCAGGTCGCGGACGTGTCGCTGCGGGTCTGGACGCCCCAGCACGCGACGCTCCGGTTCGTCAAGCAGGTCGCGCCGGCGGTGGCGGACCTGACCGGCAGGCGCGTCCAGTCCGGCCCCGCAGGCGGGCGACTACCCGACCGGCGCCTGGGGCGCGGCGAGAGCCGCGACTATCACGTCTGCGTGCAGGTCACCCCGGCCGGGATCGGCCAGGAGATGCTGGCCGCGCGGGTGAGCCTGGTCGCCGCCACGCCGTCCGGCCCCGAGGTGCTCGGCCAGGGCCTGGTGCGGGCCATCTGGACCGACGACGAGGCGCTGTCCACCCGGATCAACGGCAGCGTCGCGCACTACACCGGCCAGGCCGAGCTTGCCCAGGCGATCCAGGAGGGCCTGGCGGCGCGCAAGCGGGGTGACGAGAAGACGGCCACGGCCAAGCTCGGCCGGGCGGTGGCGCTGGCCGAGCAGTCCGGCAACGAGAGCACGGCCAAGCTGCTCGCCAAGGTGGTCGACGTGGTCGATGCCGCGTCGGGCACGGTGCAGCTGAAGAAGAAGGTCGACGACGCCGACGAGATGGCGCTGGACACCAGGTCGACCAAGACGGTCCGGACGAAGAAGTAAGCGAGGCGGCATGCCGATCTGTCCCAGCGGCCACGATTCCGGCAGCACCGATTTCTGCGACGTGTGCGGGATCCGCATGGGCGGGCCCGCGCCGGCCGAGCCCCAGCCCGCCGCGGCGTCGCCCGCCGCGGCGGCCCCGTCCCGGCCGGGCGGCGGTCCCTGGCGAGCCCTGCCCGCAGTGCGGGGCCCCCCGGACCGGGCAGTTCTGCGAGGTGTGCGGGTTCAACTTCGCGAGCCCGCCCGCCCCGGCGGGGGACGGCCAGGCCGCCCCCGGCTCCGGCGTGGGTTCCGGTGACGGCGCGGCCGGGCCGGGCAGCCCCGGCTCAGGTTCCGCCGGGGAAGCCACGCCAGGCCTGGCCGTCGTAACGGGCTCGGCAGGCGATGCGGGCGCCGGAGCTGTACCGGCCGGTGCCGCGGCCGGGTGGACGGCCGTGGTGACCGCCGACCGTGCCTACTACGACAGCGTGGTCGCCGAGGGAGGCCCGGACGCCTCGTCGATCGAGTTCCCCGGCTACTGCCCCGAGCGCCGCTTCCGGCTCACCAGCCGGGAGATGCGCATCGGCCGGCGCAGCGTGTCCCGCGGCCTGGAGCCGGAGATCGACCTGACCGGCCCGCCCACCGATCCCGGGGTGTCCCACCTGCACGCCGTCCTGATCGCCGAGCCGGACGGGACCTGGAGCGTCCTCGACCCGGGGTCCGCGAACGGCACGATGGTCAACGGCGGCGAGGTCGTCGCCGGCGTCCGGGTGCCGCTCCACGACGGCGACCGCATCTGCGTCGGCGCCTGGACGGTCCTCACCATGCAGCCGCCGCCCGCCGGCTGACGGCTAGGGCGGGCCCGGACCGGGCCGCCCGGGACCGGCTAGCTCCGTGGTTGCGGGCCACGCCCCGGCCTTGGTTGGATGCGAGCGGACAAGGGAGTGTGACCCGTGGCCGAGGCCCTGCCAGCGCAACTGGTTGTGCAGACAACCGCGACGGCACTGCGCGAGAAGAGCAAGCTCCGCAGGCATTTCCGCCGCTTCGACATGCTGTTCTACCTGATCTGCACGGTGGTGACGCTGGACACCATCGGCGCGGTGGCGAGCGACGGCCCGCAGGGATTCACCTGGCTGCTGTTCCTCGCGGTCTTCTTCTTCCTGCCGTACTCGCTGTCCATCGCCGAGCTCGGCTCGGCCTTCCCGCAGGAAGGCGGGCCGTATGTGTGGACCCGGCTGGCGTTCGGGCGCCCGCTGGCCGCCATCAACGCCGTCATCTACTGGGTGTCCAATCCCATCTGGGTCGGCGGGTCGCTGACGATCGTGTCGCTGGCCGCGCTCGGCGAGTTCTTCGCCCCGATCACCGGCGCCTGGCAGTACGTCTATGCGCTGGCCTTCATCTGGTTCACGATCGGCACCGCGATCGTGTCGCTGCAGTACGGCAAGTGGGTGCCCACCCTCGGCGCCTGGGCCCGCGGCGCAGTGCTCGCGTTCTTCGAGATCTCGGTCATCCTGTACGCGGCCAAGCACGGCCTGCACGGCCTCGGCGGCCACGCGTTCGCGCCGAGCTACGCGGTGTTCATCGCCGTGGTGCCGGTGCTGTTCTTCAACTTCGCCGGCATGGAGGTGCCGTCGGCCGCGGGCGAGGAGATGGTCAACCCACGGCGCGACGTGCCGTTCTCCATCGCCTGGTCGGGCCTGGCCACGGTGCTCGCCTACGGGCTGCCCGTGCTGTCCATCGTGCTCGTGCTGCCCGCCAGCCAGGTGACCGGGCTGACCGGGTTCCTGGATGCGGCCAAGGCGGTCTTCACGGTCTACGGCGGCCACGTCGCCGCCAGCGGCACCGCCACACTCACCGGCAGCGGGCTGCTGCTCGGCCGGGTCACCGCCGTGGTGTTCGTTTTCGCGCTGGCCAGCGCGGGAGCGACGTGGATCATGGGAGCCGACCGCAACGAGGCGGTCGCGGCCTTCGACGGCGGCGGCCCGCGGGCCCTCGGCCGGTTCTCCGCCCGGTTCGGCACACCGGTCGGGATGAACCTGCTGTCGGGGCTGGTGGCGACGGTGCTCATGGTGGCCGCGTTCAAGATCACCGGTGGCAACGCCAGCAGGTACTTCTCAGCGGTCCTCGGCCTGACCATCTCCACCACGACGATCTCCTATCTGTTCATCTTCCCGGCGCTGATCAAGCTGCGGCGGTCACACCCCGAGGTCGAGCGCCCGTACCGGGTTCCCTGGGGAACGGCGGGCGCCTGGCTGTGCTCGGTGGTGCCCACGTTCTGGGCGCTGCTGGCGACCGTCGCGCTGATCTGGCCGGGCTTCGGTGTCGGCTGGTTCGGCACCGGCGGCAACCCGGACGATGACCTGGCCGCGCTCAGCTTCTCCCACCAGCGGCTGGCCTACGAGCTGAGCCAGCTCGTCCCGCTGGCCGTGATCGTCGTGATCGGCGTCGTCTTCTACGCCCTCGGCCGCGGCACCCGGCGGGACGCCGCGACGGAGCCGGTCACGGCCGGGTACCAGCCAGGCGACCCGGCCCCCTGACGGTGCCGCGGGCAGGTGACACGCATCACATCCGGCCGCCCGTCACATGGTGCGCGGCTCCTGTGTCAGTGGGGTGCAACCCACATCGGCAAGGAGATCACCATGGACGCCAGGCTCAACCCCTACGGCAACACGATCGCGGCGAAGTTCGCCAAGTACATCAACTCGGCGGGCGGGGTCGTGACGGGTTCGCCCCTGCCAGCCGCCACGCAGGAGCTGGTGAAGATACGGGCCAGCCAGATCAACGGCTGCGCCGCCTGCACCGACATGCACACCAAGGACGCCGAGCACGCCGGGGAGACCTCGGTGCGGCTCAACCTGGTCGCGGTGTGGCGCGAGGCCACGGTCTTCACCGAGGCCGAGCGGGCCGCGCTGGAGCTCACCGAGCAGGGCACCCGCATCGCCGACGCGGCAGGCGGGGTCACCGACGAGGCATGGGCGGCAGCGGCCAAGCACCACGACGAGGAGCAGCTCGCCGCGCTGGTCTGCCTCATCGCCCTGATCAACACCTACAACCGCATCAACGTCATCACCCGCCAGCCCGCCGGTGACTACCAGCCCGGCCAGTGGGGATAACGCCGCGGGCCGCGACAGGCCAGATCCGCCGCCGGCTGGCCTGGCCTGGCCCGGCCCGGTCAGGGCGGCCGGTGGCACCCGCCGGTGCGCTGCTAGCTTGACGCAGGAAGGACCGCTGCGGCCGGCTGACCGGCAGAGCCCGACAGGAGGCACGATGGCCACGATTCCCGCCTCGCACTACGACCTGCTCGGCGCGCAGGTCGCCACGCTCGCCACGCTCGGGAGTGACGGCGGGCCGCAGCTGTCGGAGGTGTGGTTCATCGCCGAGGACGGCACCGTGCGCATATCGCTCAACACCACCCGGCAGAAGGTCAGGAACCTGCAGCGCCGGCCCGCCTGCAGCCTGCTCATCCTGGACCTGGCGAACCCGTACCGCTATCTGGAGATCCGCGGGGACGCCGAGATCGAGCCAGACCCGGACTACGCCTTCGCCGACAAGCTCGGCGCCAAGTACCGGTCGGACCTGCGGGAAATGGACCAGCCGGGTGAGTCGCGCGTGGTCGTGACACTGCGGCCGCGCCGGATCCGGGCGTGGGGGTAGCCCGGAGATAGCAGGCTGGACTGCCGCGACTCCCCGGCCAGATCGACCGCCAGCCGAACCCGGCCGCCGTGGCGTGCGGTGATTGCGTTACATCGCAGGGCTGGCGGCAGGCCTCCGGGCCACGAACTGGCTCCAGTAGCACGTGATGACCACCGCAAGCGGCCATAGCGCCTGCGCTCCCGCGGCCACCCGCTCTGCCAGGCCCACCTGCAAGCCCCCCGCGGCCAACTCCAGGTAGAACCCACCCGAGCAGGCCAAACAATGCCGCACTGGCACCCGCGGCCACCCCCGCCCGAAGCCCCCACGGCAGGCCAGCACCCCGCCTGCCGCCAACGGCCGGCCAGGCCGCCAGGGCGATGAACGCCACCGCCGCCGCGACGGTATGCGGCACCGAGCGCCCCGCGCCGGCCCGCACCGGGAACGCCGCCACCAGCACGGTAGCCACACCACCTGCCATCAGCAGAACCCGCCCGGGCCAGGCCGCCGGCCGCAACGCCAGCCCCGTGACGACGTGGCACACCCCCACGCTCAGCAATGCCACGCTCATCACCTGCCGGTCAGCGGCACCGTACCCGGCAAGGGCGCTGATGGTCTGCCTGACCTGGTCGAAAGAGCCCGGCTGCAGCATGGCCGCAACCGTCCACCCGCCCACCAGCAGCACCGGAGCAGCAGCGGACGAGACCACCCCCCACCACGGCACGTCCCGCACCGGGACCACCATAGGCGAACCCCGGCCCCCACCCCAATGGGCGGACCACCCGAACCCAGCCGGCAGACCCGCCCGACGGCAGATGGTGATGATATGTCTGTGCGCGGCGATGATGGATGTTCATGCTCGCTGGCCGCCCCGACTGTCATGTCGAAATAAGAGTGGCAGGACCGGCGGCCAAGCAGCGGAATGAGGCCATGGCCCGCGGCGTATTCGGTGTTTGTTTGCGGGCTGGGCGAGCCGGTGTTTTGCTCAATGGCTGCAATTTGCGGCTATGCGTTCAATGCAGTTCTTACCGCGGGCTCTGCTTTGCTAAACAGTTTGCTGGCCTATTGTAGATCCGCTTCAGGGAGTGTAGCTTGCGGAATAACAGCAACTACAAAGGATCTTGGGTGACGGCGATGCCGGAACGCAAGCATGCCAGAGCCTAGCCGCAGCGTGC